>NZ_JAHXYV010000001.1:0-1907953 GCF_019969775.1 Stenotrophomonas sp. OVS01A | reverse complement strand
GCGGAAGATGCTGGTGATTCTCAACGCCCGTATGCGTGACGCTCAAGGCGGATCGATCCCCGCCTGAGCGCACCAGAGGGCGTTGCTCCTGAGGCTGCCGGCCAGCGGCCGGCACTACCGTGCCCGTTTACCGGAAGGGCTGGCGCTCCTCCAGCACACAGTTGCTCCAGGGACGGATTCACGGCGTCCCCCGCGAACCCAACCCGGCCGACCCACCTGCGGCTTTTGCATTCCGCGACCAACCACACCCACCCACGAGGGGCTGCGCCGTTGGCTGAAACCCGCGGATTCGTTAGCCGGAAGTTAAAGATCCGTAAGCATTCTGCTGCTATCCCGCAGTCATCTGCATGCAACCGATCGTCATTAGTCTTCGTGACGTTCCAGTCAGCTTGGTCGCGGTAAGCTCTATCCCGATGAGCCAACAAGTACCGCTCATCGTGTGCAGTACGCAGTAGCAATTTGGAGGAAGACATCACATGGCAATCGTTCTTTATGTCGGTGGTAGCAAGGATGGCGAGAAGGGCGTGGTGCCCTACGGCTTCAGCAAATCCCGCGCCGATACCGCGCTGGGGCCGGAGTTCTACACGGAGCGGTTCATGGAACTGCAGGGTGTCGGCAAGGTCCGCCTGATGGCGCTGGAGAGCCTGCGTGACGACATCGTCATGCAGCGTGCCGCCCGCCACTACCGCTGACCTTCGCAGTACGCGGCAGGACGCGCTCCACCATCGCGCGTCCGCGCCGGCATCCCAGCCCCGGGGCCAGTCCGAGCCCCCTTTGCCAGGATGCCGGCGTCCCATCCGGACCCACCGCCTGAACCGCCGCTCTGTCAACGCCTTGTCCCTGCCGCCCGCGCATTGCAAGAATGGGCCTTTCCCGCAATGCGGCCCAGGCCGGAAACAATGCACGACGCCAAGCACGCCCAGCGCCAGCTCGCCCAGCAGATCGCCCAGACCATCGCCGATGAAATCGGTGCCCAGACCCCCCAGGTCAGCGCCGCTGTCGGCCTGCTCGATGAAGGCGCCAGCGTTCCGTTCATCGCCCGCTACCGCAAGGAAGTCACCGGCGGCCTGGACGACACCCAGTTGCGCAACCTGGAAACCCGCCTGACCTACCTGCGCGAACTGGAAGACCGCCGTGCGGCGGTGCTGGCCAGCATCGGTGAGCAGGGCAAGCTCAGCGATGAGCTGCGCAACGAGATCCTCGCCGCCGACACCAAGAGCCGGTTGGAAGATCTGTACCTGCCGTACAAGCCCAAGCGTCGCACCCGCGCGCAGATCGCCCGCGAAGCAGGACTGGAGCCGTTGGCCGACGGCCTGTTGGGCGATCCGACACAGGACCCGCAGGTCTTTGCCGCCACGTTCGTGGATGCCGACAAGGGCGTGGCCGATACCAAGGCCGCGCTGGAAGGTGCCCGCGCGATCCTGATGGAGCGCTGGGGCGAGGACGCCACGCTGGTTGGCGAGCTGCGCAGCTGGTTGAGCGAGCAGGGCGTGATCCGTGCCCGCGTTGCCGAGGGCAAGGAAACCGAGGGCGCCAAGTACCGCGATTATTTCGAGCACGCCGAGTCATTGGCGAAGATTCCCTCGCACCGGTTGCTGGCGTTGTTCCGTGCGCGCCGCGAGGAGATCCTGTTCCTGGAGCTGGACCCAGGCAAGGATGCCGAGGCCGGACATCAGTACGCCGAAGGGCGCGTGGCGCACAACGCCGGTATCCGTGATGCGGGGCGCCCCGCTGATCGCTGGCTGCTGGACGCCTGCCGCCTGACCTGGCGGGCCAAGCTGCACATGCACCTGCTGCTGGACCTGTTCAACCAGGCCCGCGAGAAAGCCGAGGCCGAAGCCATCGCGGTGTTCGGTGACAACCTCAAGGATCTGCTGCTGGCCGCACCGGCCGGCCCGAAAAGCGTGCTGGGCCTGGACCCGGGCATCCGCACCGGCTGCAAGATTGCCGTGGTCGACCCCACGGGCAAGCTGGTCGCCACCGACACCATCTACCCGCACGAGCCCCGCCGGCAGTGGGAGCAGTCGCTGCAGACGATCAAGCAGCTGTGTGCCAAGCACAACGTGCAGCTGATCGCGATCGGCAACGGCACCGCCAGCCGCGAGACCGACAAGCTGGCCGGTGAAGCCATCAAGGCGCTGGGTGAGAACGCGCCGCAGAAGATCGTGGTCAGTGAAGCCGGGGCGTCGGTGTATTCGGCGTCGGAAACGGCGGCCAGGGAATTCCCGGACCTGGACGTGTCGATCCGTGGTGCGGTATCGATCGCGCGTCGCCTGCAGGACCCGCTTGCCGAACTGGTGAAGATCGAGCCGAAGGCGATCGGCGTGGGGCAGTACCAGCACGACGTGGATCAGTACCGCCTGGCGCGTGCGCTGGATGCGCGCGTGGAGGACTGCGTGAATGCCGTCGGCGTGTACGTCAACACGGCGTCGGCTGCACTGCTGTCGCGCGTCTCGGGCCTGTCGTCGACGGTAGCCGAGAACATCGTGCGCCACCGCGATGACAACGGTCCGTTCAAGCGTCGCAAGGACCTGCTGAAGGTGTCGCGCCTGGGCGAGAAGACGTTCGAGCAATGCGCAGGTTTCCTGCGTATCGCCGATGGCGATGAGCCGCTGGATGCATCGTCGGTGCACCCGGAAGCCTATCCAGTGGTCGAGCGCATCGTCGCCAGCACCGCGCGTCCGATCAAGGCGCTGATCGGCGACGGCAGTTTCCTGCGCGGCTTGAAGGCCGAGCAGTTCACCGACGAGACATTCGGTGTGCCGACGGTGCGCGACATCCTCAAGGAACTGGAAAAGCCGGGCCGTGATCCGCGCCCGGAATTCAAGGCGGCCCGTTTCGCCGATGGCGTCGAGGACATCAAGGACCTGCGCGAGGGCATGGTGCTGGAAGGCGTGGTCAGCAACGTGGCCGCGTTCGGTGCGTTCGTCGATATCGGCGTGCACCAGGACGGCCTGATCCACATCTCGGCGCTGTCTGATACCTACGTGAAGGATCCGCGTGACGTGGTCAAGGCCGGCGACATCGTCAAGGTGAAGGTGCTGGAGGTGGACGTGCCGCGCAAGCGCATCGCCCTGACCCGTCGTCTGGACGACACGCCCGGCCAGGCCACCAGCCGCCCGGGCAGCCGTGACGAACGCAGCCAGGGGCAGGCGCCGCGCCGCGACGCCGGCAACCCCGGGCAGGGACGTGGCCAGGGGCGCAACCCGGGCAATGGCGGACGCCCGGCACAGGCCGCGCCGCCAGCCAACAATGCCCTGGCCGAGGCGTTCGCCCGGGCCAAGCGCAGCTGAGTCCGCCGTCCCCCTCCCGGCGCGATCCGGGCGGGGGACTTGTCGATGTTCCCCGGCAATGCGCACACTTGCGCCCGAAGGGGCGCCTGGGCCCCTGCTGTCGCTGGGGAGGCCATGCCGTCAGCACCATCCGCGCTGTTCCGTGACCGCTGTGGCTCGCCACGGCCTGCGGGCAGCTGCGTCGGCAGGGGAGGCGGCTGATGGCCGATCAGGGCAACAGCGGCAACGCACTGCTGGAGCGCCGGCTGCAGGAACTGGCCGAAGAGCGCCGCCGCCTGGCGATGATCATCGAGGGCACCGCGGCCGGCACCTGGGAATGGAACGTCCAGAGCGGGCAGATGCGGGTCAACGAACGGTGGGCCGAGATCGTCGGCTACCGGTTGGACGAACTTGAACCGATCTGCCAGAAGACCTTCATCGCGCTGGTCCATCCGGATGATCTGGCGCTGTCCGATGCGGCCCTGCAGGACCACTTCGATGGCCGCACCGACCACTATGTCTGCCTGTTGCGGATGCGCCACAGGAATGGCGAATGGATCTGGATCCACGATCGCGGACGGGTATTCGAATGGGACGGGCAGGGCAGGCCACTGTGGATGGCCGGCGCCCATGCCGACGTCACCGAACTGCAGCAGGCGCGCCAGGACGCGGCCGAAATGCGGCAGCGCCTGCAGGCGATGGTGGATGCTTCAGACGAAGTCGCGGTGATCGCGACCGACACCGATGGCATCATCACCATTTTCAATACCGGCGCGCAGCGCCTGCTCGGCTACACCGCCGCTGAAGTAGTGGGTGAGCGCCGCCTGGATGCCTTCCACGACCCGGTTGAACTGCAGGCGTGGCTGCGACCGCTGGCGACCGCCGATGGACAGGTTCCGGGTGTGTTCGAGGCACTCAGTGCACGTGCCGAGGGCCAGACGTATTCGCGGCAGTGGACACTGCTGCGCAAGGACGGTCAGCGTCGCCAGGTACGCCTGTCAATCAGCCGCATGGATGGCGCCAATGGCGAGCGCATCGGCTATGTCGGCATGGCCATCGACATCACCGAGATCCTGCAGGCGCGCGCCGAGGCTCGTCTTGCGGCGGAAAAGTTCGCCGGTGCGTTCACCTCGGCGGCATTGGGCATGGCGCTGGTGTCGCTGGAAGGGCGCTGGCTGGATGTCAACGATGCGCTGTGCCGCATTCTCGGCTACACGCGCGAGGAACTGCTGCAGGTCGATTTCCAGCGGTTGACCCATCCGGCCGATCTGCAGACCGACCTGGCCCTGGTGCAGGACCTGCTGGCGGGGCGACGCACGCACTATCACCTTGAAAAGCGTTACCTGGGCCGTGAGGGCAACACCATCTGGGCACGGCTGTCGGTATCGCTGGTACGCAATGAGCGCGGTGAACCGTTGCATTTCGTGTCGCAGATCCAGGATGTCAGCGCCCAGCGCAGCAGCGAGCAGCGCCTGTTCGAAAGCGAGCAGCGCAGCCGCATCACCCTGGATGCGGTTGCCGACCTTGTACTCAGCGTGGCCCTGGATGGCCACATCGAATATGCCAACGCGGCCGCCGTGCGAATGCTTGCCGGCGATGGAGCGCTGTCGCTGGCCGGGCATCTCGTGCAGGACGTGCTGTCGTTGACCACCGAATACGCACCGCAATCGCAGCTCGACGTCAGCGTGCTGCTGGATCCGGAAAGCAACGCCGTGGATCTGCATGCCGATCTGCTGCTGCAGATGGGCACCGCCGTGGTGCCGGTTGACCTGACCCGGGCCTGGCTTCGCGACGACGAGGGCCAGGTGCGTGGTGCGGTGTGGGTCCTGCGCGATGACACCCAGCAGCGCGCACGCGAGCGCGAGGCACGGCACCTGGCGGAGATGGACCCGCTGACCGAACTGGGTAATCGCCGCGGCTTCGAAGTGCATCTGCAGCAGGCGATCACCCGGGTCGAGCGGACCGGGCAGGCGGCGTCACTGATGTACATCGATCTGGACCGGTTCAAGCCGGTCAACGATACCTTTGGTCATCTGGCCGGCGACGCCGTGCTGTGGGCCGTGGCCAGCGTATTGCGCCATGGTGTACGCGACTCGGATGTGGTGGCCCGCCTGGGCGGTGACGAATTCGCGGTGATCCTGTCCGGGTGCAGCCCGCGGCGAGCGGCGCGCATCGGCGGCGAGTTGCTGCATACCCTGGCCAACCTGTCCATTCCGTGGGACCAGCACCAGCTGCGGATCGGCGCCAGCATCGGCATCGCACCGCTTGCCGCCGGCATGAGCGTGGACCAGGCCGTCGCCGCCGCCGATGCCCAGTGCTACCGGGCCAAGGCGATGGGTCGCAACAATGTGCAGGTGCAGGGCGAAACCGGCGAACTGCCCGGTAGCTCGCCGGTGGACGGCGGCGACCTCAGCGACGGCTGATCTCAGCCTGTGAGAGGGGCGCGGCGAATACTGCGCCAACGCCCCACCTTGGCAGGAAAACAACATGACGTCCTGGAACCTGAGTGCAGTCCGTGCTTATGCGCCGGCCGTTGTCGGCTGGTCCCTGGCTCTCTCCGGCTGGCTCCGGCTGGAGCAGCTGCGCAACGACCAGCAGGCCCGGATGCTGGTCCCCGTGGTGCAGTGGGGCGTGGCGCTGATGCTGCTGGTCACGCTGGGCTGCATCGTCGCTGCCAGCGTGATGATCTGGCGCGCCGGGCGTCGCGATGCGCAGCAACGTGGGTAGCGGATCTGCTGCGTTGATCAGGTGCGGGCCTCAGCGCAGCACCTCTTCGGCATCCACCAGCTGCACGTCGTGCATCATGTTGAGGTAGGCCTCGTAGTAGCCTTTGTGCGAAGCGCCAACGATGGCCAGCAGGCGCGTTCCCGGGCGCTGGCCCAGCACTTCGCGGATGTTGGCGACCATGCGCAGGTTGCGGGTTTCCCAGTAGCCCACATAGTTGCGGCCAAAGCCCTGGGGTGAGGGTTCGACCAGCGCAGCACCGAAATCGGCCTGGTAGGCCTGCAGGCCGACGCCGGGGCGGTTGTAGGCGCGATACAGGTCCAGCACGCCACCGACCTTGCCGACGTTGGCATACAGCGGCTCGTCGGCGTCCAGCCGTGCGTTTGCGTGCGGGTTGTCCCAGGCCTTCATCATCGCTTCGCGTGCCGCCTTCTTGTCCTCGGGCGGGGTGGGCGAATCGGCGGTGTGGTCGTCCACTGCCCACAGGCGTTCCAGGCCCAGGCGGGCAGCGAGGACTGCCGCCACCAGGTTGGTTTCATTGCGGCGGGTCAGGCTCTTGTCGAGAATCCCGACCAGCGCAGCATCCAGGCCGTCGCCGGCGATCCGGTCCTGCACAGGCAGACGCAGCCATTGCACCTGCGCCGATCCGCGCTCGCCAGCGGCCAGGAATACCGCGGCCAAGTGCCGACGCTGCGCGGCTGTCGGGCTTGCCGGCCATGCCGACAGCAGGCGTCCCATTTCGGCGTTCGCGCTGGGCACGTCGAAGCCGGTGGCGACGCGGGCCGCGTCGGTGTCGAAGCAGTAGGTTTCGACGCTTTCGGCATAGCGGCTGGGATTGCGACGCATGAAGTCGCACTGCAGGCCGGACAGGTTTTCGGTGGCAATCGCCTCCGGGCGCCAACGTGCCAAGCGCTGCAACAACGGCTCCAGCATGGCCGGCTCGAAGGTCTTTGGCAGTTCCGACAGATGTGCTGTCCCAAGCACCAGTACTTCGTTGTGGCGACCGGCGGGTGGCCCCTTCAGCTGGTCGGGATGGAAGCTGGGGCGGAAGCCCGCGTCGCTGGCCAATGCGCCGGCACTGCACAGGCTGAGGAAGATGATGGCGTTCAAGCGTCGAAGCATGCTGCCTCCCAGGAAAAATCCATTCAGTGGGCGCATGCTGCCGGCAGCGCGCAGGCAAGGGATGTCCCGATGGTCATTGCAACCTTCTGCGTGCCTGCCGCATCCCCTTTCCGTCGGCGCTGGTCCAGAATGGTGGCTGGAAGACTTCCGGAAGCGCGTCATGGATGAAATCGCCACCATCTCAGCTGCAGGTGCCGTGCTGGGTGCACTGGCCGGCTGGATCGGGCCGGGTAGGTGGCGGTGGCAGCTGTTGCGGCTGGCACCGTTGCTGCTGGTGCCGTTCGCGCTGTACATCCTCGCCACCCGCAGCTGGATCCTGGGCGGAGGCGGGCCGCTGGCGGGGCCGTCCCTGCTGGTCGTCTGCGGCAGTCTGGGCTACCTGCCGGCGGTGCTGGCAACGATGCTGCTGCGCTGGGTTCTGCGGCGCGCTGCCGACCAGGGGCTGGCCCCCTAAAGTTGCTGGCCGTCGCGCCGTTACCTTCTCTGGAGCCCGCTGCAGGCTCCCGCCGCCGGACCCGAGGCTGCCTCCGATGGGCGGCCCGTGCCGTGTGCTCCGCCGCTGTTTGATGACGATCGCAGCTGCCGTACTGTTTTCTGCCAGTCGCTCGAGTGACGCCGGTCGGCGTCTGCACGTCCCAGGCAATCGAAGTTGCCGCCGGGCATCCCGCCCGGCGGGTCGCAACCGCTACCCGGACACCGAGGATCAGACGATGCTTATTTCAGGCTCCATGGAAGGTGCTCAGGCGCCGGCCGAAGTGCTCACCCGTTGGTCTCCCCTGCGCGCGCTGCAGGGGGTGTTGGGCATGCAGCGCCGCGCCACGGAGGTGGCCGAGCAGCATCGGCGGCACGTCGAGCTTGAGGCCCAGGTGGCCGCATTGCACCGGGTGCAGGCGGTCATCGAGTTCGCCCTCGACGGCACCATCCTGCAGGCCAATGACAACTTCCTGCAGGCAGTGGGATATCGCCTGGATGAGATCCAGGGCAGGCATCATTCCCTGTTCGTCGATCCCGAGGACGCGCGCAGCACCGGATACCGCGACTTCTGGGCGCGGCTGGGCCGCGGTGAGTTCGATGCAGGTCAGTACCGGCGCTTCGGCAAGGGCGGGCGCGAAATCTGGATCCAGGCCTCCTACAACCCAGTGCTTGACCAGCACGGTCGGCCGTACAAGGTGGTCAAGTTCGCCACCGACATCACCGCGCAGAAGCAGCAGGCAGCCGAATCGGCGGGGCAGCTGGCCGCCATCGACAAATCGCAGGCGGTGATCGAGTTCAGCATGGATGGCCGCATCCTGGCGGCCAATGCGAACTTCCTGGCCGCCACCGGCTATACGCTGGAAGAGGTGCGTGGCCAGCATCATTCGTTGTTCGTCGAGCCCGACTACCGGGCCAGTGTCGAGTATCGGCGGTTCTGGGAAAAACTCGGCTCCGGCGAGTACGACGCAGGCCAGTACCGGCGGCTGGGCAAAGGTGGTCGTGAAGTGTGGATCCAGGCGTCGTACAACCCGATCCTTGATGCCGGTGGCCGGCCGTTCAAGGTCGTCAAGTACGCCACCGACATCACCGCACAGGTGCATGAGAGCCAGGCCATGCAGCGCGCCGTCGCGCAGACGCGCGAAGTGGTGGCGTCGGCAAAGGAGGGCGACCTGACCCGGAGCATCGGCATGGCCGACAAGACGGGCCCGATCGCCGAGCTATGCGGTGGCGTCAACGCGCTGGTCGAGGCGATGGCGGCCATCATCGGTCAGATCAAGTTCGCCGCAGACACCATTGCGGTCGGTGCGAGCGAGATCGCCGAAGGCAACAACGACCTTTCCCAGCGTACCGAACAGCAGGCTGCCTCTCTGGAAGAAACCGCCGTGTCGATGAAGGGGCTGGCCGAGACCGTGCAGCGCACCGCGACCAACGCGCGCCAGGCCAGCCAACTGGCCGGCGGCGCCGCCGATGTGGCCGCACGGGGTGGCCAGGTGGTGCATGACGTGGTCTCGACGATGGAGGTGATCAATGCTTCCTCGCGTCGCATCGTCGACATCATTGGTGTGATCGATGGCATTGCCTTCCAGACCAACATCCTGGCATTGAACGCGGCGGTGGAAGCGGCGCGTGCCGGTGAGCATGGTCGTGGTTTCGCCGTGGTTGCCACCGAGATCCGCGAGCTCTCGCATCGCTCGGCGGGTGCGGCAAAGGAAATCAAGCAGCTGATCGATGCGTCTGTTGCCAACGTCGGTGCCGGAACGGCGCAGGTCGAGAGCGCCGGCCGGACCATGGACGAGATCGTGGTCGACGTGCGGCGTGTCAGCGACCTGATGACCGAGATCAGTGCGGCTGCGCAACAGCAGAGCGATGACATCCAGCAGATGAACCACGCGGTGGATCTGATCGATCAGGGCACGCAGCAGAATGCAGCGCTGGTGGAAGAGGCCTCAGCGGCCGCGCGCAGCATGGAAGAGCAGTCTTCGCAGCTGCTGCAGACGGTGGCAGGGTTCCGTGTGCACGCGGGGGCAGGGCATGGCCATGGCGTGCATTCCCCGGCGCTGCGGGTGGTGTAGGGCGCCGGCGCGCGCTGGCTTATGGGTGGGCGCGGTCTTCGCCCTGGCCGCAGTGCAGCCGCGGGTGAGTGTGCGCATACATCCAGAAATCGCGCGGCCGTCCACGGACATGGCGATAGGACTGCAGCAATCCCTCGCGTTGCATGCCTGCCCGTTCCAGTACGGCAATGGATCGCAGATTGCTGTCGAGCACGGTGGCCTGGATGCGCACGCAACCTAGTGCGGCCTGCGCCCAGGCGATGACCGCGTGCGCCGCCCCGGTCGCCAGCCCGCGTCCCTGGTGGGCTGGGGACAGGTCGTAGGCCAGTTCCGCGCGGTGGTGCTCGATGTCGATGTCGTTGAGGCCGACGGTGCCCAGCAACTGATCGTGACTGTCGAGGATCGCCCAGCGGCGGCATCGTGTGTTGCGCGCATGGTCGACGATCTGCCGCTGCAGAGCCTCTACAGAGACATCGCCCCAGCTGGTGTGCTCGATCACGCCCGGCAGCGACAAGTAGTTCGACCAGGCGACCGCGTCTGGAAGGACCAGTTCGCGCAGGTGAGCCTGGAACGCTGGGGGAAGGGAGGGAGCGGAGCGCGATGCCATCGCTCCAGTGTCGACGGCGTTGGTCGGGCAGGGCAAGACCGGAAACGACAAAGGCCAGGTCGTAGACCTGGCCTTTTATCGTGGTGCCGGTGAAAGGACTCGAACCTTCATGGGGTCACCCCCGGCTGATTTTGAGTCAGCTGCGTATACCATTCCGCCACACCGGCAGCAGCGGGCTAGTGTACCCGAGCCGGGCGGGCGTTCATAGAGGTGCGGGCGAACGGGGCCGAAATGGCTTCAAATTGTCGGTATCGGCCGACTGCTGGCTATACTGGCAACGCTTAACAGGCACGGAGCGATAGCCTATGTCAGCGTTGCAGGACCTGCGGGTGCTGGTAGTGGAGAACGACGAGATGAGTGCGGCGCTGCTGCAGATGCAGCTGGTGCATTCCGGTGCTCTGGTCGTTGGTCTTGCCGCGTCCGTTGCCGAGGCACTGCGCCTGCTGGAAGAGGCCAACCCTGACGTGGCCCTGCTGGATTACCGGTTGGCCCACAACGAGACCAGTGAACCGGTCGCTGCGGCGCTGGCCGCGCGCGGGGTGCCGTTCGTGCTCGCCACCGGCATGACCGCCGAACAACTGCCGGTCGCGATGCGATCGGGGGTGCTGTTGATCAAGCCCTATCTGTCGGCGGAGCTGTCCAAGGCATTGGTCCGCGCAGTGGGGCGCTCCAGCGCAAACGCCTGATCCGACCGCTCAGGCGGCTTCTTCGTAGACATAACGGATCTCCTCGCGGTCGTCGAGGATGGCGTACTGCGCCGCCAGGTTGTCCGGGTCCGGGTTGAGCCAGGCGTCCAGATGCTCGGCGCGGATCGGGAGTACACCCCGGTCATGGCCGGCAGCGGCAACATCGATTGACGGTCCATCGGTGATGGTGGCGAACGACAGCAGGCGTCCGTCCGGGCCCTCCCATTCCGCCCACAGGCAGGCCAGCAACAAGTCGCGCGGCGGATCAGGGCGGAACTCCAGCACCACGTCCTGTTCCTTCTCGTCGTTGTGCAGGGTGCGGCCGGCAATGGCGTGGCGAGGAACGTGCTCGTAGAAGGCCTGTACCACCACCACGCCGTGGCGCAGTCCGAAGGCTCCGCGCCAATAGCCTTCCAGGCTGTCCCGCCGCGCATTGTAGGTGCCGGGATAGAGGACATCGTTGCGCGCGGGCTTGTCCGGAAGCCGGCATTGATAGCGCATCGGCTTGATCACGCGCCGGCCATTCTCGCTGACCATCACCGGCGCGTAGGTGCCAGGAAAAATACGGTTGTCGCGTGGCAGCAGCTGTTCCCGATGCAGGTCGTCCAGACGTGCCTGCGCGCGGTCGATGCGGTTGCCGGCAACGCGCAGGTCATTGCGTGCTTTCTGCGTGGGACGGGTGGCCAGGGTTGCATTGGCGATGTCGCGACGCTCAAGCTGCCGCTCCAGCTCAGCCTGCAGCTGCTGCCGCTCCTGTGCATGCCATTGCTGGATCTTCGCCACGATGTCGCGGCCCAGTTCGGTGCGCGCACCGGCAAATCCGTCGTCCATCGCTTTCGGCGTTTTCGGTCGTTTCTTGCCGGGATCATGCGCATAGAGTTCGGCGAACTCCTCCAGGGAGAGGACGGCGCCGAACTCGCGCACCAGCTTGGCGTAGTCGGCGCGGATCAGGGCGGAATAGCACATTGGACTCTGCCGGAAGATGGGTCGCAGCGGCTGCGACGTGGATGCGGCAGGATAGCTCGACCTTCCAGGAGACGTTGCATGAATGATCCAGAGACGATCCAGTTCCGTCAGGCGGTGCCTACGGTTGAGGACTACTGCCAGCTGCGTGCGCTGGCCGGGCTCAGTGCAAAGACCCATGAGGCGGCGACGCGGGCATTGCCCAATACCGTTTTCGGTGTCTGTGCCTACCAGGGCAGCGAGCTGGTAGCGATGGGCCGGATCATCGGCGATGGTGGTTGCCACCTGCAGGTCTGCGATATCGCCGTGCTGCCGCGCCTGCAGGGGCAGGGTCTGGGCAAGGCGGTGATGCAGCGTCTGAGCGACTGGATGCAGGGCAACCTGCCGCCGTCGGCGTATGTGAGTCTGTTGGCCGATGGCGAGGCACATCGGCTGTATGCGCAGTTTGGCTTTGCGGCGACCGCGCCAGCCTCGATCGGCATGTATCGCCGGTTCTGAAACGCGGTCACCAGGGAATCGCAGGCAAAGAAAAACCCCGGCCGAAGCCGGGGTTTCAAAGATTGGCGTCCCCACGGGGATTCGAACCCCGGTCGCCACCGTGAAAGGGTGATGTCCTAGGCCTCTAGACGATGGGGACGCACGAAAAACTTCAAGTTGTAGAACTCTCGACGGCCTAATGCCGAAAGTGGTGGAGCCAAGCGGGATCGAACCGCTGACCTCCTGCATGCCATGCAGGCGCTCTCCCAGCTGAGCTATGGCCCCATGAAACCAGGATTCCTGCTGGGAGCAGGGTCCTCTTTGAAACTGGCGTCCCCACGGGGATTCGAACCCCGGTCGCCACCGTGAAAGGGTGATGTCCTAGGCCTCTAGACGATGGGGACGCACGAAAAACTTCAAGTTGTAGAACTCTCGACGGCCTAATGTCGAAAGTGGTGGAGCCAAGCGGGATCGAACCGCTGACCTCCTGCATGCCATGCAGGCGCTCTCCCAGCTGAGCTATGGCCCCGTGTTACCGAGCCGCCTATCATACCTGCCTGTTCACATTTGTGGAAGCTTTTTTTGAAGCTTTTTCATCGAATCGTTCATTGCCACAAGGGCAGGAGCGTTCCGACGCCACAACCTGAATGCCGGTGGGCGGTGAACAAAAAAGACCCGGTTATCGGCCGGGTCCTCGTTGTTCATGATGAGTGGCGTCCCCACGGGGATTCGAACCCCGGTCGCCACCGTGAAAGGGTGATGTCCTAGGCCTCTAGACGATGGGGACGCAGATCTCATCAATGTTCTTTGCGACCTTTCGACGGCCTAATGCCGAAAGTATGGTGGAGCCAAGCGGGATCGAACCGCTGACCTCCTGCATGCCATGCAGGCGCTCTCCCAGCTGAGCTATGGCCCCACGTCGCTGAGGAGCGAAATAATAGCTGTGCCCCCGGGGGTTGGCAAGCGCTTTGTTGCACTTTTCTACACATGGCGCGCGATGGCGCGGAGGCGATTTCCGCCTGCCAGGCAGCACATGTGTCGACGCAGACGCCAGGCGCTCAGCGGTCTTCCCCGGTCAGCGCGGCCAGGATCGGGCACTGGTCGAGCGCGCCATGTCCGGGGCAGGCTTCGACCAGTTGCGAGAGGGCGCCATGCATGCGCTGCAGTTCGGCCATCCGCAGTTCGATGTCCTGCAGTCGAATCCGCGCGGTGTCACGCACGCTGCCCATGTCCTGCGGAGGATGATCGCTGAGGGAAAGCAGTTCACCGATCTCGTCGAGGCTGAAGCCCAGAGTCTTTGCCCGGCGGATGAAGCGCAGGCGTCGCAGATCCTGCTCGCCGAAGATGCGATAGCCACCTGCCGTACGTGCCGCGGTGGGCAGAAGCTGCTGACGTTCGTAGTAGCGGACGGTGTCGATGGGGACGCCGGCCTGGCGTGCCAACTGACCAATGTTCACGGCGGACTCCTCTGGACCTGCCGCGCATAGTCATCCCTGGACTCTGGTCAAGAGTCAAGGCTTTGCCTGCGTCGCCCATTCAGCACACTTTGCAACTTTCTTCATAGCCCCCGGGGCAAAGCAGTTCCTACCCTCAACCTGAACCGGCCGCTCGACGGCCTGAACCGGAAGAGGAGGTGGGGAGTGGAGGGAATCAGCAACGAAGGATTCGTCGAGGTTGCGGTGGTTGAATACCCCGGAGGCGACCCGTCGGCTGCATCGGTGCTTGCCGAAATGGCGCACGTCGCCAATCGTCTGGCGCAGCAGCAACGACGGCCCTGCAAGCGGGTGCTGGTCACCCGCTGGATTGTGCCTGCCAGCAATACCGGCGTGCATCGCATTGCCGGTGCCGAAATGCTGGACGCGGCAATTCCCGCAGTGATCGCCTTGCCGGGCCAGGTCAGTTCCGGTGCGTCGCTGCGCGCCGAGGATGTCCTGCTGGACTGGTTGCGGGCCCACTACGACGGCGGCAGCCTGCTGGCCGCCGCAGGTGACGGGGTCAGTGTGCTGGCACGGGCGGGTCTGTTGACGGGGCGCACGGTGTCAGGCCCTGACCTCAACCACCATCCGGCGCTGCAGGTGCAGGTGCAGGTCGGCAGCTGGGCACCCAGTGAGCGTGCACTCGTCGATGATGGCGATCTGCTCACCGTGGGCGGGGCCCAGGCCTGGCGCTTCCTCGGTCTGCGCCTGCTGTACCGGTTGCACGGCCAGGGCGTGGCCAGCGCGGTGGCACAGCAGTTGGGGATAGTGGTGCCAGTGGGGATCCAGCAGGATCTCGAGCGATTCAGTGCCAACTTCGCCCATGGTGACCGTGACGTGCTGAAGGCGCAGCGCTGGCTGCATACCACGGCTGCACGTGGGGCGACGCTGGGGGCAATCTGTGAGATCTCCGGCCTGGAACCGCGGACCCTGCAACGCCGTTTCCTGAAGGCGACCGGGCTGCGGCCCATCGAGTACTGCCAGCGACTGCGCGTGGCCAAGGCGCAGACGTTGCTGCAGCAGGGCGCCAGCATCGACGAAGTTGCCTGGGGGGTGGGCTACGCTGATCAGAGCGCATTCCGCCGGCTGTTCCTGCGCATCGTCGGCATGACGCCCGCCAACTATCGTCGCCACGTCAGCAATAAACGCCGCGACCGTCCGCTGACGCCTGCCGTGGCCGGCAGTCTGCGGGGGCTGCGCGCCTCGCCGGGCACGCAGCTGGGGCGCAACGCCGCTTGATGAACGCTGTTGGATGCGTCGTGCTTGCATCGCAGGCACGACGCTTTGACCATGCGGGTCTGTGCAGGCGAGAGCGGGGGTGAGCTGATGTCGAGTGTTGGGCCGGTGCCGATGCCGGTGGTGTTGATCCTGATCTTCCTGTTGCTGGCGATGGCCATTGCGCGGTTCTGGTCGCGTGCCGAGCCTGGCCAGGCTCGGCCACCTGCAGCCGGGATGGTGCTGGACATGCTGCTGGTTGGCCTGCTGTGTGGCCGGCTGTCCTTTGTTGCCGCGCATTTCAGCCTTTATCGTGAAGCTCCCTGGAGCGTGCTGCAGATTGCCGATGGTGGGTATCACCTGCCCGTTGTGATTGGCGCTGGATTTGCCTGGGCGCTGTGGCGACTGCGCAGGCATCGCGCGTTGAGGGCGCCGGTGCTGGCAGGTGCGCTGGCCGGACTGCTGCTGTGGGGCGGTGCAAGCCAGGGGCTCGCGTACTGGCAGGCAAAGCAGATGCCGCTGCCGACACTGCAGGTGGTCGACCTGCAGGGCAGGGCGATCGACCTGCAGCAGTTTCACGGCAGGCCGCTCGTGCTGAATCTGTGGGCCACCTGGTGCGGCCCGTGTCGCCGGGAGATGCCGGTACTGGCGACGGCCCAGCAGGAGCATGCCGATATCCAGTTCGTCTTCCTCAACCAGGGCGAGACCCTTGCCGAGGTCCAGACCTTTCTAGCCGCTGAACACATCTCGCTGGGCAACGTCCTGCTGGATGAGTCATCGGCTGCCTCTACCTCGCTGGACGTCCGGGCTTTCCCCTCCACGCTCTTCTTCGACGCGCAGGGGCGGTTGCAGGAACTGCATCTCGGCGAACTGACCCAGGCCGGTCTTGAACACAAACTGCGCCGGCTGCGGTAGCCTGCGCTGGCATCCCACTACGGAGTTTCCATGTTGTCGATTTCCCCGCGCATCGCGCATACGCTGATGCTGCCGGCCATGCTGGCGCTGGCTGCCTGCAGCCAGGCACAGACCCCACCGGGCAAGGGTACCGCTGCACCGGCAACGGCTTCGGCAACGGCAGCCGCCAGGAAGGGTGAGTTGCCAGCTGTCCTGAAGGGCATCGAGAAGCATGGCTTCGAGGTGGTCTCCGAATTCGACGCGCCGGGCGGCCTGCGCGGCTTTGCCGGCATGGTTGGTGGCCAGCAGCCGGCGGCGGCTTACGTGACCGCCGATGGCAAGCATGTGCTGGTGGGTAGCCTGTTCGACGCCGAGGGCAACGAAGTTGCAGCCGAGACGCTGGAGAAGCTGGTTGCCGCGCCGATGTCGGCCAAGATGTGGAGCAAGCTGGAGGCCAGTGCCTGGGTACGCGATGGCAAGGCCGATGCGCCGCGCGTGGTGTACACCTTCAGTGATGCCAACTGTCCTTACTGCCACAAGTTCTGGGAGGCGGCACGGCCCTGGGTGGACGCAGGAAAGGTGCAGTTGCGCCACATCATGGTCGGCGTGATCCGCGAAGACAGTCCGGCCAAGGCGGCGGCGATCATGGCCGCGCGCGATCCCAGTGCGGCACTGCTGGAGAACGAGCATCAGTTCGATCGCGGTGGCATCAAGCCGCTGCCCAGCATCAGCCGGGACATCGCAGCCAAACTGGATGCCAACCAGGTGCTGATGGTGGAGATGGGCTTCCAGGGTACGCCCGGCATCCTGTTCCAGGATGCGCAGGGCCAGGTGCAGCGACGTGCCGGCCTTCCGCAGGGCAACGATCTGCAGGCGGTACTCGGCCCACGCTGAGGCGCCCGGCTGCTGAACCGAGTGACAGGCCCACATGGCGACATGTGGGCCTGTTGCTTTCTGCGACAGTCCCGGCGAAGAGGGCTGCGCACGTCACGAACAGATGTCACGTCTGAATCGTGACTGACATCAAGCATTTCGCTTTGATCCCAATCAAGGCCAAAAACGACAGTCGAACTAGCCTTGGCGCATGGAATACAGCGTCACTGCGCTATGGATGCCGCACACGTCATGCCCTCGAGAGGGCGTGCGCGCAATGCCATTCACGACACTCTCACCCAGCGCTTGTTACCCAGACCCCTGCGGTCGCCACCCCCTTAGGCAGCGCTGCCGCAGTGGAAGCGACTCCGGCGCTGTCCGGGCAGGTGGGGCAATGTCATCGCCCTGTTGCCTGCATCGCGCAGGCTGGCGACGGTCGTCGACGCTGTACCCGCATTTCCAGCAACAGCTCGTTGAGGTCGGGGCGGCGCTCGCGCGCTGCTCGGCCGCGCGGCGGAAGTTCCAGTCCGGGGAGGATGCAATGCGCTTGGCGGTACTGAGTATGGGGTGCCTGACGGCGATGGCAGCGATGCCGTTGCACGCACAGGATGATGCGCAGGCATTGCGTCGGGAGATCGACGCGATGCGGCAGACGCTGCAGGGCATGCAGCAGCGTCTGGACCAGCTTGAACGACGCGAAGAGCGTGCGGCTGCGGCTCCCGTTGTACTGCCGTCGCCGACGCCCACTGCATCGCAGGCGACCACGACGGTGTCAACCGCCAGCGGGATCCTGCACCCGACCCAGGTTCCCGGCGTGTCGCCGACCGTGCTGCCCCAGCGTGAGTCGGTGGCCGATCCGTCAACGGCGGCCTCGCGCCCGGACAGCGCCGCCGGCCCGACCGATCCGGACCTGAAAGGCTTCTTCGCCATTCCCGGCACCGACACCGTGATCCGCATCGGTGGCTATGCCAAGCTCGATGCGATTGCGGATTCGCGCGGCGCCGGGGACGAGGATCAGTTCATTCCCTCGTCGATGCCGGTGGGCGGCAACCATCGCGACGTCTCGAACTTCAACATCCACGCCAAGCAGACGCGTTTCAGTTTCGAGGCGCGGCGGCCGACCACTCATGGCAACCTGCGCTTCTATCTGGAGAATGACTTCTTCGGCAGCAGCGATGGCTATCAGTTCCGCCTGCGCCATGCCTATGGCCAGCTTGGCAACACGTATGCGGGTTACGGGTATTCCAGCTTCATGGACCCGGACAGCCTGCCTGACACGCTGGATTTTGCCGGACCCGGCGGCGCCGGTTACCTGCTGGTGGCCGGCATCCATCACAGCTTTGCACTGGGCAAGGGCAACACCCTGACCCTGGCCGCCGAAGACCCGGACACCGAGCTGGCCGGCGCCAGCGATGCGATGGCGGCAGTCAATCGACTGCCGGATGTGAGTGCCATCGCGCGCATGGAGCGTGACTGGGGGCACCTGCAACTGGGCGTCGTGGCGCGCAATCTGGCCTACGACGGCGATGCCCGCCGTGACCGCGTCTTTGCCGGTGGCGCGCAGCTCAGTGGCTCGGCCTCGGTGGGGGAACGCGATCTGTTGCTGTTCGGCGCGCTGGGCGGCCGCGGCCTGAGCCGCTATACCGCCGATCTCACCGGTTCCGGTCTTGACGCCGTGGTAGGTGCCGATGGACGCATCGATGCGCTGGACCTGCACGGTGGCTTCGTCGGCTATACCCACTACTGGTCTGATCTGTGGCGCTCGAACCTGATCTACGGTCAGCTGACCCTGGAGCGCAATGCGGCGCTGCCGAGTGATGCATTCCGGCAAAGCCGCTATGGCGTGTTCAACCTGATCTGGAGCCCGGCACCGTCGTGGACGATGGGCATGGAACTGCTGTACGGCCGCCTGCAGCAGCAGAGCGGAGCACGCGGCGACACGGTCCGGGTGCAGGGCAGCCTGCAATACAACTTCATCAAGTAAGCGCCAGCGGCAGCACGCCAGCGTAGCCATTCCCCACGCCCGGGTTCACCGGGCCCATGCCAGGTACAGGAGATTGTCATGGCAGAAGCAAAGAAAATCGGGGTGGTCGGAGCCACCTTCCTCGTCGCCGGCAACATGATGGGCTCAGGGGTGTTCCTGCTGCCCTCCAGCCTGGCCAAGATCGGTACCGCCTCGATATGGGGGTGGCTGATCACCACGGCCGGTGCGCTGCTGCTGGCCTTCGTGTTCGCCAAGCTCGGCAAGCTGGCGCCCAAAGCGGGTGGCCCGTATGCGTATGCACGCGATTGGTTCGGTCCCTACATGGGCTTCCAGACCAACACCATCTACTGGTTCGCCAACTGGATTGGCAACGTTGCCATTCCCATCGCGGCGGTGGGCTACTTCAGCTACTTCTTCCCGATCCTGTCCGAGCCGCTGGTGCGCTGCATCGCGGTGCTGATCCTGGTGTGGGCGCTGAGCTTTGCCAACATGATCGGACCGGCGTTCGTCAGCCGCGTGCAGACGGTCACCACCAGCTTCGCGCTGGTGCCGATCCTGGGTATCGCCATCTTCGGCTGGTTCTTCTTCGATGCCGACATCTTCAAGGGGGCCTACAACGTCTCCGGCGAGTCGAACTTCGGTGCGATCTCCAGTGCTGCGGCACTGACCCTGTGGGCCTTCATCGGCGTCGAGTCGGCCTCGGTCACGGCCGGCGTGGTTGAAAACCCGGAGAAGAACGTGGCCCGCGCCACCCTGGCCGGTGTGTTCCTGGCCGCCATCGCCTACATCGCCAGCTCGTCGGTGATCATGGGCATGGTGCCCAACGGCGAGCTGCAGGTGTCTGACGCGCCGTTCGCACTGGCGGCGGCCAAGGCCGTCGGGGGCTGGGGTGGTGCGCTGGTCAGCCTGTGTGCCTTCATCGGCGCCGCAGGTTCGCTGGGCGGCTGGATCCTGCTGACCGCGCAGAGCGCCAAGGCGGCCTCCGATGATGGCCTGTTCCCGAGCATCTTCAGCAAGACCAACAAGGACGACGTGCCGGTCAAGGGCGTGCTGATCGTGGCCGTGCTGATGACCCTGGCGGTGCTGGTGACCTCCACCTCGAAGACCGCCTCGGCCCAGTTCGACGTGATCACTTCGGCGGCGGTCGTGCTGACGCTGCTGCCTTACATCTATTCATGCGTGGCCTGTTACTTCGTGGTGGAGCGGTCGCACACGCTGGTGCACACCGGTGCGTTCTGGACCCTGACCAGCCTGACGGTCGTGTACTGCCTGTGGGCGATCTACGGCTCGTCGGGAACGATCGTGCAGTACGCCTTCCTGTTCGTGCTGTTCATCACCGTGTTCTATCCCTTCTTCAGCGAGGAGCGTCGCCAGCAGCGGCAGCGTTCCCGCGAGGCGGCGGCAATCTCGTCCGGCGCCCAGCGTTCCTGAGTTAGACAAGGAGAATCAACGTGTATTTCAAGTCCCTGGATTATCCGGTCATCGTCATTGACGGTGACTACGACTCGCCGCGCATCGGCGGCATCCTCATCCGTGCGCTGGTGGAAGAGCTGCGCAGCAATGACCAGCGCGTGCTGTGCGGCCTGAACCTGGACGATGCCCGTGCCGGCGCCCGTACCTATGTGGCCGCTTCGGCGGTGCTGATCTCGATCGACGGCAGCGAGGAGGTCGATGGCGAGTTCCAGCGCCTGACCGCCTTCCTGCGCGAGCAGAGTGCGCGCCGGGCCAACCTGCCGGTGTTCCTGTATGGCGAGCGCCGTACCATCGAGAAGGTGCCGAGCAAGCTGCTCAAGTACATCCACGGCTTCATCTTCCTGTTCGAAGACACCAAGAGCTTCATCTCGCGTCAGGTGATGCGTGCGGCCGAAGACTACATGCAGAACCTGCTGCCGCCGTTCTTCAAGGCGCTGATCCACCACGCGGCCGAGTCGAACTATTCCTGGCATACGCCGGGCCATGCCGGCGGCGTGGCGTTCACCAAGTCACCGGTCGGGCGCGCCTTCCACCAGTTCTATGGTGAGAACACGCTGCGCAGCGATCTGTCGATTTCGGTGCCGGAGCTGGGCTCGCTGCTGGACCACACCGGCCCGATCAAGGAGGCCGAGGACGAGGCCGCGCGCAACTTCGGCGCCGACCACACCTTCTTCGTCACCAACGGTACGTCAACGGCCAACAAGATCGTGTGGCATGGCACCGTGGCCCGTGGCGACGTGGTGTTCGTCGACCGCAACTGCCACAAGTCGCTGCTGCATTCGCTGATCATGACCGGCGCGGTGCCGGTGTATTTCACGCCCAGCCGCAATGCGCACGGCATCATCGGCCCGATCAGCCTGGATCAGTTCACCCCGGAAGCCCTGCAGCAGAGCATCGCGGCCAATCCGCTGGCCAGCCAGGCCTACCAGGCCGGTTCCAAGCCGCGTATCGCGGTGGTGACCAACTCGACCTACGACGGCCTGTGCTACAACGCCGAGAAAATCGCCGAGGAGATCGGCAGCGCGGTCGATTTCCTGCATTTCGATGAGGCCTGGTACGCCTATGCCGCGTTCCATCCGTTCTACGAGAACCACTATGGCATGGCCAAGGGCAAGCCGCGCGAGCAGGACGCGATCATCTTCACCACTCATTCCACGCACAAGCTGTTGGCCGCGTTCTCGCAGGCCTCGATGATCCACGTGCGCAATTCGGCCAGCCGCGACCTGGACGCCGAACGCTTCAACGAATCGTTCATGATGCACACCTCGACCAGCCCGCATTACGGCGTGATCGCGGCGTGTGATGTTGCCTCGAAGATGATGGAAGGTGATGCGGGGCGTTCGCTGGTGCAGGAAATGCATGACGAGGCGATCGCCTTCCGCCGGGCGATGCTGCACGTACGCGACGATCTGGGCCGCGACGACTGGTGGTTCAGCGTGTGGCAACCGACAAAGGTCGAGCGCAGCCTGGACAAGGGCGATACACCGGCGCCGCTGGTCGCCAAGCGCGAGGAGTGGTACCTGCAGCCCGATGCGCATTGGCACGGGTTCGAGAACCTGGTCGATGACTATGTGCTGATCGATCCGATCAAGGTGACCCTGTTGACACCGGGCCTGTCGATGGACGGCAGCATGGGCAAGCTGGGCATCCCGGCTGCGGTGCTGAGCAAGTTCCTGTGGGGCCGCGGCATCACCGTGGAGAAGACCAACCTGTATTCGGTGCTGTTCCTGTTCTCGATGGGCATCACCAAGGGCAAGTGGAGCACGCTGGTTACCGAGCTGATGGCGTTCAAGGAGCTGTACGACCGCAACGCGCCGCTGACCCAGGCGCTGCCGTCGCTGGCCGCCGATTATCCCCATGCCTATGCCGGCTGGGGCCTGCGTGACCTGTGCGACGCATTGCATGCGTTCAACCAGGAGTTCGCGGTGGCCAAGGTGATGCGTGAGATGTACGTGGACCTGCCGACGCCGGTGATGACTCCGGCCGATGCCTACAACCACCTGGTGAAGGGCGAGATCGAGCGGGTTGACATCGAGCAGATCAGCGGCCGCATCGCTGCGACGATGCTGGTGCCGTATCCGCCGGGCATCCCGACGATCATGCCGGGCGAGCGCTTCGGCGACCGCGACGAACCGATCATCCAGTCGCTGCGCATCGCCCGCGAGCAGAACGCGCGCTTCCCGGGCTTCGAGTCGGATGTGCATGGCCTTATCATCGAGCGCGATGGCGACGTGCCGTCCTACAAGGTGGAGGTGCTGAAGGCCTGAGCCGGTACGGTCGGCCCTTCGGCGGACGATGGATACCGCGCGCGAGCAACGCATCCTGAAGTTCTCGATCGGGGTCACCGTGGCGGTCAGCGCGGTCGGCTTCATCGGTGGCCTGCTGGTGGGATCGCAGGCCATCCTGTTCGACGGCATCTACAGCCTGGTCGACGTAGCCCTGACCCTGGTGTCGTTGTCGGTGTTGCGGCTGGTGGCGCGGGAGCACAGCCCGCGCTTCCAGTACGGCTATTGGCACCTGGAGCCGATGGTCGAGGCGCTGGGCGGGGTGATCCTGTCGCTGGCCTGCGTGTATGCGCTGGCCAACGCCGTGATCGGCTTGACCACCGGCGGGCACGAAGTGAAGTTCGGACCGGCGCTGTGGTGGGCGGCGCTGCTGAGTGCCAGCAACCTGGGCATGGCCGCGTTCGTGGCCCAGCGTGCCCGCAGGCTGCAGTCGGCATTGCTGTGGCTGGATGTGCGCGGCTGGTTGCTGGGGGGCTTGATGAGCCTGGCGGTGGTGCTGGCCTTCGTATTGGCGCTGGTGCTGCATGGTGGCCAGTGGCACTACTGGGTGCCCTATCTGGATTCGATCGTACTGGCGTTGATCAGCCTGGCGGTGTTGCCGGTGCCGGCGCGCAGTGCGTGGAAAGCCATGCGTGAAGTGTTGCAGGTGGCGCCCGATGACCTGGACGAGCGCGTGCAGCAGGTGATGCAGGCATTCGTGGCCGAGCATGGCTATGCGGGCTTCACCAGCCATGTAGCGAAGATGGGGCGGATGCGCTTCATCGAGATCCACATCCTGACGTCGCCGTCTACGCCGCTGGGCACGGTGGGTGAGGTGGATGCGATGCGCGATGAGATTGCAGTGCGGTTGGACGCGCGAAGCAGCACGTTCTGGCTGACGATCGATTTCACCGCGGATCCGGCGTGGACCTGATCCTTCCGATCGTTGCGTGCGTTGGACCGCTCTGTTGCATGCAATTGGTTTGACCTCAACAGCAGTTGAGGTCGCAGACTGCATCGCATTCCCCACAAGGCATGCGGTATGAACCTGCTGACCACCCCGGACTTCAGCCATGGCCTGCTGGATCTGTTCGATCCACCCGGCCTGCACGATCCCAGTGCCAACGGATATTCGCATGTGGCGGTGGTGCGACTGCCAGCGCGTGTGATCCATATCGCCGGACAGGGAGGCGAGGACGACCAGGGAAGCCTGTCGCCGAGCTTCGAGGAGCAGGTGTCGCAGGCACTGGACAATCTGCAGACCGCGCTGCGGTCGGCGCATGCGGATCTGGCCGATGTTGCACGACTGCGGATCCTGGTGGTCGACCACGACGAGGATCGCCTGGGCATCATCGCCCGCCAGGTGCGGCGACGTTGGGCCAATCGCGCAGCGCCGACCTGCACGTTGATTCCGGTGCCGCGGCTGGCGTTGGACGGAATGCTGTTCGAGATCGAGGCAGAGGCCTACAGCGCTTAGCGCAGGTAGTACTCCACCGGCACCACCAGTTCCTGCGGAGCTGGCAGTTCTTCTGGAATCCGGGGCAGAGGCTGCGCGCGGCGGAATGTCTGCAGCGCGCTTTCATCCAGCATCGGCTGTCCACTGGACTGTTCCAGGCGCAATGCCTGCAGGTGGCCGTCGCGGTCGATGCTGGCCCTGACCCATGCGGTGCCCTGCTGGCGCCGCGACCTCGCTGCGGCGGGGTAATAGCGGTAACGCTCCAGCCGCGCCATCAGGCGGGCTTCCCACTGGTCGCTGGCGGCGCCGGCCTGGAAGTCCGCCGGTGGTGCGTCCGGAGCGGGCGGTGCGGCCGTGATCGATGCCGGTGCGGAACGGGCATCGGTCGCGGCCGCAGGTGGGGCCACCGGCAAGGGCTGGTGGCCGTCGCCATTCTTCTCGCTGGCGGCGAGGTTGCCCTCGGGTGCCGCCGTGGCCCGCGGTGGTGGGGGTGTTTTCCGCGCTTCGGCTGCCCGCGATTGCTGTGCCTGGCTGGGGCGTTCGGACTGCAGTTCTTCCACCGGCTGCGGCGGCGTGGCTGGCGCCAGCAGGCGCAGGCTGATGCGCACGTCCTGTTCCGGCGGCGGCTGCAGCGGCGGGGTGGACACCCAGTGGACGAACAGCAGCAACGGCAGCAGGTGCAGCCCGATGCTGATCGTCACCGCTTGCCAGTGCTGCCGACGCTCACTCATCGCTGACTACCCCGGACGGGTCGGCGACGTCGGCAGCGAGCAGAGGGCCAGTGACCGCATCAGCACCTGAGGCAAAGCTGTGTTGGATGAGTTTGCGACGGACGTGGGCGTGCAGCGGCCGGTAGCGGGCTGCGCACAGCTGCGCGACATCCGTCGATTCGACAGGCATGGGCACGGGGCGGGCGAGGGCTGGGGAAGGGAACAGCCCGCGGCGGCAAGGGCAGCGGCGTCACGTTACAGTAAAGAAGAATCATTTGCATCTATGTTTGTGTGCGCCCGTCCTGCGGTAGTGCCGCGCGGGCGTGCGCTGGCACGCGTAGAGCGGGCTATGGCGAGCGCGCGGCGCGTTCCATCTGCAGCAGCAGGCGGTGCGCGGGGAACATACGCAGGCTGGGGTAGCGGGCGCGGTAGTAGGCATCCCAGTAGCTGGCAGCGCGCTGTCGGCAGAGGTCGAAGAATGCGCGGTTCTCGCCAATAAGCGCGGCATAGCGCTGCAGGCCGGTCTGTCGCGCCGGGATCGCCACGGCCGACGCGACCTCGTCCACGTACTCCCCCAGCAAGGCCAGCTGGAAGGCATGCACCCAGGGCATCGGCGAGGGACCCAGCGTCTCGATCGCACGTTGCCGTACATGTCCGTCACAATGGCGCGAGAGCAGGCAGAGGCAGAGGGCGCGCGCATCGCCCTGCAGATGGGATGCGAGCCGGAACAGGTCCGCGGCGTCGGCGTAAATACGATAGGGGAACCGCAGCAGCTCTCCCTCGAGGACGAGGCTGCGTTCACCATTGCCCGACAGGTTGTCGATCCGGCCCAGCCGTTGCTGGAGCTCGGTGCAGGTTGCCTGCAACGCGCGTGGAACGTCGATCAACGCGACGGTTCCGCCAGTGTCGTGCCGCGATGGTCGCAGTGGATCTGCAGGCTCTCCGTGGCGTTGGGGTGCAGATCGAAGCCGCACCGCTGCAGTGCATGCTTGGCCGCTGCAACGGCGTCTGCATGACGGCTGACGCGGTGCTGCTGCCAGCGCAGCGGAGTGAACACGCCCAGCGGAAGCAGGCGTACGCGCCGGCCGTGCAGGACCAGCGAGACATCCACATGGCGACCGTCCAGATCATGGCCGTTGGCGCCGAAAATGGCGTCGATCTCATCGTGGCGATGCCGATAGCAGCAGCGGAACACGGCGATGCCGAGCCGCCGTACCAGACGCCGGAAGCCTCCCAGCTTTCCCTGGCTGCATTCGAAGCCGCGGGTGACCAGCAGGCGCAGCGTGGATGGCAGCAGTGCCTGCGCATCAAGCAGGCACTGCAGGACCTCGGCCTCGAGGATGACCTGTGACGCGGGCCAGCGCGGGGCAATGCGCAGGCCGTCGATGGTGCCTCGTGACAGGGACAGTCTGGAGGTTGGCGGGAGGTGGTCTGGCATGGGCGCGTTCCTGCGGCATCGAGCGGGAACGACTCTACAGGACGTTGCGCAGCATGCGTTGAGTCAATGCCGCATCACCTGAGGATCAGAGATCGCGGTATTGGATCTGTGCGGCCAGCACGCGCAGGCCATCGGCAGTGCTGGAGAGGATGCGCTCCTCACCGATGCCCTTCTGCCGTTGCAGGCTGAAGCCTTCGGCGGCGGGCAGGCGTGCGGCAATGGCATCGATGCGTTGCAGCGCGTTGGGACCGTCACAGTCGAAATGGCCCCAGTGGATGCCGTTGTGCTGGATGGTCAGGCGGTAGTGCATGGGCGGGTCTCCGGCAGGTCGTGCAGCCACTGTTGGAACATCGCGGTCGCCGCGGCGGCGAGAGGCCCGCCGTAGCGGCGGGCCTGCGCGCGCAGGTCGATGGGATCGATGCCGGCTGCGGCCAGTTCCAGCGCGTGGCCGATCAGCCAGCGCTCGAACTGGCGCGCATCCAGTTCGGGATGGCATTGCAGGGCGAGTGCATGGTGGCCGATGGCGAAGGCCTGGTGGCGACAGGCGGGCGTACTGGCGAGGCGGCGTGCGCCCTCCGGCAGTTCGAAGGCTTCACCATGCCAGTGCAGCACCGGGATGCCCTGTAATGCCTGCAAAGGCGAGCGCTGGCCCTCATCGGTGAGCAGCAGCGGTGCGAAACCAATTTCCTTGCCGCCGGTGGGGGCAACGACCGCATGCAGTGCGCGCGCCATCAACTGGGCGCCCAGGCAGATGCCCAGCGTCGGCCGCTGTTGCTGCAGGCGACGCTGCAGCAACGCGATGCTGTCGGCGAGGAACGGGTAGGCCGATCCATCGTTGACGCTGATCGGGCCACCCAGCACCACCAGCAGATCGGCATCTTCGGCAGCATCGAGTGCATCCACGCCTGCCTGCACGACCTTGACCTGCCATCCTTGCGCGAGCAGCAGCGGCTGCAGGGTGCCAAGATCTTCAAAGGCCACGTGCTGCAGGGCAACGGCGCGCTTCATGCCGGTGCTCCCGGGGTGGGCCAGTAGAAGCTGTCGGGCGTGGAGCGTGCACCGAAGATCGCCTGGCCAACGCGGACGACGGTGGCACCTTCCTCGATGGCGACTTCAAAATCACCGGACATGCCCATCGACAGCTGCGACAGGTCCAGGCCTGCCGGCGCCGTCTGCTGAAGCTGGTCGCGCAGCTCGCGCAGGCGCACGAAGCAGGCGCGTACGCGTTCCACCTCGGGGGTGAAGATGGCGAGGGTCATCAGGCCACGCACGCGCAGGCGGTCGAAGGCGGGCAGCTGCTGCACGAAGTCGGCCACCGCCGCCGGCTCCAGGCCGTATTTGCTGGGCTCGGCCGAGGTGTTGACCTGTACGAACACATCCAGCGTACGGTCCTCCAGCAGCAGCCGCTGCTGCAGCGCCTCGGCCACGCGCAGGCTGTCCAGCGCCTGGAACTCGCTGGCGAAGCGTGCGACGTACCGGGCCTTGTTGGTCTGCAGGTGGCCAATGACCGACCAGTGCACGCCAAGGTCAGCCATGGCCTCGGCCTTGCGCTGCGCCTCCTGCACCTTGTTTTCGCCCAGCTGGTGGCAACCGGCGGCTACGGCCATGCGGATGCGTGCTTCATCGACGGTCTTGCTGACCGGTAGCAGGCGCACGCTGGCCGGATCACGACCGGCGCGGGCACAGGCGCTGGCGATGCGCTGGTGCACGGTGGCGAGATTGGCGGCGATCTGTTCGACGGACTGGGCGACGGGCCAGTCGGCGGCGGCGAGGGACATGGGGCACCTCCGGTGCGGGGTGGCCAGGGTGGGATACACTGGCACAGGACAAGAGATAGTTTGGCATAGGACAAAATGAAAATCACCGGGAACAGCGCCGAAGCGATCTTCGACAGCATCCGCGAGGGCATCGGTAGCGGCCATCTGGCGGCCGGCAGCGTGCTGCCGCCGGTGCGGGATCTGGCCGATCGACTGGGGGTCAACCGCAATACCGTAGCCGCTGCCTACAAGCGGCTGGACGCGGCGGGCCTGGCCAGTACGGCCGGACGTCGCGGCACTGTGGTGCGCGGCCTGCCGGCGACGATGGCACGCGAGGGCAGTGCACCGGGATTGGCCCTGCACGATCTGGCCGGCGGCAATCCGGATCCGCGCTGCCTGCCCAGCCTGCGGGTGGCTGCGACGTCCTCGCGCCTGTATGGGGTGGAGACGGTTGATCCACGCATGCAACGCCTGGCACGGGCCTCGCTGGATGCCGATTGCCCGCCGGGCTATGCGCTGGAACTGAGCCACGGCGCGGTCGATGGCATCGAGCGCCTGCTGTCGGCGTGGCTGCTGCCGGGGGACCGCATCGCGGTGGAGGATCCCTGTTTCCTGGGCAGCCTCAATGTCCTCGGTGCGGCCGGACACGTGCCGTTGCCGGTGGCGGTGGATACGCACGGCATGCAGGTGGAATCACTGCGGCAGGCGTTGGATGCGGGTGCACGCGCGGTGCTGCTGACCCCACGCGCGCACAATCCCACCGGTGCCAGCCTGGATGCGAAGCGTGCGCGTGCGCTACGCCAGTTGCTGGCCGGCTATCCGCAGGTGGCGGTGCTGATCGACGATCACTACGCGCTGCTCTCGCAGCAGAGCTATCACTCGGTGCTGCCGATGGACGGTCGGCGTTGGGCGCTGCTGCGTTCGTTGTCCAAGGCATTGGGCCCGGACCTGCGCGTGGCCTGGTTGGCCTGCGATGGGCAGACCGCGGTGCGACTGCGCCTGCGCCTGGCGGCGGGCACCGGCTGGGTCAGCCATCTGCTGCAGGATGCAGCCAGTTCGGTATTGGAGTCGGCGCAGCAGCGGGCGAAGGTGGCTGCCGCCGGTGAGCGCTACCAGCAGCGGCTGCAGGGTCTGCAGGCCCTGCTGCAGGCGCGCGGGCTGCCGACACCGATGCCGATGGAAGGCTTGAATCTGTGGCTGCCACTGCCGGCCGACAGCACGCCGCAGGTGCTGGCGCTGGCGGCGCGTGGCTGGCATGTGCGTGGGGGTGAAGTCTTTGCGGTATCTGCACCGGCGCATGGGTTGCGCATCACCTGTGCGGCACTCGGCCCGCCGCAGCAACGTCGGTTGGCCGATGACCTGGCGGCGGTGATGCGCTGAGCGTGCGCGCTCAGGGCGCAGCGCTGGCGCCGGGGCGCACGTAGTAGGACTGGCCGCTGTCGTCGAGGAACACCAGCTCCGGCTTGCCCTGCCAGGAACTCAGCATGGCGCCGGTGTTGTTCTGGTGCTTGACCATCAGGCTGGCGCCGCGGTCCGGGTTGGCCACCACCTTGAAGACTTCGGTGGTGCCGGTGGCATCGTCAAGGGTCAGCAGGGCTTCGCCACCCCGGTCGCTGGTGCCGTAGCCGCCGCGCTCGGAGCCATCGGGGCCGAGCAGGATCAGGCCGGACAGGGCGGTGGCACGCGGCCCCTGCGGGCGGCCCCGGCTGAGGGGGTCGGGAACCGGGGCGCCGAGGATCACCCGCGGCTGGCCGCTGGCATCGTGGATGATCAGGCCGCGCGCTTCGATCACGCGGTGCGGTGACTGGCTGCGATGCAGGTTCCAGGCTGTCCAGCCGGAAACGAGCAACGCGAGCATGGCGACCACCAGGGTGGTCAGGGTCAGGGCACGAGCCATTGTGTATTCCTTCCTTGGACGTGGCCGACGATAGCGGAATCCGGTCGGTCGTGGCCAGTTCGGTGTGTGACGGTGTGTATCGTCAATGGAAGTCGCGGCTGTGGCTGCGCAGTCCCTGCAGCAGTTCGTCCAGGCAGTGCATGCGCTGCACGATCACATGCTGCACGCCATCCACGCGTTCCAGCCGGCCGTCGATCTGCATCAGCTGCGTATCTACCAGGACGTGGTGCTGGCGGTCGGCCAGATGTCGCCAGACCACGGCGTTGACCATGCCGGTTTCATCTTCCAGGGTAAGGAAGGTGACGCCGCTGGCGGTCTGCGGGCGCTGGCGCATGCGTACCAGGCCGGCGATGCGTACGCGCCGGCCATGGCCGTGGTTGGCCAGCTGCGCGGCATCCAGGCAGCCACGGGTTCGCAGCTGCGCACGCAGGAACGACATCGGATGGCGGCCGAGGGTGGTGCCGGTGCTGCGGTAATCGGCCTGCATGTCTTCCCAGGCGCTGGGCAGGGGCAGGGCCACGCGCGCTTCGGCGGTGGCCCGGGCCTGGTCGAACAACGGCAGGCGGTTCTCCACGCCGGAGATATCCCAGCGTGCGCGGTGGCGATGGCCGCTGAGACCGCGCAGGGCGCCGGCATCGGCGAGCAGGCCCTGCTGGCGGCGATCCAGTGCGGCGCGCTGGCAAAGATCGCCGACATCGTCGAAGGGGCGTCGTGCGCGTTCACGCATGATGATCTGCGCGGCCGGTTCGCTGCAGCCATCGACCAGGCGCAGGCCGAGCCGGATTGCCGCCGCGCCCTTGCTGAAGTCCAGCGTGCAATCCCAGTCGCTGTGGCGCACGTCCACCGGCAGTACCGTGATGCCATGCCGGCGCGCATCCTGCAGCAGCTGGTCGGGGCTGTAGAAGCCCAGTGGCTGGCTGTTGATCAGGCTGGCGGTGAATGCAGCCGGGTGGTGGCACTTCAGCCAGCAGCTGGCATAGGTGAGCAGGGCGAAGCTGGCCGCGTGGCTTTCCGGAAAACCGTAGTCACCGAAGCCCTTGATCTGCTCGAACAGGTGCTCGCCATATTCCAGACTGAAGCCGTTTTTCAACATGCCCGTCAGCAGCTTTTCGCGGTGCGGTTCCAGGCCGCCACGACGCTTCCAGGCGGCCATCGAACGGCGCAGTGCATCGGCTTCGCCTGCGGTGTAGCCAGCCGCGTCCACCGCCAACTGCATGACCTGTTCCTGGAACAGTGGCACGCCCAGTGTGCGCGCGAATACGCGGTCGAGCTGGGGGGGATAGAGTGGGTTGTCCGGATCGTTCAACGCATCCGGGCCTTGTTCGCGCAGGATCCGCCGACGTTCCAGGTAGGGATGGACCATGTCGCCCTGGATCGGCCCTGGGCGCACGATCGCTACTTCGATCACCAGGTCATAGAAATTACGCGGCTGCATGCGTGGCAGCATCGCCATCTGCGCGCGCGACTCGATCTGGAACACGCCGATGGTGTCGGCGGCGCAGATCATGTCGTAGGTCGGCTTGTCATCGTCCTCGATTGCATCCATGCGTCCTTCGTGCAGGCCGTGCTGCTGCAGCATCGCCAGGCATTTGCGGATGGCGGTGAGCATGCCCAGTGCCAGGCAGTCGACCTTCATCAGGCCGGTGGCGTCCAGGTCGTCCTTGTCCCACTGGATGACGGTGCGGTCGGCCATCGCCGCGTTCTCCACCGGCACCAGCGTCGACAGCGGGTGCTCGGAAATCACGAAGCCGCCCGGATGCTGCGACAGATGGCGCGGAAAATCGATCAGCTCGGCGGTCAATGCCAGCAGCCGGCGCATTAACGGTGTTTCCGGATCGAAACCGCGCTCGCGCAGGGTTTCCGGCAACGGAATGTTGCCGCCCCAATGGTCCATCGCCGCGCCCAGCTCGTTGACCTGGTCCATCGGCAGGCCCAGCGCACGGGCGACATCGCGGATCGCGCTGCGGCCACGGTAGCTGATCGCCACCGCCGTCAACGCGGCACGCTCGCGGCCATAGCGGTTGAATACGTACTGCAGTACTTCCTCGCGGCGCTCGTGCTCGAAGTCGATGTCGATGTCCGGTGGTTCATCACGCTCGGCCGAGATGAAGCGCTCGAACAGCAGGTTGCTGCGCGCCGGGTCGATCTCGGTCACGCCCAGCACGAAGCACACCGCTGAATTGGCGGCCGAGCCACGGCCCTGGCAAAGAATGTTCTGCTCGCGGGCGAAGCGCACGATGTCCTGCACGGTGAGGAAATAGGAGGCGTAGTTCTTCTTTGCGATCAGTGCCAGCTCGTGTTCGATCTGCTTGCGCTGGGCTGGCTCGATGCCCTTTTTCCAACGCCAGGGAATGCCGCGCTCGACCAGCACGCGCAGCCAGCTGTCCGGGTCGTGGCCTTCGGGCACCAGTTCGCGCGGGTAGGTGTATTTCAGCTGGTCCAGGGAGAAGTGGCAGCGTTCGGCGATGCGCAGGGTTTCTGCCAGCAGGTCGGGCGGATACAGCTGGGCCAGTGCAGTGCGCGGGCGCAGATGGCGCTCGCCGTTGGCAAACAGGCGCCAGCCAGCCTCGGCCACGCTGCAGCGGTGGCGGATCGCGGTCAGCGTGTCCTGCAAGGCACGGCGCCGGCGCACGTGCATGTGCACATCGCCACTGGCGACCAGCGGCAACTGGTGGCGCTCGCCGAAGGCCTGCAGCTGCTGCAGCCGGCGCGTGTCGTCGTGTTCGTGGTGCAGCTCCACGGCCAGCCACAGGCGCTGCGGAAAACAACGGCGCAGCAGTTCCAGTTCGGTGGCCGCCGGTTGCCGGTCCAGCCACAGGCACAGCAGGCCCTCGGGCAGTCCCTGCAGATCCTCGCGCAGGCAGCGGTATCCGCCCTTGGCTGCCCGCCGGCGACAGGTGGTGATCAGCTGGCACAGTCCGGCGTAAGCGGCCTGGTTGGTGCACAGCAGGGCCAGCTTGGGCCCGTCTTCAACCTGGAATTCGGCACCGACGATCAGCGCCACGCCGTGCGTCTTCGCCGCCTGCCATGCGCGCACGATGCCAGCCAACGAGCATTCGTCGGTGATGGCCAATGCGCGGTAACCCTGGCCGGCAGCGCGTGCGAACAGTTCCTCGGCGGTGGACGCGCCACGCTGGAAGCTGAAGGCCGACAGGCAGTGCAGTTCGGCGTATCCGGGCAGATCGGTGTGCATGGGGCTCAACCGAACCAGCCGTGCAGCATCCACGGCGCATGCGGATCATTGCGCGTGCGGAAGGCCCAGCCACGCTGGCCCTGCGCGGTTTCCACCACGTAATAGTCGCGGCGTGCATCGGCCTGGTCCCACCAGCCCGATTCGATCCGTTCCGGCCCGGCGACGATACGCAGGCGCGGATCGCGCAGCGGCTGTGGCGTCTCCAGCAGCCAGCCGGGGCGCAGCGGCCACCAAGCGGGTGGCTTGGCCGGTGGCTGGGTGCCACTGGCGCGTTCGGGGCGGTGGTCGGCCTGCACGGCCAGTGGCTGCACGGCGTCATCGCCGAGGCGGGCACGCAGGCGCTCGCGCAGCTGGGTCCATGGCATCGCCTGCGCCGGGCGGGTATCGAACAGGTCACGTGTGGCCGGCACGAACGGCGGCAGCTGCTCGGCCTGCAGGCGCAACGCACGGCTGCCGGCGGGCAGGGCGAAGGCTTCCATGCGGTTGCGTGCGATCTCGAACAGCAGCGCCGCATCGCGTTCGGGGGCCAGCAGGCCGATGGTCAGCACGCTGGCCGGCAGCAGGTCATGCTCGAAGTGCAGATCGAAACGCTGCACGCCACCATCGCGCGAACACAGGAATGCGGCCAGATCCAGCAGCAGGCGCCGCAGCGGGAACAGCAGGGCCTGGCTGGATTCGATCTCGTATTCGAATTCGATGCGCGCATCGAACCGGTCCGGCGGCTGGTAATAGCGCAGCGGCGCGTTGCCCAAACCGCGCACGGCATCCAGCTGCTGCAGTACCTCGGGGGCGAAGCGGCGGGCCAGGCTTTCGCGCGGCAGGTCGAAGGCCGCCCCCAGCGTGCGCAGGCCGGAGCGTGCCAGCACGGTCACTGCATCAACGGGCAGGCCACTACGCGCCAGTGGCAGCTGTGCCAGTGCGGCGGGCAGCTGCTGCGCATCGATGCCAAGGCCATCGTGCACATTGGCAAGCACGCGCGCGGCATGCGGGTTGGGGGCAGCGACCAGGCGATGGCGGAAGCCCAAGTCGTGCAGGCCGTTGCGCAGGCGTTGTTCGATCGTCAGCCAATCGCCGAACAGGGCACGGCTGGCACCGATTTCCAGCACCAGCGCATGCGGAAAATCGAGGCTGACCAGCGAGCTGGTGGCATACAGCCAGCTGGCCAGCAACTGCCGGGTGTGCTGTTCGGCGCTGGGATCGTAGTCATGCAGCTGCAGGTCCTGCACCAGCACCTGCGCGGCCGACAGCAGCATGCCCGGGCGCAGCCCCGCTGCCCGCGCGGCAGGGCTGACCGCACGCAGCACACGACGCTGCGCCGGCCCCTGCAGCAGTACCAGTGGCCGCTGTGGATCGGGCTGCAGGCGCAGCACGCTGTCCAGCGCCAGCTGCGGCAACAACAGGCAGGCCCAGTGCATGGCGCGGCCTCAGTGGGCGATGGCCAGCGGCAACGGCTGCGCCGGTGGCAGCCCGCCGCGGCACTTCAGCACCCGCACCTGGCCATGGTCGAGCTGCAGGCGCAGGCTGGCCGGGGAGGGGTTGCGGGCGGCGCGGGCCTCGCGGAACACGAAACCCAGGCACTGGCCGCTGTCGGCGGCAACCTGCAGGCGGCGCAGGGCACGATCGTCGGCCTGCTGCGGCCAGCACAGCACGGCGGCGCAGGCGGCAGAGCGCAGGCACTGCTCGGCCGCCCACAGCGCCTGCTTCGGCGCGGCGTGGATGATCTGCAGCTGGGCCAGGTCGAGCCCGGCGGCGGCCCATGCCGGGGCGTGCGGGCGATAGGGTGGGGCGACCAGCACGATCGGCCGTGGGTGCTGGCTCAGCTTTGCCAGCGCCGGCCAGACCAGGGCCAGTTCACCGACCCCGGGTGCGGCCTGCAGTACTTCGCACAGCCCGCTGGCTGGCCAGCCACCGCCGGGCAGGCGCGCGTCCAGCGCCGGGTGGCCACTGGCCAGATGGTCGCTGGCCTGCCCCTGGCGTGCCGGCCCGCGCCAGACCTGGCGGCCGTCCAGCAGGCGGTCGAGGGCGACGACGGCGCCCATCAGCCGGTCCTCCGGGGGAGGCGCCGGGCTGGCGGGAAGCGGCAGAAGTGGGCGGAAACGGCAGGCATGGAGCGAGTATCGACAGGCCGATATCAGGGGCTGAGACCGGACATGCTACTCGGCTTGTGAGTAATATTACTAATGAAATCGGAGGGCGGGGTTTCAGCTTGCTGAAGGAGGCAAAGCATCCACGCATGGCGTGGATCTACTGGGGGAACGGGGGCCTGGATGCGGGAAAAGCGGTGCCGGCCAAGGTCGGCACCGCCCACCCTGGCCCGGCTATCGGGTCACGGGCGGACCGGCAGGGCCACCGGGCGCAGCGGCGCGGCGTCGCCGCCGCGGATCTTCAGCGGGCCACCGATGAAGGCGAACTCGTAGACCTTGTCGCGCGCCAGTTCATCCAGCGCCACCAGCTCGATGATCGGCGCGCCCTGCTGCGCCAGCAGGTAGGTGTGCAGCGGCACGTAGTCGTCGGACACTTCGGAAGGGAAGGTCTCGAAGCTGAGGTTGTCGGCGCCGACGATCATCGCGCCGCTGTCCTCCACCAGGAAACGCGCCGCATCCAGGCCCATGCCCGGCGGGTTGGCCATGTAGGCCTTGGGCTGTTCGAACAGGCGCATGCGACCGGTGCGGATCAGTACGATGTCGCCCTGCTGCAGCTGCATGTGCTGGCGCGCCAGCGCATCCTTCAGGTCCTGGCGGGTGACGCGGTAGCTGTCCGGCAGCATGTCCATGCCCTTGGCGCCGGCCACGTCGATCAGTACGCCACGGGCGATCAGCGGCGGGAATTTCTCGATGCCGGTGACGTTCCAGCCGCGGTCGCCGAGGTGCTTGTCGGCCTCGAAGCCATTCCAGATCTTTCCATGGATGCCGAAGTGGTTCAGCGCATCGATGTGGGTGCCGGTGTGGCTGTACATCGAGAACGCGGTGCCGGTGTAGCTGCGGGTGAGGTTCATCGTCTCGCCTACACCCATCGGGTCGTCCATCACCGTGCCGCGCGGGGTGTGGGTCATCCAGAACTGGTAGTGCGGGTCGCCGGCATCCTGCCAGCTGGGCATGCCGACGTAGTACTCGGTAGCCAGATCGTAGGCTCTGCCGCCGCTGACCCGCGACAGGATCGCTGCGCGTGAGGCCTCGGTGATCAGGTTGAGGCGGCCGATCTCGTCCTTCGGCCCCCAGGGGCTGGTGCCGACCTGCTGGCCGGAGGGAACGCGTTCGTGCGCGGACACGGTGGTGGAAGCCGCGGCGCCGGCCAACAGCAGGGCCAGGGCGGTGCCCAGGGTACGTGGGGTCATGGGAATCTCCTTGAAGGTGGGGGAACGGTGCGGCTCAGGCCGCGACCAGCGGCGCCAGGGCCTGGCGCAGTTGCGGCAGCGGCAGGGTCTGCAGGCGCAGGCCGTTGCCGGTGATGACGGTGGGGATGGAGCGGATGCCGAGTGCGGCAGCTTCAGCGCGGTCGGCCTGCACGCGCTGGCGCACCTCATCGCTGCGCATCCGGTCGGCGAAGACGCCACGCCGATGCCCCAGCTGTTCGGCGATGTCCAGCAGCACCTCGACGTCACCGACGTTTCGGTGCTGGTGCAGGTGCGCCCACTGCACGGCATCGAACATCGCGCCGTGTGCGGCGTTGCCGCCGAGCATGCCGGCGGCCTGGCAGGCCAGTGCACCCAGCCAACCGGAAGGGTATTCGAAGTCCTGTGCCCGCATGCCGTCGATATCGATGCGCGCGCTGTCGTCATGCGCGGCGCAGTCGGCCCAGTGGCGCAGGATGATGGCCTTGGTGCGCGGCATCGAGCCGAATACCTCGATCATCTGTTCGCGCGAGTCCTGCAGCACGAAGCTGCGGTGGCGGACCTGGATGCCGAGTTCGACCGAGACCTGCTGCAGGCGCGGGGCCAGCACGAAGCACCAGCCGCAGACCACGTCATGAAAGAAATCGACCACCGGTGCAGTGGTGGTCAGCGAAGGAGAGGCGATCATCGGCCTGCCGTCCGTGAGAGGGGAGGCGGCAGAGTAGGCAGTGGCGCCGGGCCGAAACAGCACGCGGCGGGCAGCTCAGTTTTCGCTGGCGGTTACGAATCCAGCCCGGCGCAGGCAGGCAGCTCGGCGTGCAGGAAATCGATGAAGGCGCGTACCTTCGGTTGCAGGTGGCGCGCGGTGGGGTAGACCGCGTAGACGAACCGCGGCGGATAGCGATGGTCGGGCAGCACCTGCTGCAGTTCGCCGCTGGCCAGTGACGGTGCGGCCAGGAACGAGGGCAGCGCACCGATACCGAGGCCGGCGACCAGCAGGTCACGCAGCAGCAGACTGTTGTTGGCGGTGACCCGTGTCGGCAGGGTCACCGTGACCTGGCCATCGGGGCCGAGCAGCGGCCAGCTGCCGGGTGAATCGGACAGGCTGTAGCCAAGCACGCTGTGTGCCTGCAGTTCTTCCACCGCCTGCGGTGCCGGATGGTGCTGCAGATAGGACGGTGCCGCGCACAGCACCTGTTGCAGCGAAGCCAGGCGGCGTGCGACCAGCCGCGAATCTTCCAGTTCGGCGCGGATGCGCAGGGATACATCGAACCCTTCGCCAACCGCATCAAGCAGACGGTCTTCCATCACCAGGTCCAGTGCAAGCTGCGGATGCTGCTGCAGGAAGCGTGGCAGCAATGGCGACAGCGTGCTCAGCGCGAATGACTGCGGTGCATTGACCCGCAGGCGCCCGCTCACTTCACCGCGCTGTTCGGCGATGCCGCGCTCCAGCGCGTCCAGTTCATCGAGCAGGCGGCAGCATTCGCGGTAATAGGCATGGCCGGTTTCGGTCAGGCTCATGCGGCGGGTGGTCCGCTGCAGCAGCACTACGCCCAGATGCGTTTCCAGCGTGCGCAGCTGCTTGCTCAGCCCGGCTGGCGACAGGCCCAGGTCTTCGGCAGCACGGGCGAGGCTGCCGCGTTCGACGATGCGGCGGAAGGCGCGCATCAAGGTGAAGGAATCCATGCCGGTCCAGGCCGCGATGAGGTCGACATTGTAGATCCACGCCAGAGGTGGATCGCCCACCAAGGTGGGCATTCAACGTGAGCGGACGCGGGGTTGCGCTGTTTGTTCAAGCCTGCAGCCCGCATGCCGCGCCAGCATGCAGGCCCCTCACTGTTCAGAGCCAGCCATGAAGCACTGGATGCTCCGCCTGTATGCCCCGTTGTTCCTGCTGGGTTTTGTTGCCGCCGCCATCACCTGGGTCGGCCACTCCCACGGTGACCCGCTGTGGCTGCTTGCCTTGCTGGCTGTCGCCATCGCGGTGTCGTTCGCTGCTGAGCGGCTGTGGCCATACGATCCGGCGTTCAACCACGACCAGGGTGACCGCCTGCGCGACGTCCTGCATGCGCTGGTCAATGAAAGCCTGAACCTGCTGTCGATCGCCACGGTGCCGATGCTGGCGGTAATCGTGCCCTGGCACGTCTGGCCGACGCAGTGGCCATTCGCGCTGCAGGTGCTGGTGGCGATCATCGCCGCTGACCTTGGCATCACCCTGGTGCACTACGCCAGCCATCGCATCGGCTGGTTGTGGCGGCTGCATGCGGTGCATCACAGCGTGACCCGCATGTATGGCTTCAATGGTTTGATGAAACACCCACTGCACCAGGCCGCCGAAGCGGTGGGCGGCGTACTGCCGCTGCTGCTGTTGGGCATGCCGATGCCGGTGGCCGCAGTGCTGGCGTTCGCCATCGCGATCCAGCTGCTGCTGCAGCATTCCAACGTGGACATGCGCCCGGGTGTGTTGGGCCGGGTGATGGCATGGGCACCGCTGCACCGCTTCCACCACATCCGCTATGGCACTGCAGGTGATGTCAATTTCGGTTTGTTCTTCACCGTGTGGGACCACCTGCTGGGGACCGCGTTTGATGCACCGGGCTATCGGTTGCGGCAGCGTGATCTGGGCATCGGCAGCCAGCCGTACTATCCGCAGGCCTATTCCGCACAACTGCTGGCGCCCTTCCGCGCGCTGCCCCATGGCGAGGTGCCGGAGCTTCCGGAAGGCCTGCGCAGGCGCGGTTGATCGATGCCTCAGGCTGCGTGCAGCTGCAGGCCCTGCAGTTGCGCGGCACCGATGCCGAACATGCGGCGCAGGCTGCGCGAGAGGTGGGGCAGATCGGCGAAACCGGCGGCATGCGCGCTGTCGGTCAGGCTGTGCCCGCGCAGATGATGCGCCAGCGCACTGCGCAGCCGTTGCCACAGCACCCAGCCGCGCAGGGTCACTGCCAGCTCGGACTGGAAGCGCCGATGCAGCTGGCTGGTCGACAGATGCGCGGCCTCGGCGATATCGGCGGCCGGCACCGGGCCGGGCAGGTGCTGGGTGATGCGGGCCAGCGCCGCCTGCACACGGCGGTCCAGGGGCTGTGGGCGGCTCAGTCGCGGCAGCCACTCGTGCAGCTGCGCAGCATTGCCGGGCAACGACTGCAGATGCTGCTGGATCTGTTCGAGGTCGGCATGTGCCGGTTCGAGGAACACCGTGCAGCCGTCAGCGGGCGCCGACAGGATCGCGTGCGATTGGAAGGAGCGCAGCCACAGCCGTTTGCCCTGCTGCTGCACGCCATCGATCTCGACCTGCCAAGGGTCGCCGTCGCTCAGCAGCAGCTGATGGGCGTAGTGCGCGTGCGCGGCGCTGTCACCGGCGTGGCCCTGCAGCACGGCCACGTGTGCATCCAGCAGCAGGGTGCCATTCCAGGGTAGAGCGGGGGAGGACATGGAGGAATTGTAGATCCACGCCATGCGTGGATGACGTATGCCGCAAAGGTTCGTGGGAAAAACATCCACGCATGGCGTGGATCTACTGCGCGCCGGGAATCTGTCGAAGGCGGGGTGGGTCCGGTTGCGGGGGCGTGAGCGCCATGGATGGCGCGACCGAGCCTCCATGGATGGATTCACGGCGTCCCCCGCAACCGGACCCACCCCGCCTACCCATAGGAGCCCAGCTTTTGCTTCTGCTGTTGCATTGGCCGTTGCCTCTGCGGGTGCCGGGCGCAGCCCGGCCGCCACCTCACCGCCCCTGCGGGTCCGGCCGGTGGTGCACGTACTCGACCACGGTGCCATCGGGATGCACCGCATTGAACGCCGCACCGGTCGGTACCACCTGCAGCGGAAAGATGATCTCGGCGCCGGCGGCCACCAGCTTGTCGTGATAAGGCCGAACGTCGTCGACCAGCAACGTGCCCGTGGTCGACGTGAACGGCGCCAGCGCCTCGTCGCAGCCTTCGATCAGCAGGAACGCACCGACCATCGCCAGCCGCAGGCCCGCATCGGGAAACGGAAAGCCGGCATCGGCGACCACACCCTGCAGCTGCTCGTAGAAGGCCACGCTGCGTTCCAGTTCGCCGGGGGCGACGAACACCCGGATCAGCACGCGCGGGCTGCGCTGGCTGGAGGTGTCACAGCGGTCGCGCCAGAGATGGTCGAAGTCGCGATGTACGGTCATGGGCTCGAATCGTCGCCGGGGAGAACCATTATCGGCAGCGCCGTGCAGCCCGTTGATGACCGCCGGTGATGGGCTGATAACCAGTCCGCACATCGCGCCTGTGACTTAGGTCCTGTTGACAGCGATGAACGCCCTCGCACACTCTTCACATGATGGGTCGCCCTGCGCGGCCCGGACAGGCAGGTTGTCACGCACGGGAGGAGGGTCCCGCGCGCAGACCGGCCCGTCCTCTGGCCTGCAAGGCGTTGCCCGGCAACGCATGCGCGGCATGACGCTGCACCCTTCGGCGGCACTTTCCCTGGACCGATTGCCTTGGCAACGGAATTACGCCCGCCGATGAAAACGTTTACAAAGCCGCTCGCCCTGTCCCTGGCCCTGTCTGCCGCACTGGCCACCCCGGCCTGGGCCGACTCCGCCGCCTTCACCGTGCTGACGCTGGAACAGGCGCCGACCGCGGACGCGATGCCGGCCCTGGCTGCCCAGTTGAAGACCCTGCAGGTGGATGCGGTCAGCGTTCGCCAGGTACAGCGCGGCATCGGCCAGGTCGATCCGCTGCAGCTGCTGGCCGATGGCCTGGGCTACCAGTACCGCTTCATCGCCGCCGGCAAGGATGACGGCCAGACCCAGCACGGCCAGGCCGTGTTGACCCGGCTGCCGATCGCCGCCGAATCCGGCCCCGACCAGCCGGGCCTGAACTACCTGCGCCTGGATGACGGCCGCCATGCAGTGGCGGTGTACACCGACGCTGGCGCCGGTGCTTCGCAGTTGCCGGCACTGGTGTCGCGTTCGCGACTGGGCGCGCCGGCGGTGCTGCTCGGCGCGGTGGCCGGTGAATCGGCCAAAGCGGCCGGCTTCGATCCGGCACGCGTGGCCCTGGAGGCCGATGCCAGCTATTTCAGCGATGGCTTCCAGGCCGCCAGCAGTGCGCCGTTCAAGGTTGAAGGCAGCGCGCTGCGTGCAACCCTGCTGACCCTGGCCTATGCGGCTGACAAGGGCGGCGAGCAGCCGTGGATGGATACCACGCTCACCGCCGATGCGCGCGCTGCGCTGCTGCTGAAGGCGATGACCGAGGACGAGAAGTTCCAGATGCTGCACAGCTACTTCGGGCTGGGCAAGGACGGTGGCAAGCTGCCGGAAGGTGCGGTGGGTTCGGCCGGTTTCGTGCCGGGCGTAGCGCGCTTGGGCATTCCGTCGCAGCAGTCGGCCGACGCCGGCGTGGGCGTGACCAATCCCGGTGGCATCCGCCCGGGTGATTTCGCCACCGCCATGCCGTCGGGCCCGTCCACGGCGTCCACCTGGAACCGCGGTGTTGCCTTTGCCGGTGGCGCGACGATGGGCCGCGAAGCCTGGCAGCAGCGCTTCAACATCCTGCTGTCCGGCAGCGTCAACCTGCAGCGTGACCCGCGTAACGGCCGCAACTTCGAATACGCTGGTGAAGACCCGCTGCTGGCCGGTTCGATGGTCGGCGCAGTGATCCAGGGCGTGCAGAGCCAGCACGTGATCTCGTCGATGAAGCACTTCGCGCTGAACGACATGGAGACCCGCCGCAACTTCCACGACGTGCGCATTGGCGAGCAGGCCATGCACGAGTCGGATCTGCTGGCGTTCGAGATCGCGCTGGAAGCTGGCCGCCCGGGCGTGGCGATGTGCTCGTACAACAAGATCAACGGTACCTACGGCTGCGAAAACGGCTACCTGATGAACCAGGTGCTGAAGCAGGAGTGGAAATTCCCCGGTTTCGTGATGTCCGACTGGGGCGGCGTGCACAGCGGTTCGAAGGCGGCGCTGGCCGGCCTGGACCAGCAGTCCGCCGGTGAAGTGTTCGATGCGGCGGTGTTCTTCGATGAGCCGCTGCGCCTGGCCGTGCACGGCGGCGTGGTACCGCAGGCGCGCCTGAACGACATGGTCGCGCGCATCCTGCGCACGATGTTCCTGCACGGCAACTTCGACAACCCGCCGCAGCACCAGAAGGTCGACGCTGAAGCCGGTTTCGCCGTGGCCCAGCGCACGGTGGAAGAAGGCAGCGTGCTGCTGCGCAATGAAGGCAGCCTGCTGCCGCTGGCCGACAGCGCCAAGCGCATCGTCATCATCGGTGGCCATGCCGACAAGGGCGTGATCGGTGGCGGTGGTTCGTCGATGGTGGGCGTCACGGCCAAGGGCACCAACGCGGTGCCGGGCGTGCTGCCGACCACCTGGCCGGGCCCGGTGATCTTCCATCCGTCCTCGCCGTTGGAATCGCTGCGTGCCGCGCGCCCGGATGCGACCATCGAGTACGTGGACGGTACCAACGCCGCCGCTGCGGCCAAGGCTGCTGCACAGGCGGATGTGGCCATCGTGTTCGCGACGCAGTGGGCGGCCGAATCGGTGGACCTGCCGGACATGCAGCTGCCGGACAACCAGGATGGGTTGATTTCGGCGGTGGCCAAGGCCAACCCGAAGACCGTGCTGGTGCTGGAAACCAACGGCCCGGTGCGTACGCCGTGGCTGGCGCAGGTGCCGGCGGTGCTGCAGGCCTGGTACCCGGGTATCCGTGGCGGTGAAGGCATTGCCGCACTGCTGACCGGCCAGGCCAATCCGTCCGGCCGCCTGCCGGTGACCTGGGTGGTGGACGAATCGCAGCTGCCGCGCCCGCACATCGATGGCCTTGGCTTCAAGCCGGCCAAGCCGTTCGGCGATGTGTTCGATTTCGATATCGAAGGCGCCAACGTCGGCTACAAGTGGATGGCGGCCAAGGGCCTGACCCCGACCTTCGCCTTCGGCCACGGCCTGTCCTACACCTCGTTCGCCTATGAAAACCTGAAGGTGAGCGTGGAGGGTTCGCGCCTGGTTGCCAGCGTCGACATCCGCAACACCGGCAAGCGCGCCGGTGCCGACGTCGCCCAGCTGTACCTGAAGCTGCCGGCCGGCAGCGCCACGCCGATCCGCCTGATCGGCTACGACAAGGTGGAGCTGCAGCCGGGCGAACAGCGCCGCATCCGCATCGAAGCCGAGCCGAAGACCCTGGCGCATTACGATGCGCAGGCACGCCAGTGGAAGATCGCCGGCGGCACCTACCAGGTGCAGTTGTCGCGCAACGCCGCCGAGCCGCTGCAGACGGTGGACGTGCAGCTGGTGGAGCAGGTGCTGCGCTGATCCGCTGCGGTACTGATGGTTGAAGACACGGCCCCGCAAGGGGCCGTGTCTGTTTACGGGGTGCCGCTGCGCTCGCCGGGCATGGCCCGGCGCTACCCGATTACGGGCATCCCGGTAGCGCCGGGCCGTGCGCGGCGGGCGCAGGATTCAGCTGGCGTCGTCACCAAACCAACCGCGCAGGAAATCGATCAGCTGCCGCACCTTCGGCGAGGGCTGGCTGCTGTGCGGGTACACCGCGTACACGCTCTGCTTCGGGAAACGATGCTGGCGCAGCACCGGCCGCAGGCGGTCGTGGGCGAGATCGTCCTCGATCAGCCAGCGTGGCAGCACGGTCACTCCTGCACCGGCCACGGCGAACGCGCGCAGGCTGCTGGCCCCATCCACGCGTATCACCGCGTTGCCCGGATTGGTGGCGAACAATGCATCGCTGCCATCCGGCGCGACCACCGGCACATCGGCCAGGCGCGGATAGCCGAGGCGGGGCAGGGTGCCCAGCAGCACCGGATCATCCACCGCCTCGGCGGACCCCAGGCGCGCCAGCAATGCCGGAGCGGCGACCGCGCACAGCGGGTGACGTTCCAGCTCGGTGGCATGCAGTTGCGAATCGGGCAGGCGGCCGAGGCGGATCGCCAGGTCGAAACGCTCGGGAATCAGGTCGGCCGGGGCTGGCGAGGTCGATAGATGCAGCGCCAGCGCTGGATGCTGCGCGCGGAAGGCTTCCAGTGCTGGAATCAGCCGCAGCTGCGCGTACTCCGGGGTGGTGGTCAGGCGCAGTACGCCCTGCAGTTGATGCTGGTCGCGGCGCGCGGCATCGATGGCGGCCTGCGCGGCATCCAGTGCCTGCACGCAGTGCTGCAGGAACTGTTCGCCGGCCTCGGTCAGCGCCAGGTGGCGGGTACTGCGCAGCAGCAGGGTTACCCCCAGCTCCTGCTCCAGCCGCTTCAGGTTGAAGCTGACCACGGCCCGGCTCAGGCCCAGGCGCTCGGCGGCGGCGGTCAGGCTGCCGGCCTCGACCACGGCACGGAAGATATCGAAGCGATCGAGGCTGACCATGGTGGCTGATTGTCAAAACAAGTTTGACAGTGTTGCAGCTGCTGTCGTGTTTTTCCAACAACGCTGGTCCGCGATGCTGTCGCCTTCGCTGCTGGAGCCTGCTGATGCCTTCCCCACGCCTGCGCCATGAGGCGATCTTCCTGCTGGTGTTCGCGCTGGACCTGGTCAACATGTTCATCGCCACCGTGGCCTACCCGGCGCTGGCGGCCGAGCTGCATGCGGACATCGGCACCTTGGCCTGGGTGGGCACGGCCTACATGCTGGGCCTGAGCGTGGTGATTCCGCTGGCCCCGTGGCTGGCCGCGCGCTGCGGCGAGCGTCGCCTGCTGCTGGCTGCCTTGTTGCTGTTCGCGGTGGCTGCGGGCCTGGCCGGCGCCGCGCCGTCCATCGGCTGGCTGCTGGGCTGGCGGCTGCTGCAGGGGTTGGCTGGCGGGCTGCTGATTCCGGTGGCGCAGGCGGCGGCGTACCGGCAGTGCACGCCTGAGCAACGCGGTGCGCTGACCCGGCGCATCCTGCTGGTGGCGTTGCTGGTGCCGGCGCTTGCACCGGCTCTTGGCGGCCTGCTGGTGCAGTGGCTGTCCTGGCGCGGCGTGCTGTGGGCCAGCCTGCCGCTGGCGGTGCTGGCGATCGCCCTGGTGCTGGCGTGGATGCCGGCCGATGGCCTGCGCAGTGCGCCACGCCTGCAGGGCTATGCACTGGCCACCGCGATGTCTGCGCTGGGCGCGTTGCTGCTGGCATTGACTTGGCTGGGTGAGCCTGACCATCGCTTCGCCGGCGCAGGGTTGCTGCTGCTGGCAGCAGTGCTGGCCGTCGCCCACCTGCGTAATGCACACCGGCAGCCGCAGCCGCTGCTGCGCTGGTCGCTGCTGTCCCATCGAGGCCTGCGCATGGCGATGCTGGTCTATCTGGCGGTGCCGGGTGTGTTCATCGGCAGCCAGCTGGCCAGTACCCTGCAGTTGAACCACGCCGGTTACAGCGCCGCGCAGATCGGCGCCTTGATGTTGCCGTGGGCGCTGGCCTCGGCACTGGCAATCACCGGCAGCCGACGCTTGCTGGCGCGCTTCGGGCCGGGCTCGGTGCTGCGGCTGGGCATGGTCCTGCAGGCCAGCGGTCTGCTGCTGATGGCGCTGCAATCGCAGCCCCCCTTCACGCTGGCCGCAACGCTGTTCGCCCTGATGGGCGCTGGCGGCAGCCTGTGCAGTAGCACCGCGCAGACGTTGGCGTTCCAGGGTGTGGACGCCGAGGCGCTGGGCGATGCCAGTGCGCTGTGGAACCTCAACCGCCAGCTCAGCTTCTGCCTGGGTACCGCCGCCATTGCTCTGCTGCTGGCCTTGGCCATGCAGTGGTGGCCGGCGCATGCCACCGGCGTGGCGTTGGGCCTGGCGGCCGTACTCACCCTGTTGCCGCTGGCGCTGCTGCGCCGGTCGCAGCTGCATTCCCTTTCCACTCCGGAGACTGCTTGATGGACATGACCGCCGAACACGAAATCCACCTGCTGCACGACAAGCTGCAGGCCTGGTTCCGCGCAGAGATCGAGGCCGATGCACTGGCTGATCTGATGGAACATTTCTGCGCGGACTTCAGCATGGTCGGCATCTCCGGTCGCAGGTTGGACCGCGCCGCCGTGCAGGCGCTGTTCGTGGGCGGACACGGCGCCCGGCCGGGACTGCGGATCGCCATCGAGGCCGTGCAGGCGGTGGAAGCGCCGTCGCCGCTGGCGATGCTGCGTTATCGCGAGGGACATGCCGTGGGTGCGGGAGAAACCGCGTGGCGGGAATCGCTGGCAGTGCTGCGGCAGGAAGGAGGGCACTGGCGCTGGCTGGCCCTGCATGAAGTACCGGTGGCGTGATGGATCCGCCGGGCATGGCCCGGCGCTACCGTGGTTGGTCGTGAACGGGTAGCACCGGGCCATGCCCGGTGAGCGCGGCGGCAGCAGACCGCACATGTGCCATCAGTCCTGCCTGTAAACGCCGCAGAATGCAAAGCAGGCACGCGCTTTGCCGGGGGCTACGGGAGTAGGCTGGGGCCTTTCCTGCCGGGAGGTGATGTCCATGCGTGTGCGTGCCGTTGCTGTTGCCGTAGCCCTGAGCCTGTCCAGCGCCGTGCTGGCCGCCGACACGCCGCCGATGACCCCGGACATCAGCGGAAAACCCTTCGTCGCCCCCGATGTGGGCCGCGACTACGACAAGCGCGTGGTGATGGTGCCGATGCGTGATGGCACCAAGCTGTACACGGTGATCGTGGTGCCCAAGGGCGCCCGCAATGCACCGATCCTGCTGACCCGCACACCGTACGACGCCGCCGGCCGCGCCAGCCGCAGCGATTCGCCGCGCATGCGCGATCTGCTGCCGCAGGGCGATGAAGTGTTCGTCGATGGCGGCTACATCCGCGTGTTCCAGGACATCCGTGGCAAGTACGGCTCCGAAGGCGATTACGTGATGACCCGGCCGCTGCGTGGGCCACTGAACGGTACCAAGGTCGATCATTCCACCGATGCGTGGGACACCATCGATTGGCTGGTCAAGCATGTGCCGGAGACCAACGGCAAGGTCGGCATGCTCGGCTCGTCGTACGAAGGCTTCACCGTGGTGATGGCGCTGACCGATCCGCACCCCGCACTGAAGGTGGCCGCGCCGCAGAGCCCGATGGTCGATGGCTGGATGGGTGACGACTGGCTCAACTACGGCGCCTTCCGCCAGGTCAATTTCAACTACTTCGCGATGCAGACCGAGAAGCGGGGCAAGGGCACGCCGCTGCCGTCGCTGGGCTACGACGATTACAGCACTTTCCTGCGCATCGGCTCGGCCGGTGACTACGCGCGCTTTACCGGCGTGGACCAGCTGACCTGGTGGAAAAAGCTGGTACAGCACCCCGCATACGATGCGTTCTGGCAGGGCCAGGCGCTGGATGCGGTGATGGCGAAGACGCCGCTGAAGGTGCCGACCATGTGGCTGCAGGGCCTGTGGGACCAGGAAGACATGTGGGGTGCCAACCACGCCTACCAGGCGATGGAAGGGCGCGACACCGGCAACACCCACAACTACCTGGTGATGGGCCCGTGGCGGCACAGCCAGGTGAACTATGACGGCAGCCAGCTTGGGGCGCTGAAATTCGATGGCGATACCGCACTGCAGTTCCGCCGCGACGTGCTCAAGCCATTCTTCGACCAGTATCTGGTGGATGGCGCGCCGAAGGCCGATACGCCACCAGTGCTGGTCTACAACACCGGTGAAAACCACTGGGACCGCCTGCAGGGCTGGCCGCGCAGCTGCGAGAAGGCGTGCGCGGCAAACAGCAAGCCGCTGTACCTGCGTGCCGGTGGCAAGCTGGCGTTCCAGGCGCCGGCTGCGGGCGAGGGCGACTTCGAGGAATACGTGTCTGATCCGTCCAAGCCGGTGCCGTTCGTACCGCGTCCGGTGCGCTTTGGCGACCGCGACATGTGGACGACCTGGCTGGTCAAGGATCAGCGCTTCGTCGATGGCCGCCCCGACGTGCTGACCTTCATCACCGAGCCGTTGACCGCACCGCTGCGTATCGGAGGTACGCCGGTGGTGAACCTGCAGGCGTCCACCAGTGGCACCGACAGCGACTGGGTGGTGAAGCTGATCGACGTGTATCCCGACCAGGAAGCATCGACACCGGAGATGGGCGGCTATGAGCTGCCGGTGTCGCTGGCGATCTTCCGTGGCCGCTACCGCGAGAGCTTCAGCGACCCCAAGGCATTGGCGGCCAACCAGGTGCTGCCGTACCGTTTCGACCTGCCCAATGCCAACCACACCTTCCAGAAGGGCCACCGGGTGATGGTGCAGGTGCAGTCCAGCCTGTTCCCGCTGTACGACCGCAACCCACAGACCTACGTGCCGAACATCTACCTGGCCAAGCCGGGTGACTACCAGAAGGCGACGCAGCGGGTATGGCACAGCGCCGCGCAGGCCAGTTACATCGAACTGCCGGTGTACTGAGACGGAGGGGATGACGCCGGGCACGGCCCGGCGCTACCCCGGTCGCGCGATGTCGGTAGCGCCGGGTGTGGTAGTGCCGGCCGCTGGCCGGCAACGCGATGGTGCGAAAGCGTGAACAGATCGCTTGCAGGACCGACGGGGTAGTGCCGGCCGCTGGCCGGCAACCCGGTGGCGCGAAAGCGTGTCGACCAAGGTCGACACCTACCGGAACAGATCGCCTGCAGGACCGAGGGGGTAGTGCCGGCCGCTGGCCGGCAACGCGGTGGTGCGAAAGCGTGTCGACCAAGGTCGACACCTACCGGACAGATCGCTTGCAGGACCGAGGGGGTAGTGCCGGCCGCTGGCCGGCAACCCGGTGGCGCGAAAGCGTGTCGACCAAGGTCGACACCTACCGGAACAGATCGCCTGCAGGACCGAGGGGGTAGTGCCGGCCGCTGGCCGGCAACGCGGTGGTGCGAAAGCGTGTCGACCAAGGTCGACACCTGCCCGGGCAGATGCGCTTCAACCAACCTTCGAAGGGCCGGTGCGCCAGCGGCTGGGCACCAGCCCGAAGCGCTTGCGGAATGCGGCAGCGAAGTTGCTGGGATGCCGATAGCCGGTTTCCGCAGCCGCCTGTTCCACGCTCCAGCCGGATTCGCGAAGGCCCTGCTCGGCATGTCGCATGCGTTGCTCGTGCAGGTAGTCGAACACCGAGCAGCCATACGCCTGGACGAAGTGCCGGCGCAGGGCGCTGGGGCTCATGCAGGCCAGTTGGGCAAGTTCCAGCAGGCTGTGCGCATGGCCAGGGTCGTCGTGCAGGAACGTCCGTACGCGTTCCAGCCGCGCCCGCTGGCCACTGCGCAGCGCACGCGCACCTTCGGCGTGCAGATCATCGGCCTGCAGGCCGGTGGACAGCAACTGCAGGGCAATGCCCTCGCGCCACAGCGCATCCAGGCCGTCCTGCCAGGGGCTGTCGAACAGCTGCGCGAGAGGCGGCAGCATCGCGTGCGGAATCGCCCAGTGCCTGCATTCCATGTGTGAACCCAATGCCCGCTGCAATTGCGGTTGCCGCAGCAGGTCCGGGTCCAGATCGGCTGGCACCATCAGGCTGATGCCACGCAGGCGCATATTGCCGGGATGGACGCCGACCATTGCCACATGGTCGCGGTGGCTGGTGGTCACTGCGGTGCCTGCGCGCAGGCTGAAGTCACTGCGGTTGGGAACCTGCACGTCGACCTGGCCCTGCAGCATCACGCGGATGACCAGGCCGGGCCGTTCGTGCGCTGTGGCGGTGTAGGCGATGCGGTTGTGCACATCCGATGCGAGCAGGCTCATGCCGCCGCGCAGGGTCTGTTCGTGCAGGTCGCCATGACCGGCCCACTGTTCTTCGCGCAGGTGGCTTGGATCGGCACGGTAGTCATAGCCGTGTCGCTGGCCAAAACGGCGGTAATCGGCAAACGTGAAATATCGGGACATCGCTCGGCGCTCAACCATGGATGATGGGTGCCGGCGACGATGTGCCCGCACGTTCCATCGTGCACCTGCAGCGCGGATCGGTCCTGCGCTTTCAGAGTTGGAAATAGATTCCTGTCATTTTCTCCAATGCCAGCCCGAATGCGATATCCAACGGGTCAATCGATTGGCATTTACGGCCAAGTTGAAGATCGCGCAGCAATGCGCGTGCGTACTGTAACTGCTCGGGACGGGTGATCGATTCGTCTTCGTAGTGGTCAAAGAGCAGGCCGAACCGCGTATTGAGGGTAGTGAGGAAGCCGCTGTCGAACAGCAGATCGACCGTGGCATCGCTGAGCATCACTTCGTACAGATCGCCAGGCAGGCAGGAATCGGTATCCAGCCGCCGTTCGGCATCGGCAGAAAGTGGAACGCAGGCTGTACGCATGGAAGCTCAGGTGGCGGGCATGCGCGCAAGTATCACGCATGCAGCGCTTTCGTCACGAAGAAGGGCGTAGTGTCGGTGAGGTCGGACGGTTCTGTCCGCATCGATTTCCCAACAGATGGAGACCACAGATGATTGATTACCGACTCAACGGAAAAACCGCGATCGTCACCGGTGGTGTATCCGGTATCGGCCTGGCGGTAGCGGAAACGCTCGCTGCATCGGGCGCGCGCATATCGGTGTGGGACCTGAAGCAGGATGCGGTGGATGCCACGGTGGCCACGCTGCGCAACCAAGGGGCCGAGGCCATCGGTGTCGCGTTGGATGTCACCGACGAGGCGGCGGTGGAAGCGGCGGTGCAGCGCACGGTGAAGGAACTGGGCGGCGTGCATGTTGCAGTGAATAACGCCGGCATCGGCGGGCCAGCGGCAAGCAGCGGCGACTATCCCATTGATGGCTGGAAGCGCGTGGTCGATGTGAACCTGACCAGCGTGTTCCTGTGCCAGCGGGCGCAGATCCAGGCGATGCGCACGGCGGGCAGCGGCGGCAGCATCATCAACATGGCCTCCATCCTGGGCCAGGTCGGGTATGCCGGTTCGACCGCCTACGCGGCCGCCAAGCACGGCGTGGTCGGCCTGACCCAGACGGCTGCATGGGAGCACGCTGCCGATGGCATCCGCATCAATGCGGTGGGCCCGGGCTTCATCAACACGCCGTTGCTGGAAAAGATGGACGCCAAAGTGCGTGCCACCCTGGAGGGCCGGCATGCACTCAAGCGCTTGGGAACGCCGCAGGAAGTGGCCGCGCTGGTCGCCTGGCTGGCCAGCGACGATGCCTCGTTCGCGACGGGTGCCTACTACGCCATCGACGGTGGTTACCTGGCGCAGTAGTGCCGGCCGCTGGCCGGCAACTCCCGTTGCATGGAACAAGGCGGCATCGCCCGGTGAAGAGGGCGTGCCATCGCCTTCACCCCCGTCCCACGGCCGCCGGGCAACGCTCCGGGAAACTTCCGGAGCCTCCCCATGGAACTTACCCAGGACATGTCCATTCTGCTGCGCGTGGCCGCCGCCATGGTCTTTGGCGGCGTGCTGGGCGTTGAACGTGAGATGGGCAAGCACGCTGCCGGCCTGCGCACGCACATGCTGATTGCCGGTGCCGCTGCGCTGATCGTCGGCCTCGGTGATTCGGTGGCCGAACACTTCCAGCAGGAACGCTACCGCGATCTGCTGCAGGTCGACCCGGTGCGATTGATCGAAGCGGTGGTGGCCTGCGTGGGCTTCGTTGCCGCCGGCACCATCCTGCGCGGCAGTCGCGAAGACCAGGTCAGCGGGCTCACCACGGCCAGTTCGCTGGTGATGGCCGCGGCCATCGGTATTGCCGTGGGCATCGGCAAGTACGTGATCGCGCTCGGTGTCAGCGTGCTGTGCGTGCTGGTGCTGGCGTTGATACGGCGGGTGGAGAAGAAGCTGTAATCGCTAAATGGTAAGACCAATAATTCCGTATAGCCCTATGGTCTAATAGGCTGTCGGCAGGATTGGAGGTTCAATTCGCGCCTGTGGTCCGATTGTTGGTCAATGTGGTACGACCAATATATGACGGGCCCGACGCCCCCACCCGGTGGGGAACCTCCTGTTCCTGTCGAGAGCCCTATGCAGCCCTGGCAACACGTGTACGACCCCGCCGGCAACCTTTGGTTGTCGAGCCTGATCGCGCTGCTGCCGATCGCCTTCTTCTTCATCGCCCTGGCCGTGCTGCGCATGAAGGGCTGGATCGCTGGCACCATCACGGTGGCCATCGCCCTTGCCGTGGCGCTGCTGTTCTATCGCATGCCGGTGGCGCAGGCGCTGGGCGCGGCCGGCTTCGGCTTCGTCTATGGCCTGTGGCCGATCGCCTGGATCATCATCGGCGCGGTGTTCCTGTACAAGGTTTCGGTCAAGACCGGCCAGTTCGACATCATCCGTGCCTCGATCCTGTCGGTCACCGAGGACCAGCGATTGCAGATGCTGATGGTCGGCTTTGCCTTCGGTGCCTTCCTGGAAGGTGCAGCCGGGTTCGGTGCGCCGGTGGCGATCACCGCCGCGCTGCTGGTCGGGCTGGGCTTCAAGCCGCTGTATGCGGCCGGCCTGTGCCTGATCGTCAACACCGCGCCGGTGGCGTTCGGCGCGATGGGCATCCCGATCATCGTGGCGGGGCAGGTGACCGGCCTGGATGCCTTCGAGATCGGCCAGATGGCCGGCCGCCAGCTGCCGTTCCTGACTGTCATCGTGCTGTTCTGGATCATGGCGATCATGGACGGCTGGCGCGGCATCAAGGAAACCTGGCCGGCGGTGCTGGTGGCCGGCGGTTCGTTCGCCATCGCCCAGTACCTGACCTCCAACTTCATCGGCCCGGAACTGCCGGACATCACCGCCTCGCTGGCGTCGCTGGTCTGCCTGACCCTGTTCCTGCGCCGCTGGAAGCCGGTACGGATCTTCCGCTTCGATACCGAAACCAGTGCTGAGGCGGCAGCACAGGCAATGGAGGCGCCGCGCCACAGCGTCGGCCAGATCGCCAAGGCGTGGTCGCCGTTCCTGATCCTCACTGCGATGGTCACCGTGTGGAGCATCAAGCCGTTCAAGTCGCTGTTCGCAGCCGGTGGCCCGCTTGAAGGCTGGGTGCTGAAGATTCCGGTGCCGGGCCTGGACCAGATGGTGCAGAAGATGCCGCCGATCGTCGATGCGCCGCTGAGCTATGAGGCGGTGTACAAGTTCGACTGGTTCTCGGCCACGGGTACCTCGATCATCCTTGCCGCAATCATTGCGATCATCGCCCTGCGCATGCCGGCGCGCTCGGCGCTGCAGACCTTCGCTGAAACCGTGCGCGAACTGCGCATGCCGATCTTTTCGATCGGCATGGTGCTGGCGTTCGCCTTCATCGCCAACTATTCGGGCCTGTCGGCAACGCTGGCGCTGGCACTGGCGCACACCGGCAAGGCGTTCCCGTTCTTCTCGCCGTTCCTGGGCTGGCTGGGCGTGTTCCTGACCGGTTCGGATACCTCGTCCAATGCACTGTTCTCGGCGCTGCAGGCGACCACCGCGCAGCAGATCGGCGTGTCCGACGTGCTGCTGGTAGCGGCCAACACCACTGGCGGTGTCACCGGCAAGATGATCTCGCCGCAGTCCATTGCCATTGCCTGCGCGGCGGTGGGCCTGGCCGGCAAGGAGTCGGACCTGTTCCGCTTCACCGTCAAGCACAGCCTGATCTTCACCACGATGGTCGGCCTGATCACCTTGGCCCAGGCCTACTGGTTGACCTGGATGATTCCCTGAGCCATGCAGTACAGGCTGACCAACAGCGGCGTGCTTCGGGCCACAATGGCGCCATGAGCACACAACGGGTTTCGGACAAGGTGGCCGCGCAGCTGCGTGCGCTGGTGCAGGAACAGCAGTTGCAGCCGGGCGACAGGCTGCCGGCCGAGCGCACGCTGGCCGTTCAGCTGGGGGTCTCGCGCACCGCGCTGCGCGAGGCCATCGCGCAGTTGTCCAGCCATGGTCTGCTGACCGCGCGGGTAGGCGGTGGCACTTACGTGAGCGAGCCCGCCGCACGTGCGCGGCAGGCACTGGATGAACCGCTGGTGCCGTACCTGCCGCTGTTCCAGGGGGACCCGGAATACCGCTTCGATGTGCTGGAAATCCGCCACGCGCTGGAAGGCGCCACGGCCTGGCACGCCGCGCTGCGCGCCACCGACGAGGACCGCGCGCGCATCGCCCAGGCGTTCCAGACCATGATGGATGCACATGGCAAGGACGACCCCGCCGGTGAGGCGCAGGCCGATGCGGCCTTCCACCTGTCCATCGCCGAGGCCTCGCACAACCTGGTATTGCTGCAGGTGATGCGCGGCCTGTTCGAACTGCTGCAGACCAATATCTCGCAGAGCCGCGAAAAGCTCTACACCTCGGCCAGGACCTTCTCGCCGCTGTCCGACCAGCATCGCGAAATGATGGATGCGGTGCTGGCCGGCGACCCCGAACGTGCGCGCGCCGCCGCGCATGCCCACCTCGAGTTCGTGCACACCACGCTGCGCACCCTCGATGACAACGAAGCCCGGCGTGCGCGGGCTTCGCGTCTACCTTCCCCACACGGTTGACCCCATGATCATCTCCGCCTCCACCGATTACCGTGCCGCAGCCGAACGCCGGCTGCCGCCGTTCCTGTTCCACTACATCGATGGTGGCGCGTATGCCGAGCACACGCTGAAGCGCAACGTGTCCGATCTGTCCGACATCGCGCTGCGCCAGCGCGTCCTGCGCAACATGTCCGACCTGAGCCTGGAAACCGAGCTGTTCGGCGAGAAGCTGGCGATGCCGGTGGCACTGGCACCGGTCGGTCTGACCGGCATGTATGCCCGTCGCGGCGAAGTGCAGGCCGCGCGTGCAGCCGACAGCCGCGGCATTCCGTTCACGCTTTCCACGGTGTCGGTGTGCCCGATCGAAGAAGTCGCCCCGGCGATCCAGCGCCCGATGTGGTTCCAGCTGTACGTGCTGCGCGATCGCGGTTTCATGCGCAATGCGCTGGAGCGCGCGCAGGCGGCCGGTGTAACCACCCTGGTATTCACTGTCGACATGCCGGTGCCGGGCGCGCGCTATCGCGACGCACACTCGGGCATGAGTGGTCCGAACGCTGCAATGCGCCGCATCGGCCAGGCCATCACCCATCCGCGCTGGGCGTGGGACGTGGGCCTGCGCGGACGCCCGCATGACCTCGGCAACATCTCCACCTACCGTGGCAACCCAACGGGCCTGGAGGACTACATCGGCTGGCTGGGCAGCAACTTCGATCCGTCCATTTCGTGGAAGGACCTGGAGTGGATCCGTGAGTTCTGGAAAGGCCCGATGGTGATCAAGGGCATCCTCGACCCGGACGATGCGCGTGATGCGGTCGCGTTCGGCGCCGATGGCATCGTGGTCTCCAACCATGGCGGCCGCCAGCTCGACGGCGTGCTGTCCACCGCACGGGCGTTGCCGGCCATCGCCGACGCCGTGCAGGGTGACCTGAAGGTCCTCGCCGATTCCGGCATCCGCACCGGCCTGGACGTGGTGCGCATGCTGGCGCTGGGCGCCGACGCCGTGCTGCTGGGCCGCGCGTTCGTCTACGCTCTTGCCGCGCAGGGCGAGGCCGGCGTGGCCAACCTGCTGGACCTGATCGCCAAGGAAATGCGCGTGGCGATGACCCTGACCGGCGCGCATCGCATTGCCGATATCGGCCGTGATTCGCTGGTGCGCCTGCCATGAGTGATCGCGATACGGTGCTGGAACAGTTGCGTGCCGCGGTGGGGGACCGCCACGTACTGACCGGCGACAAGGCCACCCGTCGCTTCCGTCGCGGCTATCGCTTCGGTGATGGCCCGGTACTGGCGGTGGTGCGCCCGGGCACGCTGCTGCAACTGTGGAACGTGCTGCAGGCCGCGGTGCAGGGCGGGGCCGCGATCATCCTGCAGGCGGCCAATACCGGCCTGACCGGCGGTTCCACCCCGGACGGCGACGACTACGGCCGGCCGATCGTGCTGGTCAGCACCCTGCGCCTGACCGGCATCCAGCTGTTGAATGAAGGCCGCCAGGTGCTGTGCCTGCCCGGCGCGACGCTGGACCGGCTGGAGCAGACGCTGGCGCCACTGGGCCGCGAGCCGCACTCGGTGATCGGCTCGTCGTGCATCGGCGCCTCGGTGCTGGGCGGCATCTGCAACAACTCCGGTGGCGCGCTGGTGCGCCGTGGCCCGGCCTATACCGAACTGGCGCTGTATGCGCAGGTCGACGCGCGGGGTGAACTGCAACTGGTCAACCATCTGGGCATCGCGCTGGGCGACACGCCCGAGCAGATCCTGCAACGCCTGCAGAGCGGTGACTACAGCGCCGCCGATGTCAGCGACGGTGATGGCCGTGCCGCCTCCGATCCGCGTTATGCCGAGGAAGTGCGCAAGGTCGATGCCGATACCCCGGCACGCTTCAACGCCGACCCCAGCCGCCATTTCGAGGCGGCCGGATCTGCCGGCAAGCTGGCGGTGTTCGCCGTGCGCCTGGATACCTTCGAGAAGGAGGCCGCCGAGGTCTTCTATATCGGCAGCAACCGCACCGACAGCCTGACCGCGATCCGCCGCCAGCTGCTGACCGGCTTCGAGCGCCTGCCCATCGCCGGCGAGTACATTCACCGTGATGCGTATGACATCGGCGAGCGCTACGGCAAGGACAGTTTCCTGCTGATCGACAAGCTCGGTACCGCGCGCGTTCCGGCCGCATTCGCACTGAAGAGCCGGGTTGATGGCTGGTTCGAACGGCTGGGCCTGCGCGGTGTCACCGACCGGATGATGCAGGCGCTGGCCGGCCTGTTGCCCTCGCACCTGCCCAAGCGCATGGGCGAGTTCCGCCAGCGTTACGAGCATCACCTGCTGCTGAAGGTGTCCGCACAGGATGCGGCTGCCACCGAGGCCTGGCTGCGCGGCTTCTTCAACGACCACGAAGGCGGCTACTTCCATTGCACGGCGGACGAAGGACGCAAGGCCTTCCTGCATCGTTTCGCGGTGGCCGGTGCGGCGGTGCGCTACCGCGAAGTGCATCGCCGGCAGGTGCAGGACATCGTCGCGCTGGACATCGCGCTGCGCCGCGATGACGCCGACTGGTTCGAGCAGCTGCCGGCCGATATCGATGGGCGCCTGCTGCACAAGCTGTACTACGGCCATTTCCTGTGCCATGTGTTCCACCAGGACTACATCGCGCGCAAGGGTGAAGATCCGATGGCCATCGAGCATGCGATGTGGGCGTTGCTGGACCAGCGCGGCGCGGAGTACCCGGCCGAGCACAACGTCGGCCACCTGTATCCGGCCAAGCCGGCGCTGGCCGGCTTCTACCGCACGCTGGACCCGAGCAATACCTTCAACCCCGGCATCGGCCAGACGTCGAAGGCGAGGGGCTGGGGCAGCTGCGACTGCGACGGGCACTGAGCCGCAACGCGGCGCCTGCGCTACCATCGGTCTCTCGCAAGGACGTGCCGGTGCGCACAGGATGAACATGGTTTCCACGCGCATGGCTTACGCGGTGCTGTCTGTACTGCTGCTGGCATCGTCGTTGCCTGCAGCGGCGGACGTTGCGCCCGTTCAACGGGACGCGGCAGGCAACCGGCTGGAGACGCTGCTGCTGCAGGGCGGGCAGGGACCGGACGGCCCGGAGCGCTACTGCACTGCTGATGGCCAGTGGTGCGTGCAGGCGCTGCCTTCAGCGGGCGAAGACCAGCCGGCCTCGCTGGAAGTTGCCGAGCGCGCGGATGCTGAAGGCGAGCCGCAGATGCGCTACGTGCCCATCGACGTGGTTGACGATGGCGACCTGCGGGTCTGGCCCTTCATCGTGCGCCTGGCGCCCGGCGCCGGGGCAGGCCAGGCCGTAGCCGATCCACAACAGGCCGCATTGCAGAACGTGCTCGTCGGCGGTCTGGTGGAGGCCCGTGCGATGTATTCAGGCGGCGGTGCCAGCGCATCGACCCTGCACCTGGCGCGCATCCGTCATCTTGACGATGGCATCCAGGTGGACGCCGACGTGCTGTCCGTTGCGTGGTCGGCCAACAAGATGATCCGGGCCTGTTTCAGCGAGCGCGATTTTGATCAGCGTGCCGGCGCCTGCCATGACGAGTACAGCTTCGATGCGGAACTTGCGCTGGCAACCGAAGCGCAGGACATGCCCGTACTGCGCTACCAGACCGGGGCCACCAACTATCCGGCCGGGGTATCACCGCAGCGGGATTCGCTGGCCAAGGGGCGGTTGACGAAGAAGGACCTGCGCACCGAACAGGATGCGCAATGCAGCTACACGCGCATCTTCCGCTTCACGTCAGGGGCGTACCAGCCGGACCAGCCGCTGCCGGAGTGCTCGGCCTACACCGAGCCCTGAGCCATGGAGCCGGACGCATGCCCGGCTCTGCGCAACGGCCGTGACGCGCTTACTCGCAGCGGGTGGCGGTGATGATGTTGTCCTTGTCCACGAACACGCGCAGGCGGTCCTGGCGGATGTCCTTGGTGGTGATGGTGGCCGGGCCGATGGGGTTGACCATGCCGGCGCCGCTTTCGCTGGACAGGCGGCGGATGTTCGGCTCGTTGGCCGGCTGGCCGATGGCCCAGCCCAGCTGGCTGGCATCGCAGCGGCCACTGCCCTTGACCTCCGGGCCGGGAGTGCTGACACAGGCCGACAGCAACAAGGCCGAGGCGGGCAGCAACAGAGTCAGGCGGATGGTCATGCGGGCGCTCCTGCGCAGGGGATTGGCGGCACGATAGCACTGACCGCGCGAAACCCGGCAGCGTTCGGGTCATTGCCCGCGCGGCCGCCGCACTGCATAGTGGCCGGCGTTGCCGGCAACGTGCCGGCGGGCAGGCCGGGCCACTCCGGTGCAGGTGTTGGGTCCGGTATGAGGTCAGGCAGTTTCCGTGGCAGGCAGAACGCAGTGAAGGCGACGGCAGTGCTGTCGTTGCTCTGCATGGCAGTGGCAGCCATGGCTGCCGAACCGACGCCAGCGCCGGCGGCCGAAGCGCCGGTATTTGGTGGCTGGCGCAACCTGCAGACCGAAGCCGGTTACCAGCCGGCGCAGCGCAACCTGGCGTTCGCGATGCTGCCGCAGGCCGCAACCCGTGGTGATCGCTTCGCCATCCTCGACCGTGAAGGCAAGCGCACGGTGTGCTGCCTGCAGGTGGCCAGCGAGTCGCTGGGTGTTGCCGCGCTTCGCGAGCAGTACCACCTGCCGCAGGCCGGGGTGACCGATCTGAGCAACGGCCGCAGCCCGGCGCGCCCGTATCTGCCGCATGTCTATGCGATGCAGCGGGTGGATGAACTGGCCGATTATGGTTTCGCCGATGTTGCCGGTGCCTACAGCGACCTGGGCGGGCTGCTGCTGCCCGACGCTGCCGCGCTGGCTGCCGACGGCACCGAGGTGCGCGTGGGCGAGGGCCATTATCGCCTGCAGTTCCACCGCCAGCCGCTGGCCGATGATGACGGCGCACTGGACCGGTACACCCTGCAGGTGCTGCCTGCCGGCGCCCCGGTCGTGGTTGAAGTGCCGTTCGGCACCTACTGATTGCCACATCCCACTGGCTAGAATGGCGCGCGGCGCTGCCTGCGCGCCTGATCCTGCGAGTTGTTGCCGTGCGATTTCTGTTGCTGCCCCTGCTGTTGCTGGCCGGTTGTGCCAGCGTGCCCCCTGCGCCACCACCGGCCCATTCGGATGCGCTGTGGCGCCTGATCGAACGTGATTGCCAGGGTGCACAGTCGCCACGCGGCGATTGCCTGCAGGTGCGCCCGGCCGTTGATCACCGCGATGTGCTGGTCAAGGACGCGCACGGCCGCTATCAGTTCCTGCTGATGCCACTGGACAAGGTCAGTGGCATCGAAAGTCCCGCGTTGTACCGGCGCGGGGCACCCAATTACTTTGCTGCCGCCTGGCAGGCCCGCGCTCGTACCGAGCAGGCACTTGGCCAGCGGTTGCCGCGCAGCGTCGCCAGCCTGGCATTGAACTCGCCGCATGGACGTTCGCAGCACCAGCTGCACATCCACGTCGATTGCCTGCGCGCCGACGTGCTGCGGGCGCTGGAAGACAATCGCGCGGCCCTCGGCACGCAGTGGGCACCGCTGCCGGTACGGCTGCGCGGCCATCAATACCAGGCGCGGTTGCTGCCGGGCGAGGCGTTGACTGCCAATCCCCTCAACCTGCTGGCCTATGGCCTGAGCGGTGTGGACAGGGTTGGCCAATGGAGCCTGCTGGTGGCGGGGCACGAGGGCGTGCATGGCGCGCCGGGTTTCATCCTGCTGGCCACGCAGTTGGATCCCGGCAGCGACAACGATGCCAGCGCAGAGGAACTGCAGGACCATGCCTGCAGCGTGTTGACCGGCGCGGATGCTTCGCTGGAGCGGGTGCGCTAGTTCTCTGCTGACTGCCGTTGCAGCCAGGCAGGGGCTGTCAGGGCGTAGAGCTGGCGGTCCTGCCAGCCTTCGACATCCAGGTGGTGGTCGCGCAGCAGGCCTTCGCGCTCGAATCCGATCGCCTGCAGGGTAGCGACCAGAGCGCTGCCTGCATCGGGCGGCAGCAGCACGAACAGGCGACGGATGCCCACCTGTTCGAACAGGAACGTGCACAGCGCCTGCAACGAAGCGTGCAGCTGCCGCCGCTGGGGACAGCCTGCGGCATGCAGCCAACGCAGTTCAACGCTGCGCGCATGCGCGCAATGCAGGCGCAGGTTCAACTGGTCCAGCAACTCACCCGCTGCGTCGAAGCTGCCCAGCAGCAGATGATCGTTGTCGTGTTGCAGCTGCGAACGCTGCACACCGCAGAGGAAATGGGCTTCGGCATCGAAATGGTCAGGCAGGTTGCTGCTGCGTTCGACCTGTCGATAGTGGTGACGCCAGGCGGAAAGGTCTGAACGCTGCAACGGGCGCAGCACCACAGGCCCGTGCTGGAGCAGCAGGAGGTGGCGGCGCAGCACCGGTCGCAACGGTGGCAGGGAAGTAGGGAAATACCGGTTCATGGGGTGCGACGATGCCGCAGGCCGGCGAGGGGGAACAATGAAAGAAGTTGCAAATGCGGCGCGGTCGCTGGCTGCGGTCTGATTCGGTTCAGGCATAACGCCATCAAGCCTGGTCATTTCCGTTGCAACCATCCGTTCAGGACACTTTCGTTACGGGATCGTTATGCGCACACCGTCGCCAGCGCCCCGGACCACCCGCCCAACTCCCCCAGGAAGCCCATGTCCGCCTCTTCCCTGGCGCTGCGCCCGCGTCCGCTGGTGCTTGCCTTGTCGTCCCTGATGCTGGCCTCGTTGCCGGCCTTCGCGCAGGAAAGCGCACCCACCTCATTGCAGGAAGTGAAGGTCACCGGCTCGCGCATCCCGCGTGCCAGTGTCGAGGGACCGTCGCCGGTCACGGTGATCAGCCGCGAGCAGATCGATGCGCAGGGCTACCGCAATGCATTCGATGCGTTGAGCGCGCTCACCGAGAACACCGGCAACGTGCAGGGCGAGGACTTCGGCAATACCTTCACCCCGGCGGCGAACACCATCAACCTGCGTGGCCTGGGCCCGAACCGCACGCTGGTGCTGGTCAACGGCCGCCGCCAGGCCGACTATCCGCTGGCCTACGAAGGCTCGGTGAACGTGGTCAACCTGGCCAACATCCCCAGTGCGCTGATCGAGCGCATCGAGGTGCTGGCTGCGGGCGCGTCTGCGGTGTATGGCTCCGATGCCATCGCCGGCGTGGTCAACATCATCCTCAAGGACCGCTTCGACGGCGTGGACGTCAACGTGCGTGCCGGCGGCACCCAGCAGGGCGGTGGTGACAACCAGCGCGTGCAGGTGGTGGGAGGCAGCTCGGGCGAACGCTGGGAAGGCCTGTTCGGCTTCGAACTGGACGTGCGCAAGGCGATCCACGCGCGCCAGCGCGATTTCATGGATTCGCTGGACGATGACCCCACCGGCAAGGCGCCGCAGCCGACGGCCGTCGCCTATCGTCGCAATGCAGCCACCGGTCGCAACATCGATCCGGGCACCGCCGGCTGCGATGCGGCTTCGTCCATCTACGGTGGCAGCGTGCTGCGCGCCAACAACCCGCGCCAGGGCTGGTACTGCGGCAGCAACGAAGCCGCTGCCAGTTACTGGACCGTGCAGACCGAGAAGCGCAACCTCAACGGTTACGGCCTGCTGACCTTCCACGTCAACGAGACCACCGATCTGTTTGCGGATGTCGCGCTGGGCAGCGCACGGATCAACAACAATACCCGTGCGCCCACCTGGACCTCGTCACGCAACTACTTCTACAACCAGAACACGGGCAACCTGGAGAGCTGGTACCGCCGCTTCGCGCCGGAGGAAATCGGCGGCCTGCCGCGCAATGCCAATCGCTTCCTGGAAAACTCGTGGTCGTTCAACGTCGGTGCGCGTGGCCAGATCGGCGACAGCGGCTGGGACTACGAGGCCGTCTACAGCCGCTCGCGCTACGAGAACCGCACGCGCCGCCCGGTGCTGCTGGCCGGCATCAACGAGTACCTGCTGGGCCCGCAGCTGGGCGTGCGCAACGGCGTGGAGGTCTATGCACCAGACCCTGCGCGCCTGTTCCAGCCGTTGACGCCCGATGAGTACGGCCGGCTGTCCGACTACCAGGAGAGCCGCAATGCCGCGTGGCTGCAGACCTTCAGCGCGACGGTCAATGGCCGCCTGTTCGCATTGCCCGGTGGCGATGCCGCATTGGCCGCGGTGGTCGAGGCGGGCAGCCAGGGCTACCGCAACCGCCCGGACCCGCGCTTGGGCACCGGCGAATTCTGGAACACCAGCGCCGGCATCGGTGCCGGTGGCGAACGTGACCGCTACGCGGCCGGTGTTGAACTGCAGCTGCCGCTGCTGCAGTCGCTGACCACCACCCTGGCAGGTCGCTACGACCAGTACCGCGCCGGCGGCGAGCATATCGGCAAGGCGACCTGGAGCTTCGGTGTCGAATTCCGTCCGATCGAAAGCCTGCTGATCCGCGGCACCGCGGCCACCAGCTTCCGTGCGCCGGACATGAACTATGTGTTCGCCACCGAGACCCGTGGCTACAACCCCGGCATGACCGACTACTGGCGCTGCCGCACCGCCGGCCAGTCGTATGACAACTGCGACTACAACGGCCTGTCGATCGACTACAGCAACCGCGCCAACCCGCAGCTGCAGCCGGAGTCGGCCAAGTCGTATGGCTTCGGCGTGGTCTGGTCGCCGCTGTCCGGGCTGGATTTCAGCGCCGACTACTACGACATCCGCATCGACAACGAAGTGACCAGCCTCGACACCAGCCGCATCCTGCGTGATGAGGCCGATTGCCGGCTGGGCCGCACCCTCGGCGGCGAAGCGCGCGACATCAGCTCGTCGCTGTGCCAGGACGCGCTGTCGCGGGTGATCCGCAACCCCTCCACTGCCACCGTGCAGCCGGACCAGGTGACCCGCGTACTGATCAACCCGATCAACGCGGCATCGGAGTCGGTGCGCGGCATCGACCTGAAGGGCAACTGGCGCTTCGATGCGGGCCGCTATGGCCGCTTCACCACGCGCCTGGCCTACACCCTGGTGCTGGAGCATGAGTACAAGCAGTTCGCCGATGACGAAGTGCGCGACATCCGCAATTCGCTGGATGACTACCAGTGGCGCAGCAAGGCCAATGGCAGCATCACCTGGAACCAGGGCGACTGGACCACGACGCTGTATGGCAACCGTTTCGGCTCGCTGCCCAAGACCGATGGCAGTGGCCGCATCGCACCGTACATGACCTACAACGCCAGCGTGTTCCGCCAGTTCGGCGAAAACCTGTCGGTGGGCGTGATCGTCAACAACCTGCGCGACAGCCGCCCGCCGGCAGACAAGAACGGTGGCGGTTGGCCGTTCTATCCGGTCGGCAACTACGACCCGTATGGCCGTCAGTTCTGGGTGCAGCTGGATTACCGGTTCCGTTAAGCGATGCAAAAACGAAAGGCCCGGCATTGCCGGGCCTTTCTTTGTGTGGCACTTCGCTTCCAGCGCCATGCAATGGCATGCTCACCCAATCAGCAGGGAGGAAACAACGCATGGACGTTCGTCATCTGATGGTTGTGGTGCTCGCAGTCGCGGGCTGCAGCAGCAAAGAAGAAGCACCGGCAGCCGCTGCCCAGGATGCCACGATGGCGCCTGCCGACCGGGTTGAGGCAGCAACACGGATACGCGCTGCTGCAACATCCCTGCACACCGCTCCCGCTTCGCCCGGGGCTGCAGTCATTGCTGCGGCGGCCAAGCCAGCTGAAGGAACGTTCCTCGCCGGCGAGCGCAGCCTGTTGAGTGAGGGGGCTATGTCCGTTGAACGATTCCATGCGGTGGTCGGTTCCAACAGAGCATTCGCACAGGCGGTCAGCCAATTCGAGCAGGATGCCGCACGCCAACCGGAAGCACAGGATCTGACCGGGCTGTACAGGTCAGCGGTGACTGCGGCGCTTGACGGGAATACGGACGTGGTCTCGTTCGCATGCGGCTACAGCTTGTGCCTCGGCGAGATCCGCAGCCGGAGCGAAGACGGTTTCAGCGCCTGGGCGCACTCCTTCGGGAAGGGCAACACGCCTCCCGTCTATGCATTCGCAACGGCCGAGTACACGCTGGGCCGGAACCTGCATTCGGGACGCTTCGTGTTCTCCACCGATCCGGCTGCCAACGGCATCACCACCCAGTAGGTCGGGACATGCCGGGCGGATGAAACGTTACGGCAGCGCCTGCACCAGGTACGACTCGATGACGTAGCTGAAAGGCTGCTGCTGGCGGTCGCGCAGCAGTGCGCGCACTTCCAGGATCACACCATGGTCGCCTTCGCCGCGCGGCGGCCAGAACGTCTGGTCGGTCACGGTCTGGCGCTGGAAGCCCAGCGGACCGACCACGCGGCCGAACGGCTCGTCGGTCGTGTCCAGGACCTGGTTCATGGCCGGGCTGAGATGGTCGGGCAGGTACCAGTTGTCGGCCTCGGACAGCACGCGGCTGCCGCAGGCCAGCTGCACGCGCCGGTAACGCAGGGGCGTGGAGGCAGTGGCGCCCAGGGCCTGCAGCACGTCGGCCGGCGCGGTCTTGTCCTGGCCGTGCACACGCACGGCACGAACCCGGGCCTGCTCGGCCAAGCCGTGCTCGGCGCACCAGCTTTCCAGGGTGGCGGTGGCGCTCTGGCCGGCCAGCACGCGCTGGTGCAGTACCTCCACCAGCGCGGCGGAGGCAATCCGCTGCTGGCCCGGCGGCGCCTGCAGGGGCGCGCTGGCGCTGGCATCGGTGGCGGACAGGCTGGCGATCGGGGCAGCGGCCAGCAGGGACGCGGCCTGCCAGCGGCGAAGACGATCGTGGCGGTCGGACGGGCCCATGCGGCATCACAGCGGAAACAGGCGCCCATGTTACCCGTTCAGGCGTGTATCCGGCGTCCCTGCGGCGCACGGTCGCGGACGGGATTCATCGTGCCGGTGAATGCATGGCATGCAGATATTTCGTTGGCCGATGGACGCGGCGGCGGGCAGGATGGCGCCAGTGTTGGCTTTCCGGAAGAACCTGATGACCCTGCAGTTCGTCCATGGCGGCGTCGATCGCGACGGTGCCCCGCTGAATTTCCACATCCGTGATGGCCGGTTTGTCGGCATCAATGGCGACGATGCAGCAGCACAGGGAGCCGAAAGCGTCGATCTGACCGGCTTTACCGTGCTGCCTGGACTGGTCGACGGCCATATCCACCTGGACAAGAGTTTCGTCGGCGACCGCTGGCATCCGCATCAGCCGGTGAACAGCCTGCGCGAGCGTCTGGCAGTGGAAAAGGCCGCGATTGCCACCGCCGCACCCATGGCCGATCGTGCCGAGGCCCTGATCCGCCAGTGCAGCGGATTCGGTACGGTGGCGATGCGGTGCCACGTCGACATCGATGGCAGCACCGGCCTGCGTCACCTGGAGGCGGTGCGTGAAGCGGCGCTGCGTTGTGCCGACATCATGCGCATCCAGTTGGTGGCATTCCCACAGGCGGGCGTGATGTCGTGCCCGGGTACGGCGGCCATTCTGGAACACGCGATCGCTGCCGGGGTGGAGGTGCTTGGAGGCATCGACCCGAGCACGCTGGACGGGGATGCCGAAGGCCAGCTTGCGCTGTTGTTCGGGCTGGCCGAGCGCTATGGCGTGCGTCTGGACATCCATCTGCACGAGCCGGGCGAGACCGGGCTGGCGCAGCTGCTGCGGATCGCCGCGCGCACACGCGCGGCGGGCCTGCAGGGCAGGGTGGCGGTCAGTCACGCCTATGCGCTGGGCGAGGTGCCGTTGGCGCGGGCGCTGCAGGTGGGTGAGGCCTTGGCTGCCGCAGGCGTAGCGATCATGAGCAATGCGCCGGGCGACCATCCGTTCCCGCCGCTGCGTGCTCTGCACGACGCCGGTGTGCGCGTGTTTGCCGGCAACGACAACATCCGCGACTGCTGGTGGCCCTATGGCAATGGCGACCTGCTGCAGCGGGCGATGCTGCTGGGCTATCGGTCGGGCTTCTACACCGATGCGGACCTGATGCTGGCGCTGGACATGGTCACCACCCATGCGGCGGAGGTGATCGGGTTGCCGCAGTACGGCATTGCAGAAGGTCGTCCGGCTACCTTCGTGGCGGTGCGTGCCGACCATGGCCCGGCGGCGGTGGCCGCAGTGCCGGCCGAGCGACGCGTGGTGGTCGACGGCCGTTGGCTGTAGCGGCCGGGCCGTGCCCGGTAACACCTGGTAGTGCCGGCCGCTGGCCGGCAACTTCAACAGCAACAGCCGAAGCAACAGCGGCATTCCGAGGTAGGGCGGTGCGGTGTCGGATTGCGGGGACGCCGCAAGTACGTCCCTGTAGGCTCAGCCGCGCCATCCATGGCGCGGATGCCCCGCAATCCGACACCGCCCCGCCTTCGACAGGTTCCCGCTGACTAGTAGATCCACGCCATGCGTGGATGAATCTCCATTGGAAATCGAATATCTCGAAAAGCATCCACGCGTGGCGTGGATCTACTGGTCGACCAAGGTCGACACCTACCAAGAGCAGGCCATGCCACCCCGCCATCCGACAGGAAACCAGCTGTTGCTGTTGAGCTTGCTGTTGAGGTTGCCGGCCAGCGGCCGGCACTACCAATGCGGTGCAGGGCGCAGCCCTGCCGACTATTCCGGCTCGCGCTGCACCTGTCGCCACAACTCGCTGGCCAGCGCACGCACCGCATCATCGGCATCGGCGCGATGCAGCAGGCCGATCTCGTAGTTGTCGACAAGTGGCAGGTCGCGCTGCCCATCGATGATGCGGTGTTCGCGGTTGACCGCGCGCCGTGGCAGCAGGCTGATGCCGATGCCGTCGGCCACCGCGCCCTGGATGCCGCTCAGCGAGGAACTGGTAAACGCGATGCGCCAGCGCAGGCCCAGAGCCTCGACGGCCTGGATCATCTCGTCGCGGTACAGCCCGCGCGGCGGGAAGGTGACCAGTGGCAGCGGGTCCTGCTGCAGGCTGCTGCTGCGCAGGCTGTCGATCCAATGCATCGGTTCGCGCCGGCAGTGCACGGCCTGGCGGGTGTTGCGACGCTGCTTGACCAGCACCAGGTCCAGCTCGCCATGGTCGAAGCCATGGGCCAGATCACGGCTGAGGCCGCTGCTGATTTCCAGCTTGACCTGCGGGTGGCGGCGACTGAAGGCGGCCAGCATGCGCGTGGTCTGCGGGTTCACGAAGTCCTCCGGCACGCCGATGCGCACCGCGGTCTCCACGGTGGCGCCGGCCAAGGCCTGGGCCAGTTCCTCGTTCAGATCCAGCATGCGCCGGGCATAGCCCAGCAGGGTGTGCCCGGCGTCGGTGGGATGCACGTCGCGGTGGCCGCGTTCAAGCAGGCGGTGGCCGGCAAGCTCCTCCAGGCGGCGGATCTTCTGGCTGACCGTGGACTGGGTTGAATGCAGGCGGGTAGCCGCGGTGGTGAAGCTGCCACAGTCGGCGACCATCACCAGGGCCCGCAGCAGGTCCAGTTCGAACACTGTTCTATTCGATTTGGCACTGTCTTGCATTTGAACATTTCACTTCTGGATACCCGTGCCGACTTCTACCATGCAGGGCAGGGGCCGGCAATGGCCGGCGCCATTGCGCATGAGGAGAGTCACGATGCACCACCCTCGCTCCCGGCAGCGCCGTTCGGCATTGGCCCGCATGCTGCTGCTGTGCCTGCTGGCCATGGTCATCCCGGCGTGTACGGCGACTTCCCGAAGCGACGCCGATGCGCAGCTGCGCGATGCCGCCAGCCGCGGTGATGCCCGCGCCGTGCGCGAGGCACTGGATGCGGGTGCTGATCTGGAGGCGCGTGACGGCCAGGGCCGCACGGCCCTGCTGCTGGCCACCCACGGGAACAGCGTGGACGCGGCGCGGGAACTGATCGAGGCCGGTGCCGACGTCAATGCCAAGGACGCGATGCAGGACAGCGCGTACCTGTATGCCGGCGCGCGCGGCCTGGATGAGATCCTGGCGCTGACGCTCGCCCACGGTGCAGACCTGCGCAGCACCAACCGCTATGGCGGTACCGCGCTGATTCCTGCGGCCGAACGCGGCCACGTCGCCACCGTGCGTACGCTGCTGCGCGCCGGCGTGGCCGTGGATCATGTCAACCGCCTGCACTGGACTGCACTGCTGGAGGCGATCCTGCTTGGCGATGGCGGCCCGCGCCACGTGCAGATCGTACAGCTGCTGCTGGACGCTGGCGCCAACCCCGAGCTTGCCGATGACGACGGCGTAACGCCGCTGGCGCATGCCAAGCAACGCGGCTACACCAACATCGAAACCCTGCTGCGCCAGCATGGCGCGACGCGCTGACACCCGCCCCTTCCACCCGCACGCTGCCGTGCCCACCAGGATGCCGTCCATGTTCCGTTCCCATCCGTTGTCCCTTGCCGTCCTTCTTGCCGTTGCACCGCTGTCGGCGTCTGCCGCCGAGCGCGCCGATCTGCTGATCCGCAACGCCACGGTGGTCGATGTCGAGCACGCGCGCAGCGTGCCCGGGCAGAGCGTGGTCATCCGTGGCGAGGACATCGTCGCGGTCGGTCCCGATGCGCAGCTACGCAGCCAGTGGAGCGCCAGCCGGCAGATCGACGCCAAGGGCAAGTACCTGATTCCAGGCCTGTGGGACATGCACGTGCACTTCGGTGGTGGTCCGGCGCTGGTGGAAGAGAACAAGGCGCTGCTGCCGCTGTACATCGCTCATGGCATCACCACGATCCGCGATTGCTCCGGTGATCTTCCGCAGCAGGTACTGCAGTGGCGCGGCGACATCGCCAACGGCACGCTGTTCGGTCCGCGCCTGCTGACCTCCGGTGCGAAAATCGAAGGCATCAAGCCGGTCTGGAAGGGCACCATCGAAGTGGGCAGCAAGGCCGACGCGGACAAGGCGATCGAGCGCCTGCAGCACGACAAGGTCGACTTCGTGAAGATCACCGACAGCACGCTGACGCCGGAGCTGTTCCTGTACTCGGCCAGCGCGGCGCGCAAGGCGGGTCTCAAGGCCTCGGGCCACATTCCGATGGCGTTGACGGTGGAGCAGGCCGTGGATGCGGGCCTGGCCTCGATCGAGCATCTGGACTATGCCTTCAAGGCTGGCAGCAAGGACGAGGCGCAGATCGCCGCCGATTTCGGCGCCGGGCGCATCGATCGCGCCGAAGCCAACCGCCGGCTCGACGCCAGCTTCGATCGCGAAACCGCGCTGCATGCCTACCGTGATTTCGCCAAGCGTGGCGTATTCGTGACGCCGACCCTCAACGGTGGCCGCATCCTCGACTTCCTCGACCAGGATGACCACGCCAACGACCCGTATCTGGCCTATATCGGCCCGGGCCTGCGCGCGACCTACACCTGGCGCATCGAACGCGCGGCCAAGGCCACCCCGGCGCAGATCGAGGCGCGCCATGCGCAGTACCACCAGGTGGCTGCGGTGCTGCCGCTGCTGCAGGAAGCGGGAGTGACGATCATTGCCGGTACCGATGCTGGCTTCCTCAATTCGTTCAACTACCCCGGCATCGGCCTGCACCAGGAACTGCAGCTGTTCGTGAAGGAAGGCCTGAGCGCACCGCAGGCGCTGTCGGCCGCCACCCGTTCGGGCCCGGCCTGGTTCGGCCAGATGCAGCGCTATGGCGGCGTCGCCACGGGCAAGGCGGCCGATCTGGTGCTGCTGACCGCCAACCCGTTGCAGGACATCGCTGCCACCGAAAAGATCGACAGCGTGATCCTGCGCGGTGATGTGTACGATCGCGCGGCGCTGGACAAGATGCTGGCCGACACCAAGGCAAAGGTCGCTGCATGGAATGCCGTGGCGAAGCAGGACCACGCTTCGCAGTGATGCGGCCGGTAGCGCCTAGCGCGGTGCCGGCCGCATGCCATGCAGCTGCGGCAGCGTGGTTTTCATCGCATCGATGAAGGCGCGCAGGCGCAGCGGTTGCTGTCGCGCAGCAGGGAACACCAGATGCACCGGCAGCGGTGGTGCCTGCCAGTCCGCTAAAAGCTGCACCAACCGACCTTCGGCCAGATCCTCGGCCACCAGCCAGGCCGACACCACTGCGGCCCCCAATCCCGCACGTGCGGCCTGCTGCACCACGAACAGGTTGTCACTCAGCAGGCGCGGCGTGATCGACAGCGTGTGCGCACGGCCCTGCGCATCGTGCAGCAGCAGACGTTCGCGGTAGTAGGTGACCAGCGAGATCCACGGCAATGCCTGCGCCTGTTCGGGGGTGGTGATCGACTCCGCATCGGCCAGCGACGGTGCGGCCACGACAATGCGAGGTACTTCGGCCAGCGGCAGGGCAACCACGCGCGGTTCATCGACCGCGCCGACCCGCACCGCGCAGTCGATGCCTTCGGCGATGAAGTCCGGGCGGCGGTCCTCGAGGATCCACTCCAGGCTCAGTTGTGGATGCTGGGCCAGGAAGTCGAGCATGGTGGGCAGCAGCTGCGCCTGGCCGAACGCATGCGGCACCATCACCCGCAGGCGGCCGCTGAGCCTCTGTGTCTGCCCGTGCAGCTCGGCCTGCAGCGCTTCCCATTCGTCCACCACCCGCTGCGCATGGCGTTGGCAGCGCTGGCCGTCCTCGGTCAGCAGCAGGCCGTGGGTAGAGCGCTGCAGCAGGCGCAGGCCCAGCTGCCGTTCCAGGGCTTGAAGCCGACGGCTGACGGTGGGCTGGGTGGTGCCCAGCTGCACGGCGGCGGCCGAAAGGCTGCCGCTGTCGACGATGCGCAGGAAGGTACGCAGCAGGTCCAGGCGGTCGCCGCCCGATGCGAGATCGTTCATGCGTATGGCGTATGTAAAGTATGTTGTTGAGCCTACTACAGACGCCTCGCGAATGTAGGCACGCTAGGCTCCAATTCTCTCCCTGGTGCCTTCCATGCCCGCTCCCTCGCTCTCAACCGTCGTCTCTGCGCCACGCGCTGCGCCCGCCCCATCGCTGGTGCTGGCCATGGCCGCCGGCGCGGGCTTTTCGGTGGCCTCGCTCTATTACAGCCAGCCGATGCTGGGCCTGATCGCGCAGGATCTGGCTGCGGGCGAGCGTGCCGTGGGCCTGGTGCCGACGTTGACCCAGCTGGGCTATGCGCTGGGCATCCTGCTGCTGGCTCCGTTGGGCGACCGCTTCGACCGGCGCAACCTGATCCTGCTGAAGTCGGTGCTGCTGGCGTTGGCCCTGGGGGCGGCCGCCTTGGCCGGCCAGTTGCCGGGGCTTCTTGTTGCCAGCCTGCTGGTGGGGCTGATGGCCACGCTGGCACAGGACATCGTGCCGGCCGCCGCGGTGCTGGCACCGGATGCGCAGCGCGGGCAGGTGGTGGGCAGGGTGATGACCGGCCTGCTGCTGGGCATCCTGCTGTCGCGCGTGGTCAGCGGCGTGGTGGCCGAAGCCTGGGGCTGGCGCGTGCAGTTCGGCCTGGCAGCGCTTTCGGTGCTGGCGATGGGGGCGGTGATGGCACGCGCACTGCCGCACTTCGCTGCGACCAGTACGCTGCGTTATCCGGCGCTGCTGGGTTCGTTGCTGGCGCTCTGGCGTGAGCAGCCGCAGCTGCGCCGCGCCGTGGCCAGCCAGTCGCTGCTGGCGGTGGGCTTCAGTGCGTTCTGGTCGACGCTGGCGCTGATGCTGCACGCACGGCTGGGCCTGGGCAGTGCCGCCGCGGGTGCGTTCGGCATTGCCGGTGCTGCGGGTGCATTGGCGGCACCGGTTGCCGGTCGTTTTGCAGATCGGTTGGGCAGCCCTGCAGTCGCGCGGTTGGCGATTGCCGTCGCCTTGGTTGGCTTTGCGCTGTTGCTGGTCGATGCGTGGCTGCCGGCCGTGGCGCTGCTGCCGTTGCTGGTGGTCAGCGCGCTGCTGTTCGACTTCGGTTTCCAGTCGGCGCTGGTCGCGCACCAGACCCTGGTCTACGGCCTGGTGCCGCCGGCGCGCAGTCGCCTCAATGCACTGCTGTTCACCGGCATGTTCATCGGCATGGCTGGCGGCGGTGCGTTGGGCAGCCTGGCGCTGGCGCAGTGGGGTTGGCACGGCGTGGCGTGGCTGGCGACGATCTGCGCCGGTGGCAGCCTGCTGATCCGTCTGCGTTGAGGGTGGTTCGGCAGGGCTGCGCCCTGCACCTGCTGTAGTGCCGGCCGCTGGCCGGCAACCTCAACCTCAATCTCAACAGCAACAGCAACAGCAACAGCGGGTATTCCGTGGGGGCGGGGCGGTGTCGGATTGCGGGGACGCCGCAAGTACGTCCTTGTAGGCTTGGCAGCCGCATCCATGCGGCTGACACCCCGCAATCCGACACCGCCCCGCCTTCGACAGTTGTCCGGTGTCTGTTGGTCCATCTGTGCTTCGCTTGGATCAAATCCAATCGAAATCGAATATTTCGACAATTGATCGAAGAGCATCCACGCATGGCGTGGATCTACGTGTCGACCAAGGTCGACACCCACCAAGAGCAGGCCATGACATTCCGACAGATCGCGGGAAATTGTCGGAGGCGGGGAGGGGACAGATGGCGGGGGCGTGAGCGCCATGGATGGCGCGACCGAGCTTACATGGACGTACTTGCAGCGTCCCCCGCCATCTGTCCCCTCCCCGCCATCCCAAGGAATGCAGGCTTTTGCTGTTGCTGTTGCTGTTGCTGTTGCTTCGGCCTCTGCGGGTGCAGGGCGCAGCCCTGCCGAAACCCCTTCACTCCTGACCGGTGTCATCCAGGCTGATGATTCCGCGACGCAGTGCCTGGGTTACCGCGTGCGTCCGGTCGCCAACGCCCAGTTTTTCCATCAGGCTCTTCATGTGTGCCTTCACCGTCTGCTCGGAAATCTGCATGCGTTCGCCGATGCGCTTGTTCGACAGGCCGCCGGCCACGTGGCGCAGCACTTCGGTTTCGCGTGGCGACAGCCGGTCTTCCACCACGTGCGCGGCGATGCTGGCCGCCACTTCCGCCGGTATCGGTGCGCGGCGCCCACTGGCCACGGTGCGGATGGTGGCCACCAGTTCGTGGCGCAGCATGTCCTTCAGCAGGTAGGCGCTGGCACCGGCCTGCAGCGCGCGCACGGCGCGCACGTCGCCGCGGTAGGTTGTCAGCACGATGATGCGTGCGCGGGGATCGATCGCACGGATCCGCACGATTGCTTCCACGCCATCCATGCGTGGCATCTGCAGGTCCATCAGCACCACATCCGGGCGCAGCTGCTGGTAGCGGGCAAGGGCTTCCTCGCCGTCGGCTGCTTCGCCGAGCAGGCGCAGGTCGGCATGTGCGCCGAGCAGTGCGGCCAGGCCATCGCGCAACAGCGGATGGTCATCAACCACCAGCACGCCGATGGGAGGAAGGGATTCAGTCATGGGAGGTTCTGCTCCAGGGCCAACGCCAGCGCGGTGGATGTCGGTGATACAAGCGACGGGCCGGCACGGACAGCGCGACTTCGGTACCCAGGCCGGGGCGTGTCCACAACTGCAGCTCCGCACCCAGCCGTTGTGCGCGCTCGCGCATGCCCTGCATGCCCCAGTGTCCGCCGCCGGCGTTGTCATTGGCGATGCCGACGCCATCGTCGCGCACATGCAGCAGGAAGCAGCGCGTGCCGTAGGACAGTTCCACTTCGATGGCACTGGCCTGCGCATGCCGCAGCGCGTTGCGGATGGCCTCGCGCCCGATCAGGAACACTTCCTCGGCGGCTTCGGCCTGCAGCGGCGGCGGGGTGCCTTCCATGGTCAAGCGCAGTGGATTGGTGCCTTGGCCTGCATATTCGGCATGCACGTCGGCCAGTGCAGAGGCGAGATCGCGGCCGGCAAACGGTGCGTCGCGCAGCGCGTTGACCCGTTCCCGGCCTTCGGCCAGATTGCGCTCGGCCAGCAGCATCGCCGATTCCAGCTGGGTGCGTACCGGCTCTGGTGTCTGTGCCGACTGGCTGATGGCGTGCAGGCGCAGGATGAGTCCCTGGCTACCCTGCAACAGGGTGTCGTGCAGATCGCGCGCAATGCGCTCGCGCTCGCCGTTGCGTTCCTGCAGGCGGGCGCGGAACAATGCCGCCAGCTGCCGGCTGCGGACCCGCACGGCCAGCGCCAGCGCAGCCATCACCACGCAGACGCACAACAGTTTGAACCAGGCGGTCTGCAGGAACGTCGGTGCGATGTGGAAGCTGCGGCTGGCTGGCGTGCTGCTCCAGATGCCATCTTCGTTGGCTGCTTCCACCTCGAAGCGGTAATGGCCCGGCGCGAGGTTGGTGTAATAGGCGCGCGTGCTCGCGCCGGCCTCCTGCCAAGCGTCGTCCACGCCGGACAGTCGGTAGCGGTAGCGGTTGCGCTCGGGCCGCGCCAGCGACAGCGCGACATAGTCGATCTGCAGCTGGGTAGTGCCGGCCGGCAGGCGCAGTCCCTCCTGCAAGGGGGCCTGGGTACTGCCATACAGCACGTCACCGATGCGCACGCCAGGCGCCATGGTGTTGATGTGCGACTGCCGCGTGTCCAGCCACGCCAGGCCTTGATTGGTGGCAAGCCACAGCAGGCCATCAGCCGCCAGTACCGCAGTGGGGATGGGGCCGCTCTGCAGGGCGATGCCCGGCATGCCGTCAACCGCGTCGAACAGGCGGGGGGCTATCGCCTGGTCGTTGCGCAGCGCGCTGCGCAGGGTGGCAACCTGCAACCGCACCAGGCCGCGGCTGCCATTGAGCCAGAGCAGCCCGTTCGCATCGGCGACCATGCCGGTGATGCCTTCCAGCACGCCGGCCATGTCGGTGCGCACCGGCAGGAAGCGGCCGTTGCCGAAACGCGCGGCCAGGCCGGCCTCGCCGGCGACCAGCAGCAGATCCTTGTGCTGCAGCAACGCGGTTACCGGGCCTACCGACAGTCCTTCGGTGGCGCCGTAGGTGTTGACCGTGCCGCCGTGCAGGCGGCGCAGGGTGCCATCGGCGTAGCCCAGCAGCAGCGCACCGTCATCGGTACGCGCCAGCGACGAACAGGCCTGCTCGGGAAGCCGGGTTTCGCGACGCCAGCGGTTGTCCGTGTAGTGCAGCACCGCGCGTTCGCCGGCGCAGGCCCAGGCCTGGTCCGCATCGGCAAACAGCAGGGCGTGCAGTGGCTGCCCGGTGAACGGTGCCGGCAGCGGTATGAGGGTGGTGTGGCCGCTGACGGTACGCGCCAGATTGATCCAGTCGAACTGCCACACCGGAGTGGGTGCCTGCCGTGCCGCGGCCTGCAACTGCGCAGCGCTGCCGCCCAGCAGCGGACGCCGCAGGTCGAACAGCTTCAGGTCTTCGCCATAGCCATACACCCGGCCATCAATGGCTCGTACCAATGACCGGTACGGATCGGTAGGGCCCACGGACAAGGTCTGCACGCTGTGCGCACGGAAGCGGTTGAGGCCGAGGTTGGTGCCTACCCAGATGTTGCCTTCGCGATCGGCAAGGACCGGCACTGCCGACGTCGCGGTAAGGCCCTGCGCGGCATCGAAGCGCTCCATGCGCACAGCCTGTTGGCCGTCGAAGGTGACCCGGGCCACGCCACCGTGCGGGCTGAGCGTGGCCCACAGGGCCCCGTCGGCCGTGAACTGCAGACGCGAGGCGACCAGCCCGGGCAGCCGCCGTGCTTCACGTTCCTCGGCGGGCAACAGGCCATGCGCGTTGGCCAGCGGCGACGTGCCGCGCACGCGGTCGGCCAGCCAGACTTCGCCGCGCGGGCTCTCGACCAGCGAGGCCATCTGCGAGACCGCGATGCCGGTGGCTTCGAAGCGGGCCGCGCCAGGAGGGCGACGCCATATCTGCAGGTCCGCCAGCACCCAGAACGTGCCGTGGCGGTCCTGCAGCACCCATTGCACGCGTCTCTGCGGCAGGCCGAAGGAAGCCGGCGGCTCCTGCCAGCGATGTCCATCGAACCAGCGCAGGCCGCCATTGACGGCAGCCCACAGGCGGCCGTTGCGGTCATGCGCGAAGCGGGGGACAACACCCACCGGCACGCCCTGCGGGCGGCCGAAGCTGCGCAGGCGTTCCTGCGTGAACTGGCTGATGCCTGCCTGGAAGTAGCCGATCCACAGGCCACCATCGTCGCCATCGAGGCCGAGGGTGACCATGTTGGTGGAGGGAAAACGGGTGCCCGCCGGTGCGGCCTGCCGCTCGAAACGCCGGCCGTCGAAGCGGTACAGGCCCGAACCCGTCGCCAGCCACAACATGCCCTGGCGGTCCTGGACGATATCCCAGATATCCCCCGGGGCGCCCTGGCCGACGCGCCAGGCGGTGTGCTGATAGCCGGGCATGCCATCGCTCACTGCGGGTTGCTGCACGGCGAAGACGGGCAGGGCAGTCAACAACAGCAGGCACGACAGCAGCGCCGGCAGGCGACGCAGGATGGGGAAGGGGCGGCCACGCATGCGGTCATTCTGGCAGGTGCGGGGCAGGCCGGGGTGACCCGTTCGGGGTAGGCGTACCGCTTCGGTGTCCGCTATCACGCCGTGATGGATGACGGAGCCCGGCGATGCAGCGCTTGTATGTGATGTTCCCTGACCGCGGCCCCGGACTGGGATTGCTGTGGCTGCGCCTGTGCGTGGCAGGAGGGCTGTTGGCGGGCGGAAGTCCGGCCGGTGTGCCGGGACTGCTGTGCCTGGCGGCGATCGGCCTGCTGCTGCCTGGGCTGCTGACCCCGCTGGCGGTGATGCTGGCGGTGCCGGGGTTGTACGGACAGGGCGCGGCGCTGCCCTGGCTGCTGCTGCCGTTGGCCCTGCTCATGCTGGGCCCGGGCGCGTATTCGCTGGATGCGCGGTTGTTCGGCCGCCGCCTGCTGCAGCGCCGGCCTCCCCCGAATGGGTGAGCGCCGGCCTCGACCGACGGGGGTAGGGCGATCGCAGCCGGCGGCACACCATGGGTGCTCCCGTCGCGGCGCTCCTTCATGGCTACCGTCCAGCCTCCTGCCCTGTCCGCAACCACGTTGGCACCGCACCAGTCGGCTGCCCTGCAGCGTGCGCTGCGCTACATCGACGAGCACCTGTCGCAGCCGCTGCGGGTGACCGAGCTGGCTGCCGTTGCCTGCGTAAGCCGGTTCCATCTGGTGCGGTTGTTCCGCATGGGTACCGGCGCCAGTCCGCTGCGTTACGTGCGCCGTCGGCGCATCGAACGCGCCACGCAGCTGCTGCCGACGGCCGCGCAGTCGATGACCTGCCTGGCCCAGCATCTTGGCTTTTTCGACCAGAGCCACTTCGTCCGCAGCTTCCGCGCCGAGACCGGCTGCAGTCCCGGCCAGTACCTGGCCGATGGCGCGGCACGTTCCCAGCCCCCTGTTGTTTCCTCCACCGGAGTCCACCCATGAGCCTCGCCACCGCCACCCCCGCCAAAGCACTGCTGTCACCGGCCGACCACGCCCTGATACTGATCGACTACCAGTCGCAGATGGCATTTGCCACCCACACCATCGACATCTCCGCGCTGCGCAACAACGTGTCGTTGATCAGCAAGGGCGCCAAGGGTTTCAAGGTGCCGGTGGTGCTGACCACGGTGGCCGAGAAGTCGTTCTCCGGCCCGATGTTCCCGGAGCTGCCGGCGATCTTCCCCGGCCAGGCGGTGTTCGATCGCACGTCGATGAACACCTGGGAAGACCAGCCGGTGATCGATGAGGTGAACCGCATCGGCAAGCGTCGGCTGGTGCTCGCCGGCTTGTGGACCAGTGTGTGCATCGTCGGCCCGGCGCTGTCGGCGCTGGAGCAGGGATTTGAGGTCTACGTGATCACCGATGCCTGCGGCGATGTCAGCGAAGAGGCGCACGAACGTGCGATCGCCCGCATGGTGCAGGCCGGTGCCGTGCCGATCACCAGCGTGCAGTACCTGCTGGAACTGCAGCGCGACTGGGCGCGTGCTGAAACCTACGACCTGACCACCGGCATCGCCCGTGACCATGCGGGTGGCTATGGCGTCGGCATCCAGTACGCCAAGACCATGTTCGGCGCGCAGGAAGGCGGGCACTGAGCGTGCGCGATGGCCATGGCCTCGACCTGGCCTTGTTGATCCTGCGGGTGGCGGCGGGAGGATTCCTGCTGCCGCATGCGCTGGGCAAGTTGTTCGGCTGGTTCAACGGGCCGGGCCTGGCAGGTTTTGCCGGCGAACTGCGTGGCTTCGGTCTGCCGTCGTCGGCGCCGCTGCCACTGCTGCTGGCGCTGCTGCAGGTGGTGGCCGGTAGCGCTGTGATGCTGGGCTGGCAGGCCCGGATCGCCGCGCTTGTCGCTGCCGCCTTCATCGCCTTCACCGCCCTGCTGGCGCTGCGCAACGGGTGGTTCTGGATGCGCGGCGGTGCCGAGTATCCGTTGTTGTGGACGCTGGCACTGCTGGCCATCGCCCTGGCCGGGCCCGGTGCATGGGCGGTGGATGGTCTGCTTCTTTCTGGAGACATCGCGTGAACAACGAACCTCTCGATCCTGGCCGCCGCAATGTGGTGCTGGCCACCAGTGCCGCGCTGGCGCTGGGCCTGGCTGGCGGTACCGCCGCGGCCATCCAATCCCCTTCCAAGGAGCGTCGCATGAGCACACTGGTCATCCGCAACGCACGCATCACCACGCTTGATCCGCAGCAGCCGCATGCGCAGGCACTGGCCGTGCAGAACGGCCGCATCGTTGCCGTGGGAAGCGACGAGGACATCATGCGCGGTTGGGGCAGCGAAGCCACGATCGTCGATGCGCAGGGGCGGCGCATCGTGCCCGGACTCAATGACAGCCACACCCACCTGATCCGCGGTGGCCTGAACTACAACCTGGAACTGCGCTGGGATGGCCTGCGTTCACTGGCCGATGCGATGGCCATGCTGAAGGCGCAGGTTGACCGCACGCCTGCGCCGCAGTGGGTGCGCGTGGTCGGTGGATTCACCGCGACCCAGTTCACCGAAAAGCGCCTGCCGAGCCTGCAGGAGCTGAACGACATCGCTCCGGATACGCCGGTGTTCCTGCTGCACCTGTACGACCGCGCGCTGCTCAATCGCGCCGCGCTGCGTGCCTGTGGCTATACCAAGGAAACGCCGGACCCGCCCGGCGGACAGATCGTGCGCGATTCGCTGGGCAACCCGACCGGCCTGCTGCTGGCCAAGCCGAATGCACTGATCCTGTATGCGACCCTGGCCAAGGGGCCGAAGCTGCCGGTCGAATACCAGGCCAATTCAACCCGCCATTTCATGCGCGAGCTGAACCGCCTGGGCATCACCTCGGTGATCGACGCCGGAGGCGGTTTCCAGAACTACCCCGAGGACTACCAGGTCATCGAGCAGCTGCATCGCGATGATCAGCTGACCGTGCGCATCGCCTACAACCTGTTCACCCAGAACAAGGGCAGCGAGGTCAGCGATTTCCGCGGCTGGAGCGAGATGCTGCAACCGCGCCAGGGCGATGACCTGCTGCGCCACAATGGTGCCGGCGAGATGCTGGTGTTCTCCGCAGCCGACTTTGAACTGTTCAACGAGCCGCGCCCGGAACTGCCACCGGAACTTGAGCCGGAGCTGCACGATGTGGTGAAGCTGCTGGTGGAGAAGCGCTGGCCGTTCCGCATCCATGCGACCTATGACGAAAGCATCAGCCGCATCCTCGACGTCTACGAGCAGGTCAACCGTGAGGTGCCGTTCGATGGCCTGCACTGGTTCATCGACCATGCCGAGACCATCACCCCGCGCAACATCGAGCGTATCCGTGCACTCAACGGCGGCATCGCCGTGCAGCACCGCATGGCTTACCAGGGCGAGGCATTCGTGCAGCGCTATGGCGTGCAGGCGGCGCGGCACACGCCACCGGTGAAGCGGATGCTGGCCGAGGGCGTGCCGGTCGGCGCCGGCACCGATGCTACCCGCGTGGCCAGCTACAACCCGTGGGTGGCGCTGTCGTGGCTGGTGACGGGACGCACCGTCGGCGGCCTGGCCCTGTACGGTGATGAGAACCTGCTGGAGCGCGAGCAGGCCCTGCGCCTGTGGACACAGGGCAGCGCCTGGTTCTCCGGCGACGAAGCGGTGAAGGGCACGCTGAAGGTGGGCCAGCTGGCCGACTTCATCCTGCTGTCGGCCGACTTCTTCCGCGTCGATGAGCAGCAGATCGCCGACATCACCAGCCTGCTGACCGTGGTGGGTGGCCGCATCGTGCATGGCGACGGCGACTACGCCGGGTTGGCGCCGCAGCTGCCTCCGGCGATGCCGGACTGGTCGCCGGTGAACCGCTTCGGTGGCTACCACGTCGGTGGCGGGGCGACCGGGTTGGCTGCGGCGCACCGTCATCACCATGGTGTGGCCTGCGGCACCCATGGTGCGCATGGCCACGCGGTCCGTCATCCGGCGCCAACCGACGACCTGACCGCGTTCTGGGGCGCGATGGGGTGTTCGTGCTTCGCGTTCTGACCCTGGCATCGCTGGTGTTGCCGTCGTTGGCGCTGGCCTGCGGCGGTGGTGCCTGTACCACGGTTGGCGACGGCAAGTTGCAGTGGGATGCATCGCTGCGCCTGCGTGGCATGTACTACGCCCCGACCCGGTTTGGCGTCGGTGCTGGCGACGATGGCTACGGCCTGCTGCGTGCGCTGGCTTCTGCCTCCTTCGCGCAGGGTGATTGGCAAGCGAAGCTGCAGCTGGGTACGCATGCCGAGCGCGGCAAGGCCGGTGGCCCAGGTCGTACCGATCGCGGCGCGCTGGACGTGCAGCAGGCGTACTGGCGCTGGTCCGGCGCTGGCATGCACGTGCAGCTGGGCCGGCAGGAAGCGGGCTATGGCAGCTCGCGCCTGTTGTCGGTGCGCGACGGGCCGAACATCCGCCTGGCCTTCGATGGTGCGCGGGTGGGGTGGCAGGGCAGGCTGGGCGTACTGGACCTGATGGCGCTGCGCCCGGTCGAGAACCGCCCGGGTGCTTTCGATGACCGCGGTGAGCGCGGTGCACACCTGCTCGGCGCGTATGCGACCACGGCCAAGGGCGCTGGCATCAGCCAGTGGGACCTTTACCTGCTCGACTATCGTCGCGAGGGCGCGCGCTTCGCCGCGGGCAGCGGCACCGAGCGGCGGCAGACCCTGGGCGCGCGCTGGTTCGGCCAGTCGGGTGCGCTGGAATGGAATACCGAACTGGTGGCGCAGGGCGGTGAACTGCGGGCGGTGACCGGCGATCTGGACATCCGCGCCTGGACCCTCGCCACCGATACCGGTTGGCGCTGGAGCGCGCTGCCGCTGCAACCGCGGCTTGGCCTGAAGGCCGACATTGCCAGCGGCGACGCAGACCCGGGTGATGGTCGGCTGGGTACGTTCAATGCGTTGTTTCCCAAGTCCGCCTATTTCAGCGAAGCCAGCCTGTTGGCACCGGCCAACCTGATGGATCTGCAACCGACACTGGCACTGCGCCTGCATGAGGCGGTGACCACCGAGCTGGGTGTACAGCTGGCCTGGAAGCATCGGCGCGCCGATGCGGTCTATACCACGCCGGCACCGTTGGCAGCGTTGCCCGGCAGTGCCGGAGGCGCACGCCGCATCGGTACCCAGTACAAATCCGAAACCCGCTGGCAGGTCAATGACCACTGGCAATGGCAGCTGCAGCTGGCCTGGGTCGACGCGGGTCCTGCACTGACGCAGGCCGGCGGCCGGGACACGCTGTTCGCCTCAATCGTTGGAGCTTGGCAATGGTGAACGCATCGGCGTCACAACACTCCCCGCAGGTCGATGGCGCATGGTCGCCGTTGAAGATCCGCATGTTCCGCTCGATCTGGCTGGCGATCCTGGCCAGCAACATCGGTACCTGGGTCAACGACGTGGCTGCGGCCTGGGTGATGGCCGAACGCACCGGTTCGGCGCTGATGGTCGCGCTGGTGCAGTCGGCCACCACCGTGCCGATCGTGCTGTTGGCGCTGGCGGCCGGGACCCTGGCCGACATCGTCGACCGCCGCAAGTACCTGCTGTTCACCCAGGGCTGGATGCTGCTGGTGGCGGCAGCGACCGCGGTGCTCACGGCATTGGACCTGCTGACGCCGCAGCTGCTGGTGCTGCTGACCTTCTGCATGGGCTGCGGTGCGGCAATGGCGATGCCGGCACAGGCCGCGATCGTCTCCGAGCTGGTTCCGCAGCCGATGCTGGCCTCGGCCGTGGCACTCAACTCCATCGGCATCAACATTGCCCGTTCCATCGGGCCGGCCATCGGCGGGGTGATCGTGGCCCAGCTGGGTGCGGTGTGGGCCTTCGGGTTCAACGCCATCACCTTTGCCGCCATGCTGTTCGTGGTGTGGGGCTGGAAGCGTGATCCGAAGGCGTCCAGCCTGCCGCCCGAAGGGCTCGGCGCTGGCCTGAAGGCGGGCCTGCGCTATGCCAGCCGTGCCGGTCGCCTGCAGGCGGTACTGATCAAATCGGCCGGCTTCTTCTTCTTCGCCGCGGCGATGAACGCGATGCTGCCGGTGGTGGTGCGCGGGCAGATGCAGGGCGGAGCGGGGCAGTACGGCGTGCTGCTGGGTTGCATCGGTATCGGTGCGGTGGGCGGTGCGCTGCTGCTGCCGAAGCTGCGGGCCAGGCTTGACCGCGACCTGCTGGTGCTGCTGGCCACCTTGTCGCTGGCAGCAAGCCTGGCCGGCCTGGCGCTGACCCGCAGCTGGTACGTGTTGCCGCTGGTGATGCTGGTCAATGGCTTTGCCTGGATCACCGTACTGTCCTCGTTGCAGATCGCAGCGCAGACGGCGGTGCCGGCCTGGGTGAGGGCGCGTGCGCTTGCCCTGTACATCATGGTGTTCTCGGCCGGCATGGCGGCCGGTGGCCTGAGTTGGGGCGCACTGGCGCAGCGCACATCGCCCGAGCTGGCACTGCTGGTGGCTGCTGCAGGTGCGGTCATCGGCGGCCTGCTGGTGTGGCGGGTACGCATTGCAGGCGCCGAAGATCTGAACCTGAGCCCGGCCGGGCACTGGCCAGCTCCGGAACTGTCGGTGCCGGTGTCGAATGATCGCGGACCGGTGCTGGTGACCATCGAATATCGCATCGATGCCGCCGACCGCGCCGCGTTCCAGGCGCAGATGCGCACGCTGGGAACGATCCGTCGGCGCGATGGTGCCGTGGTCTGGGGCGTGGTCGAAGATGTGGCAACCCCGGGCATCCATCTGGAGTATTTCGTCGCAGCGTCGTGGTTGGAGCACCTGCGCCAGCATGAACGCATCACCGCCGACGACAAGGCGATCCAGGAGGCGCTGCGCGCGCTGCATCGCGGCGAGCGCGCGCCGGTGGTGCGTCACTTCGTTGGCGGCCATGATCCATTGCCGGCGGCGGCGCCGCATCACCACAGCGATATCTGATGGTCCCGTGATGGAGCTGGCCGCTGGCCGGCTCCAGGGCAGGAGCGGCGGCGCACGGGCGCCGCCGCGATACGTCATCTGCGTGCGAATGCCAGCAGGTCGGCGTTGAACTGATCGGCATGGGTCAGGGTGAGGCCGTGCGGTGCACCGGCGTACACCTTCAGTTCTGCGTTGCGGATGATCTGCGAGGACAGCTTGGCCGAAGCATCGAAGGGCACGATCTGGTCGTCATCGCCATGCACCACCAGAGCCGGCACGTCGATCTTCTTCAGGTCGTCGGTGTAGTCCACCTCCGAGAATTCGTGGATGCAGTCGTACTGGCCTTTCACGCCGCCCAGCATGCCCTGCAGCCAGAACGAATCACGCATGCCTTCGGTGACGCTGTTGCCATCACGATTGGCGCCGAAGAACGGCGTGGCCAGATCCTTGAAGAACTGCGAACGATCGCCACCGGTGCCCTTGCGGATGCCGTCGAACACTTCCAGCGGGGTGCCGGCCGGATTGCCTTCGGTCTTCAGCATCAGCGGCGGCACCGCGCCGACCAGCACCACCTTGGCCACGCGCTTGCTGCCATGGCGGCCGATGTAGTGCGCCACTTCGCCACCGCCGGTGGAATGGCCGACCAGGATCGCGTCCTTCACGTCCAGCGCATCCAGAACGGCAGCCAGGTCATCGGCGTAGGTGTCCATGTTGTTGCCGTCCCAGGTCTGGCTGGAGCGGCCGTGGCTGCGGCGATCATGGGCGATCACGCGGTAGCCGTTCTGGCCCATGAACAGCATCTGCGGGTCCCAGGCATCGGACGACAGTGGCCAGCCATGGGCGAATACGACAGGCTGGCCGGTGCCCCAGTCCTTGTAGAAGATGCGGGCGCCATCATTGACGGTCACGAAATTGCTCATTGCAGGTTCCTTGGCGAAAGGGAGGGAAGACGCCTGCGGGTTGGCCGGCGCCTGCGGCAGTACAGCGCACGATGGGCGATGTGCATTGCACGGCTGTGCCGGATTGGCGTGGTCGTCGCGCTGACGCGACTCGCTCTGGCGGCAGGCCGGTGCTGATGGCAACCATGGCCATCGGACGCGTGAGGGCCAGTCATGAAGATGCCGGGATGGGCAGTGCTGCCTGCACTGTTGTTGGCTGCTGTCGCGATGGCACAGACCAACGTGTACAAGTGCACCGGAGGTGAGCATCCGGTCTACCAGCAGACGCCCTGCCAGGGGCGCGCGGAGTGGCGCTGGGAAGTGCCCGGTGCCGAGTCGAAGGCACGCGGGCCCACACCTGCAGTCGTGCAGCCTGCCCGCAGCGGTAGCAGGCGGACGCCACGGCGCGGGCGCGCACAGGGCGCGCTGATATCGATCACGGCTGACCCGCGTGGCTGCGAGCGGGCGCGCCAGCGGCAGGTGGCAACACTGGCCAGGCCGCGCAGGCTCGACTACCTGCAGCGCAGGCAGCTGGATGACGCGGTACGCGACGCCTGTCGTTGAGCACAACGAAAACGGCACCCGAAGGTGCCGTTCTGGTCTACAGGCCCGGAAGACCTCAGCGGCCGTCGCTGGCGGCGGCCGGTGCCGTCGCCGCATCCGGCTTGGGCAGGCTCAGCTCCGGGTTGCCCTGTTCGGCCTGCAGGATCTGGATCCGTCGCTGCAGCGCATCGAGCTGGCTGTTGGTGCTCTGCACGTCGGTGCTCAGGCTGACCGCCTGCTGCTGGGCCTGCTGCAGCGCTGCGCTGACCTGCGCCGACTGCGCCTGCTGCTGTTCCATTTCCTGCTGCAGGGTGCGCAGGCGCTCTTCGTTGTAGGCCACCAGGCGCTCGGTGTAGCGCTTGCCGGCTTCCAGCCGGGTGGTGTCGATGTAGACCTGCGCCAGCTGTTCGGACTGCTGCGCGAAGGTGCGGTAGACACGCTCGGCGTTGTCGACGGCATCGGTCTTGATCACCCGCCAGAAATTCTTCTCCTGGAACAGGGCCACGTAGTAGGTCAGGGTATTGGCGTTGAACAGCAGGCTGGCGCCGTAGTTGCCGTTGTAGGTGGTACGCAGCTCGGTGAGCTGCTGCGCATCCATCAACTGCTTGAGTTCGTCGACGGTGTTGCGTACCACCGGTGCGGCCTTGGCCGGCTCCACCGTGGCAGTGCGATCGCCACGTGCGGCCAGCGCCGACGGCGCCACCACCATCATGGCCACGGCCAGCAGTGCTGCGCCGCGCCGATACCGGGCGAAGACGGTGCCCCCTGAAGTTTCTCGCATGTCTAGACCATCCACGGATGTAGTGTGGGTTGAGTTGAATGTGGTTCCCCGCCGCGAGTCTAGCATGGGCGCGGACGCCGCCAACCGGTGCCCGCGCGGGTCAGAAGACCAGCTGCGCCGAGCTGCACTGGATCGACTGCATGCTGACATCGGTGCGGCCCAGTTCCAGCCCGAGCAGGCTGGCCAGGGTGTTGGTCAGCAGGGTGCCGACGCTGTTGAGTACGGGCTTGAGCGCCGCCAGCACCGGGTTCAGCAGCGCACACAGCAGGCCACTGCAGGTGACGTTGTTGCCGGGGGTGGTCACGCCGCCGCCGTTCTGCCCATCCAGGAATCCGGCCGGGGCGGTCTGGATGTAGGACGCCAGGTTGGTGCGCACGCAGCCGTTGTAGTCGATCAGGTTGCCCAGCAGGCTGTCGCAGCGGTTGATCAGCAGGCCGCCGACCAGCGAGCCCAGCAGGCCGTCGAGCAGGCCCAGTCCCTGGCCGGTCACGGTGGCGCGGTAACCGGCCCAGACCGATCCATCTTCCCAGCAGGTGGTCAACCCGAGTGGGCAGGGTTTCGGTACCCCCTTGGTAACGGTCCAGTTGCCCAGCGGTGCGAGGTTGCGTGACGGATCGCCATCGCGCAGCAATGGAATCACCTGGTCCACGTTGTAACGCCCGCCGCTGGGGAAGGCCGCCTGCAGGTAACGGTCGGCCAATGCCTTGGCCGTGTCATTGGCGCTCATGCCCTGCTTGGGTGAACTGAGCATGCCTGACAGCACCCGCAGCAGTTCGTTGACCAGGTCTGACACGGCGGTGCCGACGGCCAACGGGTTGATCCGGGTCGAGCCGGTCTGGCCTGCGGCCAGGGTCAGGCTCTGCGTGCTGGTCAGCGCCGGCAGGGTGACCTTGTCGTTGATCAGGGGCTGCCCCAGAAGCTTCAACAGCTGCTCGTTCTGCAGGGTCGCGTCACAGACGTTGCTCTTGGAGAAGCGATCGGCCGCGTTGACCTTGCCGACGCAGGCGCGCAGTACCGAGGAATCGACCTGGACGGTGGCCGTCGGCGGCGCCGCACCGCACTGGATGCTGGTCAGTGTCCCCATCGCATTGGCCACATCCACGTGCAGTGGCAGATGCAGGCGGGTGCCGAGCAGGTTCAGCAGCGGACCAATCGCGAACAGGCGGTCGCTGTCGACGTCCACCATCAGCCGCACCTGCGCGTTGTAGGCGCGTGCGCCGACGCCACCGATGGCGATCGACGGCGGCTCCACCACGCCGGCCTTGACGTCGATGCCCAGCAGGTTCAGGCCCTGCACCTGCACACCATTGCCATCGTTGGCGATCGAGATCGCGGCGGTGACAAGATCCAGCACGTTGACCCTCGATTCCAGCGCGCTGCCGATGGTGCCGTCCGGTGAGATCACCTGCGCGAACAGGCCGCCGCCGCCGTTCTGGCTGCCCAGCAGAATGTTCAGCTGGTTGATGTCCAGCCGGGTGCCGACCAGGTTGGACAGCGCCTGCAGCTGTACGCCGACGGCGGTCTCGCGGCCCACTACCGTGGCAGTGGCATTGACCAGCTGTGCCAGTGATATGCGGTTGACCGACAGCAGCCGGTTGAAGTCGGCCACGCTGAGGTCGGCGGTGACCGGGATGCCCAGTGCCGCCAGCAGCCCCGACGGGGTGACGGTGGCCTGTGCCAGGCCGTCGTAGGACAGAATTGTTGCGTTGGTGACGTCCAGGCCGACCAGCCGAAGGGTCGCCATCAAGGGGGAGTTGCCATTGGTGCGCAGCAGCTGCGAACCCACTGCAAACACGGCGGTGGGTTCCGAACGCTTGGCCACCGCCTGCACGCGCAACGTGGGCAGCCCGCTGTTCTGGCCGAAGAACGGCAGAACGCCGCGTTCGGCAATGACCCGCACCGCGTTGCGTGGATTGCCTGCGTCCACGCTTGGGCTGAAGTGGTCAGCCGTTCCGCGGGTGGCATTCCAGTTGCCACACTGGATCTGCACCTGCCCAGGGAAGGTGTTCTGTGCGAGCGCATTCTGCCGGGCCGCGCTGTTGTCGGCGTTGTCGGGCCGGCACAGGTCCAGCCGTTGTGCGCCTGCCAGCGCAGCCAGATCGACCACCTTCTGCGCATCGCGCTTGGCCCAGAACAGGAAGCCGATCTCGATCAGGCCGAGCATGGCCAGCAGCGCGATCATCACCAGCATCATGGTGACCGACATACCGCCGCGCGGGCGACTGAAGCTGATGTGGCGTGCTCGGTTCATGGCGGGCCTCAGCGTCCGGATCGGGAGGATCCTGCGGACTTGGCGACGTCGGTTTCGAAGAATTGCGGAATGTCGTACTGGAAGCTCTTCAGGTAACGCGCGTAGCTGGATGTGGCCTGGTCGCCGAGGATCGGCAGGCGGGCACCGGCCACCTCGCCGGACGCTTGCAGGCGGAACAGGCTGCGAGTGGTGTCACCGATCTGCGAGGTGTTGGGCTGCAACTGCGTACCGCCGAAATCAGGCTTGGTTTCAGGGGCTGCGGGGGCTGCGATGGGCGCCGCGGCTGGTGGCGGCGATACGTCCACGGTAGCCAACGGCTCGCTGTGCAGGGGAGCGGCTGCCGGCGCGGGCGCGGCACCACCCAGCATCTGCCCGGTCAACGGTTGCTGCGGCGTCTGCGCCTGCACAACCGCAGCGAAAGACAAGCCGGCAAGCACCGGCAGCAGGCAGCGGATCAGCGGCGTCGAGGTCATGGCGTGTTCCCGGTGGGATGGTCGGTGGAGCCGAAGCGTTCCAGCATCGAGGGCGGCAGTCGTGGTGGGTCGCGTTCGTCGCGGCCATCGCGGCGCGGTTCGGCGGCCAGGCGTGGGCCTGCGTTGGCGGGGGTGGCAGCTACCGAAGCAACTGGCCGTGCCGCTGCCGCCGCTGCAGCAGTGGCAGCGGCCTGGCGTTGCTGCAGCCGCGCGCGGATCTGCTGCGCCTGCTGTTCCACGCTGCGGCGGGTCTCCTCGCTGAAGCTGGCCTGCTGGGCCAGCCGTTCGACGGTGGCAGTGTCGCCACGCAATAGCGCCCACAGGGCAAGATTGGCGGTGGCCTTGGCATTGCCTGGCGACAGTTCCAGCGCCTTGGCCAGTGGCTCGCGTGCCTGTTCGAAGCGGCCGGCACGAAGCCGTGCATAGCCCAGGTCGCCGAGGTAATCGGTGTTCAGCGGGCTCAGCTGGGTGGCACGTGCCAGCGCCTGTTCGCCGCCCTGGTCGTCGTCGCGGAGGGCAGCGATCAGGCCCATGCCGTGTGCAGCGGCCGCGGCCTGCGGGCCATTACCGAGCTCGCGGTACAGCGCCAGCGCCGCATCGATCTGGCCGGTCTGGCGCAGTGCGTCGGCCTGCAGCAGGCGCAGTGCCGGGGTATCGCCGTAGCGCTGGCGGAACGCATCCACGTGCGCCAGCGAAGCGTACCAGGCGCCCTGCTGCTGCATCCGCTGGATCAGTTCCAGGTAGGCGTTGCGGCTGTCCTGCGGGGCCGGCGTCGGCTCGGCCAGGCTCGGCGCACGCAGGTACTTCGGCGTGGTGGAACTGCAGCCGGCAGCGGCGGCAACCAAGGCAAGCAACAGGCAGGCAGGGCGCAGGACAGGCATGAAGGTCATCCCATTTTCGACAAGGTAGTGGCCAGCGCGACCAGCGCCGGTCCGGCCAGCACCAGCATCAGTGCCGGCAGCAGGGTCAGCATCATCACCACGGTCATCTTCACCGAGAGCTTGCCGACCTTTTCCTTCAGCGCGTTGCGGCGCTGCTCGCGCAGGCGGACGCTGAACTGGCGCAGCGGTTCCTGCACGGCACCGCCGTGGGCGTGCACCTGCAGGATCAACTGCACAAGGCTGGACAGATCGTCATCGCCGTACACATCGCTCAGCCGGCGCAGCGACTGCGCGCGCGTGCGCCCATGGGTGTAGGACACATTCGCTTCCTGGATTTCCCCACCCAGCACCGGCAGTGCGTCGCGCAGCTTGTCGCCCAGTGTCTGCAGGCTCTGATCCATGCTGTAGCCCACGCCCTGCAGCAGGCGCAGCAGGTCGATCAACAGCGGCAGCTCATTGTTCACCGCGCGTCGCCGCCGCTTGACCCACGCACTGAGCGCGAACTTCGGCAGCAGCAGGCCAGCAGCCAGCGCGCCGATCACCACCATGATCCTCGACAACCCCGTGGCGTCACTCAGCGTCAGCGCAATACCCAGTACCAGCACCGCCAGCAGCAGCCGCAGGCCGAGGTAGATGGCGGTGCCGCGGCGGGTGTTCCAGCCGGCCAGGTCCAGCAGCAGGCGATCCTCACCGGCCAGCAGCGCCGCTTCCAGGCGTCCGCCGCTCAGTCCGCGGCCGAACTGCTCCAGCCAGCCGAGTGAGTCCTTGCGTGCGTCAGCCGCTGTGTCGTCGCTTTCGCGCGGACGCAGCGCTGTTTTCAACGTGGCCTCGCTGCGGTCCTCGCGATGGCTGCGCACCCAGCTGCCAAGCCCCAGCAGGGCCACGCCGGCGGCCAACACCAGCAGGGCAGCCACGAACCAGATGCTGGCGCTCATTGGATGCCTCCTGCGTGGACGGGGATGTTCATAGTGATTTGGCCAGGCGGTACAGCAGGAAGGCGCCGGTCAACTCCAGCGCCAGCGCGATCAGCAGGATCTTGTGGCCCAGTGGGTCGTGCAGCACCGGCTGGAAGAACTCGGGGCTGGAGATCGCCATCAGCACTGCGCTGGCCGGTGGCAGGAGGCCCAGTACCCACGCCGACATGCGGGTTTCAGAAGTGGTTGCGGCCAGTTCCTGCTGCGCCTGTTCCAGGTCACGCATGAAGTCGCCCATGCGCTGCAGGATCTGGTCGGCACGGCCACCGATGCGCACGCTCACGCCCATCACGACCGCCAGCACCTTCAGCACGTCCATGCGGTAGGGCTGTGCGGCCAGGTTGAGCGCACGGTCAAGGTCCATGCCGCCACGTGCATAGCGCACCGTGGTGTCGAGCAGGCCGCGCAGCGGCGCGTTGGTCTGCATCGACGCGACCTGGAAGGCGGCCTGCAGGCTGTTGCCGAGCGCGGTAAGGCGCACCAGGTTGTCGAGGAAGTCCGGCAGCTGGTGCAGCAGCTGCGCCTGCAGCTTGCCGATACGGCGCATCAGCCACAGCCAGCAGCCCAGCAGGTACAGCAGCAGGGTCAGCGGGAACATCCAGAAGGTGCCCAGGCGCAACACCGCGAACGCGGACAGGGCGATGCCCGGCAGCAGCATCAGCAGCGGCAGCTTCCAGCCCGGTGCCAGGCCGGCACGCTGCAGCAGCCCGTTCCAGGGCAGGGCGCGGCGACCCGGCGCAGGCAGCGGCGCCTGCCGTGCTGCATCGGCCGGCGCGGCGGCAGCGCTGGTGCCGCGCGCCAGCTGCTGCTCGGCATGCTGCAGCGAGGCCTGGCGCTGTTCGCGGCTGCTGGCCGTCCCCCACAGCCACACCGCCAGCGCCAGCAGCACCGACACGATGCTCAGCACACCCAGCAGCAGGCCGGTACCCATGCTCAGAAGTCTCCGTACAGGGATTCGCGCAGCAACTGCCGGAACGGCTCCAGCTTGTGCGAATGTGGCTGGAAGCCGAGGCCGATCCAACGGTCGATTTCCTTGCCGCTGCCATCGATCTGCACTTCGTGGCGGAACATCTCCTGGGTGGTGATCAGGTTGTCGCTGACGCCGGTGATTTCAGTGATGGATACCAGCACCCGGCGGCCGCTGCCCAGGCGCGAGATCTGCACGATGAAGTCGATGGCACTGGCGATCTGCCGGCGCAGGCTGTCTTCGCTGCCCTGGAAACCGGCGAAGCCGGCCAGCATCTCGATGCGGTACAGGCAGTCGCGCGGCGAATTGGCGTGGATGGTGGCCATCGATCCGTCATGGCCGGTGTTCATCGCCTGCAGCATCTCCAGCACCTCGGCGCCACGCACTTCGCCGACCACGATGCGGTCCGGGCGCATGCGGAGGCTGTTGCGCACCAGGTCGCGGATGCTGACCGCGCCCTGGCCTTCGGCGCCACCGATGCGGCTCTCCAGGCGCACCACATGCGGGTGGTTGAGCGAGAGCTCGGCGGTGTCTTCCACGGTGATGACGCGTTCGTTGGCCGGCACATAGCTGGCCAGCGCATTGAGCAGCGAGGTCTTGCCCGAGCTGGTGCCACCTGACACCAGGATGTTGCAGCGGCCCAGCACCATCGCCTTCAGCAGCGCCTGCATCGGCGCATCGAAGGTGCCCTTGGCCAGCAGTTCGTCGGGCGTGAACGGATCCTTGCGGAACTTGCGGATGGACACCATCGGCCCGTCCACCGCCAGTGGCGAGATGATCGCGTTGAGGCGGCCACCATTGGGCAGGCGTGCATCGACCATCGGATTGGAATCATCCAGGCGGCGGCCGAGCGGGGCGATGATGCGGCGCAGGATGCGCAGCAGATGGGTGTCATCAGTGAAGCGCTGAGGTGCGCGTTTGAGCTGCCCACCCTGGGAGACATGCACATCCTTGAAGCCATTGATCAGGATGTCTTCGATGGTGGGGTCATGCAGCAGGTCATCGAGCGGGCCGAACCCGGTCAGCTCCTTGACCAGGCCTTCGGCCACCACCTGCATTTCTTCTTCGTTGATGGGGATGCGCCATTCCTGGATGAAACTGACCGTCTGCACTTCCACCCAGCGGGCGATGGTGTCGGGGGCCCAGGAATCGATGTCGATGCGCTCGTCTTCGATGCTGTTGAGCAGATGCTCGTGCGCGGCCGACAGCACCTTCTGGTACTGCTCGGTCTGTGCGAACGGCAGGCTGCCCGGTGCATGCTCCGGCACCGTGCTGCGGGCGACAACGTGCGGGAACGGGGTCACTTTGTCTTCCATTGCGATCCACCCAGGGCAAGGGCAAGTCTTTCCCGCAGGCCGTGCGCCTGGACCGGGCAGGCAGCCGGATCCAGGCGTTGCACCAGCGGGGCGAGGGCACGCAGGTACGGGTCGCGCGGCGCATCCTGCAGCAGCAGATGGCCATGGCTGGCGGAGGCGCGTACCCGCGACCGCTCGGGCAGGGTGGCCAGCAGCGGCAGCTCGAAGCGGCGCGCGATCTGTTCGGGGCTCATGCCACTGTTGTCGTCGTGGCGGTTGATCACCAGCTGCAGTCGCTTCTCGCGGTCGCGCTGGCCGGAAAGGTGCTTCAGGGCGTGGTCCAGCGACACCAGGGTGGCGATCGATGCGTCGGCCACCAGCCAGATTTCATCGGCCTGGTCCAGCAGCAGCGGCGGCAGCTGCCGCAGCGGGCAGCCGCCGGCATCGCACAGTACGCTGGAGAACACGCCGCGCAGTCGTTGCAGCAGCGCACCAGGATCGGACGGCGGCAGTGCGTCGCTGCCACTGGCACGGTCGAGCAGGACCAGTCCGCTGGTGTGCCGGGCCATCGCCGTGCGGGCCAGGGTGGCATCGATGCGGCTGGCATTGCGCAGCGCATCTTCGTAGTGGAAGCGGCTGTCCAGGTTGAGGTACAGGGCGAGGTCGCCGGCCGGCTGCGCCAGCTCCATCAATAGCCCGTCCTGCACGGCGGCATCGCCCTGGGCCAAGGTGCGGGTCTGCTGTGCGAGCACCGAAAGATGTGCGGCCAACGTGCTGGTGCCGACGCCGGCGCGCACGCCCAGCAGCACGATCAGGCGCGCTTTGTGCGCCTGCTGCGCGCTTGCGGCGGGGCGCGGTGACAAAGCGCGACGCAGGGCGGCTTCGATGCCGGTGTTGTCACTGTCCAGGTCCAGTACATCGCGCAGGCCGGCGCGCAGCGCCATCACCACGCCTTCCACCTGGCCGGCGCTGGTGGCGCCCACCGCCACCAGGGTCAATTCGGGTTGGGTCTGCTGCAGCTGCTGGGCCAGCACTGTCGATGCCGAGGCATGCTCCGGGCGGAAGTCCAGCAGTACCAGGTTCTGCGGGCCACGCTGCAGGTCCTGTGCCGAGGTCGGCTCGCTGCTGTCCTGCCAGTGCAGTGCCGTGGTCGGCGGCAGCTTGGCAGCCAGGCGTGGCAGCAGTTCACGGTCGATCCCGTACAGGACCAGGTTCATCGGTGGTCCTTGCGGGTGCAGCGGCAGGGCAGTGGCGTAGGGCATGGGCGTAGTACCGGAGACGTCATGCAGGTCAGCGCGAGAAACCGGGAACCGGATCGCGGCTGATCGGGCCAAGCAGCCACGCGCCCCATTCGGGCATGTTCGGCTTGGCTTCGCGATCGCCGGGCAGCGGCAGTTCGGTATTGCGGGCAATCGGCTGTACCAACCGCGGGGTGACGATGATCACCAGTTCCTTGTCCTGGCGCTTGTAGTCGAAGTTGCGGAAGAACGTACCGATGATCGGCAGGTCGCCGAGCAGCGGAATCTTGTTGACCGTCGAGGCCACGGTGGAGCTGACCAGGCCGCCGATGACGAAACTCTCTCCATCGCCTAGCTCGACGGTGGTGTCGGCGCGGCGGGTGGTGATCGAAGGGATCTGCACGCCGTTGAGCGCGATCGCATTGGTGTAGTCCAGGTCGCTGGCTTCCGGGGCAACCTTCAACGCAATGCGGTTCGGTGAGAGCACCGTGGGAGTAACGGTGAGGCCGATGCCGAAGGGCTTGTAGGTGACCGTGGTCGTGCCGAGCCCCTGCGGCTCCAGGATCGGCAGTTCGCCACCGGCCAGGAAGCTGGCGCTCTGCCCGGACAGCGCGACGAGAGTGGGCTCGGCCAGCACGCGCGCCATGCCGTTGGCCTGCAGCAGGTCGACATCGGCGTTCCACAGGCCCTTGGTCGAACCGAACACCAGCCTGAACGCCGAGGAGATCGGTGACTCGCTTTCGTTGCTCGACTCACCTTCCTTCATGCCAGGCAAGATGCCGGTGTTGCCTGGCAGCTGCCCGCCCGGCCGCGCGAATCCATAGGCGAAACCACCGTTGCGGTTCTGGAAGTTGATGCCGATCTGCTTCAGCGCGGTCTTGTTGAACTCGACCACCTTCACCTCGACCTGCACCACGCCGCCGCTGCTGATGGTGGAGGCATCGGCCAGGCTGCCGTCCTTGCCGAGCGCCATCACCGCGGTCTTCTGCTCCTGCATGTGCGCCAGCACGCTGTCGCTGCTTCCCTGCAGCAGCCCCTGCTGGTCCTGCTGGGTGAACACCAGTCCGCTGGAGCCGGCATCGGCGGCGCCCTGCACGGCACTCTGCACCCGCACCTGCACGCGCTGCGGTTCGCTCTGCTTGCGATGCCAGAGCAGCAGGGTGGTGGTGCCGGGGGCCTTGCCTACCAGCAGCGCCTGGCGTGCGCCGCGCAGCATCACAATGTCAGCCACGCCGGGGTCGGCGATGGCAACCCGTTCCAGGTCGGCCGGCAGCGTCCATGGCCGCTGTTCGCGGGTCTGCAGCAGCAGATCGTCGGCAGCCACGCTCGCACCCGGTGCCAGCAGCACCAGCAGCAGGGCCAGCCAGCGCTGGCGGACAGTGGGGCGTAGGCGGTGGCGACGTTCAGTCATGTGCGCTCTCGGCAAGGGTCAAAGGGAGCCACGGGGGGCAGCAGTGTCGCCGCGGATGATTTCGATGCCCGCCGGTCGCGGCGTCGAGCGACGCTGCACCGGTGCACGCGCCGGCGTTTCGTGGACGCTGCGCTGCACGCTGCTGCCGCGGCCAGCCAGCGCATCGCCATCCAGGCCGGCGTAGGCGTTGTTCTCCGGTCGCTGCAGGGCCTGCTGCTGCTCGTTGTCCAGGCCGCGCACCGGGTCCAGCACGCCGCGCGCCTGTGGGAACAACGCCACATCCGGCAGGCCGGTATCGGCGGGATTGCGCAGGGCGAGGAACAGCTTGCCCTGCTGTGCGCCGAGCAGCAGGCGGTTGGCGTCGGCCACCGGCACCGCCAGCACCGCGGTGCGCGCCGGCTGCGTGGCATCGCTACCGTTTGCGTTGCTGGGGGCGCTGCTGGAACCGCTGGTGATATCGGCTGCACGTGAGTCGTTGCCTGCCGTGGCCGGGGCCTGGCCCTGGCTGCTCGTCGGGGCTGCCGCGATGTCCTGCTGTCCGTAGCTGAGCACGCGCAGGCGTGACAGCAGCAACCGCGTCTGTGCGATGTCCTGCTGGCCGTTGTAGCTGGTAGCGGCGCTGCGCAGGTTGAGGAAGACGTCGACGAAATCACCGGGCAGGATGCGGTTGCCTGCCGCGACCAGCTCATCGACCGGCACCGCCAATGCCCGTTCACCCGGCCGCAGCTGCAGCGAGAAGCCCTGTGCCAGCAGGCTGGCAGCAATCGCGCTGCCTTCGCTGATGTCCTGCACCGGCACCTTGCCGACCACCGCTGCCAGGTCGGCAACGGCCCCCGGCACTTCTGCGGTGCGTTGTGTCAGCCGCACGCCGTTGGCGCTGATCGGCTCGCCGGCGGGTAGCCGGGCGGTGGCTTCAACGACACTGAAGGTCTGCGCATCGGCCTTCACGATCGTGCTCGGGTTGTCCGCCGAGGCCGCAGGCTTGCGCCCGATCACGAAGGCGACCACGGCCAGCAGCACGGCGAGCGCGATCAGTGCGATGGCGGCGATGCGGGTCAACTTGAGCATGAAAATCGTCTCCTGTACCGATCGTCAGTTGCTGCCGAGGTCCAGCTGGGCGACCGCGACGCTGCGGATGGGGGCCTGCATCACCCAGCCATAGAGCGTGGCGGTGCCGGGCAGGAAGGGATGGGACGCATAGTCGTAGCTCACCGTCACGGTCATGCATTGCACCGTCGCCAGGCCGGCGCAGGGCGCCTGCGGCGAGACCACGATGGCGCCGGTGCCGCCGCCGCTGCAGTCCGGGTTCTGCCCGGAAAACTGCAACAGCCATTGCATGGAGCGGCGGGCCGCCAGGCAGGCGGCGGTGCGCCGCTCGCCGGCGTTGCCAAAGCGCAGCGAAGCACGCGCGCCCTCGGCCGAGGCCGTCGCCAGCGTCTGCTGCGCGGCCATGATCAGCACGCCGGAAAAGGTGAGCAGCAGCAGCGGCACCAGGCCGAGCAGCAGCATCAACGCGAATTCGATGCTGGCCACGCCGCGTTGGCGTTGGCGCGCGAACGCTTTCATGCGACGCCTCCATAGGTGGTTGCCAACACCCAGCCAATCGCCGCGAAGGCCAGGTAGGCTGCGTAGGGAATGCCCTGTCGCCCCTCGCGCGCGGCATGCAGTTCGCGCAGGGCAGCGTGGCCATTCAAGTGCGTGCTGGCGCGGTTTACCTGCATCTGCAGCCGCAGCGGCAGGTGCCTGGCCAACTGCCGACCGGCCAGCACCAGCACGGCGTGGGCGCCTGCGGCCAGGCTGGCCAGCACCCAGACCGGCAGCAATGCCTTCCAGCCCAGCAGCAGGCCGAGCACGGCGAAGAACTTCACATCGCCGGCGCCCATCCAGCGCACCGCATAGAACGGCAGCAATGCCAGCAGGCCAACGACTGCGCCCAGCAGGTGTGGCGCCCAGGCCGTGCGCGTTGCATTGAACTGGCCGGCGATGATCAGGGGCACGGCGATCGTGCACGCGGCCAGCAGCCAGGTGTTGGGCACGCGGCGGGCGTACAGATCGCTGATCGCAATCCGCAGGCACACTCCCATGGCCAGCAATCCCAGCAGTGTCATCGCACACCCTCGTTGTCCGTCACTGGACAGTTGCAGAACCCTTCATCGGCCACCGCGGCCGCCATCGAAGCGACCGCAGGTGCTGCACCCTGCGCGCTGGCTAGGTGGTGGTGGCGTCGGTGGCAATGGCCTGCAGGCGGGTGAACAACGTGGTGAAGAACGCGGTGATCTGGGTTCTGCCCACCACGATCAGGATGCCGGCGATCACGGCGGCCAGCAGCCCGTATTCGAGCGCGGTCACGCCATCTTCTTCTTTCAGGAACTTGCGGATCGATGCGTTCATGACGGTTGTCTCCCTCTACCTGTCAGTTGCTGCAGGACACCTGCATGGGCGGTGGCCCGGCTCCGCCGGGACCGTCCGTAGGCCCCCGCCATCCTGGCGGAGGAGGCACGGCGGGCAATCCCGCTGTGCTCAAGCAGGGTGATCATTCCCGGGCAGGGCAGCGGCCGCGCAACCACGACCACCCAGCTCCAGGCCGGTGGTCGAAACGGTATCTCGTACGTGCATGGTCATGCTGTCCCCCTGGGTGTGGCCGCTGTCTGCGTGCCCGATCACCGTGTATTCGACTTTGCCTGAATGGCGGTTCCCTGCAACCGGAACCTATATGCAAATTCGGCAGATTCGCTGGATGCCTGAATATTGCGGCGCGGATCTGTGACGTAAATCCGTTCCTGCGCAAAACGATTCATGGTCGTGCAGATAATGTGATGCCCATCCGCGCGCATGCGAAAACCATGCCATCGGCGCGCACATTTTCTTCACGCAGTTGATAATTCCGCAGCGTCGAAACATCCTGTTTACGACTGCCGATTATCGGGCATACTCGCATTCAAGGTTTTGCATTTTCAGGGAGGGACGCGCGTGCATCGCAGCGTCCATCTCGGCAACGGACGATGCTCTTGGAAACGGCGTGCGCCCTGTCAGGCAGTGGGGGCGGGGTCGTGCGGCAGGCCAAACGGGGGACGACACTGTCATGGTCGATGGTGGGGTGGAAGACAACGACGACGGCGATCTCAGGTCAATCGACCTGGCCACGCTGAGCGGCGTGCTCCGCGTGTGCGATGTAGAACTGTTGCTGCTGGATGGCAATGGTCCGCGCGCGGCATTTGCTTCGCGCGTTCACGAGGAAGCCCTGTTCTGCAGCATCACCTGCGGCTTCCACTGCCGCGGCCGTTTCATGCTGCCGCCGGACTGGGCAATGCTCGGCTACCTGCACACCACCGATGATGCATTGAGCTGGTGCCATGGCGTGCCGCTGACGCCGGGCATGGCCTTGACCGTGATGCCCGAAGGCATCAGTGAATTCACTCTCAGCCCTGGTACCCAGATGACGCTGATGCTGGTGCCGGTCGCGCGCGTGCAGCGCAAGTTGACCGAGCTGAGCCTGCGCAGCACGCCACCGGCGGGGCAGGCGCTTTCACTGTTCAACCTTGGCGATGATGCGATGCCGCTGGTACGCCATTACCAGCAACTGCACGCGCAGCTGGGGCAGGGTGGTGGGCTGCAGCCGGAAGAAACCGAGCGCCTGCTGCACGAGCATGTCCAGGCGCTGCTCGGTGCCGGCCCAGCCGATCGGCCCAGTTGCAGCCGCGCTCGCCGCACGCATTACCTGATCGCGCAGCGGGCGGAGAACTTCATGCGCCTCAATCTTCGCCGCAATATCTACATGAATGAAATCTGCGACGCCGCCGGCGTCAGCGAGCGTGGCCTGCGCTATGCGTTCGAGGATCTGTTCGGCACCTCGCCCAATCGCTACCTGTCGATGCTGCGGCTGTGCGCGGCCTGCCGCAGCCTGTCGATGGCCGATTCCAACCGGCGCTCGGTCAAGGCCATCGCCCTCAGTTGCGGGCTGTGGGATCTTTCGCGCTTTGCCGACAACTACCGGAAAGTGTTCGGCGAACTGCCGCGTGACACGTTGATGCGCGCGCCGGCACAGCTCGGCCAGCCAGCCTGAGGGGTATCGGCCGGGCTGCCGCCCGGCGCCCGCCGAAGCCAAAGCCAAAGCCAAAGAAACAGCCGGCTCTGGGTTTTCTGTCGGTTGGCGGGGCGGTGTGGGCTTGCAGGACACGCCGTAAACCCGTCCATGGGGGCTCGATGGCGCCATCCATGGCGCCAACGGTCCTGCAAGCCCACACCGCCCCACCCCTGAGAGTTTCCCGAGGGCGGTGGGATTGGGCGTCATGCATTCACCCTTAGCGTAGTGAAATTTCGATTTTCAGTGATTATTTCGATCTAAATCGAAATTGATGATCCGACTTTCCCTCGCCCGGGCCTGGCCCGGCGCTACATCTAAAGCGCGCGGGAAACTGTCGAAGGCGGGGTGGGTCCGGTTGCGGGGGTGTCCGCGGCATGGATGCCGCGGCCAAGCCCCCAAGGATGGGTTTACGGCGTCCCCCGCAACCGGACCCACCCCGCCATCCCGCAGGAAACCCGCTTTTGCTTTCGGCTGTTGCCGTTGCCGTTGCCTCTGCGGGTGCCGGGCGGCAGCCCGGCCAGCCCTCCCTGCCGGATTTGCATATGTGGCTGCCGAATCCGGCCGTGGATTTGCCGGAATGCGCGATTGCCCTGCCGGAATGAAGTGCTCAGCCCTCGCTGAAAGGCGCGAAATGTCAGTCACCTGCCTAACGGCAAGTCCACTGACATTCAAGTTGTCCGCCTACGGGGGAAATGCTCATGAACCGCATCTACCGGCGTGTATGGAACCGCCAGCTCAATGCTCTGGTTGTGGCCTCGGAACTGGCCACCGGCGATAGCGGTGGTACCGCACCGCGCGACCGTCGTGCCAGCCTTCTGGTGCCCAGCACCCTGGCCATGGCACTGCTGTGCGTGCTGGCCAGCGGACCTGCGGCGGCGACAGAGGCCAATCAATCGCTGCGCGACCTGCAGGCGCTGGCGGCCAAGTACACCCAGCCGATGCCGGTGAAGGTGGACGCCGAAGTGGCGCTGGCCGCGGCTGCACGACAGGCCCAGGCGAACCCGGCGATCAGTGCCAACGCACGCGTCGGCCTGCAGCTGAGCACAACGTCATTGCCGGTCGTGCGCGACGTGCTGCCGGCCACCGTGCAGGTCAAGCTGGCGGCCGTCGCCGCGCCGCGCCAGGTGCCTGCACCGGTGCTGGGCGCCGACGTGCGCGCCAACATCGGTGTTGGCACTGCAGCCGCTACCCGTGTCGATGCCGCGCTTGCGGCGAACGTCGCACCGGCCGCACAGGCGCCGTTGGGTCTGGCCGCCAACGCGGCAGCAAAGGCCGATGTCGGCATCGCCGGCAAGCCGGTTGCCAGCATTGACGCCGGCACCCAGGTTGCCGCGGCAGCGGGTGTAACGCCGTCCGGCTTGAAGGCGGCCGTGGATGGCAAGGTCGATTCGCAGCTGGTCGTGGCCGGCAATCACATCGAAGGCCAAGGCCAGATCGGTGCCACCGCAGCGGTCACGCTGCCTGCCAAGGAAGAGCTGCCGGGTGACACCGATGACCGCGCGATCACCGCAGCGTTCGATACCGGCGTGGCAGGCAAGGTACGGGTGCAGGGCAAGGACGGCGAGGAAATCGTCGCCGATCGCAATCTCAAGCTGGCCGGCACCGCAACCGTCGCCGCGCAGAACAGCGCGCTTGGCCTGGGCGGCCTGCTCAACGGCGTCGGCACTGCGCTCAACGGCGTTGGCAGCGCGGTCGGCAGCCTGCTCAATGGTGACCTCAACGGCACCGTCGGCAACCTGACCGGCGCCGTCGGTGGCCTGGTCGGCAATACCCTGGGCAGCCTCGGCCTGACCTCGCCGTCGGCCATTCCGCCGACCAGCCCGAAGGCGCCCGCCGCTGCCGACCCGAACGCGGGCCTGGTGATCGGTACCGGTGGCCTGGTGGGCGGTGTCACCGAACTGCTCGGCCCGACCACCGCCAGCCTGTTCGGCGGCACCGGTTACCTGTCCAACGGCAACCTCAAGCTCAGCACCGCCAACGTCATGCAGACCTATTCCACGGTCAACGTGCTCGGCCTGCCGGTGGTCAATGCAACGCCGGTCGGCACCACGCTCAACGGACTGGGTGGCGCGGTCACCGGTGGCAGCTCGCACCTGACCCTGATCGGTGGCGTCACCTCCGACAGCTACATCTACAACATCAACAACGGCAATCCCGGTGGCCTGCTCGGCCTGCTGCTGCCGACGGACTCGCCGGCCTGGGCGGCCAAGTGCCTGGACATCGCGCTGGCGGACATCTCCTGCTGGGCGGTCAACGCAGCGCAGGACTACCAGGTGCTGATGGGCGATGGCGCCTATGCCAACGGCTCCAAGGAAGTGGTGATCGGTGCCAACGCCCGCCATGAGCTGCCCAAGGTCGATGCCAACGTCGCCTTCCCGGGCGCGGGCGCCAATGATCCGAGCGATCCGACCGGCGTTCCCACCGCCGACTATGCAGCACGCATGGGGCACTCGGTGGTGGTCGGCGACAGTGCCAGCGGCACTGCCAACGGGCAGACCCTGCTCGGCGCAGAGAGCACCTCCAACCAGGCCAACTCGGTGGCGCTGGGCTATCGCTCGGCCGCACTGCGCGGCGCGCAGGCCAGCTACAGCGCTTACGGCCTGACCACCGCACAGGTGTCGGCGGGCGAGGTGTCGGTGGGCACCGCAGGCGGTGGCGAGCGGCAGATCACCAACCTGGCGGCCGGCAGCGCCAACACCGATGCAGTCAACGTGGCCCAGCTGAAGGGTGCGATCAGCCAGATCGACGCGGTCGGCGCGGCGGCGGTCACCTATGACCTGGATGGTGCAGGCGACCCCGACTATCGCCGTGTCACCCTCGGCAATGGCACCGGCACCACCACCATCGGCAACCTGGCCGCCGGCGCGGTCAACGCCACCAGCAGCGAGGCGGTCAATGGTGCGCAGCTGTTCGCCAGCAACGACACGATGGCAAAGTTCTTCGGCGGACGCGCAGCGTTCGATCCGCTCACCAGCACTTTCACCGCACCGCTGTTCGAGATCAGCACCATCTCCACCGGTGGCGCCGTGGCCCCGGGGCTGTATGACAACGTCACCGACGCCTTCGATGCGGTGGATGGTTCGCTGGTCAACCTCAACACCCAGATCAATGACATCCGCAACACCGGCACCCGGTACCTGCGGGTGAACTCGACCGGTGCCGACGCCGTGGCCAGCGGCGCCGAAGCAATCGCCGTTGGTGCCGGTGCCAGCGCAACCGCCGCCAACAGCATCGCGGTCGGTGCCGGCAGCCTGGCCGACCGTGCCAACAGCGTGTCGATCGGTGCCGCGGGCGCCGAACGCCAGGTCACCAACGTCGCCGCCGGCACCGCCAGCACCGATGCGGTCAACCTGGGTCAGTTGCAGGCTTCAGAAGAGGGCGCGCTGCGCTACGACCTCAACGGCGACGGCAGCGTCAACTACGCAAGTGCGACGCTCGGCCAGTCCGGCACCGCCACCACGCTGCGCAACCTCGGCCCGGGCCAGATCAGCGCGGCCAGCAGTGAAGCAATCAACGGTGCGCAGTTGTTCGCGGCCAACCAGACGGTGGCCACCCACCTCGGCGGCGGCGCTGCAGTGGATGCCAATGGCGTGGTCACCGCGCCGACCTACACGCTCAACAACGTCGCCGCCAATGGCACGGTCAGCCAGGGCAGTTACAACGACGTCGGCACGGCCTTTGATGCGGTCAGCAATTCGCTGGCCAATGTGGCCGAGCAGACCGATGACCTGGACGCACGCGCCGTGAAGTACGACGTGGACGGGAGTGGCAACGTGGTCGATACCGTGACCCTCAGCGGTACCGGCGGTGCACCGGTGAAAGTCACCAACGTGGCCGCCGGCAGCATCCTGGCGGGCAGCAGCGATGCCATCACCGGCGACCAGCTGTTCAGCACGCACCAGACGGTGGCCAGCTACTTCGGTGGCAGCACCGTGTACAACGGCAGCACCGGGCTGTGGACCGCGCCGACCTTCAACATCTCCACCATCGCCACCGATGGCACCATCACCGGCAACGACTACAGCAACGTCACCGCTGCATTCTCTGCAGTGGACGGCTCGCTGCGGGTGCTCAACCAGCGCATCAGCAGCGGCGGCGGCAGCCCGTACCTGGCGGTCAACTCCACGGCTGCCGCAGCCACGGCCACCGGTGCCGAAGCACTGGCGGTCGGCCCGCAGGCCAGCGCAGCCGGTGCGGGCAGCGTAGCGGTCGGCAACGGTGCCAATGCCAGCGCGGGCAACAGTGTTGCGCTGGGTGCCGGTTCGGTGGCCAGCGTCGGTGCGCAGACCGGCTATACCGGTGCCTATGGCCAGGCCGGCGCCAGCAACTCGTCCGGTGAGGTGGCGGTGGGCAGCAGTGGCAGCGAGCGCAAGATCACCCACGTGGCCGATGGCTCCGACGACCACGATGCGACCAACGTCGGCCAGCTGAAGAACGGCGTGAACTACGCCATCGACCAGTCCAAGGCCTACACCGACCAGAAGATCCAGAACATCACCAACGTTGCCGGCAGCTTCCGCGCCAACAACAGCAACAACCTGGCCGATCCGGCCGCCACCGGCGCCAACTCCGCCGCGGGCGGTGCCGGCTCCACTGCGGCCGGGGCCAACTCGACCGCATTGGGCAACGGCTCGCAGGCGCAGGCAGACAACTCGGTGGCGCTGGGTGCGGGCTCGGTCGCCAACCGCGCCAATACGGTGTCGGTGGGTGCAGCCGGTGCCGAACGCCAGGTGGTCAACGTGGCCGATGGTTCGCAGGCGACCGATGCGGTCAACGTGCGCCAGTTGCAGGCTTCGCAGCAGGGCACGATCCGCTATGACACCACCACCAACGGCACCACCAACTACAACAGCGTGACCCTGGGCAGCACCAGCAGCGGCCCAACCACGGTGCGCAACGTCGCTGCCGGCACCGCCGGTACCGACGCGGTCAACGTCGATCAGCTGAAGTCGGGCATGGCGCAGACCCTGGACTGGTCCAAGGCCTACACCGATGAGCGCATGGGCGGCTTCGAACGCGACCTGCGCAAGACCGACAACCGCGCTTCGGCCGGTATCGCCTCGGCGATGGCAACCGCATCGCTGCCGCAGCCCAGCGAGGCTGGCCGCAACATGGCCTCGATCGCCGCCGGCAGCTACAACGGCGAATCCGGCGTGGCCCTGGGCATCTCCGGTGTCTCCGAGGGCGGTCGCTGGATCTACAAGTTCAGTGGTTCCACCAACAGCCGCGGCGAGGCCGGTGTGGCCGTCGGTGCCGGCATCCAGTGGTGATCGCCTGCGCCGGGTCGCATTCGCGGCCCGGCGCAGCGGGCAACGTCTACAGGGGGAATGACATGAAACCGCATCGCATCGCTCGCAGTGGCCGCGTCGCCGCCACGCTGGGCCTGATCCTGGCCGCGGGGTTGCTGGTTGCCTGCCGCAGCCACGCACCGGCCGCCGACGGCCCCGCCGACAGCACCGCCGTCACCTTCCCGGAGGCCAGCAAGGCATCGCTGAAGGAAGGCATCTATCCGGATATCGCCGACCTGCGCCGGTTCGCACCGGGCATGAGCAAGCGCCAGCTGTACACGTTGCTCGGCACCCCGCACTTCAACGAAGGCATGTGGGGCGTGCGCGAGTGGAACTACCTGTTCAACTTCCGCACCGCACAGGGCGCAGAGTACTTCACCTGCCAGTTCCAGGTGCGCTTCGACAACAAGGGCATCGCCCAGGGCGGCTACTGGAAGCCTGAATCGTGCGCAGCGGTCCTCGACCCGCCGCGTCCGCCGCCACCGCCGGCGCCGGCGCCCTTGCCGGAGCAGCCGCTGCGGCTGGCTGCCGATGCACTGTTCGGCTTTGACAGTGCCGTACTCAGTGCCAGCGGCCAGCAGGCCGTGCAGGGTGTACTGGCGCAGGTGCGTGAGGCCAGCCAGGTGCAGTCGATCCAGGTGGTCGGCTACACCGACCGCATCGGCAGCGCTGCCTACAACCAGACGCTGTCGCAGCGACGTGCCGAGGCGGTGCGCACGGCGCTGGTACAGGGCGGCGTATCCGCGGCGAGCATCAGCGCTGAAGGGCGGGGTGCGGCCGAACCGCTGGTGCAGTGCGACCAGCGCAACCGGCGCGAGCTGATCGCCTGCCTGGCGCCCAATCGCCGGGTGCAGATCGCGGGCGTGGCCCGGTCGCACTGAATCCCCGCGCCGGGGCGTGCCCCGGCATCCCGAGTCCCCCCTGTTCTGCCGGCAGGACGTGGAAACGTCTCCCCCGTTTTCCACGCCTGCCGGTGGGCAGGTTTCTTCCCTGGTGCACCTGATGAATGCCCAATTCCTGCCCTTGTCCATGAAGACGGAAGCCACTCTCAGCGTGTACGGCCAGCTCGGCAACCATGCGGTCGTGCGCATTCCCGGGCGCCGGCTGCCGGGCCTCATCCTGCAGGCCGACACCGTTGCCGGCTTCCTCACCCAGCTGCAGGAAGCACAGGCGTGCCTGCGCAGCGGCCGCGCGCAGCGTGCCGACGCCGAGCTGGACATGCTGGTCGACATGCTCGAGCAGTGGTACGCGCTCATCGAATCGCGCCTGGCCGATGCCGGCGAGGCCTTGTAGAGAAGCAGGGGACGGAGGGGATCAAGTCGTTTCCCGCACAACCGGGGCATGAACGACTTGATCCCCTCCGTCCCCTTTTCTGTTGCTATGCGCGGGCGCGGATCATCCAGCAGGCGGTTTCCACCCGCACACGGTCACCGTCGATGAACGGTGCGAACGCGGTCAGCGCCTGCTGCAGCAGCGCTTCGGCGCGTGCGGCCGGCAACGCACGCAGGGCCAGGCCCACAGGTCCGAGCTGGCCGACGTAGCTGGCCAGCGCATCACGGCTGAGGAAGCAGGTCAGGTCCAGCGGCGCGATGTCCACGTCCTGCCATCCGGCACGCTGCAGCAGCCGGCGCACCCGTTCGCCATCGGCGAAAGCGAACTGCCCCGGTGCACCGGGTACCCGCGCCGGCAGCACCAGCTGGTCTGCAAGGGCGCGCTCGGCGGTGGTCATGAACGGATTCTCCTGCGCGCTGCGCCAGGCGATGCAGCGCAGGCCCGCGCCCGTTCGGGCGGCACGGTGCAGGTTGGCGAAGGCGGCCTGCGTGTCCTCGAAGAACATCACCCCGAAGCGCGACTGGATCCAATCGTAGTGCGCCGTTGCGAAGGGATGGCGCTGGGCATCGGCAACGATGAAGTCGATCCTGCGCCCGATCGCGGCGGCGCGCTGGCGGGCCAGGTCAAGCATCGGTGCGGAGATGTCCACGCCCGTGCAATGGGCGTCAGCGCGTGCTGCGGCGGCGCTCAGCGTACTGGCGCCGGTGCCGCAGCCCACGTCCAGCAGTTCCGTGACGGTAACCGGCAGCTCGTCGCGCAGGGCATCGGCCATCGGTTGGAACAGGCCGTCCAGCAGGGTCTGCTGCGCGACCCAGTTCTCGCCGGCGGCGCCGTTCCAGAGCGTGTTCTGATCGAGCGGGAGTGAATCGTCCATGGGCTTGCCTTGCGCGGGGAGTGCGACCATGGTGGCGCTTGAAGCCCACTTGAGGTCAAGCACGATGCAGGAACTGGATTTCGGTGAGGTGGTCCGCCGCAGTGGTGTACCGGCCTCGACGCTGCGCTACTACGAGCAGCTCGGCCTGTTGCAGGTGCTGGGGCGTCGCGGCCTGCGCCGGCAGTACCACGAGCAGGTGCTGGATCGGCTGGCACTGATCGGCCTGGGGCAATCGGCAGGCCTGTCGCTGCAGCAGATCGGCGCAGCGATGCCGCAGGGGGCAGGGCTTGCACTGGATCGCACGGCATTGCTGGCCCGGGCCGATGCGCTGCAGCAGCAGATCCGCAGATTGCAGCGGGCGCAGGATCGGCTGCGGCGGGCTGCCGCCTGTCCACACGCCGAGGATGCTCGGCGCTGCGCCTCGTTCCGCAGGTTGCTGCGAGCGCAGCAGCGCGTAGCGCGCGGATGAACTGCCGACACCCGCTCAATCGCGGGTGCTGACTTCCCAGGTGGCATGCAGCACGCCCGGCACCTGTTCCATCCGCGCCAGCACCACGTCCAGTTCGTCGGCGCTGACCGCGGTGCTGACCAGCACTGCGATCACATCAGTGGGCGCATCGGCGTGCTCCACCAGTTGCACGTCGCCAACGGGGTACTGCGCGGCTTCCAGCGCATCGACCAGGCGCTCGCGCACGCGCGGCACCGCGTCGGCATCCACGCTCAGGCGCACTTCGTAGGTCGCTTCGCTGGCGGCTTCGTTGATCGGGATGCGGTTGATCGCGTTCACCAGTGGCCGCAGCAGGGTATTGCCGGCGATGATCAGTACGGTCAGCAGCACGCCTTCGGCCAGCATGTCCGCGCCGGTGCAGCTGCCCACGGCAGCCGAGCACCACAGCGTCGCGGCGGTGTTCAGGCCGCGCACGTTCATGCCTTCCTTCATGATCACGCCGGCGCCGAGGAAGCCGACGCCCGAGACGACGTAGGAGATGACCCGCACGGCCTCGGCGCTGCCGGCGATGCGCATGCCCAGGTCAACGAAGGCGGCAGCGCCGACAGCCACCAGCACGTTGGTGCGCAGGCCAGCGGTGCGTTGCCGGTACTGGCGTTCGGCGCCGATCAGGGTGCCGAGCACGAACGCCGCCAGCAGGCTGACCACGGTGTCGGCGAAGGGGCCGGGCTGGAAGGTTTCAATGAAGCGCATGGCCGCAGTCTACCTCCCGCAGGTGACAGTAGAACCACGCCACGCGTGGAGGGGGCAGGGGGCAGGGGGCATCATCCACGCATGGCGTGGATCTACTCGTCGACGCGCTCGCCCATCATTTCGCGCTGGCGCTTGTCCAGTTCCTCCGCATAGCGCTTGCGCACGAATGCTTCAGACACCACGCCCAGCACCTGGCCATCGTCGGCCACCACCGCCAGCTCGTCGGCCTGGGTCTGGTCGAACCGCTGCATCACGGTCACCACGTCGGCGCTGACGGCGAGTGCCACGTCGCGGTTCTCGGCGAACGTACCTACGACGTCCTCGGGCTTCACGCCGTCGCCGAACAGGCGCGGAATCTGCACGATGCCAGCGTAGTGGCCTTCACTGTCGATCAGGATCACCCGGCTGCCCGAGCCCAGCGGGAAGCGCTGGCGGAAGGCGGCGGCATCGAGGTCGGCCGGGGCGGTGGCCACACCCTTGCGCATCATCCGCCCGGCATTGAGGTTGTGCACCCAGCCGATGTCACGCGCGCTCTTGATGGTTTCCCCGCGCAGGTGCATGCGCCAGGTCGAGAAGGAATAGCCGAACCACTGCCGCACCAGGGTGCTGGACACCAGCACGGCGCTCATCACCACGCTGGTCAGCAGGAAGTCGTGGGTGCCTTCCAGCACCAGCATGGCCATGGTCATCGGCGCGCCAACCACCGCCGCGGCCAGTGCAGCCATGCCTGCCAGCGCTGCCGACGTGGCGTCGACCACCGGGACGCCGGTGGCCATCGCCAGCAGCCCGGCAAACAGCGTGCCGACCAGGGTGCCCATGAACAGCGAGGCGAAGAACAGGCCGCCGCGGAAACCGAAGCCCAGCGAAATGCCGGAGGCCAGGCATTTCAGCGTCAGCAGCCCGCCGATCCAGATCAGCGGCAGATGGGTGGTCAGGTCCAGGTGCAGCGCTCCGTGGCCGGACGACAGTACCTGCGGGCTGGCCAGTGCCAGCGGAATCAGCAGCAGGCCGCCCACCACCGGGCGCCCCCACAACGGCAGCGGGCTGCGCTTGACCGTGCCTTCGATGGAGGCGATCAGGCGCATCACCACGATGCCGACCATCGCACAGCAGCAGCCGAGCAGGCCGTAGATCGCATAGTCGGCTGCGCGCACGTCGATGGTCGATGCCGCGGGCAGCAGATAGGCGTCCACGCCGGCCTGGTCGGCAACGAAGGCGCCGGCCAGTGCGGCCACCGCAACCGGCGCCAATGCCGCCGGCGTATAGGCACCGATGACGATCTCGAAGGCGTAGAACGCCCCGGCCAGCGGTGCACCGAAGGCCGCGGCGATCGCACCGGCCGCGCCAGCACCGACCAGGATGCGCACGTCGTTGCGGCGCAGGCGCATCACCCGCCCCAGTTGCGAACCGCTGCCGGCGCCCATCTGCGTATACGACGCCTCCAGTCCGACCGAAGCACCGCAGCCATTGGAGACCAGGGTCTGGGTCAACACGATCAGGTTGTCGCGCATCGACATGCGGCCGCCATGCAGTGCATTGGCTTCCACGGCATCCAGCAGGGGGCGTTTCAGGCGCGTGGCAGCCAGGCTGACCAGGCCCACCACCAGGCCACCCAGCGGCAGCACCAGCAGGGCAATCCAGGTCAAAGCGGGCAGCGAGCTCAGGCGCATGCCCTCGTCCAGCCCATACAACGCCGTCTGCAGGGTGCGTGCCAGCCCAGCCTGCAACAGGGTCAGGCCGCCGGCGATCAGCCCGACCACCAGCGCCAGGGCGATGAACCACAGGTCGCTGCCGCGCAGGCGCAGGCGCAGGCCCTGGAAGGCCAGATGCAGGCGCGATGGCGAAGCGGTGGAGGACATGGTGGCGGCATGATACGCCGCCACCGTGAGCGCTACCGTCACCGCATCAGGCGGTTGCCATGCTCAGAAGCGGTAGCGGCCCTGCACGTAGAACGTGCGCGGCGCGGCCACCATGCGCCCGGCGTTGCCATCCACGTTGCGGGTGTACCAGCGCTTGTCGGCCAGGTTGTTCACGCCCACCGCGACCTCGCTGTCGGCCAGCCAGGGCAGCTGCCAGGCGGCCTGCGCGTTCCACAGGCGTACGCCGGGTACACGGCCTACGCGCGCGTCGGCGGCTTCTTCCCAGGTGTTGGCGGCATCGGAGAACTGGCCGCTCTGGTGGGTGCTGGACACGTTGAAGGTCCAGCCGGCCAGCGCATAACGGGCGCCGACGCTGTCGGTATCGCGCGCGTAGAACGGCACATCGAGGCCGCGGTTGTCGCCGGACTGCTGGATGGCCTTGGTCCAGGTGTAGTTCGCGTACAGTTCCAGCCCGGCCAGCGCGCTGCTTTCGGCAAAGCGGTACTCGATCGCGCTTTCCACGCCCTTGTGGTCGGTGGCGCCGATGTTCTGGAAGGTGGGCGGGGTGATGCCCGGCACCTGCAGGATCTGGTTGTCGAAGCGCATCTTGAACACGGTCACTTCCGCACGCAGCGCGCCATCCTGCCAACGCGCGCCCAGCTCGGTGGTCCTGGCGATTTCCGGGTTCAGCGGATTGGTCGCGCTCTGCGAGTTCAACTGGATGTTCTGCACCGGCCCGAACGAAGTGGTGTAGTTGCCGAACACGGTCAGCTGCGGGGTCAACAGGTAGGCGACGTTGAGCGAGGGCAGGGCCTTGTCGTTGCGGCTGCTGAAGGTCGCGCCGCCGCCGGCCTGGCGGCGGTCCATGTCGATCCACTCCATGCGCACGCCGGGCGTGATCCGCCACCGACCGATGGCGATGCGGTCATCAACGTAGAACGAGTGCGCATCGGTGGCGTTGTCGAAGCGGGTGGTCGCGCCGGTCGCACCGGTACGGCGGGTAACGGTGTAGCTGCGGTCGTTGCCGCGCTCGCGCAGGAAGCGGTAGCCGGCGGTGATGTCGTGCACGCTGCTGCCCCAGTGCAGGCGCTGGGTGTAGCGTGGCTCGATGCCGAGCACACGGTAGTCGCGCGGCTGCACCGTGATCTGTGTGTTGGCCGCGTTGATCAGCGAACTGGCCCGGTTGCTTTCGTTGTAATACGCCAGCACCTCGAACTCGCTGTTCTCCGACAGCGTGTTGGTGTAGCCCAGGTCGATGCCGGTGCGATGGCCCTTCCAGAAGTCGGACGGGCGGGTGTTCTGGAACGGATCGGCCTGGTACTGGGCGCGGGTCAGGCCGCCCGGAGTCCGGGAGCGCACGTCGTAGTACGACAGCTTGGCGCGCAGTTCCTGCTGTGCGTCGATGGCATAGGCGAACTTCAGCGCCAGATCATCGAAGCGGTCATCGCTGCCCTGGCGCCAGCCGCGGCCGTCCTGCCCCGAATAGAGCAGGGCCATGCCCAGGCCGTTGTCGGCGGTGCCGCCGAGGAACGCGTTGTACTGGGTGCTGTCGCCGCCGCCGTGGTCGTAAGCGCTGTAGCGCACGCCGGCCTCGCCGTGCAGGCCGGCCGCAGTCGGAATCGCGCGGGTGCTGAAGTTGATGATGCCGCCGACATTCTGCGGCCCGTAGCGCACCGCACCGCCGCCGCGTACCACGTCGATCGATTCGATGTTGGCCAGGCTGGCCGGGGCGAAGGAGAGCTGTGGCTGGCCGTACGGCGCAACCGCCAGTGGCACGCCGTCCAGCAGGACGGTCGAGCGCGGCGAGTAGCGGCCGGTCAGGCCGCGCACGCCGATGTTGAGCGAGACCGAGCTGCCAGCGGTGCCGGAGTTGTCGGTGACCTGCACGCCGGGAATACGGCGCATGGCATCGCCCAGGCTGGCGGCGCCGCTGGCCTCGATGCGCTGGCGATCGACCACGGTACGCGCGCCAGCGAAGCTCTTGACGCTGTCGTGCAGGCCGGTGCCCAACCAACTGCCCGAAACCTGGATGCTGTCGAGCGTGGTGGCGCTGTCCTGCGCGAGCGCGCTGGCGGCCGGAAACATGCACAGGGCGAGGGCGGCAGCCAGGGGTAGGCGGGCCGGTTGCGGGGCAGGAATGGGCATCGGTGCAGAGTGCGGAAGGTCGTAAATGAGAATTATTGCTGATTCCATTCGCCATTGGAATCGGCCCGCCGTTCAGCGCTTTGGCCCGGTGGTAAAGTGGCCGATTGCCTCCTGACCCGCTGAGAACTGCCATGTCCACTGCTGCTTTCTACCCCGTCGGTACCCCTGGCCAGCCGTGGGGCGTTGCGGAAAGGGAGCAGTGGCGTGCGCGCCAGCAGCGCCTGCGCCGTTACGACGAGGAGGTGCTGCCGCGCATCGATGCACTGGCCGGGCACTTCGACAAGGTGGCCTACGGCCAGCTCGACTATGCAGGCGAGACCTACACCCTGTTCGCCCTGCGCAGCCGCGACTGGAACCCGGCGTTGCCGGCCGCGCTGGTGACCGGCGGCGTGCATGGTTACGAGACCAGTGGCGTAATGGGCGCGCTGGAGTTCCTCGAAAAACATGCCGCCCACTACGCCGGCAAGGCCAACCTTGTGGTCGCGCCGTGCGTGAATCCGTGGGGCTTCGAGCGCATCAACCGTTGGAACTTCGATGCGATCGACCCGAACCGCAATTTCCGCGCGGACGGCCCGGCCCGCGAATCGACGGCGCTGATCGAACTGATCGCACCGTTGAAGGGCCAGTTCGTGCTGCACATCGACCTGCACGAAACCACCGACAGCGACGAGAGCGAGTTCCGTCCCGCACTCGCCGCGCGCGATGGCAAGCCGTTCGAACCGGGCCTGATTCCCGATGGCTTCTACCTGGTGGACGACAGCGGGAATCCGCAGCCGGCCTTCCAGCAGGCCGTGGTCGCCGAAGTGGAGAAGGTGACCCATATCGCACCGGCTGACGACAAGGGCGAGATCATCGGTTCGCCAGTGGTCGCGCATGGTGTGATCGAGTACGCGCTGGTGCCGCTGGGCCTGTGCGCCGGCATCACCGGGGCGAAGTACACCACCACCACCGAGGTCTATCCGGACAGCCCGCGCGCGACGCCGCAGCAGTGCAACGACGCGCAGGTGGCGGCGGTGTGCTCGGCGCTCGATTACGCGCTCGCCCATCGTTGATCGGTAGCGCCGGCCGCTGGCCGGCAACCACGGGGCAAGGGGATGCCGGCCAGCGGCCGGCACTAGCTCACCCCAACGCCTCGGCCCACCACAACGCTGCCGGCCCCGGCGGCGTATCGCGGCGCCACACCAGGTCGCTGTGGATGCGCCTCGGCCAGCCCGGCACGCGCAGTTCCAGCAGGCGGCCCCGGTCGTAGCGCTGCACCAGCGCACGCGGCAGCTCGGCCCAGCCGATGCCGTCCTCGGCCATCTCCATCACCATCAGGTAGTCCGACGCGGTCCATGCCGGCCCACTGATCGGCGGCGCGTGGTCGGCCTGCGCGCTCAGCCGCACCTGCCGATGCCGGGCCAGTTGCGCCGCTGCGCGCACGCCGGCCTGCGCCAGCGGATGGTCGCTGGCCACGTACACCGCCAGTTCGCTGTGGTGGGCCAGGGGCTGGGCCACCAGCGCATCGGGGTACTGCGCCTGGCGCGGCAGCAGGCCCAGCCCGGCGCGGCCAGCATCCACCAGTTCCAGCACGTCGCGCCCCTCGGCATCCAGCCATTCCAGCTCGATCTCGGGAAATGCCTCGGCAAACCGCTGCAGCACACGTTGCGCCGGATCGAGCTGGTAGACATCGGAGAACACCACGGTCAGACGTGGCTCCACGGGTGCGGCCAGGCGCACGCTGAGTTGCTGCAGGCGCGCGTCGGCGGCAAGGATTTCCTGCGCGTGGCCCAGCACCTGCCGGCCGGCGTCGGTCAACTGCGGATAGCGGCCGCTGCGGTCGAACAGAACCATGCCCAGGTCCGCTTCCAGATGGGCAATGGCAGTGCTGACCGTGGACTGGGTCTTGCGCAGCCGGCGGGCGGCCGCCGAGAACGAGCCCAGCGCGGCGGCCTCGACGAAGGCCTGCAGGGATTCGGGAGAATAGGGCATTGATCCATCGCTCCTGTCGATGGAATCCATTTTGATACCACCGTAAAAGACGATGATACTGACCGCCGTCGCCCCTGTCTGCGGGGGCGTTCCGGATCATCCACGCACGGCGTGGATCTACTGATGACGTGGCGCGGTCCCCGTCCCGCAAGGAGCTTCACATGTCCTGTACTGTTCCCGCCCGTGGCGCCTTCGTCGCCTGGGCCTGCCTGACCGTGGCGATCGTCGCCGAAGTGGTCGGCACGTCCTTCATGGCCCATGCCGCCCGCGATGGCGGCTGGAGCGGCTATGTGGTGATGGCCGCCGCGCTGGCGCTGTCCTATTACTTCCTGGCGCTGTCGGTGCGCCGCATCGCCGTCGGCGTGGCCTATGCGGTGTGGGAAGGCCTCGGCCTGACCCTGCTGACCGTGGTCGGCATCAGCGTGTTCGGTGAGAGCCTGTCGCTGCAGCAGCTGGCCGGCCTGGTGCTGGCGGTGGTCGGCATCGTCTGTGTCACCCTCGGGGAGGCGCACTGATGAACATGATGGCCTTGTTTTTCGTGATCTGCTCGGCGCTGATCGATGTGGCCGCCAACATGATGGTGGCCAAGTCCGATGGCTTCCGTCGCTGGCGTTGGGGTGTCGGCGCCATCGTGCTGGTCTGGATCGCCTTCGCCCTGCTGGGCCAGGCCGTGCGCTACATGGACCTGGCGACCGCCTATGCGATGTGGGGCGCGATCGGCGTGATCGGTACGGCCACCTGCGGTCGCCTGCTGTTCGGCAACCGCCTGCGCCCGATCGGTTGGATCGGCATCGGCCTGGTCACGGCGGCCGTGCTGCTGCTCAGTACGGCGTGATCCCGGACCCCAACGCGGTCAGCCCCTTCACCTGCAGCTGTTCTGCAGCATGATGGCGGTCAGAGCGCGGACCAGGCTAGCGCGCTGGAGCACCCCCCTTCAAGGCTGCATCGATCAAGCGTGCGCGTCGTGAGCCGGGCTTGAACAGGACGTACTGTCTGCAGGCTTCATCGAACGCCTTTGCCGCATTCCACTGCGGATGCTCCTCGCCAGACAACTTCTCGAATCTGCTCAGCAGCGTTGGAACGACGAGTCTCATATCATCTGCGTCCATCGTTTCAAGCTGTTGGAGGTACGAGGCGACAGTAGTTGGCAACTTGAGAACGGATGCATATGCAAAGCCAGCCAGGGCCAGGTTGTGCATTCTGGTGTCTTTCTCGTCTGCTCCGCTCTGCGCGTTCCCCGAAACCAGGAGATTCATCGACCCCAAGGCCTCAAGAACCGCTGGATGAAAGCCGTTGGCAGTAAATGGAATGGACCTGGTCTGCTTCAGTGCCTTCTTGAAGATGGATAACGCGTTGGTGCTGTGGGTGCTGTTGCCGCCAACCAGTTCCAAGGTCTGTAGCGAATGGCTCAGCAGGCTCGGGTCGGCAAGTCCGGCGGATGCTTCGCAGATGCGGATGCACTCCTTCAGGGCGTCCTCATCGCTCCAGTCGATATCCCATATGTGGTCGTTTCGCGCTGCCGCGGAGTCGAACTGCAACTCGTATCGAGTCTCATCCGTCATTCCGCTGGCAAGCATCGCTTCGATTTCCTCCGTGGGCATGACGCCGCTTCGGAGCAAAACATCGATCTGGTCGAAGAATGCACTGTTTTCGTCGATCAGCAGCGTGGCACACGCATTCTTGAAATGATCATCACGCTTGATGCTTCCCGTTCCATCGAGCTCGATGCTGCGCAGGGATCCCACAGACCCCAACGCTCGCAGATGTGCACCCAACATGAGGGTGAGCGCTGCAAGAAACGCGCGAAGCGTCTTGCTGTTCTGCCTTGCTCTCCACTTTCCGGCATCTAACCAATCGACCTCGGTCGCGATCTTTCTGATCGCCCGGATGTTCGTGATTCCGCAACTCTCGATCAGTGGGGTGAGTGGGGTAGCGAGCGGATGTCTGGCGAGGGCAATCGCTGCAGATTCCTTTGGGCTGGGTGACAGGGTCAGCTCGCGGTCGATCACCTTCTCGCGGATGTCCATCCATCTGGGAAAGTCGGTCAATCTTTCGCTGTTCATTACCAAGATAACGCGGCATGAACTCAGCTCCAGCAGTTCGTCGAGAAAGCCGGCAATCTCGTCAACTGAAAGATCCGCATGCTTTCGTTCAATGTCGTCGAGTATGATGATCTTGCCCTGGATAGCGCTCCTGAAGGCCATAAGGGCAAGATCACTGGCAATGGCGGCACCGGAATACAATCGTTCAATAGCGGTGGCGTAAACGTCGCGATCTGCTTTTGTTCTTTTCGCCAGCCAGCCGCGGATTCCACCTTGGGCGGCGATCATGTTGTCCAGGATGCTCAGCTTCAGGCTGCTGATGCTCTTCACACCAAAGAGCGAGGCAAACGCCGCGTCTCGCCAGTTCGCAAGCAGCGTCTCACGCACGCAGTGTGTCTTTCCTGTTCCCCAGGGCCCCGATATTGAAATAGTACGTACCGCGTCCTTGGCCAGCAGTGATCTCAACTGATCGGCCAGACGCTCATGTGTGAGTGCGGCTGCCGAACTACTGTCGCGCCGTGCGTCCCTGCCCGCCATAGATCGGTCCTTGTCAGCTAGTTGGAAATGGCAAGATTAGCAGTGGTCGCAGGCCCGCAGGCAATCCGGTCGGGGGCCCGATTGCGGAAGCCCGCTTCCTGGCCGACACTCGGACTTTCCCGCAACGGAGTGCCCGCATGTTCAGTCACGTCACCGTCGGAACCAACGACATGGCGGCTTCCCGCCGCTTCTACGATGCCTTGTTCATTGCCATCGGCGGTCGCGCAGGCGTGTTCGATGACGAGGGCAAGCTGGTCTATATCAAGGATGGACGGATGTTCATGGTCATCCCGCCCATCGATGGCGAGGCGGCGTGCCATGCCAACGGCGGCACCATCGGCTTTGCGCTGGCAGACCCGCAGGCGGTGCATGCCTGGCAGGAAGCGGGGGTCGCCCACGGCGGTACCGCGGTGGAAGACCCGGCCGGCGTGCGGCACAAGGCCGGGCGCCAGTTGTACCTGGCCTACCTGCGTGATCCCGACGGCAACAAGCTGTGCGCCGTGCATGTGATGGGGTGAATCGTCGGTGCCGGACGCGGCGTGTCGTAATCGGACCAAAGTGACAAAGCCGCCCAGCACGCCCGCCGGTCTGCAGGCGCGCGCGTAGCACGGAAATCCAGCCGATCGTGCCTGCGCGATGCCACGACTTCATCCTGCGTCCACTGCGATTCAGCCAGAATCGGTCGGCTTACTCTTTGATCGATCCGGAGATGGCTGCCCATGGAAGCACTGGAGCCTCAACATCAGCCGGTGCGAACCCTGCGGCCCGTCTTCGCCTTCGCGGCGATCGTTGTCGTTGCCTTCGCACTGTTCGTCAGCCTGTATCCGATCGGCGCCGGTCGCCTGCTGGTCAAGGCGCAGGACTGGGCCGCGCTCAACGTCGGCTGGTACTACCTGCTGGCGATGACCCTGTACCTGGTGTTCGTGGTCGGCGTGGCGCTGTCCAAGTACGGCGGCATCAAGCTCGGTGCCGACCATGACGAACCGGAGTTCAGCTACCTCTCCTGGGCCGGCATGCTGTTCGCAGCAGGCATCAGCATCACCCTGTTCTTCTTCTGCGTTTCCGAGCCGCTGACCCACTACCTGCAGCCGCCGCAGGGTGATCCGGCCGCGGGCGAGGCCGGTGCGCGCCAGGCCATGCAGCTGCTGTTCCTGCACTGGGGCCTGCATGGCTGGGGCGTGTTCGCGCTGGCGGCGATGGCGATGGCCTATTTCGCCTACCGGCACAACCTGCCTTTGGCATTGCGCTCGGCGCTGTATCCGCTGATCGGCAAGCGCATCAACGGCCCCATCGGCTATACCGTCGACGCCCTGGGCATCGTCGCCACCGTGTTCGGCATCGGCGCGGACATGGGCTTCGGCGTGCTGCATCTCAACGCTGGGCTGTCGCACCTGTTCAACGTGCCGCACTCGAACATGGTGCAGATCCTGCTGGTGGTGGCGATGATGGGCGCGGCGGTCGCAGTGGCCGTGTCCGGCGTGGAGAAGGGCGTGCGCTGGATGGCCAACATCAACATGCTGCTGGCGATTGCGCTGGTGCTGTTCATGCTGTGCGCCGGCCCCACCCAGTACCTGCTCAGCACGCTGATGCAGAACCTGGGCGACTACCTGGGCAGCGTGGTGGGCAAGAGTTTCGACGTATACGCCTATGGCGGCCGGCCGGAATGGCTGGGCGGCTGGACGGTGTTCTACTGGGCCTGGTGGATCGGCTGGGCGCCGTTCGTCGGCCTGTTCATCGCGCGCATCTCGCGCGGCCGCACCATCCGCGAGTTCGTGTTCGGCGTATTGCTCATCCCGCTCGGCTTCACCCTGGCGTGGCTGTCGATCTTCGGCAACAGCGCGCTGGACCAGGTGCTGCACCATGGCCAGCAGCAGTTGGCGCAGCTGGCGGTGGATGACCCACCGACGGTGCTGTATGCGTTGCTGGATGGCTACCCGTGGAGCAAGGCGGTGATCGGGGTGACCGTGCTGGTCAGCTTCATCTTCTTCGTGACGTCGGCCGATTCCGGGGCGGTGGTGCTGTCCACGCTGTCCTCGCATGGCGGTGCGCCGGAGGACGATGGCCCGCGCTGGCTACGCGTGTTCTGGGGCACGGTGATCGCGGTGCTGACCGCCGGCCTGCTGCTGGCCGGCAGCATCGATGCCCTGAAATCAGCGGTGGTGCTGGCCTCGTTGCCGTTCTCGGCGGTGCTGCTGTTGATGATGTGGGGCCTGACCCGCGCCTTCAGTGACGAGTCGCACCGCAAGCGCGCGCAGCAGTTCAGGCCATCGCCGCTGATCGGCGATGACCGCCACCACCAGGGCTGGCGCCAGCGCCTGACCCAGGCCATGCACTTCCCGGTACGCGACCAGGTGTACCGCTTCATGGATGACACGGTGAAGCCGGCGATGGAGGCGGTGGCCGAGCAGCTGCGCGAGCAGGGCTGGGACGTGCAGACGCGGTTCGAAGCGGGCGACATGGAGTTGTCGGTCAACCACGGCGAGCAGCAGGACTTCCAGTACCGGGTGATCCTCAGTGGCTACCTGACCCCGTCCTTCGCCGCGCAGCAGCTGCGCAACCAGCGCTACTACCGCGCCGAAGTGCATCTGTACGAGGGTAGCCAGGACTACGATCTGGTCGGCTACAGCCGCAAGCAGATCATCAACGACATCATCAGCCAGTACGAACGGCACCTGCAGTTCCTGCACCTGAGCCGTTGATGCAGCCACGCCGGGCATGGCCCTTGCCTTTGGAGGGTGCGGACCGTTGGTCCGCACCCTCCTGTTCAATCAGAACCGGTAGCGTGCGCCCAGCGAAACGAACTGCCCGCGCAGGTTGTACTGGCTGATGTCGAATCCGCTGGAGCCGCCGTTGGGATCGAACGGCGGGTCCTTGTCGGTCAGGTTCAGCACCGACAGCGACAGCGTGGTCTTCGGAATGCCTTCATAGGCCACGTACAGGTCCAGCTGGTGGTACGGCTTGACCCGATCGCGCAGGCCCGGATTACTGGTGGCCGTGGCTACGCGCTGGTCATAGCCGCTCACGTACTGCAGGCTCAGCGTGCTGCTCCAGTCGCCCACCGCCCAGTTCAGCGAGGTGGTGCCGCGGGTGCGTGGCAGCGCGCCATGGCGGTTGTTGCCCGCACCGTCATACGGCGCCTGGCCGGCCACCAGCGGCTGCTTGAAGCTGAGCAGGTGGGTCCAGCTGCCAGCCACGGTGAAGTTGCCCCAGCCGTCGGTGCGGAAGGTACGGTTGGCTTCCAGGTCGATGCCCGAGGTGGTCAGCTCGCCTTGGTTGGCGTACTGGTTGGTGATGATCTGGATGCGGCCCTGCGCATCGCGCTGCACGCGACCGGGGAACAGGCCCGGGTTGTCGACGATGAACTGCGCGCTGTCCGGCTTGACCAGGTTGTCCTGTTCGATGCGGTACCAGTCCAGGCCGATGCTGGAATCGGCATCGGGTGACCACACGGCGCCGACATTGAGGTTGCGCGAGCGCTCGGCCTTCAGGTCCGGGTTGCCGGTGCGCAGGTGGGTCACGTTGCGGCTGCCGCCCGGCTGCAGCGGATCGAACGGATCGACCACCGAGCCGTAGCTGATGGTCTGCCCCGGTGCGATCTCCGGCAGCGACGGTGCACGGAAACCACGCGAGAACGAGCCACGCAGCAGCAGGCTGTCCAGCGGTTGCCAGCGCAGCGCGAACTTCGGCGAGAATGCCTTGCCGAAGTCATCGTAGTGGTCACCGCGGCCCGCCACCTGCAGCTCCAGCGTGCGATGCAGCGGCACGCTGAACTCGGCATAGGCGGCACTGACCTGGCGCTCGCCGTCGACGATGTTGATCGCTGGGCGCAGTTCAGTACCGGACAGCACCTGCGCACTGGTGCGCGCGTCCATCGATTCCTTGCGGAATTCCGCGCCCCAGGCGAAGCCGATTGCACCGGCTGGAAGTTCCCACAACGAGGTCGATGCCTTGACGTTGAGCGAGTGCAGCTTGTACCAGCCCGGGCGCTTGGTCTGCAGGCGCAGGTCGTCCAGTGCGCCCGGCGTGCTGGACGGGTCGAGGAAGTTGTAGCTGCCGTCGCGCAGGATCTGCTGGAAGGCGTAGCGGTCAACGAAGTTGTACCCGTACTCACGCTGCGCACTCTGCGAGGTCAGTGCGGCCACTTCCCAGTCCCAGCGTTCACCGGTGCCACGTACGCCGGCCAGGGCTCGGTAGAACACCTGGGTGTTGTCCTTCAGGCGCGGGCCGAGATCGAAGAAGGCGTACTCGAACGGCAGTGGCGTGCTGCCCGGATTGTTCGGATGGCCGACCGGCAGGACAGTGGCGATATCGGTCGGCGTACCGGTGGCGGGATTGTAGGCACGCAGGCCCGTGCCGACCGTCAGCGGGGCGCTGAAGATCTGGTCCGCCTTGTTGTGGCTGTACAGCACGTCAGCGAAGGCTTCGATGCTGTCATTGAAGCGATAGGTCGCGCTCAACGATGCCTGCAGGCGCTCGGCACCGGGCTGCAGGGTCCTGAACGGCTGCGTGTTGAAGGCGCAGGCCTGGCCGGGCAGGGGGCTGCCGAAGTCGCTGTAGGGACGCAGCTCGCTGCCCTCGGGGCAGGGCGAGAACGGCTGCGGTGCGCGCGGATTGGACAGCCAGTTGCCGCCGCCGGTCAACCAGCCGGCCAGGCGGCCACCGGGCTTGTCGCGGAAATCGCCGTCGCGGGTGTACGCGCGCTGGTCGGCGTCGAGGCGGTCGCGCTTGAGCAGGTCCAGCCCGAACAGCACGTTCCAGCCTTGCTGCTCGAGGTCACCGAAGCCGGCCAGCAGGTTGGCCTTGCGCTCGTTCAGGCCGCCCTGGGTGGCGGTGCCGAAACCAGCGCCGACTTCCACGCCCTGGAAGTCACGACGCAGGATGATGTTGATGACGCCGGCGATGGCGTCCGAACCGTATACCGCCGAGGCGCCGTCCTTCAGCACTTCGATGCGCTCGACCGCGCTGATCGGCAGCGCATTGAGGTCGACGAAGGTGTCCTGGGTGCCGAGCGCGAAACCGAAGTTGGCCACGCGGTAGCCGTTGACCAGGACAAGCGTGTTCTTCGGTGACAGGCCGCGAAGGCCGATCGAGGCCGAGCCTGCAGCGAAGCTGCCGGTGTTCTGTTCGTCGAAACTGTTGCCGGCGTTGGCCGACAGGTTGCGCAGCACGTCGGTGAGGGTGGAGCGGCCGGTCTGCAGGATCTGCTCGCGGGTGACGACCTGCACCGGATTGGGGCCGGCGGTGTCGCTGCGCTTGATGTTCGAGCCGGTCACCAGCACGGTGCCGAGGGTGGTGCTGTCCTTGCCGGTGTCGGCGGTTTCAGCGGCGCCGGCGGTGCCAGCGACGAGGGCCAGCGCGACCGCGCTGGAAAGCAGGGTGGTGCGATACATGGAAGCGACTACGCCAAACGGTGGAAGAGCCGTCAGTACCGCACGCGGGTGAGTGCACCTTCCAATGACGAAAGCGCATTCAGTTATACATCAAGGGTTCTTAACCATCGGAATAAGCGGTGGCGGACTGCTTCCGCGCGCCGTTACGGCATTCAATCCCGACCCAGTTAATCGACCGGGTGCATTGCCAGGTCGGAGACGAAAATCCAGAGGCTGTCCGGTATGTCGTTGTGGCACGCAAGCCCCATATCCCTGATGCTTTCAGGAAACTGGACCAGCACCCGCAAGCCGCGTTGATGCTTGGCCATGGAAGCTTGGGATTCCTCAAGAACAATGGTCCCGTTTGTACCGATCAACCTCCAATAGTCTTCGGAGGGCCGAACGTCGTCAGGCGGGTGTTTGCTCCCGAGAAAGGTCGCCAGCAGCACCTTCCGACCATTCATTCCGCTCAACGTGATTCCTTCTTCAGCAAAGACGATGCAGACATTATCCATTGGGATGGGGGCGGCGCGCAGCGCCGCCGGATCCAGCGCCTTGCATCAAGGCCGCAGCAGCACCTTGCCATTGCGGCCCGAGCCGGCGCCGGCTTTTGCCGCCTGGGCGATGTCGTCCAATGCGAAGATCTGCTCCACCGGCAGGGTCAGTTCACCCCCGGCCGCACGCTTCAGCAGTTCACCCACCAACCGCCGCTTGTCTTCCACCGCCATTGCCTGGCTGACCTTGCTGCCCCAGAAGCCCTTCACCGTGGCTTCCTTGTAGATCAGGCCGCCGGCGGGAATGCGCATCGGCTCGCCGCTCATCACACCGAAAGAGACCAGGGTGCCGTGGTGGCCGAGCAGGTCGACCAGGTCGCCGCTGGCATCGCCACCGATGGAATCGACTGCAGCAGCGGCCTGCGCTTGCCCGGTGGCTTCGCGCACGCGGTCCTTCCAGCCGTCCACCGAGGTATCGAACACGTGATCGATGCCCAGTGCGTGCAGTTGCGCCACGGCCTCGGCATTGCGCACCAGGTTGGCCACGTGCACGCCGCGCGCCTTTGCGAGCATCGCCAGCGATTTGCCGACGGCACCGTTGGCGGTGTTCTGCACGATCCACTGGCCCTGCTCGACGTGCAGGAATTCCAGCAGCATCAACGCGCTCAGCGGCATGGCGATCAGCTGTGCGGCCATTTCATCGGCGATCGCGTCCGGCATCGGGATCACCATCCGCGCCGGTGCGATGAACGCTTCGGCCCAGGTGCCGTGCACCGAGGCGGCGGCAACCCGCTGGCCGATCTGCAGACCGTCGACGCCTTCGCCGAGCGCATCGACCACGCCCAGTGCTTCGCTGCCGCCGATCGCCGGCAGCGTCGGCTTGTAGCCATACAGGCCACGCACGGTCAGCAGATCGTGGTTGTGGATCGAGGCCAGCACGGTGCGGATGCGTACTTCGCCGGGACCGGGTTCGGGCAGGGGGGCATCGGCAACGGCGAGGACCTGGGCTGGATCGCCGAAGGAGGAGTACAGGGCAGCGCGCATGGGCGGTGTTCCAATGAAAGTTGACGTTGTACCGAACTGGGGACGCGTCCGGCGTCGTCAAGGTCGCGCACGTGCAACACGGCATCCTGCGACCGATGGTCGCGTTGGCGTGCGATCACCGCATCTTGTGTTGACGGCTCGGAATATCCCCACTATGTTGTGGCTGTCACTCCCGGTCAGCCGCCGCCGCCGGACATGCAGCAAACGTCCCGCGGCCCGCCCCTGAAGGCTTGCCGTGTCGACGCGGCCGCCACCGTGCGGACGCAGGTCGCCCCCACGGCCCGGATACCGGCCGCAGGCGCAGGCAGATGCCGACGACCTGTGTTCCCGCCCCTTGGCACTTCACCCGTTCGCCCCGTGCGCCGGTATCGCGTGCAGGGCCGCCATGGCATCGGGCGCCGACTCGCGCACGAGCCTGGAGTTCCACCACCATGACCGACAGTACCTTCCGCGTGGCCGACCTGGCCGGCGCCGGCGACGCCATGCGCGCCAGCGGCGAGCGCGTGCCGACCTGGATCACCAAGGAAGCCGGCAATCGTCGCTTGCCGTTCGATGCGGCGCGCCTGCTGCGCAGCATCGATACCATCCACGCCGAGCTGCCGCAGCTGGATGTGGCCGACTATCGCCGCGTGGTGCTGGCGATGGTCGAGCGCAAGCCCAGCATCAGTGCCGATGATCTGGTGGATCTGCTGATCCGCGAAGCGGAATCGCGCGTCGACCTTGTCGCGCCGCAGTGGGAACAGTTCGCTGCACGCCTGTACCTGCGCCGGCTGTACAAGCGCGCCAGCCGCAACCGCTTCTACGATGTCAGCCTGAAGTACGGTTCCTACGTGGGCCTGCAGGAAAGCCTGGCCGACCGCGGCATCTACAGCAATGACATCCTGCGCTGCTATTCGAAGGAAGAGCTGCAGCAGGCCGGCGAGATGATCGACCCCGAGCGCGATCGTCTGTTCGCCTACAACGGGCTGTACCTGCTGGCCACGCGCTACCTGGCTACTGATCGCAGCCGCGAGGTGTATGAGCTGCCGCAGGAACGCTGGCTGACCATTGCCCTGTACCTGATGCAGAACGAGGGCGGGGCTGGTGAGAGCGGCCGCGTGCGCCGCATGCAGCTGGTGGGCGAGGCGTACTGGGCGTTGTCCAACCTGTACATGACCGTGGCCACGCCGACCCTGGCCAATGCCGGCAAGGTCGGCGGCCAGCTGTCGAGCTGCTTCATCGACACCGTGGACGACAGCCTGCAGGGCATCTATGACTCCAACACCGATATCGCCCGCGTGTCCAAGCACGGTGGGGGCGTGGGTGCGTACCTGGGGTACGTGCGCAGCAGTGGCGCGCCGATCCGCGGCGTGCCCAACTCGTCCGGCGGCGTGGTGCCGTGGATCAAGCAGCTCAACAACACGGCGGTGTCGGTCGACCAGCTCGGCCAGCGCAAGGGTGCAGTGGCGGTGTACCTGGATATCTGGCACCGCGACATCGAGGCGTTCATGGACCTGCGCCTGAACAACGGCGACCAGCGCCTGCGTGCGCATGATGTGTTCACCGCCATCTGCGTGCCGGACCTGTTCATGGAGGCCGTCGAGCGCCGTGCCGACTGGTACCTGTTCGATCCGCACGAGGTGAAGCAGGCCAAAGGCTGGTACCTGCAGGATTTCTACGACGAGAAGCGAGGGCAGGGCAGTTTCCGCGACCGCTACGCCGAGCTGGTGGCCGACGAGCGCATCAGCCGTCGCACGGTGAAGGCGATCGACCTGTTCAAGCGGATCATGCTCAGCCAGCTGGAAACCGGCAACCCGTTCCTGTTCTACCGCGACGAAGTGAACCGGAAGAACCCGAACAAGCATGCGGGCATGGTCTATTCCAGCAACCTGTGCACCGAGATCCTGCAGAACATGAGCCCGACGCGGATGATCCAGGAGATCGTCAGCGGCGACCAGATCGTCACCACCCGCCGCGCGGGCGACTTCGTGGTCTGCAACCTGTCGTCGATCAACCTTGGCCGTGCCATCACCGCCCCCGAGGATCTGCTGGCCAAGGATGTGCTGGAACGGTTGATTCCGATCCAGGTACGCATGCTCGACAACGTGATCGATCTCAATGCGCTGCCGGTGCCGCAGGCCACCATCACCAACCGCAAGTACCGCGCCATCGGCCTGGGCACGTTCGGCTGGCACCACCTGCTGGCACAGCAGGCGATCCACTGGGAATCGCCCGAGGCCGAGGAACTGTCCGATCGCCTGTTCGAGCGCATCAACTTCCTGACCATCCAGGCCAGCGCGCAGCTGGCCAAGGAGAAGGGCAGCTATCCGATGTTCGCTGGCAGCGACTGGCACAACGGCAACTATTTCCGTGACCGCGATTACAGTGGCGCGGCTTGGGACAGTCTTGCGCGCGAGGTAGCGACCAACGGCCTGCGCAATGGCTGGCTGCTGGCGGTGGCGCCGAACATGAGCACCGCGCAGATCGCCGGGTCCACCGCGTCGATCGATCCGATCTACAGCGCGTTCTACTACGAGGAAAAGAAGGACTTCCGGCGGCCGGTGGCCGCGCCTGGCCTGTCGCTGGACACCTGGCCGTACTACGAGAAGGGTGCCTACAAGGTCGACCAGTTCGCCAGCGTGCGGCAGAACGCACGCCGCCAGCGCCATGTGGACCAGTCGATCAGCTTCAACCTGTACGTGCCCAGCACGATCCGCGCCAGCACCCTGCTGGAGCTGCACCTGAGTGCCTGGCGGGAAGGGTTGAAGACCACCTACTACGTGCGCTCCAACGACATCGACATCAGCGAATGCGAGTGGTGCTCGAGCTGATCGCTGCGCTCCAACCGCGGTAGCGCCGGGCCATGCCCGGCGAGCGCAACGCGCGGCCGCCGCACCTTACCTTCCGCCGGGCATGGCCCGGCGCTACCTCTGCAGGAAAGACCATGGCAACACCCCTGGACCGCATCAAGATCCTCGAACCGCGCCACCCCAACCGCAGCACCGGCATCATCAACGGCCGCACCAGCGGCATCCTGAACTGGAACGACATTCCGTACCCGTCGTTCTATCGCGCCTACAAGGAGCTGTCGACCAACTTCTGGATCCCCGACGAAGTGGACATGAAAGTGGATGCACGCCAGTACGGGGAGCTAAACGCGCGCGAGAAGAACGCCTACGATTCCATCATCGGCCTGCTGGCCACGCTGGATTCGCCGCAGACGCGCTTCATCTACAACGTCGCCGAGTACATCACCGATCCGGCCGCGCACGCCAACGCGGCGATCATCGGCCAGCAGGAGGTGATCCACAACGAGAGCTACAGCTACGTGCTGGCCTCGATCACCGACCTGCCCAACCAGAACCGCATCTTCGAGATCGCCCGCACCCACCCCACCATCATCAAGCGCAACGCGCCGATCATGGGGGCCTATGACGATTTCATGCGCGAGAAGACCGCCGAAACCCTGCTGAAGTCGCTGATCCAGTCCTCGATCCTGGAAGGCATCAACTTCTATTCCGGTTTCGCGTACTTCTACAACATGGTGCGGCAGAACCGCATGAACGGCACCGGCAAGATCATCAGCTTCATCAACCGTGATGAGCTGGCCCACACCAAGTTCATCAGCGAGCTGATCCGCGCCATCATCGGCGAGAACCCGGAACTGCAGACCAACGAGCTGACCGCCTACGTGCACCAGTCGTTCGAACACGCCATTGAACTGGAAACCCAGTGGTCGGCGGAGGTGCTCGATGGCATCGATGGCATCGACGTGGACGAGATGGTGCGCTACGTGAAGTACCGCGCCAACAAGATGGCCGGCATGCTCGGCATCGAGCGCCTGTACAGCGACACCACCGACAACGTGATGCCGTGGATCAAGGCCTACGCCGACAACTTCACCGAGACCAAGACCGACTTCTTCGAGATGCGCAATGCAAGCTACAAGAAGACCAACGTCGACAACGGCTTCGACGACCTCTGAGCGCGGCCCGGCGCTGCGCATCCTGATCGTGGTGGCGTCGCTCAGCGGCAACACCCGTGAGCTCGGCCGCCACATCGCCGCGCGGTGCCGGGCCGCAGGCCACGCCGTGCACTGGCAGGAGGCCGACGACCTGCGCCAGGGCACGCCGTTGCCGGTGGACGAGGCCGACCTGGTGCTGCTGGGCTGCTGGACCGACAACGCCGGGCGCACGCCATCGGAGATGAAGGCCTGGGTGGCGGGCATCGCCGAGCGCGGCCAGCGGCCGCGGCAGGTGGCGGTGTTCGGCACCGGTGAAACGCAGTGGGGGCAGGAGTACTACTGCGGTGCGGTGCACCGGCTGATCCGCTATTTCCACAGTGGCTACCCGCCGCTGGAGATCGAACAGATGCCACATGGCCGGCGGCATGCCGCGGCCATCGATACCTGGACCGATGCGGTCCTGGATCACTACTGGAGTACCACCGATGCAGATCATCGACGCCACCACGCCTGAGCAGTTCCAGCAGTTGCTGGCCGACCATCCACGCGTGCTGGTGGACTTCCACAAGGACCAGTGCCCGGGCTGCCGGATGCTGGACATGTCGCTGCAGCGGGTGGCCAGCGGCACTGCAGGGCAGGGCACGACCCTGCTGCGGGTGCAGCTGGAGGTGGTGGGCGAGGCGTTCTTCCGCGAGCTGGGCCTGCGGCAGACCCCTACGTTGTCGCTGTTCCTGGACGGTGACGAGCGCATGCGCATGCCGGGTTTCCAGTCGCCGCAGCAGATCGAAGCGGCCATCGCGGAGTTCCTGTAGCGCCGGTCATGCCACATCCACGCGTGGCGTGGATCTACTGCAGGTCGCCAGCGGTAGCGCCGGGCCATGCCCGGCGGATTCCCACCGCGCGGATCAACCGGCTGCGAACGTATCCACCAGCAGCTTCACGTTCAGCACCACGATCACCAGCGCGATCACCCAGGCAATGCCGCCCAGCCAGCGCGGTGCCACCAACGCGCCCATCGTCACCTTGTCGGTCACGATGCGTACCAGCGGGATGATCGCGAAGGGCAGCTGCATGGACAGCACCACCTGGCTCAGCACGAGCAGCTTCACCGCGCCCTGGTCGCCGAACAGCATGATGACCACCACCACCGGAATGATCGCCAGCGCGCGGGTGATCAGCCGCCGCAGCCACGGCGGCAGGCGCAGGCGCAGGAACCCTTCCATCACGATCTGCCCGGCCAGTGTCGCGGTCACCGTGGAGTTCAGGCCGGAGGCGAGCAGTGCCACCGCGAACAATGTCGAGGCCAGGCCGACGCCCAGCATCGGTGCCAGCAACTGGTGCGCCTGCTCGATGTCTTCCACGTCGAAGCGGCCGTTGGCATGGAATACCGCCGCCGCCAGGATCAGGATGCTGGCGTTGATGAACAGCGCCAGGGTCAAGGCAAAGGTGCTGTCGGTCACCGCCCAGCGCAGCGCGCTGCGACGGCCTTCATCGGTGCGTGGATAGGCACGGGTCTGCACGATGGAAGAATGCAGGTACAGGTTGTGCGGCATCACCGTTGCACCGATGATGCCGATGGCGATGTACAGCGCATGCGGATCGGTGACCACCTGCGCGCGCGGAATGAAACCGCCCAGCACCTGCATCACCGGCGGCGCGGCCAGCGCGATCTGCACCATGAAGCAGCCGAAGATCACCAGCAGCAGTGCGATCACGAAGGCTTCCAGCGCGCGGAAACCGCGGTTCATCAACAGCAGCACCAGCAGCGTGTCCAGCGCGGTGATCACCGCGCCCCACAGCAGTGGCAGATCGAACAACAGTTTCAGCGCGATGGCCGTGCCGATCACTTCGGCCAGGTCGCAGGCGATGATCGCCGCTTCGCACAACGCCCACAGCGCCAGGTTCACCGGCTTGGGGTAGCGCGCACGGCAGGCCTGCGCCAGGTCCATGCCGGTGGCGATGCCCAGCCGTGCCGACAGCGCCTGCAGGATCACCGCCATCAGGTTGGAGATCAGGATGACCGACAGCAGCAGATAGCCGAAGCGTGAGCCACCTGCGAGATCGGTCGCCCAGTTGCCCGGATCCATGTAACCCACCGACACCATGTAGCCGGGGCCCAGGAAGGCCAGCAGCCGGAACCACCAGTGGCCCTTTTCGGGTACGGCGATCGACGCGTTGAGCGCCCCCAGGCTGGCCGCGGTGGAGGCCGGAGAGTCGGTGGGCGCGACAGTGTTCATGGCTGCCAATATAGCCACTGCTATATCGCATAGCAATGTGAAACAATCGTCTTTACTGCGTCACTGGTCCAGAATTCAGGTTCGCACCCGGATGACAACTGCAGGACAGGCACACGCGTGGGCAAGACGGACGATTCGACATCGCTGAAAAGCACCCCCTTGATCGAGGCCGAGCGCCAGGTCGAGAGCTTCCGGCAAGTGCGCGAAGCACACCGGATGGAGCTGGTGGAGGATTATGTCGAGCTGATCTCCGACCTGCTGGCCGACGGCGGCGAGGCCCGCCAGGTCGACATCGCCACCCGCCTCGGTGTGGCCCAGCCGACCGTGGCGAAGATGCTGCGCCGGCTGGCCCGCGATGGCTGGGTGGTGCAGCGCCCGTACCGCGGCGTGTTCCTGACCCCGGAGGGCGAGGCGCTGGCCCATGCCAGCCGCCAGCGCCACCAGACCGTGGAGCGCTTCCTGCTGGCGCTGGGCGTGGACCCGGATACCGCGCGACGTGATGCCGAGGGCATCGAGCACCACGTCAGCGAACAGACGCTGGCGCTGTTCGACGCATTCGTGCGCAAGGCCGAGGGCGGTTCCGCCGAACGGTAGCGCCGGGCCATGCCCGGCGGACGCGTTGCCGCTTCACGCATTTCGCCGGGCATGGCCCGGCGCTACCGAGGTTGAACGCCGTCATCGGGGCAGTGCGCCTGCTGTTGCGCACATGCCCGCTTCCACCATTCCTGCAATACCGGTTGCAGCCCGCGGTAATGGCGCCCCTGCCAACCATTGGCCAGCACCGTGCCCTGCGCATCGATCAGCACCAGGTTGGGCGGGGCCGGGCCCGCCAATGCCTGCAGCGCTGGCATGCGCTGCGCACGACGCGGGTCCAGCACCGGCCACGGCATCTGCTGCAGGTGCATGTAGCGCCGCAACGCCGCCTCGCTTTCATCCAGGCTGACATACACCACTTCGGTATCGGCGCCGGCCTCGCGCAGCGCGTCGCGCACGCCGCGCAGGGTCGGCACGAAAGCGTGGCAGGGCGCGCACCAGTCGGCGCCGAAGTACAGCGCGATCAGCGTTGGCGGTGGCGACCACTGCATCGGGCGCAGGGCACGTGGCTCGGGCCGCATCAGCGAGGCGGAGACCTGCGCATGCAGGTCGGCAGCCACTGCCGGCCATGCCAGTGCCAGCAACAGCGCGGGCAGCCAGCTAGAACGCATAGCGCAGGTTGACGTACCACGAGCGGGCGAAGCGAGGACCGTACACGTAATCGCTGTCGCGCAGCGCGCCGCTTTCCAGATCCTTCTGCCGCTGGTCGAACACGTTCTTGACCCCCGCCGCCACCGACACTTCCTGCTGTGCCTGCGCACCCAGATGGCGATGCCAGCGCGCGCCGAGGTCGGTGACCAGGAAGGCGCGGGTGCGATGCAGCTCGCCCAGCCGGTTGTTGAGCACCGGCATCGATCCGGTGTGGCGCAGCGCCAGGAACGTCTCCCAGGGCTCGGCCGGCATCCAGCTGAGTTGGGCCAGGCCGGTCCAGCGCGGGGTTTTCAGATAGTCGCGGCTGTCGATGACGGTGTCGCCGCCGTCGGCGGTGTCGTCGAAGATGCGCTGCGGCTCGCGGAACTGCGAGCGGTACCACGATGCGCCGGCAGTCAGCCGCCACTGCGGGGAGGGCTGCCAGCCGAGGTTGGTTTCCACGCCCAGCACGTTCGAGCCGGAGGCGTTGTAGCGCAGCTGCGTCAGCTGGCCATCATCGCCGCGCTGGATCTCACCCAGCGCGAAGGTATCGCGGATGCGTGCGTAGGACGCGGTGGCATCCCAGCTCCATACCGGGTCGGCCGGGTCGGAGCGCCAGTCGAACCCGAACAGGGTGGTCAGCGCGCGCTCCTCCTTCAGGCCACGGGTGTTGCGCACGCGCACCTGCTCGCCGCCGAGGGTATCGACGTGGACATCCTCGACGAAGATTTCCGGCGCACGGAAGCCGGTGGCGATGCCGGCTCGCCATTTCAGCCGTGGCGTGGCCTGCCAGGCCAGGGCGATACGCGGTGAGAACACGGCGCTGTCCAGTTCCGAACTCTTGTCCACGCGCGCGCCCAGCACCAGGTCGACGTCCTCGCGTACGCTCCATTCGTCCTGCACGAACGCGCCGAGGTTGTGGAAGGTTGCATCCTCGAGCACGGCCAGGCGCTGGCCGGCACCATCGCGATTGTCGTCACGCAGGCCCTCATGCTTGTACTGAACGCCGAACGCCAGCGTGTGTGCACCCAGCCGCCAGTTCAACTGGCTGTCGATGTAGTGCAGCGGGTTGTGGGTGCGCCCGTACTGGCGCCATGAGCGTGATGCGGCGCTGCCCGGTACGTTCGGGTCCAGTTGCGAAGGATCGTAGCCGGGTGCGGACGGATCGGTGACCACGTCGCCGAGTCCGCCATAGAAGCTGTCGCGGTCGATGTCGGCGAAGGCATAGGCCAAGCGGAAGTCGACGTCGCCGCTCACCTCCTGGTCCCATGACAGGCTGCCGCGGCGGTAGTTCGTGTCCAGCGATTCGGCGATGTTGGCCAGGTGTTCGGGCTGGTCCAGGCGGTTGCCACCGCGACGGCTCTCATCGGTCACCTGCAGGTCCAACCGCAGGCGCGTGCCCGGAGTGGGCGCATACCAGGCCTGCAGGCCACCGACCTTGAGGTTCTTGCGGGTGATCTCGGTATAGCCGTCGCCGTTGTAGTCGATGCCGCTGTTCCAGTTGCGCTGGGCGATCACCGACAGTCCCGCGTCGGCCTCGCTGGCGACCAGATCCAGACGCACGTCGGCGTTCTTCTGCGGCGTGCCCTTCAGAACATCCACGCCCGCCTGCACATGGCCGCCGCTGCGTGCCGGCAGCGGCGGAACCAGATTGATGACACCGGCTACGGCGCCCTGCCCGTACAGCGACGAACCACCGCCCTTGACCACTTCGATGCGGTCGACGAAGCCGGCGGGAATCTGTTCCAGCCCATACACACTGCCCAGCGTGGACAACAGTGGAATGCCATCGAACAGCAGCTGGTTGTAGGCACCGGGAAGGCCCAGCAGCTGCACTTCGCTGGTGTTGCAGTTCTGGCAGTTGCTCTCCACCCGCAGGCCGTTGATCAGCTCGACCGCGCGGGAGAAGTCGGTGGCCGCGCGCAGGGCGATGTCCTCCTTGCGCAGTACCTCGGTGCGGATCGGCACGTCCGACAGCAGGCGTTCGCTGCGGGTGGCCGTGCTGACTTTCACCTGCACGCGGTCCAGCTCGGTAGGCGAAGGTGGTGCGGCGAATGCGGTCACCGGCAGGGCGGCGGCAATACCGGCAGCCAGCGGCAGCCGGCGGAGAAGGGAGGCAGCAATGCGCATGAGGGCGTCGTCCTTGGGAAGGGAGGGCGGCGAGGGCGACCTGGCTGGCGCACATGAAAGCAGATGGTCATCAACATAGTAATTGCTATATTGGGGTCTCGGCGCGTGCGTGAACCGTGGCCTTTACTCGAACGTAATTGTTATAACATTACACAATGCGCACACGTGTGTGCCGGTGGTCATGCACCGGAAGCGGTCAGCCGCGGCGGAAGGCGGCGGGAGTGCGCGCGCCGACGATGATCATGCGGATCATCGTGGAGATCTGTTCGACCAGTTCCGGATCGTTCTCAGGGGGCTGGTCCATGGCCGAAGCGCCCATCGCAAACACCAGCCGGGTGATCGCCATCGACACCAGTTCCGGCTTGTACAGCACCGCGCCATCCAGTGCGGCCAGGCGCACCAGGTCATGCTGCAGTTCTTCTTCGAAGTAGTGCAGTTCGCGTTCGACCGCGTGCTTGAAATCGTCCGAGCCGACCGCGCCTTCGCGTAACAGTACGTGCAGCAGCTTGTCGTCGGCACGCAGCTGTTCCATGAAGGTTTCCACCGACACGCGTACCACGCTGGTGGCGCTGGACGTAGCGCGCTGGCGGGCTTCACCGATGATGGTGCGCAGCGAGCGCCCAGCCACGTCGATCAAGGCGACGGCCAGTTCGTCCATGTCGCGGAACTGGCGGTAGAAGCTGTTGGGTGCGATGCCCGCCTCGCGCGCGACTTCGCGCAGGCTGAGGGTGGAGAGGCTGCGATGCGGGCCGATCAGTTTCAACGCGGCGGCCAGCAGATCTTCGCGGCTCACCGTACGGCGGGCCGGGCTGCTGGCATCTTCAGGCGGAGACAGAACGGTGGCGGCGGCCATGGTACTTCCGGAGGGGCAAGGCTGAATCATACCCAATCCGGTGCAATATACACATGTATACACAGCTGTGTGTGCGGCCGTATAGTGCATCCATGAGCGCTGTCGTCCGTCCTTCCCTGTTTTCCCCGTACCGCTGGCTGTCGCCGTCGCTGTTCGACTTCTGGGCGGGCCAGCTGAATCCGTTGTGGACCCTGCGTGAGCCGATGGCCCGCCTGGTACGGCGCGAGCCGGCGGGCGAGGGCGCCGCCACCCTGGTCCTGCGCTGCAACCGGCACTGGGCCGGGATGCGCGCCGGCCAGCACGTCACCTTGGGCGTCGAGCTTGAGGGGCGTGTATTGCGCCGCAGCTACAGCCCGACCCGCCTGGGCCGTCGTGAGCTGGCCATTACCGTCAAGGCGGTGGAAGGCGGCAAGGTCAGCCAGCATCTGGTCGCGCATGCCAAGCCAGGCGACCTGTTCCGGCTGGATGCGGCCTTCGGTGATTTCCACATGCCTGCCGCAGCGCCGGTGCTTCTACTGGCCGCCGGCAGCGGCATCACGCCCATGCGCAGCCTGCTGCGCGACGCCTGCCAGCGCCCGCTGGCGGCGCCGGTCGACCTGTTCTACTGGGAGCGCAGCGCCGCGGCGTTCCAGTTCCGTGATGAGCTGCAGGCGCTGGCCGCAGCGAACCCGAACCTGCGCGTGCATCTGCTGACCACCCGCGAAGGCGAGGTGCCGGCCGCGCGCATCGACAGCCACACGTTGGCCGTTGCCGGTGACGACACCCCGCTGGCGCAGCGCCATGTGCTGGCCTGTGGCCCGGATGGCTTCGTTGCCGCTGCGCGCACGCGGCTGGCGCAGCAGGTGGCGGGTTTCCAGGCTGAAGCCTTTACGCCGCCTGCGGCACTCAGTGATGCCGACAGCCTGGGTGAGGTTGCATTGACCCTTGCCCGCAGCGGCCGGCGGCTGATCGTGCCGCGTGGCCGCTCGCTGCTGGAGAGCCTGGAGGCGCAGGGCATCGCGCCCAAGCACGGCTGCCGCATGGGCATCTGCAACAGCTGTACCTGTGAACGCGTCAGTGGCACCACTCGCCACCTGCGCACCGGCGACACCCAGTCCGAAACGGCCGTGCCGGTGCGGATCTGCGTGAGCGCGCCGACCACCGACCTGACCCTGGATCTCTGAGGACTCCGCTGCCATGACCCGCGCTACCGACCGTGCCCTGAGCCCTGCCGAGATGCAGACGTTTGGTGAGGAACTCGATGCGATCCGCGACCGTGTGATCGGCAGCCTCGGCGCCTCCGACACCCGTTACATCCGCCGCGTCGCAGCGGCTGTGCGCTGGTCCGGCGTGCTCGGCCGCAGCCTGCTGTTCCTGGGCGCGTTCTCTCCGTTGTTCTGGGCGCCGCTGCTGTGGCCGGCCTGCATCGCCGGCACGCTGCTGCTGGCGCTGGCCAAGATCCTGGAAAACATGGAACTGGGCCACAACGTGATGCACGGCCAGTACGACTGGACCGGCGATCCCAAGCTCAACGGCAACACCTACGAATGGGACATCGTTGCCACCGCCGACAACTGGCGCAAGACCCATAATTTCCGCCACCACACCTACACCAACGTGCGTGGCATGGACGATGACATCGGCTATGGCCTGCTGCGCATCTTCCCGGAACAGCGCTGGAAGCCGTTCTACCTGCTGCAGCCGATCATCGCACCGATCTTCGCGCTGCTGTTCCAGTGGGGCGTGGCGGCGCAGGACCTGCGCCTGGGGCGCTGGTTCAAGGGCCGCATCAGCAGCCGTGCGATGTGGCTGCAGACCCGTCCGGTGGCCCGCAAGATGATCCGCCAGGTGCTGAAGGACTACGTGTTCTTCCCGCTGCTGGCCGGTCCGTTCTTCCTGCCGGTGATGCTGGGCAACATGGTGGCCAACGGCCTGCGCAACATCTGGACTTACGTGATCATCTTCTGCGGCCACTTCACCGCCGAATCGGAAACCTTCCCGAAGGAATGCCTGCGCAATGAATCGCGTGGCCACTGGTACCTGCGCCAGCTGCGCGGTTCGTCCAACATCAGCGGTGGTTTCGTGATCAACGTGCTGTCGGGCAACCTCAGCCACCAGATCGAGCACCACTTCTACCCGGACCTGCCGGCCAACCGCTATGCGGCCATCGCCAAGGAAGTGAAGGAAATCTGCCGGCGCTACGGCCAGCACTACAACAACGGCTCGCTGCCGCGGCAGTTCACCCAGGTGGTCTGGCGCATCCTGCGCCACGCGTTCCCGAGCAAGCCGCGCCGCCTGCCGATGCCGGACATCATGCCGGCACCGGCGTCGGCCAACGCCGGCTGAGTCTTCAGCCGGCCTTCGCCAACAGCGCAGGTGAATCGCGATCGAGCCTGCGCAGGAACACCTGCATTTCCTTGCGGGCCTGCTGGTCGCCCTTGCTGCCGGCCACGCTGAGCCCGCGCTGCCACGCTTCGCGCGCCGCCTGCGGCTGGCCACCGGCCAGCCAGGCCTTGCCCAGCAGCTTCCACGCCGCCGAATAGTCCGGGTCCAGCATTACGCAGCGGCCCAGATGGGTGGCTGCGCGCACCGGGTCGCCGGCATCCAGCCAGCTCTTGCCCAGGCCGAAGCGCAGCAGTGCGCTGTCCTTGCCGGCGGCAAGCATCCTCTCCAGCGTTTCGATGTCCATCAGCGCACCTCCAGCAGGGTTTCCACCGGTCCCGCCTGGAAGCGGCCGCGATGGAACAGCAGTGGTGCACCGCCTGCTTCCTGCACATCGACAATGCGCCCGGCCAGCAACAGGTGATCGCCGACCGGCCACTGCGCGTGGCGGGTGCAGGTGAGATGGATCACGGCACCGGCGATACGCGGTGGCGCATCTTCGCCGTCGTCCAGCAAGGGCACATCGGTGAATCGATGGCGCACCTGCGGATCGGCGAATCGGCGCGCCAGGGCTTCCTGGCCAGCGCCGAGCACGCTGATCGCAAAGCGGGTGGCGCGCTGGAACGTGGACAGGCTCTGCGCATGCAGGGCGAGGTTCCACAGCACCAGTGGCGGCTGCAGCGAGATCGGCACGAACGAGTTGATGGTCAGCCCCTGCGGTTTTCCCTGTGCGTCGCGGGCGCAGACGATCGCCACGCCGGTAGGGAAATGGCCGAGCAACCGCCGCAGCGCACGCGGTGGCAGGCTGACCGATGGCACCGGTGCCGGAGCGGGGAACACCCCCGCCCACGGCCCGGCGTATGCACCGGAGTCCGCGTTCATGCGGCCCTGGCCTGGCGGTAGCGCCGGCCGACCTCGGCCCAGTTGATGAGGTTGAAGAACGCGCCGATGTAGTCCGGGCGACGGTTCTGGTAATGCAGGTAGTAGGCGTGCTCCCAGACATCCAGGGCAAGGATCGGGGTGTTGCCGGAGGCGCCCACCGCCGCGCCCATCAGCGGGCTGTCCTGGTTGGCGGTGCTCTCGACCTGCAGGCGGCCATCGCGATCGACGGTCAGCCACGCCCAGCCACTGCCGAACCGGGTCTGCGCGGCCTTGCTGAAGGTTTCCTTGAAGGCGTCGTAGCCACCGAGGTCGCGATCGATGGCCGCGGCAAGCTCGTCATCGGCGGTGCCGCCATTGGCGCTGAGCACGGTCCAGAACAGGCTGTGGTTGGCGTGGCCGCCGCCGTTGTTGCGCACTGCACCGCGGATCGATTCGGGCAGGGCGTCGAGGTCGGCGATCAGGGTTTCCACCGGTTGTGCCGGCAGGCCCGCCTGTTCCAGCGCGGCATTGAGGTTGTTGACGTAGGCCTGGTGATGCTTGCTGTGATGGATCTCCATCGTGCGCGCATCGAAGTGCGGCTCGAGGGCGTCGTAGGCATAGGGGAGGGCGGGAAGCGAGTACGGCATCGAGACAGTCTCCGTGGGGAAGGCCAGGGGTATGGCCGTGGGGAGACTGTTATCGCACCTCAACATTGGTTGAGGTCAAGCGGGGTGGTTGAAAAGAGGGCGCTGTCGGCGCGTTGACTGTCCCGGGATCGCGTGGGCGGATGGGCCCATGCAGGACACGCCGTAAACCCATCCATGGGGGCTCGATGGCGCCATCCATGGCGCCAACGGTCCTGCATGGGCCCATCCGCCCGCGCAGGACAGGTCCACGCGCCGGCGCGGAGGCGACGTCAAAGGCGAGAGCAGAAGCAGCAGGGTAGTGCCGGCCGCTGGCCGGCAGCTGGTGATGGTCGGGGCTGCCGGCCAGCGGCCGGCACTACCTGTATCCGTCGAATCCTGCGTCTGGCGTCAGCTCAGCCATTCCTTGCAGCCGCTATCAACCTGATCACCACAGGCCGCCTGCATCCGCTGCTGCAGCCGCGCCAGCGTGTCCGCACCCTTGTGCTTGGCGCTCCACGCCTGCAGCTGTCCGGCCAGCCGTTCGAAGCGCTGGCGCGTGCGCTGGTGGTAGCCGGACGGCTGCTTGTCCAGCTCGGCGATCAAGGCCTCGGTGGCCTGCTCGATGCGCGGTGCATCATCGGGTGCCAGCCGCAGCAGGCCTTCCACGTACAGCACGCCCCACTGCACGCGCGTGGCAGGGCCCTGCGCGCCTTCATAGGCACGCTTCAGCCATTCCAGGGCGCCGGCGCTATCACCACGCTGCTCGGCCAGTTCGGCCAGCTCCGGCATGTAGTAGTAAGGCTGCTCGCTGCGCTTCAGCTCTGCCAGCAGCAAGGCCTCGGCGCCTGCATCATCATCGACCTGACGCAGCGCGTAGACGGCACTGCTGATGGTGGCCTGGCGCGCGTGTGCATCGGTGGCTGCGGCATCGGCGGCGGCCACGCGCTGCTTTACGCGCTGCACCAATGCTGCCGGCAGCGCGCCTTCGGGCTGCTGCTGGCGCGCCAGCGCCAACTCGGTCAACGCGCGTGACAAGGCATCGTCTGCGCGATCACCACGCGCGGCATCGGCACGTTCCAGCGCGACCAGCAACTGCTGGCCGAGGGCATTGCTGCTGGCCGGACCAGCGCTGGCCTGCTTGACCAGCCCGGCGCCGGCATACCCCAGCAACTCGCGGTTGCGACGTACCTCCGCCGGTTGTGCCAGCACCGCCTGCAACAGTTCGCGTACCTGGGTGGGCGCTGCCGTCGGTTTCTCGGCGGTAGCCAAGGCGAGCAGCGCGAAGCGACGCTGCAGCGCAGGCTCGGGTGCGGCCTTGGCCAGCTGCTGCAGCACGTCCTGGGCGCTGCGCTTGCCAGCCAGGCGGTTGGCATCCACCTCCCAGCCGTAATCGCCCAGTACCTGCCAGTCTTCGGCGCCAAGCGTGGCCGGCGTCGCCAGCGCGGTCGCAAGTGTTTCGGCGACAGCGCTGCGGCGGCTGGCGGCGACGGTCAGGGCCCGGGTCAGTTCGGCCGCGTCGTTGCCGCCGGCCACGCGGGTGATTTCGTTGCGCTGCGGGTCGAGCACGATCAGGGTTGGATAGCCGCGCACGCCGAAGCGTTCGCCCCATGCCTGCGCGCCTTCTTCGTCGCCGTCCAGGTAGACCGGCACGAATTTGCCGGTCAGTGCGATGAAGGCCGGATCCTTGAACAGCCCCGCCTTGAGCTGGTTGCACGGCGGGCACCACACCGCGCCCCAGTACAGCAGCACCGGCTTGCCACTCTCGGCGGCTTCGTTGAACGCATCATCCACGTCGCCCTGGCGCCAGGCGATGGCGGAGGCCGGGGCGGTCGATGCCGCCTTCGCCGTCGGTACCGGCGCGGACGCGGGGGAGCAGGCGCTCAGGGCCGAGGCCAACAGCAACAGGGAAAGCGCGACGCGCATCGGCAGCATCTCGAAGGACAGGGTGGTGGGCCATTGTAGGAACGGTCGGGGTGCTGGCTGATGCAGTTTGCTTATGTCGCACGCGCAGCACGGCATGTGGGCTGGGTATCAGTGCGGACCAGGGGGCGCAGCCACCGGAGCGGGCACCGCCAACACCAACGGCTGGTAGATCAGGCCGTGGTACTCGCCGACGTCGCCATCCAGCACGAACCCATAGTGTTCGTAGGCCGGCACCGCGTTGAGCGAGGCGCGCACGGTCATCTGCGGGCCGCGTACCTGCGGCAGCACCGACTGCAGCAGGGCACGACCGATGCCTTGCCCCTGCAGCTCCGGCGCGACGAACAGCATCGCCAGGTGCTGGCCCGCCTTCAGTTCCACCACGCCAACCACACGGCCCTCCTGTTCGGCCACCAGGATGTGGTTGTCACCCTGCAGGCGCTCGGCGAAGGCGCTGGCTGCGGCCACGTTGCCGAAGGTGGCGATGCCCTCGGCGGTAAGCATGGGCGCAACGGCTGCAGTGAAGGCCGCCATGCACACCGCGCTGATCGCGGGCAGGTCATCGACGTGGGCGGGACGGATCCTGGGCATGCGCTGTACTTCCTGTTGTGGGACGCCATCAATGCCCCACGCTAAGCTGGCGGCATGACTGATTTCAATCCTGCCCATGCACGTCTGTTTCCAGAGCAGGGCTTGAGCCTTGGCCTGATGACGCCGGTGGCCGCACACGGCCTGGCCGATCTACTGGAGGCGCGCCGCGTCGCGCGGCTGGCCGACGATCTGGGCTTTGCTGCGCTGTGGACCCGCGATGTGCCGCTGATGGTGCCGCAGGGGCCGGATGCGACCGCCAGTGCGCTGGATGATCCGTTCCTGTGGTTGGGCATGCTGGCCGCGGCGACCGAGCGCATCGTGATCGGCACTGCGGCCATCGTGCTGCCGTTGCGGCAACCGCTGCAGGTAGCGAAATCGGCGCTGACGCTGGACCGGGTCAGCGGTGGACGCTTCGTGCTGGGGCTTGGCTCGGGTGATCGACCAGAAGAGTTCGCGGCCTTCGGCGAGGACCTACAGGGCAGGGCGGGCACCTTCCGCGAGCGCTGGTCGCTGCTGCGTGCGGCGCTGTCCCCCGAACCCTCCGAGCGCGCGCCGGTGTTGCAGGCAACCGGTGGATACGACGTGCTTCCTACGCCGGCAAGGCGCATTCCGATGCTGGTGGTCGGTACTGCGCGGCAGAGCCTGCAGTGGATCGCACGCGAGGCCGAAGGCTGGGCAACCTATCACCGCGAAGAGACCGCGCAGGAAGGGCGCATCGGTCTGTGGCAGCAGGCGCTGGCCCAGAGCGGCGGCGCGCCCAAGCCATTCGTGCAGTCGATGCTGCTGGACCTGCAGGCCGATCCAACTGCGCCGGCGGAGCCGCTGCCGCTGGGCCTGAAGGTGGGCCGCGATGGCCTGCGCGCGTACCTGCAACGCGTACACGCGCAGGGTATGGCGCATGTGATGTTCAACCTGGTGGACAACGGCCGGCCGGTGGACGACGTACTGGGCGAGATCGGCGAGCACGTCCTGCCCGATACGCGTCGGTAGGTGTCCACCTTGGTGGACACGCCGCAGGTATCCGGCATGTTCGCATCTGCGTATCATTCGCATTTGATATCCAGCGCTGGAGCCCTGCGTGACCCACCGTAACCCGCTGCACCCGACCGGGCGCCTTTTCGCCGTCGTCGCCTTCATCGAGGCCATCACCTGGGCCGGGCTGCTGGCCGGCATGTGGCTCAAGTACGGCCCGCAGGCCAACGTCGCGCTGGTGAAGCTGTTCGGGCCGCTGCATGGCGTGGCGTTCCTGGCCTACGTGGCGGTGACGCTGTTTGCGGCGCTGCGCCTGCGCTGGCCATGGTGGGCAACGGGGCTGGCGTTGCTGGCTGCGATTCCGCCGCTGGTGACCCTGCCGCTGGAGTGGTGGTTCAAGCGTCGCGGCCTGCTGTCGGTACGCGCAGGGCAGTGATGCACCCGCAGGTGCGTGCCCGTTAAGCGAATGGGTATCAAATGCAAATGCGAGCCGTTATCATTTAAGGATGGCGTCGCCGCCTGACAGGGCGACGTCGCGCGGGGTGCGGATGCGCCCGGCGTTCCTTCCCTGGTTACGGTTGGTGTTCCATGCATGCACGTCCCGTGGTTCCCGGCTTGCCGGCGCTGGTGTTGGCTGCCCTGATCGGCACCATGGCGATGATGTCCTTCGTCGCCGTCATCGGCCCGGTGGTCCGCCTGCTGGGCCTGTCCGAATGGCATGCCGGTCTATCGGTCACGGCCGCGGGCGTGCTGTGGATGCTGGCCGCTCGCCCGTGGGGCCAGCTCAGCGACCGCATCGGCCGCAAGCGCGTGCTGATGCTGGCGATGAGTGCCTACACCGTAGTCTACATCGCGCTGGCGGTGTTCATCGATGTCGCGCTGCAGACAATACCGCCGGTGCTGGTCTCGGTGCTGGTGCTGGTCGGTGCGCGTGGCCTGATCGGCCTGTTCTACGCGGCTGTGCCGCCGACCGCTGCCGCGCTGATCGCCGACAAGGCACCCACCGGCCAACGTGCGAAATTCCTCGCCCGCCTTGGCAGCGCCAACGCGCTGGGAATGGTGCTGGGTCCGGCTGCTGCCGGATGGCTTGCCTACAAGAACCTGCCGCTGGCGCTGTACGTGGCTGCGCTGTTGCCGCTGCTCGCGCTGGGCCTGCTGGCCTGGCGCCTGCCGGCCACGCCGCCGGTGGCAGCCGCACACAGCCGCAACCGCGTACCGCTGTCGCGCCTCGACCCGCGGCTGCGCCTGCCGCAGATGGCGGCGTTCGTGGCGATGGTGTCGGTGACCATCGCCCAGGTCACGGTCGGCTTCTTCGCCATTGATCGTTTCGGCCTGGGTGCAGCCGAAGGTGCACGCATGGCCGGCATCGCACTGACTGCAGTCGGCGTGGGCCTGATCCTCGCGCAGGGGCTGGTGATGAAACTGGACGTGCATCCCCGGCGCTGGATCATCCTCGGCGCACTGATCGCAGGCATCGGCTTTGCGTCGGTGGCGGCGGTGCAGCAGACCTGGCAGTTGCCGGCGGCCTACGCGCTTGCAGCGTTCGGCATGGGCTTCGTGTTCCCCTCGTTCCAGGCGTTGGCCGCCGACGCGGTGCAGCCGCACGAACAGGGGGCGGCGGCCGGCACCGTCGCGGCGGCGCAGGGGCTGGGCATGGTGGCCGGGCCGATGCTCGGCACCCTGTTGTATCGCGGCGGCGCCAGCCTGCCTTACCTGCTGGTCGGCGTGCTGCTGCTGGTGCTGTGCGTGCTGGCAGCAGCGTATCGGATGAAGGAGACCCCATGAACGATTCCCTGATGCAGGGCGCGTGGCCGGAGGCTGCGTCGATGCTGCCCGAGCCCACCGCCGAAGCGTCGCTGTTCCTGCTGCGGCAGGCGGATCAGCAGATGCACGCGCGCGGCTGCCGCGCACCCTTGCCGACCGGTGTGCTGGCCACGCTGGCCGAGCGCGTGGCGACGTTCTTCGCGCAGCAGCGCGGTGGGCCGGGCCTGCTGGTCGGCGCGGTGCCGTTCGAGCCGCGCGCCGATGATGTGTTGTACCAGCCCGAGCGCCTGCTGCCGGCATTGCCCGTGCAGTCGCAGGCGGCGCCGGCGCTGTCCGGAGCGCTGACTGCCGAGCCCTCGGCGCAGGCGTATGCAGCGGCCGTGGCCGACGCGGTCAGCGCGATGCGCGCGCCGGACCCGGAGCTGCACAAGGTGGTACTGGCGCGCAGCCTGTTGGCGCACACGCAGCAGGCGCTGTCACCGGAAATGCTGCTGGCCCGCCTCGGCACCGATCCTTCGGTGGCGACCTACGCCGTGCCGCTGCCGGTGGACGTTGGCCAGGCGCCGGCATGGCTGGTGGGGGCGACACCGGAACTGCTGCTGCGCAAACGCGGTGCGCAGGTGCTGTCGCATCCGCTGGCCGGTTCGGCCAGGCGCAGTGCCGATCCGGTTGCGGACGAGCGCGCCGCGCAGGCGTTGCTGGCATCGGCGAAGGATCATGACGAACACCGGCATGTTGTCGACGCCATTGTCGATGGCCTCTCGCCCTGGTGCAGTCACATCGAAGCGCAGCCGCGCCCGGTGCTGCACGCCACCGCCAGCATGTGGCATCTGGGTACGCGCATCCACGCCACGCTGAAGAACGCTGCTACGTCGGCGGCGACCCTGCTGGCCGAGCTGCATCCCACCCCGGCCGTCTGCGGTACCCCGCGGCTGCAGGCACTGCAGCGCATCCGTGCGCTGGAACCGGTGCCGCGCGGCTTCTATGCCGGTGCGGTGGGCTGGCTCGATGCACAGGGGGACGGCGACTGGTATGTGGCGATCCGCTGCGCGCGCCTGCAGGGCACCCAGCTGCGCCTGTATGCCGGCGCCGGCATCGTCGCCGACTCGCAGCCCGAGGCCGAAGTGGCCGAAACCGCCGCCAAGTTTGCTGCCCTGCTGAACGCATTGGGTGTGCAGGACCCGCTGTCCCTGATCGAGGTATCCGCATGACGCCGTCCACCGTTGATTCGCGCCTGCCGCTGCAACAGCAATGGCCTGAAGCGCTGGTCGCGCGCTATCGGGCCGCAGGTCATTGGCGTGGCGAAACCTTCCCGGGTTTCCTGCGCGAACGCGCCGAGCGCCATGCCGATGACATCGCGGTGGTGGCTGGCGATGTGCGCCTGAGCTATGCGCAGCTCTGGCATGAGGCCGGGCGCATCGGCGCCGGGCTGCTGGCGCTGGGCCTGCAACCCGGCGAGCGCGTGCTGGTGCAGCTGGGCAATACGGCCGGTTTCATCGCAACGGTCTGTGGCCTGTTCCGCGCCGGGCTGGTGCCGGTGTACGCGCTGCCGGCACATCGCATCACTGAACTGGCCCACTTTGCGCGCAAGGCCGAGGCCAGTGCCTACATCAGCGCCGATGTCCATGAAGGCTTCGATCATCGTGGCCTGGCGCGCGCGCTGCAGGCGGAAGTGCCGGCGGTACGCCACGTGCTGATCGACGGCGATGCGGCGGAGTTCGTCGCGCTGGAATCGCTGCAGGGCGATCGCAGCCAGCTGCCGGCCGATCCTGATCCGCAGTCGGTGGCGTTCCTGCAGATCTCCGGCGGCAGCACCGGGTTGTCAAAGCTCATTCCGCGCACGCACGACGACTACATCTATTCGTTCCGCGCCAGCAACGAAATCTGTGGCATCGACCGCGACAGCGTGTACCTGGTCGCGCTGCCGGCAGCACACAACTTCCCGATGAGCTCGCCGGGTTTCTTCGGTGCGCTGTACGCCGGCGCCCGCGTGGTGCTCAGCCCGGGCCCCGGCCCGGATGCGGCTTTTCCGTTGATCGCGCGCGAGAAGGTGACCTGCTGTGGTCTGGTGCCGCCGCTGGCGCTGCTGTGGGCGCAGGCCGCGGCGACCAGCAGGCATGATCTGTCCAGCCTGCAGGTGCTGCAGGTCGGGGGAGCGAAGCTGGTGCCGGAAGCCGCGCGGCGGGTCATCGATGGCCTCGGTTGCACGTTGCAGCAGGTGTTCGGCATGGCCGAAGGCCTGGTCAACTACACCCGGCTGGATGATCCGCAGGAACTGATCGTTGCCTGCCAGGGCCGGCCGATCAGCGCCGATGACGAGGTGCGCGTGGTCGATGACCACGATCATCCCGTTGCCGAAGGCGAGGTGGGCCATCTGCTCACGCGGGGCCCATACACCATCCGCGGTTACCACAATGATGTGGCGGCGAATGCGCGCTCGTTCACCGACGATGGCTTCTATCGCACCGGCGACCGCGTGCAGCAGCTGCCCGGGGGCTACCTGGTGGTGCAGGGCCGTGCCGGCGACCACATCAACCGGGCGGGCGAGAAGATCTCCGCCGAGGAGATCGAAGACCATCTGCTGGCCCATCCTGGCGTATTCGATGCCGCCGTGGTCTCCATTCCTGACGACTACCTGGGCGAGCGCAGCTGTGCCTTCGTGATCCAGCAGGGCGAGGCCATCAAGGCGCCGGCGCTGAAGGCGTGGATGCGCGGGCGTGGCCTGGCCGCCTTCAAGGTGCCCGATCAGATTGTTTTCGTGGACAGTTTCGACACCACGGCGGTTGGCAAGATCAGCCGCCGCGAACTGCGCGCGCAGCTGCGCGCGCGTCATCTGCAACAGACAGGAGGAACGCGCTGATGGCGCTGCCCCGCATTACCCCGTATTCCTTGCCGACCGCTGCGGAACTGCCGCAGGCGCGAGGCGCCTGGCGCCCCCAGCGTGATCGCGTTGCCTTGCTGGTACACGACATGCAGCGCTATTTCCTCGCCGCATTCGACGCCGGCAACGCGCCGCTGCAGCCGGCGGTGGACAACATCGCGCGCCTGCTGGGACATTGCCGTACGCACGGCATTCCGGTGTTCTACACCGCCCAGCACGGCGACCAGGACCGCCGCGACCGCGGCCTGCAGGCAGACCTGTGGGGCCCGGGCATGGGCCGTCGTGCCGACCACGAGCCGATCATCGACGCACTCGCGCCGCAGCCGGGCGAGCATGTGCTGGTAAAGCACCGCTACAGCGCGTTCCAGCGCAGCAATCTGGAAACGCTGATGCGCGTGCGCGGCCGCGACCAGCTGCTGATCACCGGTGTCTACGCCCACATCGGGTGCACCGCCACGGCAGTGGAGGCGTTCCAGCGTGACATCGAGACGTTCATCGCTGCCGATGCCGTGGCCGATTTCTCGCGTGCCGACCATGACCAGGCGCTGCACTGGATCGCCCGCACCTGCGGCGTACCGATGACCACCGACCAGCTGCTGGAGGCAATGTGATGAACGCGACGACCGAAGCCCTGACCCTGGAGCGTATGCGCGCCGACGTCGCCCGTGTGCTGGACTGCCACGCGGCTGACATCGGCGATGATGACAACCTGATCGATCTGGATCTGGATTCGATGCGCATGCTGGGGCTGGTGCTGGCCTGGGGCAACACCGGGCTGCCACTGGAGTTCTCGCAGCTGGCCGAACACACCACGCTGCGCCAGTGGTGGGCGGTGGTGCAGCAGCTGCAGGCCGCGCAGACAGCAGCATGAACGGAGCGCCGCTGCCGCTGACCGAGGCGCAGGCCGGGCTGTGGTTTGCCCAGCGGGTGGCACCGGAAAGCCCTGCATTCAATACCGCGCACGCGGTGTGGATCGAGGGTTTGCTGGATGTGCAGGCGTTCATCGCTGCCGCCAACCAGGCCGCCGTCGAGGCCGAGGCGCTGGCGCTGCGTTTCGCCGAGGGCGAGGACGGCCAGCCCGTGCAATGGCACGATCCCGCGCGGGTGCCATTGCTGCAGCTGCGCGATGTCGCCGCGGCCGATGATCCGCAGCAGACGGCGCGTGCGGCGATGCTGGCTGACCGCTGCAGCGCGGTCGACCCGACCCGCGACCGGCTGAGCCAGCAGGTGCTGTTCGACCTGGGTGGCCAGCGCTGGGCCTGGTACCTGCGCGTGCATCACCTGGCCACCGATGGCTATGGCATGGCGCTGTTCACTGACCGCGTCTGCGCCCTGTATGCGGGCCGCACCGGTAGTGCGCTGCCAGGGTTGGCGGGCGTGCTGGCCGATGATGCCAGCTACCGCAGTGATGCGCGCCGCGACGTCGACCGGCAGTGGTGGTTGCAGGCGCTGCAGGGCGCCCCGGCCTCCACCGGCCTGGCCGGCACCGCCGCGGCCAGTGACGATGCACTGCGCTGGGTGCAGCCGGTGGACCCCGCATTGCGCGAGCGCCTGCTGCAGGTCTCGGCATCGTGGCTGCAGCCGTGGCCGGATGTGCTTGCCGCGTTGGCCGCCGAGTATGTGCGTCGCATGAGCGCGTCCGAGGAAGTCGTGCTCGGCGTACCGTACATGGCGCGGCTGGGCAACGCGGCGGCGCGGGTACCGGCGATGGTGATGAACGTGCTGCCGCTGCGGGTAGCGGGCGGCGAGGGCGGCGTCGAGGAATTCTGCCGGCGCATCGGGCGCCAGCTCAGCCAGAGCCGCAAGCATGGGCGCTACCGTGGCGAACAGCTGCGTCGTGACCTCGGTCTGGTCGGTGCACAGCACCGTCTGCATGGGCCGTTGATCAACGTACAGCCGTTCTACCAGCCGCTCGCGCTGCCGGGTGTGCAGGCCTCACTGGAAGTGCTGAGCACCGGCCCGGTCGACGACCTGACACTGGGTTTCCGTGGCGATGGACAGACCCTGCTGGATCTGGAGATTGAAGCGAACCCGGCCCTGTATGGGCTGGACGACATGAAGGCGCATGCCCGGCGGCTGCTGCATTTCGTGTCGTCCGCGCTGCTGGCCGAAGACATCGCGACGGTGCCGCTGGCCACGCCGGAAGAATCCAGGCAGGTCGTGCATGGCTTCAATGCCACCACGCATGCGCTGCCTGACACGACCCTGGTCGAACTGTTGCAGCAGGGCATGGACCGCGATCCGTCGGCAGCGGCGCTGGTGTTCGGCGATACCACGCTGGACCATGCTGCGCTGGAGGCGCGCAGCTTCGCCCTGGCCGCGCAGCTTCGCTCGCTGGGCGTGGGCCCGGGCACGGTCGTTGCCGTAGCGCTGCCGCGTTCGCTGGAACTGGTGATTGCGTTGCTGGCGGTGCTGCGCGCAGGCGGCGCGTACCTGCCACTGGACCTTGCCCATCCCGCGGAGCGCTTGGCGCGCATCCTGGCGTCGGCGCAGCCGGTCTGCGTATTGGCAGAGGCCAGCGTGCAATCCCGTCTTTCAGATGTGCCGGTGCTGCCGCCGGAGCAGTGGACCGATGTGAGCTTTGCCGCACCGTGGCCGGGCCCGACGGGCGACGATGCGGCCTATGTGATCTATACCTCCGGTTCGACCGGCGAACCCAAGGGCGTGGTGATCGAACACCGCGCCATCGTCAATCGCCTGCTGTGGATGCGCGAGCACTATGGCATTGGTGCCGACGACCGGATTCTGCAGAAGACCCCGGCAACGTTCGACGTATCGGTCTGGGAATTCTTCCTGCCACTGCTGTGCGGCGCGACGCTGGTGTTGGCGGGGCCGGACGCACACCGCGACCCGACCGAGCTGGTGCGATTGATCCGCGTCCATGGTGTCACCACCGCACATTTCGTACCGTCGATGCTGGATGCGTTCCTGGCTGCACCGGCCTCACAGGACCTGCGGCTGCGGCGCGTGTTCACCAGTGGCGAGGCGCTGGATGCCGCGCTGCGCGACCGCTTCCATGCGCGGGTGCATGCCGAACTACACAATCTGTATGGGCCGACCGAAGCGGCAGTGGATGTGAGCTGGTGGCCAGCCTCGGCCGATGACCGCTCGCGACCGGTGCCGATCGGTTTCCCGGTCTGGAACACCCGCCTGTATGTGCTGGACGCACGGATGCAGCCCGTGCCGGTGGGCGTGCCAGGTGACCTGTACCTCGGCGGTGTGCAGTTGGCGCGCGGCTATTTCGGCCGCGACGACCTGACTGCCGAGCGCTTCCTGGCGGATCCGTTCCTGCCGGGTGAGCGCATCTACCGCACCGGCGACGTGGCACGCTGGCGGGACGACGGTGCTGTCGAGTACCTGGGACGCAGCGACCATCAGGTAAAGCTGCGCGGCCTGCGCATCGAACTTGGCGAGATTGAAGCAGCGTTGCGCGAGCTGCCTGGCATGGACCGGGTGGAAGTGCTGTTGCGCGATGATCTACCCGGCGAGGCGCGGCTGGTCGCCTATGTGCCGACGGCGCTGCTCGATGCAGCGGCGCTGCGCAGTCATCTGCTGACGCGGGTGCCGGACTACATGGTGCCGTCGGCGTTCGTGGGCGTGGATCAGTGGCCAGTGACTGCCAATGGCAAGCTGGACCGGTGTGCGCTGCCGAAACCGCCGCAGCAGGAAGTTGTGGGGCAGGCGCCGCGCACGCCGCTGGAGCAGGAGCTGGCCGGGCTGTTCGCGCAGGCGCTGGGGCGCGAATCGCCGGTGGCCGTCGACCTGGATTTCTTCAGCATCGGTGGCGACTCCCTGTCGGCCGTGCACCTGCTGTTGGCCATCGAGCAGCGCTGGCGTTGCGAGCTGGGGCTGGGCGCGCTGTTCGCGCAACCGACCGTAGCCGCGCTGGCGGCACGCATTGCCGAGCCGCCCGCACGCGCCGATCACGCGCTGGGGCCGGTGATTGCGCTGTCGGCATCCGACGAGGCAACCGCAGCCCCCCTGTTCGTGCTGCACCCGGCAGGCGGCATTGCCTGGAACTATCGCGCACTGGCCCGGGCGCTGCAGCCAACGCGCGCGGTGTACGGGCTTCAGTCACCCGCGCTCGATGCCACGCAACCGCTGCCAGGCAGCATCGAGGCCATGGCCAATGACTATGTGCAGCGGGTGATCACGCTGCAGCCACAGGGGCCGATCCATCTGCTCGGCTGGTCGGTGGGGGGCATTCTCGCGCAGGCGATGGCCGTGCGCCTGCACGACATCGGTCGCGAGGTCGGCGAACTGGTGCTGCTCGATGCCTATCCCAGCGAATGCTGGCGCGCCGAACCGGAGCCCGACCCGATCGCGGCGCTGCGGGCGCTGTTGGCCATCGCCGGGCATGACCCGGACGCGCATCCGGAACTGGACGATCGCGAGCGCATCCTCGCCTTCCTGCGGCGCGGCGGCAGCGCGCTGGGCAGCCTGCCCGAGGTGGTGCTCGACGGCGTGGTACGGGCGGTGACCGGAACCAATCGACTGATCCGCGAACACCAGCACCGACCCTTCGTCGGAACGCTGGCGCATGTGCGGGCCGGACGCGATCATCAGGCACGGCCGCAGTTGCAGTCCGCGCTGTGGAAGGCACATGCGCTGCAGGTGGATGCCGTCGAGCTGCCGTTCCTGCACGCCGAACTGACCGGGCGTGATGCGGTGGCGCAGCTGGCACCGTGGTTGTCGGCGCGGCTGCAGCAGTGGGACAGGCAACAGGAGAGCGCAACATGCAGCTGACGGGTTTTGAAGGAAATGTGGCGCTGGTGACCGGCGCAGCGGGCGGTATCGGTGCGGCGCTGGTCGGGCAACTGCTGGACGCAGGGTGCCGGGTCGTGGCAACCGATCGCGAGCGACCTGCGCTGGCGACCGACGATGGTCGCGTGCAGGCTTTCGCACTGGACGTCACCGACGGCGCAGCCGTGGACGCCCTGGTAAACCAGGTGGAAGCCACGGTGGGACCGATCATGTTGGCGGCCAGCGTGGCGGGCGTGCTGCATGTCGGCGAGGTCGTGGACACCCGTGACGCGGATTGGCGCAGGGTGTTCGCGGTCAATGCCGATGGTGTGTTCCATGTGGGCCGCGCACTGGCACGGGTGATGTCGCCGCGCCGGCAAGGCGCCATCGTGACCGTCAGTTCCAACGCGGCGGGCGTGCCACGGCATGGCATGGCCGCCTATGCCGCCTCGAAGGCGGCGGCGACGATGTTCACCCGTTGCCTGGGCCTGGAGCTGGCACCGTTGGGCATCCGCTGCAACATCGTTGCGCCGGGCTCCACGCTGACCCCGATGCAGACCGGCATGTGGGAAGACGAGCAGGGCGCGGCACGGGTGATCGCCGGCAATCCGGCCACCTACAAGGCGGGCATCCCCTTGCGCAAGCTGGCCACGCCGGAGGACATCGCGCAGGCGGTGATGTTCCTGCTGTCCGAGCAGGCCGGGCACGTGGCGATGAGTGACCTGTATGTGGATGGTGGCGCCACGCTGCGCGGGTGACGGGGCCGGGCACACCGCCGGGCGGGGTTCATGGGTTGCCGGCCAGCGGCCGGCACTACCACGGGGCAGGCGCGATGGGCTTGTGCGTTGGCATGGGTTGCCGGCCAGCGGCCAGCACTACCACGGGGCAGGCGCGATGGGCTTGTGCGTTGGCGTGGGTTGCCGGCCAGCGGCCGGCACTACCACGGGGCGGACGTGACGGGCTTTTGCATTGGGTAGTGCCGGCCGCTGGCCGGCAACCCCAGCAGACTGTCAGCAACATCCTCATGGAATCTCGCGCTGTTCCCCGACAGCCAGCGATGTCTGCCTGATCCACGATGGGCCATGAGCAGCGATCTCCTGCGCCACGGGCGGCGCTCCATCATCGGTCAGGTATATGTGCTGACCACGACAACATGCCAGCGCCGCCGACGCTTTGAATGCGGCGCTACCGCAGGCTGCGTCTCCAGCCAGTTTGAGGAACTGGAGCGACAAGGCCTGGTCCAGTCACTGGCATGGGTGGTGATGCCGGATCATGTGCATTGGATGTTGCAACTACGTGCGTCGGAGCTGTCGGGTATCGCCCGTCGGTTCAAGTCATCCAGCGCGTTGGCCTTGAATCGGCTGGTCGGTCGTCGCGGCGTGGTCTGGCAGTCCGGGTACTTCGATCATGCGGTCAGGGCAGAGGAATCGTTGCATCGCCAGGCTCTGTATATCCTGGGAAATCCCATTCGGGCGGGCCTGGCCAGGGAGATTGGCCAGTATCCCTATGCGTGGTCGATCTGGTAGTGCCGGCCGCTGGCCGGCAACCAGGCGGTGTTTCCGGAGATTCATGAGGCTGCCGGCCAGCGGCCGGCACTACCATGGGGCAGGCGCGCGGGATTTTCCTGTCGGGTAGTGACCGCCGCTGGCCGGCAACCAAGCGGTGCGTCCGGAGGTTCATGAAGTTGCCGGCCAGCGGCCGGCACTACCACCGGTCGGGGTTTGTGAGGTTGCCGGCCAGCGGCCGGCACTACGGCAGGGTGAGCCGATACACCAGCACCCGGTTGTCGTTGTCGTACGCACTGTCGCAGTGCTCGCCCTGCATGCGGCAGTTGCGGGCGGTGAAGTCGTTGTCGTTGCCGATCAGCAGCAGTACGTCGTTCGGGTGCTCTGGATCAAGCGCCGGCAACACGTCCATTGCTTCCCACTTCTCCGACAGCAATCCCGGGTGAGGGCCACGCCCTGTATCCAGGTCCAGCCCGGCCCGGGCCAGCTGCGGCCGGTCGAGCAGGTTCAGCACCTCTTTGACCTTGGCGGGCAGGATGCCGGTCTTCAAGATGGCGTCAGCGGGATCGGCCAGCACCGATGCCGTGCCGGTCTCATATTCCGTATCCACTAGATTGGAGGCCTGCGCCACGTTCACCAGCAGCACCGACTTGTAGACGATCGGGTCGTCGCCCTCCTTGCCCAGTCCATTGCCATCGCGTGCCAGCATCAGGAAACGCTCGTTGTCCAGCGCACGCAGCTCGCTCTGTGCAGCGGTACGGTCGAGCTTGCCTTTGCCGTCGTGGGCGTAGGCGGGCAGGATCATCACATGGTGGCCCACCGGTTGCGTCGGCGTCGGGTTGGCAGACACGTCGTAGACCAGCACGCGGGTGTTGATGCGGCCGGCGGCATTGCCCGCCGCGCTGTCCTGCATCAGCGCGCTCTGCAGGGCAACGAACAGCCGTGTGCCGTCGGGCGACAGGCCCATGCCTTCCACGCCCTGGTTGTTGCGGCGCCCGGTCTGCGGCGGAGCCAATGATCCAAAGGCAGGTTTGCCATCACGTTGTGGCTGGATCGCCTGCGGCGGCACGATCACGCCCTGCAGCTGGCCCTGTGCGTTGAAGTAATAGACGTTGGCGGTGTACTCGTCGCCGATGTAGAAGTGGCCGTCCGCAGTGAACTGCAGCGATTCGGCATCAAGTGCGACCTTGCCGGCCCCCGCGCCCACGGCGGGGGAGGGCAGCACCACGCCACGCTGGATGATGGTGTGATCACCGGGGTCGGCACCGGTGAATGGCTGGCCGTTGTAGTCCTTCAGCACCAACCCCTTTTCCGGCTTCATCGTCAGCGTGCCGAAGCTCTCTGGCTTGTCCGCCGGCCAGTCGATGCGCAGCTGCATGCGCTCCAGGCGACCGGCGTAGTCGTAGAACAGGCCGGCTTCCGGATCGTTGCGACCGCGGTCGGGCAGGGTCCACAGCACCCCTTCATAGCCACGCGCGGTACGCCGCCACGTGCCCGGCTGTACCGCCAACGACGAGAACGAGCCCAGCGTATCGCCTAGGAAGTCCACGGTACCGGCCGGCAATCGTCCGGCGGCGACCAATCCCTTGTCCACGTATGTGAAGCTGGCCACGTCCACCGCGCGTGGCGGCACGCCGCGGGCTTCATGCGGTGCGTTGTAGCCGCTGACCGAGAGCGCGGCCAACAGCAGGGCAGTAACGGACATCAATGGACTCCTCGGCCGGCGATCAGAAACGGATGTCGATGGTACCGAACACCTGGCGCGGTGCCGACGCGTGGAACACATACAGCTTGCCGGCCGGGTCGCTGGGGGCGAACACGCTCGAGTCCAGGTTGCTGGCGTAGCGCTTGTCACCCACGTTGGTCACGTTCAGCGACAGGCGCATGCCCTTGGCGAAGCCAACCTGACCGAAATCGTAGCCGCCGGCCAGGTCGAACACGGTGAAGCCACCAAAGCCCTGGTCGTTGGTATAGGTGTAGAAGCGTTCGCCGGTGTACTTGCCGCGCAGGCTGGCGAACCAGCCGTTGTCGCGCCAGGTCATTTCGGTGGCCAGCAGCTGCTTGGGCGTGTCGGTCTGGATCTTGCCCTTGATCTGCTGCTCGACGCCGGCCTGCGTGTAGTTGGAGGCATACGTCGAGCGGTTCAGCGACGCCGAGGTGTACCAGCTGAAGTGCTCGTTCGGTGTCCACAGCACGGTCAGTTCAGCACCGCGACTGTCGACGCCGCCGACGTTGTAGAAACGGTTGCCGCAGGTGGGGCCGACCGGCTGCCGCGAATCGCAGGGGTTGTACTGCAGCAGGCGATTGTCAAAGCGCACGCTGTAGGCAGCGACCGATGCCTGCAACGTATCGGTGACGAAGCGATAGCCCGCCTCCAGCGAGCGTGATTCTTCCGGCTTCAGGTTGCCCTGCGCGTTCCAGGTGGCCTGGCTGACCGCTTGTGGGCCAAGTTTGAAGCCGCCCTGGAACATGGCGATGTTCTCGGCGTAGCTGGCGAACACTTCGTGATGCTCGCTGAGGCGGAAGTTGGCGCCCACGCTTGGCAGGAAATTCCTGCTGGCCTTCAGAGAACCGGTGGCGAACTGGTTGTTCGAGCTGGGCGAGATAGGCGTCTTCGCATCGCCGGGCAGCGCCTGTGCGTCGGAGGTGGCATGTGGACTCTTGGCCCCGAATTCCAGGGTCAGACGGTCGTCAAGCAGGCGCCAGGTGTCCTTCAGGAAGAACTGGTGGGTTTTCCAGCGCGTTCGCTGGGCGAACACACCCACATCCGAGGGCAGGGTATTCATGCCGCTGAGGTCGCGTGGGCCGTCCACCGCCGTCTGGTAGCGTTCGGCGCTGCTGGTGTTGCGTTCGTACCAGACGCCACCTTCGAGGCGGTGTGCGCCCAGCTCCCAATCGAAGGACAGCGTGCCGCCATCGCGGTCGATGGTGTAGATGGTGTTGCGGAAGATGATCGGGATTTCCTGCGCGGTGCCTTTGTTCGACCATGCACCGCTGTTCCAGTTGTGGCCTTCGCCGCGGTCATCGTGGTGGTAAGCCAGTGCCCGCAGGCTGAAGCCATCGGCCAGGAAGAAATCACCGGCCAGGTAGTACAGGTTGTCATCGCGCAGGATCTGCCCGGCGGTGAATGCGCCGTCGGCGTCCTTGTCCGGACCGCTGTTGTCGCACTTCTTCGCGTTGAGGCTGGCGGTGTTGCAGTAGGCCTTGGCCACGGCCTTGTTCCAGTCCGGTGCGTAGCCGCCCCAGTCCCAGCCCAGGCCGCGGGACATCTCGTCCTTGGACAGGTAGAAGTAGTCCGCCTGGCTGGTCCGCGAGGTGTCGACGAAACCTGTGATCTGGCCGCTGCCGAAGTTCCACACGCCCTTCGCGTTGAACTGCTTGGTAGTGGATTTGTTGTACGCGGTCTGGTCGTTCCACAGGTCCGAGACCGCGTTCATGCCCGATACGTAGCCGGAGAATCCGTTGTACTCGCCGCTGTCCACGCGCACGAAGGTGCGACGGTTGGCATCGCTGCCGAAGGTCTGCACCACGCGGCCGCCCAGTTCCTGCGCAGGGCGGTCGGAGGTATAGGAAATGGTGCCGCCGAGGTTGCTGGTGGACGGCGTGCCGAGGCTGCCGATGCCCACCGCCAGTTCGGCGCCCGCCATGTTCTCGCTGATCAGCGCACGGTTGATGGTCAGGCCGTTGTAGTTGTTGTACGCACCATCGCCCAGAGGAACGCCGTCCAGCGTGTAGCCCAGGCGGGTGGAGTTGAAGCCGCGCAGGCTCAGGGTCATCGACTGTTCGTTGGTGCCCAGCGCGTCGGCCGACTGCGCGTTGACGCCAGGCAGCAGGTTGAGCGTCTTCTGCAGGCTGGTACCCGGCGGCAGGATGTCCAGGTTCTCGCGGGTGATGCGCTGCACCTGGCGCGCCTCGCCACTGCCGATGACTGAAACTGCATCGAGTTCGGTGGCCGACGGCGCCTGCTGCGCCCACGCGGTCGGTGCAAGGGCCAGGGACAACGCAGCAGCCAACAGGGTCTTGGTCATGGAACAGGCACTCAGGCAAGCGCGAGCCGCCGCATGGAAGCGGAGCTCAGGCAGATGAAAGGGGAAACACGCGATGCGATCACGGGCGCCTTGGGCGCCGCGCGATCAACGTGAAAATGGTGCGCTAGACAGATGACTGTCTGGTGACATGGTCAACTGCGGACATCACGCGCGGGTAGTGCCGGCCGCTGGCCGGCAACTGCGGGATGCTGCGGAGGGTTCATGAGGCTGCCGGCCAGCGGCCGGCACTACCGGTATCGGTCAACCCGCGTTGCTGCGTGTGCGCTTTAGCGTCGCATCCTGCAATGCCCGCAGCTTCATCTGCGGACATACGGGTGGGTAGTGCCGGCCGCTGGCCGGCAACTGCGGGATGCTGCGGAGGGTTCATGAGGCTGCCGGCCAGCGGCCGGCACTACCGCTATCCGTCAACCCGCGTTGCGCGGCTTGCGTGTGCGTTTGGGTTTTGCTGCATCACCGCCGCTGGCGGCACCATCCTGTAACGCCTGCAGCCACGACAGCGTATCGACATAGTCGATGAAGTGGCGCAGATACCCGGGGCTGGTCGCCTGCATCGTGTCCAGCATGCGCTGCACCAGCACCGCCGAGTTCAGCGGGCCACCATCCGCCGGGGCTTCGGTGCGCAGCGAGCGGCGCACCTGCAGTTCGCTGCGCAGCTCGGACCACTCGCGGCGCACGTCGTCCAGCATCGGCACCTGCGGGTAGTGCAGCAGCGATCGCGACCCGGTGTCGAGGTCGCGCACCAGGGCACGCAATCCCTCCAAAGGCGAGGACTCAGCTGCCATTGCCGTTCTTCTCGCCCGGCGCAGCAGCCTTGGGCTTGGGAATCGGCGCGATCTCCACACGGCGGTTGCGCGCGCGGCCATCTTCGTTGGCATTGGAGCTGACCGGCTGCTCGCTGCCGAACGCGGCGGCGAACACCGCATCGGCCGGTACGCCGTCGGCGATCAGGGTACGGGTCACCGTCAGCGAGCGCTGCGCCGACAGCTCCCAGTTGTCGGCGAAGCGGCGGTTGCCTTCCCGCACCGGTGCGTCATCGGTGAAACCGCTGACCATCAGGATCTCTTCGCGCGTGCCGAGATAGGCCGCCAGCGGCGCGGCCAGGCTGCGCAGCAGCTCCTGGCCTTCCGGCTGCAGCTGGTCGGAGTTCAGCGCGAACAGCACGCTGCCGCTGATGCCGATGCGGCCATTCACCAGCGTCACCCGGCCGGCGGCGAGCGGGCCGGCCAGCGCCTGTTCCAGCGTCTGCAGGCGCTTGGCTTCGGCCTGGCGCTGCTTGACCTCCTGGTCCAGGCGCTGCGACAACTCCAGCTGCACGGCGACCACGCCGACCAGGATCAGCACGAACGCGCCCAGCAGCACCGACATCAGATCGCCGAATGCCGCCCAGATCGGGGCGTGTGAGCCGCCGTCGACCTCCAGCTCGTCGCTCATGCGCTGCCGGCCTTGCCGCGGCGCGCGGCCAGCTGCTGCAGTTCTTCCATCACCTGCTTCTGCGACAGCAGGCTGAGGTCGACCACCTCGCGCGCCTGTGCCACGTAGTACGCCAGCTGCTCATCGCTGCGCGCCAGCGAGGCATCCAGCGCACCGCCAATCTGCTCCAGGCGCCCGGAGAGCTCTGCCGAAGCGGTGCCGAACTGCTCGACGGCAGCGCCGAAGGTGCCGGCCAGCTGGCCCACTTCACCGGCACTGCCATTGAGCAACGTGGCGATGCCATCGAGCTTGCCGGTCTCGGCCGCGATATGGTCGCTGAAACGGTTACCGACGCGTTCCAGCAGTTCGGCCGAGCCTCCGACCAGTGCATCCACAGCGGTGCGCTGCTCGTGCGAGGCGTGGTTGATCGCGTCCAGCAGGGTCTGCACGGTGGCCAGCAGGTGGCCGCGTTCTTCCAGCATCTTGTTGTCGCGCACCAGGCTTTCGGACAGGGTGCTGCGCAGTTCGTTGATGACCTCGGCGGCGGCCTTCGGTGCTGCGGCCGCAGTCTGCAGCAGGGTGGACACTTCGGCCAGCGTGGCGCTGGCCTGGGCACGGCCGTTCTCGCCGATCTGCTGCGCGGTCTGTGCCAACGTGTCGCAGACCTGCTGCTGCTGTTCGGCAAGGCGCTGGCCATCGGCCTGCAGGCGCTCGGCCAGATCGGTGGAAACGCTCTGCAAAGCGTCGCTCCAGCGCTGCAGGCGCTGCTCGTCGCCTGCCAGCAGCTGGGCCTGCAACGCCGCGTGCGCCTGCTGCAGCTCGGTACTTACCGCGTCCCAACGCAGCTGGCGCTGCTGTTCGCGTGCATCCAGGCCCGCCTGCAGTTCGGCATGCGCCGTGGCGGTGGCGGCCTGTGCGGCGTGCCAATCCTGCAGGCGCTGTTGTTCGTGTTCCTGCAGCAGCGACTGGCCGGCGGCGTGGCGCTCATCCAGTGCCTGCAGCAGCGCCTGCGCACGGTCATCCAGGTGGCTGCTGGCCTGCAGCAGCGCCTGCTGCTGGCGCTCGACCAGTTCACTGTTCAATGCATGCTGCTGTTCGGCAGCAGCGCGCCAGGCCTCGGCGTTGCTGCTGGCATCGGCCTGCAGGCGCTCGCCGATGCGTGCCACCAGGGCTTCACCCTGCGTGCTCTGGCCTTCGCTGAAGGACTGCAGATGCTGGCGCAGTTCGGCAACCAGCGCCTGCTGCGCGCCGGTCTGCTCGGCCACTACCTTGGCCCAGCTCGCTTCGGTCGCCACGCGGCTGCGCTCGAAGCCCTCGGCCAGACCATTCAACTGCTGCTGCACGGCCTGTTCGACACGCGAATGCAGCGCCTGGCCGTGGCTGGCCAGACCGGCCAAGGTGGTTTCGGCCATCGGTTGCAGCGCGCCACCAATGGCCGCAGCACTGGCTTCGGCCCCCTCGCGCAGCGACTGCTGCAGCGAGGTTGCCAGGCGTTCCTGCAACGCCTGGCTCTGCGTCAGGAACTCGGCCTGACCGGCCAGCAGGCGCTCATTGGCGGCCGCGCTGTGCTGTTCGAAGGTGCTGGTCATCGCCTGCAGGCGATCAATCAGCGTAGGCAGCGCCGCAGACTGCGACTGCAGCAGGCGCAGCGACTCGGCACGCTGCCAGGCTTGTGAATACGGATGCAGGTCAGTGGCGATGGCGCGGTCCAGCTGCTGCACCACCTGCAGGCGGTCGCGGCGCAGCAGTGCCGACAGCAGGCCCAGCATGGCCGAGCTGGCCACGCCGGCGATGGACGTGCCGAAGGCCACCGCCAGCCCCTGCACTGGCGAGGCCAGCGAGCCGCGGATGGCCGCCATGTCGGTGGCGCTCTGCAGCGCCAGGCCGGTGCCGCGCAGGGTGTCCATCATGCCCAGCAGCGTGCCGAGCATGCCCAGCAGCACCAGCAGGCCTACCAGATAGGGCGTCAGCACCGGCGAGGGCAGGGCGGTGCGTTCGCCTTCCACGCGCAGGCGCACGGCATTGCGCAGGCCCAGCGGCACACGCTCCAGCCACGGTGCCAGGCTTTCCTTGGCCAGCGAAAGGTCAGCCAGTGCGGCGCGCAGGCCATTGCTGGCCTGCCGGTAGCGGTACAGCTCCACGCCACCGGCGATGTAGCAGGCTGCGATGATCGCTGCCACGGCTGCACCCAGCGGGTGCACCGAGACATAGCCGACGCCGATCCAGCACACGGCCAGCAGGCCAGCAAGGAAGACAAGGACGTGGAAAACAGTTCTGGACATGGTGTTCCGGTCAGTGTGAGCGCAGGGCGGCAAGCAGCCCCTGGATCGGGTGGAAGCGCAGTTGCAGCTCGGCGAGCAGCAGCGTGCGCATGTCGTGGCGGAAGGACGCGCGCCAGCCGGGCTGGCCGTGCACGCGTTCGAATCGGGCACCCAGCACCGCCGGGGCGGTGGCAAGCAGGCTGTGCTCGCGCGGGCTCAAGGTCTGCTCCATCACCGCATCGACCTCGGCCAGCCGCGCCAGCTCCGGTGACGCCTGCACCAGCTGGTCGCGCAGGCGGCCGCGCAGACGGCCGGTAGCGGTCTGGATGGCCTGCTGCAGCACCCGGTAGCGCTGCCGCAACGAAGCGAAGTTCGGCGCGGCGGCGGCCTCGGCCAGGTCCAGCAGGCGCTCGGCCTCGGCATCCTCGCTCAGCGAGGCCAACAGGCTCGCTTCGGCCTGGGCGCAATCGGCCAGCAGATCATCCAGCGCTTCGGCGGCCTCGGCCGGTTCAGCCAGGCGGCCATCCAGCGCCCCGGCAAGGGCCACGGCACGGCTCCAGTCCACCCACTGGCCGAGGCGATCGGTCAGGGCGGGACTGGAGGCCGGCATCGCGCCGTCGCTGAGACGGGCGAGCAGACGGAGGAAGTCCGGTCCATCCACGACCGGCTGCGCTGCGTTCGCCATCAAGGGGTGGGGGCCAAAAACCGTTGATTTTACAACCAGATGAGGCCGGCCGTATGAAGGCGGGGGCGAGGGGCAGCACCGATCGGGCCACAAGGCTTAAAATGGTCGGCTGTACCACCGCACCCCGACTTCTGGAGCTTGAGATGACCGTTGCGCAGTTCTACCCGATCGGCACCCCCGGACAGCCTTGGGGCGACGCCGAACGCGCGCAGTGGCGGGCCCGCCAGCAGCGGCAGCGCAGCTACCACGAAGACGTGGTGACCGCGCTGGAACGGCTGGACGAGCGCTTCGACGTGGTGCAGTACGGCCAGCTGGACTACGCCCCGGACCACTACCCGCTGTTTGCGGTGGTGAACCACGACTGGAACCCGGCCCTGCCGACCGCGCTGGTCACCGGCGGCGTGCATGGCTACGAAACCAGCGGCGTGCATGGCGCCCTGCAGTTCCTGGAGCAGCACGCCGAGCGTTACCTGGGCCGCTTCAACCTGATCGTGGCCCCGTGCGTGAGCCCATGGGGCTATGAGCGCATCCAGCGCTGGAACCCCAACGCCATCGATCCCAACCGCAGTTTCCGTGACGGCGGCCTGATCGAAGAAGCCGCCTCATTGATGCGCTGGGTGGCCGAACGCAAGGCCAACATCCGGGTCCACCTGGACCTGCACGAGACCACCGACAGCGATCTGCACGAGTTCGACCCGGCCCGCTGCGCCCGCGACGGCAAGCCGTTCGAGCGCGACACCATTCCCGATGGCTTCTATGTGATCGGCAACAGCGAAGACCCGCAGCACGAATTCCAGAAGGCGCTGATCGCCGCCGTGGCCCCGATCACCCACATTGCCCCGGCCGATGCCGAAGGCAATCTGGTGGGCATGCCGCTGCAGTCGTTGGGCGTGGTGTGGGGCGAGTCGCGTTCCATTGGTGCATGTGCCGGCTTCACCGATGCGCTGTATGCCACCACCACCGAGGTGTACCCGGACAGCCCGCGCACCAACCCGCAGGAATGCAACGACGCCCAGGTGGCGGCGGTGTGCGCGGGGTTGGATTTCGCTCTGGCCAACTGATCGAGTACCGCATTGCGGCGCCGAGCCTTTGCTCGGCCGCTGCAGTGCGCAGCCGGGCCAGTCAGCTCCTTCTGCCCGCTGACGACGACTGTTGGACGCGTCGACCAAGCCGGGCACCGACGCCAGCGGGCAACCGCGCAGAGGTGCCGTCTTCGCCACGAGCATGGCTTCACGGCCCGCGAGCGATGCAATCGCGATGATGTTCTCTCCAGCGAAGCTGCGTGAGACACCATCGGGAATGCTCCAGAATCTGCTTCACCTTGCACCTCTGATCACCGCCGCCATGACCTGCGTAACGGCGCTGATCTGGGTGGTCTATCTGAGCGTGTTCCTGCGCAGCTACCGCCGCCAGCAACGGCCATCCATTCTGATCACCTCCGGTGCGGGCAAGCATCTGGATGCGCACTGTTTTGTGACCAACCTTGGGTTGGAGCCGGTGTATCTGCTGGATGTGGTCATCGATCTGATCGAGCCGGGCGGCAAGGTCGTCCGCGCAGTCATTCCCGAGCGCACTGAACATTGGAACAACGCTGTCCCCGGAGAGGAGGAGGACATCCGGCGCGCCACCAACGTGGGGCCGCTCAGCAGCGGCGGAGAACGCGACCTGGGCCGCTTCCGCACGCTCATCGACCGTGCCGGCACTGAGAACCCGGACATCAAGGCGGATATCGCCTTCACCAGCCTGGAGGTGACCGTCGTCATCGTGACCGCCAGCCAGGCCGAGCTCTGTGGCGCCTCGCGCTGCTACCACATCGACCACACCGTGGAAGGCGCGCCCTGCCTCATGGCCAAGACCATCAAGGCCAAGCAACTGCAGGGCTGGTTGGCACGCAGGTCCCTGACACGTCTGTTGAGTGCCCAGCTCAGGGCCAGCGGCGAAAGCTGAAGCAGCGCCCCTCTGCTTGGACAGCCGATCACGGCAACTCTCCGCTCTTCAGCGCATCACGATCCCGTGAACATCCTCACGACGCGGCACGCACCTTGTTGAACCGTTCACTGCCCCAGCGCCAGGCGATGCATCCGGCCATCGGCTTGCGGCGTATGCCCTCATGCACGCAACGCTTCTTCCCTGCTGCTACGGATGCCCTGCATTCCCGCATGGCTGCAAGGTGGTGCAGTGACGGCAGCGAACGCTGCGCATTTCCCAGCCCGGTTGGGCTATCAACGAGGACACGAACATGCGTACCCAGATCCAGCGCCTGACCCTTGCCGCCACCGTCGCGGTTGCCTGCGCAACTGCCCCGGCCGCCTTTGCCGCCGACAATCCGATGGTGGGTGGCGTGCCGATGTACGCGAACAAGACCATTGTCGAAAACGCCTCCACCGCCCAGAACCTGAGCACCCTGGTGACTGCGGTGAAGGCGGCCGGGCTCGTTGACACGCTCAGCGGCAAGGGTCCTTTCACCGTATTTGCTCCCGACAACCAGGCGTTCGCCAAGCTGCCCGCAGGCACCGTGGAAACACTGCTGAAGCCTGAAAACAAGGCCAAGCTGACCCAGGTCCTGACCTATCACGTGGTGCCGGGCACCTACACCTCCACCCAGCTGACCGCAGCAGCGCGCAGCCACGGCGGCAGCAGCACGCTGAAAACGGTGCAGGGTGAAGCGCTGACGGTGAAGCTGCAGGATGGCAAGGTCTGGGTGGTCGACGCCAAAGGCGGCAAGTCTGCAGTAACCACCGCCGACGTGAGGCAGTCCAATGGCGTGGTGCATGTGGTCGATTCGGTGCTGATGCCGAAGTAAGCCCAGGGCCGCAACATCGATGGCAGTGCGGGAGCGGCTGGTTTCACAGGCCAGCCGCTCACGATTGAGCGCGGTTCAGCGATCAAGCGCGTCGGGCGTTGCGCCTGCCGCCCCCCAGCCCCCACCCAGCGCCAGGAACAGATCCACCTGACGATCCCCCAGCTGCGCGCGCGATGCTGCCAGCGCAGACTCTGCATCGGCCAGCGCGGCCTCGGCAGACAGCACGTCGATGAAGTCGATCCTGCCGAACCGGTACAACTGCCCGGCCTGGTCGCTGGCACGTGCCGCGTCGTCGCGGGCGAGGGCAAGGCTGTGCTCGCGATCGATCTCCTGCGCGTAGGCCGACAGCGCGGTTTCGGTCTGCCGCAGCGCGTCCAGCACCACGCCATCGAACGATGCCAGCGTGGCATCGGCGTTGGCGCCGGCCGCATCGATCCGCGCCCGGGTTGCGCGGCGGTTCGGCCAGCGCCACGACAGCAGCGGTCCGAAGGACGCGCCGACGCTGTCGCTGCTCAGCAGCTGCTTGAATGAACCTGCCATGCCGACGGACGCGCCGATGCTCACCTGTGGGTACAGGGCTGCCGTTTCCACGCCGATCATCGCGGTGGCGGCCGCCAGGCTGCGCTCGGCCGAGCGGACATCTGGGCGGCGCTGGATCAGCTGGCCACCATCGCCGACCGGAACCGGTTGCTGCAGGCGCGGCGGTTGTTGGCAGTTGGCGACGTCCTGCGGATAGTCGGCTGGTACGCGTCCCATCAGCGCCGCCAGCGCGAACAGGGCCGCCTGCCGTTCGGCAACCAGATGCGGCACCGCCGCCGCACTGCGGTTGGCCGCCGCGCGTGCCCGGCTGACGTCGAATTCGGTTCCGCGCCCGCCGGCCGCCAAGCGGGTGGTGGCGTCCAGCGTAGCGCGCTGCGTAGCGAGCACCCGCTGCGTCGCCGCCAGGGTGAGGTTGGTTGAACAGATGCCGACATAGGCGCGGGTGACAGCGGCGGCGACCACCACCTGCACCTGGTCCCGTGCTGCAGCGACGGCCTCTGCATCGGCGCTGGCAGCTTCGATGCCGCGGCGGATGCCACCCGCCAGATCCAGTGGGTAGGCCAGGTGGATGCCGAGCGCATACACCTGCGGTGGCGAGGTGGGTGAGGTATATCCGCCGGCATGGGCCAGCGTGGCCGATGCATCCGCGTCGGTGCTTGCCGAGTGCTCGGCCCGGTACTGCAGCACCATCGCCGTGGCGCGGCGCAGGTTGGCATCGGCCGCGCGCAGATCGGTATTGGCCCGCAGCGCTTCGCTGACGTAGGCATCGAGCCGTGGATCGTCATACAGCTGCCACCAGCGGTCCGGCAGCTCGGTCTGTGCGTAGGCCGCCTGGTGTCTCGATACGAATGCGCGGCGGGCTGCCGGCGCGGCGGCAACCGCGTTGGCCGGCAGCGTGTAGTCCGGGCCGGACACGCAGCCGGCCAGCGACAGCGCACAGGCGAGTACACCCACGCGTGATACGGTGCCGATCACTTGCAGGCTCCCTGCGTGCGCGGAGTGATGGTCACGCTGGCGGTTCTGCCGACGATCAGGCGTGTATCCGGTGCCACGTCGTCCAAGTGGATGCGCACCGGGATCCGCTGCGCCAGCCGCACCCAGGTATACGTTGACGCAACCGATGGCAGCAGGTTGTGGGTGCTCGCGCGCTGATCGTCGGCAATGCCGGCGGCGATGCTCTCCACATGCCCATGCACGTCGCGGCCATCGCCCATCAGGCGGGCGACAGCGGCATCGCCTTCGTTGATGCAGTTGAGCTTGGTTTCTTCGAAATAGCCTTCGACCCGGAGGCTGGCGCCGTCGATCAGCGCCAGCGCCTGGGCACCCGGCTGCAGGAAGTCGCCCGGGTGCAGGTCCAGGTTGGTGACGATGCCATCGGCGCTGGCGCGCACTTCGGTGCGCTGCACGTTCAGCAGCGCCACCCGCCGCTCCGCTCGGGCCTGTGCAAGGCCGGCCACTTCGGTATCGACCTTGGCGGCATTGCGCTCCCGCGTTTCTGAAGCCACCAGGTTGCCCAGCGCGATGTCCCGCTTCGATTCACGGCGGGCAAGGGCAAGCGTGGCCTGCGCGCTGTTCACCGCGGCATCGGCCTTGTCCAGCGCGGCGGCGTAGCGCGGCTGGTCCAGCACCAGCAGCAGCTGCCCGGCTTTCACCCGCTGGTTGTCCTGCACCAGCACCTGGGTGACCAGCCCGCCCATGTCCGACGCCACGCGGATCACGTCCGCGCGCACGCGGCCGTCGCGCGTCCACGGCTGCGTTTCGTAACGGTTCCACAGGGACAGGGCCGCGATGACGGCAACGACGAACAGGCAGAGCGTTGCGCTCCAGCGTCCAATGACACTCAACAGGTGCTTCATTTCAGTTTCTCAAGCAGGGGCGCGAGCTGGATCAGCAGCTCCGCCAGGATCACGAACAGCGAAAGGCCCACCAGCGGGCGATAGGCGAACAGCCGGTACAGGCCGAGGCTTGCCAGCAGCCGCGAGGCCATCATCGACAGCGCCAGTGCGATGAGTGCCACCGCCAGCAGGCCGGGAACGAAGACGCCGTCAATGGAGATATCGGAGAACATCGACTCAGTCCCCATGTACGATCAACGGAGCGATCAGGTCGCGGCGCAGGCCGCAAAGCAGCGCAAGAACAGGCTTGGATGCGCCGTTGCTGCCAGCGATGATCACGTCGCGTGTGCGCTCGAGTGATTCCAGCAGCGGCGTATCCACTGTGCGGCATGTGGAGGTACGGATACGGAAGTGGGCGGACGCGCTGTGCAGCAACTGGGCCAGGCAGTCGCGGCTGCGGCGGTCAGTGAACGCCCCGCCAATTACGCGCAGTTCGGCCACGGCACTGGCCGCGCGCATGTCCGCAAACAGCGTCCGCAACGTGGGGGCTGCATCCGGATGGCCGCGCAGGCGAGGGGCAAGCAGCGCAAGCCGATCCACCATGCGGTTTGTCCAGTCGCTGGCATTTCGTACCTGCCCGGCGGCGCGGCGTGCGATGTCCCGCCGGATCACATCCTGCAGGCGCGCGCGGCTGCGATTGCTGTCCAGCGTCTGCAACAGCGACATGCTGCACAGCGCCGCCGCCGTGCCCACGAACAGCGCGACGCTGCTGTTGAGCGCGCCCGCGACGTGGGTGGCATTGGTGGCACCCAACCCGGCGATGAGGGGGAAGGTGAGCACTACCCCCAATGCGGCCATGATGAACGGCGGGCGGGCGAGGAACGAGCCACACACCAGCAGTGCCGGCGCCAGTGCCATGGCCAGGCCGACGAAATCGGACAGGCCCGGAAAGATCACCAGCGCGTAGAACAGCCCGATGACCACGCCGATGGTCGACCCGATCAGATAGCGCATGACATGCCCGGCAGGTGCCTCTGTGGTCCCGAACAACACGCAGGCGGTGCCGATGATGGAGACGGCGGTTGCACCGTCGGACCACGCAGTAGCGATCCACAGCGCGCAGGCCAGTAGGATGCCGACGAAGGCGCCCAAGGCGCTGCGCAGGGCGATCCGGTGGTCACGATGCAGCACATGACCGTTCGCCTTCCTGGCAAGGTGCACGGGTACATGCCGGCGCCAGTCCGGGCGGGCGGCGTGCAGCTGCTCTTCCAGCAGCCGGCAGTCGTGATGCGCAGCATCGAGTTCGGCCTGACGTGCGCAGAGATCTGCACGCATCAGTTCCTGCCATGTGGTGTGCGCTGTGCCGGCGGGCTGCGCGCGCAGCTGGGCCTGTGATTCGTCCACGGCGCTGGACAGCATCAGCACATCGAGCATCCGGTCATGCAGTGCGCGCAGGATCTGCACCTGGGCGACGCCGTGCACACTGTCGAACGGCAGGTGGATGGACAACGTGTGCAGGTCGAGGAGATCTGCGGCTACCTTGGAGCGATCCGCAGCCAGTACCGTTTCGTTTGCGCCAGCGCGCATGTCCCGCGTCCAGCGCTCCGCATCGGCGAGGATCGATGCCAAGCGCGCGTGCACACGCGGCGAGACCCGGCGTGGCCACAGCAGGCCATGGACCAGCGTCGCCGCAAGAATGCCGATGGAGATTTCCTGCACGCGGGTGATGGCGATGGTGAAGACGTCATCGGGCACCATCACCGCCGGGAAACCAATCAGGCTGGTGGTATACCCGGCCAGCAGGAAGGCGTACGCACGCGGTGTGCGGTCGAGCATGGCCAAATACAGGCACAGGCCCATCCAGGCGGCCAGTACCACGCTCAACACCATCGGCGCGTTCGCGAACCGCGGCACCAGCAGCACCGTAGCAACCGCACCGCCGATCGTTCCCAGCAGCCGGAACAGGCCCCGGCTGAGAGTCGCGCCGGACATCGGCTGCGACACCAGGTAGACGGTGCCGATCACCCAGAACGGGCGGGTCAGGCCGATGCGCAGCGAGACATACAGCCCGAGGATCGCGGCGAGCAGGCATTTGAGCGAGAACAGCAACGCTTCGCCGTCGCCCTTCAATGCGGGCGACATCAACAGCGCGATGGGGCGCGAAAGCCAAGGGCGGGTAGGGACGGGGATGTGCATGCCGCCATCGTATTCAGCGAGCCCCGCCGCCGAATTTCGCTATAATGTCAGTCTATCGCTGAATCCGGTCATAGAGAATGACTCGCATTTCACTGCCTGGCTTTGATCTGAACCCGGACGCGACGGATCGGCCGGCAGTGGCCAGCCGCCTGCAGGTGGCCGACCACGATGCCGAGATTCCGGTGCATGACCACCGCAAGGGACAGCTGATCCTGGCACTTCATGGCGCGGTGACCTGCGAGGTGGCCAATGCGCTGTGGATCGTGCCGCCACAGTGCGGCGTGTGGATTCCGGGCAGCATGCCGCACAGCAACCGGGCCACCGCCAACGCCCGCCTGTGCTATCTGTTCGTCGAGCTGGGCGTTGTCGACCTGCCACTGCACTGCGTGACGCTGTCGATCTCGCCGATGGTGCGCGAGATGATCCTGCACCTGGCCGATGCGCCGCAGGACTACCCGCGCGGCGGGCACACCGATCGACTGGCGCGAGTGCTGCTGGACGAACTGGTGCAGATGCCGGCCGAGCGGTTGTACCTGCCGGTGAGCGACCACCCCAAGATCCGTGCGCTGGCTGCGGCGCTGTCAGCCAATCCGGCCGATCGCAGCACCATCAGCGAGTGGGCCAAACGCCTGGCGTTGGGTGAGCGCACGTTGACGCGGCTGATTGATCGGGAAACCGGACTGTCGTTCGGGCGCTGGCGGCAGCAGCTGCATCTGCTGGTTGCGATTCGCGAGCTTGCCGGCGGCGCGGCGGTGCAGCGGGTGTCTGAAACCCTGGGCTATGAATCGGTGACGGCGTTCATCACGATGTTCAAGAAGGCGCTGGGGCAATCGCCTACGCGGTATTTTGCGGCGCGGTTGCGGAATCAGGATTCGGCTGCGCGTGGTGGTTGACGTTGACTGGCTGACGTTGATTGGCTGAAAGGAAGTATCAGCTCTCCGCGGAACTGCGTTTGTCACGTATCGAATAGATCACTGAAAAGATCTTCCAGCCCCGCTCGGTGCGGACCAGCTGCCACATTTCCCTGCCCCAGTTTGCCTTCACGCCGTTGGCATGGAAGCTGTAGTCGAACGACACCGATGCCACATCGCCGTCTGTGTCGATCTTGGTGTTGAAGAACTTCTCCTCCCGTGGCTCTGCCGTGGCCACTGCCTCATCGATGAGCGAGATGAAGTTGTTCGACGGAATATTGAGTGCCTTGATTGCATCGGGCTTGACCCTGCGGATGTCTGCCAATCGCCGGTCCTCGGACACGAACTGCCAGCCGATGTCTTCCGGCTTGTCCGAAAAGAACAAGCTCATGTAGGTCGGTTTGTCCTTGTTGATCAGCGAGGTGCGGAAGGACTCGATCACCTGTTCGATCGCTTCCACATCGGCAGGCGTGCGTTGCTCTGCGTAGACCGGAAGGCTGGGCAACAGGCAAAGGGCGAGGGTGGTGAGGACCGTTCCTGGAGTGTGCATCTGTAGTGTCGGGTTGCAGGGGAGGGCGGGCATGCGCATCAGCGAGCGTACGTGCGCCAGAAGAGCACATGATCGCCGGTTCCGCTTGTTGCGACGAAGATCGACTTGCCGAATTCGGGCTCGCAACGAAAGAAGATATAGGAGCGCTTCAGAGCGGTCTCACTCGGCCACCAGCTTCGATTGAACAGCGCCGGCTGGGTAGCGCTGTGGTTGACGGGCCGGCAACCGGGCGGCAACAGCAACTGCTTGCTGCGTGGTTTGCTGAAGGCAAGCGCGCTCACGTTTGAATCGAGGTCGTGCACCTCGCGCAGGTCGGTCGCCTCCTCGGGCACCCACGCGGGAATCCAGCCCTTGGCAATCATCTCGGCGTCGACGGCTTCCTGCTTCGTGGCGTAGGAGCTGTCCATCACCAGATCCAGATCGCAGGAGATGAGTATCAAGCAGAGTGCGAAGAGGAGGAACAGCCTCATGCGGTCTGGAAATGGAGGTAATGTCGGGGTCATAGACGATCCTGCAGCGCATCCTTGCATCACTGGCTTGACGGTGCACGCTAGCACTAATGAAGACTGGAAGCAGTTTGGGGGAGTACCCTGATCACCAGGGCAGGGGCGTTGCCGATATCGATAATCGTGACCGACATCCCACGGCTTGAATTGATTATGTAATGGGGCCGCCGCAATGCAGAGCCACTTGACGGAGAGCATTCTTCCTGCAGTGATCAGGTCAAGGCAACAGTGGGATGATAGTGGCAAACATCGATTGATAATCAGGGGGCGGTGAATTGAAGAACGTCGCGCTTGTCCTAGGGATCGCACTGAGTAGTGCGGCATGTTCCACACTTGATGGTCACAAGGTCTGCAGTGAGGCCCAGATACGGTATGTCGAATCGGCTTCAGTTGCCGAATCCTGGGTTGGCAGATTCGAGGTGACACATATGTCTGGTCCCGCAATCCTGATTGCGCTCGACGGTCCTGACGGTCATGTCGCTGCCCGGAGCGCGGTCACCGAGCAGAGACCGAAGGGAAGCCCAAGTTGGAGGATTTTCAACCCGATCCTTGAGGAGGTTGCTGGCCCCACCCGGAGTCTGCGTGTCAGTCGCGGCAAGCCGCAGGTAGTATTGTTTGATGCAAACGGGCTCTTCGTTCCCGGGCAGGCAGATGAACATAAGGAATACTCAGTAGTGTTTCGCGACATCAATGGGTGTGAGTACAGGTCTGAGCCTTTCACCCCTTGATGCCGACTGCCGGAGCGAGGCTTGGGCTGTTTGTGGCGGGTTCGGGAATCCGTAGCGGCCAATGCATAGGCCGACGATTGATGCCCCTTTGTTTGAATTCGGCGAATTTTTCCAGCAGTCCTTCATGTCAGGCTTGATTCTCTGGGCAATGGCATTGGGCGCGATGGGTTACACCTTGGTTACAGGCAGAGGCCAGGGGGGGCGATTGTTTGCTGCCATTGCCGCAGGATGCCTGCTGGGAAGTTTTGCTTCTTCCTGGTTGTTCGCCTCACGAGGTGCAGTGAAGCGCTAGCTTTGCTGTCCCGGCATTCCAACTGGAGCCTGCTGGCCGGCCTGTCATAGCGAGAGGAGTGCAATCCAAACGGTTCGCATTTACCGTTCTACCTGCAATCGCCCCACAGCCTGCGCACTCAACGCCAGGCACGCCAGCATCAGCCCCTCCATCACCCGGTCGCCCACATAGTCCTCGGGCTCGCCGTTCTGCCGGGTGCGCTCCGCCGCCAGCAGTACCTCCTGCACCACCCGCAAGCCGGCCAATGCGCAATCGGCATCGGCAAGCGCCATGCAGCGCCCGGGCAGCTGGTGTCGCTCTGGCCAGGGCTGCCCGTCGGCGGCGGCGCCTTTGCCGATGCGTCTCAGGTTGGCACTCAGGGTGTTCGCATCCGCACGGGGCACAGCCTCTGCCAGGTCATCGGCGTTGGCCGGGTCACTGTAGGCGTGCAGGTGGGGAAGGTCAGATCCGTTCATGGCGAGGCTCCGTGCAAGGCAATCGGTAGCCGCCACACAGAGGTGGCGGGCGGTACGTGGTTCGAATCCGGGTTGACGTCAAGCCGGTGGGCGCGAACGCCCCCACGCACCGCCCGCCATAGCCGGCAGACGGATTGCCAGCCGGCGCCACGGAATGTGGACGCCGGCTGGCAAGCGCAATCACTCAACGCCAACACGGGATTCGAAACCCGGCCACCCGTTTTCGGTGGCACGCCATCTGAGCCCGCGTCGCTGTGCAATGCCAATCAGAAGAGTTGCAAATAGCTCACGATTGGAGACGCTTTCGGCATTGAACCACGCTGTTAAGTACCGGCACTGCTGGCTGCCGCGATGACCCACCGCGACCAGGTAATCTGCGACAGGTGTCGTGGTTGGGTGAAGAAGCGGGACGTAGCGGCCGGTTCGAAAACGACAGGGTTGAAGGCCGTACCCCCCAGCGCCACCGCAGTCGAGCGCCGGGTTGACGCTTTCAGCGCCCCGGCGCACTCTGAGGGCTCGGGTCGACAACCTGTTCAGGCGCCCAGCGGCATGGTGGGCTCAGGAGTGAAACAGCCATGAGCCAACTCACCGACGGGTTCGGACGCCGCTTCCCGTATCTGCGTCTGTCATTGACCGAGGCCTGCAACTTCCGTTGCAGCTACTGCCTGCCCGATGGCTATCAGGCCGACGGCCGCCCGCGCTTCCTGGCGGTGGACGAGATCGCGCGCCTCGTGCGCGCGTTTGCCATGCTGGGGATGAGCAAGATCCGCCTTACCGGTGGCGAGCCCAGCCTGCGCAAGGACCTGGACGAGATCATCGCCACGGTGGCGGCCGTGCCGGGCATCCGCAAGGTGGCCATCACCACCAATGGCACGCTGCTGCCGCGTCGCCTGCCGGGCTGGCACCGGGCCGGCCTGACCGCGCTGAACGTAAGCATGGACAGCCTGCAGCGCGAGCGCTTCAGGACCATCACCGGCCACGACCGCCTGCCGGACATCCAGCAGGGGCTGGAGATGGCGCAGGCACTGGGCCTGCCGGCCATCAAGCTCAACGCGGTGCTGCTGCGCGGCCTGAACGACGACGAGCTGCCGCAGTGGATGGCGTTCCTGCGCGACCGTCCCTTCAGCGTGCGCTTCATTGAACTGATGCGCACCGGCGACAACGAAGCCTATTTCCAGCGCCACCATCTGCGCGCCGACGTGGTGATCGAGCAGCTGCTGGCCGCTGGCTGGCACGAGCGCCCGCGCGCGGACGATGCCGGCCCCGCGCGCGAGTTCAGCCACCCGCAGCATCGCGGCACGGTGGGCATCATCGCCCCGTACTCGCGTGACTTCTGCAAGGGCTGCAACCGCCTGCGGGTGACCGCCAAGGGTGACCTGCGGCTGTGCCTGTTCGGCGAATTCGGCGTGCCGCTGCGCCCGCTGTTGCAGAGCGACGACGACCAGGACGCGCTGCTGGCACGCATCACCACACAGCTTGGCCTGAAAGCGGCCGGGCACGGATTGCACCAGGGCCAGACCGGATTGATTCCGCACCTGGCTTCGATTGGAGGATGAGGAACACGATGCCGGGTGATCTGAAGGCGGCCTTCCACATGGCCGATGTGCGCGACAAGCGTATTACCCGCCGCCGCGCGGTGGCGGTGGGCGAGCTGCATGCCGGCCCGGTGGCCTACCCACTGATTGTCGAGCGCCGGTTGCCCAAGGGCGATGCGCTGGTGATGGCCGAGATTGCCGGGCTGCAGGGCGCCAAGATGGCCTCGATGCTGATGCCGCTGTGCCACCCGCTGCCGCTGGAACTGGTGCAGGTGTACTGCGCGCCGGTGCCGGAGCGGCAGGCGATACGGGTGTGGTGCGAGTGCGCCAGCGAGGCCCGCACCGGTGTGGAGATGGAGGCGCTTGCCGGCGTCAATGCGGCACTGCTGACCCTGTACGACCTGAGCAAGCCGGTGGAGCCGGCGCTGCGCATCGAGGGCATCCGCCTGTTGTTCAAGGAGGGCGGCAAGCGCGGCCTGTGGCTGCATCCCGACGGCATGGACGAGGGCGAGAGCGCGCGCTTCAGGCCGCGCCCGCCGAAGGGCCTGAACGGCGCGGCCTGCGCGGTGATCACCCTGAGCGATCGCGCCAGCGAGGGTAGCTATGCCGACGAGTCCGGCCCGAAGCTGGTGAGCGGGCTGCAGGCGCTCGGTGGCGAGGTGGTGGCTGCGGAGGTATTGCCCGATGGCATCGAGCCGCTGGCGGGCCGCCTGCGTGCGCTGGCGGGCGAGGGCGTACGCCTGTGCCTGTGTACCGGCGGCACCGGGCTTGGCCCGCGCGACTTGACCCCGGAGGCGCTGCGTTCGTTGAATGCGCGGCCGGTGCACGGCTTGGCGCAGATGGTGCGCGCGTTGAGTGCGCAGCACACGCCGATGGCCTGGCTGAGCCGGGCCGAGGTGGTGCAGCTGGATGACATGCTGGTGTTTGCGCTGCCGGGCAGCCCGCGTGCGGCAGCGCAGTGCCTGGACATTCTGGCGCCGGTGCTGGGCCACGCATTGGCGATGGTTGATGGCGGTGGCCACGCATGATTGCCTACAGCGAAGCGCTGCAGCACCTGATGGAAGCCGCCACGCCGCTGCCGGCCGAACACTTGCCGCTGCATGAGGCGGGTGGACGCATCCTGGCCACGGACATCATCAGCGGGCAGTCGTTGCCGCCGTTCGACAACTCGGCGATGGACGGCTTCGCGTTGCGCGCCAATGGCACGCCGTTCGAAAGCGATACCGAATTTGTGGTGCAGGGCTGGCAGGCGGCGGGCGACGCCGGTACCGAGGGCGGCGACGGCGCATGGGAAATCATGACTGGCGCGCGCATGCCGGTTGGGCTGGATACGGTGGTGCCGATCGAGAACGTGGAGATCCTTGCCAGCGAGCAGGGTCGCCCGACCCGCATTGCGTTGAAGAGCGGGGTGAAACCTGGCCAGAACGTGCGCCTGCGCGGACAGGACGTGGAAGAAGGCGAGCGCGTGCTGCAGGCAGGGCAGGCGCTGGACATCAATGCACGCACCCTGCTGCACGCCATCGGCGTGGCCGAGGTGGCGGTGGTGGCCCGGCCGAAGGTCGCTGTCATTGCCACTGGCAAGGAGCTGGTGACCGAAGCGGCGCAGGCGCTGGACTCCGGACAGATCCGTGACAGCAACCGGCCCTACCTGATCGCCCGCCTGCAGGCCGCCGGTGCCGAGGTGGTGTGGCAGGGCACGGTGGGCGATGACGTGGCTGCCTTCGATGCGGTGCTGGACGACACGCTGGCTGCGGGCGCGAATGTGCTGATCAGCACCGGCGCGGTGTCGGCCGGCCGCTACGACTTCATTCCCGATGCGCTGCGCGCCCGCGGCGCCCGCATCGTGTTCCACAAGGTGGCGATCCGCCCAGGCAAGCCGCTGCTGTTTGCAGTGCTGCCCGATGGCGCGCTGTATTTCGGCCTGCCGGGCAATCCGGTGTCGGCGGCGGTGGGGCAGCGTTTCTTCGTTGAACCGGTGCTGCGTCGCCTGCTGGGCCTGGCCGCAGAGCCGCTGCTGCAGCTGCCGTTGCAGGCCGATGTGCGCAAGCCGCCGGGCCTGCGCTTCCACGCGCGTGCGCGGGTGGACGTGGACGCGCAGGGGCGCTTGAGCGTGCGCGTGCTGTCTGGGCAGGAATCGTTCCGTTTGAAATCCATGCTGCAGGCCAACGCCTGGGTGGTGCTGGAGGGCGAGGGGGACCTCGTCGCGGCCGGCACGCTGGTGCGCGTGCAGGGCTGGGGCCACCAGGACCCGCTGCAGCTGGCAACCCAGGAGTCATGATGAAGCAGGTGAATCTGCAGTTGTTCGGTGCGTTTTCCGATCTGGATGCCAGCCGCGAGATCGCGCTGGAGGTGGCCGGTGGCACGGTGGCCGATCTGCGCCAGGCGCTGCGTGAGCTGTTGCCGGTGCGCTTTCCCGGTTTCCGCGCCGGGTTGCTGGACTATTCTGCCTTTGCCGACCAGCAGCGCGTGCTGCGTGACCACGAGGCGCTGCCAGCCGATGGCAAGGTGGCGATCCTGCCGCCGGTGAGCGGGGGCTGAGCCATGAGCAGCAACGTGACGGCAAAGGTGGTGGACCGTGCGCAGCACGCCATCGACCCGGCCGAAGGCATCGCGGCGGTGTCCGACCCGGCATTCGGCGGCATCGATGTGTTCATCGGCAAGGTGCGCGACTTCAATGTGGGGCGGCCGGTGACCGGCATCACCTATGACCTGTTCGAACCGCTGGTGCTGAATGAGATCCAGCGCTTTGCGGCGGAGATCGAAGCGACGTTCGGGCCGAAGCTGAAGCTGTATGTGGCGCATGCCAAGGGCCGCTTGGGCATTGGCGATGTTGCGGTGGTGGTGGCTGCGGGCAGCCCGCACCGTGATGAAGCGTTCCGCGCGTGCCGGCAGTTGATCGAGGCGGTGAAACACCAGTGCCCGATCTGGAAGCAGGAACATTACGAGGACGGCGACAGCGAGTGGAGCGAAGGCTGCACGCTGTGCCACGCAGATGGTGAACCGGCGCATGATCACCTGTGACGCCAGTAGATCCACGCCATGCGTGGATGGCGCCTTCCCCTCGCGCTTGGCAGAAGCAGCCACGCATGGCGTGGCTCTACTGAGGCGTACCTGCAGGGTTGCTCCATGCGTGGATGGAGCCTTCCCCTCGCGCTTGGCAGAAGCAGCTACGCATGGCGTGGCTCTACTGAGGCGTACCTGCACGGTTGCTCCATGCGTGGATGGAGCCTTCCCCTCGCGCCCGACAGGAGCGGCCACGTATAGCGTGGTCGGGTTTCCCGCGTGAAAACGCCCATCGCCGGCATCGTGCTGGCCGGTGGCCTGTCCAGCCGGATGGGCCGCGACAAGGCGATGCTGCCCTGGCAGGGGCGCACCCTGCTGGAGCACATGCGCGGCACCTTGCGGCTGGCCGGGGCAGACCGGGTCTGGGTGAGCGGACGCTATCCGGCGTTCGGCGGCGTGCCGGACCAGATCACGCGCTGCGGGCCACTGGGTGGCCTGTACAGCGTGGCGATGCAGATGCCCGATGGCCCTGCCTGGGTGGTGCCGGTGGATACACCCCGGTTGACCCCGGAGCTGTTGCAGCAGCTGCGTGACCGGCACAGCGGCGCTTGCACGATCTTTGACGGGCATCCGCTTCCGATGCTGTTTAATGTAGGCAATGAAAGCCGCACGATCCTCGAAAACATGATCCACGATCCCCTCGGCCCGCGCTCCCTGCAGGCCCTGCAACACCGGCTGGACGCGCAGACCCTGCGCCTGGCCCATGCCGATGAAGGCGCCCTGGTCAACTGCAATACCCCCACCCAATGGGAGGACGTTGCCTCATGAAGGTGCAGTTGCAGGAACAGACCATGCGGCTGCGCCTGGACGAGGCCGAACTGGCCCGGCTGCTGGCCGGTGAAACGGTGGAGAACCTGACCCGGTTCGGTGGCAGCGGCGGTTGGGGCACGGCCGTTTCGTTGCACGGCGGCGAAAGCGCGGTGCTGCTCGACAGCGGCACCGATTGCCGCCTGGTACTGCCACGCGGTTCGGTGGAGGACCTTGCCGGGCGCCTGCCGTGCCGTGATGGCCTGTCGTTTGCGCTGTACCTGGATGACGGCACCACGCTGCAGCTGCAGTTCGATGTGGATGTGCGCGACAGCGTGCGCCAGCGCGGCGCAGGCCGGCGCGGCACGTCACCTGCGGCGTGACCCGTGCAGTGCACGGAAGGCGATGGGGCCGTGCCGTATGATGGAGGCTTCCGTTCGAGCGTTGCCGTGATGTCTTCGATTCCGTCCCCTCAGCCGCGCCCCGGCCGGGCCACGCCGAATCCTGCCGCCGCCGATGATGGCGACGCGCTGCATTTCTGCAGCACTTGTGCCTTCTCCGATGCTTGCATGTCGCAGGGCTATGACAAGACGGCGCTGGGCGAACTGCATGTGCTGGTAGACCACGTGGGGCCGTTCCATGCGGGGGAATACATCTTCCGTGCGGGTGAGGCCTTCGATTCCATCGCCGCTGTGCGCGCAGGCATGGTCAAGACCTTCGTCGACGACAGCCAGGGCAACGAGCAGGTGCTGGGTTTTGCTCTGCCGGGCGAGGTGATCGGGCTCAACGCGATTCACGGTTCGCGCTTCCCCTGCAATGCGGTGGCACTGGATACGGTGCACCTGTGCCGCATTTCGTTCCCCAAGCTGAGCCTGCTGGCCACCCGCATGCCGGGGCTGCAGGCCAAGCTGTTCAGCCTGCTCAGTGCGGAGATCGGCAAGGTCGCCACGCTGGCGGCCAACCACCGCACCGAGGAGCGGATGGCAGCGTTCCTGCTGGATATGTCGGCGCGTTACGCGCGGCGTGGTTTTTCCGCGACCCGCTTCAACCTGACCATGGCCCGCACCGAGATCGCCAACTATCTGCGGATGGCGCCGGAGACGGTAAGCCGGGTGCTGCGGCGGCTGAGCGATGAGGGTGTGATTGCAGTCAACCAACGTGAGATGCTGCTGCTGCAACCTGACCGGCTGGCGGCGCTGGCCGTGGCCAGGGATTCCGAAGCGGACTGAATACGGCCAGGGAGTCGACGATGAAGCGATGGGCAATGGTGTTTCTGGGCCTGCTGGCTACGCTGCCTGCGTGGGCTGGCAACCTCACCGTGTCGGCGGCATCGAGCCTTACCGAAAGCTTCCGCGAGCTGGGCGCAGCCTATGAGAAGGCGAACCCGGGCAGCAGGGTCGATTTCAACTTTGCCGCTTCCGGCGTACTGCTGCAGCAGATCGCGCGCGGCGCGCCGGTGGATGTGTTCGCTTCGGCCGATGAAGCAACGATGGACCAGGCTGCGCAGCAGAAGCTGCTGGCGGCCGGTACGCGCGAGGTCTTCGCGGTGAACGCGTTGTGGGTGGTCGTGCCACCGCAGGCGAAGGCGCCGCCGCGCGCACTGGCCGATCTGGCGGGTGCCGGCGTGCAGCGCATCGCACTGGGCAACCCGGACAGCGTACCGGTGGGCCGCTACGCGCAGGGGGCGTTGCAGGCCGCCAAGCTGTGGCCGGCCATGCAGGGCAAGGTGATCAGTACGCAGAACGTGCGGCAGTCGCTGGATTACGTTGCGCGGGGCGAGGTGGATGCGGGGTTTGTCTACGCCACCGACGCGCAGGCAATGCCTGATCGCGTGCGGCGCGCGTTCGAGGTTCCGGTTGCCGGACGCATCGCCTATCCGCTGGCGGTGGTGCAGGCCAGCACGCAGCCGGTGGAAGCCAGGCGCTTCGCGGCGTTCGTGCGCTCGGCGCAGGGCCAGGCGATCCTGCACAAGCACGGGTTCGGCAAGCCCTGACGGATGGACCTGGACTGGAGCGCACTGGGATTGTCGTTGAAGGTGGCCGGCTGGGCCACGGCGATCAATCTTGTTGCCGGCGTGGCACTCGGCGCGCTGCTGGCGCGGCGGCGCTTTCCGGGTCGGGAGCTGCTGGATTCGATACTGACCCTGCCGATGGTGCTGCCGCCGACGGTGCTGGGCTATTACCTGCTGGTGCTGATCGGGCGCAATGGCCCGATCGGCGCCTGGTTGCAGTCGTGGTTCGGCATCAACCTGGTGTTTACCTGGCAGGCGGCGGTGATCGCTGCTGCGGTGGCGTCGTTTCCGCTGGTGTTCAAACCGGCACGCGCTGCATTCGAGGAAGTGGATGGCCAGTTGGAGCAGGCCGCGCGCACGCTGGGTGTGTCCGAAGCGGCGGTGTTCTTCCGCATCACCCTGCCGCTGGCATGGCGCGGGATTCTGGCGGGCCTGCTGCTGGCGTTCGCACGGGCGATGGGTGAGTTCGGCGCCACGCTGATGGTGGCCGGCAGCATTCCGGGCCGCACGCAGACCTTGTCGATCGCCATCTATGAAGCGGTGCAGGCGGGGCAGGATGGCAAGGCCAATGCGCTGGTGATCCTGACGTCGGTGGTGTGCATCGTGATCCTGCTGCTGGCCGCGCGGCTGGTGGGTGGGCGCCGTCGGGAGCTGCGCGATGTGGCTTGACCTGCAGGTGCAGCGGCGATTGCAGGCGTCCGGCCAGACGTTCGAGCTGGACGTTGCACTGCAGTGCACGCAGCGGCAGGTGGTGCTGTTCGGGCCTTCCGGTGCCGGCAAGAGCCTGACGCTGAAAGCGGTGGCCGGCCTGCTGCGCCCGGAGCATGGTCATGTGCGCCTGCACGGGCAGACACTGTTCGATGCGGGAGCGGGGGTCGATCTGCCACCGCAGCGTCGTCGCCTGGGATATGTGTTCCAGGACTACGCGCTGTTTCCGCACCTGAGCGTGCGCCAGAACGTGGCGTTCGGGCTGCAGCGGGGCTGGTTGAATCCACCGCGCGTCACCCGTATCGAGGCAGTGGAGCAGTGGCTGCAGGCATTCCGGATCGAGCATGTGGCGGATCTGCTGCCGTCACAGGTATCCGGCGGACAGCGCCAGCGCACGGCGTTGGCGCGTGCACTGGTGACCCGGCCACAGGCGTTGCTGCTGGACGAACCGTTCGCAGCGCTCGACCACGACCTGCGCCAGCACCTGCGCCAGGAGCTGGAAACCGTACTGGATGAAACCGGTATTCCACTGCTGCTGATCAGCCACGACCCGCAGGATGTGGCGGTGTTCGGCCAGCAGGTGGCGCGTGTGGTGGACGGGCGCATCGTCGGTGGATGACGCGCGGCGGTCATGCCAGGCCATATCCTGGCGCGCCGTGTATCCACGCGGGTAGTGTCGGCCGCTGGCCGGCAGCGTCGTAGTGCGAAGAGCAGCCGGCCAGCGGCCGGCTCTACCCGAAGGACGGTTCAAATCAGGATGTGGCGGTGTTCGGCCAGCAGGTAGCGCGGGTGGTGGACGGGCGCATCGTCGGCGGATGACGCGCGGCGTTTGTGCCGGGCCATATCCTGGCGCGCCGTGTATCCACGCGGGTAGTGCCGGCCGCTGGCCTGCAGCGTCGTAGCGCCAACAGCAGCCGGCCAGCGGCCGGCTCTACCCGAGGGACGGTTCAAATCAGGATGTGGCGGTGTTCGGCCAGCAGGTGGCGCGCGTGGTGGACGGGCGCGTCGTCGATGGTTGATACGCGGCGGTCGTGCCGGGCCATATCCTGGCGCGCCGTGTATCCACGCGGGTAGTGCCGGCCGCTGGCCGGCAGCGTCGTAGTGCGAAGAGCAGCCGGCCAGCGGCCGGCTCTACCCGAGGGACGGTTCAAATCAGGATGTGGCGGTGTTCGGCCAGCAGGTAGCGCGGGTGGTGGACGGGCGCGTCGTCGATGGTTGATACGCGGCGGTCTTGGCGAGCCATATCCTGGCGCGCTGTGCATCCACGCGGGTGGTGCCGGCCGCTGGCCGGCAGCTTCATAGCGCCAACAGCAGCCGGCCAGCGGCCGGCTCTACCGGAAGGACGGTTCAATACAGCTCGCAGTGGGTGCGGCCCTCACCGCGCAGGGCATCCCAATGGCCTTCGCCGCCGATCGCGTCGATGGCTTCGCGCATCGCACCTTCCAGATGGCTCTTGTTGCCACACAGGTAGATGTGGCCGCCACGGGCCAGCACATCCCGCATCTGTGTGGCCTGCTGCTTCAGCACATGCTGCACATAGACCTTCTGCGCAGCATCGCGCGAGAACGCCGTGTGCAGGCTGGCCAGTACGCCACGCGCCTGCCAGTCCTGCAACTGCTCGCGGTACAGGAAGTCATGCTCGCGGTGCTTCTCGCCAAACACCAGATGGACCTCCCGCGCATCGCCGGTGGCCTGCAGTTCCTGCATCAGGCCCATCAGCGGCGCGATGCCGGTACCGGTGCCCACCAGCAGCAGAGGTGCGTTGCCGCCTTCGGGCAGGTGGAAGCCCGGATTGGAGCGGCAGTACACGCGCGCCGTGTCGCCGCCGTGCAGCAGGCTGCCGGTGGCGGTGCCGAAGCGTTCGCGGCCACGCAGGGTGTAGCGCACTTCGCGCACGCACAGGCTCAGCTGATCGTCGCGCGGATGCGAGGCAATCGAGTAGGCGCGCGGCAGGCAGGGTGAGAGCAGCTCGCGCAGCCGCGCCAGCGGAACCGACTGCGGGGTGGCGTGGTCCTGCAGCACGTCCAGCAGGTCCAGGCCATGCAGGTAGGCGTCCAGTTCGCGTTTCTGGCTGATCTTCAGCAGGCTTTTCAGTACGTCGCTACCCCCCAGCCTGGCCAGTTCGCGCAGTACGCCCTTGCTGAGCAGGCGCAGTTCGCGGTCGCGCAGCGCGTCGACGGCGCTGGAATCGCCATACCAGCTTGCCAGGGCCTGCAGCAGCGCAGGATCGTTTTCTGCAACCAGATGCAGGGTGTCGCCGGCCCGGTAGGCCATGCCGCTGCCCGCGATGTCCAGCTGCAGGTGCCAGGCGGCGGGGGTGCTGTGATTCAGTCGGCGCCGTTCGACAATGCCGGCGGCGAACGCGTTGTCTTCGCCGTAAGCCGTCACCTGCAGGCGCAGATCCTGGCCGGCGGTCGCATCACCGTCCAGTACCTGGCCCAGCACCGGCTGCCACTGCTGGAAGAACTGTTCGTAGCCGAGGTCGGCGTCGACACGGTGCAGTAGTGGCTGCGCCTGACGATCACTCAACGCTGCATCCAGCGCCTTGGTGAAACCGCAGAAGCTGGGGTAGCCGGTATCCCCCAAGCCGAACACCGCGTAGCGCAGTCCGGGCAGGGCGGGCGCCTGTCGCAGCGACTCGAAGAAGCGCTCGCCATTGGCCGGTGGCTCGCCGTCGCCGAACGAGCTGGAGATGGCCAGCAGCACATCGCCGTGGCCGAGGCCGGCCACATCGATGTCATTGAACGGCAGGACCTGCGGTCCATGCGGCTGCAGTTCCGGGTCCGCACCCAGGCGTTGGGCCAGGGCGCGGGCGTTGCCCGACTCGGAGGCGAAACCCACCAGCAGCCGGCTGATGGGCCTGCGTGTGGGGATGGCGTTCACGCAGCCTCGTAGAAGTCGTCGAACGTTTCCTTGCTGAACTCGACCAGGTCGTAGTTCTGCATCAGGTCGTTCACCACGCGGCGGATGCTGATGTACGAGGTGATGTTGCCATCGGCGTCGAACAGTGGCTGCACGGTGGTGTCGACCACGTAGAGCACGCCGCCCTTGCCAAGGTTGGGCACGATGCCGGTCCAGGTCTTGCCGGCCTTGATGGTGTCCCACATGTCCTTGTAGACGGCCTTGGGTACGTCCGGATGGCGGACGATGCTGTGCGGCTGGCCGATCAGTTCCTCGCGCGCGAACCCGGTGAGCGTGCAGAACAGGTCGTTGGCATAGGTGATGTTGCCCTGCAGGTCGGTGGTGGAGATCACCATCACGTTCTGCATGGCGTTGAGCAGCTGGGCGTTGTCGGGGGTGTAGCTCATCGCAGGTCCTTTGGATGCCGGTGACGCCGGCGTATTGGGTTCCTGCATAGAGATACGCGCCCGTGGCATGGCGCGGATTGATATAGGTCAAGCGTGTGCCCGGAGGGGGCTGCGACCGGCTGTCGCAGGGAGGGGCGGCGCTAGTGGGCGCTCACCCCATCACATACCGCAGTACACCCGCCGATACCACGCCGATCAGCACCGTCGGCAGCATCGACAGCCGCGTGGCCGCAAGCAACGTGATCGCCAGTGCAGCCAGGTCGGCCGGCTTGTCGGCCACGAAGTCCGGGGCGATCACCGAGATCAGCACGCAGCCCGGGGCGGCTTCCATCACCGTCACCGCGCGCTTGCCCAGGGTGCGGTTGCGCAGCGCGAGGAAACCGATGATGCGGGTGAGATAGGTGGCGGCGGCCATCAGGATGATGGTCAGCACCGAGGTCCAGTGGATCAGTCCGTTGAAGATCATGCGGCGTCCTCGGCCAGCAGCCACGCAGCGGCCAGACCGGCCAGCGCGCCGCTGGCGACGTACCAGGCGCCGGGCACCAGCAGGTAGGTGCCCGCTGCCACCACCAGGCTGACCAGCCATGGCCGGGCGGCGCGCATGCCTTGCCACATGCCACGCAGCAACACCAGGAACACGGCGGGGAAGGCCATGTCGAAGCCATAGGCGTGGATGTCACCGAGCAGTGGGCCGACGATCGCGCCCAGCGCGGTGCACAGCACCCACACGGTGTACAGGCCGGCCGACACGCCGAGGTAGTAGGACAGGCTGAAGCCCAGTGCCCGACGGCGCGCATCGGCCACGCCCAGTGCCCAGCTTTCATCGCACATGAAGAACAGCGCCGGCAGCACGCGACGGCGCGGCAGGTGCTGCAGCAGCGGCGCCAGGCTGGCGCCCATCAACAGGTGGCGGCTGTTGACCAGTGCGGTGATCGCTACGATCAGCGCGATGTGTGGCGGCGAAGTCCACAGTTCGACCGCGGCGAATTCAGAGCCACCGGCAAAGTTGAGGCCGGTCATCAGCGGCACTTCCAGCGCCGACAGGCCCTTCTGGGCGGCCTGGGCACCGAGCACCAGGGCGAAAGGAATGAAGCCGATCATCACCGGCAAGGCGGCGCGCAGGCCGCGCAGGAATTCGGCGCGCGGTGCGGTGTCGCACGCGGGATCAGGCAGGGGCAGGGTGGTTCGGGCGTCCATGGATCAACAACGGGTGGGGGTGGCCCATGCTAACGGTCCGATCACGAAATCGGGTTGCGTTGATGCCATTGAGTCGACGGAATGTGGAATATCATGTGGCCATCAGCCTGATGGGTGAAATTTCATGCAGTACCAGCTCGACAACCTGGATCGCCGCATCCTCGACGCCCTGCAGCGCGATGGCCGCCTGCAGAACCTGGAGCTTTCGCGACAGGTGGGGCTGTCGCCGTCCGCCTGCCTGCGCCGGGTCCGCCTGCTGGAAGAGGGCGGCTACATCGATCGCTACGTGGCCCTGCTCAACGCGGCGAGGATCGGGCGTGGGTTCACGGTGTTCGTCCGCGTGTGGCTGCGTGGCCAGGACGAAGACACCACCAACCACTTCATCAACAGCATCAAGTCCTTCCCGGAAGTGCTTGAATGCCATCTGATGGCGGGCGACTGCGACTTCCTGCTGCGGGTGGCGGTGGCCGACCTTGATGCGTACCGGCAGTTCCAGATACAGCACCTCAACCGGATCGCCGGGGTGCAGAACACCAAGACCGAAATCCCCATGCAGCGGATCAAACAGACCACTGAACTGCCGGTCTGAACGGCCCGGCGCGTCCCCTGCGCGCCGCCGTCATCGCAATGACACGTGACGCCGCTACGGTTTGACCCGCTTGCCGGCCGTGCGCAGGTCGACCCGCCTGGTCGCACCGCGCTTCGCCGCTGCAGCTGATGTCGCTGCCGAGGGTCATGTGTTCTACGTCAGGGGGCTGAATGGACAGCATGCGATCAGACGTTGGAGGGTGGCGGCCGCCGCCGGGTTGCTGTTCGCCTTCGCTGCCGCCGCACAGGACGACATCCGCGCCTATGACATTCCCGCGCAGCCGCTGGAACAGGCGGTCGAGCGCTTCAGCGTCGTCAGCGGCTGGTCGGTGATGTATCCCGGCGACCTCGGCACGGGCCGCAGCAGCCATCCGCTGCAAGCCAGCCTGCCGCCACTGCAGGCGCTGCAGGTGGTGCTGCAGGATACGGGTGTCGAGGCCGAGCTGATCGGCGCGCAGCGCGTGGTCCTGCGCCGCGCCGCACGCGCCGCTGCCGAGGCCTCTGCGACCGGTGTGGCCAACGACCTCGGGCAGCGTCGCCGCTTCGGCGACCTGCAGCAGCGGCTGCGCACTGCGTTCTGTGGCGACCCTGACCTTGCACCGGGCGCCTATGCGGCGACGCTGCGCTTCCGCATTGCCAACGACGGCCAGGTGCAGGAACCCGAACTGCTTGCCGGCAGCGGCAGCCCCCGCCGCGATGCGCGTCTTCTGCAGGCGATGCAGGCGCTGCGGCTGGACACCGATGCTGCCGCGCTGCCGCAGCCGGTGACCCTGCAGATTCGTCCTTCCAGCGCGGGCCACGACTGTGGCCGGCGCCCGCCCCAACCATGACGTCAAGGAATCGAACATGAGCAACAGCACGGCTGGGGCGGTAGACCTGATGGACCATCTGCTGGGCGCGTACGACGAACTGAAGCGCCGCCTGGTGCGCAAGCTGGGCTCGGAAGAGCTGGCCGGCGACGCGCTGCAGGACACCTGGATGCGCCTGAGCACGCGCCGCGATCGCCTGGACCCGGTACAGAACCCCGCGGCGTACCTGCTGCGCATGGCGATGAACACCGTGATCGACCGCCAGCGCGCCGACCATCGCCTGCTGAGCCTGGAAGAAGTGGATACGTTGATGGACATGGCCGATCCCGGCCCGGGGCCGGCACAGGCGGCCGAGCAGGAGATGGCGCTGGAAGACATGGTCGGGCTGCTGCAGCGGATGCCCGAGCGCCGCCGCCGGATACTGCTGGCGATCCGCGTGGACGGTCTGCAGCAGCGCGATGTGGCCGAGCACCTGGGCGTGTCGTTGCGGCTGGTGCAGCGTGAGCTGAAAGCCGCACAGGATTACCTGGCCGAACGCAGCGGGCAGGGACGGCAGGTGCGGTTCTGAGGCACGGCATCCGTCTACACTTTGACGCCGAGCAGAACCCCGCAGCGTGCGGGGACGGCAAGAGCCCTCATGGACGCTGACGACCAACCGCACCGCCCGCTCGACGCCGTGGAGCGCCAGGCCCACGCGTGGGTGGTACGGTTGACCTCGGGCGAAGCCACTGCGGCCGATGCCAGGAAATTCCGCCAATGGTGCGAGGCCGATCCCGGCCATCGGCACGCCTTTGCGCGCGCGAAACGGCAATGGGAACAGGTACGCCTGGCCGGTGAGCAGCTGCCTGCCGCTGCGCGCCAGCCGCAGCCTGCAACCCCGGCACAACGCTGGAGCCGGCGCGCATTCCTGGGTGCGGCCGTGGCGGCACCTGCGAGCCTGGCCGTGGTGGCTGCGCTGCACCCGCCACTGGGCCTGTGGCCTTCGGTGACGGCGATGACCGCCGATTTCCATACCGGTACCGGCGAGCGGCTGCAGATTGCGCCGACGCCGCACCTGAAGATCGAACTGGATACGCAGAGCAGCCTGCGCCGGCGCAGTGATGCCCAGGGTGAAGGCTTCGAGCTGGTGCAGGGACAGGCGGCGATCGAGGCCGCTGCGGGAGCGCGCCTGGCGCTGTTCGCCGGGCCGGGTTGCCTGGTGGCCGACGAGGGCGCAGCACGCCTGGATGTGCGCAATACCGATGGACAGGTGCGCGTGACCTGCCTGCGCGGCAGCGTGCGCATCGAGCATCCGCAAGGTCGCCTGCAGCTGCAGGCCGGCCAGCAGACGGTGTATGACGAGCGCCTCAGTGGCGTGGTGGCCGAAGCCGTGGCGGCCGAAGTCAGCGCGTGGACCGAAGGCATGCTGGTGTTCCGCCGCGCGCCACTGCGTGAGGTGGTGGCCGAGATCAACCGCTACCGGCGCGGCAAGGTGCTGCTGGGCGAATCCGCATTGGCGCGGGCGCCGGTCAGTGGTCGCTTCCGCATTGATGATCCGGATGCCGCACTGGAGCAGCTCGGGCAGACGCTGTCACTCGGCCTGCGTCGCTTTCCCGGTGGAATTGCCGTCTTGGGGTAAGACCCTGGCTGCGCGCGACGCGCACGCCCGCTGCATGCATGGAGAGGCCAAGGATGCGCAACGAGACCATCGGTGTGTTGGATCTGCGCCGCAATCTGTCGGCGCTGCTGGAAACCACCCAGCGGCGGCCGCTGATGGTGCACCGCTATGGCGCGCCGTGGGTATGCGTGGTGTCCGACCCGCAGTGGCGGCAGCAGGCGGTGCTGCTGGAGTTCGAGCCACAGGACCATCCGTTGGCGATGCTGCTGCGGTTGCAGCGGCAGGTGCTGCCACTTTCGGAATCGGGAATGCTGCCTGCCGCTGCACTGGCACGTGCCTTGTTGCTGATGGCCATGCACGGCATCGAGGGTCTGGCGGCACTTCACGATCACGTGCGCTACCACCGGTTGTGGCACTGGTTCGTGGCCGCGAGCGATGCACAGATGGAGGGATGGCAGCTGCCACTGCTGCAGGCGACGACGGCGGCGCTGCTGGATGACGCGGACGCGATGCACGCGCTGGCGGCATTCGCGCAGCGCAGCGACGTTGCCGTGCTGGCCCGGCGGAGTGGCGGAGAGGCGCCGCGCCTGGACCTGCATGCCTGCAGGAGGATGACGTTGCGGTGACATTCCCGCGATGCTGCCACGCACTGCTCAACATCGCATTCGTGCTGTCGCTTCGGCTGCCTTGCTGACGTCTTCTGCAGAGTACGACGCTCCCGCGTCGCGGAGCGCAGGCGACGCCGATGAACGACAGTCGCAGGATCAGCATGCTGGAGCTGGACCGCCACCTGAGCCAGTCGCTGGAGCAGGCGCGGCACGCCCCAGTGAATGTGCAGCGCTATGGGCAGCCGTGGGTGTGGATGCTGTCCAGCGATGCCTGGGCCGATGCGGCAAGGTGGTCAGCGCTGGATGTCAGCGGCCATCCGTTGATGCTGCTGCGGCAGGCGCTGGACGCATGCCTGCAGCCGTGGCCTGAAGGGGCCTTGGCCACGCTTGCGCAGGAGAGCGCGGAGGTGCGCATGGTGCAGCGTGCGGTGCTGCTGATCGCGCTGTGCGCCCCTGGCAGCGTGCAGCGCCTGCACGACGATCTTCGCTATCACCAGGTGTACCGGCAATTCATCGGCTTCGATCATGGCATGGCCTGGTCGCCCCTGCAGTGCATGCGCCTGCTGCAGGCGTGTGCCGCGCCACTGCTGCAGCGCTGCGTGGAGGAAACGCTTGCGCGCGTTCCGTCGTCGCTGCTGGACGCTGCCTGCGTGGGGAACGCGCGCGGTGTGGGTGATCGGCTGCAGGAACGGCCGATTTCCGCAGGATGTTTATCGTACTGACACATGCGCCGCTGACCATGGGGCGGCGGTCTCTTCCAGGATGATGAGGGCGGAACAATGGCAATGCAGATGGGTGGTCGCAGGGCTCGGCAGCAGGGCTTCAGCCTGATCGAGATCATGGTGGTGGTGGTCATCATCGGCATTCTGGCTGCACTGATCGTGCCCCGGTTGATGGATCGCCCCGACCAGGCCCGCGTGGTGGCGGCACGCCAGGACATCGCCGCACTGATGCAGGCCATGAAGCTGTACCGGCTGGACAATGGGCGTTACCCCAGTGCCGGGCAGGGGCTGCAGGCGCTGCTGAAACCGCCGCAGGGCAGCGGCGCGATGCCGGTCACGCCGTACCTCGACCGCCTGCCGGATGACCCGTGGGGGCACCCCTACCAGTACCAGAACCCCGGCACGCACGGCGATATCGACGTGTTCTCGCTGGGGGCCGACAGCAAGCCCGGCGGTGAGGCCGGCAACGCGGACATCGGTTCCTGGCAGTTGTGAGGCCGGACAATGGCACGCCGGAACATTCCAGGTGCGTTTGCCCGCCAGCAGGGCATGGCGGTGATCGTGGCGATGCTGGTGGTGGCACTGGTGGCGGTGATCGCCACTGCGCTGCTGACCCGGCAGGCCGCACAGCTGCGTGCGGTACGCAGCGACCAGCTGCGCATGCAGGTACGCATGGCGGTGGACGTCACGCTGGAACGCGCGGCGCAGCAGTTGCGTGAGGACGCGCGCGAGCAGTTGACTACCGTTGGCAACGGGCGCTGGGCGCGGCCGGTGCAGCTGCAGGCGCCACTGCCGGTGCACCTGCAGCTGGTGGACGCGCAGTCGAGGTTCAACCTGCGCACGCTGCTGGCTGACGGCCAGCCTGCCGCAGAGGCACTGCGTGCGTTCACTTCGCTGTGTGTGGGGCAGGGGCTGCCCCGCGCGGCCTGTGCCAGCGCCGCAACGCAGGTCCAGTCGCGCCTGCGCGATGGCGATCGGCAGGCGCGGGCACCGTTGCCGCGTGAGTCGCTGATTGAACAGGTGCTGGCAGGCGCTGATCCGGTGGCGATACAGGCACTGGCGCGGCGTACGGTGGTGCTGCCAGCGCAGACCCTGGTCAACGCCAATACAGGTGATATCGCCGTACTGCAGGCGGTTGCACCCGGGGTGGAAGCCGGGCGCCTGCAGGCGCTGCTGGGCGAGCGTGATCGTGGCCACTGGCTGCTCAACCGCGGTGACATCGCCAACCGGCTGCAGCTGAGCAACGAACAGATGGCGCTGATGCCGCTGGGTATCCACAGCGAGTGGTTCCTGGCGGTAGGCCAGGTACAGGCAGACGGCGCATCGGTGGATTTCCGCGCGTTGATCTGGCGCGAGTTCCGCGACGACAGCGTGCGTGTGCAACGGGTATGGACAAGGATCGGTGCATGAGCCTGCAGCTGAGAGTGCGCCTGCCGGCGCTGGAACGATTGGATGGGGACAGCGCGGTTGAGTGGGCGCAGCTGCACAAGGACCGCGTGCTGGCCACGGGCAGCGACCCTCTGTCGACGCTGGGCCAGCGCTTTCCGCAGGCGAGGGTGCATGCGAGCCTTGACCCGCAGGACCTGATCCTGCTTGAGCTGCAGCTGCCGCCGCTGCCCGGGCGACGCCTGCAGGCGGCCCTGCAGGGTGAAGTGGAAGCGATGCTGCTGGATGATCTGCAGGAGGTGGCGCTGGGCCATGGCACCCAGGCGGCCGATGGCACGGTGGCGGTGGCGTGGCTTGGCCTGCAGGCGATTGCGCGCGTACAGCAGCAGCTGCAGGAGTGCGGGCTGCAGTTGCAGGCGCTGCACCCAACGCCCTTGCTGCTGCCGTGGGCGGTCGGCCAGGCCACCCTGCAGCTGTGTGGTGAGCAGGTACTGGTCCGCTGTGGCCGTGATCGTGGCTTCGTGCAGTGGTGCGGTGGGCGTGACCTGGCCTCGGTGATGCAGGTGCTGGCCGTGCGCTTGCAGCAGGCCGGGGTGCAGGCAGTGCAGTGGATCGATGCCGTGCCGCCCGCTTGGGCCGAGCGTCTGCCGGCCAGCGTGCTGACGCAGGCGGTGCAGTGCAGCGGTCCGCTGCCTGGCTGGTCACTGCCGTTGCCGGCCTCGGGCGCAGGTGCGCCACGCCTGGCCATCGGTCTTGCGCTGGCGGCGGCGGTGCTGGCTGCACTGGGCCTGCAACTGCAGGTGTCGCGCTGGCACAGCGAGGGTGAAGCCCTACAGCATGACATGGCCCGGCAGCTCAGCACGCACTTCCCCGAGATCGACGATGTGGTCGATCCGGTGGTGCAGGCACGGCGGGCACTGGCGGCGCCGGCAGCGCCACGGGCACTTCCTGCCGTGCAGCAGCAGGTTGCCGGCGTGCTGCAGGCCATCCCCGAGTTGGCTGGCCAGGTTCGCAGCCTGCGCTATCAACCGGGCCAGATGGACTTGGAACTGGACGCTGACGCGCAGGTGTTGGCCGAGGACGCGCAACGGCTGGAGCGCTGGCAGCAGGCGATGCAGGCACAAGGGCTGCAGCTTGCGCACGAAGCCGGTGGCCGCTTGCGGATCAGCCGCGGGACTGCTCCGTGACCGCATCGGAACTACGGCCGGCGGGCTTCGTGCGCGGACTGTCGCAGCGTTGGCAGCGGCTGGCGGCGCGCGAGCGCGCGATGCTGCTGTTGATGTCTGCAGCGGTAATGGCGGCTGTACTGTGGCTGGTCTGGCTGCAGCCGCTGCTTAAGCAGCGCAGCCATTGGCAGGCTGAGCTTCCACGGCTGCAGGCGCAGGCGGCTGCACTTGCACCGCTGCTGCGCGCCCGTGAACAGCAGCAGGCGCAAGCCCGGCGGCCGACACTTGCAGGCCTGCGCCAACAGATCACCGCTGCCGGCCTGGCGGGCAGCCTGCATATCGAAACGCGCGACGGGCGCTGGCACCTGCAGGTGCGCAGTGTGCCCGCCGATGCGCTCTGGAACTGGCTGCTGCCCTTGCTGGCCGACCCGGCCATCGAACTGCAGCAACTGCAACTGCAACGAACAGGGGACGCGAACATGCCGGCGGCACGGATTTCCGGAAACATCGTGATGGTCGCCCATGGCGGTGGCCATCCATGAAGGCGATGCGCAGCCTGGGCTGCAGCGCGGCATTGGCACTGGTGGTGGGCCTGGCCCATCTTCCGGCGCCGGTGCAGGCGCAGGACGCCAATGGCGAACCGGTGCAGCTGAACCTGGTGGACACCGATATCGGTGGGGTGCTGCGCATGGCGGCACGCTTCACCGGCCGCCAGTTCCTGGTCGACCCCCGGGTGAGCGGCAAGATGACCGTGGTCTCCGATGGGCCGGTCAGCCGTGTGCAGGCTTACCAGCTGCTGCTGGGTGCATTGCGCATGCGCGGTTTTGCCGTGGTTGAAAGCGGGGGTGTCAGCCGGGTGGTGCCGCAGGCCGATGCCAAGCTGCTGGGCGGCCGCGTTGGTGCCGGTGGCGCGGGCGGCGAAATAGCCACGCGCACGTTTTCCCTGCGCTACGAGAGTGCCGCGGCGCTGGTGGCGGTGCTGCGGCCGATGATCACCGCGGACAATCCGATCACCGCGAACCCCGGTAACAACACGCTGGTCATCACCGACTACGCCGACAACCTGGAGCGCATCGCGCGGGTCATCGCCAGCGTGGATACACCGGCCGGCATGGACATCGACGTGGTGAAGCTGCAGCAGGGCATTGCCGTGGACGTGGCGGCGATGGTCGCACCGCTGCTGGATGCGCAGGGCGCGGAGCCGGCGCAGAAGGTGGTGGTGATGGCCGACCCGCGCAGCAACAGCGTGCTGCTGCGTTCCAGCAGCCCGGGCCGCACGCGCCTGGCGCGGCAGCTGGTGGAGAAGCTGGACAAGGCCCAGGACGAGTCCGGCAACCTGCATGTGGTGTACCTGCGCAACGCCCAGGCCACCCAGCTGGCCGGGGTGCTGCGGGGCGTGGTGGCAGGGCAGAGCGATGCGCCGGCAATGGGCAGCAGCGACGGCATCACTGCATTGCCGGGCGAGAACAGCCGCAATGCCAGCCCGCCGGCGCAGCCTGCACAGGGCAAGAACAAAGGGAATGCGCTGGAATCGCCGCGGCTTGATCCCGGCCGTCGCGAACCGACCGATGCCGGCAGCACCGGCTTCAGCCAGAACGGCATTTCGGTGCAGGCCGACATCGCCACCAACACCTTGCTGATCTCTGCCCCGGAGCCGGTGTACCGCAACCTGCGGCGGGTGATCGACCAGCTGGACCAGCGTCGGGCGCAGGTGCTGGTGGAGAGCCTGATCGTGGAGGTCAACCAGACCGACGCCGCCGAGCTGGGCGTGCAATGGATGCTGGGCAACGGCCGCACCTTCGGTGGCACCCATTTCGGCGGCACCACCGGTGGTAGTGGGCTGAACACCACCGCGCGCACCACGCTCGACGTGCTGCCGAAGGACGGGCTGAACATCGGCGTGATCGACGGCACGATCAACCTGCCGGGCGTGGGCCAGATCCTCAACATGAAGGCGCTGGCCAACGCACTGCAGAGCAAAGGCGGCGCCAACATCCTCTCCACGCCGAACCTGATGACGCTGGACAACGAGGCGGCCAGCATCATGGTCGGGCAGACCGTGCCCTTCGTCAGTGGCCGCTATGTGACCGATGGCGGTGGTGGCAGCAACAACCCGTTCCAGACCATCGAACGCGAGGACGTGGGCCTGAAGCTGCGGGTGCGCCCGCAGATTTCCGAGGGCGGCACGGTGAAGCTGGACATCTACCAGGAAGTCAGCAGCATCGACGCGCAGAGCTCGGGCAGCGCCGGCATCATCACCAACAAGCGGGCGCTGGACACCAGCGTGCTGCTTGATGACGGCCAGATCATGGTACTGGGCGGCCTGCTGGAAGACAGCGTCAGCCATGGCCGCGATGCCGTGCCGGGGCTGGGGAAGATCCCGGTGCTGGGCGCGCTGTTCCGCAGCGATACGCGCAAGCGGGCCAAGACCAACCTGATGGTGTTCCTGCGCCCGCACGTGGTGCGCGACCCGGCCGCCGGACAGCGCCTGACCCGCGACCGCTACGACTACATGCGCAACGCCCAGGCCGCTGCACAGCCGGTACAGAGCTGGGCGTTGCCGGCACTGTCGGCACCGCAGCTGCCGCCGCAGGACCTGTCGGTGCTGGGCCAGGGCAATGCACGCGATGGCCAGGGCCAGCCGCCGCAGAACGGCAGCCTTGCGGCGTTGTATCCGGCCAGCGAGGGCACTGTGCAGGTGGTGCAGTTCGCGCAGGGGCTGGATGCAGCGCGTGCCACGCAGGCCGTGGCACAGGTGCGCGCGCTTGGCCTGCAGGCCTATGCCGAAACCACGCCGGGCGAAACCGGACAGCGACTGCGGGTGCGGGTAGCACGCGACCCGGCCACGCTCGACCCGGCGCTGCAGCAGCTGCGCGGGCTGGGCTACACCCCGGAACTGGTCATCGGCCCATGAGCATGGCCACGCCGCCGCCAGCGCTGCCGTATGCCTGGGTGCGCAGCCACGGCGTGATGCTGGCCGAAGCAGGCGGCGCGCCGGTCCTGCTGGGAACTGCCGAGACCGCCGCCTGGGCGGTGGCCGAACTGCGCCGCCGGCACGGGCCGCTGCCGTTCCAGGTGCTGGATGCGGCGGCCTGGCAGCAGCGGTTGGGCGAGCAGTATCGTGACGGTGGCGATGCCGCTGCACTGGTCGGCGCGGCCGAAAGTGAAGTCGATCTCGACCGGCTGATGCAGGACATGCCCGAGGTGACCGATCTGTTGGATGCACAGGACGACGCGCCGGTGATCCGCATGATCAACGCCCTGCTGGCACAGGCCGCGCGTGACGGTGCAAGCGATCTGCACATCGAACCTTTCGAAACGCATTCGGTGGTGCGCTACCGCGTCGATGGCACCCTGCGTGACATGGTGCAGCCACGACGTGCGTTGCACGCGGCGCTGGTCTCGCGCATCAAGATCATGGCCCACCTGGATATCGCCGAGAAGCGCCTGCCGCAGGATGGGCGCATTGCGATCCGCGTGGGGGGCCGGCCGCTGGATATCCGCGTCTCCACCGTGCCCACCGGGCACGGCGAACGGGCGGTGCTGCGCCTGCTGGAAAAGGATGCCGGGCGGTTGCAGCTGCAACGCCTCGGCATGGCCGACGATACGCTGGCCACCTTCACCGGGTTGATCCGCCAGCCGCATGGCATCGTGCTGGTGACCGGGCCGACCGGCAGTGGCAAGACCACATCGCTGTATGCGGCACTGGGGCAGCTCGACAGCAGCACCAGCAACATCCTCACGGTGGAAGACCCGGTGGAGTACGACTTTGCTGGCATCGGCCAGATCCAGGTCAACGCGCGCATCGGCATGAGCTTCGGCACGGCATTGCGCGCGATCCTGCGCCAGGATCCGGACACCATCATGATCGGCGAGATCCGTGACCTGGAGACGGCGCAGATCGCGGTGCAGTCGTCGCTGACCGGTCACGGCGTGCTGGCATCGCTGCATACCAACGATGCGATTTCGGCGGTGACCCGACTGGCGGACATGGGCGTGGAACCTTTCCTGCTGGCCTCATCGTTGCGTGGCGTGCTGGCGCAGCGGCTGGTGCGCAGGCTGTGCCTGCAGTGCCGGCGTGCCGAAGTGGATGCCGAGGGCCGCACCGTGTGGCGGGCCGTAGGCTGCCCCGCCTGTGCGAACAGCGGCTACCGCGGGCGCACCGGTATCCACGAACTGTTCGTGGTGGATGAGCGCGTGCGGGCACTGATCCATGAAGGGCAGGGCGAACCTGCGCTGCGCGAGGCCGCGCGGCGCGCCGGCATGCGCACCCTGCGCCAGGACGGGCAGCGCTGGGTCGACAGCGGGGTGACTACGCTGGAGGAGATCCTGCGCGTGACCGGCGACGACTGAGGCGCGCATGGCACTGTTCGACTACCAGGCCGCCAACGCACAGGGGCGCATCGAGAAGGGGCAGCTGGACGCCGACAACGCGCGCGGCGTGCGCCAGCAACTGCGCGGGCGTGGGCTGACACCGGTACAGGTATCAGCCGCACGAAATTCCGGCAGTGGCTGGGGCACGCGCAGACTGTCGGCCAGCGAACTGGCCTGGGCCACGCGGCAACTTGCCAGCCTGCTGGCCGCCAGCCTGCCGCTGGAAAGCGCGTTGAGCGCGGTGATCGAACAGGCCGAACGCCCGCACGTTGCGCAGGCACTCACTGCGGTGCGTGCCGATGTGCGCGCCGGCCAACGGTTGACCGTGGCGCTGGCGGCGCGGCCGCGCGACTTTCCTGCGATCTATCGTGCCCTGGTGGGCGCGGGCGAAGATTCCGGCGATCTGGCGCGGGTGATGGAGCGCCTGGCCGACTACATCGAGGAACGCAATGCACTGCAGGCCAAGGTGCTGACGGCATTCATCTACCCGGCGGCGATCAGCCTGGTGTCGGTGGCGATCGTGATCTTCCTGCTCAGCTACGTGGTTCCCCAGGTAGTGACTGCGTTCGTGCAGGCGCGGCAGACGTTGCCGATGCTGACCCAGGTGATGCTGGCGGCCAGTGCGTTCGTACGCGCATGGGGCATATGGACGGGATTGGGCATCGGCGCGCTGGTGGTGGGCTGGCGGCTGGCACTGCGGCGGCCGGATCTTCGCCTGCGCTGGGACACCCTGCTGCTGCGCGTACCGATGGTGGGGCGCTTCGTGCTGGGCGTGAACAGCGCACGCTTCGCATCGACACTGGCGATCCTGCTTGATGCCGGTGTGCCCTTGCTGCGCGCACTGGACGCCGCACGACAGACACTGGGCAACGCGCTGCTGGCGCGCTGTGCCGATGATGTGGCCGCACGCGTGCGCGAAGGTACTTCGCTTGGCGCTGGGCTGAAGGTGCAGAAAGTGTATCCGCCGATCCTGGTGCATCTGGTGGCCAGTGGCGAGAAGACCGGTTCCTTGGCGCCGTTGCTCGACCGCGCTGCACAAACCATCTCGCGCGAGATCGAACGCCGCGCGATGGCACTCACTGCATTGCTGGAGCCCACGATGATCCTGGTGATGGGGGGCGTGGTGCTGACCATCGTGCTGGCCGTGCTGATGCCGATCATGGAAATGAACCAGCTGGTGCAGTGATGCGCGAAGCGCATCACGGGTAGCGACGGGCCATGCCCGGCGAGCGCGCAGCGCGGCAGGCTTTCGATTCTCCACACAATCCTCCACACAATCCTCCACACCTTTTCTCGATCTTCCACAGGTTTCTTAAGCGGCCTGTCATCGGCGGCGACCAGCATGTCCCTGTCGCCGCAGAGTGGGCTGGGAGGCCCTCGGCGGCAGCAGGCGTGTAGTGACCGTTCCTCCCTTGGTGTTTCACCTTCGCAGTAAACCCTTCAGGAGAAGATCATGACCAAGTACAAGACCCTGGCCGCGCTGGTTGCTACCGCGCTGCTCGCCACTGCTGGTGCCGCGTCGGCCCAGACCGCTGTCACCGGCGGCGGTGCTTCGCTGCCGGCCGACCTCTACAAGGGCCAGGCCGACAGCATCCTGCCGGCCAACTTCAGCTACGCCGTGACCGGTTCGGGCACCGGCAAGAAGGCCTTCCTGGAAAACAACTCGGCGCTGTTCTCGACCACCGGTACCGTGCATTTCGCCGGCAGCGATTCGGTGCTGAGCAGCACCGAGCTGAGCACCTACAACAGCACCTACAACGTGGCTGGCGATGCCAACCGCTTCGGCGCGCTGGTGCAGATCCCGTCGGTCGCCACCTCGGTCACCATCCCGTTCAACAAGGCCGGTTCGGCGGTTGATCTGTCGGTTACCCAGATCTGCGGCATCTTCTCCGGCAAGATCAATGACTGGAGCCAGCTGGCTGGTTCGGGCCGTACCGGTGCCCTGCAGGTTGTCTACCGTGGCGAGAGCAGCGGTACCAGCGAGCTGCTGGCCCGCTTCCTGACCAGCGCCTGCCAGCCGGCGGACGTCTCCGGCACCACCCTGAAGCTGACCAACGGCGTGCCGGCGTTCTCGGTGCAGTCGACCTTCGCCAACCTGTTCACCACCGTGCCGTCGAACTTCATCGCCGCGCCGGCCACCGGTGGCACCTCGCTGTACAACGCGGTGTACGCCGTTGACGGCCGCATCGGCTACGTTGGCCCGGACGTCATCCCGAGCCTGACCGATGCCACCAAGGTGGCCAAGGTCAAGTCCTTCTCGCCGGATGAAGTGAGCGTGCAGGCGACCCTGGAAACCGCTGCGCCGCCGACCGGCGCCGCTGCTGAAAATCCCGCCAACTGGGTGCCGGTGTTCGGCAACCCGAGCGCGGGCTACCCGATCGCTGGCTACACCAACTTCGTGTTCGGCCAGTGCTACAAGAACGCCACTGTCGGCGCCAACGTCCGTGGCTTCCTGACCCGCCATTACGGCAGTGTCGTGGTCGCCGGCGTCGAGCAGGGCCCGAACGATGCGGCCATCCGCGCGCACAAGTTCATCCCGCTGACCAAGGCCTGGCGTGATGCGGTCCGTGCGCGCTTCGCGACTGCCAGCAATGCTGGCGCCGTGAACAACCCGAGCACCTGCGCCAGCATCGGCCGTCCGCTGTAACTGTCTGCAAGGCAACACCTGCTGATCGAAGCGCCGGCCGAAATGCCGGCGCTTTCCTTCGTGGTGGCACCGCATCCGCGCTGAGCTGTCGTCTTCACGCCGCGGCCATCGTCTATCAGGTGCAGGGCATGCGTTACGCAGGCCCCCTTCGTACTCGCCGCGGCCGACGCGGCCCATCAGGTTGACGAGGTCCCCGATGTCGCACCCGCATTCGCCCGCCGCCCGTTTCTCCGCCTCCCTCTGGCGCAGCCACCCGATGGCCTGGGCCGTGGCCGTGGCGCTGGGCAGCGTGGTCGCTCCTGCCAGCCAGGCGCAGCAGGCCTTCAGCCCCGGCTGGTTCGCCGACCGCGGCGCCGCCCAAGGTGCGGCAGCGCAGAGTGGCCGTATGCCCAATGGCGCGCCGATCCAGTTCCAGCTGCCTGCACAACAGCAGGATGCGGCGCGACAGAAGCTGCAGCAGTCGATCGACAACCTCGGCACGGCCGCGCAGGCCATCGCATTGCAACAGCGCATGCAGGAGCAGGCCCGGCAGGCGCGACGCGAGGCGGGCTTCGTGGTGGCCGATGGGCTGGGCAAGGATGGCCTGAAGGTGGACGAGAATCCGCTGACCCGTGGCTGGATCAATGCCCGCGAAGCGACCCAGTCGCAGGGCGCCGACGGCCGGGTGCAGGTCAGCATCGAGCAGACCGCCGACCACGCGATCCTGAACTGGGAAACCTTCAACATCGGTGGCAACACCACGCTGAATTTCCTGCAGAACGCTGACTGGGCCGTGTTGAACCGGGTCAATGATCCGGCCGCAAGGCCCAGTCAGATTCTCGGCCAGCTGAAGGCCAATGGCACGGTGTTCGTTGCCAACCGCAACGGCGTGGTGTTCGGCAACAACAGCCAGGTCAACGTCCGCAACCTGGTGGCTGCTGCAGCACGTATCAGCGACGCGCAGTTCCGTGACAACGGTCTGTACAGCGTTGATGCGAACACGTCCGCCCTGACCGATGCGGTGGGCAAGATCATGGTTGAACGTGGTGCGCGCATCACCACGCATGAGCCCACCAGCGCAACGCGCGGCGGTGGCTATGTGCTGCTGGCCGGCCACAGCGTGGAGAATGCGGGCCAGATCGAAACCCGGAGGGGCCAGACCCAGCTGGCGGCCGGCGACAGTTTCGTGATCCGCCGTGGCGCGGGTACGGCGCAGAACACGGCTTCGACCACGCGGGGCAATGAGATCGCGCCGCGCTTCGTCACCGACAGCACGGCCGGCAGCGTTCGCAACAGCGGTCTGATCCAAGCGCGCGAAGGCGACGTCACTCTTGCGGGCCGCACGGTCGAACAGGCCGGCGTGGCGGTGGCCACAACGACGTTGAACCAGCGCGGCACCGTGCATCTGCTGAGTTCGTCCTCCGACAGCAAGGGCAGCGTGACCCTGGCCACGGGTTCGACGACGGCAGTGCTGATCGAAGATGATGGCAAGACCACCGCGCTTGACAGCCAGCGCGACGCCCTCATCAAGGAATCGGCCGAGCAGGACAAGCTTCGTGGCGCCAGCAACAGTGGCACCTTCGACAATCTCTCGCGGCTGCAGGACCGCCGGGAGCAATCACGCATCGAAGTCGTCTCCGGCGGCGATGTGAACTTCCAGGCCGGCTCGCTGGCGGTGGCCACCGGCGGCCAGGTGATCGCCGACGCCAGCCGGCGCAGCTACCTGGATGATGGCGCGCGCGTGGACGTCTCCGGTGCGGTGGGCGTGCAGGTGGCGATGGAGAGCAACAACGTCAAGGTGAAGGTGCAGGGCAACGAGCTGCGCGATTCGCCGGACAACCGTGACAGCGGCAAGCTGATCAGCAGCGAGGTGTGGATCGATCGCCGCCAGTTGACCGAAGTTGCCGCCGGTACCGGTGGCTATGAAGGTACGCGCTGGTATGCCGGCGGCGGCCTGCTGGAAGTGGGTGGCTACCTGGACAATCAGGGGCATTCGATCAGCGAATGGGCGGCGCAGGGCGGCACCGTCCAGCTGGCAGGCAAGGAAGTGGTCAGCCACGCCGGTTCGCGCATCAATCTGGCCGGTGGCAGCCTGGATGTGCAGTCCGGCGTGGTCCAGCAGAGCTGGTTGCGTGGGCGCGATGGCCAGTTGTACCGGCTTGACGATGCGCCGGCGGAGATGCTGTACGACGGTCTGTATCAGGGCTACGAACTGAAGCAGGAGCGTTGGGGGGTCACCGAATCCTTCCGCAATCCACTGGTTGCCCCTGGCCAGCGCTTCGACAATGGCTACACCGTGGGACGCGACGCCGGCCGCCTGTTGATCTCGGCGCCCACGGCCGTCCTGCAGGGCCAGGTGGATACGGTGGCCTTCCAGGGCGTGCAGCAGACGCGCCGCCCAGACCAGGGACAGGACGGGTACGCGCAGGCGCAGACGGCGGCGGCCCGCAACGCCCAGCTTTGGCTTGGGCGTTTCGACAACACCGGGCGCAGTGCAGTGTTCGATTCGCAGGTCCGCATCGGAGAGCTCCAGGCCGACACCCGGCCGTGGACGCTGCAGGCGCCGGTCGGGGAAGCACAGCGCAATACCGTGTGGTTGGACAGTGAGGTCCTGAGCGCCCAACGTTGGGGGCAGGTGGACCTCGCTTCGGCCGGCCGCATCGATCTGGATGGCACGCTCAGGTTGCAGGAGGGCGGCCGGCTTGGCCTTGCCGCAAGCCGCGTCAGCCTCGGCGGAACGGTGCAGATTGCCGGCGGCCAGGTGGAGGCCGGCAACCTGCTTCTGGTGCTCGGCAGGCCGACGGCCCTGCTGTCCTCCGGGCGCGGCGCGCTCGATGTTGCGGCGGGCGCGCGGATCGATCTTGGCGGCGGCTGGAGCAACGCGCTTGCCGCGCCGGAAGGCGGTGCCGCACAGGCGTGGATCGACGGTGGACAGCTGCGCTTCAACAGCAGTCACGACATCCATGTGGGCGAGGGTGCACGGATTTCGGTGGATGCCGGTGGTGTCATCGATGCCAATGGCAAGGGGCGCGTGGGCAAGGGGGGCAGTGTCAGCCTGCTCGCGGCCAGCACCGAGGTCGCCACCGACGGCAGTGGCCGGCTGCGTATCGGCAAGGACGCACGCTTCAGCGCGCTCGGCAATGGCAGCGGCAACTTCACTTTGGCAACAGGCGGTGCGGTGGCCATCGGCGCGCCTGGCACGGACGCATCGGCGGCGTCGCTGCACTTGCAGGAAGCGCTGTTCAAGAGTGGCTTTGCCGGCTATGACATCGCCGGCCACAACGGCTTGACGGTTGAAGAGGGTACCCAGCTGCAGGTGGAACGACCGGCGCTGCGGCTGGCCGAGGGCGCACAGCAGGCACTGGCCCGCGAGCAGGGTGTGCAGGCCTGGACGCCATCGTTGTATGAGGCCGATCCAGCCAGCGGACGCGTGTCGCAGCGTGGCGGCGCCAGCCTGACACTGCGCGCCGGGCATCTGTTGTCAACGGCCGACCTGCGCGTTGGCAAGGGGGCCAGGATCGAGGTCGACCCGGACCAGTCGATCGAACTGTTCAGCGCCGGCAACCTGATTGTGGCCGGTAGTCTGAAGGCGGCCGGCGGGCGCATCCGCCTGGACGAGGCATTCGATCCGTCGGGCGTACGCGGCGATGCACGCCGCGAGCGCCAGTGGACGATCACCGATGGCGCACTGCTTGACGTGAGCGGCGACACCGTTTCCCTGCCCGACGCGCGCAGGACGTTGCGCGGGCAGGTGCGCAAGGGCGGAACCATCGAGATCGGGGGGGCGCTGGACTGGGAGGACCAGGACAACGTGCGCCACCTGCCGCCCGATACCTTCGTGGTGGTGGAGCGCGGTGCACGGCTGGATGCGTCCGGTGCTTCGGCGCTGCTCGATATCGATGGCAGCGGGCGTACCCGGGTCGACAGCGATGGCGGCAGCATCGTGCTGCGTGCGGGCAATGCCCTGTACCTGCACGGCGAACTGGATGCAGCGGCGGGCGGCGACGGTGCGCGCGGTGGCACCCTTGGTGTTGCCTTCGGTGGCGGCACCTACGGCAGAACGGCAGACGGTAAGGAGGTGCTGGCGCCGCGGGTGATCTCGCTGACCCAGCACGCCGCGCAGACGGCGAGCCTGCCTGCACGCCTTGAATACGGCCATGCGGCACTGTCGGTGGAGCAGGTCGAGGCCGGTGGTTTCGATCATCTGGCCCTGTTCGGCGATATCCGCGCCCAGGGAGATGTCACTCTGCGCATGGACCAGAGCCTGCGCCTGCAAGGCGTGAACGAGCGATACCTCGGCTTCGTCCCGGGCAACAGCGCGGGCAGCCGCCTGCAACTGGCCGCGCCGTATGTCCGCCTTGCGCAGGGGCGCTGGTGGCAGCCGGCCGGGGAAGGCACGCTGCGCCCGCTGGAGGCACCGTTCGATACCGGCCGGCAGCATCGCCTGGAGGTGGACGCCGATCTGATCGAGCTGCGCGACGTCACCTGGCTGGCCGGCTTTGATCAGGTCGGGCTGCGTAGCAGCGGCGACATCCGCATGCTGGCGCCAGTCGCCAGCACTTCACGAATCTCCACGCTGGCAAGCCCGGGTTCGATCGATATCAGCGCCGCACGCCTGTTCCCTGCGGCCAGGGCCCAGGGACGCATCGTGGCCGGCGTTCCCGACATCGGTCCCTCGGGGGTGCCGTCCTGGCAGAACCCCGACGCCGTGCTGCGCATCCATGGCATTGCGGGCGGCGCGCAACCGGCACCGGATTCTGCGTTCGGCAGCCTGGAGCTGGTGGCGGCAACGGTGGTGCAGGGCGGCACGGTGCAGGCGCCGTGGGGCCGCGTGCAGCTGGGCGGCAACGAGTTCAACTCGAATCGTGCCAGCCGTGTCGATCTGCTTGCCGGCAGCGTGACCTCCATCAGTGGCGCCGGGCTGGCGCTGCCCTTTGGCGGTACCGTGGACGGTGTGAGCTGGCGCCGCAACGGCGCCGACTTCGATGTACTGGGCCCCGGCTCGATCAGCATCCCGATCGGTATCGACATCGTGGCCAATGCCTTCAGTGGCGCGGCGGGCAGCGTGCTGGATGTGTCCGGCGGAGGCGAGCTGTCCGGTGCCGCGTTCGTGGCAGGGCGCGGTGGCTCGGTGGACATCCTGCGGCATGCGCTGGCGGATGCGAACCCGCGCTACCGCTTCAGCGGCAGTGACAATGCGGTCTACGCGATCATGCCGGGACACTCGGTCACGCAGGCGCCGCTGGGCACCGCTGACGGCAGTGCCGATCCGCGCGTTGGCCAACAGATCGTCATAACCGCCGGCGTTCCCGGCCTTCCGGCGGGAACCTACACGTTGCTGCCGGCCAGCTACGCCCTGCAGAAGGGCGCATTCCGCGTCGAAGTTGGCGCCGAAGGCGCCGTCGGCAGCCGCCAGCCAGTGGCGACCGGCACTGGCTCCTGGCGCGTCAGTGGACACCAGGCGCAGAGCCTGGGCGGTGGTGTCTCACCGCTGCTCACCGATCTGGTGCTGACGCCGGCGGAGGTGGTGCGCCGCCATGCCAGCTACAACGAGACCTCCTACAGCGCGTTCGTGCAGGGCGTGGCCGAGCGGCGTGGCGAAGCGCTGCGCTGGCGGCCGACCGACGCCGGCAACCTCAACCTGGTGTTGGGCGACGGCGCAGGACGTTCGGCCGTGCCGGCCGCGATCTTCCAGGGCCTGTCCCATTTCAACGCCGGCAGCAATGACGGGCGCGGTGGCACGCTTTCGGTCAACCTGCGCACCTCCAATGGCGCGGTGCTGGAGATCGCCACCGAAGGCGACAGCGCCGGCAGCGGCAGCGGTGCAACCATCTTCGACTCCGCGCTCAATGCGTTCCGCCCGGAAACGATGCTGATTGGCGGCGTGCTGCGACGTGACGCGACGACCTATTCGCTGGAAGGCAGCGCGCAGCACATCGTGGTGCGCAACGGCGTCACCCTGACGGCGCAGGAAGTGCTGCTGTCGGCCGCGTTCGGAGGCAAGGGAATCCTGGTGGAGCAGGGCGCTTCGATCGATACCTTGACCGGGTCAAATACCTCGCGCGTGGCACAGCCCATGGCGCCCTATCTGGTGTCGGGCGGCCTGCTTGCCGTGTCCAACCAGCGCTTGACGGCGCTCAGTGCGCAGGGCGGCAGTGCCGCCGGTCCGGTGGCGATCGACATCGGCGGATGCGTGGTGGACTGCAATGGCCAGACCCGGTTGCTGTCGGCAGGCAGCATCAATGTGGTCACCGACGGTGCCTTGAACATTGGTGATTCGGTGAGCTACGGCACGCGCCAGCTCGGCCTGGGCATGTCGGCGCTCAATCTCGGCAGCGCCGAGGCCATTGCGGCGGCATCGGCGGCCGGCGGCCTGCCGGTCGGCATGACCATGAACCAGGAGGTGTTGCAGCGATTGCTGCGGGGAAACACCGCCACCGGCGCGCCGGCGCTGGAAGCCCTCAACCTGACCGCGCGCGATGCCATCAATGTCTTCGGCAGCGTGGACCTCGACACCCGTGAGGGCGCAACCGGACGCAGCAGCCTGCGCAGCCTGGTGCTGGGCGCACCGGCCATTCACGGTTACGGCACCGCTACCGATCGCGCACGCATCTTCGCCGATACGCTGGTCTGGGACGGTACGCTGGCCGGCACCACGTTGCCCGGCGGTGAGCAGACCCAGCCGGCCGGCGAGGCGATGGTGGGCCGACTTGGCCAAGGGCAGCTGGAAATCAATGCAAGGGCGCTGGAGCTGGGGCGTGCGCCCTTTACCCGGCCCAGTTCGTCGGTGGCCGCGGATCGCCAGGTGCTCGGCTTCGCCGGCGTTACCCTGGCAGCATCGGATCGCATGTTGTTCTCCGGCAAGGGCAGTCTGGATGTCTTCCAGCGGCAGGGCGATTACGTGGCAGGCAGCGGCTGGCAGTTCAGCGGCGGCGCGCTGGATATCGTTACCCCGCTGCTGACCGGCAGTGCGGGCGCGCAGCTGGCAATCCGCAATGGCGGTACGGTGCAGTTGCGCGGTGCTGCGGCAACCGCGGGCAGCGATGCGTTGGGTGCGGAGTTGTCCATCACGGCCGAACGCGTTGTGATCGACAGCCGGGTGGCGCTGGCGTCCGGCCGGTTCGAAGCCAATGCCCGCCAGGGCGTGGCGCTTGGCAGCAATGCAGTGCTGGACATGGCGGGGCGGAAGGTCGGCCTGTTCGACGTGGACAAGTACAGTTGGGGCGGCGACGTAGCGCTGTCGAGCCGTGACGGTGACATCGTTGCCGACGCGGCGTCGCGCATCGATCTTTCCGCCCGCAACAACCGCGGCGGCCGCTTGACGGTCGCTGCGCTGGGCGCGCAGGGCGGCCGTGTGGATCTGGCAGGCACGTTGCTTGGCGGAGCCAGCGGCCGCTACGACGCCGGTGGCACTGAAGTGCCCTACGACGGCGGCGAGCTGGTAGTGCGTGCACGCCAGTTGCAGGACTTCTCCGGCCTGAACACCCGGCTTACCGCCGGTGGCATTACCGGTGGCCGGACGTTCCAATTGAGCGCAGGCGACCTGGTGATCGGCGATGAAGTGAAGGCACGCAACGTTGATATCAGCGTCGATGGTGGCAGCCTGCTCGTCAATGGCCGCATTGATGCCAGTGGCGAACAGGTCGGCAGCATCCGCCTGTCCGCCCGCGATGTGCTGCGTATCGACGGAACATTGGACGCGCATGGCAGCGCCTTGCGCGTCGATAGTTACGGCAAGATCATCGACAGCCCGAACCGGGCCATGATCGAACTGACCTCGGCCAATGGCGGCCTGCAGCTGGGTGCGGCCTCCTCGATGGACCTGCGCAGCGGCACCTCGGTGGCCACGGGTGGCGGCCCGGGCCAGAACGACGGCCGCGCGCGCGGCAGCGTCAAGCTCAACGTGCCACGCGTGGGCACCAACGATGCAGCGATCGAGGTGGCCAGCGGCATCCGCATTGCCGGTGCCGGCGATCTCCAGGTCAACGCCTTCCGCAGCTATGATTCGGCGCCGCTGGCCAGCGCTCCGGACGTGCACGGCCATCATCCGCAGGTGATCAACCAGCAATGGCTGGACACGGTGGTGGACCCGGACAACAGCCAGTGGATGAACGCCGCGCTGGTCAATACGGGATTGCAGCAGCGCACTGCCGCCTTGGGCAGCTACCGCCTGCGCCCCGGCGTGCAGATCGTGGCGCGGACCAGCAGTGACAACCCGCGTGGCGATCTGGTCGTGGCCGGCGATATCGATCTGTCCGGCTATCGCTACGGCCCGCAGTCGAACCGGACCGATCCGGCACGGCGCGGGTTCGGTGAGTCGGCCACGCTGGTGCTGCGTGCCGAGGGTGATATCAATGTCTACGGCAGCATCAACGACGGCTTCGCGCCGCCCCCGGCCAATCCCGATGAGGACGGCTGGGTGCTGCTGGAAGGGCGCAGTAGCGGTACGCCCAACACTGCGTTCGGCGGCGACCTGATCGTGCCCGGTGAGGGTGTCCAGTTGCAGCGCGGCACCGAATTCCGTGCCGGCGCCACGCTGAACTATGCACTGCCCTTCGAGGCCGTGACCTTGCCGGCGGGAACCGTGCTGCCGGCGGAGATGCGGCTGTCGGGACCGTTGCTGCTGCCGGCCGGTACCGTGCTGGGCGCAGCAGTGACGACGGCGGGTGGCGAGGTGGTTGCGGCTGGAGCCGTGCTGGCCCAGGCATTGACGTTGCAGGCGGGTGCGCGCCTGGGCGCCGGCTTCCGGCTGCGCACGCCGGCGCCGGTGGCCGCACAGGTGTGGCCGGCCGGTGTCGCCCTGCCCATGGCAATGAAGCTCTCCGGCGCACTGGACCTGCATGCCGGTGCGATCATCCCGTCGATGACCAAGGTGGAGCTGGCCGGCGATGCGCCGGTGAAGCTGCGAACGGCCGACGCCAGCGGGCGCCAAGGACGCAATTGGGCGCTGGCGGCGATGCTGCCCGACGGCACCACCTCGTGGGATCTGACCGCGGTGGCCGGTGCGGATACGGCGGCTGCCGATCCGCGGACCCGCCGTTGGGGTAGCGACGGCAGCATCGTGCTGGCCGACAGCCACTACAGCACCATCGGGACAGTAACCACGACGACAGAATGGAAGGGTGATCGCATCGTCAATCTGGAGGGTTCTCTGTACTGGTGGGGCGATGAGAGTCTGGCCGGAAAGTCACCTGCCGAGGTGGCCGAGATCATCGGGACCACCGAGGCGGAGATCTGTGGTGCGGGCTCCTTCTGCGGCCCCGCGCCGCGCCTGGTGGACAAGGAAGGCTCGCTGGCATGGTGGGGCGATGAATCCTGGGTCGGCCGCCCGGCTTCGGAACTGGGTGCCGAGATGGGCATGTCGGAGGAAGAGATCTGCGCGGCAATGGGCTACTGCTATGGCGGCGGCACGCTGACGGAAGTCACGACCTATGGCAAGCGGCTGGGGGCACCGGCCTGGAGCGTGCTGCGTACCGGCAAGGGTGATCTGGCACTGCTGGCCGCGCAGGACGTTCGCATGAAGTCCGGCTTCGGCGTGTACACCGCAGGTGCGCCGACGTTGTTGGGCGATGGCAACGACGCGCGCTTCAACGCGGCACGTGCGCCGAAACCGATGAACACCGCGCTGCTCGGCGCGACGCAGGCCTCCGGATCCTATGACGCGGCCATCGCCGGCTACCAGGCGTGGTACCCGGACCAGGGCGGCAATCTGCGTGTTGAAGCGGGGCGCGACATCATCGGCGATGTCTGGACCGGCCGCTCCGAATCGGGCACGGCGCAACGTGACCAGGCCGGGCATTCCAGTGCCGCGGTGGGAGGCTGGCTGTGGCGGCAGGGTTCGGGCACGACGGAAGGTGTGCAGACCACAGCAACCAGCTGGTGGATCAACTTCGGCACCTACAGCACCGTCGGCGCCGAACTGGACGCGACGCCCCGCATGGTCGGCTTCACCGGCTTCGGCACGTTGGGTGGGGGCAATCTGTCCCTGGAAGCCGGCCGCCACTCGGGCGTGATCTCGCCGATGGGCAATGCCCTGGGCTTGTTGACGGCGCCCCATTCCAGCGCGATCGTCGCTGCGGTCGGGTCGACCGGACGCGTCAGCGACGGTGAGCTGCATCTGACGGGGGGCGGCGACCTGACGCTGCGAAGCGGCGGAGCGCTCAACCCCGGCCTGCGCGCGAGCGCGCAGCAGCCCGAAGGTTTCCTGCAGGATCTGGATCTCAATGGCGCCGTGACCAATCTACGCGGCAGCACACTGCTGCAGGCGGCGCGCATTGGTGGTGTCAGTGCGATACAGAGCAGCTACGGAACGTTGGGGCTGAAGAATCCGTTCGTGGCCGACGCCCCGGTGGCGATGGCGGGGCCGGTGCTCATCCTGGGTGATTCCACCGCACTGGTGCAGGCGCGCGGCGATGTGGTGCTGGGAAGTGCGGCCGACCCCGGGCGGGTGCCGGTGGCCAATTTCAACGATATCCTGCTGGACGATGGCAGCCACGCGTCGGGCTCGAGCTGGTTCTCGCTGTGGACACAACGCACCGCACTGGACCTGTTCTCGGCAGGCGGGCACCTTTCGCCGGGCCTGGTCGGCACGCAGCATGCCAGCGGAAGCAACCAGGGCAGGGAGGTGATAGACATCAGCCCCAGCGATGGTGACGTCATCCTCAACTACTGGTTGTATCCGTCCCGGTTCAGCGCCGTGGCGGCCTCCGGCAACATCAATCTCGCCAGTCTGCGGGCGAGCGGCGCCACCCTCGGTGCCCAGGATGTCATCCTGCTGGCGCCCTCGGCGTCGGGTCGACTGGAGGTGCTGGCAGGAGGATCCATCCTGGCTGCCGAACAGGCCACCCAGATTGTGCGCTCCAGCAGTGATGCCCGCGTTCCGGGCCCGTTCGATCCGGGCTTCATCGCGCGGGGGCCGGGAAATGCCGGAACCGTGCGCAGCAACGTATCCGTGGACGGGGGCAGGGCCGACCCTGAGGCCGTGCTGCCGTATTTCGCGTTCGGTCCCAATACAGCGCTCGGCGCGCTGCTACCAACTACCCCAACTGTAGCCAGCAGATTCTATGCCGTGGCCGGCGACATCATCGGGCTGGGCAGCGGCAGCAGGCGGCAGTTGTCGCGCGATACGGGGAACAACGGGCGCACCGTGTTCGACTGGTACGAAGCGGGCTCGGCAGTACAGCTGCGCGCCGGTCGCGATGTCATCAATGCAAACGTTACCGCGCTCAACACCAGCAGTACCGATATCAGTGGGATCGACGCGGGCCGCGACATCATCCGCAGCAATCTGACGGTGGCCGGCCCCGGCAATGTCGAGGTCAGCGCCGGCCGCCAGCTGCGCCAGGAAGAGGCGGGAAGCATCGTCAGCCTCGGCGGTATCGTGCAGGGTGACACCCGGCCGGGTGCGAGCATTGCGGTGACCGCAGGCAACCAGCACCTTGATTTCGATGCACTGCGCGCACGCTATCTGGATCCGGCCGCGCTCGCCGACCCGGCGCAATCGCTGGCTTCGCAGCCCGGCAAGGCGGTGAAGATCTACGACAAGGAACTGAAGCAGTGGCTGCAGCAGCGCTTCGGTACATCCAGCGAAGGCTTGGATGCACTGGCCGTGTTCGACGCATTGCCGAAGGAGCAGCAGCGCATCTTCCTGCGCCAGGTCTACTACGCTGAACTGCGCGAAGGTGGTCGTGAGTACACCAATGCAGAAGGGCCGCGCTTCGGTTCCTACCTGCGCGGGCGCGAAGCGATCGCCACGCTGATGCCGGACAAGGATGCCAATGGCGCAACGATCAACCGTACTGGCGATATCGTGATGTATGGCGGCTCCGGTGTGCGCACCGAAGCGGGTGGCAACATCGAGCTGATGGCGCCAGGCGGGCAGATCGTGGTGGGCGTGCAGGGCGTGGTACCTCCGGCCAGCGCGGGCCTGGTCACCCAGGGCCAGGGCGACATCCGTCTGTTCAGCCAGGACAGCGTGCTGCTGGGCCTGTCGCGGGTGATGACCACCTTTGGTGGTGACATCCTGGCGTGGTCCGAGCAGGGCGACATCAACGCCGGCCGTGGCTCGCAGACCACGCTGCTGTACACCCCGCCGCGTCGGGTCTACGACACCTGGGGCAACGTCATCCTGTCGCCGCAGGCACCGGCCAGCGGCGCCGGCATCGCAACGTTGAACCCGATCGCCGAAGTGGCGCCGGGCGATGTCGACCTGATCGCGCCGCTGGGCACCATCGATGCCGGCGAGGCGGGTATCCGCGTGTCGGGCAACATCAACCTGGCGGCACTGCAGGTGCTCAACGCCGCCAATATCCAGGTGCAGGGCGACAGCAAGGGCCTGCCGGTACTGGCCTCGGTGAACGTCAACGCGCTCGCGTCGGCAAGCGCTGCGGCCAACAGCGCCAGCCAGGCCGCACAGGACGTGATGCGCAAGAGCCAGGACGATGCGCGGCGCAACCAGCCGTCGGTGATCAGCGTGCAGATCCTGGGCTTCGGCAGTGCCAGCAGCAGCATCGACCCGCCAACGCGCGGAAACACGGCCGCCGCCGCGGGCTACGACGTCAACAGCGCCTTCCAGTTCCCGCAGGCCCGGGCAGACGCGGGCAAGCAGCAGGTGCAGTAGATCCACGCCATGCGTGGATGGAGGAACGGTGCGGGCCAAGGTCCGCACCCACCACGCGCAGAACACAGGATCGGGCCAGCTGCCAGGGAACGGTGGTGGCCCCAGCCAGGACGGCACCGAGGGCAGGGAGCAGCCATCAGCGGTGAGGACCACCGACACGGCGCCGCCGGGCGCGGGACAGCGCCCGGCGGCAGGAGGGCGGTAGATCCACGCCATGCGTGGACGCCTCTCAGTAGATCCACGCCACGCGTGGATGGCTGGGTCAGCTTTCAGTGCCGACCAACGGTCGGCACCCACCAGAGCAGGCTTGGCAGCAGAAGCAGGCCCGGCAGTAGATCCACGCCATGCGTGGATGCAGTCCAGTAGATCCACGCCATGCGTGGATGGCTGGGTCAGCTTTCAGTGCCGACCAACGGTCGGCACCCACCAGAGCAGGCTTGGCAGCAAAGCAGGCCTGGCAGTAGATCCACGCCATGCGTGGATGCAGTCCAGTAGATCCACGCCATGCGTGGATGTCGTCCAGTAGATCCACGCCATGCGTGGATGGCTGGGTCAGTTTCAGTGCCGACCAACGGTCGGCACCCACCAGAACAGGCTTGGCAGCAGATGCCGGCTTGGCAGTAGATCCACGCCATGCGTGGATGCGCGTCAGAGCGCCAACACCCGCCGGTAACTCAACGGCCCGCGCCCATCACGCAACCCCAACCGCAACTCCAGACCGGTAGCCGGCAATACCTCGCCCTGGCTCGGCAGCATCGCCCAACCCACCCCTGGCTGCCACGCCCGCACCTCGAAGCGCTGCACATCACGTGCCACCAGCAACCCGCGCGTTGGCTCGGGCGCCGGCAGCGGATAATGATCGGAAGGCGTACCGCTGGCACGCCACAACGTGCTGCCTTGCCGCCACCAGCGAACGCGCTGCCACTGCAGCCCATCACTACCGACGCTGCGGGTGATCTCCAGCGTGAAGCCACCATCGGGGTGGCGCTCACTGGTCAACGACGGCGGCAGCAGCCGCGCGGGTTGATCGGCCGGGCGCACCGCGCCGTTCATCAGCGCATCGTCAGCGCGCATCTCGATATCGCGCTGGAACTGCTGCAGCACCCGCATCGCCGTGCTGGTCTCGGCATCGGCCTGGCGCAGGCGCTGGTCCGTATTGGCCACGCTGTCCAGGGCGCGCCAGCAGATCACCGCCAGCACGCCCATGATGGTGATGGCGATCATCACCTCGATCAGGGTGAAACCGCCCGCCGCGCGTTTCATGGCGCCGCCGTCCACGGCAACTGCAGGCGCGTCAGCGATTGTTCCGGTGCATCTTCGGCCACCACGCTCAACTCCAGCTGCGGTTGTCCGTCGGCGCCATTGCCCAGGTGCTGCTGCACCAGGAAGCGGGTGCGCCCCTGCAGGCACAGCAGACGTGCATCGCCGGGAGGCTGTGCGGACAGACGCAGCTCCTGCCAGCGGTCCTGCGCGCACAACAGGGCCAGCCGACGGTCACGCAGACGCGACTGGTCATCGGTCGCCACCGCCACCGAGCGCATCACCGCCGCCAATGCGATGGCCACGATGGCCAACGCGATCAGCACCTCAATCAGGGTGAATCCGTGTTGCTGCCGTTTCACTGCAGGACCTGCAATTGTCCGCTGCCATCATCACGAAGACGCAGTCGACGACCGTCCAGCGACAACGCCAGCTCCCACGGCACACCAATCCATTCGGGGCTCAGCTCGATGGCAGCCGTGGGTTGCACGGTGATGCCACGGGTCTGCCACTGCTGGGGGCGCAGCAGGTCATCACGCCGCAGCTCGACCCAGCCCTGGCTGTCGCGGCGGCTGAAGCGGTAACCCTCTGCAGTGGCCTGCCAGCGGATCGGCCGACCATCAATGCGCGCTTCATCGCGAGCGACCTGCAGGCGCTGCGCCAGCCGCTCCGATTCCTGGCGCAGCTGCCGCGCGGGGTCGAGCAGGCTGCCCAGGCCGAGGCCGATACCCGCCGTGCAGATGCCGATGATGACCAGCACCACCATCAGTTCAATCAGGGTGAAACCGCGTGGTCTGCGTTGCATCGGACATCGCCTCCCGTCCTTGCCGATACCTGCCAGCGTAGGCGCGGATGATGAAACAAAAGCGTCAGCGTCAGCTGCTAGCGTGGCCGCACAGGAACCTGGCGAAGGTGCGGAACATGGACGGCAGGCGTTGGGATCGCAATCGCACGTTGACCCTGCTGGCGGCCATGCTGCTGCTGACCGTGGCGGGATACTGGGGCATGGCCCTGTTCATGGCGCCGGTTCGCATTGGCACCGCCACAGTGCAGGTCGCCGTACCCGCTGCCCCGGCCTTCGACGACGCTGCGAGCGCACCGCTGGTGCGGCTGCTTTCGCCAGGTGCAGTACAGACCGAGGTGACCGTGCTGGGCGTAATGGCCGGGCAGCAGGCGCCGCTGGCGCTGCTGTCGGTGGATGGTGCGCCTGCCCAGGCCTATGCACCGGGCCAGCGTCTCGGCCCATCCACGGTCCTGGCAGCAATCAGCGCGAACGCGGTTGAACTGCAACAGGCAGGCCAGCCGCGCTCGCTGCCCGTGCCCGAACTGCCGCCCATGCCTACCGATGGCATCGTTCCCGCCGCCGTGGGACGGCACTGAACACGGCTCAGCGCGCTGGGCGCTGTGGCACCACCGAACGCCCGAACGCATCGCCCATGCGTTGCCGCGTGCCTTCCAGGTTGTATTGCAGCAACTGGTTGCCGGGCTTGCGCATCAAGCGCTCGGCCTCGGGAAGATTCGGATGGAGGGCGTTGTTCTCTGCCGGCGCCAGCTTGCGTTGCAGGCAGTCCCAGGCGGGGATGCGCTCGCCATTGACCTGTACTTCGATGCATGGCGCTGCATCTGCCTGTTTGGCAGCCTGGTCGGCCCGCGCCCAGGGCGAAGCCAGAGCCAGAACCAACGTCAGGCAGAGGGCAGGGCGGTTTGGCGTAAGCAGAGTGGCGTGCATCCTGAATCTCCCGAGGCAGCAAGCGCTTTGCAATGAAGACGTGTGCCAGGCGAAGTGTCCGCCTGCGCCTGTTTCAGCATCGTCAACAGATGACAGTGCTGTCACAAAACTGTTGGCGGTTTTGACGCGGCCTGCACGTCCTGTTGGTAGACCCACGCGCCGCTCCCTGGCCATTCCCTTCGATACGACGCGATGCCTTCGATGACTCCCGTTCCGTGCCGTGCCGTTCGCCTTCCGCTGCGCCTGCATCCCTTGCTGCTGGCCCTGGCGTCGCTGCCGTCTCCAGCGTTCGCGCAGGACGCCGCGCCAGCGCCCACGGTGAACATCAACGAGTACATCGTGCGCGGCAACACCGTGCTCGATGCGCGCCAGATCGAACGCGCGGTCGAACCGTTCCTCGGCCCCGGCAAAACGCTCGCCGATGTCGAGAAGGCGCGCGATGCAGTCAACGCGCTGTACCAGCAGGCCGGCTACCAATCGGTCTATGTGGAGCTGCCCGAGCAGCAGGTCAACGCGGGCGTGGTGCTGCTGAAGGTGCAGCAGACGCCCATTGGCCAGCTGCGCGTGGTCGGTGCCCGCCATGACTCACCCGAGCGCATCCGTGAGAGGGTGCCGTCGTTGGCTGAAGGGCGCGTGCCCGATTTCGACCAGGCACAGAAGGAACTGACGGCGCTGAACGAAGGGGGCCGCCGTCAGGTGATGCCATTGGTGCGCGAAGGCCAGGTGCCGGGCACCATGGATGTGGACCTGCAGGTGGAAGAAAAGTCACCCTGGCGTGCCAGTGCGGCGCTCAACAACGACCACAGCGCCGATACCGAGAAGCTGCGCCTGAGTGCATCGCTGGCCCACGACAACCTGTGGCGGCGCGGCCACAGTGCGAGCATCGGCGTGTTCATCGCGCCGGAAGACACCCACCAGGCAAAGGTGTTCTCCGCCTCCTACACCGTTCCCTTCGAGGGCACGCCGTGGAGTCTTGAGGCATCGGGCTACACGTCCGACAGCCGCGTACTCAATGCCGGCGGACAAGGCGGCGCAGGCACGGGCACCGGCACCAACGTGATCGGCAACGGTCATTCGATCGGTCTCAAGCTCAACTACCGCCTGCCGGGCAGCAGCGCTTGGTGGCGCCAGCTCAGCCTCGGCGTGGACTTCAAGGACACCGAAGAAGACACGCAGATGGGCAAGGACAGCCTGAAGACGCCCTTGAAGTACGCACCGGTCACGCTGGCCTTCGTCGGCGTGCGCCAGGGCGAGCACGATCAGCTGAGCATCAACACGCAGCTGGTGGCGGGAACCCGGCGTCTGTTCGGTTACGGCAGCAACGCCACCGATTTCGGTCAGAAGCGCTACTGGGCCGATCCGAGTTTCGTGGCCTTCAAGGCCGATGTCTCCAACACGCACACCTTCGGCAACGACTGGCAGTGGTCTGCGCGTGGCTCGCTGCAAGCGACCGATGCACCGCTGGTCTCGGCCGAACAGTTCGCCGCCGGCGGCATGTACACCGTGCGCGGCTACCTGTCGGCCGAAGCGATCGGCGACTACGGTGGCCTGGCCAACCTGGAATGGCGCACCCCGGCGTGGTCGCTGTGGAGCGGTACCGACCTGCGGCTGTACAGCTTCGCCGACGCGGCCTACCTGCGCCTGCGTCAGCCGCTGCCGGAACAGCGCGACAAGTACAACCTGGCGTCGGTCGGGCTGGGCGCGCAGCTGCGCCTGGGCGAACACCTGCAGCTGCGCCTGGACTACGCCTGGCCCTACGCCGATGGCCCGGTCACGCGCAAGGACGACCCGCGCCTGCATTTCAACATCAGCACCAGCTACTGACCCTTCCCTTGAGATGCGTTCTCCGGAGACCTTTTGCATGGACCGTCTGCTTTCCCGAATGTTGCTGCTGTTGGCTGCGCTGATCGCGCTGCCCGCCGCCGCGGCCGATGCCAACTGGTGGCAGGCCGAATGGAAGTACCGCAAGCCGATCACCGTCGACGCAGGCCCACAGGGCGCGGGGTTGACCGGCAACCCCGGGCGTACGCCGCTGCTGCTGCGCCTGCATACCGGCAACTTCGGTTTTGATGGCACCCAGGAGGGTGGCAACGACCTGCGTTTCGTTTCTGCCGACGGTCGCACCGTGCTGGCCCATCAGATCGAGCAGTTCGACCCGAACCTGGGCCTGGCCCTGGTCTGGGTGGACGTTCCGGCACTGACCGCCAGCGCGCCGCAGACGATCTGGATGTACTACGGCAATGCGAAGGCACCGGCCAGCGGCAACGGCCAGCAGGTGTTCGATCCGGACTACACGCTGGTCTACCACTTTGCCGAGGCCAATGCGCCGGCGCGTGATACCACGGCCTACGGCAACACGGCCGGCGCGGCGGTGCCTGCGGCGGAAAGCACGGTGATCGGGCGTGGCGTGCAGCTGGGCGCTGGTCCACTGCCGCTGCCGGCCAGTGCTTCGCTGGCACAGGAAGCGGGTGCGCCGCTTACCGTTTCTGCCTGGATCAAACCGGGCGCGCTGACCACCGCGCAGGCGATCTATGCGCGCCGCGACGGCAGCGCCGAGCTGGTGGTGGGGATCGACAACCGGGTGCCGTTCGTGCAGCTCAACGGTCAACGCAGCACGCCGGCGCAGCCGATTCCGGAAGGGCAGTGGGCGCATGTTGCGCTTACCGCCGAGAAGGGGGCGCTGCAGCTGTATCTGAACGGTCGCGTGGTGGCCCAGCTCAGTGGTGAGCTGCCGGCACTGACCACCGCAGCGGTGGTGGGTGCCGATGCGCCGGGCGCGGCGCAACCGCTGGCCAACTTCGATGGCGCGCTGGATGAACTGCGCATCTCACGCGTAGCACGCCCGGCGGCGCTGCTGCTGGCCGATGCCACCGCGCAGGGCGCCGATTCGCGCCTGATCAGCTACGGCGCCGACGAGCAGTCGGCCGGGCAGAGCCACTTCGCCTTCATCCTCAAGGCGATGCCGTTCGACGCCTGGGTGGTGGTCGCCATCCTCGGCCTGATGATGCTGTTGTCCTGGGCGATCATGATCGCCAAGAGCCGTCATTTCGGCCGCACCAGCAAGGCCAATGCGGTGTTCACCGAGAGCTTCAGCAAGCTCTCCGGCGTGCCGCTGCGCACGTTGTCCGAGATGGACCGGCAGGGCAAGGTGCCGACGGCGATGCACGATGGCTCGCTGTGGCGCATCTACCAGGTGGCCATCGATGAAATGCAGCAGCGTCATCAGCGCGATGGCAACTCCGGCTACCTGAGCGCGGCCACCATCGCCGCCATCCGCGCGTCGATGGATGCGGTGATGGTGCGCGAACAGGAAGCGATGGCGAGGCGCATGAACTGGCTGTCGACCACCATCGAGGGCGCACCGTATGTCGGTCTGTTCGGCACCGTGATCGGCATCATGCTGGTGTTCGTGGTGGCGGCGATGGCCGGTGCGGTGGACATCAACTCGGTGGCCCCGGGCATGGCGGCAGCGCTGCTGTGTACCGCCGCCGGCCTGGGCGTCGCGATTCCTGCGCTGTTCGGCTACAACTGGCTGGGGGCACGCGCCGAAGCGATCGGCGCCGACATGGCGGTGTTCATCGACGAGTTCGCCGCCCGCCTGGCCGAAGAGCAGGACGGGCGCGGCCCGGCCGTGGTCCAGGGCTGAGGGGCCGGCCATGGGCTACAAGGCGAAGTTCGGCATCAAGAAGCGCGAGAAGGGCATCAACGTGACGCCCTTCGTCGACGTGCTGCTGGTGGTGTTGGTGATCTTCATCCTGACCAGCAACGCCTCCATTCCCGGCATCGAGGTCAACCTGCCGAAGGCCAGCAACAGCACCGCACTGGAGAAGCCCAAGACCAAGGTGATCACCATCGACCCCAGTGGCCAGGTGTTCCTGGATGCCTACCCGGTGACGATGACCGAGCTGGAGGACCGCCTGCGCACCGAACGGGCAACCTCGCCGGATTTCCCGGTGATCGTGCGCGGTGATGCGCAGGTTCAGTACGCACGCGTGGTCGAGGTGCTGGATCTGCTGCGCCGGCTGGAGCTGGCCCAGGTCGGCCTGGTCACCGGCAAGGCGCAGGGCTGAGGCATGGCCGGTCATCGACCACCCCTGCAGGAGCCCGGTACGCGCGGACGCCAGTTGCTGGTGACGATCGCGCTGGTGCTGGCGGCGCTGCTGGTACTGGGTGTTGCCGTGTGGTGGCTGCTGTTCAAGGACACCGCCAGCACCCGCCGGCCGGTGGTGCAGCCGCCGATGCTGGCGTTGCCACCACCGCCGCCGCCTCCACCACCACCACCGGAAAAGCCGCCTGAGCCGGAGACGCCGCCGGAAGAGACCGTGCCCGAGCCGGAGCCGCTGGAGCAGCCAACGCCGGCCGAAGAACCGACGCCGACGCCGGACAACGCCGACCCGGTGACCATGGACGCCGATGCACAGGCCGGTGGAGACAACTTTGGCATCCAGTCGGGCAGCGGCGGTGGCTCGTCCGGCGTTGGCCGCGGCGGTGCCGGCAACGCCAGCTATGGCCGCTACCTGGGCTATCTGATGCAGCAGGCGATTTCGCGCGATGCGCGGGTCAAGCGCCTGGCGTTCCAACTGCAGGTGAATGTCTGGCTGGCGCCCGATGGCCGGCTGGAGAAGGTCGAGCTGGTGCGTGGCAGCGGCAACGAAGAGGCCGACGTGGCCGTGCTTGAAGCACTGCGACAGATCGGCAAGGTCGACCAGATGCCACCGGCGTCGCTGGATTTCCCCGCGCGCGTGCTGATCCAGGGGCGCCGTCCCGGCGCGTGACCGATGACTTCCGTGATTTCCCTTCTTTCGATGAGAACCGTGATGAACGACCACGACCGCGCTCGAACCGCATCCCGCCGCCCACGGCCGGCCCGACGGGCGTTGCTGTGCTGCGCCGTACTGCTCAGCCTGGCCGTTCCGGCCGGTGCGATGGCTGCCGAAACCACCATGGTCAAGTTGATCAAGGGGCTGATCGCCAGCGGCGCGCTCAAGCCCGAAGACGGCCAGGCCCTGTTGGTGCAGGCCGAAGCAGAAGCGGCGGCTGCGCAACGCGGCACCGCGGTCAGCACAGCCAGCAGCGGCGGCGTGGCGCTGGAAGCCGGCGACGTACGTGTGCCGTACGTGCCGCAGAGCGTGCGCGATGGCATCCGTGATGAGGTACGCCAGGACGTGATGGCGCAGGCCAAAGCCGAGGGCTGGGCCGCGCCGAACGAGGTGGCCGGGTGGACCAAGCGCATCAAGGTCAGCGGTGACATGCGTGTGCGCAGCGAATCGCGCTTCTACTCCGAGCGCAACAGCGACATCGAGACCAACTGGGCCTCGGTGAATGCCGGCAACGGCTTCGATACCAACAACAACACCAACCTGCAGCTGCCGCCGCTGCTCAACACCCGCCAGGATCGGCGCAATCTGTGGCGCATCCGCGCACGGTTGGGCATCGAAGCGACGATCGGCCAGCACACCACCGCAGGCGTGCGCCTGGCCAGCGGCAGCAGCAACGGGCCGGTGTCCACCACCGAACAGCTTGGCGGTGGCCTGGGCAAGAAGGACGTGTGGCTGGACCAGGCATGGCTGGCCTACAGCCCGGCCGACTGGTTGACGGTGCGCGGCGGACGCTTCGGCAATCCGTTCTGGACCAGCGACACGCTGTTCTCCAACGATCTGAACTTCGACGGCCTGGCGGCCAATCTCAGCTACGACCTCGCCGAGGACGTCGGCCTGTTCGGCAACCTGGCTGTTGTGCCGTTGGAGTACACCTCCGACAGCACGCCCAGCCAGAGCCGGGTGAAGACGCCCAACGAGAACAAGTGGCTGTCCGGTGCGCAGGTGGGGGTGAACTGGCGCTTCAACGATGACAACAGCCTGCGTGCGGCGCTGGGCTACTACGATTTCAAGAACATCAGTAGTCGCCTGTCGTCTCCCTGCGCGCTGTACGCCGGCGCGGTCGGTTGCGATACCGACTGGTCGCGGCCGGCGTTCATGCAGAAGGGCAACACCCTGATGCTGATCCGCGACATCGCCCGCAACCCGTTGGATCCGGCCAACACGCCCACGCCGCAGTACGTGGGCCTGGCTTCTGCCTTCCGCCTGGCGACCTTCAACCTGCGCTGGGATACACAGCTTGCGCAGGACATCGGCATGCGCCTGGATGCGGACTACATCCGCAACCTGGCCTATGACAAGCAGGCCATGTTCGCGCGGGCCAACAACGGCATCGTCAACAACTACGGTGCCGGTGGCAGTGCCAGCATCGACACCTTCCGCAGCGGCGACGCCGCCTGGATGCTGCAAGCCACCTTCGGCGCCACCGAGCTGAAGGAGAAGGGCCAGTGGCAGGCCCTGCTGGGCTACAAGCGGATCGAGGCCGATGCACTGCCCGATGCCTACAACGATCCGAACTTCCACCTGGGCGGCACCAATGCGCGCGGCTACTACGTGGGCGGCGCCTATGCGCTGGACGCGCGCAGCTGGATCAGCGGCAAGTGGATGGCGGCCAAGGAAGTGTCGGGCCCGCCGTTGTCGATCGACGTGTTCCAGCTGGAGTTCAATACCGGTTTCTGATCGGACAGCGTGACCACAGTCACGACACGTGTGGCGGGGGCGCGGCAATGCGCCCGTCTAGGAAAGGAGACCACGCGTTGCACAAAGGAGGAGTGGATGAGCCGTCGCAAACTGTTCGAGAGTTCCGAGCCCGCCGCGCAGGCACTGGGCATCGGGCCGGCCTATGTCTCGGTGGAGGGATTGCGCCAGCATCTGGCCGAATTCCTGCTGTATGCAGGACGGCCGGTCGTCATCATGCGCGGGCGCAGCGAGGTCGGCTATTTCCTGCCGGCACGCTGCTGGCGCCAGCGCGAGGATGATCCGCTGGCTGCCGCCGCGGCCGATCAGCTGCTCGATGCCGCCGGCTTCCAGGTCGAAGACATCCAGCAGGTCGAACAGGAATTCAACGCCATGCGCCAGCGCACCGTGCTGCATTCGCGGCGTTGAAACCAGGGCCGCCGGGCATGGCCCGGCGCTACCTGATGGCGCCAGGCTCCTCCGGTAGCGCCGGGCCATGCCCGGCGATCAGGCAGCAGCCCCGCGCTCGCTGGTGATCCGTGCACCTTCGCGCATCACCAGCGTCACCGGGGTCTTTTCCACCACCTCCAGCAAGCGCTGCCACTGCGCATCGCTCAGCTCGGCGGTGGCATGCAGCACGCGGTGCACATGGAAGCGTCCATCCGCATCACGTTCGGAACGCAGCTCGGCGTGGAACTCGCCCAGCTCCCAGCCCTTGCGCTGCGCGTACATGCGCAGGGTGATGGCGGTACACGCGGCCAGCGAGGCCAGGTACAGGTCGAACGGGGCGAAGCCCTTGCCCTGGCCGCCGAGCGAAGCGGGTTCATCGGCCGCGACATCGAAATGGCCGTTGCTGATGTGGTGCAGGTAGTTGTCGGCGGTCGAAACAATGCGTGCGTAGGCCATGGAAATCCCCGGTGGTAGGGCCGAGCCATGCTCGGTTGCAGGAAAAGGCGGCGCCAGCCGGAGCCGGAGCCGCCAAGGAATCACTCGGTACGATCGTACGAGAACTGGATGCCGGCCGTGCCACCGGTTTCGATGAAGAGATTCATGAAGGCCGGCACGGTCTCCGCCCGTACCCAGTCGCGCTGCAGTTCGCAGAACAGCTGCGTCACGCTGATCAACTGGCCGCCGGCCTGTTCGATGCGGCGCAGCGCGGCATCATGCGCGGCCAGCGACGTGCCGCCCACCGCGTCGACCACCACGTAGACCTCATAGCCTTCCTTCAGCGCATCCAGCGCGGGGAAGGTCAGGCAGGCTTCGGTCCACAGCGCGGTCATGATGAGTTTCCTGCGGCCGGTGGCCTTCACCGCCTTGCGGAACTCGACATCTTCCCAGGAGTTGATGGTGGTGCGGTCGTAGGTCGGGTAGTCGCCCAGCACCTTGCGCAGCTGCGCGATCGGCGGCTTGTTCAGGCCGGTCTGCACGTTCACGGTCGAATGCACGATCGGCAGGCCGTAGGCGACCGCCGCCTTGGCAGTGCCGACGATGTTGTTGACCAGCAGCTGGCGGTCCATCGAGGCGATGGAGTTCACCTGTACCGGCTGGTAGTCGATGATGATGAAGGCGGAATTCTGCGGGGTCAGCAGGTGGTCGCTGACGGGGTCGCGGATCGGTTCACTGGCCATGGGGGTGTCCTGGTCGGGGTTGGCTTGCGGTGGTGCCGGCGGCGTGCCGGCAGGCGGAAATCGCCGTGGATGCAGCGGCTCAGCTACGCTGCGAATCCAGCTGCTCGTAGTTCTTCTGCACGTCCTGCGCTTTCTGGTAGCTCTCGATCAGCAGCTGGTAGTTGGGGAAGATCTGCGTGTAGATCGCGGCCCACTGCTGGGCGTCCTCGCGGTTCCAGGTGCGCTGGATTTCCGAGGCGACCGCAGCGGTATCCATCGGCACCACACCGGCCTGCACCACGCGCGCCAGGGTGATTTCCTCGGCCATCTTCGAATAGGTCCCGGAGGCATCGACCACCGCGAACACCTGGTAGCCGTCGGCGACGGCGGCAATCGAGGGGAAGGCCATGCAGACGCTGGTGATGGTGCCGGCAATGATCAGCTGGCTGCGCCCGGTGGCCTTCACCGCGGCGACGAATTCGGGGTTGTCCCAGGCGTTGATCTCGCCCCGTCGCGCTACGTATTGCGCATGCGGTGCGGCGTCATGGATCTCCGGGATCAGCGGGCCGTTCGGCCCCTGCGGTACCGACGCGGTGGTGATCACCGGCATCTTCGCCAGCGCGGCCATCTTCGCCAGGGCGGTGGCGTGCGCGCGTACCGAAGTGAACGGCATGTCACCGATGGTCTGGAACAGGCCACTCTGGTGGTCGATCAGCAGCATCGCGGCGTTGTCCGGGTCGATCACCGGGCGGGCGCCGTTGAAGTTGGCGGGGGTACTCATGGTCAGTCTCCTGGGGAGGGGGCGAAGGCCCGGAATGCGGCGGGCGGTTGCCCGCCGCAATGCAGTGGATCAGTGCGCGATCTGGCCGAAGCGGCCGCCGTTGAAATCGTTGACGGCCTGGCTGATCTCGGCCTGGGTGTTCATCACGAACGGGCCATAGCCCACCACCGGCTCGTCGATGGGTTCGCCGCTGAGCAGCAGCACGGTGGCGTCGCTGTCGGCGTCGATGAACACGTCTTCGCCGCTGCGGTCGAAGGTCACCAGCTGTGCTTCGCCGACTGCTTGGCCACCGTTGATCCGCACCGTGCCCTTCAACACCACCAGCGCCAGGGTGCGGCCGTCGGCCACCGGCAGCTCGGCGTGCTGGCCCTGCAGCAGGCGGATGTCCCACACGTCCATCGGGGTATGCGTGCGGGCCGGACCGGCATGGCCATCGAATGTCCCGGCGATGACGCGTACGCGGCCGGCACCGTCGGGCAAGGCCACTGAAGGAATCTGCGCATCGAGCAGGGTCTGGTAGCCCGGTGCGCCCATCTTGTCCTTGGCGGGCAGGTTCACCCACAGCTGCACCATGTCCAGGGTGCCGCCGCGCTTGCTGAATTCCGGCGTGTGGAATTCCTCGTGGAGGATGCCGGAGGCAGCGGTCATCCACTGCACGTCACCCGGGCCGATGGTGCCGCCGGCACCCGTCGAGTCGCGATGGGCCACCTCGCCTTCGTAGACGATGGTGACCGTCTCGAAGCCGCGATGCGGATGCTGGCCGACCCCGCGCGGGGTCTCGCTGGGCGGGAAACTGTACGGCCCGGCGTAGTCCAGCAGCAGGAACGGGCTCAGGTGCTGGCCGTGGGTGTTGTAGGAGAACATCGAACGGGCGGGGAAGCCGTCGCCCACCCAGTGCGGGCGGGGGGCGCTGTAGGTACCGGTGACACGCTTCATGGCGATCTCCTGACCGGGGCAACCGGTCGCTGTTTTTCGTTGCGGAGACGATATCGACGTGACAATGGCCCCGGTAGTCGGCAGAATTTGCCGTCATAGTCCCATTTTGTGAACGATGCAGGCCCAGCAAGGGCCGCAGGAGATCGTCCCGTGTTCATCGCCGACATCCGCCGCTGCGATCTGAACGACCTGTTCTACTTCGCCATGGTGGTCGAGCATGGCGGCTTCTCGCAGGCCGGGCGCGCGCTGGCGATGCCCAAGTCCAAGCTCAGCCGCCGCATTGCCCTGCTGGAGGAGCGGCTGGGTGTCCGCCTGATCCAACGTTCGACCCGCCGCTTCTCGGTCACCGAGATCGGCCAGGACTACTACCGGCACTGCAAGGCGATGCTGGTGGAGGCCGAAGCGGCCGAGGAGGCCATCGCGCTCTCGCGTGCCGAGCCACGGGGCACCCTGCGGCTGGCCTGTCCGATCGCACTGCTGCACGCGCGCGTTGGCGCCATGCTGGCTGACTTCCTGGCCCTGCATCCGCAGGTGACCCTGCAGCTGGATGCCACCAACCGGCGCGTGGACGTGGTGGGCGAGGGCGTGGATGTGGCCATCCGCGTGCGCCCGCCACCGCTGGAGGACAGCGATCTGGTGGTGCGCGTGCTGGCCCGCCGCATCTGGTGCACCGCTGCCAGCCCGGCCTTGCTCAAGCGCATGGGTACGCCGAAAGTGCCGGCTGATCTGGCGATGATGCCGACCGTGGACCTGGCATCGCCCGCCCAGGTGCATGCCTGGGAATACGCCGGGCCTGAGCAGGTGCAGGCCAGCGTGCACCACCGCCCGCGGCTGGTCAGCGATGACATGATCGCCCTGCGCAGTGCGGCGGTGGCGGGTGTGGGCGTGCTGATGCTGCCGCGGATGATGATCACCGACGAACTGGCCAGCGGCGCGCTGGTGCCGATCCTGCCGCAGTGGCAGCCCAGGCACGGCATCGTGCATGCGGTGTTCCCGTCGCGGCGCGGCCTGCTGCCGGCGGTACGCGCGTTGATCGATTACCTGGCCGAGCGTTTCGAGGCGCTGGAAGAGCCGTAGATCCAGGCCGTGCGTGCAGCGTGGCGGATGACCGGGGGTGCAGGATCGACGGTTGCCGCCTACACTCCCGGTCCGGACCGTCGCCATCACGCCCATCATTCCCCGGTCCGGCCTTGGCACTTATGTCTCCCAATGCCCTGGCGCTGATCGAGCTGTTGATCCGCGAGCGCCGTGCGTTGTCCCGCTTCATTGCCCGCTACCTCGATCCGGCCAGTACCGAGGACACCCTGCAGAACCTTTATCTGAAGGCCAGCAGCGTGCCCGGCGATCCGCCGATCCTGGAACCGCGCGGGTACCTGTACCGCATGGCCTACCACCACGCGCTCAACCGCAGCCAGGCCGACGCACGCGAACGGCGGGCGATGGCGGAGTACGCCAGCGACCTGGCCGATGCCAGCACTGATGGCCAGGCGCAGGCGCTGGACCAGGCCCAGCTGCGCGAGATCAGCCAGACCATCCTGGCGCTGCCGCCGCAGGTGCGCGAGTGCTTCGTGCTCAACCGCTACCTGGGGCTGAGCGAACGCGAGATCGCCGAGCGCCTGGGTATTTCCAAGAGCGTGGTGGGCAAGTACGTGATGCGCGCGGCCCTGCTCATCCAGCAGCACCAGCGGGGAAGCCGCGCATGACCGGCATGTGCCGTGGGCAGATGCCGCTCGCCGTTGTCTCAACTGTAAGGCGCACCCGTTGGTGGTGCCGCAGGCCACAATCATGACTACGTCCATACCCTCGCCGCGTCAGGCCAGGCAGGCGTTGCGCTGGGTGATACGGTGCAATGCGGGCCGGTTGCCGGAGCGCCAGCAACGCGCCCTGCAACGCTGGCTGCAGGCCGATCCCCGGCATGCCGATGCCTGGCGCCAGCAGCAGGCCTTCTGGCAAGGCCTGGATGCCGCCGGCCCGGATGTCCTGGCTGCGCTTCCGGAGCTGACAGCCGAACCCGCGCTGCGGCCGCTGCAGCCGCGTCGTCGAGCGCCTTGGCTGCTGGCCAGTGCGGCGGTGCTGCTGCTTTCGGTAACAGCGGCGCCGCACGCGTGGCTGCTGGTCCGCAGCGACGTGCGCAGCGACAACGCGCCGCGCACGGTGCAGCTGCAGGATGGCAGCACTGCCATATTGGATGCAGGCAGCGCGCTGGCGCTTGATTTCAGCGCCGGCCAGCGCCGCCTGCAGTTGCTGCGTGGCAGGGCCTGGTTCCAGGTGGCGCACGAAGCACGACCGTTCCGGGTGGAGGCCGGCGGTGGCGAGATCCGTGACATCGGCACGGCGTTCAGCGTTGCACTGCAGGATGCCGTGGTGACCACCGAGGTCAGCCAGGGCGAAGTGGAGATCAGGCCGGGTCATGTCGCCGCGCAGCGGCTGCAGGCGGGGCAGGCACGCGCGTTCCGTGATGGCCGTTGGCTGCAGCCGTTGCAGCTGGCCGATGTGGAGGCCATCGCACCGTGGCGACGCGGCGAGATCGTCATTGATGATCTGCCTGCGCAACAGGCGATCGAGCGCCTTGCCCGCTATCGGCGTGCGCCGGTCTGGGTTCTGCACGGTCAGGGCGCGCAGGTGGCGGTGAGTGGGTTGTTCCACCTGCAGCAGCCGGATGCGGCGATTGCCGCAGTGGCCCAGCAGGCCGGTCTGCGCAGCCAGCGCTTGCCGGGCGGCGCGTTGTTGGTGTGGTGATGCCACCGGGGTAGCGGGTGAGTTCATCCACGCATGGCGTGGATCTACTGGCGTGATTCGTGTTCATCCACGCATGGCGTGGATCTACTCGGGCGCATGGTAGATCCACGCCATGCGTGGATGATCTGTCGATCAACGAAAAAAACCGTGGGCAGATCCGATCCCACCTTGTCTCTAGTGGTATAGCCAGAGCGAAACCGCGTTTCTTCTCAAGCCAACCGAACCGCGTGCACCCGACGTGCGCACGGTCCCGCCACCTTGAGGAGTCACCGTTCATGCCGTTCCCGGCATCCGCCCGTCATCGCCGCGCCACCATCCTCGCCCTGGCCATCGCCACGGCACTGGTTCCCTTCGCTTGGGCGCCGACCGCCCGCGCCCAGGCCGCTACCGCCTCCGTGCGCGCGTATGCCATCCCCGAACAAGCCCTGGCCGACGCAGTGCGCAGCTTCGGTCGCCAGTCGCAGGTGCAGGTGGTGTTCCGCAGCGATCTGGTGGAAGGGCGGCGCTCGCGCGCAGTGCAGGGCCAGTACAGCCCCGCCGAGGCACTGGACCAGTTGCTGCAGGGCAGTGGCCTGCGCGCGCAGCAGGAGCCGGGCGGTACCTGGACCCTGCAGGCCGCCGCCGATGACGGCGGGGTGGTGGTCACCGACACGCTGAAGGTGGGCGGACGCCTGCAGGCCGACGGCGGCGAAACACGTGATCGTTGGGGATACGACGACGTGTTCGCGCTCGACCTGAGCACGGCCTATTCCGGTCGCGACCGGGTGGAGCGCTATCGCGGTGCCAACCCGGCCGACGTGGTCAAGGACCTGGTCGGTGTGTTCAGCGGCGACGCCCGCAACAGCGGCGCACTGGACCTCAACATCCGCGGCATCCAGGGGCCGGGGCGGGTGCCGGTCAGCATCGACGGCGGCGAGCAGGCACTGACCGTATGGCGGGGCTACAACGGCGTCAGCAACCGCAACTACATCGATCCCAACCTGATTGGTGGCATCCAGGTCATCAAGGGGCCAGCGTTGGTGCGCGATGTACACAGCGGTATCGGCGGAGCGATGGTCATCAAGACCCTCGACGTCGACGACATCGTGCCGGCCGGCGAGCGCTTCGGCGGGGAGCTGAAGATCGAAGGCAGCAGCAATGCGGTCTCGCCGCGCCTGCCACGGCTGCACACCGGCGAGGACTACCGCACGGTGGAGGGGTTCCCGCAGTCGTCGCCGGCCTCGCCCTATGCTGACCGCACCCTGGTGGTGCCAGTGAAATCGCGCAGTGGTGACAACCCGTTCGATGGCGATGACCAGGCCTGGCGCCTGGCGCTGGGCTGGCGCGGTGAGCGGGTGGACGTGATGGCCGCCTACGCGTGGCGCAAGCGCGGCAACTATTTCTCCGGCAGCAAGGGCAGTGCGTACTACGACCAGGACCCGCGCGAGCAGTACGAATACCAGGGCATCGACTACATCACCACGCTGGCGCGCTACTTCAAGCCGGGTGATGAAGTGCCCAACACGTCCAGCGAACAGGAGTCGTGGCTGCTGAAGGCCACCTGGCAGATCACCGACGACCAGCAGCTCAAGGCCACCTGGCGGCACACGCTTTCGCACTATGGCGAGATCATGCCCTCGCGCATCCTGTCCGCACCGGATTACGGGCGCATCCAGTGGCCGCTCAGCCGGGTCGATTCCGATGCCTGGAACCTGGAATACCGCTGGCAGCCGGCCGGCAGTCGTTGGCTCGACCTGCGCGCCAACCTGTGGCGAACTGAAACCAAAAGCGATACCTACACCGCTGGTGGCTTCCCCAACTTCGCCTCGGGCAACCCCGATTGGGATCCCAGCCGCAGCCCGATCCTGCGCAACACCGCGCTGGCCAATGCCCGCAACGACCGTACCGGGCTGACCCTGAGCAACCGCTTCGGCCTGCATTCCACGCTTGACCTGACCGTGGGTGGCAACTGGCAGTACGAAACACTGCGCTCGGGCGATCCGTACTTCGGCGTAACCGACGGCTGGCGCATGTACCCACGCGCCGGTCGGCGCCAGGAAGGCGAGGGCTACCTGAGCCTGGAATGGCGGCCGGTCGAGTTCCTTACCCTCAACGCCGGTGTGCGCTACAGCCGCTACTGGGCGTTCGACGATTTCCTGCAGGCGCATCCGGAGCTGCTGACCCGCAGTGTCGGCAGCAAGGAGGCGCGCTACCGGGTCAATGAGCTGCCACCACGCCCCACCAGCCTGCAGGGAGAGATCGATGCGATCGAATCGGAGCGTGAGTTCTGGGAAAGCATCGGCATGGGCTCGCTGGTCGACGACCTGCTGAAGAACCTGCTGGGCAAGTACGAAACGCCGGTGCCGGTGGAGCACAGCATCGCCTGGGCAGCGGATGCCGATGGCAATTACACGCGAGCCAGCAACCCGTGCCTCAACGGCCAGGTGGCCGCCATCCCCGGGTTGCTGCCGATGGTGCTCGGTACCGACCAGACCTGCCGGGTGCAGAACGCCGTGCAGGGGCAGGCGGTGCAGGCGCACAACAGCCGCCGCCGCGACCATGCCTGGCTGCCCACGTTCTCGGCCACCGTGCATTTCTCGCCTGCTGCGCGCCTGTATGTCCGCTACACCGAGGCCAAGCGCTTCCCCAGCATGTTCGAAAGCACCATCGCGTTTTCCAGCAGCCTCAATCCGCTGTATCCGCTCAAGCCCGAACACGCTTACAACTACGAGCTGGGTTATGTGCACAACCTCTCTGCGCTGTTCGACGGCACCGCCGATGCGGACGTAAAGCTCAGCTACTACGTACAGAAAACCCGCGATGTGATCGAGCGCGATGCGTATTTCCTGTTCGACAACATCGACAAGCAGACCCTGCGCGGCATTGAGCTGCAGGCGCGCTTCGACAACCGTCGCTTCTTCAGCGACCTGGGCATCGCCCGCACCCTTGAAAACAAAGTGTGCGACGAAAGCACCGCAGTGCAGCTGGATGCCAACCGTGGCCTGGTGCCCAACTGCGTGCAGGATGGCTTCGTCGGTGGTTACTTGCTGACCCAGGCCGTGCCGAAGCTGTCGGTGAACCTGTCGCTGGGCACCCGCCTGTTCGACGAGCGGCTGGAACTGGGCAGCCGCATCGTGCACTACCAGCGTCACCACAACCCGGACCTGCAGGCCTACCGCGACCGCTTGCTGGCCGGCGGCAGCAGCCTGCTATGGCAGAACGTGCCGTTCACCTGGGGAAACATCACCACGGTGGATGCCTATGCGCGCTGGCGCTTCAACGACCACGCCAGCGTCGAACTGGTCGGCAGCAATCTCGGCAACCGCTACTACGTCGACCCGGCCACGCGCTCCACGCTGCCGGCGCCCGGTCGCACCCTCAAGCTCGCAGTCACCGCGCGCTTCTGACGCCTCACCGATTCAAGCGTTGTACCTGTAGTTCCCTCAATCCAAGGAGTTCTTCCATGAAAATGTTCTCCCGCTCCCTGCTCACCGTGGCCGCCAGCCTGGCCCTGGCCGGTGCCGCCCACGCTGCCGATATCGTCGGCGCCGCCAGCGCCGTCACCGATCCGCAGTTGAACGTCAATGTCGGCGAATCGCAGGTCAATGGTGGCCCGCACGTCGCTGGCAAGGCCGGCATCGGCGTCGGCACCGTGTCCGGTGGCACCCGCGTGGACTTCCAGGGCCTGAGCGCCTATTCGGCACCCACCACCGTCAACGGCACCACCGTGCGCACCCTGGCCATGCCGATCACCGGCACCCCGGGCAACCACGCAGGCATGGGCCACTTCAACTTCGTCAAGGTGGGCAGCGGCGATGTCTGGTTTGGTGAATGGTCCAAGGATGGCGCCGCCGCTGGCTTCAACAACCGCCAGGTCTATTTCGCTGGTGACCGTGCAGGCACCACGTTGCCGGCAGGCGTGGCCACCTACAGCGTGGCGGGCCTGAACAAGTTCAACGGCAGCAACCTGCTGACCGGTGCGTTCCGCGCCGACTTCGGTGCCGGCACCCTGCGCGGCCAGATCGCCGGTGGCGGCCTGACCGTGGGCGTCAACGCTGCCATCAACAGCGCCAATGCGTCCTTCGCAGGCACGGCCGTGGCCAACGGCTCGGTGTCGGGCAGCACCCAGGGCCAGTTCTTCGGTGCCAACGCCGCCACCCTGGCCGGCATCGCCACCTTCGCCGGCAACAGCCAGTACGACACCGCCTTCGGCGGCAGCAAGAACTGATCGCCACGCCCCTGACGGGGCAGGGCAGGGACAAGCCGCGATCCGCCAGTCCCTGCTTCGGCCCGCGATAGTGCTTCAACCGGATCGAACATGCGCCACCTTCTCTTTCTTGTCGTCCTGCTGCTGGTCTGGCCGCTCAACAATGCCCACGCGCAGCAGGATGACCTGCGCCGTGTGCTCGAACAGGGCAGCGAGCTGCGTCATCAACAGCAGGACCAGCAGCGCCTGCGCCAGGCCGAACACGAGCGACCGACCATCACCCTCGACGGCCAGCAGTACCGCGTGGAGCGCACTGTCGACGACCTCGGCCAGGCGCTCTATCTCGCGCTGCAGCACCAGCAATGGCAGGCCGCGGCCGCCTTCCTTGCCGAGTACATCGAACTGCCTGGCCACGATCCGCTGCTGCGCCACTACGCGCAGGGTGCGCTGGCGCGCGTGGGTGGCCAGCACGGCAAGGCCGCGGCCGAATACGAGGCCGTGCTCGCCGCGCAGCCGGACTTCCTGCCGGCGCGGCTGGAACTGGCGCGTGTGTATGCCGAGGACCAGCGCGACCGCGATGCCATCGCCCTGTTCGAGGCGATCGCAGCCGGCATCGATGGCGGCGACCCTGCAACGGCGGGCGTGCGTACGCGGGTGGACGGCTACCTGCAGGCCCTGCATGCACGCCAGCGCTGGAAGGGTGGCATCGCCGCCGGCCCCGCCTGGAGCGACAACGTCAACCGCAGTTCGGCCAGCCGCACCTGCCTGTTTGGTGACGGCACCACCTGCTTCATCGAACGCCGGTTGCCCGATGCACAGGCAGCGTTCGGCCTGGACTACGACGCCAGCCTGGAACGGCGCCTGCCGTTGGCCGGCCACCATGGGCTGTACCTGCGCGGGCTGGCGTTCGGCCAGGCGTGGCGTGGGCACAGCGACTACAACGAGCTCAATGCCAGCGTGCAGGCCGGCTACAGCTGGCGCAGCGCACGGCATACCTTGCTGCTGGCGCCCAGCTACGATTACCAGGGGCTCGGCAACCACGCGCTGCAGGGCGGTGCCGGCATGCATGGCGAATGGCAGTTCGCCGCAGATGCGCGCAGCCTGCTGAAACTGGAAGCCGACTGGAAACGCCAGCGCTATCGACAGCAGGGCGTGGCCAGCAACTACGACGGTGAACTGGCGGCGATCTATGCCACCTGGTTCCGCGCGCTCAACCCGCGCTGGACGGTGTTTGCCGGGGCCGATCTGAGTGACAGCAGCGCCGCCGATCCCGCCAATGGCTACCGGCAACGCGGCCTGCGCCTGGGCGCAGCGCGCCAGTGGAGCGGCACCACGGCCACGGTGTTCGTGTCGCTGCGTGAGCGTGAATACGATGCCTGGAGCCCGTTGCTGGAGGCGCGTCGGCAGGACAGCGAGCAGAACCTGATCGCCATCGTGCGCAGCGAGCGCCTGGCCGTGGCTGGGCTGGTCCCCAGCCTGAGCCTGCGTTACGCACGCATCGACAGCAACGTGGACTGGCTGTACAGCCACGACCGCAGTCTGCTGAGCCTGAAATGGGAACGGGCGTTCTGAGCCGTCGGGCGCGGCGCAAAGGGGGGGGGGGGCAGTCCATTAATCCCCAATTTGGCCAAATTGAGTATAGTGGCCACATATCCTTCCGCTGGAGCCGTGCCATGACCCTCCCGCTCGACCTGCCCGGCCTGGACAAGGCCCCGGCATCCTCGGTCAAGACCCGTGGCTGGCCCAGCCTGATGCGTACCGTGCGCGAGAAGCAGGCGCTGGTCATCACCAACCACAATCACCCCGAGGCGGTGATCGTGGACATCAAGACCTACCAGGAGCTGTTGGCCAGGGCCAGCGGCAGCGACAGCGAGGAGCGCAGCAACGTGCTCTCGCGCCTGCGCAGCGAGTTCGACCAGGCGCTGGCCGGGCTGCAGCAGGGTGAGGGGCTGGGCAAGGTGATGGGCAAGCCGATCCGCCGCGGCCACAAGGTCGCGCTCGGCCGTCCGCTCTGAATCATGGGGCGGATCCTGGCGTTGGCCGGCGTCAATGGCGCCGGCAAGAGTTCGCTGCTCGGCACCTGGCTGGAGGCCGACGGCCTGGGCTGGTACAACCCGGACAGCTTCACCCGGCGCCTGGTGGAGGCGGGCTGGCCGTTGGCCGACGCCAACGCTGAAGCGTGGCAGGAGGGCGCACGACGGCTGCGCCAAGCGATCGCCGACGGCAGCGACTTCGCCTTTGAAACCACCCTGGGTGGCAACACCATCCCGCGCCTGTTGCGCGAGGCCTGCAGCCAGCATGACGTGGCGATCTGGTTCTGCGGGTTGGCCACCATCGAACTGCACGTGTCCCGCGTGGCGGCCCGAGTTGCCGCCGGTGGCCACGACATCCCGCAGGACAAGATCCGCGCACGCTTCGATTCCGCACGCGAGAACCTGTTGGCATTGATGCCGCACCTGGCCGAACTGCATGTGTATGACAACAGCGCGCCGGCCGATCGCTACGGACGTGTTGCCCCCTTGCCGGTGCTGGCGCTGGATCGCCAGGGCCTGCAGTATCCGGTGTCGGTGGTGGAGCTGCTGCACACCCCGGACTGGGCCAAGCCCATCGTCATGCGCGCCATGGAACTGCATGCCGACAGTACGCCGCTTGCCGGCCCGCCTGTGCGATGATCCGAGCCCGCAGATTCATTGATCGAGGAACACGGATGTACGAGCGGAAGCACTGGCAGGCCACTGGCCTGCGCGCGCTGGTGGCGGCCATGGCATTGACGGTGGCGGCACCGCTGCTGGCCCAGGATGCAACGCCGGCCGATGCCAAGGTCGAGGCGCCGAACGAGCCGATGAGCTACGACAAGGCGCGCCGCACCGCCGAGGCATCGCTGCGCCTGCACCCGGGCACCGACAGCCAGTACGACTACCGCCCGCTGTGGGCCGGCAATGCCGACCTTGATGGCGACGGCCGCCCGGAGATCATCTATCTCTACACCGCGACCCAGACCGGCAGCGCGATGCAGCTCAACGAGCTGGTGGTGATGACCCCGCTGGCCGAAGGCGATGCACGGGGCCAGGCCACGTCACCCGGCAAATCCGCCTATGACGACGAAACCTACGCGTTGATCCGCGCCTCGGGCTACGCCGATGACGCCAGCGTGCATATCCCCGGCGAAATGGAAACGATCACCATGGACGGTGACCGCATCCGCGTGACCTTCAACAGCACCCGCAGTTCGAAGCTGTGCGTGCGAGGCAAGGTGGCCTGCCCACCGGAAGGTCAGCATGCCTGGGTGTACCGCTGGAGCCCGGGCAAGCTGACCCGCGCCGACTAGCCCTGTGCTGACGGCAGCGCCAGGCAATGCCTGGCGCCACCGCAGCCACTCAGGCCGGGGTCACCTGTTCCGGTTCGGCCACGTCCGGCAACGGCGGCAGGGCGCGGTCCACCGTGACCGGTGCGTCGCTCTTCAACAGCGCAGCCGCCTCCTTGTCGCAGCCCACGGCCGGCGGCGAACCGCGCAGCGGCAGGCCGGCGGTTTCCTTCACGAAGATCATCGTGATCAGGCCGATCACCGCCGCGCCCATCAGGTAGTAGGCCGGTACCAGCGGATCGCCCGTGCGTTCCACCAGCCAGGCGGTCACCAGCGGCGTGGTGCCACCAAACAGCGACACCGACACGTTGAAGGCGATCGACAGCGCGCTGTAGCGCACCGGCGTATAGAACAGCGCCGGCAGCGTGGACGGCATCGAACTGGTGAAGCACACCAGCGCCAGGCCCAGCAGCATCAGGCCAAGGAAGATCAGCCCGTCGTTGCCGCTGCCCACCAGCAGCAGGCTCGGTACCGCCAGCACCAGCAGCGCGATGCAGGCGCCGATGATCATCGGCCGCCGGCCCAGCTTGTCGCTGAAAAGGCCGCCGACGATGTTCAACGGCATCATCACCAGCATCACGATGATGATCAGCAGCAGGCCCTTGCTCTCCGCATATCCCATGGTCACGCTCAGGTAGCTGGGCATGTAGGTCAGCAGCATGTAGTCGGTCACATTGAACACCAGCACCAGGCCCATGCAGACGATCAGCTGGCGGCCGTGCACGCGGAACAGGTCGACCAGGCCGGGGCGCTCATGGTCGCGCTTCTCGGCCTCTTCGGCGAACGCGCGGAACGCTGGCGTTTCCTCCAGCCGCATGCGCATGTACAGGCCCAGCAGGCCGAGAGGGCCGGCCACCAGGAACGGAATGCGCCAGCCCCAGTCCAGCATCTGCTCGCTGCTCAACAGCATGTGCAGTGCAGTCACCGTACCGGCACCGGCGATATAGCCGCCCAGCGTGCCGAACTCCAGCCAGCTGCCCATCAGGCCGCGGTTGCGGTCGGTGGAGTACTCGGCGATGAAGGTCGCCGCGCCGCCGTACTCGCCGCCGGTGGAAAAGCCCTGCACCACGCGGGCGAGCAGCAACAGCACCGGCGCCCAGATGCCGATGCGTTCATAGGAGGGAATCAGGCCGATGGCGAACGTACCCAATGCCATCATGATCATGGTGAAGGCCAGTACCTTCTGGCGCCCGTAGCGGTCGCCCAGGGGCCCGAAGACCATGCCGCCCAGCGGGCGTACCAGGAAGGCCACAGTGAACGTGGCGAACGCGGCGATCACCTGCGCGGTGGGGTTGCTGGACGGGAAGAACACCTGGCCGATGGTGACGGCAAGATAGCCATAGACACCGAAGTCGAACCATTCCATCGCATTGCCCAGTGCAGCGGCGCCGACGGCGCGCTTGAGCATGGGTTTGTCGACAACGGTGATCTCGTCGACCTTCAGATGGCGGCGGCGTTTGAACCAGCCGAAATGGGCATGGGCATCGGAGTTGTCCTGCATGGGGACTCCCTTGGAAGAATGGAAATGGCGTTGGAATGGGCGGTACGAATGTCCCGGAATTCGGAAACGGCGATGCTGGCGCAGCAGGCGCAGGGGCATCGGATGGAAGACCCGGAAGGGGGCGAAAGGTGTGTGCGATGAAACGCCGCGCACGCAACACGCATTGCCCGCTGCCAGAACGCAGAGCGACATGCGGGACGAACGGATGGGTCCGATTACGTGTCAGTGCACGCGCGGGTGGGGCAGGCGCAGGGAACAGGCGGGGCAGGGCCCGCAGGCGTCATCCGCCGGGATCCAGCGCGAGGCGATGGAAAGGCGAGGGAGAGGCAATGATGGAAAGCGAAACGCCGGTCGGCAGTGCTTCCCGCAGGCCAGCAACAGGTGCTGACGTGCAGTGGGTCGTGTCGATCATGCGTTCATGATAACGGTTACAGTGTGAGCGTGCCGAGAATCGCACCAGTACGAACGCAGCGTTCCATGATGCCTGTTCATGCACATGACCCACGCACATCGAATGAACATGTTGTGCTCGCCTCGCTCACGCCACGGCTTTTACGGTGGTCACGAACCAACGCAAGGAGTAACGCATGACCCGTCGCATTCCCGAAGGCACCCTGGTTATCGTCGCCGATGGTGGCTCGGCCCGCGTGTTCACCAACGTCGGCAACGAGCACAAGCTCACCCTTAAACAGGAAGGCGAGCTGCGCCTGCAGGACATCAGCGAACAGGGTGTGTCCGGTCAGGGGCCATCCGGTGCGGTGCCCAAGGACATGTCGATCTCGCAGCTCAACGAGGCGACCTTCGCCAAGCAGGTGGCCGAGCAGCTCAATGAAGACGCGCTCAACAACCGTTATGCGCATCTGGTGCTGATTGCCGATCCCACCACGCTGGGCCGCATCCGTCCGTTGCTGCATAAGGAGACGCAGTCTCGCTTGCTGGCCGACATCGCCAAGGATCTCACAAACGCGCCGCTGGAGGACATCCAGCGCACGCTGCAGGCGTAACCGGCATGCCGTTCATGCGTGACCATGTGGCAGCCGAGCCGGCCCGCGCGAAGGTGGATGCGCAGGCCGGTTGGCTGTTGCTGGAATTCGGTGCACCGTGGTGCGGCCATTGCCAGGCTGCACAACCGGCACTGCAGGCCTTCGTCGAGGCACATGATCTGCCGCACTGGAAGATCGAAGACGGCAAGGGCAAGCCGCTGGGCCGCTCGTTCCAGGTGAAGCTGTGGCCGACCGTGATCCTGTTGCGTGATGGCACGGAAGTGGCGCGCGTGGTGCGGCCGGTGGATGCGGCAGATCTCACCACACTGCAGAGCGCGCTGCCGGATTGAGTGGCCTCTTCAGTGGCCTCCATGGAGCCGAGCCACGCTCGGCTCATTTCCCCGGCGGTGTCCGCTTCAATGCAGCGTCACCCGCACATGCTGCTCGCGCAGCTCATGCAGCAATCGCCGGCCATGCTGGCTCAACGCCATCATCGCCACAGTGATCTTCTGCAGGCTGTAGCCCGGGCGCAGATGCGCCTGCGGGTCGGCCGGTTCGTTCTCGCCGATCATCATCGCCATGCCCTCGGCGGTGTTCAGAGCGTGCTCGATGCGGAAGAACAGGGATTCCATTTCCGGGGTCAGGATGGGCGGTTCATGCGACATGCGATGGCTCCTTGACGGACGTGGCCACCGCAAGGGTGGCGGGCGGTGCGGGGTTGGAACTTCGGCTGAGCTACGAGAAAAGCCGGAGGGCCATGCGGCCGCCGCGCACCGCCCGCCGCAGTCACGGCAAGCAGCTCTCGTAGCTCATTCCGGGGTTCCACACCCGGCAGCGGTGTTCGCGCTGCGCGGATATCCTGCACACGCATTGGCGGTCTGTTCCACCCGGCATTGCATCTGAAAGTCTCCAATTACGGGCTGATTTTTTCTCGGTAGTGCCCATTCCGACAACCGCTTGCGCGTTCGCATCGAAATGGGCCCGCCAGGCTTGGCAGCATCCCTTCAATTCCAGTGTCGATCCATCCAATCGGTTGCAGATGCATGCGTTGAAGGCGGCATCCGCACTGCAGCATGCGACACCGTCACCCCGGTGCTAGGATCTGACCACCATCTGAATCGATCCAAATGCCGATGCCCACGCTGGACCGTCGTCTCCTGATCGCTGTCGCCGCCACGGCGATGTTCGCCTCCGGCCTGGCTGCGGCCGCTCCGGCCAAGACCGCCGCCGACAAGGCCTATGCCTCGGTCGATCCCTTCATTGGCACCGGCGGTGAGGGGCATACCTACCCCGGCGCGACGGTGCCGTTCGGCATGGTCCAGCTCAGCCCGGACACGCGCATCCAGCCGCGCGAGAAGGCCTACGGCTGGGCGGCGGGCTACCGTTACGACGACAGCAGCATCGTCGGTTTCTCGCACACGCACTTTTCCGGCACCGGTCATTCCGATTTGGGCGACATCCTGCTGATGCCGTTCACCGGCAACCCTGGACTGGAGCGCGGCGACCCCGAAAAGCCACGCAGCGGTTACGCCTCGCGTTTCCGCCACGATGACGAGAAGGCCGAACCGGGCTATTACGCTGTCACCCTGGACGACTACAAGGTGCGCGCCGAGCTGACCACCAGCGCCCGCGTGGGCGTGCATCGCTATGCGTTCCCCAAGGGCACCGATGCCAAGGTGCTGCTGGACATGCGCACCAGCATGTATGACTACCCGGGCAAGATCCTGTGGTCGCGGGTACGCGTGCGTGGCGATGGCACCATCACCGGCTTCCGCGAGACGCGTGGCTGGGCCGCCGGCCGCCAGCTGTATTTCGCGATGCGCTTCTCGCGGCCGCTGGCCAGCCACGCGCTGCACAACACCGAACAGGACATCGTCTACAAGGGCTTCGCGCCCCCGGGCGAGAAGGACCCGGCGCAGCGCGCTCAGATGGAGGGGCGGCAGCTGGTGGGCACCTTCGACTTCGGCAAGCTGGATGCACCGCTGGTGGTGAAGGTGGCCATTTCGCCGGTCAGCGAGGCGGGCGCCATCGCCAACCTCGATGCCGAAGTGGCCGACTTCGATTTCGACCGTGTGCGCGCGCAGGCGAGGCAGGAGTGGACGCAGGCGTTGTCGGTGCTGGATATCGACGCACCGGAACACGCGCGTCGCAGCGCGTACACCGCGCTGTACCACACGCTGCTGGGGCCGACGCTGTTCATGGATGCCGACGGCCAGTACCGCGGCGCGGACAACGCCGTGCACCAGGCCAAGGGCTACACGAACTATTCGACGTTCTCGCTGTGGGATACCTACCGGGCGCTGCACCCGCTGCTGACCCTGGTGCAGCCGGAGAAGCGCAACAGCGATTTCGTCAATTCCATGCTGGCCCATCATGAGCACAGTCCCTACGGCATGCTGCCGGTGTGGTCGTTCCATGGCCTGGAAGACTGGTGCATGATCGGCTACCACGCGGTGCCGGTGATCGCCGATGCCTACGTGAAAGGCATTCGTGGCTTCGACGCGGACAAGGCGCTGAAGGCGATGGTGCAGACCGCCAACTACGGCCCTTACGATGGCATCGCGCAGTACCGTGAGCTGGGCTACGTGCCGATCGACGAGGAGGGCGAAGCAGCCAGCAAGACGCTGGAATACGCGTTCGATGACTGGACCATCGCGCGCATGGCGCAGGCGATGGGCAAGACCGATGTGGCCGCAACCTTCGACAAGCGCGCGGGCAACTGGCGCAACGCCTTCGACAAGGACACCGGCTTCATGCGTGCGCGCAAGCGCGATGGCAGCTTCCGTACGCCGTTCGACCCCAGCGCCAGTGGCTACGGCACCGACTACACCGAAGGCAATGCCTGGCAGTACTCATGGTACGTGCCGCAGGATGTGGCCGGCCTTGCCGCAGCGCATGGTGGCAGCGATAAACTGCTGGCGCGCCTGGATGAAGTGTTCAACGCGAAGGTCGATCCGGCCATCTTCGAGCACATGGAAGACATCACCGGCCTGATCGGCTGGTATGCGCATGGCAACGAGCCCAGCCACCACGTGGCCTACCTGTACTCGCATGCCGGCCAGCCGTGGCGCACGCAGGCACGCCTGAAGCAGATCATGGACACGCAGTATGCCGATCGTCCCGATGGCCTGGCCGGCAACGATGACGTGGGCCAGATGTCGGCGTGGTACGTGTTCACCGCGCTGGGTTTCTACCCGGTAGCGCCGGGCTCGGGCGAGTACATCCTCGGCCGCCCGTTCCTGCCGAAGACCGCAATGCGGCTGTCCAACGGCAAGACCTTCACCATCGTGGCCGAAGGGCTGGACGACAAGCACACCTATGTCGGCAGCGTGACCCTCAACGGCAAGCCGTTGCAGCGCACGTTCCTGCGCCATGACGAGATCCTGGCCGGCGGCGAGCTGCACTTCACCATGCAGGCCGAACCGAACAAGGACTGGCCGGGGCAGGGAGCGCAGGCACCGTATTCGATGACCCGGTAACACCCGCGGTAGCGCCGGGCCATGCCCGGCGGTTGAGGGGCGGCGCCAACCAAGGTTGGCGTCTACCGGAACCGCGCACACCGCATTGAGGCGCCCTTGGTAGATGCCAACCTTGGTTGGCATGCCGCGCGCCCACCAAGGTGGGCGACTACCGATGTGGCGTGATCTGGTAGATGCCAACCTTGGTTGGCACGCCGCGCGCGCCCCAAGGTGGGCGACTACCGATGCGGCGTGATCTGGTAGATGCCAACCTTGGTTGGCATGCCGCGCGCCCACCAAGGTGGGCGACTACCGATGTGGCATGATCTGGTAGATGCCAACCTTGGTTGGCATGCCGCGCGCCCACCAAGGTGGGCGACTACCGATGTGGCGTGATCTGGTAGGTGCCAACCTTGGTTGGCACGCCGCTACACCATCCCACCATTGGCCCGCAGCACCTGGCCATTGATCCAGCCGCCATCGGCACCGGCCAGGAACGCCACCGCGCCGGCGATGTCTTCCGGCGTACCCAGCCGCTCCAACGGATTCATCTTCGCCAGCCGATCGATCAGTTCCGGCGACTTCCCGTCCAGGAACAGATCGGTGGCGGTCGGCCCGGGCGCCACCGCGTTCACGGTGATGCCGCGCCCACGCAGTTCCTTGCTGAGAATCGCGCCCATGGTCTCCACCGCGGCCTTGCTGGCGGCATACACGCCGTAGTTTTCCAGCTTGATGCCAACCACGCTGGTGGACAGGGTGACGATGCGACCACCGTCGCGCACGCGCCGCGCGGCCTCGCGCAGCACATTGAATGCACCCTTGAGGTTGATGCCGATCACACGGTCGAACAGGGCATCATCGCTGTCGGCCAGTGCGGCCAACTGCAGCACGCCGGCACTGTTGACCACCACATCGATGCCACCGAAGCGTGCATCGATGGCGTCGAACAGCGCGTGCACGGCCTGTGGGTCGGCGACATCGGCCTGCAGGGCGATGGCGTGCCCTCCGCTGGCGGTCAATTCGGCAGCCAGTGTTTCGGCCTCATCACGGCGCCCGGCATAGTTGATCACCACGGCATGGCCGTCGGCGGCCAGACGGCGCGAGATGGCCGCGCCGATGCCACGGGAGCCCCCGGTGACCAGGGCGACAGAGCGGGAAGCAGAGGAGGTCATGGCAGATTCCAGAAGTGCGCGCCGGCATGGCGCACGGCCATCTTGGTCTCTCCGCCGTCGCGGATAATCATGGATAATCCGGAAACATCATCCGGCCGCCCGAACAATGGACAGATTCACCGCCCTGCGTGCGTTCGTGCGGATCGTCGAGCGCCGCAGCTTCAGCCGTGCCGCCGAAGACCTGGGGCTGCCGCGGGCCACGGTGACCGACGCGATCAAAGCACTGGAGCAGCGTCTGGGCGTGCGCCTGCTGCACCGGACCACGCGCGTGGTGGTGCCGACGCTGGAAGGCGAGGCCTTCTACGGCCGCTGTCTGCGCCTGATCGCGGACATGGACGATGCCGAAGCCGCGTTCCGTGACGTGCCGCCACGCGGGCCGCTGCGCATCGAGGTGCACGGTACGCTGGGGCGCCACCTGTTGTTTCCGCATCTGCCGGATTTCCTGCAGCGGTACCCGGACATCGAACTGGAGGTCAGCGAGGGCGACCGCTACGTCGACCTGCTGCGCGAGGGGGTGGACGGGGCCATCCGCGTGGGCACCCTGGCCGACAGCGATCTGGCCGCGCGGCGCCTGGCGTTGCTGCGCGAGGTCACGGTGGCGTCGCCCGCTTACGTACAGGCACACGGGCGGCCGGAAAGCATCGCGTCGCTGGCGGCGGGACACCAGATGGTCGGCTACCGTTCCAGCGCCACCGGCCAGCTGATTCCGCTGGAGTTCCAGCAGGGTGGGCAGGTTCGCCACGTGCCGCTGCCGGCACGCGTGCGGGTGTCCGGTGCGGACGCCTTCCTCGGTGCCGCGCTGGCCGGGTTGGGCATCATCCAGGCACCGCGTTACCGGATGGACCCTTACATCGCGCGCGGGCAGTTGCTGGAGCTGTTGCCCGGGATGCCACCCACACCGAGCCCGGTCAGCCTGGTCTATCTGCGCAACCGTACGCCATCGCCGCGGCTGCGGGTGTTCATCGACTGGGTGGCGGCTGTGTTCGAGCACGCAGGCTGACGCCGACCTGCCGCTCAACCCAGGCCGGGCAGCGGCGCGTGCGATGACACCAGCTGGCGGTCGCGCAATGCCTGCCAGAACGCGGTGGGAATCGTCGCCCCGGCCAACGCCAGGTTCTCGGCGATGCGCTCGGGACGGCTTGCACCGGGAATCGCCGCTGCCACTGCCGGGTGCGCCAGCGAGAACTGCAGCGCGGCGGCGCGCAGGTCCACCTGGTGTTCTGCCGCAACGTCGCGCAATGCCTGCACGCGGGCCAGCACCTCTGGCGTGGCGGTCTGGTATTCGTAATGCGCGCCGCCGGCAAGGATGCCGGAGTTGTACGGCCCGCCGACCACGATGCCGACGCCACGTGCAACGCTGTCCGGCATCAACCGCTGCAGGGCCTCTTCGTGGTCGAGCAGGGTGTAGCGCCCGGCAATCAGGAAGCCATCCGGGTCGGCCTGCTGCAGCGCCATCTCGCAGGGCTGCACGCGGTTGACGCCCAGGCCCCAGGCCCTGATGACACCTTCCTCGCGCAGGCGGGTGAGCGCCACGGCGGCGCCGTCCATCGCCTGCTGGAAGACCTCCTTCCAGGCATCGCCATGGAAGTCACGCGCCGGATCATGGATCCAGACGATGTCCAGGCGATCGGTACGCAGGCGCTGCAGGCTCTCCTCGATCGCGCGCAGGGTGCCGTCAGCGCTGTAGTCGTAGACGATGCGGTTGGGCAGGCCATGCTCGAACAGGCCACCTTTCTCACCAAGGTCACGCCGGGTGGTGTCTTCCACCTCGTCCAGCACACGGCGGCCGACCTTGCTGCTCAGTACATAGGCATCACGGTCGTGATGCTGCAGGGCCTCGCCCAGGCGCAGTTCGGCCAGGCCAGCGCCGTACAGCGGTGCGGCGTCGAAGTAGCGGATGCCCTGCTGCCAGGCTGCCTCGACGGTATCCAGCGCCTCCCGCTGGGGGATGTTGCGGTACATGTTGCCCAACGGTGCGGTGCCGAAGCCGATGGGCGAGGGAATGGAAAGTCGCATGGGAATCTCGTGGGGAAGGGACATTCAGTCGTGCGGGGGCAGCGCCTGCAGCGTGCCCTGCATGCGGTGGAAGCGGCCGTCGGTGGCGGTGAACCACACCAGCGAATGGCCGTGCAGGAAGTCATCGACGTGCACCACGGTGGCACCGTCGGCTTCCTGCCAGGAAATGGCATGGATGCCCTCGGCAACCTGCCGCCACTCGCAGCTGGCTTCGCCGTGGGCACCGGCATAGGTACCGGAGACGATGGCGTAGTGCACGCGATGGCCATCAGCGCTGTAGCGGTTGTCGGCGGCCAGGCCGTCATAGCTGACCCGGAATTGGCGACCGGCAAACATCGGCGGGGCGTCGCTCATCGGATCGCCACCGGGTTGATGTTGACCTGGGTGGAGCCGACGTACAGCGGCTGGCCGAGCACGAACAGGAATTCCCAGGCCTTGTCGCGCACCAGCGCGCGGCTGTCGATCAGTTCCAGGTTGTAGATGCCGCGTTTGGCCAGCATGTACTGGTTCACCGGGAACTCGTCGGAGCCGTACGGATTGGGGTAGACCTCCGAGGCCCAGGTGTCACCGCCGAAGGCGACGATGCCCTGGTCGGCCAGCCACTTCGCCGCGTCCATGCCGATGCCCGGCTCGACCTCCAGGAACTGCGTGTTGTCCTTGCCGATCAGCTCCAGCCAGCCGGTGTTGAACAGCACCACATCGCCCTTGCGCAGGGTCAGGTGCTGCTGCTTCAGCACGGCCTGGATGTCGGCGACGCTGAACTCGGTGCCGCCGGGCACGATGGCCTTGCCGTAGTACGCGGTCATGTCCAGCACCACGCCGCGTGTGACCAGCGGCGGCACCTTCTCCACGCCCAGCCTGCGCACGCCATCGACGCTGACGAAGTCGGCGGCCTTGTTGCCGTTGTAGTAGACGTTGTCGATGCCGATGTGGCCAATGCCGTTGAGCTGGGTGCCGACACCGGTCCAGGCGTTCAGCAGTTCATCGTTGAAGGTGAATCTGTTCGGGCCCAATGACTTGCCGGCTTGTTGCCCGACCTGCACGTTGTACAGGCGGAAGCTGCGATGGCGAAAGGCGGGCAGGTTCTTGTCCACCGGTACCGCCAGCGGATACGTCTTGCCGGTCTTCACCAGCGACACCGCCTGCTTGACCACATCGGCGGTGAGCAGGTTGGCCGCGCCGATCTCATCGTTGGCGCCGTATACCGAGGGATACCAGTCCGCAGCGAGAGCGGCGGAGGGCAGCGGGAGCGAGGCCAGTGCAAGCAGGGCCAGGGAGGTGATGTTCATTGCGGGGCTCCAGTGCCGGTCACGCATGCGCCGCGAACTGCGGCAGCACGTACTCGGCGATTTCGTGGAAGGTGTCGGCCAAAGGCCGTTCGTTGCGGCGGAACTGCAGGCCGATGTGGTCGACGCCAGCGGCCTGCATCGCCTGCAGTTCGGCCAGCAGCGCATTGCGGCCGCCGCGCAGGCCGAAGCGCCAACGCTGCAGCGGTGCCTCGGCCCGTTCCAGCAGATCCAGGTGGATGAAGCTGGCATAGGGTTTGTTGCCGGCCACCGCGCGCCACGCCGCCACGCGGTGGGCGTGTTCCTGGGGCGTGCCGGGGTAAGCCAGGCAGCCGTCCATATGTGCGCCGATCCAGGCCGGCTGCTGCTGCGCCAGGCCGGCCACCAGCAGCGGCAGCGCCCGACCATCGGCAGGCAGTACTTCCAACCCCTGCGGCAGCCGTGCAGCGGTGCCTTCGCGCAGCAGCCCGATCTGCTCGCGGAAGCCCGTGCCACGGGTGTCGAAGTCGCGGCCGAACAGCGGGTACTCCACCGGCCGGTCGCCGCTGGCAACGCCCAGCAGCAGGCGATCGCCACTGAGCTGCTGTACGCTGCGTGCCGACTTCAACGTCAGCAGAGGTTCGCGGATCGGCAGCACCACCGCGCCGGTCCCCAGCAGGATCTCTTCGGTGATGCCGGCCAGGTAGCCGAGATAGGTGAACACTTCGAACACCTGCGCGGCATCGCCGAATGCCGGGTCGTACACCGGCACGTCGCGCACCCACAGCGCACGGAAGCCGAGGCGGTCGGCCAGCCTGGCAAGGTCGGCGTGCTGCTGCAGGTCCGGTTCGCCCGGCAGGCGGCGCGCAATGCGTCGTGCCTGTTCGCCCAGCGGCGTCCAGTCGTTGTCCAGCGGCGCTTCAATGCCAATGCTGAAGCCGCCCGCCTGCAGTCGTGTCAACGCAGTAGCCATCAGCGCGTGCTCCTCAGTCCCAGGCAGGCGCCAGGCCCGGCGGGTCGACTTCGCGGCTGTTGCGTTCAAGTGCGGCGATCGCAGCCATGTCTTCGGCATCCAGCTGCAGCTCGCGGGCAAGCAGGTTGCTGGCCAGGTTTTCGCGCTTGGTCGAGGAAGGAATGACGGCGTAACCCAGCTGCAGCGCCCAGGCCAGTGCGACCTGGGCCACCGTGGCCTGGTGCTTGTCGGCGATGGCGGCCAGCACCGGGTCCTTCAGTACCTTGCCGTAGGCCAGGGTCATGTAGGAGGTCACCGCGATGCCCTGTTCCTGCAGGAAAGCGGTCAATGCCGGGTTCTGCAGATAGGGGCTGAGCTCGATCTGGTTGGTGGCGATCTGGCCCTGGCCAACTACGGCGATGGCCTGGCGGGTCAGTTCGATGTTGAAGTTGGATACGCCGATCTGCCGGGTCAGGCCCAGCGTCTTTGCTTCGGCCAGTGCGGTCATGTACTCGCGCAGCGCGACCGCGCTGCCCGGTGCCGGCCAGTGGATCAGCAGCAGGTCGACATGGTCGGTGCGCAGCTTGGCCAGGCTCTCGCGCAGGCTCGGCAGCAGTCTGTCGGCGGCATGGTTGTCGACCCAGATCTTGGTTGTGATGAACAGTTCGTCGCGCGGTACACCGGATTCGACGATTGCCTGGCCGACCTCGGCTTCATTGCCGTAGATCTGCGCGGTGTCGATGGCGCGATAGCCGAGCTCGAGGGCGTTGCGCACTGAATCGATGACGGTCTGGCCGGTCAGGCGGAACGTGCCGACGCCAAAGGAAGGAAGGCTCATGGGAACTCCAGCTGGGTAGGGAGCGGCGTGCTCCGATGGGGGCCAGTCTGGTCGCTTTACATTTGCAGATTAAGCCGTGTATACGGGAAATGCTTTTGCGCCGAGGTAAAGAATGAAAACCACCCTGGATGAGCTGAAGGCGTTTGTCGCCGTGGTCGACAGCGGCTCGATCACAGCCGCCGCCGAGGTGCTGGGACTGACCATCTCGGCCACCAGCCGTACCCTGGCGCGCTTGGAGGACAAGCTGCAGACCACGCTGCTGCGGCGGACGACGCGGCGGCTGGAGCTGACCGAAGAGGGCGCGGCTTTCCTGGAATACGCGCGCACGATCCTGGCCACGGTGGACGAAGCCGAGGAACAGATGGCGGCGCGCCGGCAACAACCGGTAGGGCGGTTGCGGGTGGATGCGGCCACGCCGTTCATGCTGCACGTGATCGTGCCGCTGCTGGCCGGCTTCCGCGAGCGCTATCCGCAGGTGCAGTTGGAGCTGAACTCCAACGAGGGCATCACCGACCTGATCGAGAAGCGCACCGACGTGGCGTTCCGCATCGGCGTGCTGCGCGATTCCACCCTGCATGCGCGGCCGATCGGCCACAGCCGCATCCGCGTGGTCGCCAGCCCGGAGTACCTGCGGCAGTACGGTACGCCCACCCGCATCGCGCAGCTGCGCGCGCACACGCTGCTGGGTTTCACCCACCCGGGTTCACTCAACGAGTGGCCGCTGACCGACGCCGATGGCGGTCCATTGGTGATCCAGCCGGCCATTGCATCTTCCAGCGGAGAAACGCTGCGGCAGATGGCGGTGAACGGGCTGGGCATCGCCTGCCTGTCCGATTTCCTGACCCGCCAGGACCGGCGCGAAGGGCACCTGGTACAGCTGTTCGCCAAGCAGACCCAGGAGGTCCGCCAGCCGATCAACGCGGTGTACTACCGCAACACCGCGCTGGCCGCGCGCATCACCTGTTTCGTCGACCACGTGACGCAGACGCTGGGTCAACGCCCGTTCGACGAATAGCGTCCTGGTGGCCGGTGCCTTGCGCGGCCCAGGCGCTGGGCGTGCAACCGGCCACGCGCTGGAAGGCCGCCGCGAACTTGCTGGGATTGGCGTAGCCGCAGGCCAGCGCGACCTCGGTGACGCGCTGCCCCTTGGACAGTGCGTACTGCGCCCAGTGCATCCGGCGCTGGGTCAGGTAGGCATACGGTGGCATGCCGGTAGCGGCGCGCAGGGCGCGGCTGAACGTGGTCGGTTCCATGCCGAGTACGTCTGCCAGCGCTGCGACATCCAGCGACTGGGAACGGTGTTCATCGATGAAGTCCTGCAGCTGGCGCAGTTGCCGCGATGACAGCGGTGCAGCCATCCGCGGCCGGGCGGGCGGTTGGCCGGCAAGCTGCGCCAACCGCCGCACCACGACTTCTGCGCCGTACTGCAGGAAGCCGGGAACGCTGGCGTCAGCCTGCGCGCTGGACCACAGCGCGTGCAGTACGGCAGCGATGACCGGGTCGCGATGCAGCCGCAGGGAAAGGGCGTGGATGTCCGGGAAGCCGCCAGGCGCATCACGCCACTGCGCGGTATCGATGGCCATTCCCAGCAGCTCCACGGCTGGGCTGGCGTAGTGTCCACGATCACCGGGCAGTACCACGTTGAACTGGCCCGGATGCCAAGGCGCCTGCAGTACCCCGGCAGTGGTGCGTTGATACAGGTTGCCGCCACCGGCCAGCGCCAGGCCCAGCCGCAGCTGGTGCGGGTTCCCCATGGGGCCTTCGCTGGCCTGGAAGCCATGGCGCAGCAGAACGATCGCGCCGTCCTCGCTGGTCACGGTGCCATCACTGGGCAGGGTGGCTTCCCGGTGCAACTGGTCGGCGAGGGCGGGCATGGCAGGTCCAGGAATGGAGCAGCTCTGACTGCAATGGAGTGGCGGCGAGCACGGAATGTTACAGGATAACAATTTGCGCCAGCTGGCCCGCCAAGCGCGTTTCCGTTCCTCATGAGGTCTACCTTGAAATCCCCCGTTTCCTCCGTTGCCCTTGTCGCAGCGTCGTTGCTGGTTCCTGTTGTTCCTGCCCACGCGCAGTCCGCCGATGCCACCACCCTTGATGGGGTGGTGGTCACAGGCTCCAAGCGCGACACGCCCTACCTGAAGAGTGACCTGTCGGTGACCGTGCTTGATCGGCAGGCACTGAAGGAAGCCGGTGTCACCGAGTTCCGCGACCTGGACAAGCTGGCGCCCAACGTGAAGTTCAACGTGATGGGCCAGCTGAGCAACATGTTCATTTCCATCCGTGGCATCGAATCCAATCCCTTCCTGGTCAACCGCGCGTCGGTGTACATAGATGGCATTCCGTTCCGTGAGCTGAGCAACGCAGTACTCAACCAGGTTGAATCGGTTGAGGTGCTGCGGGGGCCGCAGGGAACCCTGTACGGCGCCAACAGCGAATCCGGGCTGGTGCTGGTGCGCACGCGCGGCCCGGCCGATACCCGCGAGGGTGAGGTGAACGTGCGCAACACCTGGTTCGGCAACGGCAACGGTACGGCCGTGGATGGTTTCCTGGCTGGCCCGCTGGGCAAGGGCGGCACGCTGTCGGGCTCGGTGGCGTTCATGGGCTCCGATGAGGATGCCTACTTGAAGAACCTGACCCCGTACGGCGCGCGCGGCGAAGTGAAAGAGGGCTACCTGCAGGGCAAGCTGCGCTGGCGTCCCAGCGATTACGTGACCGTCAACGCCTTGGCCTATCACCTGCGCACGCGCGCAGCGGGCATGTTCGAGTACGAGTACCTGCCGCTGGATACCGGCCTGTACAACCGCACCTATGGCGACCGCCTCAATGGTGGCCGCCATGCAGGTGACTTCACCTACATCAACGATGCGCCAAAGCGCACCGAAAAGGACGAGACCGTCGCAGGCCTGAGCGCGCAGTGGCAACTGCAGGCCGGCACCCTGGATGTGGCCGCCTCGTACCGCAGCGAGGAAGCCAGCTCGGCCGGCTACGACTTCGACATGACCGCCAGCTCCGCGCTGGCCGGGTACATACATGACAAGAAGAATGCCTGGAATGCCGAGGCGCGCTTCAGCTCGCCCAGCGACCAGGCGTTGACCTGGATGGCCGGTGTATCGACGTACCGCATCGACAAGGATTCGATCCAGGGCACCTTCGTCGGCCCGGCGCTGCGGGGCCTGGACAGTTACAACCTGGCGCCGCGGCAGACCTCCAAGGGTGAGGACTACAGTGTTTTCGCGACCGCCAGCTACACGCTGCCGGCATTGCCGAAATTGACCGCCAGCCTCGGCATTCGCCACGAACAGGCCCGCCGTTCCACCGAGCAGCGTGCCGGATTCCTCGACCTGGGCGCGGGAGGCCTGGTGCGCTACCGCGACGCGGCCCTGGCGCATACGTTCTCGGCCACGTTGCCCCGCGTCTCGCTGCGCTATGACGCCAGCGATGATCTGTCGTTCTATGCGGCCTCGGCCAAGGGCTACATCCCCGGCGGCTTCAACCTGGCCGCCGCGCAGAGCGATGTGATCAACGACAAGGTGCTGCGCTACGAATCCGAACGCATGTGGAGCCATGAGGTGGGTTTCAAGATGAACCTGGCTGGCGGTCGTGGCCATATCGGTGGTGCCCTGTTCCACATCAGCTCGGACAACTGGCAGGAAATCCAGGTGGCCACCGATGCCAACGGCCGGCCGATCTCGTCCGACTACGTGGGCTCGGATGCCTCGATACGGTCGCGCGGTGCAGAACTGGAAGGTGTGTTTGAAGTCGCGCCGGGGTTTACGTTGATGGCCAACGTCGGCTATGTCGATGCGACGTACACCAAGCTCTGGGTAAGCCCGCAGGAGAACCTCCACGGCAAGCGGGTCAAGCTGACGCCGCACTACACAGGCTACCTGGCAGCGCGGTATCAGTTCGACTCCGGCATCTATGCCCGGGTGGAATCGCAGTTCACCGGCTCCAGCGCGCTGGACGAGCGCAACCGCGCGTTCCAGCCGGCCGTGGCTGTGCTCGGCGTGCAACTGGGCTATGAGCGCGGGCCGTGGAGCACGCGCGTGTTCGTGCAGAACCTGACCGACAAGCGCCGCATCAATGGCCTGATCTTCGACAACCTGGCCTTCGGCCGCGACGGCAACTACTACGGACCGGTGGACAGCCCGCGCATTGTCGGCGCCGAGGTCGGCTACCGGTTCTGAGCGGGCATCAGCCGGCGGGCCGCAGGGCCCGCCGGTTGCGCAGATGTGCGGTGGCCAGCATCACCCCACCACAGGCGGTGGCAGCGCCGTGCCAGAGCAGCGATTCCTTCAACGGCAGGTACAGCGAGGCGGACAGCAACAGGATCGCGCCTGCCAGGGCCACGCACAGCGGCAGGGCGCGTCGATGGCGCCGCTGGCCGGCGGCGGTGCTGAGCAGGGCGATCGACGAGGCCAGCAGTGCGAACAGCCATTCCCAGCGCGACATCACCAGCAGTGCGGTCATCGCGCCATGGCCAGGGTGCTGGAACGAGCGCAGCGCCATCATCGCCGCCGGCGTGAAGGCCAGCAGCAGGGGCAGGGCCACGCAATGCGCGGCACAGGCCAGCGACAGCCATGCGCCTGCCAGATCGAAACGGGGATGCCAGCGTGCCGAAGCTGGCGGTTGGGTGCGGGCCCTTGCGGGCGAGATCGGGATGTGGTCCATAATGTTACATAGTAACAATACGGAGCCGCCCGATGAAACGTTCTGCCGCCCTTCTGCTGCTGCTTGCTGCCCATTCTGCGAACGCCCACGACGTGCGCCATCACGGTGCTCATGTCCATGGCCAGGCCGATGTCGATCTGGCCGTGGACCAGGGAACGCTGGAACTGGCACTGCGTGCGCCCGGCATCGGCATCCTCGATTTCGAGCGACCGCCGGCCGACAGCCGCGAACAGGCGGCATTGGCGCGGGCGCGATCGATCCTGCAGAGCGGCAGCTGGGTCACGTTGCCGACCGCTGCGCAGTGCCGGTTGGACCATGCCGAGGCGACGGCGGCGGGCTTTGCGCCGGTGGCTGTGGCAGCACAGCCAGGCCAGCACACGCACGCTGGATTCACCGCCGCACTGCGCTACCACTGCGCCAATCCGGCAGCACTGCGCGGGCTGGCATTGCCGCTGCCTACGCTGTTTCCGGGGCTGCACGAGGTGATCGTCAACACCGCAACATCGACCGGGCAAGGCCGCAGCGTGGTTACTGCTGACAGCCTGCGGGTGCCGCTGGCGCCATGAACGACGATGCCATCATCGACCTGCAGGGCGTGCAGTTCGGCTACGCGGGCCGTGCGGTGCTGGACATCGCACAGCTGCAGGTGCGCGCAGGCAGCAGCGTGCTGCTGCGCGGGAAAAGCGGCTCGGGCAAGAGCACGCTGCTGGGCCTGCTGGCGGGCATTCTGCTGCCGGCCAGCGGCAGCATCCGGGTTGCCGGCCATCGGGTGAACACGCTCGGTGCCGCCGCGCGCGATCGTTTCCGTGCCGACCAGCTGGGCGTGATCTTCCAGCAGTTCAACCTGCTGCCGTTCCTGAGCGTGCGCAACAACATCGCCTTGGGCGTGCGCTTTTCGCCATTGCGCAACGCGCGCATTGAAGGTGGGCTGGACGCGGAAATCGCGCGTCTGCTGCGTGCGCTGCAGCTCGATCCGGCACTGATGCCGCGCGCGGCAGGCACGCTCAGCGTCGGCCAGCAGCAGCGCGTTGCCGCTGCCCGTGCCTTGATCGGTCGCCCGGCGGTACTGCTGGCCGACGAACCGACCTCGGCGCTGGACCCCGAAGCGGCCACGGCGTTCGTGCAGCTGATGTCCGCGCAGTGCCGCGCCGCTGGCACCACCGCGCTGGTGGTCAGCCACGATGACCGCCTGCAGCCGTTGTTCGACCAGGTGTTGTCGCTGGGTGATCTGAACCGGGCAGGGGGTGCACATGTTTGAGTTGGCTTGGGCCAGCCTGCGCAGCCGCGCCTTGAGCGTGAGCCTGACCGTGCTGGTCATCACCCTGAGCGTGGTCCTGCTGCTGGGCGTGGAGCGCATCCGCACGCAGGCCCACGAAGGCTTTGCCAGCACCGTCTCGGGTACGGACCTGATCGTGGGCGCACGCTCGGGGCCGGTGAACCTGCTGCTGTACTCGGTCTTCCACATCGGCGACCCGACCAACAACGTGTCCTGGCAGTCCTACCAGGAACTGTCCACGCTGCCGCAGGTGAAATGGGCGGTGCCGCTGTCGCTGGGCGATTCCTGGCGTGGCTATCGGGTGATCGGCACCACCGCCGGCTATTTCGAACATTACCGGCATGGCGCAGGGCATGCGCTGGCATTCGCGCAGGGCCAGCCGTTCGACGACCTGTATGACGCGGTGGTCGGCGCTGAAGTCGCGCAGGCCGCGCACATCGGCCTGGGCACTGAGATCGTGCTGGTCCATGGCACCGGTGCGGTAACGCTGGCCACGCATGCCGACAAGCCGTTCCGCGTGGTCGGCATCCTGCAGCGTACCGGCACGCCGGTGGATTCGTCCGTGCTGGTGTCATTGCCGGCGATCGAAGCGATCCATGTCGATTGGCGCTCCGGCGTGCAGTTGCGCAGCCAGCATGTCAGCGCAGAACAGGCACGGCAGCTTGACCTGGCCCCGACCAGCATCACCGCCTTCATGCTCGGGCTGAACTCGCGGATCGCCACCTTCGGCGTGCAGCGCAGCATCAACGAGTATCCAGACGAAGCACTGCAGGCGATCCTGCCCGGCGTGACGTTGCAGCAGCTGTGGCAGTCGCTGGGCACTGCCGAGCGCGCGCTGCAGCTGATCAGTGCGATGGTGGTGCTGCTGGGCATGGTGTCACTGATGGCGCTGCTGGTATCGACGCTGCAGGAACGCCGCCGTGAGATGGCGGTGCTGCGCGCCACCGGTGCGCGCCCGGCCTATGTGGCCTGCCTGCTGGTCGTTGAGGCCGTGGCCACTGCAGCAATGGCCTGCGCGTTGGCGCTGGCGGTGCTGACCTGTGCCAGCGCGGCCGGGCGCAGCTGGGCGCTGGCCAATTTCGGTCTGTCGATCACCCACGTCTGGCCGGACGCGCGCGAACTGGCCTGGGTGGGCGGCGTGCTGCTGATCAGCGCGGTTGCCGGCCTGCTGCCTGCGCTGCTGGCCTACCGGCGCACCCTGGCCGATGGCCTGGCGCCTGCGTCGTGAGCGCGGGCGTGCGCTGGTTGCTGCTGGCGGCGGCAATGCTGCTGGTTGCCTGCACGCGGCCGACCGATACCGGTGTGCAGGCACTGCCGCCGTCGCCGGTACAGAGCAATGCTGGCACGCAAAGCGAGCAGGAACTGGACTGGCTGCAGATGCTGCCCAGCGACGAACTGGCAGCACTCGAGCGCGGTGAGGGGCCGGAGGTGCAGCACAACGGCAACCGGCGCATGGCCCAGTTCGGTACGTTCCGTACGGTGGACGCGGTACTGGATCGCGCAGTGCGGTTGCCGGGCTACGTGGTGCCTTTGGCCAACGCGGCAGATGGCCGACTGGTCGAATTCCTGTTCGTGCCGTACTACGGCGCGTGCATCCACGTGCCACCGCCGCCACCGAACCAGATCGTGCATGTGCTGCTGCCGCGGCCGATCGCCATGCCCGACATGTACTCGCCGTTCTTCCTGGCCGGTGTGCTGCGCGCCGAGCGGGTGGACGATGATCTTGCCGGCTCCGCCTACAGCATGGCCGACGCCGAACTGAGGCCTTATGAACCGTAGCGCGAAGCTGCTTGGCGGTGTGCTTGCCGCTGTACTGCTGGCCAGTTGTGGCCGGCCCGCCGTGGACGCCCCACCGCCACAGGCCAACAATGCTGCTGCGTCGCCGGCGGCGGCGTCTGCAGTGATCGATCGCTGGGACGCGTTGATGCCCGAAGAGGACAGCTTCCAGCGTCCACCGCCGCAGATCGGGCTGTCGCGTGGCAATGGCATGGACGGGGTGGGGGGCTTGATCGACGATACGGGTTCGGGCTCGCTGCCTGGGCAGGCCATCGATCACTCCAGCCCGCTACGTGCGCAGCAGTTCGGCTCGTCGGCGGTGGTCGATGGCGTGGACGGACGTGCGCTGGACCTGGATGGCTATGTGGTGCCGCTGGCGATGAACGACGCCGGGCAGGTGGACGAACTGCTGTTCGTGCCGTTCTATGGCGCGTGCATCCACGTACCGCCGCCACCACCGAACCAGATCATCCACGTCACCCTGGCCAGCCCCATCACGATGGGCGCGCTGTGGGATCCCTACCGGCTGTCAGGGCGCCTGCAGGTGAAGCACTTCGAGGCGGATATCGCCAGCGCGTCCTATGACGCTGCCGCAGCGACGCTTTCGGCGATCAACCGATGACGAGCACCCGATGACGAGGCTCCGCGCACGCACCGTCGCGCTGCTGATGGTGGTGTTGCTGCTGGCAGGAACCGGGGTGGCGCTGCTGTGGAACGCAACGCACGCGCCCTCGCCACCGGCCGTTGCATTTCCCGCACCAGTGGCGGAAGCGCAGGCACGCATCGAACATCACCTGGCGGCCGACAAGGCCTTTCGTGATGACCTGCTGTTCCTGCTGGTGGCGACGCTGCGCGACCGCTGCGAACCCGCGCAGGCGGGAGTGCTGGCGCGCATGGCCAACCGTGCGTCGCTGCCGGTGCTGGCGGCGGTCAGCGCCGTGACCGCGCAGGATGCGAGCCTGGACCGACCGATCTACCAGTACATCCAACACCGCGCCGACGCCACCGGCTGCGGTCAGCCACTGCGCGTGCCGGCAGGCGAAGGCGGCACTATCGAGGTGGACATCGAACAGTACGCGCGCACCTTCCCGGACAGCTATTTCGATCCGCAGCGCAGCAGTGTGCCGCGTGACTTCGGCGCGCGTCCGTTGGCGGAACGCGCCGGCAACGCCTGCAACAGCGTGGTCTATTCGGTGCTGCCGCTGGGAGGGGGCGATTGGCGCTGCAGCACGCTGCGCAGCAACGCCCGCGCGCGGGTGCGTGCGCTGTGCGAAGAGGAGATGCAGCGCCAGCACGGCCATCTGCAGGGGGAGCTGGATGCCGCAGTGGGACGCGCCATGCAGGACCCGATCGTGCAGGCGGTCGCTGCCTTGCCTGCGGAGTGCAGGTAGGCCCCGGGTCATGAGGCAGGGAGCATTGCGCCTCCCGTCAGCTGAATGGGTCTCACTGGCAGCCTCATAACTATACAGGATGTCCTGTATAGTTATGGATGTACTCCTTCCCCATCCAGGTTCCCATGGCTCTCTCCCAGCCCTTGGACGGTGCTCCGTCCCTGTCGCGCGCCCGACGCTGGTCGCTGCTGTTCACCGTTGCCGCCGGCCTGCTGCTGGTCACGCTGGACAACTCGGTGCTGTATACCGCGCTGCCGACCCTGACCGAGGAGCTGTCGGCCAGTGCCGGGCAGGCGCTGTGGATCATCAACGCCTACCCGCTGGTGATGGCCGGTCTGCTGCTGGGCGCTGGCACCCTGGGTGACCGCATCGGCCACCGCCGGATGTTCCTGGTCGGCCTGGTGGTGTTCGGCATCGCCTCGTTGGCAGCGGCGTTCTCTGCAACCGCAGGGCAGCTGATCGCCGCGCGTGCCTTCCTCGCCGTGGGTGCGGCGGCGATGATGCCGGCCACGCTGGCCTTGATCGGGCTCAGCTTCCATGAAGAACGCGAGCGCAACATCGCCATCGCGATCTGGGGTTCGGTGGCCATCGTCGGTGCGGCGCTGGGGCCGATCATCGGTGGCTTGCTGCTGCAGCACTTCTGGTGGGGCTCGGTGTTCCTCATCAATGTGCCGGTGGTAGTGGTTGCTTTCATCGCGACCCTGCTGCTGGCGCCGGAAGGGCAGCGCGACAGCACCCGCCCATGGGACCTGCTGTCCTCGCTGCTGGCACTGGCCGCGCTGTCGGGCCTGGTACTGGCGATCAAGTCGCTGATCGCCACGCCGCCCTCGTACAGCGTGGGCGCGGTCTCGCTGCTGCTGGCGATCATCTCCGGCATCGCCTTCAGCCGCCGCCAGCAGCAGTTGCCGTATCCGCTGCTGGATTTCGCCATCTTCCGCAATCCGGCCTTCCTTGCCGGCACCCTGTCGGCGGTGTTCACCCTGTTTGCGATGGCCGGGCTGCAGCTGCTCACCACCCAGCGTTTCCAGCTGGTGGCCGGCCTCAGCCCGTTGCAGGCGGGCCTGCTGGTATCGGTGGCGGCGCTGGGCAGCCTGCCCAGCGCGTTGCTGGGCGGCAGCGTGCTGCATCGCGTCGGCCTGCGTCCGCTGATCTGCGGCGGCCTTGCGGCCGGTGCGGTAGGTGTGGGCGTGGTGGCGCTGGGCTTCCCGCATGGGCTGGGCTGGGTGGTGGCCGGCATGGCGATCACCGGCTTCGGCATGGGTGCTGCCATCTCGGTGGCGTCCACCGCCATCCTCAACAACGTGCCGCCGCATCGTGCGGGCATGGCCTCGTCGGTGGAGGAAGTGTCCTACGAGTTCGGCGGTCTGCTGGCCGTCGCGCTGCTGGGCAGCCTGAGTGCTGCGATGTACGGCGCTTTCCTGCCCGAGTCTGCGGGTATTCCGGCCGCCGCACGCGAGGGCTTCACCCAGGCGCTGCACGTGGCGCGTGAGACGGGGCAGGGCGAGTGGTTCGCGCTGGCCACCGCGGCCTACGATCGCGGTTACCGGATCGTGCTGCTGGTGATCAGTGCGGTGCTGGCGGCCGGCGCGGTGATCATCGCGCGCCTGCTGCGTGGACGTGCCGGCGGCCGCGACGGCGCCGCCGATCGCGTAAAATAGCGGCATGAGAACCAGCAAGCGCGAGCGCATCCTCGACGCCGCCGTCAGCGTGATCAACCGCGACGGGGTGCGTGCGGTCACCTTTGAATCGGTGGCGGCCGAGGCGCAGTTGACCCGTGGCGGCCTGCTGTACCACTTTCCTTCGCGCGAAGCGTTGCTGCGCGGCATCGACGAGCACCTGGTGCAGAGCTGGGAAGCATCGATGGAGGCGCTGCTGGGCAAGTCGGCCGGCGAGGCCACTGCGCTGGAGCGCTACCAGACCTTCGTGCGTGTGTCGGCGCAGAGTGCCACCCGTGCCGAGCTGATGTTCATGCTGGACTCGGTGGACCCCGAATTCCCCAGCGAGCGGCCGTGGGCACCGGTGGTGCAGCGCTGGGCGCCTTCGCCACCGGCCGCCGGCAGCGACGATCCGGCGGCGCTGGATAATTTCGTGGCGCGGCTGGCCGCCGATGGCCTGTGGATCTACGAGGCCATGTACGAAGGCCAGCTGGACGAGAACGTGCGCGCGCAGGTGACCGAACGGATCGGCGGGCTGCTCTCTCCCGAGCGGTCCCGCAAGGCGTAGCAGCCAGTCCATCCGCTGAGGGCGCCCGTCAGGCAGGCGGATGCCCGTGCAGGCCATTCCCCTGCAGCCGCTCCGGGTGGGTATACACGTTGAAGCCTTCTTCGCGGGCGAAGCCCACCAGGCACAGGCCGGCACTGCGGGCCAGGTCGATGGCCAGCGCAGTGGGGGCCGAGACGGCGGCCAGTACGCTGGCACCGGCGCGCGCTGCCTTGCTGACCATTTCGTAGCTGGCACGGCTGGATACCACCAGCAGGCCGCCATCGATGCTGTGTTCGTTGTGGTGCAGTGCACCGATCAGCTTGTCCAGCGCATTGTGGCGGCCGACGTCTTCGCGCACCCAGCCGATGCGGCCACTGGCATCGGCCCAGGCCGCTGCATGGGTCGAACCACTGGCAGCATTCATCGGCTGGCGTAGGGCCAGCCCAGCCAATGCCCGCTGCAGTGCAGCCGTCTGATACGTGCGGCGGTCCTTTACCGGAGGCAGCGGACGCAGCACGTCCTCCAGCTGGCGCGCACCGCACAACCCACAGCCGCCGCGACCCGGCAGCAGGCGCCCGTTGTCAGGATCCAGTGCGGCGCCGGGGGCGTCGGCGGACACGCTCATATTCAGCTCGATGCCCTCCAGTTGTGGCTGCACCTGGATGGACAGCAACTGGTCAGGACGCTCGATCAACCCTTCGCTGAGCGAGAAGCCCAGCGCGAAATCCTCCAGGTCGCATGGCGTGGCCATCATCACCGCGAAGGCCGCGCCGTTGTAACGCATCGCCACCGGTACTTCTTCGGCGATCGTATCGACCCGTTGCTCCTGCCCCGTGCTGCGCCAGCGTTGCAGCGTGCGCAGGGCCGTGCCGGCGGGCGGGGGCGAAGGCAACGTCGATCCGGGCATGCGGCACATCCTGGGCAAAGCAGAAGGGCAGGCTACGCCCGGAGGATAGCGCAGCCATCCAGTGAAGACGCGGCGGTAACCGTTGCCATGGCAGCCTGCTGTACCTGGGCCGGGCCATGGCGCTGGGGTTGCCGGTGTGCTTGACTGGCCACGGCAGCCGGGCGCGAGCCCGGCTCTGCTGGCAGGCACACCACCAACGCAGGTTCCCGACCATGTCCGAACAGAAGCCGCCGCGTTACAAGCCCTACAACCAACCGGCAGGCGGCTGGGGGGCCGCAGGTGCGACTGCCAAGGTGCTGCTGCAGCAGAGCGTGATCGGCAAAGGATCCAAGGCACTGCTGGCGATGAACCAGCCGGGCGGATTCAAGTGCCCCAGCTGCGCGTTCCCCGATGCCGACCACCGCAAGAAGCTGGAATTCTGCGAGAACGGTGCCAAGGCCCTGGCCTGGGAAGCGACCCAGCACCGGGTGACCCGTGAACTGTTCGCCCAGCACACCGTCACCGAGTTGATGGCGCAGACCGATTACTGGTTGGAGCAGCAGGGCCGGCTGACCGAGCCGATGCGCTACGACGCCGCCACCGATCACTACGTGCCCTGCGAATGGGACGAGGCGTTTGCACTCATCGGTCGCCATCTGCAGGCGCTGGACAACCCCGACCAGGCCGAGTTCTACACCTCCGGCCGCACGCCCAACGAGGCGGCGTTCCTGTATTCGATCTTCGTGCGCGAGTTCGGTACCAACAACTTCCCGGACTGCTCGAACATGTGCCACGAGCCGACCAGCCGCGGCTTGCCACCAGCGATAGGCGTGGGCAAGGGCACCATCGTGCTGGACGACTTCGAACACGCCGAGGCGATCTTCGTGATGGGCCAGAACACCGGCACCAACTCGCCGCGGATGATGAGCAACCTGGTGGAAGCGCGCAAGCGCGGTGTGCCGATCGTGGCGGTCAACCCGATGCCGGAGCGTGCCCTGATCCGCTTCACCGAACCACAGGACGTGGTGCAGATGGCCACGTTCGGTTCCACCGAGATCACCAGCGAGTTCGTGCACGTCCGCATCGGCGGCGACCTTGCGCTGATCAAGGGCATGATGAAGGTGATGTTCGAGCGCGAAGCCCAGGGTGAGTCAGTGCTGGATCATGCCTTCCTGGCCGAACACACCGTTGGCCTGGAGGCGCTGCGCGAGGACGTGCTGGCGCAGGACTGGGATGAGATCGTGCGGGTGTCGGGCATCGCACAGGAACAGATCCGGCGCTGCGCGGAAATCTACATCCGTTCGCAGGCGACGGTCATCTGCTATGGCATGGGCCTGACCCAGCACCAGCAGGGGTCGCGGCTGCTGCAGCAGGTGGCCAACCTGTTGTTGCTGCGCGGTAATTTCGGCAAGCCGGGCGCGGGTATCGGTCCGATCCGTGGCCATTCCAACGTGCAGGGCGACCGCACCGTCGGCATCGATGAGAAGCCCACGGCGCGCTACCTGGATCGCGTGCAGCAGGTGTTTGGTTTCGATCCGCCGCGCGAGCACGGCCACCATGTGGTCGAGTCGATCGCGGCGATGCTCGATGGCAGCGCCAAGGTGTTCATCGGCATGGGCGGCAACTTCATCCATGCCGTGCCCGATACCGAGCGCGCCTACCAGGCCATGCGCAGACTGGAACTGACCGTGGGTATTGCCACCAAGCTCAACCGGGGGCATCTCGTGCACGGTCGCGACGCGCTGATCCTGCCGGTGGTGGCGCGCTCGGAGTGGATCCGCACGCCGAAGGGCGAGCAGTTCGTCACCATCGAAGATGCGATGTCCAACGTGACGGCGTCGCGCGGCGTGCTGGAGCCGGCCAGCGACCACGTGCTGCCGGAGGTGGAGATCGTCTGCCGGATGGCGATGGCAACGTTGCCGGGCAGCAAGGTGGACTGGGCCGCGTACATGCATGATTACGGCCCGATCCGAGACCTGATCGCCGCCGTCTACCCGGACATCTATGCCGGCTTCAACGAGCGCATCCAGGCACTGCACGGCTTCCACCTGGATATTCCGCCGCGCAGGCGCGTGTGGCCGACCCCGAACGGCAAGGCCAACATCCTCGTCATGCCGGGCCTGGAAGTGAACACGGTAGTCGATGACCCGGAGATGCTGCGGCTGGCCACGGTGCGTTCGCACGACCAGTACAACACCACCATCTACAGCTACAACGACCGCTACCGGGGCGTGTACAACGACCGCATGGTGGTGTTCATGAACATCGAGGACCGTCTGGCGCGCGGGCTCGGCAAGGAAGCCCTGGTAAGCCTGGAAACGATCAGCGACGACGGCGTGACGCGGCGTATCGAAGGCCTGACCGTGCTTGACTACCCGATGCCGCGCGGGGCGCTGGCGGGCTACTACCCGGAGCTCAACCCCCTGCTGCCGCTGGACTACTACGATCGGATCAGCGGTACGCCAGCGGCGAAATCCATTCCGGTACGGATGCGCGCGCAGGTCGACGTGCCCGCGTAGGCGCCGATCCTACAATTGCTCGTTGTCGCTCAGCACGATGCTGCCATCCAGCAGCACCGGCACCATCTGGGTCCAGCCCTTGGCGTTGTAGTCGAGGCTGACCAGGTACACCCAGCCGCGCGCTGCGTCCTCGCTCTGCGGCGCAGCGCCGGCGGCGAACCGCTGCAGGCTTACCTCGGAGACCACGAAGTCATCGCCGGGATAACGCAGGCGCGCGTGGGCCAGTGCTGCCGCCGCAGCTTGATGCACCGACAGCGGCGGCTCGGCGCGCGCCGGGTCGAACACGGGAAGCGTTCGCAACCGCGTCCCGCTTACCTGCCAGCGCTCATGGGTGTCGTCACCATCGCCGCTGAACAGCACGGTCCATTGGCGTTCGCCTGCCATGGCGGGAGCGCTAAGCAACGCGGACAGCAGGAGGGCAGCAGAGGCGAAGCGGGCAGGCATGGAAAGGCTCCAATGAACGTCATGCATGATGACAGCAGGCAGCGGCGACGGGCGCATCGTGCGTCGGCTATCATCAGCCCGTGGATATATCCGGCCTGCTGCTGCGACTGATGCTGCTCCTGACCCTGGTGCTCAATGCACCGGCGCTGGCGCTTGCCTCGGGCGGCATCAACGGTCAGTCCGGCGGTGGTCATTGCGATGGCCCCCACGAGATCGCCGGCGCTGCGATCTCTGTCACGCCCACCTGCTGCGATGAATGGGAGGCAGCCGCGTGCAGCAGCGAGGGCTGCGAGTGCGTGCCGACGAGTGTGGCCATGCTGCCGACATCGGCAAGCCTCGCTGCATGGCCGCTGCGTGCAGTGCCCGGCGACGCGCTGCCGCCGGCTCATCCCGCGCCTGCGCTGCCTCACCTGATTCGTCCGCCGATCGCCTGATCGCGCGCAGGTTGCGTACCTGCCGTCCTGCAGTACCCCTCATCTACTTGACCCACGCGCATCCGTCGCGTGGATGGCAGGCGCCCGCGCCTGCGATTGCAAAGGAAAACCTGATCCATGAACCGCATTCTTTCCCTGAGCCTGTTACTCACCCCCGTTCTGCTGGCCACCGCCTGCGCGCGTGCCTCCGAAGAGGCCGTGTCCTCGCCCGCAACCGCAACCGCCTCGGCGGTCGAGGCGACGGCCGGAGCAACGATCTACCGGGAGCTTCCGTTGGCCATCGTGCACAAGACGGCCAGTTGTGGTTGCTGTGGCGTGTGGGCCGACCACCTGAAGGCTGCCGGCTTCGCGGTTGAGATACGCGATACCGATGACATGCATCCGGTCAAGCAACGGCTCGGCGTACCGGCCGGCAAGGCGTCCTGCCATACCGCCGAGATCGGTGGCTATGTGGTGGAAGGCCATATTCCGGCCAGCGACATCAAGCGCCTGCTGAAGGAAAGGCCGACGGCGCGTGGCCTGGTGCTGCCGGGGATGCCGGCTGGATCACCGGGCATGGAAATGCCTGATGGCCATGTGCAGCCGTATACCGTGGAGCTGGTGCTGGCCGATGGCAGCACTCAGCCCTTCGCACAGCACGGGCAGGGTGGCTGACAAGGTGTGGCGGGCGCGGCGGCGGATCGCCGCCGCGCCTGGTCAACGCTGCTTTTCGCGTTGCTTCTTCAACTGCGCGTCGAAATTGCGTTCGGCCGAGTCGGCGTAGTCCTGGCAGGTCATTGCCTTGGCTCCTGCCGATGTGCCCGCTGCGTAGTTCCAGCCGCTGGCGCCGGGATGCGGAGTCAGCAGGACGTCGCAGGGCAGGGCGCGCACCGTGGCGAAGCTGCGGCGATAGTCCTCGATCAGGTGCGGGTAGCGCGGGTTGGCCTGCAGCTGATAGCCCGGCGCACTCAGGCTGTCGGCATAGACCATGCGCACCGGTTTGCCGCCCCGGGTGTCGGTCCAGGTCCAGGCGGTGCTGCCCGGGGTATGGCCGGGCACGAAGTGCGCGGTGAAGTCGACGCCACCGAGCGAGACCACCTCGCCATCCATGATGATCCTGTCCGCCGTTGCCGGTGGATAGGTGATGTCGTCGCCGAAGTGCAGGTCGTTGCTGCCGCCACGTGCCAGCAGTACCGCAGATTCGGCATTTGCGACGATCTGCGCAGCGGTACTGCGCTTGAGCGCAGCAACCGGGCCGGCGTGATCGGCGTGGGCATGGCTGAGCAGGATCAGGCGCAGATCCTGCGGCGCAACGCCGCGCGCTTTCATGTTGCGCAGCAGATGGTCGGCCATCTGCGGCATGCCGCCATCGAGCAGCACCGCGCCCTGCGGCGTCTGCACCAGCAGTGCGGTCAGGTCTTCGGTGCCGATCTGCCAGGTGTGATCGGCAATCTGCAGCGGCGCCATCGGCTGCAGCCAGGAGGCATCAACGGTGTAGGCACGCAGTTGCGGCAGCGCTGGTTCGGTGGCAGAGGCCGCAGCGGGAAGCAGGGCAGCGAGCGTGATGGCGAGGGTCTGCAAGCGCATGGGAGGGCACCGATGAAGGAGGCCCAGAAACTAGCATGGGCCTCCTTCGTCGCGTCACGTATAGAATTCATGGCACCCATAAGGCGCCATGTCTCAGTAGCGGTACTGCCATCCCAGCGTAAGCACTCGCCCACGCCCGGCGAAATAGCTCGGGTTGGATGGCGTGGTCTGCGAGTAGTAGGTGATGTACTGCTTGTTGGCGAGGTTCTGCACGCCCAGGATGAAACTGCTCTTGCCCAGCGCATAGCGGGCGACCAGGTCGACCGTGGTGTAGCCCTTGAAGCTGGCCACCGGCACGCCGCGCAGGTCGAAGTCGCGATCGAAGGCATGGCTGGCCTGCAGACGGGTGCTGAGCTGCGAGGTCCAGCCCTGTTCCCAGAACGCGGTCAGACGGTTCGGGGCGATGTTGACGCCTGCCAGATCGCTTTCCAGACGACCATCCAGGTCGGCGTCATAGCGGCCATTGGCGCGGGCATAGCCCATGCCGAGGTGGCTGTCACCCAGGCGCAGGCGCAGGTTGGTCTCGAAGCCTTCCACCCGCGTGGCCTGGCGCTGCACGTTGTAGGCATCAATGCCGGCGTCATAGACCAGTACCGAACCCAGCTTGGATTCGGAGGTGTAGTACGCGATATCGCCGCTGAAGCGACCATCGTCATATTCCAGTCCGATCTCTCGGTTGTCCGACACTACCGGCGACAGGTCCACCAGGTTGTCCACGCGCTGGCCATCGCGATTGATCGCGCGCAGCACGCGGCCAACATCGGCCACGGTGTAGCCCTCCGAATACGACGCGTAGGCATTGAGACGGTCATTGATGTACCAGACCGCGCCGAAGTTCGGCAGCGTCTCGCTCATCGTCGGCTTGCCGCCTGCCACCTTGCGTGCGCCGTAGCGGGGCAGGGTGGTGTAGTCGCCCACCTCCAGCTCGCCCTTTTCGTAGCGCAGGCCAGCGGACAGCATGACGTGGTCGGTGGGCCACCACTGCAGCTGCAACAGCGGCGACAGGCTCTGGTAGGTGGTCAGCGGCACCCAGTTCAGGCCACTGGCCAGCAGCACCTGGTGGGTGCGGTCACGCAGGCCATCCAGGCCCAGGGTGACGTCCAGCGACGTGTCGCCGATGCGGCGCCAGCTCTGGGTCAGCTTGAAGCCACGCTTGTCCGACTCGTTCTGGGTCTGGTCCCAGGCAGCGTTGGCACCCGTGTTGCCCCACGGATCCCACTGGCTGGCGCCGTAACGCCCTTCGAAATCAACCGCGAAGGCCTGCGCCAGGAACTGGCCGCCGAACAGATCGGCGTTGCTGTAGTCCAGGGTCAGCGAGCGTGAGCGGTTCATCGGCGGATCGAGCGGCGTATCGCCGGGCACCGACGTGGCCGGGCGACCGGTGCGGAAGTTGCCATCCACAGGCAGGTAATTGTCCAGGCCGCGCAGTTCGTAGCGGTTGGCCATCACCTGCAGGCGCTGGCCTTCGGCGATGTTCCAGCCAAGCTTCGCGAAGATGTTGCTAGAGGTCGAATCCATCAGTTCGCCCTGCGCATTGGTGCCGATCGCACGGCCGTCGCCGTCGTAGTACAGGCCCTGCCGCTCATGTGCCAGGCCGGCAACGAGGTCGAACTGTTCGCCGCGGATACCCACCAGTGCCGAAGCACGCTGGCCATCATCGTCGCGGCGGCGCGGCGAGGCGGCGGTGAGCGAAAGGCTGCTGTCCAGCAGGAAAGCACCCGGTTCGCTCGGCGCGCTGCGGGTGATGATGTTGACGATGCCACCGGTGCCGCCGATACCCTGCAGCGCGTTGGCGCCGTGGATCACTTCGATGCGTTCGATCATCGCCGGATCGATGGTATGTGAATCACGCGAACCATCGCGCAGCGGCGTCGACTGTGGCACGCCGTCAACCATGTACAGGATGCCGCGCCCGCGCATGCTTTCGCCATAGTTGGACATCTTCTCGCGTGCCGGAGCGAAGGCCGGGATCTGCGAGGACAGCACGCGTGACACATCCGAGCCCAATGCCAGCTGCTGCTGGACGTCCTCACGGGTGAGCACGGTGATGGTGTTTGGCATGGCGGTCTCGCCCTGCGGCATGCGCGCGGTGGACGCCGACACAGTCACTCTGCCAAGCGAGGTTGCGGCTGCCGGCGCTGGCGCAGTGCGCGGGCGGTCCGTGTTTGCCGCCGCAGCTGCCGTAGCGAGCGCGCTGCGGATCACGAACACGCCCGGCGAGCGTTCCTCGACGCTCAGTCCCTGACCGGCAATCAGCCGTTGCAGTGCTTCGCGCGGGGCATAGCGGCCGTCCAGCGCTGGCGCCTGGCGGCCGGCAACGCTGTCTGCAGCGAACAGCAGCTGGATGCCGCTCTGCCTGGCCACCGCATTGAGTGACTGTTGCAGCGGGGCGGCCGGAAGATGGACGTCCACCGCCGTGGGGGTGGACTGCGCCGCCGCCGGAAGGGCGGCGCACAGGCCGACGGCCAGCAGGGCAGGCGTCAGGCGGCGCAGGGCGGCGGGCAGGGCAATGCGGGTCATGCGGGGTCCTTCAGAGGGGTTCATGTAGCAGCCGTATGAGCAGGGCCATAACCCACCCTCGGTGCCGAATTCAGTGGCGTGCGGAGATGTGCACGCTGCCGTCGCCGCGGACGTGGACGGCGACGGGCAGGATCTCCGGCAGCAGCGCCAGCGCGGTGGCGGCATGGTCGCCATCGAACACGCCCGATACCTGCAGCGTGGCCAGTCCGGGTTCGTCCAGTACGATTGCGCCGTGGTGATAGCGCTGCAGGCTGCGTACCACCTCGCCCAGCGGGGCCTGCGCGAACTGCAGTCGGCCCTGCGTCCATTCCCCGCTGCCAGTGGCGATCGGCTGCGGCAGCTGGACCGGCCCTGTCCCTGCCAGCAGCTGCTGGCCAGGCTGCAGGTGCTGCTCGCCGTCACGGCCAGCAACGCGCACGCCGACCTTGCCTCGCCACAGGCGGACTTCACTGCGGTCACCGCGTCGCTCCACGTCGAACACCGTGCCGTAGTTGCGCACCTGCACGGGCCCGGCATCGACCTGGAACCGGCGCCAGCGCGAGGGCGCCACGTCGAAGCGGGCGCGTCCGGAGACCAGCACCGCGCGGCGCGAACGCAGATGGCTGCGCACCTGCAGATGGCTGCCCGCATCCAGCTGGATACGGCTGCCATCGGCCAGCAGCACGTTGCGACGTTGGCCGGTGACCGTCCGGTAATCGTGCTGTTGCCAGCCGGGATCGACAGCGTAAAGCCCGCCCAGTCCAGCCACCAGCAGCAGGCAGAGCGCAGCCCCGCCGATCTGCCGGCTGCGGTGGGGGCGATACAGTTGCGCCGGATCGGGTACCGGGAACAGTGCCTTGAGGGTGTCCCGATGTTGCTCCAGCAGACGATCAGGCGAAGGCGTGCCGGCCTTGTCCGGGAGTGGAGGGCGCGGGCGAGGGGGCGCTGTCACGTCAGCGCCCTCACCGGCAGCGCCTGCCGGCAATCGACCATCGCCAACCGCAGATGCCGCTCGACCGCCTTCAGGCCGATGCCCATGCGGCGGGCAACCGCAGCCTGCGGAACGTCATGGATCTTGTGCAGGATGAACACCTGGCGGCGTCGACAGGGCATCGCACGGATGACGTCGACAAGCCGTGCCAGTTCCTGCGCGGCAACGGCCTGTGTGGCCGGGCCGGCACCTTCGCAGGCCGCATCGGGCAGTTCGGCACGGGGTTCCACCCACTGGCGGCGCAGGTCTTCAGCACGGCAACGATCAACCGCAGCGTCATGCGCCATCCGTCGCAGCAGCGCCATCGGCTGCCGCACATCTGCCGGGGAGGGGCGTTCCAGCAGGCGTACGCAGACGTCGTGCACCACCTCGCGGGCCAGCCCGGGCGAGGCGAAGCGACGGCGCAGGTAATCCACCAGATCCTCGTAGTGGCGCACCAGCGAGGACACCAGCGGCAGCGCAGGTGGTGGGGAGGGCGGGGGCGTGGACATCCGGGGGAGGCAGTGCAGGCGGGAAGGGTGGGCCGCACAAGGCCAGCCCTGCGCGGTGCCACGATAGTAATGGGAACTGTTCGCATTTGCTATCAGGGTGCCCGGTGAGGGGATTGTTCGCCGCCCCCGGAAAGTGAATCCACGATCACCCTCTGCAGCGCACACTCGGCCGCAGATAGGCTGCATGGCAGCCATCGGGGAGAGTGACCATGCACGTGCTTCTGGTGATCGTCGGCGGGTTCCTGCTGCTGGCCGTCTTCGCGCTGTTCGGCAGGCTCTGGAGCACCGGTGGTTCGCAGCTGCCAACGGCGCTGCTGGCCTTCATCGGCACCTGGCTGCTGGTATCGGTGGCCAACATGTGGGTGGGGGTCAGCCGGGCAGGCTATACGGTGCGCGAGGAGTTGCCGATCCTGCTGCTGGTGTTTGCCGTGCCGGCGCTGGTGGCCGGTGTCATCTTCTGGCGGCTGGGCCGCTGAACCGAGGATCCGTGATGCCGGCAACGCCCCGTCTTCCTGCCCTGCGTCGTCGCGACGGCCATCATGCACGGGTGACCTACGAAGAACTGTTCTTCGACCTGGTCTATGTGTTCGCGGTCACCCAGCTCAGCCACCACCTGCTGCACCACCTGGGCCTGCTGGGCGTGCTGCAGACGCTGGTGTTGTGGTTTGCGGTCTGGCTTGGCTGGCAGTACGCGTGCTGGGTCAGCAACTGGTTCGACCCGGAGGCGCCGCGTATCCGTGGCCTGTTGTTCGTCACGATGCTGCTGGCGTTGCTGATGTCTTCGTCCATCCCGGAAGCCTTTGCCGGTCGCGCCTGGATGTTCGCCGGTGCCTACGCCACGATGCAGGTAGGGCGGACGCTGTTTGTGCTGCTGGAAGTAGGGCGCTCGCACCCGCTGGCCGCCAACTTCAGGCGCATGCTGGCCTGGGTCAGCGTTTCGGCCTGCTTCTGGCTGGCCGGTGCAGCGGTCGAGGGCAATGCGCGGCTGGCATTGTGGGCGGTGGCTGTCGCCTGCGAGTACATCTCGCCGATGTTCGGCTTCGCGTTTCCGGGCCTTGGCCGTTCGCGTACCCGCGAGTGGACCATCGAAGGTGGGCACCTGGCCGAGCGCTGCCAGTTGTTCGTGATCGTCGCATTGGGTGAGACGTTGCTGGCAACCGGCGGCGTGCTGAGCGAGGTGGAGCACTGGAGTGGCGCGGTGGTGTCGGCAGTGCTGGCGACCTTTGCCGGTACTATCGCGATGTGGTGGCTGTACTTCGGCATCTCCAGCCGCGACGCCACCGACACTATCACCCGTTCCGACGACCCGGGCCGCATCGGCGCCTACTTCCACTACGTGCACGCGCTGCTGATCGCCGGCATCATCGCTACCGCCGTCGGCAACGACCTGGTGATGGACGAACCGGAGGCGAGGGTGACCCTGCCGTATGCCGCGATGCTGGCAGCGGGGCCGTTGATCTACCTGCTGGGCAGCGCACTGTACAAGCGGGCGGTCTACGGCCGCGTGCCGCGCTCGCACCTGGTGGGGGCAGGGGCTCTGGTCGTGCTCGGCTTCGTGCTGCCATGGATGCACCTGCTGGCGGCAGGGTGGCTGACCAGCATCGTGCTGCTGGCGGTGGGGCTGGCCGATACACGGTTGAAGCGAAGCATTGCAGCGACGCGCAGTTAGGGGGCTGCCCGGCAGGCCTGAGCTCAGCGCAGCTCCGCAGCCATCGCCGCCAGTCGGCTCACGGTGTTGATGTTGCGGCCGGTTCCGTTTGCTGCGAAGGGGACGCGCAGGCGCGAACCGGCCATGCCATCGCCGTAGTGGATGAACAGCTCGCGCTTGCCGAGAGCGAGCTGTTCTTCGCCAATACCCGTCACGCCCTGCAGCGGGTCCTTCGGCAGCGCCGCATCGATGAACAGGGCGACGACACGGTTGCCGGCGGCGTCCTTGAACGGGTTGCGGGCGACCACTTCGGCCATCTCAGCAGCGGTACGCACCAGCACGCCGACCGGCTTGCCCGCATAAGCATGCAGGCTTTTCGCCAAACTGCCGCGCACACCCGCCTCGTCGAGCGTACTGCTGAACACGGCATTGCCGCTGGCGATATAGGTGCGGACGTCCCGGAATCCGGCGTTCTCGCACATCCGCACCAGCTCGGTCATCGGTAGCTTGCCGGTGCCGCCGACATTGACCGCGCGCAGCAGGGCCACGTAGGCGGTCATGGCGCAGCGGCCTGCAGCCGGTCGTACATGCGGACCAGATCGACCAGCGTGCGTGCTTCCATCTTGCGCATGACCTGCGCGCGACGCACCTTCACGGTGATCTCGCTGACCCCCAGGTCGGCGGCGATCTGCTTGTTCAGGCGACCGCGCACCACGCCGGCAACCACCTCGCGCTCGCCGGCGCTCAAGGTGCCCCAGCGCAGCTGCAACGCGCCCAGCGCATCACCCTCGCGGCGCCGCTGGCGATCGATCCCGATGCCCCTGTGGATCGCGTCCAGCAGTTCCTGGTCGCGGAATGGCTTGGTCAGGAATTCGATCGCGCCGTCCTTGATCGCATTGACGCCCATGGCGATGTCGCCGTGGCCGGTGATGAACACCACCGGCAGGTGCAGATCGTGGCTGGCCATGCTGCGATGGAAATCCAGTCCGCTCTGCCCGGGCATGCGCACGTCCAGCACCAGGCATGACGGAGCGTCGTCCCGCGGGTGGGCAAGGAATTCCCCGGTGGAGGCGAAGGCCCGCACCTGCAGGCCCATCGAGGCCAGCAGGTCCTCCAGCGCGGCGCGTACCGAGGCGTCGTCGTCGACCACGTAGACGATCGGTGACGGTTCAATAGGTGTTGTGGCGGGTTTACGCATGCGCAGCCTCCGTGGCCGTGGGCAGCTCGAAGATGAAGCAGGCGCCGCCACCGGGCGGTCGTTCGGCGCGGATATGGCCGCCGTTGGCTTCGATCATCGAGCGGCTAAGGCTGAGGCCCAAGCCGAGGCCGTTCGCCTTGGTGGTCCAGAATGCATCGAACACGCGGTCAGTCTGCTCCGAGGGCAGGCCGACACCGCGATCGCGCACGCTCAGGCTGACGTGGCCGCGACCATCGTACGCCGTCAGCAGGGACAGCCTGCGCTCGCTTACGGGCGTGTCCGACATCGCATCGACGGCGTTGAGGATGAGGTTGCCGATCACCTGCTGCACCTGCACGCGATCGGCGTGGGCGGGTGGCAGGTCGCTGCCCAGCACCAGCGCCACCGTCACACCATGCTGTTCCAGTTCGCTGCGCGAGAGTGCCAGCATTTCCTCCACGGCCAGGCTGAGGTCGAAGGCCTGGCGCTCTGGCGCGGCGCCTTGGGTCAGGCCACGGATGCGGGCAATCACGTCACTGGCGCGATGGGCGTCGGCGACGATGCGGGCGATGGTCTGGCGCGCCTTGTCCAGGTTCGGCGGTTCCTGGGCCAACCAGCGCTGGCTGGCTTCGGCGCTGCTGGCGATGGCCGCCAGCGGCTGGTTCACTTCATGTGCGATGGAGGTGGTCAGCTCGCCGACGGTGGAGGCGCGGGCCACCCGCAGCAGTCGCGCCTGTGCATCCTGCACCGCGGCCTTGGCCGCTTCCATCTTCAATGCCAGGTAGGTGGTGATGCCGATCACCAGCATGCCGATCGCTGAATTGACCAGGCCGATACGGTAGGTGCCGAAGCGGGTCAGGAAGAAGCTCAGGCCTGTCAATGCGATGCAGACTGCCGCAAGGGCGATGAGGCCGCGGGCGGGAAGCCGCCGCGACGCTGCCAGGATCACCGCCGCGTAGAAGCAGGCGGCAGCAACGGCGTAGTCGGTAACCGTATCGACCAGGAAGATGGCCGCCATCACGATGATCAGGGCCAGCACGACCAGTGGGCGGCGGGGCGACAACGATGGCATCGGGATAGCTCCCTGGCGTGGGTGGAAAGGATAGCAAAGCGCTGTTCAGTAGATGCCGACCTTGGTCGGCATGCGCCAGAGAGATGCAGGGTAGTGCCGGCCGCTGGCCGGCATCTGCAGAGTGTTCCCTCAGTTCATGAGGTTGCCGGCCAGCGGCCGGCACTACTCCTCCAGGCTGGCGTTCCAGAATCCCTGCAGCACGCCCGGCGTGGCGGCCAGCGTTGCCAGCACTGCATCCAGTTCAGCGCCATCGACCGTGGTGGCGTACAGCACCGCTTCGATCTCGACATCGCGCTCGCCGAACGGCCGCTGGTCGACCGCGCGTACCGGGTACTGCGCCTGCTCCAGCAACAGCAGCAGCCGGTCCAGCACTTCGGCCTGCTGCTCACGCTGGCAGACCACGTTGATGGCATAGGTGGCCTCGCTGAACGCTTCCGGCAGCGGCTGCCGCTGGATGCGGTTCACCACCGGCCGCAGCAGGGTGTTGGCAGCCAGCACGAACACCGCAGCCAGTACCGCTTCAGGCAGCAGCTTGATGCCGGCGCAGGCGCCGACCGCCGCCGAGCCCCACAGCGTGGCGGCGGTGTTCAGGCCCGACACCTGGGCGCCATCCTTCATGATCGCGCCGGCACCGAGGAAGCCGACGCCGGAGATCACGTAGGCCACCACATGCAGTGGCGACGGCGGCCCGCCGTACAGGTCGTGGAAGCGCACGGCCAGGTCGACGAACACCGCTGCACCCACCGCTACCAGCGTATTGGTGCGCAGGCCGGCAGTGCGCTGGCGGAACTGCCGCTCCAGGCCGATCAGCGCACCCAACACGAAGGCGACGGACAGGCTGATCAGCGAGCTGAGGGTGGCGCCCGCGTTGAACGCGGGCAGGTGGGGGTTGAAGTCCATGATGCGTCTCCCTGCGCCGGCGCGCTTACTGCCAGCCGTAGCGGCGGATGTAGAGCTTCTTCAGCGCGGTGGTCAGCACCGCATAGCCGAACAGGATCGCCACCAGGAACGGCCAGTAACCGGCCGGCAATGCCTGCAGCTTGAAGTAGCCAGCCAACGGGCTCATCGGCAGGATCACGCCGATGGCCATGATCGCCCCGGTCATCAGCAGCAGCGGCGGTGCGGCGATGCTCTGCAGGAACGGTACCTTGGGCGTGCGGATCATGTGCACGATCAGCGTCTGGGTCAGCAGCCCGACCACGAACCAGCCCGACTGGAACAGGCCCTGGTCGGCCGGCGTACGTGCATCGAACACGTACCACATCAGGGCGAAGCAGCTGAGGTCGAAGATCGAGCTGATCGGACCGAAGAACACCATGAAGCGGCCGATGTCCGCCGGGTTCCACTTCAGCGGCCTGCGCACCAGCTCCTCATCCACGTTGTCGAAGGGAATGGCGATCTGCGAGATGTCATACAGCAGGTTCTGCACCAGCAGCTGCAGCGGCAACATCGGCAGGAAGGGCAGGAACGCCGAGGCCACCAGCACCGAGAACACGTTGCCGAAATTGGAGCTGGCGGTCATGCGGATGTACTTGAGCATGTTGCTGAAGGTGCGCCGCCCCTGAATCACCCCTTCCTCCAGCACCATCAGGTTCTTTTCCAGCAGGATGATGTCGGCGGCCTCCTTGGCGATGTCCACCGCGCTGTCCACGCTGATGCCGATATCGGCGGCACGCAGTGCGGGAGCATCGTTGATGCCATCGCCGAGAAAGCCGACCACCTTGCCCTGCGCGCGCAGCTCGCGCACCAGCCGTTCCTTGTGCAGGGGCGTGAGGCGGGCGAACACGCGGTGCTCCTGCAGTGCACGCGCCACGGCAGCGTCGTCCATGCGCTCGATCTGCGGGCCGGTCACGATCGTGTCGGCGTCCAGGCCGACCTGGGCGCAGATCCGCGCGGTGACCAGTTCGTTGTCGCCGGTGAACACCTTCACTTCCACACCATGCGCGGCCAGCGCCTGCAGTGCGTGAGCAGCGGATTCCTTCGGCGGATCGAGGAAGGCCACATAGCCCACCAGGGTCAGATCCCGCTCGTCGGCCTGCGAGTACACAGTCTGGGTGGCGGCGGTCTCCTTCATCGCCACCGCCACCACCCGCAGGCCCTGTTCGTTCAGTTCCTCGGTGGTCTGCCGCACCCGGGCCAGGCGCTGCGCGTCCAGCGGCATGTCCCGGCCGTTCTCGCGCACGGTGCTGCACACCGCCAGCATCTCCTCCACCGCACCCTTGCAGATCAATTCGTGATGGTCCTCGCGCTCGGAGACCACCACCGACATGCGACGGCGCTCGAAGTCGAACGGAATCTCATCGACCTTGCGGTAGTCCTGCGACAGGCGCAGCGAGCTCTGCAGCTCCACATGCTCCAGCACCGCACGATCCAGCAGGTTGATCAGGCCGGTCTGGAAGTGGCTGTTGAGGTAGGCGAAGGTCAGCACATCCTCCGAATCCTGCCCGAACACATCGGTGTGCCGCTCCAGCGCGATCTTGTCCTGGGTGAGGGTGCCGGTCTTGTCGGTACACAGCACTTCCATCGCACCGAAGTTCTGGATCGCGTCCAGGCGCTTGACGATCACCTTGCGCCGCGACAGCAGCACCGCGCCCTTGGCCAGGGTGGAGGTGACGATCATCGGCAGCATTTCCGGGGTCAGGCCGACCGCCACCGACAGCGCGAACAGGAATGCTTCGGTCCAGTCGCCCTTGGTCCAGCCATTGACCAGCAGCACGAACGGCACCATCACCAGGGCAAAGCGGATCAGCAGCCAGCTGACACTGTTGACCCCGGCCTGGAACGCTGTCGGCGCGCGATCGCTGGCACTGCTGCGCTGGGCGAGGGTGCCGAAGTAGCTGGTGTTGCCGGTGGCCAGCACCAGTGCTGTTGCCGTGCCGGACACCACATTGGTACCCATGAACAACAGGTTGGCCTGTTCCATCAGGCCGGCGTCGGCGTTGCCCGGCTGCACGAACTTCTCCACCGGCAGCGATTCGCCGGTCATCGCCGCCTGTGCGACAAACAGATCCTTGGCGGCGAGCACGCGGCAGTCGGCCGGGATCATGTCGCCTGCCGACAGCACGATATGGTCACCCGGTACCAGAGCGCGGATCGGCAGGTCCAGCAGCCGTGCCGGCCGACGGCTGTGCAGCTGCGCGCCGAAATACTGGTCGGCCACCTCCGCCGCCTCGGTGCCCGCAGCGCGGCGCAGCACGCGGGCGGTGTTGCCTACCAGCGCCTTCAGCCGTTCGGCGGCGCGGTTGGAGCGCCCCTCCTGCACGAAGCGGATCAGGGTGGACAGCACCACCATCGCACCGATCACCACCGTCGCCTTGGCGTCTTCGGTCAGCCAGGACACGGCCGCCAGCACCGTCAGCAGCAGGTTGAACGGGTTGCGATAGCACTGCCACAGATGGCGCCACCACGGCAGCGGCTTCTCGTGATCGACCTCGTTGGGGCCGAAGCGCAGCAGGCGCTCTTCGGCCTCGTGCGGGCTGAGACCATCGACATGCGACTGCAGGGTGGCCAGCGCATCGGCTTCGCTGCCCTGTGCAAGCGCGAGCAGTCCAGCAGTGAGCGCGGTGGGCGCGGCCTGCGTGCTGCCACGGCCATACCCGGCTTCGGGCATCGCGCGACGACCGAACAGGTTGCCCGCGCGACGGCTGCGCAGGAAGGCGTTGAACCAGGCGTTGAGCAGGCTCATGGGAAGGTCCTCTTGGAGCGGCGCCGGGCGGAGCCAGCGCGTGGAGCGGAAGGGGTGGTATCAGGCGTGGCGCATGGCCAGCACCGACGGCGACCAGGGCTGCATGCGCAAGCGTTGGCTGCCGCCGATGCACAGCGGCTTCATCGCATCGCGCAGCGGGTAGGGCAGGTGGCGCAGCACGTTGATGCGCTCGCTGATCGGCAGCAGCGACAGTGCGTCGGCCACCACCCGTGGCGAGCCGAGGGCCAGCGAACGGGCGAACAGGACAGGGCCGTGCTGCAGCAGCAGGCTGCGCAGGGCGGAAACATCGCGCTCACCGATCAGGCGGCGCACGGTGATGTAGAGAATCTTGTAGGACATGGGATTCCTCCGGGCAGGCGCTGCCCGGGGCTCCCATCGCTTACACGGACAGGAACCGGCCGTCAGTCGCCAGCAGTGAACAAGTAGGCAGGCAGGGGCGCGCGTTGCGCCCGGCAGGGTCGGGATCCATCTGCGTCTCCGCGTGGGGCGGCCAGTCACTGGCCAGTGGCGCTATTGTCCGCGCTCGTATTCAGCAGGCCTAGAGGCCCGTGGGTTAGCCCGGCTATACCTTGGTATAGAAAAAGGGGCCGTTGGCCCCTTTTGTTCAGTTGTGGTCCGCGAAAGCGTCGGTGGCCCGCACCAGGGCATCGGTCGTGGCCGCTTCGTTGGCGCTGTGGCCGGCGATGACCATCTCCAGTCGGGCTTCCGGCCACGCCTGTGCCAGGTCCCAGGCACTGCGCGGCGGACAGATGATGTCGTAGCGCCCCTGCACGATGACCCCCGGCAGATGGCGGATGCGATCGATGTCGCGCAGCAGCTGGCCGTGCTCGAGGAAAGTGTTGTGACGGAAGTAGTGGGCCTCGATGCGTGCCTTGGCCAGCGTATCGAGCGGATCGGTAGCGGACACCGCGTCGACGTCGTGCAGCAGCGTGGCGGCATTGTCTTCCCAGCCCAGCCACGCCTGTGCCGCGGCGATGCGGATGGCTTCGTCGGCGTGGTCCAGGCGTTTCCAGTACGCGTCGAGCATGTTGCCGCGCTCGCTTTCCGGAATGTGCGCCTGGTAGCGATCCCAGCGCTCCGGGAAGATCCAGCGCGCACCGCCGTTGAGCTCGGCGAACCAGCGGTTCTCTTCCTCGCGACCCAGGAATACGCCGCGCACGATCAGCCCGGTGGCGCGGTCGGGATGCGCCTGTGCATAGGCCAGCGACAGGGTCGAACCCCAGGAGCCGCCGTAGACCAGCCAGCGCTCGATGCCCAGGTGTTGGCGGACCTTCTCGATGTCGGCCACCAGATGCTGCGTGGTGTTGTCGCGCAGCTCGCCGAAGGGCGTGGAGCGGCCGCTGCCGCGCTGATCGATCAGCACGATGCGGTAGCGCCTGGGGTCGAAGAAACGGCGATGGGTGGGCGAGATGCCAGCGCCCGGGCCGCCATGCAGGTACACCACCGGAATGCCATCGGGCGTGCCGCACTCCTCGACATGCAGGGTGTGCAGTGCATCCACGGGCAGCGTGTGTTCGCGGTACGGGGTAATCGGCGGGTACAGCGTGCGCATGGCGGTGCCTCACAAGCAGGGAGTACAAGGATAGCGGGGCACATCGACCAGCGTCATCCGCCCCAGGTTCAAGTATTCTTTGCGTTCAAGGGGTAATTCCGTCGAGGCCCGGCGATATCGACCCTGCAGGACGCAGAGGATGAATGGCATGAGCGCGCAGGACGTCGCTGCACGATACCCCCCGGCGCGCAGCGCCCTCGGCAGCGGCGCCCGCGAGCTGCTGAAGTGGCTCGCGCTGCTGTCGATGACCGGCGATCATGTCGCCAAAGTGGTTTTCGGCGGCTATGTACCGGTGGTCAGCGAGCTGGGGCGCATCGCCTTCCCGCTGTTCGCACTGGTGATGGCCTGCAACCTGGCACAGCCAGGGGCGGATCTGGGCAAGTCGATACGGCGCCTGTCCGCATGGGGCCTGGTTGCGCAACCCCTGCATATGCTGGCCTTCGGCCACTGGTTGCCGCTGAACATCCTGTTGACCTTCGGCCTGGCCGCTGTAGCCGTGCACGCGCTGGCCAACAACCGGCAGCTGTTGCTGCTGGTGGCGGGTGGGCTGCTGCCGTTCTTCGTCGACTATCAATGGGCCGGGGTGGCATTGGTGATGCTGGGCTGGATCGCATTCCGCCACCGGGCCTACTGGCTGCTGGCGTTCGGATTCGGTGGGCTGTGCTGGGTCAATGGCAATGGATGGGCATTGCTGGCCATCCCGCTGGCGCTGGCGGCCGCGCGCGTGCAGTGGCGGCTGCCACGATGGCGCTGGGCGTTCTACGTCTACTACGTGGCGCACCTAGCGGTGCTGGCCGCCTATGCGCACTGGCTGCGCTGACGCAGGGCACTCATCGCGGCGGCGAACTGCTCCCGGCTACGTCGCTGGAGTACTGCAGGACCTTGTCTTCGCGCTGCAGCGCAATGACATCCACCGGCTGTCCTCGCAACACCGCGCGCAGGCAGCGGATCGCCTCGGCGGAGTAGCCCAGCTCTGCAGGTGGCAACGACAATGCAACGCGGCCATCGCTGTGCTGATGCACCACGTATCGTGACAGCGGCAGCGCAGCCAGCGCATGGGTCAGGTCGATGTTGTTGATCCACTGCTGGTCGGCGGTCAGATAGCGTACCGGACGTCGCCCCTGCAGGCCGACGATCATCGGCGTATCGCCGGCGATGGCCAGCGCGCCGCGGTCGCCGGTGCGGTAGCGCAGCAGCGGCAGGCAGAAATTGAATCCGCCGCTGAGCGTGATCTCACCGACCTCCCCGGGCGGCAACGGCGCCCCGTCAGCACCGAGAATTTCCACATACATGCGCGGCTGCAGCAGTACATGGCCGCCGGCAGCATCGTCATACACGGCCAGCGGGCCCGCCTCGTTCATCGAATACAGATCGAGCACCGCGCAGCCAAAGCGCGCGGCCAGGGCCTGGCGCAGGCCCGGAGACAGCGCCATCGATACCGACAGCAGCGCCTGCGGCCGGTGCCGTACGGGCAATTCCAGCAGCGCTGCGAAGGAAATCGGATCGCCGGCGATCACTTCCGGCTGCATCTGGTCGATGTAGCGCGCGCGGTCCTCAGGATGGCGCCAGTCATCGGGATGCAGGTTGATCTTGGCCAGGCCGGATTCGTCCATCGTCGGTGTCACCGAAACATAGGTGAAGCACCGCTGCTGCATGCCCAGCAACATCACCCCCATCTGGCCGCGGCCGTGCGCCAGGGTGATGCCGAAGCGCTGCAAGGCGCGCTTGTGATGGGCCAGATAGCGTGCCGCCACCACCGGATGCGATGGCAGTACCAGTGGATGGCCGGTGGTGCCGGTGGTGCGGAAATTGATCATCCGCTCCAGCGGTACCGGGTCTGGCACGAAACGGGCGATGTCCGCTGCGAGGTCGCCACGGTGGACCGGTGCAATGTCGGTGAAGGCGGCTGGCATCGCCTGCGCGCGGTAATACGGCACCTGCGCAAATACCTCGGTCACATGCGCCTGCAGCCACGGTGGCGGTTGGTCTGGCGTCCACTCGAAGCGCGCGCAGGCGATCTCCCGTTCGTAGCCACGCAACGCCGTCACCTCATCGGCAAGCAGACGGTTGCCGCTGGCATTGCGGAAGATCGGCGCCGCCGGGTGCTCGCGCATCTGCTGCAGCATCGCCAGGCCCGCCGCGCTCAGCGTGGGATAGCGATCGGCATCGGTAGGCTCGCGGCTCACTCGCGGGTCCACTTGTCCGCAGACTCTTCGGCCGCCTTGCGCGCCAAGGCCTCGCGGATCGCACGTGCGCGCTCTTCAGTAGCGCGGCTGGCATCGAGCAGACGCTGCCGTTCCACGCCGCTGACCCGGGCCAGGCGATCGGTCGCCTGGGCCGCTGTTTCACCCTGCGGCAGCAGGCCCAGCCGGGCCACCACGGTGCGCACCAGTTCTTCGCGGCGCTCCGGATCGAACACGAACCGGTCTGCGCTGGTACTGGCCGCCAGCGCCGGGACTGCTTCGGCGAACAGGGGCATCCACGCCTCCGGGGCGATAGCCAGTGCATTCCAGTACGCATCTGCCATCAGCCATGCGGTCACCGCTGAAAGCGAGAGCTGGTTTGCATCCACGCCGGCCAGATCACCCGACAGCGTTGCCCGCAGTGCAGGGGGCAGGTGCAGAGAGCGTGCGGCAAACACATCGCCCACCACCGCCGCGACGTGCAGCCGACCGCTGCCGGCGCGGCGGGGTGGCTCGAGGAAATCGGGCGGCATGTCCAGCAGGCGCCGCAGCAGAACGTCAAGGGAGGGGCCGGAGAGCATGGTCAGGTTCCAGACTTGGCATATACCTGGGTGGAAGGGCAATCGTCAGAGGTGCGCGGGCGCAAGGCAGAGCACGATCATCGCTGCACCCGCATGCCGCCAGGGCCGTAGTGCTGCTGGCTGAAGGCGCGCGCGAACTGCAGCAGGTCGGCCATGTCGCGCACCACATGGATGTTCCATCCCGCGTCGCGTGCGCGCAGCAGATCGCCGGTCCATCCCGCGCTGCCGGCATCGGCGATGCGGGACGGCAGCGGGCTGAACAGGTTCAGCGCCATGGTGCCGCCACCGCCGGCCACACGCAGCGCTCTGGCGGCCACGTCCCAGCCGCTGTTGCCGCGCTCATCCTTGTCGAACATCGTGGTGATGCCGTCGTCGGAGATGTGCAGGATATGCACCGCCCGTGCATGCGGTGGACGCTCGGCATAGGTGTCACGCAACCGGTGGATCGGAAACGCGGTGGCGCCACCGAAATAGCCGGTAAGCACCTTGAGGATGTCGTCTTCCGAACGCACGAAGCCATCGGTGTGCAGGTACTGCCCGGTACCACTCCACAGCGTGGCCTGCACGCGTGCACCCACGCGCAGCGCCGACAGCGCGATGATGGCGCCGGCCAGGGTCAGGAACGAGGTCCATGCCTGCGGGTTGGGCATCGAACCGGAACTGTCAACGTACAGATCCAGGTCCACCGGTTCGGCAGCGGGTTCACGGCCGGGTGCCAGCCCGTGCACACGCTGTACCGTCGTCAGCCCGGGAATCACATGGGGTGAATACAGCACCGATTGCAGCCAGTCCACTGCGTCCAGTGCATCGCCGGCTTCCCAGGGCTGCAGCCCCTCCGGCAGCGGCTCCAGGGCCTGCGGCTGCGGCCGCGACGGATAGCGGATCAGGTGTGGCAGCGCGCGCTCGCGGTAGTAACGCACGGCGATCTGATGGTCATCCAGGTCCAGGCCGGCCGCGCGCAGGATCTGCCCGTACTCGAACGGCTCGCGCATCTGTCCTGGCGGGTGCGCGGGGTCCCCAGCGAGCGCATCCGCAGGCAGATCGCTCTTCTGCTGTGCGTCGCCGCTGCGCTCATCGCCAGTGATGCGTGGGTCGGATGCAGGGTGCGGCGCCGACGCCAACTCGTCGTCCTCCAGCTGCCCCAGGCCGACCGGTTGGCTTCCCTGGCCGGCGTGCCGGGTATCCATCAGGGCATCCACCCGCGCATCCTGCTGTGATTCCAGCAGCCAGGGCAGCAGCAGCGTGGCGAAGCGGCCAGCGCCGATCATCCAGTCGCTGGCGTAGACGCGCACGACGCGTGCACCGAGCCAGGCATCGCCCTGCAATGCGCTGTCGTCGGTCGAGCCCCCCAGCGTGCCGCGCGGCTGCTGCCACAGTTCCTCGTAGATGCCCATGTACAGCTGCCAGACCGGCGAGCTGGCCTGCGCCGGTTGTGCGGCCAGGCGTCGATAGATCGCATCCATGCGCAGCCCGCTCTGGCGCTGCAGGCGATCGTTGATGAGCAGGTCGGTGTAGAGGTTGGCGACCATCGGTGCATGCGCTTCCAGCGTCGGCAGCGCACGGCGGATGCGCGCCAGCAGCCGTGCATGGTCGCTGGCGGTGGCAGGCGCCAGCACGTGGTGGCCGATCTCGTGGGCGAGGATCTCCAGCGCGTAGGGTTGCAGCTGCAGGCGCTGTACTTCTTCCAGGTCGATGACGATGCGCTGGTCGGCGAGGCGGATGGCCGCGAAGCTGCCGGTCAGGCCCTCGGCAGCCGCCTGCATGCGCGAATGGCACAGCTTCGGGTCCTGCAGCCGGGTGAAACGGCTCCATGTGGCCAGTGCCTGTGGCCAGGCCTCGCGCCAGGGCTGCAGCGGATCAGCGACCGTGGCACTCATTGGGGTGGCAACACGTGCACATGGTGCGACCACGGCGAGAACAGGGCGATGCCCGACGCGCCGGAGACCGCACACAGGTCGTCCTTGGACAACGCCGGCGCCATCCACTGCACGCCCAAGCGGGCGGTCACATCCGGCGCCGGTCCGCTGCTGCTGCCCGCTGCGTATTCGGCGGCGCTGGCAGGCAGCAGGACGGCACCGAAGGCATCGGCGAGCAGCAGGAAGTACCCGCCCGCACTTTCGACCACGAAGCCCTCGGCCGCTGCACGGACCTGTGGCGGTGCCGGAAACGCGCCGTCCAGGCCGCTGAAGCTGCCGACACGATGCCCGCGCAGGTCAACGCTACCCTGCCGCGGATTCCACCAGCGGTCCTGCTCAAGCTGGACCCGGACGGAGGCCAGATCACCCGCATCGATGCCCAGCACGGCGGCGACCCTATTCGCGGGCAGGGCATCGATACGGGCAAGGGCAGGGCGGCGCAGCTGCACCATCCCCGCCTGCCAGGCGCAGAGCGCCCCGATGTCGCGCAGTTCCGGCAAGGATGTACACCCGCCTGCATGCGCGGCCATCGCATCGATCCATTGCGCGACGCGAATGTCCGGACTGGCGCCCAGCCGCACCACCGCATTGCTGATGGTGCCGAGGGTCTCGCGCGGAGCGTCGGCCAGCAACGGGGCGAGGGCCGGGGCCAGCGAGCGCCAGGCCTGCTCGACCCACGGGAGACGCGCCTTCGGGCCGGCATGGCCCTGCGCCACCAGCTCCAGACCGATCTCGAAGGCGGCCTCGCACGTGCTCTGCGTTGCCGACGGGTGGTGGCGCTGGATGGCCTGGCAGAGGGGGTCGATGGTCTGGGTGACGAACGCGCTGAAGGCGGCCATGTCCAGGCCGGGCCAGCGGTGGCGGGCATCGGCCACGGCCTGGTTCAGCACGGAACGGCGCGCGGCCAGCAGCTCGGCGAGAACGGCGGAAACCACGATCAGCGTGCCCGCAGCCAATGCAGGTAGTTGGTGTAGCGCTGGTGCAGGTACTTCAGCTTCAGCAGGTCGTCGTACAGATGGCCGTACAGCTTGCGTCCCTTCACCCGTTCGTCCACCAGACGCTCGATGCGGGTCAGGCGCTTGCGCGTTTCCGTCTCGGTCATCCCATCCAGGCCCCGCTGGAACTGTGCCGACAGCTCGCCCACCGGATCGTCGCGATCCAGATCCAGCCGGTCATATTCGGCATTGGAGGCATCGAGCAGCCAGCGCAGCCAGCTGAGCCGATCGCTGCGATAGGGCGCATTCTCCGGCAGGGCGAAGAAGGGAGCATCAAGATCCGGTTGCAGCTTGTCGTTCAGCACGAAGGGCAGTACCTGGCGCACATCCTCCAGGGCAACGGCAGGGCTGCCGCGGAAGTACGCCATGGCCTTGGCGAACATCAGCAGGGTCATCAGGTTGCGCACCGACAGGCCGTTGCGGGTCTGGCAACCCAGGTCCTTCATGCGGTCGCGGCCGCTGTCGGCAGCGGTTGCCTGCGCCCATTCGGTGCCGGCCAGACGCACGGTGTCCTTGGTCAGGTACTCGAACTGGGCGCCGGCGGTTTCCATCAGCTCGAACTGGCTGCTGAAGAATTCGATGCGGCGGCGCACGTCCTGCGGTACGTCGACCGCGCGGATCTCCTGCAGCAGCTGGTCGCCCTCGGCCTCGCTGAAGATGATGTCACGCGGCACGACCTCTTCCGGGCGGATGTCCTGCTCGATGCGCAGCAGCATCTCTTCCAGGAACCGCGGGTTGAAAGCCAGCGCCTGCACCACCACGTCGATGCGGTCGCGCAGGGCTTCGATCACCTGGTAGGTACCGCCGCCGCGATCATCGTTGGCGGTCAGGTACCAGGCCGATTCCGGGCATTCGTAGACGTGGTTGAGGATCTCGGCGTAGTTGTCGCCCATCACCGTCAGCAGCGCGCTCTGCGTGCGGGTGGGAATGCGGTTGTATTCGTCGATGATCTTCACCCGCATGCCCAGCCACGACCGCCAGGCAATGCGGATGTCCGCCATGTCCTGCGCGGCCACCAGGTCGGCGGGCAGGGGGTTGCCGAGCAGATCGGCGATGGTCATCTGCGGGTGCCCGTGCTGCATCGCCCGGCGCACCTCGCGGACCGGATAGCCGGCCAGGACGCCCATCAGGATCGCGCTGGCGGTCTTGCCGCGCCCTGGCCCACCCACGAACAGGCACTTGCGGCGGGTGGCGAAGGTCAGCAGCGGCAGCAGCACGTAACTGGAATAGCTCTGCGCCGATGGCAGGGTCAGCGGCCGCCGTGTGTCACCCACCGCGAACGAGGCGGAGGGGCCTTCGTGGTACTCGATGTCGTAGTGCGGGCTGATGATCGCGTTGTTGACGATCCAGAAGTAGGCCTGGCGCAGTTTCTCGTCCAGCCGCACGGGCGCTGCGATTGCGTCGTCCTGCAGGCGCACCGGCCCTTCGTACAGCTCGGCCACGTCGAACGTGCGCGGCGCAGTGTCGGTGCGCGGGTTGGTCGGCGCCTGCGACAGGCGCTGGAACAGGTTGAACGGTGGCACGCGATTCCCTTGGCTGTGGCCTGCTGGGGAGATTGTAAGCGGCGGGCCGGCGGATCCGGTGCGCCTTGCGCGGATGACGTCCTGCAGCGGGGCGGCCGGCAGTCCTACAATCGGCCCATGCCGACCTCGCCGACCCTCGATGATCTGCGCCGCTACGCCGTAGCCCGCACGCTGTTCACGCCTACCACGTTGCTGACAGCGATCCGTCGGCTGGGCTTCGTGCAGGCCGACCCCATCCGTGCGCCCGCACGCGCCCAGGACCTGACCCTGCGGCACCGGGTGAAGGGCTACCGGGCCGGGGACCTGGAGCGCCGCTACAGCCGACTGCCGATCGAGGAAGACTTCCTCGTCAACTACGGCTTCCTGCCGCGCGAACACCTGTCCCTGATGCATCCCCGGGTGTCCCGCAGGCCATGGGATGCGAGCACGCGGCGCAAGGCGGCCGACGTGCTGGCGTTCGTGCAGGAGCGGGGGGCGGTGCATCCGCGCGAAGTCGACCAGGCGTTCGCGCATGGCCGGGTGACCAACTACTGGGGCGGCACCAGCAACGCCAGCACCCACCTGCTGGACGGCATGCACTATCGCGGCATGCTGCGCATCCATCGTCGTGACAGCGGTACCCGCATCTATGCCGTTGCGACACATGCCCCGGCCGATGGCGGCAAGGCTGCACGCCTGCAGCGTGCTACCGCACTGATCGATCTGGTGGTGCACAAGTACGCGCCGTTGCCTTCGGCGAGCCTCACCTATCTGGCGCGGCTTCTGGGCTATGGCGCACCGCATCTGGCGGAGGAGATCCAGCAGGCACTGCGGTTGGCGCGCGAGCAGCTGGCGGGCTGCAGCATCGATGGAACCACCTGGTACTGGCCGGCCGACGAGAACCCCCGTTCGCGGCGCTACCAGACCGATGAACAGGTGCGGCTGCTCGCGCCGTTCGATCCGGTGGCCTGGGATCGGCGACGGTTCGAACTGTTCTGGGGCTGGGTGTACCGGTTCGAGGCCTACACCCCGGCGGCCAAGCGTCGCTTCGGCTACTACGCGCTGCCGCTGTTGTGGCGCGACCAGGTGATCGGCTGGGCCAATGTCGCGGCGAAGGATGGGCAGCTGCAGCCCAGCTTCGGTTACGTCGATGGCAGCGCACCAAGGGACGTGGCATTCAGCAATGCGCTGGAGGACGAGCTGGAGCGGATGGCGAACTTCCTGCCAGGGGCGGGCCCGGCAACGCCGTGAACCTGCGTGCGGCGTCCTCCACGCTGCCTGCATGCCGCCTCGCCAATACTGCAGACCCGCCGCTCGGGTACTTCCGCAATGGCTCGCCGCAAGACACTGCGCATTGCCACGTTCAACGTCAACGGCATCGGCACGCGCTTGCCGCATCTGCTGTCCTGGTTGCGGCGTGAAGCGCCCGACGTGGTGGCACTGCAGGAGCTGAAGGCGGTCGATGCCGCTTTTCCGGTCGACGCGCTGGAGCGGGCAGGGTATGGCGCACTGTGGCTGGGCGAGGCGCGCTGGAACGGGGTGGCGATACTGGCCCGCGATGCCATGCCGATCGAAAGCCGGCGTCGCCTGCCCGGCGAACCGGCCGATACGCAGAGCCGGTACCTGGAAGCTGCCGTCCATGGCGTTGTGGTTGCGGCGCTGTACCTGCCCAACGGCAATCCCCAGCCGGGGCCGAAGTTCGACTACAAGCTGCGATGGATGCAGCGGCTGATCCGCCATGCGCGCACCCTGGTCGATCTTCCGCACCCGGCACTGCTGCTGGGGGATTTCAATGTCATTCCAGACGACGAGGATGTGTACGACCCGGCCTCGTGGCGGCGCGATGCGCTCATGCAGCCGGAGGTCCGCGATGCCTTCCAGCAGCTGCTGGCGCAGGGGTGGACCGACGCCCTGCGCACGGTTCATGGCGACCAGCGCATCTACACCTTCTGGGACTATTTCCGCCAGCACGCCGAACGCGATCGCGGCCTGCGCATCGATCATCTGCTGCTGAACCCGGTACTGGCCAAAGGGCTTGAGGATGCCGGTGTCGATCGTTGGGTGCGGCTGCAGGAGAAGGCCAGCGATCATGCCCCTGTGTGGGTCACCGTTACCCGCTAGTCGGCGCTGCCCGGCGGACGCATCTCGCGACGTACCCGGGCCCGCGTGCGATACAGCCGGCTGTCGGCCTTGTGGATGGTGTCGGCCACGGGTTCGCCGGGGACGTTGACGGCGGCGCCCATCGAGAACGCGGTGGGAGCACGCGCGGCGTTGCCCGCATACCAGGCTTCCAGCGCAGCCAGCCGCCCGGCCGCCGGTTCGATCAGCGCCACCAGGAACTCGTCGCCGCCCAACCGCACTGCCGCCTCATTGGCCCGCAGCGGCGCGCGCAGGAAGTCGGCGAACTCGACCAGCACCGTGTCACCACGACGGTGCCCCAGGGTGTCGTTGACCTGTTTGAAGTGATCCAGGTCGAACACCAGGCAGGCCCACGACCGCGAGGCGACGTCGTCGAGCCGATGCAGGTACCGGCGGTTGTGGCATTGGGTCAGCGGATCCTTCAGCGACAGTTCGCGCAAGCGCTCTTCCTGCAGGCGCAGCGCGGTCACGTCCTGGGCGTGGCCGAGCACGAACGGGGGATGGGTCTCGGTGTCCAGTACGTTGTTGTAGGCCCAGTAGCGGCGGGTGCCATCGGCGGCGAGCAGCTCGATCACGCCTGCGTCGGTATGGTTGGCTTCGATGCGCCGCAGGTAGGCCTTGAACGCCTCGCGCTTTTCCGGCGGCATCAGGTCGCACAGGCTGCGGCCAACCATCTCGCTTTCCGGGTAGCCCAGCGACTGCACGGCTGCCGGATTCACCGATGTCACGGTGCCGTCCAGCGTGTGCGTGCAGATCAGGCCCAGGCTGTAGTGGAAGAGACGGCGATAACGCACCTCGCTGGCTTCCAGCGCGTCCACCACCGCGCGTTCTTCGGTGATGTCCTGGATGGCACCGACCAGCCGTGGCAGGCCCTCCACCTGTTGCCGGGTGCCCACCACGCGGGTCCAGATGCTGCGGCCATCGGCGGTGGTCATCGGCAGCTGCACTTCCCAGGGCGTGCCATGTTCGGTGCAGCGCTGCACCGCCGCCTGGATGATGCTGCGGCTGTCCGGACGATAGAACGACAGGGCCGATTCGAATGTTGGCTGGTAGCTGGAACGCACGCCGTGGATCTGCTTGGTCTCGCGTGTCCAGCGCACTTCGCGGGTGGCCAGCTCCAGCTCCCAGCCGCCGACCTTGGCGGCGGTGTTGGTACGTTCCAGGAAGTCCTCGCTGCGCTTGAGATCGCGATGCAGCGCCTGTGCCTGGTCGATCTGCCGCAACAGCGCACTGCGCTGCTCCAGCACCTGGGTGGTAACCCGGCCAAGATGGACCATCAGCTCACGTTGCGACGGTGACAGCACGCCAGGCAGGGTGTCGAGCAGGCACAGCGTGCCGATGCGCGCGCCATGGGCAGTGGCCAGAGGGATGCCGGCATAGTGGCGCACCCTGGGCCCGGCGGTGACCAGCGGGTTGTGGGCGAAGCGCGGATCCTGCCGCGCATCCGGAATCTCCAGCAGCGCGTCCTGTTCGATGGCGTAGGTACAGAACGAGATGGAGCGCGGCGTTTCGCTGACGTCGCCCAAGCCGATGCTGGATTTGAACCATTGCCGTTGTTCGGCAACGATGGAGACCAGGCCGATGGGCATGCCGGTGGCGGCGCGCGCGGCGGCGACGATGGCATCGAACACCGGCTCGGGCGGCGTATCGAGCACGCCCAGCCGTTCGATTTCGCGAAGTCGGGTGGCCTCATCCATGGCTGTCCACGCTAGTACCCGGTCTGTTAGCGCCCTGCGTACGGCAGTGATGCCGTCGTGATGCGCCTGCTCATGGCTGTTGCAGGGACGCCTGCAGGGCGCTGGCCAACGCGGCGTCACCGGAGACGAGGTCTTCCCAGCGCAGTTCCAGGCCTTTCCGCCGCCCCTTCTCGACCAGCTTCAGTCCGCTCGGGTCCAGGGTCAGCGTATAGGCCTGGCCGGCGATGGTCAGTTCACGGCGCAGCGGTTTGTCGAGAGGTGTCATCGGGGGCTCCTTCGCGTTGAGGCGCGGGCAGGGCGCACTGAAACGTGACGATGATCGCGAACATGCCAGCGCCAAGGAAAATCCACTGCCCGGGTGATGCCGATGCGTGGGCCTACCACCGGATCGTCGGGGGGCCGCGTGCCGTCATCCACGAGGGTGATGCCGTGGCTGGCGGTGACCAGATCGGCGCCGTCAACGCGCCGGTCCAGGCCGAACGCCTGCGACAGTTTGCCGGGACCGCTGGCGAGGTCGTGATCGTGGCGGGCAGCTGGCCGCAGCGGGTACATCCGTTCCTGTCCGGCCACCGGCTCTGCCGCGCGCAGCAGTACCGCAACACCCTCGCCGACCTCGCCGCAGACCACATTGCTGCCCCAGTGCATGCCGTAGGTGAAATACACATACAGGTGCCCGGCCTCGCCAAACATGCTGGCGTTGCGTGCGGTCCTGCCACGATACGAATGGGCAGCCGGATCCTCACTGCCGGCGTAGGCTTCGACTTCGACGATACGCGCTGCACGGCCGTCGCTGCGCACCAGCAGCTTGTTGAGCAGGTCCGGTGCAACCACCGTCGACGGGCGCCGGTAGAAGGTGCGGGGTATCGGTATCCAGGTATCCGGCAGCCAATCCATCATGTTGCGGCAGTGCTCGCTTCCCAAGCCTGCTTCAGTGTGGCGTGCAGCGGGTGAAGCCGCCGCCATTGATTCACTCCGGGTCAGCCAGCGCCGCGCGCCGTCTGGCGAAGACTTCCGGCGTCTGCGGTTTCACGAACAGCGCCACCAGTTCCGGGAACTCCTGCTTCACCGCACCCTCGATGCGGGTGATGCAGGCTTCGATCTGCGGGGTGGTGCGGTCGTCCTCGAATTCGGCGCTGAGCATGGCCACCACCTGTTCCGGGCCCATCTGCATGGTGGTCACGCCATTGGCACGGCGCAGGTCCGGATCGGTCACGGCCACCGCCATGATGCGTTGGGCAACGGCCGGGTGGGCAGGCTCGCCCACCAGCAGGCCCTTGGTTTCCCGCGCCAGCAGGAACGCGGTCAGCGCCAGCACGCCGGCAATGCACAACGAGGCGACCCCATCCAGTACCGGCATTTCCAGCAGCTGCGCGGCCAGCAGCCCGACGAGGGCAAAGCCGAGGCCGAGCAGGGCGGCGCTGTCCTCCAGCAACACGGTGAAGGTGGAGGGGTCCTTGCTGCGGCGGAACGCCTCGAAATAGCCCAGCGTGCCCTTGCTGCGCCGGAACTCGCGCAGTGCAACCCACCAGGAGGCGCCTTCGAACAGGATGGAAATACCCAGCACGCTGTAGCTGATGGCGTGGTTGGTGGCCGGTTCCGGCTGGCGGATGTGCTGGATGCCCTCATAGGCCGACACACCGGCGCCGGCGGCAAAGACCAGCAGGGCGACGATGAAGCTCCAGAAGTACAGCTCGCGACCGTAGCCGAACGGGTGCAGGGTGTCAGGAGCCTTTTCGGCACGGCGCAGACCGTACAGCAGCAGCACCTCGTTGAGGGTATCGACCAGCGAATGCACGCCTTCGCTGAGCATCGCGGAGCTGCCGGACAGGCCGGCGGCGATGAACTTGGCAACGGCGATGGCGAGGTTGCCGGCCAGCGCGGCGTAGATGACAAGGCGGGAGCCTGAGGGTGCGGCCATGTGCGGGAATGCTGGCAGGTAGCGGGCGCACCATCCTGCGCGGCGGAACGTCCGCGCAGCGTGTATGCCGAGCGCCCGCGCAGCGCGGCCGGGCCAGTTCAACTGTCGCCGCCGCCCTCAGGCGGACGCAGGATCCAGCCAGCCGAGCGCGCGCGCGCGGCGCAGGTCCTCGGGCGTATCGATATCGCAGTCCAGACCGGCGCCGGAGCAGCGCGCAATGCCTTCGGTCTGCCGCAGCCGCCGGCCAAATCCCCCGTCTGCAGGTTGCAGTCCTGTTCCGGCAAACCAGCTGCCCGGCACCACCGCCGGCACACCGATGGTGTCGCCCAGTACCGTGGCCGCGCAGCCGGACGGTGCAGCGGCTGCCGCGCCCAGCAGCGCGCGCAGGTGCTCCACGCGCAGCGTCGGTTGATCGCAGATCATCACCAGCACCCTGGCGGCGCTGTGCACGTGGGGAGCGGCCAGCGCCAGGCTGCCGCCGATGCCGAGCCCAGGGTTGGGATTGTGCAGCCGCTGTGCCGGCAGGCCGTGCAGTTCTTCTTCGAAGCGTGGGTGCTGGGGCAGTACCACCACCAGCGTGTCCGGCAAGGTTTCCAGCGCCAGCCGCACGCTGCGTCGCAACAGCGTCTCTCCGCCCGCACGCAGCAGCTGCTTGGGCTGCCCCAGGCGCTGGCTGCACCCGGCTGCGAGCACCACGGCCGCATGCCCGGTCATGGCGTGGCCAGGGGCGTTCCGTGCCGCCATGCCTGCAGCTGCGCGGCAATGCTCAAGGCAATCGCTTCGGGACCACGTCCGCCCAGGGGCAGGCCGATCGGTGAGCGCAGGCGCGGTTCCAGCGCGCGGCGCGTGTGGCTATCCAGCACGCTGAAAAGGTCGTCCTTGCGACGGCGTGGCCCCAACAGCCCGATGAAGGGTACGCGCGAGCCTGCCAGCCGTTCGAGCGCGTCACGGTCGAGCTCGAAATTGTGATGCATCACGAGTGCGGCATCGGCCGCGCCGGCGGCAGCTGAAGAAGAATACGAACCAGCGGCAAGGGGCAGGTGCTCGCGCCAGCGGGGTCGCGGTTCCTCAACATGCGCGCACCAGCCCAGATGGTCCAGCAGGGGCAGCAGAAGCGCCGCCTCCGGGCCTGCTCCGTGCACGTGCACGACAGGCGACCGGTGCCACTGCAGCCGCCAGCGGTGGCTGCCGTCCAGCGGCTGCGGGGCGGCCGGGGGCACCGTGCGGGTGAAGGTGAAGCCGGCGCAGCGGGCGTCCAGCCGTCCGTCGGCCTGCAGTGCCAGGTGCAGCGTGTGCGGCCCTTGCAGCCACGCATCGAGAAGCTGTTCGATGCCGCCGAGCTGCGGCAATGGAAGCAGTGCCATCCACTGGCGACCCCGGCATCCGGTGGCATTGCCGGAGAACAGCGCAGCGTCGTCTCGGTTGTCGATCTCCATCCATGCGATGCGCCCGGCATCCACCGCGTTGGCGGCCTGTCGCGCCAGCTCCGGTTCCAGGCAGCCGCCACTCAGCCAGCCCACCTGTCGACCCGGTTCGAACAGCGCACAGGTGCCCGCGCGGCTGTAGCTGGACCCTTCCGTCTGCAGCACCACTGCCAACGCAGCCGCGCGGCCGGTACGCGCCGCGTCGGCGGCGGCCTGCAGCACGGGGCGCGGGTTGCCGCCGTCCAGATCTAACGGGGCAGGGTGGAGCGCACTGGTCATGCGATGTCCGGCAGGCCGGCGAGCAGCTTGTCCAGGGTCAGTGGATAGTCGCGCACGCGGATTCCGGTCGCGTTGTACACCGCGTTGGCCACTGCCGCGCTTACGCCGCACAGGCCCAGCTCGCCAACGCCCTTGGCCTTCATCGGCGACGACACCGCATCGCTTTCATCGAGGAACACCACCTCCTGGTGCGGCACGTCGGCATGCACGGGTACTTCGTAGCCGGCCAGGTCATGATTGACGAAGAACCCCAGCCGCCGATCCACCACCAGTTCCTCCGACAGCGCTGCGCCGATGCCCATCGTCATCGCGCCAATCACCTGGCTGCGCGCGGTCTTCGGGTTGAGGATGCGGCCGGCTGCGCACACGGCCAGCATGCGGCGGATCCGGCTTTCGCCCGAGGCCACATCCACGCCCACCTCGACGAAATGCGCGGCGAAGGTGGACTGCTGGTACTTCTCCTGCAGCGTGTCGAACTCGATGCTGTCTTCGGCCACCAGCTCGCCGGCCTGAGCGGCATCGGCAAGGGCGCGGCTGCGTCCCCCTGCGGTCACCTTGCCGGCTTCGAACTGCGCTGCCGCCGGGTCCATTCCCAGCGCCTGCGCGACCTTCGTACGCAGTGCCATGCATGCGGCGTAGACGCCTGCGGTGGAGCTGTTGGCGCCCCACTGGCCACCGGAGCCGGCAGCCACGGGATAACGGGAATCGCCCAGCTTGACCGTGACCTGCTGCAACGGAACGCCGAGCATTTCCGCGGCCGTCTGGCCGATGATGGTGTAGCTGCCGGTGCCGATGTCGGTCATGTCGGTTTCCACGGTGACCTGGCCATCAGCGGCCAGGCGCACGCGTGCGCCGGATTTCATCACCAGGTTGTTGCGGAAGCCTGCCGCCACGCCCATGCCGACCAGCCAGCGTCCATCGCGCACGGCGCCCGGGGTGGCGCTGCGCCGCTGCCAGCCGAACCGTTCGGCGCCCGTGCGCAGGCACTGCACCAGCTGCCGCTGTGAAAAGGGGCGCTCGGGATTGGACGGGTCGACCTGGGTGTCGTTGCGGATACGGAATTCGATCGGATCCAGGCCGAGCTTGATGGCCATTTCGTCCATGGCGATTTCCAGCGCCATCAGTCCCGGCGTTTCGCCCGGCGCGCGCATGGCATTGCCTTCGGGCAGGTCGAGGGTGGCAAGGCGCAGTGCGGCCAAGCGGTTGGGCCCCGCATACAGCAAGCGGGTCTGCTGCACCGCTTCCTCCGGCGAGCCCCCTGGCAGGTTGCCCGACCATGATTCGTGACCGATGGCGGTCAGGCTTCCTTCCGGCGTTGCGCCCAGCCGGATGCGCTGCAGCGTGGCCGGGCGGTGCGTGGTGTTGTTGGCGATCAGCGGCCGCTGCAGGGCCACTTTCACCGGCCGCTTGGCAGCGCGTGCGGCGAGCGCAGCCAGCAGCGCATCGGAGCGCAGGAACAGCTTTCCGCCAAAGCCGCCGCCGATGTAGGGCGACACCAGCCGCACCTTGTCCTTGGCGATGCCCAGTGTGCGGGCCAGATCGGTGCGGCCCCAGTCGATCATCTGGTTGGAGGTCCACACCGTCAGCTGGTCGCCTTCCCAGGCGGCCATCGTCGCGTGCGGCTCCATCATTGCGTGCGACTGGTCCGGGGTGTGGTAGGTCGCATCGAGCGTAACCGCCGCCTGGCTGAAGGCCTTCTCGAAATCGCCGACGCGCGCATCGGGCTCCGGCGTCTGCAGGGAAGCGCCTGCCTGCTTGGCCTCCGCCAGATCGAAGTGGCCGCGCTGCGGGGCATAGCGGATGCGGATCTGTCCGGCCGCAGCCCGGGCCTGTTCGAACGTTTCGGCCACCACCACCGCCAGTGCCTGGTGATAGTGGTGCACCTTCGGACCACCCAGCAGCGGCGCGGCGTTGCGCTTGACCGGATGCAGCGGCCCGGCGGTGTCGGCGGTGACGATGGCCAGAACGCCGGGCGAGCGCCGCGCTGCGTCCAGCTCCATGCGGGTCACGGTGCCGGTGGCGATGCCCGCGCCGACCACCACGCCATAGGCGGGGGCGGACGGGGTGGCGTCATGCCATTCGTGTGCGTAGGTGGCCTTGCCGGTGACCTTCAACGGGCCGTCGATGCGATCGTGCGGCTTGCCGACGACGGTCTGCGCATCGATCGGATTGCGGCCTGCGGGGGTGTCGAATTTCATGCCTCGGCCCTCACGTCCTGCAGGATGGAAGCCAATGTGCGTTCGGCCAGCGCCAGTTTGAAGGCGTTCTGTGCGGTGGGCGCAGCACCCTGCAGCAGCACCGACATCACGGCGGCGGCGCCCTGCGGCAGGGCCGCATCGGCCGCAGCGCTGTGCCACGGCTTGTGCGCGACACCGCCAAGGGCGATCCGGCCGCTGCCATCGGGCCGCAGGATCGCCGCCACCGACACCAGGGCGAACGCATACGATGCGCGGTCGCGCACCTTGCGGTACACGTGCACGCCACCCGGGGGCGGCGGCAGGACTACGGCGGCGATCAGCTCGCCCTTGTCCAGCACGGTGTCGATATGCGGCGTACGGCCAGGAGCGCGATACAGGGCGTCCAGCGCGATGTTCCGGCGCGATCCGTCGGCGCGGACGGTCTCCACCGATGCATCCAGCGCCATCATCGCCACCGCCATGTCGCTGGGGTGGGTGGCGATGCAGTGCTCGCTGGCACCGATCACGGCCAATTGCCGGCTGAAACCTTCGCGCGCGCCACAGCCACTGCCGGGCAGCCGCTTGTTGCAGGGCTGTGCGGTGTCGTAGAAATAGGGGCAGCGGGTGCGTTGCAGCAGGTTGCCGGCGGTGGTGGCCTTGTTGCGCAGTTGACCCGATGCGCCGGACACCAGTGCGCGGGTCAGCACCGCATAGTCGCGCCGGATGCGCCGGTCGGCCGCCAGATCGGTATTGCGTACCAGCGCGCCGACGCGCAGGCCTCCCTGGCTGGTGGGCTCGATGGTGTCCAGGTCCAGCCCGTTGACGTCGATCAGGTGGGCGGGCGTCTCGATCTCCAGTTTCATCAGGTCCAGCAGGTTGGTGCCGCCGGCAATGAACCGAGCGCCCTGGGTACGCGCCGCTGCCGCTGCCGCCTCGGCGGGAGAGCGGGCGCGCTCGTAGCTGAAAGCTCTCATGCGCTGGCCTCCCCGACGTCCTGGATGGCCTCGATGATGTTGGAATAGGCGCCGCACCGGCAGATGTTGCCGCTCATGCGCTCGCGCAGTTCTTCGGCGGTGAAGGCGCTGGGCGCGTCCAACGCGGCGCTGACGTGGCTCGGTATGCCGGCCTTGATTTCCTGCAGCACGGCGACGGCCGAGCAGATCTGCCCCGGGGTGCAGTAGCCGCACTGGAAACCGTCATGCTTGACGAAGGCCGCCTGCATCGCGTGCAGCCGGTCTGGCGTGCCGAGGCCTTCGATGGTGGTGATCTTCGCGCCCTGGTGCATCACCGCCAGGGTCAGGCAGGCATTGATGCGCCGGCCGTCCACCAGCACCGTGCAGGCACCGCACTGGCCGTGGTCGCAGCCCTTCTTGCTGCCGGTCAGGTGCAGGTGCTCACGCAGGGCGTCGAGCAGGGTGACGCGGGTGTCCAGCCGCAGCGATCGCGCTGTTCCGTTGACCTCGAAGTCCACCTGCATCAGTTCCGGTGCCCGTGCACCGGTCCGGTCCGGCTCCGCCGCAGCGACCACGGCAGGCAGGGCCATGGTGGTGGCCGATCCCGCGCTCAACTTCAGCAGTTCCCGGCGCGAAAGGGGAAGGTGTGACGGTGGGCTCATCGTGGCTCCTCGCTGGCTGCGGCAGGCTGGCTGGCGGTTTCAATGCCGGGACAGCATGGCGGTGCCGCGGTAGGCATGCGGTGAAGCATGACCCGGTCGCGCATTCATCCGCTGCCGGCTGCGGCGCAACCTGCGTGGCGGCCTTCAGCCATCGCCGGCCAGCGCGATCCTTACCCGCGAGGCCAGTTCGCCGATGGTGAACGGTTTGCCGATCAGTTGAACCTGCGCATCCAGCACGTTGTTGTCGACCAGCGCGTTGCGGCTGTTGCCGGTGGCGAACAGCACCTTCAGCTGCGGATGGCGCGCGCGTGCCTGCTCGGCCAGCTGCCGTCCATTGACCTCGGGCATCACCACGTCGGTAAACAACAGCGCGACCTCTGGATGGGCCTGCAGCAGCGCCAAGGCGCTGGCGGCGCCATCTGCGGCCAGTACCCGATAGCCGAGTTCAGTGAGGGCATCGACCGAGAACGCGCGGACGGCCGCATCATCGTCCACGACGAGAATGTGCTCGCGCCCGCCGTGCAGGGCCGGCGCATCGTCATCCGATGCGGCAGCGGGCATGTCGACGTCGGCCAGCAGCCGCGGCAGGTAGACCTGTACCCGCGTCCCTTTGCCGGGCGCGGAATCGAGTTTCACATGCCCGGCCGATTGCTGGACGAAGCCATACACCTGCGACAGCCCGAGCCCGGTGCCCTGGCCGACCTGCTTGGTGGTGAAGAACGGATCGAACGCGCGCGCCATCACCTCCGGCGTCATCCCGTTGCCGTCGTCGGTCACCGCGATCACAACGTAGTCGCCTGCAGGCACGCCGGCATGCGCCGATGCGGTGTCGAGGTCGACGCGCTGGTTGCGGGTCTCGATCTTCAATCGGCCGCCGGAGGGCATCGCATCGCGCGCGTTGACCGCCAGGTTCAGGACCACGTTCTCCAGCTGGTTGGCGTCGGCATGGGTCCACCACAGACCCGCGCCGAGTGCGGTTTCAAGGATGATGCTGCTGCCAAGGGAATGCACCAGCAGGTCGGTCATGCCGGCCACCAGGCGGTTGGCATCCATCGCCACCGGCTGCAGCGGTTGCTGGCGCGAGAACGCAAGCAGGCGCTGGGTCAGCTGGGCGGCGCGCTGCGCGCCATCAAGGGCCATTTCAATGTACCGGCTGGCGCGCGCGTCGCTGTCGCCGAGGCGCAGCGCCAGCAGGTCGAGCGGCCCGATCACCGTCGCCAGCATGTTGTTGAAGTCGTGGGCGATACCACCGGTCAGCTGGCCGACCGCCTCCATCTTGCGGCTCTGCCGAAGCGCCTCTTCCACCCGCAGGCGCTCGGCGACTTCGGCCCGCACACGTGCCTCCAGCTGCCCGTTCAGCTCCTGCAGGCGCGCGTCGGCGGCCTTCCGCGCGGTGATGTCGATGGCCACGCCCAGCACGCGCACGCACCTGCCGAACTCGAAGATGCCGCGGCCCTTGGCGGCGACCCAGCGGACGATGCCATCCTCCTTGCCGACGGTGCGGTACTCCACGTCATAGGTCTCGCGCCGCTCGGGATCGCAGGCGGCGGCGAACGCGGCCAGGGTTGCCGCGCGGTCGTCCGGGTGCAGCCCGGCACGGAAGTCGTCCATGGTCACCGGCGCGCCGGCGGAGATGCCGAACATGGCCTTGGTGCGCGCCGGCCAGATCAGCACGTCCTGCACCATGTCCACGTCCCAGAACCCTTGCTCGCCTGCTTCGGTGGCCAGCCGCAGGCGCTCTTCGCTGTCGGCCAGCGCCGCTTCGGCGGCCTTCCGACCGGAGAGATCCAGCATGGCCCCGATCATCCGCAGCGGGGTGCCATCGGCGTCGCGCAGGACCGTTCCGCGATCCAGCACCGACGCATAACTGCCATCCGCGCGCTGGAAACGGTACTCGTCCGTCCAGCCGCTGCCGTTCCCGTCTATCACGGCGTGGATGCCGTGATCGATGCGCGCGCGGTCATCGGGGTGGATGTGCTGCAGCCACCATTGCGCGGTCGTGTTCTTCTCCGTGTGGCCGAACAGGCTGGCCAGCGCTTCGTTCCAGATCACCTGGCCATCGGCGATGCGCCAATCCCAGATGGCATCGTTGGTGGCCTGTGCGGCCAGCCGGTAGCGTTCTTCGATATCACGACGCTCTGCTTCGGCGGCCTTGCGGTCGGTGATGTCCAGCGACGTACCGACCAGGCCGATCACGGCGCCATCGGCGTCGCGCAGCGGCGATTTGGTCGACAGCCACCAGGCCCGGCGACCATCGGGGAAGCTCACTTCCTCCTCCAGCTGCTCGCTGTTGCCGCTGGACATGATGCGCTCGTCGGTCGCCATCACCGACGCCGCCTGGGCGGGGTCGCCCAACAGCTCGGCATCGGTGCGCCCGATATATTCTCCCGGCGGCAGGCCGATCAGCTCGGTGGTGCCGTGGTTGCCGATCAGCAGCCGGCCTTGCCGGTCCTTGGCATACATCACGCCCGGTGCCGCCTCCACGAACGAGCGCAGCAGCGCCTGCGCCTGGTCGCGCTCGGCCTCGACGCGCAGGCGCTCATCGATGTCGATCAGCACGCCCGGGAAACCCAGCGCGCGGCCCTGGGCATCCAGATCGACCCTGCCGATGCTTTCCAGCCAGTGATAGCTGCCATCGGTGGCGCGCGCGCGGTACTGGTGGGCAAAGCGCCCGCCCGTCTGCACGGTCTGCTCAATCGCCGCCGACAGTGCGGGCAGGTCATCGGGATGCACGGCGCCCAGTACGTCCTGCAGGTGCAGTTTCCGCTGCGCCATTGCCGGGTCCAGGCCGAAGGCGCGGGCCAGGGCTTCATCGACCGTGAGCTGGTCGGCCTGGACGTCCCAGAACCAGGTGCCGACGATGGCCCCGGCGGCCAGTGCCATGTTGACGCTGTCGGTGGCCCGGCTGTCGCGGGTGGCAAATGAGGGCAGGGACGTCACGTTGATCTCGAGCGGGAGGAGGGGTGCTGCGCCAGCGTGGCGGGATCAGCACGGGCGAAGGGGCGCAAGTCTAGGCAGCGCCGCGTCACGGCTGCGTGGTGCCGGTGCCCGACGGTGAGCAGGCTACACTGCGGCTCCCATCCCGGCAGGGAACATCGATGTCCGCAGCAGAAGCCGGCGAGGCCTTTCGCCAGAGAGCGCTGCATGAGTGTGCCGCGATCGCTGCGGCGTTGTCGTCGGCATCCGACCCGCACCCGGCCATCCATTCCGCGCGCAAGGCCATCCGCCGATTGCGGTCCCTGTTGGCGCTGCTGGAGCACGCAGCGCTGGACGTCGAGGCTGCCGACCTGGGATTGAAGCGCCTGGGTGATGGCCTGTCCCGCCTTCGCGATGCGCATGTGGTGGTCGAGGTCGCCCGGCAACTGCAGGAGCGGGTTGCCGATCCGCGATGGAACGGCGTCATCCGGATGCTGGTCCTGCGTCGTGAGGGGCTGCTGCAGGCGACCCTGCAGCGTGACCCGGGGTTTGCACGCCGCCTGCGTGTCCTGGCAGCGGTGCAGCAGCAATTGGCGGTCCAACCCTGGCATCAGCTGCGGCGTGGCCCGCTGCGCCAGAATCTTGAGCGTAGCTGGCGCCGCGTGGACAAGGCTGCCGCACGGGCGAAACGCGACGGCGGTGCCGCGGCGGTCCACCGCTGGCGCCGACGCGTGCGCAGGCTGCGCATGCAACTGGATATCGCCTGCGACCTGCAGCTGCACGTGCCGCACAGCAGGCCGCTGCACGCCTCGGGGCATCGTTACAAGGCGCTGCATCGGCTCAGCGACGAGCTTGGCCGGCAGCAGGACCTGCGGCTGCTGCGCAACCTGGTGCAAGCGATGCCTGCCAGTGACGGCAAGCGCTCAGTGATGCAGCAGATCAACGGAGAGGTGGCGCCGGACTGAATCGAGGGGCATCGGGACGTACGGCCACCTGACGTTCCGGTTTGCTTCGAAGGCTGGGATGGTCCCAGCCCCCGAAGCGCTGGCGGAGCGTTCAATCGTCTCCGCTGCTCATCCGCGCCACCCGCTTTCGATACTCATACACGTTGTCGCCGCGGATCCGCTTTTCCTGCGTGCCCGAGATCGAATCGACCCGGCGATCCGAGCCGGTCACCGGCTTGGCATCGATCTCGGTCTCGTGCTCGAACGAATGCGATTTGTCGGTATTGCGGTAGAAGCGGTACAGCGCCCAGTACAGCGCAGTTGCGCCGGCCGGGCCTGCGGCCAACAACCAAAGACCACTGTCATCACTCATGTGCTGGCCACCAGGAAGGCAATTGCGAGGGCTTCGATGATCGTACCTGCGGTCAGCGCCGCCAGCAGCATCTTCCACTGCTGCACCGGCACGCTGCCCATGGTTTCACCGGTCCGGCCGTTCACCGCGATGTAGTGCAGCATGCCGCCGTTCTTGCCGGGCTGGTGGTACGAATACAGCCACACCGGCAGGTACATGGCCACCCAGCGGGTGCCGTGCACTTCCAGTTGCTCCTGTTCCCAGCGCACGCCACGGTCGTAACGGCGCACCGTGCCTTCCACCTGCGCGCGGGCGATCGACAGCAGCTGGTCTTCCAGGCGCGGCCGCAGCTTTTCGACGTCCAGGTTGCGCTTTTCCGAAGTGAACCCGGCCAGGTACGAGGCGTTCCACTTCACCGCGTTCTTGGTGTCGAACGGCAGAATCGTGTTGATGATGTTGTTGGTGTTGGCGCGCGTGTCCAGGTTGCCGCGCTCGGCAGAGGATTCCAGCGGCAGGTCGTCCACGGTGAAATCGACCTGGCGTTCCACCTGGTAGATATCCGCGTCGTAGTAGGTCTGCTTGTTCTTCTCGGTGCCACGGGTGTACTCGCGGGTCTTGATCTCACCCTTGCCAGCCACCGCTGCGCTGACATTGCCGTCGACGATCATGTAGGGCAGGTACACGCCCACCACGTTCTCCGGGGTGAACTGTTCCTTGAACGCCTTGAGCGCGAACATCCGGCGCTTGTCGACGAACTGGCGGATGCGCGCGACCGCATCCTCCTTCTTGATATGGAACGGCAGCACGGCGTCGGGCACCGCGCCGTTGGCGATCTGTTCGTTCACGCCGAACACATGCCGGCACCAGTGGCAGCGCGCCGTCATCGTGCTTTCGGTGTTGACCGTGACTTCGGCGCCGCAACCGGTGCACTTGAAGGTCATCAGTGCCGAGGTGTCGGCATCGATATCGCGTGCGCCCGATGCAATGACGGTGCCACGCAGCTGGTCGATGGCTTCGCCCAGCCCGAATTCCTCCTCCACCCGCGCGCCATGCCATTGGTGACGGCAGTACAGGCAGACCAGGATATCGGTGCCCAGCTTGGGCCGTATGTCGGTGGCGCCGCACTTGGGGCAGCGGTTGAGGCCGTCTTTCAGTTCGGCCGCAGCGGTGTCGATGGCGACCGGGTCGGGCGCCTCGACTTCGTTGCGGATGGCCTCAGGCAGCTTGGAAGTATCCAGCGGGAAGCTGCCGGGCAGGGGAGGGACATCCTGCGGCGAACCGGGGCCGTCCAGCACCGCCGCCGGCAGGGGCGGGGGTGCTGAAGCGGAACCGGGCAGCGGCGGAGGCGTGTTTCTGGGATCGGACATGGTGGTTGCGCGTCCTGCGTCTTCTTACAGTCCCAGCGCCTTGGCCTTCAGCGCGTCGTAGTCGGTCTGGGTGATCAGGCCCAGGTCGAGCATTTCCTTGGCCTTCTTCAGCTTGGCCACCGGGTCGTCGGCGGCAGGGGCGGCCGGGGTTGCCGGCTGCTGCAGGTTGCCCGCGCCGAACATGCCCGATGCCATGCCCACGCCGACAAGCCCGGCGGCACCGCCGTTCTCACCGGCGGACTGGATGCCCTGGGCGACGCTGGCCTGCAGGTTGGAATTGCCACGCGAGCCGGACAGCGCATCGGCGCGCTGCACGGTCTTCAGCAGCTCGCGGGTGTTGGCGTCGTACTCGATCGAGACGATGGCGGTCTTGACGATGGCTAGGCCACGATCGGACTTCCACTGGTAGCCCTGTTCGACGGCGGCCGACAGGCTCTGCGCAAAGCCCAGCGAATCCTGCTGCAGCTTGGTGATGCGGTTGCCCTTGCCCGGATCGTTGGTGTACAGGCTGAACGCCGGCGCCAGCGAACCCACCACTTCATTGAACAGTTGGCTGGCAGCGGCGTTGTCCAGATCGGTGAAGTCGAATACCTGGCCCGGCCGCAGGTAGCTGGCCGGAACGAAGTTCTTCACGAACAGGATCGGGTCCACGATCTTCAGCGTGTACGAACCACGAGTGACCGCGCCGACCTGGGTGTTGAGGAAACCGTCGTCCCAGTAGATTTCCGACTGGGTGCCGAAGCGGTTGTCCGGCAGTTCCTTCAGCGAAACAAAGAAGGCGGCCTGCTGCGAGCCCGGCTGGCCGCCGAACTTGAAGCGCTCCCAGCTCTGCTTGATGAAGGTGCTGACCAGGCCGTCGCCGGCGAAGATCGACTGCGAGTTCAGATCGTCCGAACGCCACTCGTAGCCACCCGGCTCGGCCACGAAGGCAGTGATCGCGCCATCCTGGAACAGCAGCAGGCCGTAGCCCTCGGGTACGACGATCTTCGAACCGTTGCTGATGATGTTGGAGGAGCCGCTGGTGTTCGAACCGCGCCCGGCATTCGTGCCCTGCGGCACCGCCGCGAACAGGGCTGCCGTGGACGGCAGGCCGGTCGGCACGGTGTAGAAGTCCTTCCACTGGTCGGCCAGCACACCGCCGACTGCACCCTTCACCGCTTGTACCAGACCCATGACCCACTCCCTGTAGTTGCCGGACAGGCACCACGCCTGTCGTGCTCGGCTGACTATAGAGGAGGCAGGCTGCATGCGGCTAGCGGCCGGGTGGACCCCCATTCATCTCGCGTCACAGGCCAGGCTGCGGTTGATCCGGCCTGGCCGATCAGCGGCACCGCGCCGGCGGCAGTCCGGCCTGGGCACGGCCCCGCAGCGGATCAAGCCTGCACAGTACTGGCAACCCGGGGTTCCGGAGCCGGTGCCGATGATTGCTCCATTACACATTCCAGGCCTGAAGCATCTGTGTCCAGCAGGCAGGTGGCGAACAGCAGGAAGCGATAGGCATCGGTGAAATTCGATCCCAGCCCGAACGAAATCCTGACCGCACCGCAATCACCCTTCTCCAGGATCTTCTCGTCGAATGTGGTGCAGTCGAGAATCTTCCCGGTCTTGTCCAGCTCACAGTGCTCGGCGCCTGCGGTAGCGTAGGTCGCCTGCTGGACGGCGCCCAGGTTGCAGAAGCAGCCATTGCGCAGGGTGATGCCGAACCGGTCTGCGGCGCGCTTGATGCGGGCGTGCGGCAGGATGGAGCCATAGCAGTCGAAGAAGTTCAGCATCAGCGTCGCCCCCCGCTGCGCAGCGGGCGGGCCATAGATCTGGCACAGCGGCAACGCGCCGCCGATGTGGTGGCGAAGCGATGACAGCTGCGCCTGCAGCCACTCGGCCAACGCACGCGAGCGCAACGCGACTGCTTCCACTCCGCCCAGTGCGGCCACGAATTCAAAGCCTCTGGCGATGGCCGGGAAGGCAGCGTAGTTGGGCGTGCCGACTTCGAATCGCTGGCCCGCATCGCGGTACAGCAGGCGATCGGTGGGCGACCATGGCCCGGAGTAGTAGCACACGCCACCACCGGCAAACGACGGCGGTTTCAGCAGGTCGAGTGCGGCCCGACGGGCGAGCAGGCAACCTGCGCCGGTGGGGTAACCGAAGATCTTGTAGAACGACGCCACCACGAAATCGGGGTGATGACGGCCGCAGTCAAGCCGGTATTGCGGCACCAGGGCCGCCGCGTCACACAGCACCGTCGCGCCATGCGCCTGGGCCCGCTCGATCCAGGCCAGATCGTGCCGGGCGCCGGTCGCATTGGATTGCGCGGGAAAGGCGAGCAGATGCGGCGCGCCGGGCTGCAGCCGCTGCAACGCGCGCCACATCAGCCCTTCATGCAACAACAGCTCGTCATCCAGCGGAATGTACTTCACCTGTGCGCCCTTCGCCGTGGCGTACTCGCGCAAGCCGTGTACCGAGGTGTGATTGTCCTTGGTCAGCAGTGCCTGCGACCCGGCCTGGAACGGGAATGACTCGGCCACCAACCGGATTGCGCTGCTGGCATTGGCGGTGAACAGTATCTCGTACTCCTCCGGCGTGGTTCCGAAGAAGGCGTGGATCTGCTCACACGCCCCATGAAGTGCGTCCTGGGATGCTTTCGATCCGCTGTGCGGATTGCCGAGAATCGTCCGCTTGAGTGCCTGGTAATCCTGCTCAAGCAGGCTGTCGGGTGGCAATGTTCCGCCCACGTGATCCAGATAGGTCACCTGTTGCTCATCCAGCCGCGCATATTCCTGCTGGCGCATGGCCTCGACCTGATCATGGGGATAATCGGGGTGGTCGGCGAGGAACCGTGCGCGAGCGCTTTCGAAGCCGCGCATCGCGCGCGCATCCTGCTGCAGTGGCAGGTGGAGCGCCAGCAGGGGTGAGAAATCCGGCGCCCGGAGGGCGGCCTGCGCTGGAGTGTGTGCAGCATCGACACAGCCGCGCAGCAACCAGGCTTCCACCTGGTAACGCCGGTCTGGCACTGCTGCATGGACGGCGTCCAGCATCGCGTCCAGATAGCGCTCCCTGCTGGGGGCATCGCACTGGTTGAACTCCTCCAGAAGGATGCAGGCGTTGAACAGGAACTCGCGCACATCGGCGTCGCCCATGGCAAACGCGAGGGGCCGCAGTTCAGCCATCTCGCCCTCTCGCGGGGAAAGTCCTTCGATCGTGAACGCGCGTGTGATGGGCGACGGGTCGGTCAGGCTCAGGGCTGCATCCATCAGCCGGGAGGGCATGCCGAAGTGCTGCCGTGACTGCTCGCGGGCCAGCTCGAACAGCTGGTTGTAGTGGAATGCCGTGGCGTAGACCCGTCCGCCAGGGCGGAGCACGCGCCTGAACTCGCGGGCGACGCGCGCCTTGTCCGGCGGGAACATCAGGCCGAACCCGCAGACGATGACGTCGAAGCTGGCGTCGGCGAAGGGCAGCTCCGCCATGTCCACATCGGCAAGGAGGGGCACGTTGCGCTGCACCTCATCGCTCAGCACGCTGCGTGCCACGTTCACGGCGATCGCTGAAAGATCGGTGGCGACCAACCGTAGGCCCAGCGGCCTGCTCAGGTGCTGGTAAAGGTTAGCGGTGATGACCCCGGTGCCGCAGGCGACCTCCAGGACGTCGGACGCGTTGAAACCGGCCCGGATGTCGCCAGCGATCTCCTCGGCCAGCAGCTTTCCGTAGGGACCGAAAATGCGCTGGCTCAGTACGCGCTCATAGAACTCCATGAACGTGCTGAGAGACCATTTCCGTTCGGATACAACCTTGCACTGATGCGGCGAGACATCCTGCATGGCACGCTCCCTGTGGCCGGAGGCCGGTGAATCTTCGCCGCCTTTATTGCATGGGAGTAAATGTCTTTAAGTGATATTAATCACATAAAGCGGGATTGATAATCCGTGAAAGGCCGGGCAGCCCTATATTCCCCCATTCATGGGGCAACGGCCGATTCGGCGCTAGCGTCATTCTGTTCTGCAACATCACTTCGCGCGGGCTCAGCGCACCGACTGCGGCACACGGCGCAGCTTGCCGGTGTCGTAGCCCATTGCCTGGATGCGGGCGACCGCCTGCTGGTAGTCCGCCTCGCTCACCTGCGGCGTGCGCGCCATGTACCACACGTAGTCACGCTTGTTGCGGGCCACGATGGTCTGGGTGTAGCCCTCATCCAGCCAGGCAATCAGGTATTCGGCCTGGATGGGCCAGATGAACTGCATTCCCCAGACCGCACCATTGCCGTGTTTTTCCACACGGCCCACCGGGTGCATCGACTTCTGTGGCGACTGGAAGCTGCCCTTGCGATAGGTGAAAGTGGTCTGGATGCGGCCATCGGCCTGCAGCGCGTAGCTTTCCACCGCGTCGAAGGCCTCGCGCTCGGGCCGGGACGGAATATGGGCGATGACATACCAGTCGCCCATGAAGCGCGGCACGTCCACCTTCGGAGGCAGCGGGATGGGGCGGGTGTCGTGGCTGCTGCAGCCTGCGCCGAACAGGGCAACGGCCAGCAGCGGGAACAGCGATGCGATACGCATGAGGGCGGTCTCCTTCAGCGCGGGCGGAACAGGTAGTGGGCGACCAGCCATTGCTGGCCGTCGTCGTAGCCGAACAATTCGGCGCAGGCCATCCAGAACATGCGCCAGCGCTGCCACCAGATGCGTGCGGCCGCTTCGTCGCCATAGGTCTGTGCCAGCACCGGCAGCAGCTGTTCACGGGCGGCATCCTGGTTGGCCAGCCAATGGTTGGCCGTGCGCTGATAGTGCGTGCCGTCCAGCAGCCAGCGCTGGTCCAGCACCAGGTCGCGCTGGAAGTGCAGCAGCGTGTCCGCTGCCGGCATCAGGCCGCCGGTGAAGAAGTGCCGGCCCATCCAGTTGTCGTCGCCCTCGGTCTCGAACGGATACATCAGCGTGCGATGGGCGAAAATGTGCACGAACAGCGCACCGTCCGGCTTCAGCCAGCGGGCAATGCGGCCCAGCAGGCGGTCGTAGTTGCGGACATGCTCGAACATCTCCACCGACACGCAGCGATCAAATGCAGCGGCAGGCAGGTCCAGCTGGTTGACGTCCCGGGTGAGTACCTCGACGTTGCCGAACCCGCGCGCCTCGCACTGCGCCAGGATATGGCTGCGCTGGCTGTGCGAGTTGGACACGGCGGTGATGCGCGCGTTCGGGTAGCGCTCGGCCATCCACAGCGTCAGCGAGCCCCAGCCGCAGCCCAGCTCAAGAATGGCCTGGCCGTCGGCCAATCCGGCGCGCTGCCCGTACAGCTCCAGCATCGCATCCTCGGCCTGGTCCAGCGTCTCGCGGCCGGTGCGGTAGTAGCAGCTGCTGTACTTCAGGCGATGCCCCAGGCAGCCCTGGAAGAAGGCGGCAGGCACCTCGTAATGCTGGCGGTTGGCCGCATCCACGTGCAGTGCCAGTGGGCTGCCAGCGAGCTCGGCGATACGGCGGCTGAAGCGCTGGGCCTGCTCCTCCATGCTGCCGCTCGACTCCTCGGCCAGGCGTTGCGCACACAGGCGGCGTATGCCCGCGCGCAGCGCCGCATCGGGCAGCCAGCCACGCTCGGCCCAGCCGGTAAGGCCGGCTTCCGTATCGGTAACCGGAGCAAGGGACGGGGTGCTGTTCATCGGGATCACTCCTTGGGGCTGCGCGGAAACCAGGGGAAGAACATCGGGGTACTGCGCTGGTAGTCGCGATAGTCATCGCCTCGACTGCGCAGCGCCTGTTTCTCGGTGAAGGGAACGCCACTGAGGTAGCGCAGGAACACGTACATCAGCACCGGCCCGGACCAGGCCAGCCACCACAAGGGTGAGCCGGCTGCCAGCAGTACATAGGTGAACCAGTGCAGCCACTCGAAGAAGTAATTGGGATGGCGCGTGTACCGCCACAGTCCTTGGCGGCAGGTCCGGCCCCTGTTCGCCGGGTCGGCACGAAAGCGTGCCAGCTGACGGTCGGCCAGTGCTTCGCCGCCCACGCTGAGCAGCCACACGACGACCGCCGCTGCGATCCAGCCAGGCATGTCGCTGTGGGGATTGCCGGCCACGGCCGTGAACGGCAGCGCAAACAGCACCACCAACAGCGCCTGCGCCATGAAGAAGCCGAAGATCCTGCCCTGGTGGCCGTGCCAGTGTTCGCGCAGATAGCGGTAGCGACCGTCTTCCTCCTCGCTGCGTACGCGGCGCCACAGATGCAGGGCGAGACGACTTCCCCACAGGCCACCGAGCACGGCCAGTGCGATGCGTGGCTGCAGCGCGCCATCGCCCAGCCATGCAAGCAGCAGCGCGCCTGCCGCCACGCCCTTTGCCCACAGGACATCGACGATGCCGATGTTGCGGTGCCTGCGCTGCCAGGTCCAACCCCAGGCCATGATCAGCACGGCGTACAGCAGTACCCACCACAGAATGCTCATCAGGCTGCTCCGATCAATGGGGTGTCACGATTGCTGGGCGTTCCGCGACGGGCGACGGCGCACAGCAGCGACAGTGCCACGCACCAGCCCAGCGCCAGTGTTGCCACGCCCAGCCAGGCCGGGGCGGTGAAATGTACGGCCTGGAAACCCCGCGCCGCGGACAGATACGCCAGCGGCGCCAGCAGGCCCAGGGCCACCGGCAGCATCCAGTGCCGCTGCAGGAACGCCATCGACGCCGTCAGCGTCATCGCAAAGGCCGCCCACAGCGCGAAAATCCACGGTGGCGGCACCCATCCAAGCGGTGCGGCGGCGTACTGCACAGCACCGCTGGCTGCAGCGCTGCCATCCACCAGCCAGGCACACCCCAGCGCGAGCAACAGCAGGCGCAGCTCCAGGCGTGGCCGCGTCGAGGCAAGCAACTGGCTGCCGACATAGAGTGTGGCCGACAGCAGGGCCGGCCATTGCCAGCCGCGGCCGGCTCCGGCAACGGCGCACAGCCATACCAGCTGGTTGCCGATTACGTTGACCCAGGTGCGGCGCATGTCAGCCGGCCCGTTGGCCATGGACGTCCGTCTCGGGACGGTAGCCCGGGCGTGCCAGCAGCAGATGGGACACGCCGATCGAGCGCTCCAGGAAGCCGCCCTCGCAGTAGGCCAGATAGAACTCCCACAGCCTGCAGAAGCGGTCATCGAAACCCTGCGCACGTACCGCCGGCAACTGCGCGAGGAAGCGCTGCCGCCAGGCGCGCAGGGTGAGGGCATAGGAGTGGCCGAAATCCTGCTGGGCGATCAGCTGCAGGTCGCAGGCCCGGGTCTTGGCGGCCAGGATGGCGTTGATCGAGGGAATGAAACTGCCGGGGAACACGAAGCGCTTGATGTAGTCCACGCTGCGACGCGCCTGCTCGTAGCGCTGGTCCTCGATGGTGATGGCCTGCAGCAGGGCCACGCCATCGGGCTTCAGCAGCCGCTGCAGGGTCGCCATGTAGGTGTCCAGATACTCGGCACCGATGGCCTCGATCATCTCGATCGACACCAGCTTGTCGAACTGGCCCTGCAGATCACGGTAGTCCTGCATCAGCAGGGTCACGCGCTCCTGCAGGCCCGCCTCGGCCACACGCTGGGCGGCAAGCGCGTGCTGTTCGGCGGAGATGGTGGTGGTGGTCACATGGCAGCCGTAGCGCTGGGCGGCATGCAGGGCGAACCCGCCCCAGCCGGTACCGATCTCGACGACGCGATCACCGGGTTGCAGCTGCAGCTGCTGGCAGATGCGGTCCAGCTTGCGGCGCGAGGCGGTTTCCAGCGAGTCGCCAGCACCGCTGAACACTGCCGAGGAGTACATCAGGTCCGGCGACAGGAACAGCGCGAAGAAGTCATTGCCCAGATCGTAGTGGGCGGCGATGTTGCGGCGACTGCCTTCGCGGCTGTTGCGCCGCAGGCGGTTCCAGCCGCGCAGCAGCCAGCCACCGATGCGCGCCGGCCCGCGTTCCATGCCATCCAGCAGGTCGCGGTTGCGTACCAGCAGCCGCACCAGGGCCACCAGGTCATCGCAGCGCCAATCGCCGTGGATGTAGCTCTCACCCGCGCCGACGCTGCCCTGCGCGGCCACCTTGCGGTAGAACGCCATATCGCTGATGGTCACCGTGGCCTGCAGTGCGCCCGCACGATCACCGAGGATGACCTCGCCCAAGGGGTCGCGTACCCGCAGCCCGCCTTCGCGCAGCGGCGCCAGTACCGCCAGCAGCCTCCGGCGCAGGAATACGTCCACCGCGCCGGGGCGGGGCAGGGCAACGGAAGGATTCAGCTCGTTCATCGCGGTTTCTCGGCAAGAGCGGGGTGGTCATGCACGGGATTGCGCTTCAGCCACAGGCGCAGTGCCTGCCAGTGGATGGCGGCTACCACCTGCACGGTCATCAACGGGTGGAATGCCAGGACCCGGGCCAGGCCGCGGCCATCGAGCGGGCGTCGCTGCATGGCCTGGGTGGCATCGAACTGCCGGACACCGTCGCGCCAGACCTGCATATGTACGCGCAGGTCATCGCCGGGCGCGGTGAAGCGCCAGTCGTAGTGGCAATCCATCGGCATGAAGGGGGAAACGTGGAAGGCTTTGTCGAACTGCCAGCGCAGGGCGCGCCCCTGCGGCTGTGCGCTTTCAACAGGCAGCACATAGGCGTGCCGTTCCTTCCACGGCGTGTTGGTGATGTCGGCGACGATGCAGTCCAGGGTGCTGCCGTCGGCCCGGTAGCAGTAATAGAAGCTGACCGGATTGAACACGTGGCCACCGAAGCGCAGGTGCGCCAACAGACGCACCGGGCCGTCCGGGCGCCGCCCCAGCACGGTCGCGGCATGGTCACGCACGGCGTCTGCAAGTGGTGTCCTGGGATCGCCGAGATAGTCGCTGCGGCGGAACTCTGCCAGGTTGCGGCGCCCGACCGACCACAGCCAGCGCCCGGCAAATACCTGGTCCAACTCGTCCAGGTCCAGCAGCAGCTGCGCGATGGGGTAGCGGAAGGCATGCGGATGCGGATGGTGCCGGCGGTGCACCACGTGCCCGAAGTAGAGGGCGCTGGCGCTCATGCAGCCACCTCCACCTGCAGGGGAGGCGGCGCACCGGCGTCGCGCATCTGCAGTGCATCCACAACGCGGCGGGCACTGCGGATTCCATCTTCATGGAAGCCCCAGCCCCAGTACGCACCCGCAAACCAGGTATGCCGCCGGCCCTGCAGTTCGGCCCAGCGCCGCTGCGCGTCCACCGCAGCCGGATCATGCACCGGATGCGCGTAGTGCAGTCGGCGCAGCACCTTGGCCGGGTCGATGGCCTCGCTGCGGTTGAGGGTCACCACCAGCGGCGTATCACCGGGCAGCCCCTGCAACAGGTTCATGCAGTAGCTGACCGTGCAGGGTGCGGTAGGGTCGCGCGGTACATGCGCGTTCCAGGCCGCCCACGCCTTGCGGTTGGCGGGCAACAGTGAGGCGTCGGTGTGCAGTACGGCCTCGTTGGGTTGGTAGCGGATCGCGCCGAGCACCGCATGCTCGATCGGATCGGCGTCGGCCAGCAGGGCAAGGGCCTGGTCGCTATGGCAGGCCAGGATCACTTCATCGAAGCCTTCAATGCCGGTTGCGGTGTGTACGCGTGCACCCCAGGGCATGCGCTCGACCGCATGCACCGGGCATTCCAGCCGCTCATGCACCCGCCAGCGCGCACGCAGGGCGTCCACGTAGCGCGCCGAGCCGCCCTTGACCACGCGCCAGGGCGCGCGCCCGGTCATCTGCAGCATCTGGTGATTGGCCATGAACTGCACCAGGTAACGGGCCGGGAAGTCCAGCACCTGCGCGGTCGGCGAGGACCACAGCGCCGAGGCCATCGGCAGCAGATGTTCCTGCACGAACGCTTCGCCATAGCGCTGGCTGTGCAGGTACTGGCCCAGCGTGGGGCCCTGCTCCTCGCCCAGCAGCAGGGGCGCGTCGCGATAGAAGCGCCGCAGGTCGGCCAGCATTCCCCAGAAACGCGGCGAGAGCAGGTTGCGGCGCTGGCAGAACAGGCCATCGAGCGATGTGGCGTTGTACTCCACGCCGCTGCGCTCGCTGTGCATCGAGAAACTCATCGTGGTGGGCTGCGAGTCCACGCCCAGTTCGTCGAACAACGCCGACAGCAGCGGGTAATGGTGCGGATTGAAGACGATGAACCCGGTGTCGACCGCCATCCTGCGGCCGTCCACCGTCACCTCGTGGGTGTGGGTGTGGCCGCCCAGGTAGTCGTTGGCCTCGAACAGGGTGACGTCATGCTCGCCGTCCAGCCACCACGCACTGGCCAGACCCGCGATGCCGGAACCGATGACCGCGATACGCATGTCAGTGCCTCGCCTTGGCCAGTACCCAGGCCGGGATCGGCTTGAGGCCCTTCACCAGGCCCAGCGCAGCCATTGCGCGCAGGCCATACCAGCTGATGTCGATCTCCCACCAGCGGAAGCCCTGGCGGGCGGTGCCGGGAAAGAAGTGATGGTTGTTGTGCCAGCCTTCGCCGAAGGTCAGCAGCGCCAGCCAGAGGTTGTTGCGGCTGTCATCACGGGTCTCGAAGCGGCGCCGGCCGAATCGGTGCGCCAGCGAATTGATGGTGACCGTGGCGTGGAACAACACCACGGTGGAGATGAAGAAGCCCCAGACCAGCAGCTGCGGGCCGGAGGTATGCAGGCCCGGTGCCACACGCTCGAGCACCGCACCCACACCATACAGCGCAGCGGCCAGCAACACGGGAACCACGGTGTCGAACCGGTCCAGCCAGCGCAGCTCGGGGTAGCGGGCCAGATCGGGAATGCGCTGCAGATCGGTGGCAAAGGCGCTACGGGTGAGGAACCAACCCATATGGCTGCGCCAGAACCCGCCCTGGCGCGGGGAATGCGGGTCCTGCGGTTGATCGGCGTGGCGGTGGTGGTGGCGGTGGTGCGCTGCCCACCAGAGCGGGCCACGCTGCACGCTGGCGGCGCCGATGACCGCGAACACGAACTGCACGGTGCGCGATGCCTCGAACGTCCGGTGCGAGAAGTAGCGGTGATAGAACGCGGTGATGGCGAACATCCTGATCGCGTACAGGAACACTGCGACGGCAACCGCTGTCCAGGACACGCCCACCCAGATCACCCCGAGGCAGGCAACGTGCAGCAGCGCGAAGGGCAGGGCGCGCAGCCAGTCGATGCGGTCACCCTGGCTGCCGTCGATCGCCGTTTCGCTTCCGGCATCGGTGTCGAACCAGCGCTGGAAGGTGCGCAACAGGCGCGAACGTCTGCGGAGTGGAGGCGCTGCGGATGCCATGGACGGAAGCCCGAGGGAGTCGATTGCCTACCTCTACGCGTTGCAGTGCAGGTTGGATGCAGTGGATTGCATCAGACTGCATGTTCACCTGGTCGTAACACCACAGCTCGCTACCAGCGGTCGCTGCAGCTCAGTGCGCCAGCGCTGCTCCGGCTGCTCGGTTGCGGGCGCGGCGAAGCGCACGGTCACCTGCGGATAATCGCCACGTGCATCGCGCAGGTTGCTGGTACCACGGAACTCGAGCAGGCGGCGATCAGCATCGGCGTAGACCAGCGACAGACGTGGGGCCACCGCGCCGAACCAGGTATCAAGGCGGACATTCACCGCATGGGCGGAAAGCCCCTGCCAGCGCACCGGGCCCTGGTACTGCACCTGCACGGGGTAGAAGCGTTGCCGGCCGGGCACCAGAAAAGGCAGGCTGACCGGTGCTCCACCCTGCAGCGTGCGCCAGTGGGCCCGCACGGCGGCATCGAAGCCGGCGTCGATCACGGCATCCGGGGGCAGCGGCAGCTGCCTGGTGCGGGAAGGCGTGGACGTGTCCTCCTTCCAGTCGACCCGGACCACGCCGGGGTCGACCCTCACATCGGCCGCTTGGCCGCTGCGGGCGTCCTGCAGCACATAGCCCCGCACCTGCGGCCGGGTGGCGGCGGGCATCTGCTTGCGGGCGAAAGGTTGGCCCGCAGGGCAAAGGTATTCCACCCAGCGTTCGCTGCCATCGCCGGCGCCGCGCTGCCAATGCACTTCGCGGTAGGCAATGACTCCGTTGGCCAGGGTGGCCACGCCCTCCGAACGCAGCAGCGGCGCGGCCGAAGCGGCGCAGGGCATGCAGAGCAGCAACCAGGCAAGACGCATCGGGGCGATCCATGGGAGGCTTGCGGGCCTGTACGCGCGACGGCGCCGGCTGGATGCACGTTGGCACCCATCCCGGGTGCATCCAACAGGCGCCACCGTGCGTAGAGGGAAGGACTCCTCTTCACCCAACGGCAGCCCCCGCCGATGTACCGTCCTCCCGCCAGTCCCTCCCATCCCTTCGACACCGCGCGGATCGTGTCCAGTTCACAGCAGCCCAGCAACGAGCCAACGAACTGGAACGGCGAGATGGATGGCGTCGCCCGGCTGCGCGATCGTGACTGCTTCATGCGCATCTACGACCATTTCATGCCGCGCCTGTGCATTTATCTGCGTGGCCTTGGCGCACCCGCAGCGGTGGCCGAGGAGCTGGCCCAGGAATGCCTGCTGCGGCTGTGGCTGCGCGCGGCCGAGTTCGATCCTGCCCAAGGTGCGCTGAGCACCTGGTTGTATCGCATCGGCCGCAACCTGCACATCGACCGCGTGCGTCGCGAACGCAGCTGGATGCAGGTGCAGGAAGCCGTGGAAGACGCCGCTGCCGCCGACGTCGGCGAGCGCAGCAGCGCCGAGCAGTTTGCCGACCATGCCCGCCTGCGCCAGCGCATCAATGAGCTGCCGGCCACGCAGGCGCGTCTGGTTCGCATGTCCTACTTCGAGGCCAAGAGCCACAGCGAGATCGCGCAGGCGCTGGGCATGCCGCTGGGCACGGTCAAATCACACCTGCGACGAGCGTTCCTGCAGTTGCAGTCCAAGGTCGGGGGTGCACCATGAATCCGCACCACCACCTGCATGAGTCGACGCTGATGAGCTACGCCGCCGGTGCTCTGCCGGCACCGTTGAGCATCGTCGCCGGCACCCATCTGGAGCAGTGCCCGCACTGCCGCCAGCGGCTGCGCGAAGCGGAGGCCATCGGTGCCGCACTGCTGGAGCAGACCCAGCCCGTGGCGGACGAGGCGCGGCGGGCGGGCCTGCGCGAAGCGATGCTTGCGCAGCTCGTCGAGGTCCAGGCCGACGCGGTGCCAGGCCCGCTGCGGTCGATGCCGCGCGAACGCCCCGAGGCGGATCCGGACCATCTGCCGACGTCGCTGCATCCGTACTTCGGCGATTCGCTGGGCCGGCTGCACTGGCGCTGGATGGCGCCGGGAGTGCATTGCATCCGTGCCGAGCAGATGCCGTCGCTGATCATGCTGAAGATCGCGCCGGGCAAATGCCTGCCGATGCACAGCCATGGTCGCAGCGAACTGACACAGATCCTGCGGGGTTCCTACAATGATGCGCTGGGTCTGTTCGCGCCCGGCGATGTGGCCGACCTGGACGAGGAGGTCGAGCACCAGCCGGTAACGGCGCCGGGCGTACCGTGCATCTGCATTTCCGCGCTGGATGCGCCGCTGGTATTCAGTGGTTGGCTGGCCCGCCGGATCCAGCGCTTCGTGAAACTCTAGGCTTCTTCAAGGTCAACGCATGTACGAAACACGCCCGCTGCGGATTCTGCTGACCGGCGCGACCGGACTGGTCGGGCAGGGCGTTGCCCGTGCCTGCCTCGCTTCGCCGCAGGTGGCGCGCACCGCTGCCCTGGTCCGCGGCAAGGCCCGGCTCGACGCGCGTATCGAGCAGATCGTGCTGGCCGATTTCCAGCATGCCCGTGGTGTGGGCCCGCAGTTGGCCGGATTCGATGCGTGTTTCTATTGTGCCGGAGCACCGCCGGTCGGCACCGCCGAGGACGAGTATCGGAAGGTGACGCTCGATGCCACCCTTGCCGTGGCTGCAGCATGGGCCGAGGCGAATCCGGACGGCCGGTTCCTGTATGTCTCCGGCGCCCATGCCAATCCCCACAGCCGGATCATGCCCCTGCGCATCAAGGGCGAGACCGAGGCCGCGTTGGCGCAGCTCGCGGTGCGCACCGTCATGCTGCGTCCCGCCGGGGTGCGCCCGGTTGCGGGGACCGGCACCCGTCATGCGGCGTTGAAGCCGCTGTATCGCTTTGGCGGTCCCCTGATGGCGGCGGCGGGCCGCGTCCTGCCCTCACTGGTGACCAGCAACGAAGCCATCGGCCGCGCGATGATCGTGCTGGCGACGATGCCGGAGCCGCCGGCGGTGCTGGAATGTGCGCAGATCAACCGGCTGGGTGGCGCTGCTGCAACCTGATGGGTGCGGTGCACATCTGCTGCACATCGCGCCTACTACAGTCGTCGCTCATCCTTCTGTGACGCATCGACGTGAACCTGCAGCCATCGTCTTCCCTGCTTCGCCCATCGCGCCCATCGCCTGAAAACGGCCGTTTCGACCTGCTGGATGTCAACGCACTGCAGGATCCCGGTAGCGGCCGCATCGTCCATCTGTATTCGCTGGTGGCGCGCTGCCTGTGCTGCGAGGTCGTATTCAAGGCGCAGGAGGGCGATGGGCTTGTCAGCACGTCTGCCGCGCGTGTACTGCGCTGCCCGACCGGCTGCGGTGAGCAGGCCTTCAGGGGCAGCGCGCTGCGCCAGTGGCGGCCCGCAGCGCAAGGCCCTCAGGCATTGCCCGGCTAAAGCACGACCGGATTGGCCTGCCACACCGCGTAGTTGAGCGCGCTGGCGAACGTCACCCATGCCAGGTAAGGCAGCAGCAGCCATGCCGCCGCCGGACGCACGCGATGGAAGGCCACGATCGTGGCCACGATCAGCGCCAGCAACAGTGCGATGTCAGCGAACGCCAACGCCCCCTGTTTCCAGCCGAAGAACAGCCAGCTCCACAGCACGTTGAGGGCCAGCTGCAGCAGATAGAGTGCCAGCGCAGGCGCGGCCGCGCGCCATCCGCCCTGGCGCCACACCAGCCACGCCGCCAGCGCCATCAATGCGTACAGCACCGTCCACACCGGACCGAACACGCTGGCCGGCGGTGCCCATGCCGGCAACGTCAGGCTTGCGTAGAAATCCGCTGCCGAGATCGAGGCACGCGCGCCCAGTGCGGCCGCCAGAAAAGTGATGATGGCCCAGCCCAGAAGGCCAACTGCTTGCCTGCGGACATTCACGGTGTCTTTCCTCCTGCACTATCGCGAACTGCGGTAGTGCGTTGTACGTAAAGGCGTCGCGACTGGATGCAGCCTTCAGGTCAGTCCGCAGTGCCACCGTCGCTGGCCGCTGCAGCACCGGGCAGCAGCGCAGGCCGACCGTCGAACCATTCCCGCGCACCGGCCAGATGCCATTGCCGGCGCTGCCCATCCAGCTCGATGCCGGCACCCAGCAGGCCCCAGCGAAGGTAGAGGTCGCCACGCTTGCGCTGGTCCAGCAGATCCAGCCGCGCACGCAGCGAAAGGCGCTCGTTCTCCGCCTGCAGTCCATCCAGTACCAGATGCCCGGCGCGCCAGCGCAGGCGGGTATGTGCATCCACCTGGCCGGAGTCGAGCAGCGACAATGCCCAGCGCGGGTAATCGCTGCGCTCGGCAAACAGCGCCAGCAGCGGGCCCGCGTCGCGCATGGCAAGATCCGCGCGTGCGTCCACCTGGAACGGTGACTGCGCATCGATGTCACCGCGGGCGATGGTGACCCGGCCCCACCACGGCTGTGAACGCTGCTGCTCACCCACCTGCACGTTGCGCAGCTCGATCACGCTGCCGCTCAGATCGAAGCGGCGCTGGCTGAAATCGCCACGCCGCAGCCTGCCATCAACGCGGGCGTCGCCTTGCAGGCCAAGCCCGGCCACCTGCAGGCGTGCGCGTTGGCTGCGCAGGCGGACACTGCCATTGCCAACCCGGCCCTGGGTATCCAGTTCAACGTCGCCGCTCACCTGGCCAGCGCCTCCCAGCAGCCGCACCTGGCCGTTGCCCAGGTAGCGGTTGTAGGCGGTGAGGTCTGGAATGCTTGCGTCATCGAAGCGCAGCTGCGCGCGCACGCCCTTGCGCAGCTCGCGCAGGCGACCGTCACCGGTGAGTGTCAGTGCCAGATCGCGCCCATCGAACAGCGTGGCACCCTTGGCGCCGCCTGCACGCGCATTGAACGTGGGAAGCTTCACTGCCAGTACGGCGTGCGTCGGCGTCCCGGCCTGCAGTTGGCCATGGGCGCTGGCCGTTCCCTGCATATGCACGCCGGCCACTTCGGCCACCGCCCGCGCTGCAGGTATATCGACGCTGCTGCCAGCGGCCAGCTCGCCGTTCTGCAGGCGCAGGTCGGCGCGCAGCACGCCACCGCCCTGCAGCTGGAACCAGGGTTTCTGCACGAACAGTGCGGGAATCCAGTTGAGCGAGGTGAAGGTCCATTCGCCCTTGACCGTTCCGGAGGTGCGGCCCAGCATCTCGCTGGGTTCGGCGAATGGAATGTGCCGCCCGGTGATGGTCAGATCCGCGTCCAGCGCAGCGCCTGTGCCCTCGCGCTGCGGCAACCGCGCCTGCAGGCGGATATCGCGGGCGGCATCCAGCTGCACTGCCAGCGTTCCGCGGTCGGGGGCGCCAGCTCCCATCTGCAGGGGAACCCGCCAGACCGCATGGCTGCCGGGCTGAAGCGCGCCCTGGTCCAGGGTGATCGCGGCCTGCAGCTGCCCCGGCACGGCGGCGCTGGCAATGGAAGGACGTTGCGTGTCCGTATCCAGGCGCAGGCCCTGGCTGCGCGCCTGCACCTCCAGCACGGCATGCAGCAGCCCCAGCTTTGCCAGCCCGGGTGCCTGGTCGCGGTAATGCCGTGGGTAGGAGAACTGCGTCTTCAACTGCATGTCGCCGAGCAGCTGGGTGCCGTCAAGGCTGACGTCGGCATCAGCGAACGCCACCTCCGAGTCCAGCAGTTCCGAGGGACCACCACGCAGCTGCTTCACGAAACCGACCGTGCCGCTGCCCTGGCCAACGATCAACAGCTTGCCCACGCGGACGCTGCGGATGGTTTCGCTATGAATGGCATCGAACCGCAACGTCCAGCCGCGATCGCCGCGCGGTGGTGAGGGAATGGCCTCCTCCACGCGCGCGATCTCGGCGGCCACCCCGGTCGCGTGCAGCGACGGCACGCGCACCTCGCGCTGGAACAGCGGCAGCAATGCCAAGCGTGCACTGGCGCGGTCCGCGCGCAGCACATACACCGTGTGATTGACGTGGCCGCGCATCTGCACATTCCAGGCGATGACATGCCCCGGCAGCAGCGTGATCGCCGGGCCAGTGGTCATCACGAACTTGTGCGGCTTGCGATTGGTGACCTGATCGAACAGCGGCGTATTGAGGAAAACATTGCCTGCCAACAGGTACAGCAGATACAGGCCCAGCAGGTACGGCAGCAGCTTGCGGCCGTGACGGCGCCATCGCTGCGGGCGGGCGAGGGAGTGGGGCATGGACCCTCGGCGTGGAATGGGATGGCCATCACTATCGTGGATGCGGCTGCGGCGCGATGTGAACGTGCTGCGCACACCGCGTCCTATAATCAGCGCGTCACTGTTCAAGGAGGTCACGGCATGAATGCCCGGACCAGCAAGGAAGGCGCAACCCAGGATGCGCCGCGCGATGCCGCCTCGGCGTCGTTCGATCCGACCTACACCTCGGCCAACAGCGAGGTGCGGGCCGCCGCCGGTGGTTACTCGGTCACGTTGAACGAGGGCGACGGCGCGTTGAAAGTGGGTACCGAGCACAAGCGCGCAGCGTCCAGTCTCGCATCGCAGTTCCAGGGGGCGTCGCTGAACATGGCCGGCAGCCCGACGCCCGATGGCGGCAGGGATTACCTGCTCACGATGGAGTCGGTGGTCGGGGCAAGCGCGAAAGGTGCCGGCTTCCAGGACACCAGCAGCACCGGCGTACGCGGGCGCTACAGGGTCAGCCTGCCCAGCGAGGCGGTGGACGTCGATCCCACCCGCATCAACCCGTTCGATCCGCAGACCATTCCCAAGGGGGGCAGCGTCACCCTGGATGGCCAGCAGTTCACCGGCACCGCACTGGAAGGCAGCTTCCGCAACATCGCCATGCAGAGCCAGACGACCGAGGCGAGCGGTGCAAGCTACCGCGTGGATCGCCTGGATGATGGCCGGGTGCGCGTCACCACCGGGCCGAACGAGGCGGTGGAAGCCTTCAACGGCATGGGATTCAGTGTCGGCAGGTTCAGCGCGATTGCCGGTCGGCAGGATGCGCTCGGTCACGCTGCCGTCCGCACTGCCACGTTCGACCTGGATCAAGCCGAAGGCCGCCAGGCCTATGAACAGTTCATCGACAACGGCACCCTGAGCGGCCAGACCCCGGGCGTGCAGGATCTGGCGACGGTCGAGCGGCTGGGCATGAGTTCGCAGACGCGGCTGAAGGTCGGCTATGGCGACACGTTCGGCCTGGACCTGGCGGGTGCACGCAACAGCGGCGACGTGGTGCAGGTCAGTCGCGAGGACGGCAGCCGCACCGAACTGCGCAGCGTGCAGTACAACGGCAACCTGCCGGCCACCCGGGTCAGCGCCTACGGCGCCGACGGCCAGGAAGACAGAGCGCAGCGCCGCTATGAATTCACCTTCGACCTGCGCGGGCATGCGCAGGGTGAGCAGATTGCCGGAATGGCCAACGCGGCACTGTCCGGCGACCCCAGCGGTGATCGCGGACCGGTGAAGGCCGGTGAGCTCACTACCCTGAGCTTCAGCGAGGCCCAGATGCGCACGCTGATGGAGCGTACCCAGTCGATGGTCGGGGACAACCCGATGCTGGGGCCATCGTGGCAGGTGCTTGCAGAGGACGGCAACGGCAGGCCGCAGCAGGATGTGGACGCCTTTGCACTGGGGCTGGCGCGCAACCAGGGGCAATCCACCTATGGCATGGCCGAACGCCTGTTCCATATCGCCGCGGCTGGCGGCAAGGATCTGCAGAAGATCGACGCTGCCGTGCAGGGCGAGCACCTGCAGTCGCTCGCGCCGCCCTCACCGCTGCTGCCCCGGCAGGACCCACGGCACACCGTCAGCCCGGACCACGGCATGTGGCTGCAGAGCCAAGGCGCTGTGAGCAGCCTCGACCAGGCGATGGGGCGCCAGCCTGATGAGATGAGCGAACGGCTGGGCATGGCCCTGCTGGTCGCGGCCAAGGCCAAGGGCATGCAGCGGATCGACGAGGCCGTGCTCAGTGACGACGGCAGGTACGCGTTCGCGGTGCAGGGCCAGCCGCACGCCGCCGATCGTCAGATCGCCCGCACCGATACTGCGCAGGCAGTGGCTACGCCGGTCGAGGACCAAGTGCGTCAGCTGCAGGACGCACCCGAGTGCACCGGCGCTGCACAGCATGATGCCCGGCAACAGGAGCAGGCCGTACAGGAGCAGGCCGCGCGGGCCATGGCGCGCTGACGCGCGCACGGGCGTGTTGCCTGCCGGGCGCTATCATCGCGCGAAGGAGCCCTCCGGCAGGCACTGGCGCTCGGCCGAATCGACCACCATGCCCAGATAAGGTTCGCCGATGCCCTGTCCGGCCAGCAACCGGCGCTGCCAAGCCTTCGCAGCGGGTATGTCACTGCTGAGGCAGGCATGGCGGGCTGCGGCCTCCAGGTTCCATGCAGTCGGGTACTCGGCGAGGATGTCTTCCCATCCCTGCCGCATCAGCGGCCAGTCGACCGCCGAGTTCTGGAACAGCTGCTGTCCCGGAACGCCTTCGCTGACCGATGCGTACAGGCGGGCATACAGGCTGGCGCGGCGGCGCTTGGCGGTTCGTGCCAGGGCATGCCGCGCGAAGGCTTCCATCTGCTGCGCATCGCCCTGCCAATGCGGGGTGAAGCGCTGCATCGCGATCAGATACAGCGGGTCATGGTCGGGAAAGAGCCTGCTGCCTTCGTCGACCAGCGCCATGAAGGCTGCTTCATCCACCCCCTGCCGCAACGCGATCAGGATGGACATTTCATACCAGTAGGGGTCGCGCTTGGCGATCGCCTTGTGCTCCTGCATATAGGCGGCCGCTACCGCGTTGTACTCGCTGAACTGCTGCCAGCCCTTCGCCGCCACCTCGTGGGCATAGCCATCGCCTCGGAAGCTCCAGGCCAGATTGAGTGGCACGCGCGCGGCGACCAAATGGGCCGACAGGGAGCCCGGTGACTGCCGGATCCAGCGTGCGGCCCAGGCGGTCCAGTCATTCCACTGCTGCACATCCTGAGGCGCGGTGCCGATGCGCCGCGATATGCAGATGTAGAAACGGCTGAGGTTGGAATAGCCGCTGGCATTGCGCTGGCCCTTGCGGAAGCGGTCGGCCATGGCATCGAGCGCCTTAAAGTCGTCGGCGTCCATCAGCGGCGTTACTTGATCGCACAGGGCCAGTGAATCGGGATCTTCCGCGGCCCAGGCGGACGAAATGGAAAGGCATGCCAGGCTCAACAGCGTGCCGGCGAAGTGCATCCTGCGCATCGGGGTCATCCTTGAAGTTTGGGGGCCGGGAGCGGCTTCAGGCCCGCTGCGGCATTGCGCAGTATCCCATTGCCCGCTACCTATCGGAAGCGAGGCCGTCTTCTGCGCTACGCTGGGCGCCATGACCCAGAGCCCGGAACTGCTGCGCCGCCTGCTGCGTGCAAAAGACCACATGGACCGAGCCAGCCATGAAGACTGGCCGGTGGCGCGGCTGGCCGGGATCAGCGCGGTTTCCGCGGCCCATTTCGCGCGCTCCTTCAAGGACGCCTTCGGGGTGCCGCCGCACCGCTATCTGCTCAGCCGCCGCATCGAGCGCGCTGTCGCCCTGCTGCGCGATACCGACCTGCCGATCACCGAGATCGCACTGCAGACCGGGTGGACCAGCCTGGGCACCTTTGGCCGCATCTTTCGTGACATCACCGGCGACAGCCCCGGCGCCCTCCGCGACCGCGAGCGGACCGATGCCCCGGCGCAGGGCCCGGTGCCGGAGTGCCATGCGCGTGCCGCGCGGCGCCCGGACCTGAAGATCGCAGTTTTGGAGAAGCGCCGCCGCACCGGCCTTGTTAGCGTAGATCCCACCTGAGGGAGGATCCTATGACTGGCATGGTGAATGTGGTCGGCCTGTATGTGCACGACCAGGATGCGGCACTCGATTTCTACGTCAACGCACTCGGCTTCCAGGTGCATACCGATGTCGGCAACGGCGACTATCGCTGGCTCACGGTGCATTCGGGCGGCGAGGGCGGTTTCCAGCTTGGCCTGTTCAAACCGGGGCCGCCGGTACACGATGCGGCCACTGCGCTGACCCTGCAGCAGATGGTGGCCAAGGGTGCGATGCCGCCGCTGGTTCTGGCGGTGGACGATTGCCGCGCCAGCTACGAACGGCTGCTGGCACGTGGGGTGGAATTCACCCAGGAGCCGGTGGAGCGCTATGGTGCAGTGGATGCCGGATTCCGTGATCCGTCCGGCAATGGCTGGAAGATGATCGAGCGCCCTGCGAAGACTGCCGCGAGGACGCCGCAGTGAGGGCCGGCAGCTGGGCGCGTCCCGTGCACCGCTGGACGTCTATCGTCTTCACCCTGACAGTGATCGCCAACTTCGTGGCGCGCTGGATGGGGCAGGGCGAACCACCGGACTGGCTGACCTACTCGCCGCTGCCGCCGTTGTTCCTGCAGCTGTTCACCGGGTTGTATCTGTTTGCGTTGCATTACCGCCGTAGGCCGGATGCCGCGCGCGCCGGCGTCGCACCCTGACGCGGGGCGCAGAGGCAGATCAGGCAGGGTCCTCACGCAGCGCAGGCCCGGCGGAGAAGGCTCTGCCGGGCCATCCGGCGCTCAGCTCAGATCGCATCCGCTCGGCAGCGGCCAGCTGGCGCTGGGCAGCATGTTCTTCAGCGACGCCGGCGCGTTGATCGCCACGTAGCTGGCACCCAGCAGCTCTTCCAGATCCGCGATGGTGACCAGATAACTGTCCAGGCTGCCCAGACCCGTTTCATTGGGAATGATCCAGCTGATGGCCTTGGCGGTGCCGGTGTTTGGATCCTTGGTGATGATCGTCTTCCAGAAGAATTCCGGGGTCGGAATGCCATGGCTGGCCAGGAAATGGTCATTGGACGCATCGCCATAGACAACGCCGCCATAGACGTCGACCGGGGCGATGTCCCGGTAGCATTCGGCCACGTTCTCGGCCTTCACCCAGATGCCCTGGTTGAAGCTGGACACCTGCGGCACGATGTTGGTCATGTAGTTGGCGCGGCGGATGTAAGTGGCGTCGTAGTCCATGTGATTGGACGTCACCAGATGTCCCCGGTCATAGCCGGACCGCACGCTGGCATAGGAGGCGGTGCTGGTCTGGCCGAGGCAGCCTGCCGGCAGGTCCGGGTCCTTGTAGAAGCTGGACGGGCGGGCCGCCGAGCCGGTGTCAGCCACCAACGTGTATTCGTACCGGGTCGCGCTGTGGATGCTGCAGTCATAGGTCAATACGAACCCGCCCTTGTTGAGGGTCACGACCTGGGCATGTGCGGCCCCGGCAAAAGCACTGAAAACAAGGGCAAGGAAGAACGTGGCAAGGCGCATTGCGGATCTCCATGGATATGGGCAAGGCGCAGCCGTCCACCACGGCAGGCCAGGCCATTCCGTGTGAAGGACGATGCGGTGACAGGTATTGGGGATGCGACCCGGCCGTAGCCGGTATTGCCTGGGATCTCGACCGCGCACTGGCGTCAGGAAAGCTGTCGCGGTGTCGTTAGCGTCATTTTTTGGCGTCAACAGGTCAACGACCAAAGTGCGAAGGTGTGACTGCGCGCAAGCACTGGGCTCCTGTCAGATCAGGGTGCCCATGCATGAAAAGAAGACCTGTTAGTGGCGTGGCCGCTCTCCACAGACCGCTTTGTCGCTGGGCAGAGCAGGGCGAAGGAGCTCGCCTCCAGCAGCACGTCGCGAAGGCGGTCGAGGCCTGCACGCAACGGCCATCCATTCTTGACGGCGCCTTGGCGCCGGACGTGGATACTTCCGCCGTCATTGGCCGAGGAGGACTGGAAATGGGTAGCACCGAGACCAACCGGGCGCCGCGCATTCTGCGCGTGGAAGTGATGCCGCTGGACTGCGGGGAAACCGCAGTGGTGGTGGAACTGGCGTCGCCCCCCGGCAGGGCCTGGGAGAAGGCACTGAAGCGCGTGATTTCTGAAACCGAGGGGCTTGAATCGGCGCAGTCGCGCTGTGACGGCCGCTTCGTCTACATCATCGGTATCGAGCCCGGTGGCCGTGGCACGCTCCATCGGGTGAACCAGGTCCTGGCCGCCACCCACGAACGCATTGCACCGCGCAACGGGCATTCCATGCCGATGCCACAGCAACCGGCAGGCGCCATGGTCAACGCCAGCCTCTGAGCAGCGATGGCCGATACACGGCAACCGGCCGGCTGCAGGCCCGCCACGCCCGGCGGCACAGGCTTCACGCCGCAGCCAACGTGTGTTCACCATGTTGCTACGGGCCTGTCGCCACCGTAGCGCCATGGCACGTGAACTCCGTCATCCGCGACCGGGCCACCCGGTCGCCGTGGGCTGCGCAGGGTGGTCGCTGCCCACGGACATCGCCCACGCGTTTGCTGCGGGAGACAGTGCGCTGCAGCGCTATGCATCGCGCTTTCCGATCGTGGAGATCAATTCGTCGTTCTACAGGCCACATCAGCCCGCCACGTATGCGCGCTGGGCGGCCAGCGTGCCGCACGGTTTCCGTTTCTCGGTGAAGATGCCGCAGTCCATTTCCCATGACGCGCGCCTGCGCGGTGCTGCGCCGTTGCTCGACACGTTCCTGCACGCGGCGGCGCATCTGGGTGATCGGCTGGGCGCCCTGTTGCTGCAGCTGCCGCCGAGCCTGGCCTACGATGGCCGCACGGCCTCGGCCTTCTTCCGGGCGCTGCGCCGGCGCAGCGCCGTGCGGGTCGCCTGCGAACCACGCCACCCGAGTTGGTTCGACGACAAGGCCGACGCGCTGCTGGATGACCACGGCATTGCCCGGGTCGCGGCCGATCCCGCCCGGGTTGCAGGGGCTGATCAGCCGGGCGGAGCCAGGCACTGGAGCTACTGGCGGTGGCACGGGCAGCCGCGCATTTACTACAGCGCCTACCAGCAACCGCAGCTCTGCAGTCTGGTGGCCGCCGCAGTAGAGGCCGCCCAGGCGGGGGAGGCGTGGATCATCCTTGACAACACGGCGCACGGCCACGCCGTGCCCAATGCACTGCAACTGCAGTCGATGCTGGAGCACGCCAATGCCTGAAGGTCCTTCCATCGTGCTGCTGCGCGAGGCCGCCGCCAGGTTCAAGGGAAAGACCGTCCGTGGCGTCAGTGGCAACAGCACGCTCGACCTGGCCTGCCTGGAGGGACGCCGGGTACGGGCCGTGCGCAGCTGGGGCAAGCATTTCCTGCTGGAGTTCAGCCACGTCAGTCTGCGCATCCACCTGATGATGTTCGGCAGCTGGCGCATCGACGAACGCAAGGAGACGCCAGCGCGGGTATCGCTGCGCTTTGACAACGGCGAACTGAACTTCTACACCTGCTCGGTGAAGCTGATCGATCAGCCGTTGGACGAGGTCTACGACTGGCGCACCGACGTGATGAGCGACCTGTGGGACCCCCGGCTTGCCCGCCGTCGCCTGAAGTCGATGCCCGATGTCCTGGTCTGCGATGCCCTGCTGGACCAGACGCTGTTCTCCGGCGTGGGCAACATCATCAAGAACGAGGTGCTGTTCCGCATCCGGGTCCACCCGGCCAACCCTGTTGGTGATCTTCCGCCGCGCAAGCTTGCCGAACTGGTCAAGCAGGCCCGCGAATACAGTTTCGACTTCCTGCGCTGGAAGCGCGGCTTCGAGCTGAAGAAGCACTGGGAGGTGCACACCCGGCGGACGTGTCCCTGTTGTGGTGGTCCGGTCAGCAAGGTCTACATGGGCACCACGCATCGGCGCACCTTCTTCTGCCCGGTATGCCAGGTCGATTATCGCGCTCGGACGCCGCGGCCGCCGGCGAAGAAGCGCACGCTGGCGAGAGGCCCGGTTCAGCGCGGTGGTGCCAGGCCCGTGCGTTGATATGAGGACGTGGATGACAGCGAAGCGATGATCTGACGGTTGCTGAGTACTTCGACGGCGCCCGATCGCTGCAGTGTCTGCAGGGCCGGCTGGCGGCGGTCGGGCAGGGCGGCGACCGCTTCCCGGGCGACCACCGTCGCGTACTCGCGCGAGTTGGCATCGATGGCAGTGGCCAGCACGCACGCGTCCAGTGCCATGCCGGCCAGCACCAACCGCCGGGTGCCGAGCTTGGCCAGCAGCACCGGCAGTGGCGTGGCGAGGAAGGCGGAGTGCTTCGGCTTGAGGATGAAGTAGTGTTCCTCGCTGGGGGCAAGGTACTCGACGATCCGCGCCGAGGCTCCGCCCTTCTGCCGGCAGGCCTCGACCAGCTGCGGGAAGTCGCGCTGCCAGTTGCCGAAATTGTCATTGGCGTAGATCACCGGCGAGCGGTGCGCGTCGAATGCAGCACGCAGGCGGGCGGTGCGCTGGGCTGCATGTACGGCGTACGGAGCCAGTTGCCGCCCCTGTGGAAAGTCGAACAGGCTGAAAAGATCGATGATAAGCAGGGCGGTGGGCTGTTCCATGGCGGGCTCCGAGGTGTCAGGCCTCCACTGCCTGTTCGTCTTCGGCACCACGCACCAGCGCGCCGGAGCCGCCTGACGGGCGCGGGCTGCCCGGCCCCCTCGGCGGGAGCGCAGGCCCGATCACTGGCCAGCTCCGTCGTCCCCCTCACCCTTGTCGTGCCGAGCGGGCGCCACGCGCTTGCCAAGCCGTTGCGCCTGCTCATCCGGCGTGGCGGCGGCGACGAAGGGAGAGATCGGATCACTGGCCGGGAACGTCTCCGTCAACGCCTGATCATGATTGGCACTGTTGTGGGCCTTGGCCTGTCCAGCGCTGCCAGCAGGCACCGCGGCCGTGTGGTCATCCGGATGGGGCAGGTCTTTCTGATCGCGCTGCATGACATTTCCTCATTGATTGGACCGCATGGTGCGGGTTGCACGACAACGGTAAACGTGAACGCGTGAGTACCCGCATCAAGCCGGTGTAGACGCAACGTCAACAATCAAGGCGTCCTTCCAGATGAGCTCGAAGCCGTTGCACGGTTGCGGCGCCACGCCAGCAGCTGTCCGATCAGCGCGGTTGCCAGCAACAGCAGGTTGGTGACCACGAACACTGTGGCACCCAGCAGCGCGCTGTAGATCGTGAACAGCGTAGACGCGGTCATCTGCCCGATGAAAAGCCACTTCGATACGGTTTCCGGGTGCGGCGAGTGCCATTGCTTGACCATCTGCCGGACCAGTGTGGCCATCAGTACGGCTGTGGCGGTCCAACCAAGAAGATCAGGGTGCATACGTGATCCTCGTGCAGAAGCGCGCCGCCCCCCTGAGGGAGCGACGCGTAGGCTGATCTGCGGTGCACCTGCGATCACGCGGCCTGGGCGGCCTTGGCGTTGCCGCCGCTCTTGGCCAGCAGGGTCAGCTTCTCGTCCGTGGCCTTTTCTTCTTCCAGCGTTTCCAGCAGCAACGGCACAGCATCCTTGTATCCGAGCTGCTTGGCCAGCGCGGCGATGGTGCCGTAGGAAGCGATTTCGTAATGCTCGACTTTCTGCGCGCCGCCAATCAGTGCTGCATCGCGCACCGGGCCCTTTTCAATGCTCTCGATGACTTCCTTGCCTTCTTCCACCAGGCCTTCCATCGCCGCGCACTTGATCCGCTTCAGGCGGATGCCCAGCACCTCCACCACCTGGTCGATGCGCTCGATCTGGCCCTGGGTCTCCTCAAGGTGCGTCTCGAACGCAGCGGCAAGTGCGGGGTTCTCTGCGGCCCGGGCGAGGCGCGGCAGGGCCTTGGTCAGCTGCTTCTCGGCACTGTAGATGTCGGACAGTTCGTGGATGAAAAGGTCTTCAGCGGTCTTGATGGCCATGGTGCGCTCCAGCAGGGAAGGAGCGACGAGGCTATCCCGGCCGGTGTTGGGGTGCGGGGTAGATGCAGTGAACGGCGGATGCGCATCGAGCGCGCAGATGCATGCATTCCCCTCACGCCGGGCACTGTGCGCGTCGGAACCAAGCTCAGCGGGGGGCGGCCGCTGCTGCAGATTGGCCGGTTGCCGCCAGGTGTTCGCGGTCTACCAGGCGCGCATTGCTGACGGCCTGGTGCGACCCGCACCTTCCGCAGGTCAGCAGCGTGCCCCCCGTCATCCGCTTGAGCTCCGCGTCGGCGCGGGACACGTGGTGGCACTGGTTGCAGCGGAAGGCGATAGCGGTGACCTGATCGATGCAGCCTCGTGCATCGGTCGCGTAGTCCACTGAAAAGACGTAGAAGAGTCCGGTGTCAGGCATGAAGTCGATCTCGCGGGCGGACCTGTTTCATGCCATGGGGCAGCAGTGCATGGCGTGAATCCTTTTCGGGTTCGTTTTCACATTTCACTGAATTGTTCTGTTTCAGGCTGCGCCTGCTGCGCTGCCTCAACCGGCCTTCTGCTACGGTTGGGAGCCCACTGCAGGGAGGTCGAACGTGCCCATCAGAGCCGTTGTATATACCAGCGAGGCGGCAGCGGATATTGCTGCCAGCCGGCTGGGCCAGACCGGGGGCAGGCTGTGCGGAATCGTGGATGACGCAGCACGTTTCAACCGTGATGCCGGCGTCACTGGCGTACTACTGTTCGATGGCGCGCGCTTTGTGCAATACATGGAAGGCCCGGACGATGGCCTGCAGGTGGCATATTCCCGGGTGCTGGGTGCCAGCAGCCACAGCGGCCTGATCGAACTGCAGCGCGGCAGGGTGGGGCAGAGACGCCTGCCTTTCTGGCCCATGCGTTGGCTGCCGGTGGAACCGACGGAGCTGTGGCGGGTGGCCGGCGCGGACTGGACCAGTTTCGTCCAGCGCGAGGGCACCGCTGCGCCCACCACTACTGCCACGGGCATGGAGCTGCTGCGCGCCCTGGTTGAACCCTATGCCGCAGCGTTGTGAGTACACTCCGCATCGGCACGCAATGGATGGTGGAGGGCATGGCACCCGACGAGGTGGCAGCCGTATTGCCGGAGGCCACGGAAAGCGGCAGGCTTCGATTGCAGCCTTTCGCCAGCATCGGTCCCTGGACCTCACCCAGTACGGAGTCGCCATGACACAAGCAACTTTCCACAGCGGACACCACCGCCGGCTGGACGTTCTTGCCGGAGCGTGGGAGACCACCCTCATCGCGCTGCAACCCGACGGCAGCACGGGCGGGGTGTCGTTCGCATCGGACGTTTACACGTGGATGCCCAATGGTCACTTCCTGGTGCATGAGGTCGACGCGATGATGGACGGGCAGCGTGTGCGCTCCACGGAAATCATCGGCGTCGATGTTGAATCCGGTGGTTTCTTCAGCCGCAGCTACGACGCTGATGGTGGCACCAGCGATTTCACTTCACGACTTGATGGCGGCAGGTACACCATCCAGGGCCAGTCCCAGCGGTTCGACGGCGTGATCAGCAGCGACCGGCAGTTGCTGACCGGGGAATGGGAGCATCGGGTCGGCGATGACTGGATACCGTTCGTCCGCATCGTGCTTGAAAGGGCCGAGTAGATTCGCTTGTTCCGCGGGCGCCCCCGCATCGGGGGCTTCGCGGCTGGCTGCGCCTAGCGCTTGGGCGGCGGTGGCGGCGGCGCGGCTTCTTTCCCGCGTTCGGCCTCCGGCCCCGAGGCCTGGTCTTCGGAGGCGGCGGTGCCGCTGCCGCCGCCGGGCACGTTGCGCGCCGGCGCGCTGGCCGCTGGCGGGGTTTGCCGAACCGCATCGGCATGTTGTGCCTTATCGGTCGGTTCGCCTTGATTGCAGGCCGACAATACCATCGTCGCCACGGCACACAGCAACAGTACCCGCATGGCCACTCTCCAGAGTAGGAAACCCCTTGTTTCTAGCGTTGAGCGCGTTTTGCGGGCGTGACGGGGGCGGCAGCGCACCGGCTGAAATCTGCCTCTGCTGGTGCCGGGAAGAAGGGTGCTTCGCCGCGCTTCGGCTCTTCCTGCTCACTCCGCGACGACGTTCAGGTGCGTTAAAGTTGCCCGGGTAGGTGCCCCCCGCGTCGCGGTCAGGGGCAGCCGAAGAAGTGACGCATCAGGAGTCCACATCATGAGTGTTCCCGAGGGATTGGAAGGGAGTGGGCAAGGCCTGACGCGCAGAACCTTCCTGCTGGCCGTTGGCTCCGCTTCGCTGCTGGTTGCCTGCAACGGCAAGGCGCCAGCAACCCATGCCGGTGCCACGCCAGCGAAACGGACGGATGGGCGCTTTCTGCAGCTCTCCCAGGCACTGACCGGGAAGTCCGACCTTGATCCGGCAACCGCCGCGCGCATCGAAGCCGCCTTCGCCAAGCTGCATCCCGACATGCACGCCCAGTTCCCCGCACTCGCGGCCAAGGCGCAACAGGTGCACGGCGCTGAAGCGCTGCTGGCGGCTGTTGGCGATGCACGGCCGACAGCGCTGGCCATCATCACTGCCTGGTACACCGGCAGCGTAGGCAAGGGGCCGCAGGCCATCACCGTTTCCTATCGCGATGCGCTGATGCAGCGCCCGGTGGACGATGGCCTGTTCCCGCCCACCTATGCACAAGGCGGTCCCGCATGGTGGACGGCCGAACCGCCGGCGGCGGTACGCGCGCACGGCTGAGCCTGCGCTTCCAGCTCTTTTCCCGTAATTGTTATGGATTCCCCTCATGAAAGCTCCGGTTTTCCGTGATGGCGACGCCGATGCCGATGTTGTGATCGTCGGTTCGGGCGTCGTCGGCGCATTGATCGCCCACCAGTTGGTTCGTGCCGGAAAATCGGTTCTTGTGCTTGAGGCGGGCCCCCGCCTGCATCGTTCCGACGTGGTCGAAAACTGGCGCAACGTCAGCTTCGAGCGGCGCATCGGCAGTGATTTCCAGGGGCCGTATCCGCAGTCACCGCTTGCCACCGCGCCGCTGTACTTCCCGGCCAATGACTACGTGGGCCTGACCGGCCCCGATGCCAGCAGCTTCCATCAGGGCTTCATCAAGGCCGTGGGTGGCACCACCTGGCACTGGGCCGCCTCCTGCTGGCGCCACCTGCCGGTGGACTTCAGGATGCAGAGCACCTACGGGGTGGGGCGCGACTGGCCGATCAGCTACGACGACATCGAGCCTTATTACTGCCGCGCCGAGGAGGCGATGGGCGTCTCCGGGCCGAATGATCCGGACAAGCAGAGCCCCTCCGAGCGATCCAGGCCCTACCTCGCCGACATGATTCCCTGGGGCAACGGTGACAAGGTGTTCGCCGAGGTGGTCAATCCGCACGGCTACAACCTGGTGCCCATTCCGCAGGGTCGCATGGTCACGCCCTGGAACGACCGGCCCGCCTGCTGCGGCAACAACAACTGCCAGCCGATCTGCCCGATCGGCGCGATGTACAACGGCATCCATACCATCGAAGCGGCCGAGAAACTGGGTGCGCAGGTGCTGGCCGAAGCAGTGGCCTACAAGATCGATACCGACGCGCAGAACCGGGTCACGGCCATCCACTGGTATGACAACAACAAGGTCAGCCACAAGGCCACCGGCCGTAGTTTCGTGATTGCGTGCAATGCACTGGAGACGCCGCGTCTGCTGCTGCTCGCCGCCAATGAGCAGAACCCGAACGGCATCGCCAACAGTTCCGACCAGGTGGGGCGCAACATGCTCGACCATTCCGGTTTCCACTGCTCGTTCATTGCCGACAGGCCGATCTGGCTGGGCCGTGGACCGGCGCAGTCCAGCTGCATGGTTGGCCCGCGCGACGGCGCCTTCCGCTCGCAGTACTCGGCCACCAAGATCATCCTCAACAACATCAGCCGGGTGGCGATCGCCACCGACCAGGCGCTGAAGAAAGGCCTGGTCGGCGACGCGCTGGATGCGGAGATCCGCCGCCGTGCGGTCTTCGGCGTGGATCTTTCGATCAGCCTGGAACCCTTGCCGGATCCCAGCAATCGCCTGACGCTGTCCAAGACGCGAGTGGATGGCCACGGCCTGGCCTGCCCGGATATCCACTACTCGCTGGGCGACTACGCCCGCAAGGGCTATGACGAGTCCTGCAAGCAGTTGCGTCACATCGGCTCGCTGTTCAACGCCGAGGAATTCGTCATCACCACGGCGCTCAACGCCAACAACCACATCATGGGCTCGACCATCATGGGCGCGGATCCGCGCGATTCGGTGGTCGATGGCGATTGCCGCGCACACGATCATCCCAACCTGTGGCTCCCGGGTGGCGGCCCGATGGTGTCGGCCAGCGTGGTCAACAGCACCTTGACCATGGCCGCGCTTGCGCTGAAGGCAGCAGATGCCATCGAGCGTGCCGCATGAAGACCTTCTGCTCGCTTCTGCTGATGATGCTGGCTGCAGCCAGCCAATCCGCGCGCGCAGACGAGGTTGCCGAACGTGGGCGCTACCTCTCGGTCGCTGCGGACTGCGTGGCATGCCACACCAGCCCCAAGCAGGGCAAACCCTACGCAGGCGGCTACGCGATTGCCTCGCCGCTGGGTGAGATATGGGCAAGCAATATCACGCCCTCCAGAAGCCATGGCATCGGCCTCTACAGCGAAGATGATTTCGCCAAGGCGGTACGCGAAGGCGTGCGCAAGGACGGCGCCCATCTGTATCCGGCGATGCCCTATACCTCCTATGCCAAGCTGACCGACGAGGACATCCACGCGCTGTATACCTACTTCATGAAGGAGGTGGCGCCGGTCGATGAGGAAGCTCACGCGACCGAGCTGCCGTTTCCCTTCAGCATCCGCCAGTCCATGGCGGTGTGGAACCTGCTGTTCCTGGACAAGGAAACGTTCACCCCCGATGCGGGCAGGAGCGCGCAGTGGAATCGCGGCGCCTATCTGGTGGAGGGTCTGGCGCACTGCTCCAGCTGCCACAGTCCGCGCGGGCTGATGATGCAGGAAGTGGGTGGCAAGGCCTTCGCCGGCGGATCGCTGGGTGACTGGTACGCCCCCAACATCACCTCCCACCCCACCAGCGGTATCGGGGGTTGGAGCGATGCCGAGCTGGCCCAGTACCTGAAGACCGGCCGCGTCGCCGGTAAGGCGCAGGCCGGCGGCGGCATGGCCGAAGCGGTGAGCAACAGCCTGTCCAAGCTGCAGGACGAGGACATCGCCGCCATCGTCGCGTACCTGCGCACGGTGCCGGCCGTGGCCGACCCTGATGCCACGCGGGCCGCCTTCGCGTGGGGAGACGCCGCCACGGCGCCGGGTGAGCAGCCGGTACGCGGAACGAGTGCTGCATTGGCCTCGGGCGGTGTGCTGTATTCGGGCCTGTGTGCAAGCTGCCACGGTTCGCGCGGCGAGGGCAGCAGGGACGGGTACTACCCCTCCCTGGTGCACAACACCACCGTCGGCATGACCCGCCCGCAGAACCTGATCGCCACCATCATCGGCGGCATTGACCGCGATGTGCACGGCGAACACGCGTTGATGCCGCACTTCTCGAAAGGCTCGTTCGTACAGGACCTGAGTGACGCCGATATCGCAGCGGTTGCGACCTACGTGCGCACGCAGTTCGGGCCGGGCGACCAGGTCACCGAGGCGCAGGTTGCGCTGACCCGTGCCGGCGGCGAGAAGCCACTTCTGGCGAAGATTGCACGCTTGTGGCTGCCGATGCTCATCCTTGCCGTGCTGGCGTTGGTAGGCATCGTGCTGCTGGTGCGACGCGCCTGGAAGACCCGGAAGGCGCGGAGGGCGGCCGCATGAATTTCGTATCCTTGACCGGCATCGGGCTGCTTGCCTTCATCGTCAACGGGTCGGTGTCGGCTGCCGAATCAGGTGCCACCGCCAAGCACAAATCGGTCGACAGTGTCGCGCAGACGCCGCTGAGCGCGGATTGGGCAGCGCGCCTCTGGCTGCAGGACCACGGCGTTACCCCCAGCGCACGCATCGTGATCGGCAGCGGCGTCAACAGCGATGGGTACAAGGGCAGTGGCTGGTCCACCGCCGAGCACATCGACCTGGGCGCGACGATCGACACCGGCAAGGCATTCGGCTTCGACGGCACCCTGCGCGTGGTGTTCTCCGATCGCTTCGGCAACGCCATCAACGAACGATCCACCGGTTCCTACATCCAGAACCAGGCCTTCTATGGCCAGGGCCAGAACCTGCGTTTCAACGAGCTCTCCTACGAGCGTTTTCTGCTGGGCAAGCGGTTGAGCCTGAAGGGTGGCTTCTACTCGATGGGCAACGATTTCGGTGGCTTGCCTTACACCTGCAACTTCAACAACAACGGCCAGTGCGGGCATCCGCTGGGCCCGATCTACAGTTCTGGCTGGCTGGACAATCCGACAGGCCAATGGGGTCTGCGGGTAAAGTGGAATGATCCTTCAGGCTGGTACGCGCAGACCGGCATCTACGACGTCAACCCGACGCGCAAGCAGGCCAACAGTGGCTTCCATGTTTCGACGAAGGGAAAGACCGGCCTGTTCCTGCCGGTCGAGCTGGGCTACAGCCATGGCAAGTCCGGAGAGGACTATGGCGGTACCTACAAGGTCGGCTACTACCTGGATACCTCCAACGCCGATGACATCGGTGACCCGACGGCTCCTCGCGCTTCGCATCGCAGCGGTTCGTACGTGCAGGCCGCACAGCGGGTGTGGAAGCCTGAGGGTGACACGGTGCGCGGCATTTCGGTGTTCGGCGTGGCTACCCGTGCCGACGCAAAAACAGGGCTCATGCGCTACTCGTGGGAAGCGGGCGTGAGCTGGCGTGGCGTGATCGCATCGCGCGAAGATGATGTGCTCAGCCTGGCGTGGAACCGGCTGGACATCTCCGACCGGCTCGCCCGCCATCAGCAGCTGACCGGAAAGGATGTGCAGAGCAACGAGCAGTTCGTCGAGCTGAACTACGGCGTGCAGGTCGCCCCGTGGCTGGTGCTGCGGCCGGCGGTGCAGTACGTGGCACGGCCCGGCGCCTATGCCAGCCGACCCGACAGCTGGGTGTTCACCCTGCAGGCGCAGGCGACGCTGTAGGCGCGTCAGGGCCCGCAGCATGGGGTGCCGAACGTGCGCCCCATGCTGCAACGCAAGGTGTAAGCCACCATTCGCACTGGTACGGTCCTGCCCGTTGCACCAACAACGACGGGGAGAGACGACGATGCGCAAGGTATTGCTGCTGTTGATCCTGCTGACCGGACTGGCGCCCACCGCCTGGGCTGCCACGGTCAAGACCACCCACCGCACCCTTCCCAGCTGGGACGGCACGCCCCTCGGGGTCTTTGTCATCGAACCCCAGGACGCAGGTGGCGGCAAGTACCCGCTGCTGGTGATGCCCAGCAGCTGGGCCGTTCCCAGCGTGGAGTACGTAGGGGTGGCACAGTCGCTGGCCAAGCGCGGCTACGTGGTCCTCAGCTACAGCTCGCGCGGCTTCTGGGAGTCCGGCGGGGCCATCGATATTGCCGGGCCGGCCACGGTCGAGGATGTCAGCGCATTGATCGACTGGGCGCTGGACAACACCCAGGCCGACCCGGCTCGGATCGGCGTCTCGGGCATCTCCTACGGCGCAGGCACCAGCCTGCTGGCGGCGGCACGCGATCCCCGCATCAAGGCGGTGGCCGCCCTCAGCGGATGGGCCGACCTGCAGGCGTCGCTGTACGCCAACGACACCCCCAGCGCACAGGGAATCGCGCTGCTGGTGGCCGCCGGCCTGGTCACCGGCCGACCCGGGGCAGAGCTGGCCACGATCAACCGCAACGTGGTGGTCGGCAACTACCAGGGTGCAGTGGAATCGCTGCTGCCCGTGGCCGCCATCCGCAGCCCCGCTGCGAGCATCAGCGAGATCAACGCCAACCAGCCGGCCGTGTTCCTGGCCAACGCATTCAACGACAGCCTGTTCCCGCCGGGTCAGCTGGTGGATTTCTTCAACCAGCTGAAAGGCCCCAAGCAGCTGCAACTGCGCCACGGCGACCATGCCCTCAACGAGGCCTTGGGCGCACTGGGCATTCCCAACGAGGTCTACGACTCGGCGGGTGACTGGTTCGACCATTACCTCAAGGGCGTGGCCAACGGCATCGACCGCGAGCCGGCGGTGCAGCTGAAGTCGCAGAAGGGCAGCTGGAGCAGCTACCCGAACTGGCAGGCGACCAACAGTGGTGCGGTCAGCTACGCGTTGACCGCACCCGGTGGCCTGCTTCTGCCCACCGGGGGGCTGGTTGAAAATGGGCGCAGCAATGGCTGGAACTACCGCATCGGCAGCGGCCTGGGGACCGCCGCCAATTCCGGCGTGGCGATGGTGTCCGGCTCGCTGCAGATGATCAACCTGCCGCCGGGTGCGTACGTGCCTTTCATCGGGCGCAACGCTGCCGGCGTCTGGCAGGGGCCGGTGTACTGGAACGCACGCCGCCTGGACGGCGCGCCGGAAGTGCGCGTGACCGTTACCCCCAGCCGCGCCAACACCACGCTGTATGCCTATCTGTACGCGGAAGATGTGCTGGGCAATGGTCAGCTGATCAGCCACAAGCCCTACACCCTGCGAGGCGTTGCGCCCGGCCAGGCGACCACCCTCGATCTGCGCCTGGAAGCGAGCAGCTGGAACATTCCGGCGGGCAGCCGGCTGACGCTGGTGGTCGATACGGTGGACCTGCGCTATGCAGGCATCAGCCAGTTGGGCGGGGCGGTGACCTTCAGTTCGCCCGCGTCCGCACCATCGGTGCTGAAGGTGCCGTTGCATTGAGTTGCAAGCGGGCGCCCGTCGTTGCGGGCGCCTGCTTGCGTTGGTTACGCTGTTCGCATTCATGACGCATGGAGTATTCGATGGGGCCGGAAACGCTGATCGGCACAGCGGCAGCCGCCATCGCGCTGGTGGTAGTGCTGGCCCTGTTCAACAAGAAGCGACAGCCACCTTCGCGGATCTTCAAGTGCGGTCGCTGCGGCAGCGCCGCTCACCACAACGATCGCACCAGCAACGCCTGGCGCAATGGCAAAACCCGGTTCTTCTGCCAGGCCTGCCATCGCCAGTGGCTGCAGTCACAGCCGCCGTCCGAGCGGAGAAGCGGCGACGCTCGGAGCGATTTCACATCCACCACCAGCAACAGCAACGGCGGCTGCCTTGGCGTGCTCGCCCTGCTGGCCGTGTTGCCACTGGGCGGATGGCTGGCCTGGGCCTGTATCTGACACTACGTGTTGTGCCGTGCTGCAGCGTGCGGGGCCTCCTGCCATCCTGTCAGATCCAGCTGAGGACACCAGAAGACACCTGCGGACCGCGTGTTGCACTCAAAGCTTGCCGGCCGTCCTGTAGCGGGACGCGCCCTGTTCGATCAGCATCTGCAGCTCACGCAGAAGAGCCGGGTCCCAGGCATCGAAGTTGAAGCAGGACTTTCCTTGCATATGCTTCTTCAGGGCCGGGCTGATGCCCACCAGAAGCTCGGGAAAGGTGTAGACGGGCATGAAGTGGAATGAATGCCTGCGGCCCGATGCCTTCACCGCGCCGAAGAACTGCGCCTTGCCCTTGGCGTCAGCGTTCCTGCAATTGGCGTAGAAGTGACCAGCATCATCGTGTACCACCAGAAGATCGGCCTTGTAGGTGAGCAGCAGATCCCGCAGGGCGACGAACAGGTCGGGCGACGGACTGTCCAATGCACTGTTCGGCTGGGAGGCAGGCAGGCGAGGGTTCTTCATCGAAGTCGGCCCGGAGGGGAGTGCAGCGGGGATATCGTGCGCAGGTTCTGCCGGGCCAGCCTAGCACGCGCCCAGAGGCGGGTAAGGGCACGATCGGTGCTGCCCGGATACAGGCGTCGGGCAGAGGAGGATATGGGTCCTGATGGTACGGGCCAGTGTTGGCAGATGGAGATGGACTTGCAGCCTCGAGCACCTGAACATGGCGCTGCAAAACACACCCCCCGCAACCTGGCACCTCGATGAAGACTCTGGCTTTGATCGCACTTTCTCTTTCCATCTGCATCAGCCTTGCCGGATGCATCGCCCCGTTCCGCGTCAAGGCGCTTGAATATGCGGCCGCCGGCACGACCGCGCCCAAAACGCCGGCTCCGTCGATTCCTGCAGCGCCACCGCGGTGACGGCGCGGAGCAGCAATGGGCGAGGGCTTCGGTGCTGTTGAAAGCAGCGGGCCCGATGCTGCCTCCTCAGGGCTGCACGTGCTGTGTGTGCACCATCTGCACCACCACCTTGCCCTTGGCGCGGCCGCCGTCCATGTAGGCCAATGCTCTGCCGGTTTCCTCGAAGGGAAAGACCGTGTCCACCACCGGGCGCAGGGCGCCTGATTCGACCAGTGCCGTGACCTGTTCCAGCTGTTGCCCATCAGCACGCATGAACACGAAGCTGTACCGGATGTTCCTGCGCGCGGCCTTGCGGCGGATGCGAAGGCTCAACAGGCGCAGCACCTGCCGAAGCGGCCAGGCCAATCCTCTTGCCGCACCGAATGCTGGCGTGGGTGGCCCGGAAATGGAAATCAGGTGACCGCCGGGCTTGAGGATGCCGAGGGATCGATCGAGTTCGTCGCTGCCGAGGCTGTTGAGGACCACGTCGTAGTCACGCAGCACGGCAGCGAAGTCCTGCTGCCGGTAATCGATGACGACGTCCGCACCCAGTGCCTTCACCCAGGCAACGTTGGCCGTGCTGGTGGTGGTGGCGACGAAGGCGCCCAGGTGCTTGGCAAGCTGGATCGCAATCGTGCCGACGCCACCTGAGCCGGCCTGGATGAAGACCCGTTGTCCCTTCTTCAATGCTGCGGTTTCGACCAGCACCTGCCAGGCGGTCAGTGCCACCAGTGGCAGGGCGGCCGCCTCGACCATGCCAAGGTTCTTTGGTATTGGTGCTACCGAAGAGGCCTTGACCGCGATGTACTCGGCAAATCCGCCGATGCGATCATCGTCCGGGCGGGCATACACCGGGTCGCCCGGCTTGAACCGGCCTGCGCGATCGCCGACCCGCACCACCGTCCCGGCCACATCGTTGCCCAGGATCAACGGAAAGCGATAGGGCAGGATCTGTTTGAACTCGCCGTGCCTGATCTTGCTGTCCAGTGCATTCACGCCTGCGGCATGAACCCGGATCAGGACATCGTCGTCGCCCACATGCGGCTCGGGCACGTCGGCGATGCGGCCGACGTCCTTGCTGCTGTAGCGGTCAATGATGAAGGCTTTCATGGCGGACGGTTCCTGCAGTGATGGGGCCGGGTGGATGCAACGGAGGCCGGCCTCAGGCGCCGGTGCGGTAGCGCTCTGCGGCGTGCGCCTGGCGGATGTCGCCGAGCAGGGCCTGACGTGCGCCATCCAGCGTGTCCCAGCGTTCGGCCACGTGCAGCGGCGGAATGGTCACCGTTTCGCGACGATCGAAGCCGACCAGCGCTGCATCGACCAGTTCGCCAACGTCCATCACTTCAGCAAGCGTGGTGATGTCGATACCGGCGCGTTCCCAGATCTCGGTGCGCGTGGCAGCGGGCAGCACCGCCTGCACATGGACGCCCTTCGGGGCCAGTTCCTGGCTCAGGCCCTGCGACAGGAACAGCACGTACGCCTTGCTCGCGCCGTACACGGACATGCCGAACTCCGGTGCAAGGCCAACCACCGATCCGATGTTGACGATCGCGCCGTTGCCGGCACCGACCAGCCGCGGCGCAATGGCGGCGGCCAGGCGCGTGAGCGCGGTGGTGTTCAGGGTGACCAGGCGTTCGATGGCGTCGGCCGACTGTGCGAGGAAGTCGCCGGACTGGGCGATACCGGCATTGTTGATGAGGATGCCGATGCGCGCATCGTCGCGCAGCCGTGCCTCGACCGTGGCCAGCGCGTCAGCCTGGATGAGATCGGCCGGCAGTATGTCCACCGCCACGCCGGTCTCTTGGCGCAGTCGCGCGGCGAGTGCTTCCAGTCGGGCGCTGTCACGCGCGACCAGGACGAGGTCATGCCCGCGCCGCGCGAAGCGGTCGGCATAGGTGGCACCGATGCCGCTGGAAGCGCCGGTGATGAGGACGGAAGGGAGGACGGACATGATGGGCTTCTCTGGACGGGGGACGTGTCGGATGCGGGCGGCCGCGTTACTGCGCGTGCGCTTCAGCCAGGGTGGGGTAGTCGGTGTAGCCTTCGGCGCCACCGCCATACAGCGTGGCCGGGTTCAGTGCCGCCAGCGCTGCGCCGCGCTTGAGGCGCTCGACCAGATCGGGGTTGCTGATGAACGGGCGACCGAAGGCGACCAGATCGGCCTTGCCTTCGGATACACGGGCGCTGGCCAGCTGCAGGTCGTAGCCGTTGTTGGCCAGGTAGGTGCCGTTGAAGCGACGGCGCAGCCCATCGAAGTCGAACGGTGCCACATCGCGCGGGCCACCCGTGGCGCCCTCGACCACATGCAGGTAGACAATGCCCAGCGCGCTGAGTTGATCGACGATGTAGTCGTACTGGGGCTGCGGATCGCTGACGGTGGAAATGGCATTGGCCGGCGACACCGGCGAAATGCGCACGCCGGTGCGGTCAGCGCCGATTTCGCGCGCCACCGCAGCGGTCACCTCAAGCAGGAGGCGGGCACGGTTCTCGACCGAGCCGCCATACGCGTCGGTGCGCTGGTTGGCCCCGTCCTTGATGAACTGTTCGAGCAGGTAGCCGTTGGCGCCGTGGATCTCCACGCCGTCAAAACCCGCTGCGATGGCGTTGGCAGCCGCTTGGCGGAAATCGTCGACGATGGCGGGCAGCTCGTCGATTTCCAGGGCGCGCGGCTCGGACACATCGACGAAACCATTGTTGACGAAGGTCTTGGTCTGCGCGCGGAGGGCCGAGGCGGAAACCGGCGCGGCGTTGCCGGGTTGCAGGTCGACGTGCGAGATGCGGCCGACGTGCCACAGCTGCACGAAGATGCGCCCGCCGCGTGCATGCACCGCATCGGTGACGGTGCGCCAGCCGTCGATCTGGTCCTGCGTGTACAGCCCCGGGGTGTCCTGGTAACCCTGCGCCTGCGCCGAGACCTGGGTGGCTTCGGTGATGATCAGGCCGGCTGATGCGCGCTGGGCGTAGTAGGTGCTGGCCAGCGGACTGGGCACCAGGCCCTCCCCGGCGCGGTTGCGCGTCAGCGGTGCCATCACGATGCGGTTGGCCAGCGTCAGCGGGCCGAGGGGATAGGGCTGGAAAAGCGTGGCGTCGGACATGGGAGGGTGGGCTCGTCTACGGAGTAGGGGTCTGGATCAATGATGATGACCATCATCATTGAAGTCAATGGTTTGATGATGAATATAATCTATGTGTGTTAAAGTGCCCTCCACACGCGACAGGACTCCCAAGGGCGAAGGCTCATGAAGGTCACCAAGGCACAGGCGCAGGCCAACCGGGCACACATCGTCGAAACCGCCTCCACGCTGTTCCGCGAGCGCGGCTACGACGGCGTTGGCGTGGCCGACCTGATGGCCGCCGCTGGCTTCACCCATGGCGGCTTCTACAAGCATTTCGGCTCGAAGGCCGACCTGATGGCCGAAGCAGCCGCCTGCGGCCTGACCAGCTCGGCTGCAGCGGTGGCTGATCTGGATGTGCAGGCATTCGTGAGCGAGTACCTGTCCCGCGCGCACCGCGACGGGCCCGGCCAGGGTTGCACGCTGGCGGCGCTGTGCACCGACGCCGCGCGGCAGACGGACGCGGTCAAGGCTGCCTTTGCGGCCGGCATCGAGGCCAGGCTGGCAACACGTGCCACGCAGGAGGGGCAGGCGCAGCGCGATCCGGACGATGCGGCGCGTGCGCGCAGTATTGCGCTGATGGCTCAAGCGGTCGGCGCGCTGGTGCTGTCGAGGTCCTGCCCGGACGAATCGCCGCTGGCGGACGAAATCCTGGATGCATGCCGGGCGGATCTGCTGGCCCGGTTGCCAGCTGCGTCCAGCCGCTGAGCTGCGCCTTCCAGCGCCAGGACGTGCTGGAAGACGCAGCGCTGAAAGGCAGTGGTCAGTGCTAGCCGGACGTGCGCAGCAGCGCCGCAACCGCTTTTGCCGTCGCCTTGGCCGACTGCGGATTCTGGCCGGTGACCAGCCTGCCATCGACAACCACCTTCGGCACGAACGGCAGTAGTCCCTTCTCGTACAGGGCTCCTCGCCGGGACATTTCCGCCTGCGCGTTGTACGGCATCTGCCTGGAAACACCCGCCAGGATTTCCTCGGTCCAGGAGAATCCTGTTACCCGCCGGCCCTGCACCAGCAGTTGCCCATCGCTCAGCCGGGTATTGAGCAGGCCGCAATAGCCGTGGCAGACCGCCGAGACGATTCCGCCCTGCTCATGGATGTCCCGCGTGATTTTCTGGATGCCCTCGCTGTCCGGGAAATCCCACATCACCGCATGCCCACCGGTGAAGTAGATCGCGTCGTACGCGGCAGCGTCGACGTTGTCGGGGGCGAGCGTGTTGTCCAGCAGTGCCATGCGCGCCGGATCCTGCAGCCATGCCTTCGCCGAATGGTCCAGCGCCGGCCATTTCAGCGAGCGCGGCTCAAGCGGTGAGTGCCCGCCGCGTGGGCTGACCAGGTGCTGTTCATGGCCTTGCCCGGCGAACAGGTCGTAGGCATGCGTCAGTTCCGACAACCAGAGCCCGGTCCTGTGGCTGGGGTCATCGTAATGCGCGACGTTGGTGACAACATGAAGGATGCGACGGTTCATCAGATACGCCTCTGGCTCATTTTCCGGTTTCCCATTCGTGCTTGATCTGCCGCAGTCCTGCGTCGTAGCTGGTTACGGGAAAGTCGGGAAAGCGCTGCTTGAACTTTCCGGATTCGAAGCGATTGTCATGCTCATAGCGCGGCAGCAGCTCCCGAATCTCGCGCGCACCTTTCGAGAACAGGCCGGCGATGTACAGCGCAGTCCTGCCGAGGGTGGCATGGGTGTCCGGCCTGCCGAACACAGTGCAGGCCAGGGTGGCGAACTGGGCATAGGTCAATCTCGGCTCACTGCAGGGCAGATGCCACGTCTGGTTCTGCGCGTCGGGCGTATTGCCCAGCAGTGCGAGCGCGCGACTGGCGTCGGGCGTCCAGATCAGCGTTCTGAGGGTATCGTCGCGCAGTGGCACGCGCGGCGACTTGCCAGCCTTCAGCCTGTCGATGACGAGGGCATTGGTGAAGCTCTGCGTGCTGCCCGGGCCATAGAATTCCGGTGCTCGGGCGATGGTGACGGCGATGCGCCCGGCTGCCATCTCATCCAGGACCATGCGCGCCATCTCTGCGCGCACGCGTGCCTTCCTGCCCGCGGGCGCGAACGCGGTGTCCTCGGTCTGCGGAGCCGCCGTCTGCGGATACATGTAGGTATTGTCGAAGTACGCAAATGCAGCGCCGGTGGCGACGGCGGCATCCAGTGCGTTCTTCAGCATGGAAGGAAACTGCCGCTCCCAGAGCCCTGAATCCGGCGGCAGCCCTGCGGTGAAATAGACGATGTCGCTGCCTTCAACGGCTTTCAGCGTCTGCTCTGCGTCCAGCAGGTCCGCCGGCACAAGCTGGTCGCCCGTGTTGACCGGCCGCGGCGTGCGGCTCACCAGGCGAAGGTCGTCGGTGTAGGTGCGCCTCAACGCGCGCGCCAGTTCCTGGGCGATCTGGCCGTTTGCTCCCAGAATGGTCTGCATCTCTTTTCCTTGGGCGTCTGGGCCTCTGATCGCCCGGGGTGGAAGTTCAGCCCAGGGCGCCCGCATTTCAGTGCCGCGCGGGTGCTCGCCAGACCGCCGTCGGCAACCTCTCACGCTGACGGTCGCGGCAGTGTATGTTTAAAGTCAACTTGAAGGTCAAGGGGCAGTGGCAGGATGAAAATCGGGGATCTGGCCAAGGCCACGGGCCTGGCCCCATCGCGCATCCGGTTCTATGAGGCCGAAGGCCTGATCAGCGCGCCGCCCAGGGGGAGCAACGGCTACCGGATCTATTCCCCGGACGTATTGGGCGTGCTGCAGATCATCGACAACGCGCAACGCGTCGGCTTCTCACTTGATGAGATCCGGCATTTCCTGCCTGGGGGCACGCAGGCGTGCGATCACCAAGGCCTGGTCGAGTCGCTGGGCAGGCGCCTGGCCGAGATCCGGCGCTTGATCCTGCAACTGCAGGAGAACGAAGCGCGCCTGCTGGGCATCATCGAGGGTGTCACCCAGCGTCCTGAGGGCATTTCCTGCACCGACAACCAGCTCAGGCTGATGGATCTGCTGGATCCTCCACGGCGCCAGCGGGGCGGGAGCGCAGGGCGATCAAGTAGAGGAATGAAGTGACCCTTCGTTGGCCGCAGGCCGCAGCGTCAACCTGCGTCGGTGGCTGCGCCCAGATCATGCAGGCTGCGCAGCTTCTTCTTGTTGATCTTGCCCACGCTGGTGCGTTCCAGCGAATCGACGAAGCTGACGCGGTCAGGGATCGCGTAGCGGGAGATATCACCGGAGCGGCTGCGTGCTGCGACCAGTTCGATGATCTCCGCCTCGGTCACATCGCTGCCGTGCTGCCGGACCACCAACGGCAGCGGTCGTTCGCCCCATTTCGTATCGCTGATGCCGATCACCGCAACCTCGTTGACCGCCGGATGCAGGGCGATGATGTCCTCCAGGGCGAGCGAGGAGATCCACTCGCCACCGGTCTTGATCACATCCTTGATGCGGTCGGTCACGCGCAGGTAGCCGCTGCCATCGATGTTGCCGATGTCGCCGGTGTGCAGGTAACCGCCGGCCCATAAAGCCGTCGAAGCGTCCGGATTGTGCAGATAGCCCTGGGTGAGCCAGGGCGTGCGCACCACCACTTCCCCGGTGGCGATGCCATCGTGGGCAACATCATTCATGTGTTCGTCGACGATGCGCAGGTCAACCAGCGGCACCGGAATGCCGGCCTTGGTGCGCAGGGACAGCTCCTCGTGCGGGCCGTCCACGGCGTCGGCATCGATCTGCGCGAGGGTGAGCAGCGGGCAGGTTTCGGACATGCCGTAGCCGCCGAAGATGTCGATGCCACGGGCCAGTGCCTGCTGCGCCAGGGCCCGCGGTAGTGCCGCGCCGCCGATGATCACCTTCCAGCGGCGCAGGTCGGTATCGGCAGCGGCGGGATGGCCCAGCAGCATATGCAGGATGGTCGGCACGCAGTGCGAGAACGTCACCTTCTCGCGGGCGATCAGCGCCAGCAACGCGCCCGGCAGGTATCGGCCGGGGTAGACCTGCTTGATGCCCAGCAGCGTGGCCACGTACGGCATGCCCCAGGCATGGACATGGAACATCGGCGTGATCGGCATGTAGACATCGTCGCGGTGCAGCCGCCCCTGGCTGGACGCGCTGCCGAGGGCTGCCATCGCCGCAAGCGAGTGCAGTACCAGTTGCCGATGGCTGAAGTACACGCCTTTGGGCAGGCCCGTGGTGCCGGTCGTATAGAACGTGGTGGCGCGGGTGTTCTCGTCGAAGTCCGGGAAGCGGGTGATGGGCGTGGCCTCGCGCAGCCCGGCCTCATACTCGGTCACGAAACCCGCTGGCAGCGGGCCCTCATCATCATCCAGCAGGATGCGCGTGCGCACGTCCGGCAGCTGCTCTTCGATGGCGTCCAGCACCGGCAGGAACTCGCGGTTGGCCAGGATCACCCGCGCACCGCTGTGATTGAGCGTATAGGCAATCTGCTCGGGCGCCAGGCGGATGTTCACCATCATCAGCACCGCTCCGATCATCGGCACGGCGAAATAGCTCTCCAGGTAGCGGTTGCTGTCCCAGTCCATCACTGCCACGGTATCGCCGCGCTTTACCCCGAGCGAGGTCAGCAGCCCGGCCAACTGGCCGATGCGCGCCTGCAGGGTGCGGTAGTCGAAGCGGACCTTGTCGCCGTAGACGATTTCCTGCTGTGGTCGCACTGACAGAGGTGTCAGCAGCAGTTGCTTGATCAGCAGGGGGTAGGCATGAGGCTCGGCGGCGGGCGCGTCTGCGGCGGTGGCGAATGACATGTGATCTTCCTGATTGGGCGGCGCGTCAGCGGCCGGGGGGCGCGGGAATGGACAGCTGCTCGCGCAGCAGCGGCGCTTCCGCGCGTGGGCTCGGCTGGATGAGTGCATCCTGCGGCAGCGCTCGCGCTGGATCTTCAAGGTGTTCCCACACCTGGTCCATCGCCGCGAACAGGTAGGGCAGCAGCGGGACGTAGCGCTTCCGGTAGTCCGGGAAGGCCAGCAGCGAGTCGAAGTGCTGTGCCTTGTTCACCCGCCAATAGGCGATCTGCGCCCCGGCTTTGCGGGCAAGTGGCACGTAGCGATCACTGGTCATGCTGATCGGTACCAGCCCGTCGTCCAGGCCATGGATGACCACGATCGGCAGGCCGCGACGCGGCGCCTTGGCAGTCGCTGCGGCGATGCCGGCGCGTACCCGTCGGGCATCGGCGCTGTCACTCTCGCCAAGTGCGCGCAAGCAGCGCAGGCCACGCAGCGGATCAGCTGCCGCCCCGGTGGCATTGCCGTCCACCAGAACCACGCCGCTGCCCGGCGGGATGCCACTGCCCTCGCTCCACCAGGTTGCACGAACCTCGGCCGTGGCCGCGTGGGGTCTGCTGTCGGTGCCGGCGGCCGAGAAGCTGTACGCGCAGGGGTGTTCACCCGTGGCGTAGCGTCCATAGGCTGACGAGTAGGTCGCTGCGATGGCGCGCCACAGATCGAAACCGGTGGAGAATGCACCGGCGCGAAGTGCATCGGCGCTCAAACCCGCGTCGAGCAGCTGCTGCCGTGCCGACCGTGCCTGTGCTGCAGTGTCATCGCCTTGCACCAACCCAGCGGATTTCAGCGTGGCACATCGCTGGGTCCACCCCGGCACGGCCTGCGCCCGCATCGGCGGTTGTGGCAGATCGTCCTCCGTCAGCAGGGCACAGGGCATCAGCAACGCGGCCTGGGTCACGAAGTCATACAGCGCTGGTGCGCCGGCCACCGAGACATTGGGTTCGCCGGCCACCATTGCATCGAACCAGTCGCCTTCGATCTCCGCCGCGCGCAGCACGGCGCCACCGCCATTGGATACGCCCACGCCCAGCGTGCGTGTATTGGCCGCAGTGAACGGGGCCGATTGCGGATAGGCGCGGTCCAGCGCCTGCAGGCCGAACTGCAGCGCCTGCAGCAGATGGCGGCCCCAGTCCGCTTCCGGGTTGTCACCGGAATGGGCATGTTTGAAGGCGATTCCCTGCGTGGCTGTCGCACCCGCAGGAATGAAGGCCAACGCGCCTTGGCTGGCTGGCGTGCCGTCTGCCTGGAAGCCGGCCTTGGCGTCCAGATCGTAGTAATCACTGCCGGCGCCCTTGTCGGTATAGGCGACCGCGCAGCCATGTGCCAGGCCCCAGCTGCCGGCAACCGCGATCGCGCCATGGATGCCACGCGAGCCGGAAGATGCCGCGACGACCAGGCAGCGCCGCGCGGCGTCGAAGCTGTCGGGCACCTGCACCAGCACGCGGTGGGGATGGCGCGCGCCGGGAACGCGCGCATAGGCGGAGAGCTCGCGCCCGGGTACCGCCTGCAGGCTGCCGTAGACATCGCCAAAGCCGCCGCCGGGTGTCAGGTCGGCGATGCCGCGCCAGCTGCTCCAGATCGCACGACGCCGTGCTTCCTCGGCCGTGGGTTGGGCCGGGTTGGCAAACGCCGGCGCGGTGGCCGAGCGCAGGGCGTCGATGCCCAGGCCTGCGGTCAGCAGTTCGTCGCTGCCGCGATGCACGGTTTCCCGCCACTGCTCGAACACCGGAACAGCGGTAGTGGGGCGGGGCGGGGCGGCGTGGGTGCTGGAGATGCTGCCCAGAAGCAATGGCAGCGCGGCGCACAGCAGCATGACGGGGCGGTGGATGTTCATTGCTCCACCCTAACCATCCGGGCGGCGCACGCCAGCGTACCTTGGTACCCGTGCCCAGGCGCAGGCGATTTGCTAACCTCGGCTGGACATGCCGACCCTGCTCATCGCCGATGACCACCCCTTGTTCCGCGCGGCGCTGCATCGCGCCGCCGAAGAGGCGGTGGCTGACCTGCAGATCAGCGAGGCCGATTCGCTGCACGGCGTGCTCGAAGCGATCGAGAGCCAGCAGATCGATCTGATGCTGCTGGACCTGCACATGCCGGGCAACCACGGCCTGGCCGGACTGACGACCATACGCGCGTTGCAACCGGGGCTGGCGATCATCATCGTTTCGGCCAATGAAGAGCCGCACGTGATCCGCCGCGCCATCGACCTGGGCGCAGCCGGGTACCTGCCCAAGAGCTCCGGCCTGACCGACCTGCAGTCCGCACTGCAGACCGTGCTGGAAGGTGAGCGCTGGATACCGGCGCTGCTGCGCGAGCCGGTGGCGCGGGTGGCGCCCTTCAGCAAGGACGCCGATCTTGCCGCGCGCTTGTCCAGCCTGTCCGCGCATCAGTACAAGGTGCTGAGCCTGGTGGCCGAAGGGCTGCTCAACAAGCAGATCGCCGACCGGCTGGGCGTGCAGTTGCGCACGGTCAAGGCACACATGACCCGCATCATGGGACGACTGGGCGTACGCAATCGCGCGCAGGCCATCCGCGTGCTGCACGAGATGGGGTTGACCGACCCATCCCGGCAGATCGAAGACGCGCAGGACGCCTGATCCTTCGTCAGGTCCTTTCCGTGCTGGCCGTTGCCAGCAGATGGTTGATCGCCCAGCGCAGCGCCAGCGGCTTGAACGGTTTGTTCAGCAGTGACAGGCCCACACTGCGCACCGCCTCGCGCGTGTCATTGCCGGTATCGGCGCTGAGGATCACCGTCGGCCGCGCGCCATGCACGGCGACGAGGCGCTTCCACAGTGCGACGCCGGTATCGCCCTCATCAAGGTGGTAGTCGAACAGCCACAGTGCCGCCTCATGTGCGGACGCGCCCAGCGCAGCGACATCACGCGCCGCGATGACATCGCAGCCCCAGGCAAGCAGCATCAGCCGCATTGCCTCCAGCGCCTCCGCATCGTTGTCGACCACCAGCACGCGGATGCCCTTGATGCTGCTGTTGCCAGCGGCGGGCTCAGTGCGTGGGGCCTCAGGCGGCGCTGCACGCGCCACGGTGATGGAGAAGGCCGAGCCGCGATCCAGTTCGCTTTGCAGTCCCAACGGTGCATGCAGCAGGTCGGCAATGCGGTGCGCGATGGTCAGGCCAAGACCGAGGCCCTGGCCATTGCTGCGGTCGCCACGGTGGAATTCCTCGAACACCACGGCTTGTTGCTCCGGCGCGATGCCGGGGCCGCTGTCATGCACGCCGATCGACAGTGCCTGACCGTGCCGACGAACGCCCAGCAGCACGCCGCCACGGCGGGTGTAGCGGATGGCGTTGGCCAGGAAGTTCTGCAGTACGCGGCGCAGCAGCAACGGGTCGCTGTGCACCCACACGCGGGTGCGCACATGGCGGAACTGCAGGCCGCGTGCCGCGGCCAGCACGGCGAACTCCTGCGCAAGCGGCTCCAGCACGGTCGACAAGGCGAACGGGCGCGGATCGGCCACCAGGCCACCGGCTTCCAGTCGCGAAATATCCAGCAGGCCCGACAGCAGATCGTCGGTGGAATCCAGCGCGCCGCGAATCTGGCGCAGGAAACTGTCCAGGAATTCCGATTCGATGTGCTGCGACATGGCGTCGGTCAACAGCTGCGCCGCATGCAGGGGCTGGATCAGGTCATGGCCGACTGCGGTCAGGAAGCGGGTCTTGGCTACGTTGGCCCGCTCGGCTTCATGCACGGCCTGTTCAAGCCGGGCGGTGCGGTCCTGCACGCGGCGCTCCAGGGTTTCGTTACTGCGCTTGAGCGCGTCCTCTGCCCGCCGGAACGCGGTGACATCGGTGAAGGTGGCCACGTAGCCGCCACCGGGCATCGGGTTGCCTCGGATCTCAACGATGGTGTTGTCCGGGAAAATCCGCTCGGAAAGGTGCGGCGTGCCGCGCCGCATGTGCACCACCCGCCGCTGCAACGCCTTGTCGCGCGAGTCACCAGGGGTGTCGCCGATCTTCAGCTGTCCCAGTGCCCACGCCGTCAGGTTCGACACCGGCTGCCCCACCTGCAGCAGCTCCGGCGGGAACTTGAACAGCGCGGCGTAGCGGCTGTTCCAGGCCACCAGCTGCAGCTGCGCATCGACCACGCTGATGCCCTGGCTCATGTTTTCCAGGGCAGCCTCCAGCAGGCGCTGGTTGAAGCGCAGCACCTGGGTGGCTTCACCGACCGCACGGGTAACAGCGTCCAGCGGCGCAGCGCCACCATCGCGTGCCGCCTCCACCAGCAGCCGCGCCATGCCTGCACCGACCACGGCGGTCAGTTCGCGCTCGATGGCAGTCACCCGGTCGTCGTCCAGCATCTGCCCGGCGTGCCCGTCCATCAGCTGCCGTGCCCGTTCCTGGCCGAGGAAGCGACCAGCCGTCTTGCGCAACGATGCAGCAGCCACCGCGTCGCGCTGCCGAGGCATCGGAGGACGCACCGCGCGCGACACCAGCACCACGGTTACCAGGTTGACGGCCAGGCTGGCGCCCATGCTGATGGCGATATGGCCCGGCTGCATGCGCAGCGAGAACATCGCCAGCCAGTGCAGTCCGTCGGGACCGGCCGAGGCCAGCGGGGCAGGGAGCACCATGGGCAGCAGCACCAGCCACAACCAGACCAGCGAGCCCAGTACGATGCCGGCGATGATGGCCGGGGAGGGCGTGCGCGGACGGTACACCGCCAGCAGCACCGCCGGTGCCAGCTGCGAGAGCGCGGTGAACGACATCAGGCCGAAATCGCTGAGCGCCTCGGTGCCGCTCATCGCACGGCTGTACAGCCACGACATCAGGAACACGGCGAGAATGCCGGCGCGCCGGAAGGCCAGCACCCGCGGTCGTAGATCCGCGCCGGTGTTGAAGCCATTGACGCCGCTCAGCAGGCGCGAGCCCACACCGTGGTTGCCGAGCATGATCGACAGGGTCAGCCCGGACAGGATCATCATGCCGGTGGCGGCACTCAGACTGCCCAGGTATGCCAGCAGTGCCAGCAGGTGATGGCCGCGCTCCTGCGGCAGGGCCAGCACGTACAGATCCGGCGTCATCGAGGGCGGCAGCTGCGCGGCACCGGCCAGTGCCATCGGCACCGACGGCAGGCCGATCAACAGCAGGTAGACCGGGAACAGCCAGCGCGCCGTCTTCAGGTCCGACGACTGGCGCAGCTCGACCACGCCCACATGGAACTGATGGGGCAGGGTGAACGCGGCCATGGCACCGAGCGCCACCATGGTCAGGTAATCAGGCACCACTGCCGGCGGCGGCAGGTGCGCCATCTTCTCAAGCAGCGGCGTGCCGGCCTTGTGCACCGATAGCGCGGCATACAGGCCAATGGCCAGCAGTGCCGTCAGCTTCAACAGCGATTCCAGGCCCAGCGCGACCACGATGCCGCGGTTGTGCTCGGTCGCCGACGCCTTGCGTGCACCGAACAGGGTGGTGAACGCCGCCATCGTCAGCGCGAACCAGAACGACACGTCCAGCTGCCAGCCAACGGGTGCGAACTGATCACCGAGCAGGGCGGCAAGACCCTGGCTGACCGCTTTCAGCTGCAGCGCAATGTAGGGAATGATGCCAAACAGCGCGACCAGGGTGATGGTGATGCCCAGCCCTTGGTCGGCGCGCAGGCGCGCGACCACCAGGTCGGCGATGGTGGCACTGTTGTGCTGTTTGGCCAATCGCCCCAGCCGCACCAGGAACGGCAGGCCGAAGGCAAAAATGAGGGCCATGCCGATCAGTGTCGGCGGAATCGGGAAGCCCCATTGCACGCCCTGCGAGGCAGCCCCGTAGTAGGTCCACGCCGTGCAGTGCACGCCCAGTGACAGCGCGTAGATGGCTGGCCATACCTTCGACAGCCGATGCCCCTGGCGTTCCCCCCACAGGGCGACGCCGAACAGCAGCACGGTCCACGCGATGCAGGCGAACAGGACGATGGAGGGCGTCAACATCGCTCCAGTGTAGAGAGAACCGCGGCCGGCGGGCAGCCGGCCCGCCCCGCGCGGGAGGACGGTGCGGCGCTAGTCGGGGAGCACGATCAGCGACAACTGTTCGGCGACCACGGCTGCCTCGCCGGCGGGAACCACTTCCACGGTCTTGTGCTGGGTCAGCAGCCACTGCCCGGGCCTGCGCGCTTCCAAGGACATCAGCTGCGAGCGCACCCGTACCTCGGAACCGCTCGGCACCGGCGCCAGGAAGCGGACCTTGTTCAAGCCGTAGTTCAGTACGTGGGCGATGCCGGGAAAACCGGCCAGGGCCCCCACGTCGTCCTCTACGGTAAGCGAGAGCAGAAGGAACCCATGGGCGATGGTCTGCCCGCCCGGCAGGCCGGTCCGTGCGCGGGCAGGATCGGTGTGGATCCAATTGTGGTCACCGGTGGCCTCGGCGAAAGCATCGATGCGCGACTGCGCGATGCGCGTGCTGCCGCTCAGCCGCTCGCTTGCCGCCCATTGGTGCAGGGCCTGCAGGGCGGCAGGCAGCGCATCCCTCGACACGCCGGAACTCATCGCACGCGCTCCAGCAATGCCAGGATCGCGTCACGCGCCTCGGGCTCGGACAGCATCGGTGCATGGCCTACCTCCGGTACCTCAACGAGGCGGGCGTTGGGCGACGTAGCTGCCATCTGCTGCGCGACATCGGCAGGCAGGATGTCCGACAGCGCTCCGCGGACCACCAGCACTGGCACGCGTGCGGTCAGCCCACGCACGGCGCGCCACAGCACCGGGCGCAGCAGCCACAGCAGCCACGGCCGCGTGGTGCGGATCACCGCCGGGTCGTAGTCCAGTTCCAGCAGGCCATCGCTGCGCTGGCGGAACGTGCGTACGGCCATCGCCCGCCAGTCGTCGGCGGTGAAGCGCGGGAACGCGGCCTTGCCGATGGATTCCACATAGGTCGTGGCCTGTGCCAGGTCCATCGGTGGCACGGGCTTGCCGGCGTACTTGCCGATCCGCGCCAGCGCTTCGCGCGGCACCTTGGGGCCGGCATCGTTCAGAACTGCCGCGGCGATCAGCCCGGGCGCACGCGAGGCCAGGGTGATGGTGACCAGCACCCCCAGCGAGGTGCCGACGAATACCGCCTTGTCGATGTTCTGCGACCGCAGCAGCGCCACCATGTCGTCGGCATAGGTGCGCGGGTTGTAGCTGGACGGGTCCGATGCGCGTTCCGAACCTGCGCGTCCTCGCAGGTCAACCGCGATCACCCGCCAACCCGCAGCAGTCAGCGATGCGGCCAGCGCATCGAAGTCGGCGCCATTGCGGGTCAGGCCGGGGATGCAGACCACGGTGCCGCGCGCCGGCTGCGCGCCTGCAGGAGCATGGTCACGCGCATGCAGGCGCAGGCCATCGTCACTTTTCCAGTACAGATCATCGTAAGACGGTGTCATGCAGAAGCTTCCTAGAAATCGTAACGGACGCTGAGGCTATATTGGCGCGGCGGCCCATAGAAACCAATCAGCGTGCCAACCGCCGGAATGTTGTAACCGGTGGTGCGGTATTCCTTGTCGGCCAGGTTGGTACCCTGCAGCGAGAAGGTCCAGGCGTCGTCAAGCTTCCAGGTCACGCTGGCATTGACCAGCCCGTAGCCGTCCTGGCGGATCACCGGGCTCAGATCGGTGGTCGGCCACACTTCACTCTGGTAGCTGTAGCTCACCCGTGCGGACAGGTTGCTGCCATTGGCCAGGTCGGTGCGGTACTCCACGTTCAACGCGCCCGAGAAGTCCGGTGCGTTGGTGAACTTCATCTGCTTGGCCACGTTGACGCCGCGGTCCAAGTACTCGTCATACTTGGCATCCAGCCAGGCCAGGTTGCCGGAGATCAGCCAGTGCTGGCTGGGCAGGTACTGGTACTCGATTTCCAGGCCGTTGATGGTGCCGGCGCCGGCATTGGTGAAATCGCCGAAGAAGGCATCGTCGACACCGTCGCCGTTGGTATCGATGCCGGTGAACACCGACAGCTGGATGTCCTTGTACTTGTTGTGGAACGCCGACAGGTTCAGGAACAGGCGCTGGTCGAGGAAGGCCATCTTGCTGCCGATCTCGAAGCTGTCGACCGTCTCGTCATCGAACGGCTCGGCCGAGCGTGGCACGGCAACGGCATTGGCGCGGATGTTGTAGCCGCCGGACTTGAAGCCACGCGTAGCCAGGCCGTAGACCATGATGTCCGGGGTGATCTGGTAGTCCAGCGACACCTTGGGCGAGATGTTCTTGAAATTGGTCTTCTTGTCGAAATCGGCGGCGACCGCGATCGGACGGGTGAACGTCGCATCGGAGTAGAAGCGGTTGAGCACGATCGCGCGCTTGTCCTCGTCGGTGTAGCGGGCGCCGACGTCCAGCTTCAGCTTGCTGGTCAGGTCGAACGTCCAGTCGGCGTACAGCGCGATGCTGTCGGTGAGCACCTTGCCACGGGTGTCGCCGAACTGCAGGTTGAAGAAGTTGTTGCGGATCTGTCCACCGGCCTCGCCACTGAACTGGTACAGGCCCACCACGCCGCGCACGCGGCCGCCGGCATCGTAGTTCAGCTGCACCTCGTTGCTGACCTGGTCGTCATGGTAAGTGCCACCTACATCGGCCAGCTTGACCGGCGTGCTGTCGAAGTCGATGTTCGCGTCGCTGTCCGACTCGCGCTTGGCCACCACGTACTTCAATGCAACGTCTTCGCTGGGCCGCCAGTTCACCGTGGCCGAGGCGCCCTTGGTCTCCACGCTGTTGAGGTTGCGCATGCCCGAGCGGATGTCGTAGCGGTCATCCATCGGCGGGTAGGCGCGCACGAACGGGTTGGGTGCCAGCATCTTCGAGCCACGCATGCCGGACTGGTCGTCGATCCAGTCCAATGCGAACTGCACGTCGAAGTCGTCGCCCGCATACGCACCCAGGTTGAAGCGTGCAGCATTGATCTGCTTGTCACTGACCGGCTGGTCGGTGAAGGTGTTCTCGCCGAAGCCGTCACGATTCATGCTGGCCACCGCCACGCGCGCGCGCAGGCCGCTGTCGGCCCCGCCGATCGGGCCGCCGATCGCCGCCTTGGCGTCCAGCTGGCTGTAGTTGCCCACGGTGATCTGGGCGAAGCCTTCGGTCTGGGTAGGCAGGCCGCGCGAAATGTACTTGATGGCACCGCCAATGGTGTTCTTGCCGTACAGCGTGCCCTGCGGACCGCGCAGCACCTCGATGCGCGAGACGTCGAACACGTCCAGCAACGCACCCTGCGGACGGGCGATGTAGACGTCGTCCAGGTAGATGCCCACGCCCGGGTCAGCGCCCCAGGTAGGGTCGGACTGGCCAACACCGCGGATGTAGGCGGTGACCGTGCTGCTGGCGCCGCGCGCCGCGTAGATGGTCAGGTTGGGGACCTGTCCATCAAGGTCGCTGATGTCCTGGACGTTCATCTTGTCCAGGGCTTCGGACGTAAAGGCGGTGACGGCAACCGGCACCTCCTGCAGGGTTTCCTCGCGCTTGCGTGCGGTCACCGTGATGCTGTCCAGGTTGGTGGCCGAAGCGGTGCGGGCGGCTGCCGGCGCGCCCTGCGGTGCGTCCTGCGCCAGAACCGGCCCGGTGGCCAGCAGTGTGCCGATCATCAGGCTCAAGCAATTCCGTTTCATTCGGTCCTCCCCCAAGGCATGTACGCGGCGAATGGCCCATTGCCACCCATGGACGCTAGGCTAGCGGCGCGGTTGCGCACCGGCGAGTGGACCTAGGTCCAGTCGGCAGCGGTCGCCAGATCCGGATACTGGGCGCGTCCCCACCCGGAAGCGCCGTATGTCGTTACTGATCGTACTTGCAGCGCTGGCCTTCCTCATCCTGGTGGCCTACCGCGGTTACAGCGTGATCCTGTTCGCGCCCATCGCCGCGCTTGGCGCAGTGCTGCTCACCGATCCCTCGCTGGTGGCACCGATGTTCACCGGCTTGTTCATGGACAAGATGGTTGGCTTCCTCAAGCTCTACTTTCCGGTGTTCCTGCTGGGCGCGGTGTTCGGCAAGCTGATCGAACTGTCCGGCTTCTCCCGCTCGATCGTGGGTGCGGCGATCCGCTTGTTCGGACCGCAGCGGGCGATGCTGTCGATCGTGCTGGTGTCGGGCCTGCTCACCTACGGCGGCGTGTCATTGTTCGTGGTGGTATTCGCGGTCTATCCGTTCGCGGCCGAGATGTTCCGCCAGAGCAACATCCCCAAGCGCCTGATTCCGGCCACGCTGGGGGTGGGCGGCTTCAGCTTCACCATGGACGCATTGCCGGGCACGCCGCAGATCCAGAACATCATCCCGACCACGTTCTTCGGCACCGATACCTGGGCGGCTCCGGTGCTGGGTACGCTGGGCAGTGTGTTCGTGCTTGCGGTGGGCATGGCCTACCTGGAGTGGCGCCGTCGCGCGGCGGTGCGCAGTGGCGAGGGCTACGGAGACCCGGCCACCCTGGTGAACGAGCCGGCACCGTTCGCAGGCACGCATCTGGCACACGCGGCCATTGCCGTGCTGCCGCTGCTGCTGGTGTTTGTGTCCAACAAGCTGTTCACCCTGGGCATACCGCACTGGTACGGTGCGGAGCACAGCTTCGTCCCGTCGATCATGGGCAGCGCCGCGCCGGTGGTGCAGGGCGTGGCGAAGATCACCGCAATCTGGGCCGTGCTGGGGGCGCTGCTGGTTGGCATCCTGTCGGTGCTGGCGCTGGCCTGGCGCCCGGTGGTCACCCAGTTTGCCGAAGGCACCAAGGCGGCGATCGGGGGTGCCGTGCTGGCAGCCATGAACACCGCCTCGGAATATGGCTTCGGCGCGGTCATCGCCGCGTTGCCCGGCTTCATGGTGGTGGCCAACGCGCTGGGGGCGATCAAGGACCCCCTGCTGCATGAAGCGGTCACCGTAACCGGTCTGGCCGGTGTCACCGGCTCTGCATCGGGCGGCATGAGCATCGCCCTGGCGGCAATGTCGGAGACCTTCATCGCCAACGCACAGGCTGCCGGCATCCCGATGGAGGTGCTGCATCGTGTCGCCGCGATGGCATCGGGCGGCATGGACAGCCTGCCGCACAACGGTGCAGTCATCACCCTGCTGATGGTCACCGGGCTGACCCATCGGCAGGCCTACAAGGACATTTTCGCAGTGACCATCATCAAGACCCTCGCGGTGTTCGTGGTGATCGGCATCTACTACGCCACCGGCTGGGTTTGACAGCGGCGTCGCAGCACCCTCTGGAAGGTCGGTCCACGAGGATTTCCGGTACCACTTCATCCACGACTCACGCATGAGGATCTGGTCATGAAATCTGGAATCGATTCAATCAAGGCGCTGATGCTGCTGCTGTGCACCTGGCTGGCCACCACGGGCGCCGCCTCTGCGGCAGACCCACCCGGGCATTGGGACGTTGGCCTGTACGGCAATCTGTTCGGTGCCCGCGAGTACCAGGTGTGGGTGCCGGCCGGCTACGACGAAACGCGGCCACTGCCCCTGTTGCTGGTGCTGCACGGCTGCGTGACCGGGCCGAACCTGATGGGCGAGGCCTCCGGCTTCAACGAGGTGGCCGACACCGAAGGCTTCATCGTGGTCTACCCGCGGCAGAACGTAACCTCGAACCCCGCACGCTGCTGGAACTGGCAACTGCCGATCAACCAGGCGCGCGACAGTGGCGAAGCCTCCATCCTGGCCGGCATCGTGGACAAGGTGAAAGCGGGCTACAGCATCGATCCGCACCGGGTGTACGTCACCGGCATTTCCGCCGGCGGGGCGATGACTTCGATCATGCTGGCCTGTTATTCGGATGTGTTCGCGGCGGGCGCGATCCACTCCGGCGGCATGTACAAGGGCGCGACCACGATTTCCGGAAGCGCCTATGCGCTGTTGGCCGGCAGCATCTACTCACCGGACAGCAACGGGCGGCTGGCCTGGCAGTGCTCGGGCTCGCCGTCGCCGCGGCCGATCCCGGTGCTGGTCTTCCATGGCACCGCCGACGCCACGGTGAACCCGATCAACGGGCAGCAGGCCGTGCGCCAGTTCCTGCAGACCAACGACCTGGCTGACGATGGCGTGGACAACGACTCGGTGAAGTACGTGCCGACCAGCACCTTCCACGGCCAGGTGCCGGGTGGGCGTGCCTACACGGTTGACTCTTACACCTATGGCGGCAGGACGCTGGTCCAGCATTACGTGGTGCAGGGGATGGGGCATGCCTGGAGCGGCAGCCAGTCCGGGTTGCCGTTCACCGACCCCAAGGGCCCGGATGCCACGTTGATTACCTGGCTGTTCCTGAAGGATCAGCAGCGCTGAGTTTCGGGCGCAGGAGTAGGGGAGGCGGCGCCAGTGTGGGAGCGGTGGGCTCCCGCACTGGCGCGCGGCCTTTGCCTCATCCATCCAAACGTGTCCGCCCGCATGCGCACTCGTGCTCAGCCGCGGGCCAGAATCTCGTCGCGGATGATCTGTGCGCCTGCGCTGAGCGCGCGCAGCTTGCCTCGTGCCACGTCACGCGACAGCGGCGCCATGCCGCAGTTGGTGCTGGGGTAAAGCTTGTCAGCATCCACGAACTGCAGTGCCTGGCGCAGCGTGTTGGCCACCTCTTCCGGCGTTTCGACCGTGCTGGAAGCCACATCGATGGCACCGACCATCACCTTCTTGCCGCGCACCAGCTCGATCAGGTCAATCGGCACGTGCGAGTTGTGGCACTCCAGCGAGATGATGTCGATGCTGGACGTCTGCAGCTTCGGGAACGACTCTTCATACTGGCGCCATTCCGAACCCAGCGTCTGCTTCCAGTCGGTGTTGGCCTTGATGCCGTAGCCATAGCAGATATGCACCGCGGTTTCGCACTTGAGCCCTTCGACCGCGCGCTCCAGTGCGGCGACACCCCAATCGTTCACTTCGTCGAAGAACACGTTGAAGGCAGGCTCGTCGAACTGGATGATGTCGACGCCGGCCGCCTCCAGTTCCCTGGCTTCCTGGTTGAGGATCCCGGCGAACTCCCATGCCAGCTTTTCGCGGCTCTTGTAGTGCGCATCGTAGAGCGTGTCGATCATGGTCATCGGGCCCGGCAGCGCCCACTTGATCGGCTGCGTGGTGTGCCTGCGCAGGAACTTCGCATCTTCCACAAACACCGGCTTCGGGCGGCTGACAGCGCTCACCACGGTGGGCACACTGGCGTCGTAGCGGTCGCGGATGCGGACGGTTTCACGCTTCTGGAAATCGACGCCACTGAGGTGTTCGATGAAGGTGGTGACGAAATGCTGCCGTGTCTGTTCGCCGTCACTGACGATGTCGATGCCGGCATGCTGCTGCTCCTGCAGGGACAGGCGCAGGGCATCCTGCTTGCCTTCAGTCAGGCCGTCATCCTGCAGCTTCCAGGGCGACCAGAGCTTTTCGGGCTCGGCCAGCCAGGAGGGCTTGGGCAGGCTGCCTGCGGTGGAGGTGGGGAGCAGTTTCTTCGTCGACATTGCGTCTTGTGTCCTGAGGGGCGAATGGAAAAGCGGTGGATCAGCGGGCGGCCCACTGCTCAAGCACGGCGCGGTACGGCTTGATGAAGTGTTCTTCGGTGAACCGGCCTTGCTTGACCGCCAGCTGGCTGCGTTCTTCGCGATCGTAGACGATGCGGGTGGACGAATAGTCCTGGTGCTTCAGGCTGGGCTGGTAGACCTTGCCCGCTACGGAATTGGCGTTGTAGATCTCGGGGCGGTAGATCTTCTGGAAGGCCTCCATCGTGCTGATGGTGCCGATCAGTTCCAGGTTCGAGTAGTCGCCCAGCAGGTCACCCTGGAAGTAGAACGCCAGTGGCGCGACGCTGCCTGGCGGCATGAAGTAGCGCACCTGCAGCCCCATCTTGTCGAAGTACTGGTCGGTGGGGGAGAACTCGCCTTGCCGATACTCGACGCCCAGGATGGGATGGTGGTTCTCGGTGCGATGGTAGGTCTTGCTGCTGGACACGCTGATGCAGATCACCGGCGGCTTGCTGAAGTGCGCACGGTAGGCGTCGGACGCCAGGAAGTGCTTGAACAGCTTGCCATGAAGATCGCCGAAGTCCTCGGGAATGCCGAAGGTGGCCTTGCCTTCGTTGCTGGCGGGCAGCACGACGCTGAAATCGTAGTCGCGGACGTAGGAGGAGAAATTGTTGCCGACGATGCCTTCTGTACGCATGCCGGTACGCGTGTCGACGATGGTCGGCCGCAGCACCTCGATCAACGGGAACGTATCGCTGCCGTCGCTGCCATCGATGTGCATCTCCACCGAGATGATGTCCAGCTCGACCGCGTAGCGATCCGCGCTGGGGTTGTCCCAGTGCGCCAGATCGTTGAAGCGGTTGTTGATCATGCCGAGCGTGTTGCGCAGGTTTTCCTGGCGGGATTCGCCGCGGGCCAGGTTGGCGAAGTTGGTGGTGATTCGCGTGCCGTCAGCGGGCTGGTAGTCCTCGTTGAAAGGAATACGGGTGATGCTGAAGGTGAAGTTCTCGGTCGTCATGGGCGGCGTTCCGGGTTGCGGGGGTGACATCCGAATGCAGGTCGCTGGCATTCGGCATTCAGAGGACTGCAGCGGCCTCGGTAACGGCAGGTGCTGCACGATGGGAGAGGGCAAGCAGGGGCATCGCTCGCTGCACTGCCAGCCGCGCCCGCTGCATCAGGGCCTCGTTCTGCACGCAGCCGTCTGCGAAATCCTTGTCGGTTGCGTAGACACCCAAGGGCAGGGTTCGCGCCTGGAAGAAGCTGAAAAGCGGTCGCAGCTGGTGGTCGATCACCAGCGCGTGGCGTTCGCTGCCGCCAGTGGCGGCCAGCAGGATCGGGGTATCGACCAGCGCGTCCTGGTCGATGAAATCGAAGAAGTGCTTGAACAGGCCGGTGTACGAACCGCGGTAGACCGGCGTAACCACCACCAGCACATCGGCCCGCTCGACAGCGGCCAACTGCCGCTCCACGGTTTCGGGCAACTGCGAGCGCCGGAGCGCACCGGCCAGTTGTGGCGCCAGTTCACCCAGTTCAATCAGGTGCTGATCGCAGGGGACGCCTTCGCCGATCAGGTCCAGCAGGTGCTCGGCCAGGGTCGCGGCCCTTGAGGGGCGCTGCAGCCCGCCGGAAACGGCGACGATACGGAGGGGGCGGGTCATCTCTTCGCTTCAGCAGGGGAGGGGCTGCTTCGGGGTGACCTGCAGGGGCGCAGTCCTGCGTGCCGGCTGGGTAGCCGCGCTGGCAGGGATCCGAAGGCATGAGCCGATGCTAGCCAGCCCTTCCCATGACGTAAAATGGTATTACTTCACCAATCCATGAGTGAGATTCATCGTCATGTTGGAGCGGATCCATCTCAGCATCGTGCAGCAGGTCGAACAGCAAGGCTCGCTGACCGCCGCCGCCGGCGTGCTGAACTTGACCCAGTCAGCCCTGAGCCACAGCATGAAGAAGCTGGAGCAGCAGTTGGGCACCAACGTCTGGTTGCGCGAAGGCCGCAGCCTGCGCCTGACCCAGGCGGGCCAGTACCTGCTGGCGGTGGCCAACCGGGTGCTGCCGCAGCTGGACCTGGCCGAGGAACGGCTGGGCCAGTTCGCGCAGGGCGAGCGTGGCGCGCTGCGCATCGGCATGGAATGCCACCCCTGCTACCAGTGGCTGCTGAAGATCGTCTCGCCCTATCTGGCCAGCTGGCCCGACGTCGATGTGGACGTCAAGCAGAAGTTCCAGTTCGGCGGCATCGGCGCCCTGTTCGGCTATGAGATCGACCTGCTGGTCACGCCCGACCCGTTGCTGAAGCCGGGCCTGAAGTTCGTCCCCGTCTTCGATTACGAGCAGGTGCTGGTGGTGGCCAAGGGCCATGCGCTGGCGTCGGTCGAGCACGTCAAGCCCCGCCAGCTCAGCCAGGAAGTACTCATCAGCTATCCGGTGCCGTTCGAGCGGCTGGATATCTACAACCAGTTCCTGCTGCCTGCCGGGGTCACGCCCCGGCGTCACAAGGCCATCGAAACCACCGACATCATGATGCAGATGGTGGCCAGCGGTCGCGGCGTCGCCGCCATGCCGCGTTGGCTGGTGGAGGAATATGCAGCCCGCATGGACGTGGTACCGGTGCGTCTGGGTGCGAAAGGCATTCCCAAGCAGATCTACCTGGGCGCGCGTGAGGCCGATACCGGTATCGATTACCTGCAGGCGTTTGTCGAACTGGCACGGAACAGCTCCACAAGCGCCGGCAACCTGCGTGGTGCCGGCTGATGTCAGCAGGCGTTGGCCGCATGGAGCCATTGGCGCAGACCTTCGTCAACGCCTTCTCATTGGAAGTCAGTGCCAAGGCCATGCCTGCGCTGCGCGCCGAAGCCGCCCGCATTGCACGGGGGACGACGATTTCCATTCCCTACCTGCCGAGCGAGGACGATGCTGCGCGTCTGGCGGCGGCACGCAGGGTGCGCGAACTGGGGTTCGAGCCGATGCCGCACCTTTCCGCACGCCGCATCGGCTCGCGGGCGGCGCTGGAGCACTTCATCGAGCGTGCCGTCATCGACGCTGGCATTGACCGCTGTTTCGTGATCGCAGGCGATCTTGCCACGCCTGCCGGGCCGTTCGCCGACAGCACATCGATCATCGAGAGCGGCATTCTCGAGCGCACCGGCATCAAGGTCGTAGGGGTGGGCGGGCATCCGCAAGGCCATCCGGTGATGACCAGCGCCGAGAGGTGGCGCGTGCTTGAAAACAAGTGCCAGCGTATCGAAGAGCGAGGCATGGCACCGCTGGTCATCACCCAGTTCGCATTCGACGCCGATATCGTTCTGGCCTGGTTGAATGAACTGCGCGCCCGTGGCATCACCCATCCGGTGCTGGTGGGCGTTCCCGGGCCGGCCAGCATCGCGCGGCTTGTACGCTATGCGGCCATGTGCGGCGTCGCTGCAAGCACCTCGATGCTGTCCCGCTACGGCATCTCCATCGGCCGCCTGCTGGGAAGAGCCGGGCCGGACGTGTTCGTGGACCGCCTGGCAGAGGGCTTGACCGAAGCCCATGGGCAGGTCAGCCCGCATCTGTTTCCCTTCGGCGGTATCGCACCGACCATGGAGTGGGTGGAGCACTACCGGATGCGTGCAGGCGATGCGCACACGACCCGCTCACCTGTTGCCGATGAACCGTCATGACACGCATGGGCCTGTCATGGCCGATCACTGCACTCCTCACCCAGCCATTGGCAGAACGCCTGCACATCGGGGCGGTCCTGAGCCCTCTCGCGACGGATCAACCAGAATGCGTAACGGTTCTCCAGCTCCAGGCTGAAGGGTTTCACCAGCCTGCCTTGGCGGAGATCGTCTTCCACCAGCGGCGCCACGCCGAGCGCCACGCCATGGCCGGCCACCGCCGCTTCCTGCGCAAGATAGATGCTGGGGAAGACCGGCCCGGCGCTGGCATTGACGTTGATGGCGCCGGCGGCCTCCAGCCAGTGTGACCACGCCGGCACGCCGGGGCGGTCCGTGGCACTTTCATCGTGCAACAACGTGCAGTGGCGCAGATCATCAGACCGCTGCAGCCGGCCAGCAGTGCCGGCCAGCAGCGCGGGCGAGCACACAGGGAATACCGGCGCCTTCAACAGCAGCTCAGCACGCACGCCGGTGTAGTTGCCTGCACCGTAGCGGATGCCGACATCGAATCCTCCGCGCAGAAAGTCGGCGTGTTCATTGCCGGTGTCGATGCGCACCCGGACATTGGGGTGCGCATGGTGAAAGCGGTGCAGCCTTGGGGCCAGCCATTTCGCGGCGAACGACTCCATGGTTGTCACCCGCAGCTCGTGTGGTGCGCGCGTCCTGGCGCGCTCCAACGCCAGGTCCAGCTGCCCAAGTAGATCGCCGACCGTTGTTGCCAGCGCCGCGCCGTCTGATGTGAGCGCCACGGCGCGGTGATTGCGCTGGAACAGGCTTACGCCCAGATAGGCCTCGAGGTGTTTGACCTGATGGCTGACCGCAGCCGGGGTGACGAACAGTTCGCGCGCCGCCTGATTGAAGCTGAGGTGGCGGGCAGCCGCTTCGAACGTGCGCAGCGCATTCAGTGGGGCAGTGGGGCGGGCTTTCACGGGCACCATCCAAAGCAGGGGCCCTGTCATCGTAGCGCATGAATTTTTCTAACGCGAAGCGTAGAACTACTCGTTTGCCGGGTGCCGCATGAGTTGGTGATGATGCCGATCCTCCCACCCGGAAAGCCCGCCGTGCGAATTCAGGAGCTTGCCCCAGATGTGCTGATGTTCGTCGGTGACCAGGTTGAATCGGTCGCTACCGCCTTCGTCAACGGAGACCAGGTGCTGCTGGTGGACGCGTTGGGCAGCGAGGAGGATGCCGCCTGGTTGCGGGACGTACTGCACGGGCAGATGGGCAAGAGGGTACGACTGGTTGCCGCCACCCATTTCATGAGCGACCACATCTGTGGCATGACGCTGTTTCCGGAGGCGCTGACCCTGGCGCACCGCCATCACCGGCATGCCTTTCTTTCGCAGAACCAACCGGTGGCATCACGCTACCGCGATCCCGATATCGTGTTCGACAATCTCGCCATGCGCTGGGGGCGCCACCAGCTGCGCTTCCTGTACAACCCCGGCAAGACGATGGACCACATGAGCGTGGATGTGCCGAGCGCCGATCTGGTCTGCGTGGGCGACAACATCGTCGGCAACATCGTCTATCTCTCCCGGTCGGACCCGGCGCTGCAGCGCGCCGCCATCGGCCGTATCCAGCAGTTCGGGCGCAGCAGGGTGGTCGGCGGGCATATCGGGGTCTTCGATGCGGCGGTGCTGGGCAATGCACTCCACTACCTGCAGCGGATGCAGGAGATCGTCGTGGATATCCGGCTGCGAACTGCGCCGACGGAGACCACGGCGCTGATGGCAGCCATCAGACTGGAGGATTGCATCGCGTCGGGGGTAACGCCGACGGCATTCGAACGAGAATGGCATGGACACAATCTCACGGCGATCGTCGCGCAGTCGATCTTCTCCCTGGACGCTGCGCTGGCAGCAAGGGAGCAGGCCGCATGAAACACGATGCCGTCAACGCACCGGCGCTGGGCAGTCGCAGACGCTTCCTTGCCCGTTGCGCCGGTGTGGCCGCTGCTGCGCTGGTCCCTGCTGGTTCCGCTGCGCCACCGGCGGAGATGCGCAGCCTGCGGGCCCAGCGATTGGCGTGGGCCGGGGTGCGGCTGCAGTTGCCGGAGAGCACGCTGCTGATTGATCCGCTGGTGAATCCCGCAACGTGGGGCAAGGCATTGCCGGACCGGCTGGTGCCGGTGAACGATGTGCTGGGCGAAAGCCACGTGCTGGTCACCCACACCCACTCCGATCACTTCGATGCAGATGCGGTTGCGGCGGCGCTCAGCAAAGGGGGAACACTCGCATATCCAGCCGGCCTGCAGCCCATGCCGCTACCCGCAGCCGCACGTGCACGGCCGAGCGCGCTGTGGGAGCCCCAATTGCTGGGCGACTTCACTGCAACGCCGGTACCGGCATCGGACGGCTACGGCGATACGCAGGTTTCCTGGGTGGTAGCAGCGGGCGGCCGACGCATCTTCCATGGCGGCGACACCCAATGGCACGGCCATTGGTGGCGTATCGGGCGCCAGTTCGGACCGTTCGATGCGGCCTTCCTCCCCATCAATGGCGCCACGTTCGGCTGGCGCGAGCCCGTAAGTGGCCAGCCTGGCGTACTGACGCCGGAGCAGGCGGTGGCAGCGGCGGCAATCCTCGGCGCACGCACGCTGGTGCCCATTCACTATGGCATCAGCGGAATGGACAACTATGCGGAAGTGGACGACCCGCTCGGGCGGCTTCGCAAGGCAGCCGGTGACCGTGCCGTGGCCGTGCAGGTCGTCGAGCCGGGCGCGTGGCTGACATGGCCGGCGTAGTCCCGTATCCGCGCGTGAATCATTCCTGGCCCTGGGAGAACCCATGAATCGAGCACACTGCATTGCAACCGCCATCGCGTTTTCTTCTTTTTCCATGGCCGCCCTAGCGGCGGAAACCACCAGCCCCAAACGCCCCTCGGTCGGGCAGCTGCAGAAGGTTATCGTCAGCACCTCGCCGCAGACCCGCGTGGATGCTCCCGACAAAGAACGCATCACGGCGCGGCGGATCGATATCGTCGACGAGAACGGAGTGATCCGGATGACGCTCTCGGGCCAGACGCCACCGCCCATCATCGATGGCATCCAGTACAAGCGAGCCTTCAATGTGGCGGGCATGGTGCTGTACGACCACAAGGGCAGCGAGCGCGGTGGCTTCGGAACCGCAGACGTCGAGGGCGGCATGGCCGTACTGGCGCTTGACCACCCGGCCATGGATGCAATTGGCTGGCGCGTGTCGCCCGACGGCGACGTGCGGTTCTCGATCAACCAGGCGCCGCCGCTGATTCGCGAGCCGCGGCTGGACAATCGCCTGATTCCGGGGGTGCAGACGCCAACACGCATCGAGATGGCGGTGGCAGCCGATGGCACCCCCGCCATCGCGCTGAACGATCAACAGGACCGCGCCAGGCTGCGCCTGACCGTAACGCCGGAAGGCTACGGGGCCATCGAGTTCCTGGACGCGCAGGGCAGGGTGATCCATACCTTGGCGCCCGAAGCCCATCGGCAGTGATGGCAGGTTGTCACTGACGCAGCAATCGCCCAACTACCATGGAGCCGGCATGGACACTGAAATACGGCAGCTCGAAGAAGCGCTGCGCATCGCGATGCTCACCAGCGACGTGACCGCGCTGGATGGCCTGATTGCAGACGCCCTGATCTTTGTGGGGCTTTCGGGCGATGTGTTTGGCAAGCAGGATGATCTGGCCCTGCATCGTTCAGGGCGCCAGAAGCTGAGCATGGCCGAATGGCAATCGGTGGAGATTGCCCTGCATGATCAAACCGCTGTTGCACTCACCACTGCGGCCCTGGCCGGAACCTTCGATGGCGCAGCCTTCTCTGGCCGCTTCAGGTACTGCCGCTTCTGGGGCAAGACGGCCGGTGTCTGGCAAGTGCTGGGCGGCTCGGTTGTCGCTCTGCCCGCAGCAATGGAGACAATCGCCTAGACAGCCGGCGGTGGTTCATGGCCCGGGGTGGACGTTGTTCTCCGCATCCTCCATTCCCGGGCTCACCCGGCGGCCGATGTCCTTCAGCCTTGCCAGCTGGTCGACCATCGACGGTGCATCGTCCAGGCTGCCGACAAAGGTCCACAGGTAGGTCATCACCGCATAGACGTGGCCAGGGGTCACGCCATCGGTCGTGGCGAGGCGGCCGATGGTCAAGGCAAACAGCACCGCAGCAGCCGCGCCGACCACCACGAAGGCACCAGCCTCGCGATCGGACAGCAGGATGCGCAGTCGCGACAGGGTGCGGTAGTGGCGGCGCAGTACCGACGGGCCGACCCGGTCGACCAGCCGGATTTCATGCTCCAGCCGGTTGTTCAGGCGGCCGTGCAACTGCTCGTTGCGGCGAGCGAACGAGGGCAGCAACACCAGCGCACCGAGCAGGGCGATGAGGCTGGCGGCCCCAACCAGGGGTTCGATTGCCAGCAGCATCGCCGCCGCGCCGAACATGGAAACGAGCGCAGTGGCGATGATCGGCACGTGCTTCTCGAAGAAGTCGACGAACTCGCGGGCCAGTACCACGCGCGCCGCCGAGGTGGAGGTGGCCTGGCCAAGGCGCCGCTGCGCCTGCACCACGTTTACGGCCAGATCGGCGTAGATACGGGTGAAGGTGCGTGTATCGACCGCACGGCGGGCGGCGCCTACCAGCCAGAACAGCAGCACCACGCCGGCGTAGGGAATGGCATGGCCGACGTTGCCACGGATGATCGCGTCCACCGCGAAGCCGGCGAACAGCGGATAGGCCAGCAGCAGCGCATTCTCCAGCGCCACCAGCGAAAAGGTGCCGGTGAGCTGCCAGGGGTAGGTGCGCAGGATGGCTTTCAGGGTGGCGGCCGCATTCTGCTGGCCGATGCTGCCGGCTGCGACGGCCGGATCGTGTGGGGGCTTCATGGGGACCTGGGCAGATCGAGGATGGGGCAGGGGATGGATGGAGGCATTTCCCCTGATCGCTGCCAGTATCTGCAGTCCTTTGGAGGGAACATGGAGGAGCGATGGAGATTGCGTGGAGATGCTGGCAGCGTTCAGCGACGGGCGTGCATCGGGCAGGGGAGCTCGACCCGGGCGAGGCTCGGCATCCATCGGCAATCGAGCCCCTGCCATCGGGTATCTTAAGAGCCCTTTTCCCACCTCCCTTCAAGCGCCTACGCATGCATGCGAATCCGATGACTGTTCGAAACAGGCGATGGCTCGGCAGCGTGGTCGTATCCGCGGCGTTGTTGGCGGCAGGCTGCGCCAGCGAGAAGGCGGCAACGAAGGATCTCGGGGCGGAGATCGACGAAGTTGCCGCGACGCTGATCCAGCGGCCGCTACTTCATTCGACCTCGATCGGCGTCGTGTACCGGGGCGAGGAATTCGTCCGTCATCGCGGCGACATGGAAACCGGCAAGCCTGGCCCTCCAACCGATGCGACCCTCTACGAGATCGGTTCGTTGAGCAAGACCCTGGCCGGCACCCTGATGGCCAATGCCGTTCTGGAACACAAGGTCAGCCTGGACGACGACGTCCGGCAGTACCTGCAGGGGGACTATCCGAACCTGCAGTACAAGGGCGAGCCCATCCGCATCCGCCATCTGCTGTCGCACACCAGCGGCCTGCCGAACATGCTGCCGGAACGTGCGAACACGGTGTTGGAGGACTTCACCGATCATCGTACGCCCAGCGAACTCAACACCCTCTATGCGCACTACGGCAAGGCTGACTTCTTCAAGGATCTGCACGCCGTCGAGATTGACCGGGCACCCGGCAAAGACTACGCCTACTCCAGTGCCGGAACGGAACTGACAGCGCATATCCTGGAAACCGTCTACAACAGCGACTACGAGTCGCTGTTACGCGGATTCCTTGGCGATTCCGCGGCGATGACGGGTCTCAGAATCAGACTCAGCGACAGCGAAGCGCCCCGGCTTGCGGTCGGCTATCACAGCGACAACCCGATGCCGACCACGCCGATGCCACAGCTGCCGTGGGGCGCCTCCGGGAACGTGAAGGCAACTGTCCCGGAAATGGTGAAGTACCTAAGGTTCCAGCTGGCCAACGGGCCGGTGGTAAAGGAGTCGCATCGCCCTCTGGTCACGTTCGATTCGGAGTTCAGCATCGGCTACTTCTGGAACATCGTTTCCGGTGACCGGCTGAAGGGCGTCTACCATGCGCATCATGGTGGCGTACCGCGGTCGCAGTGCTACATCTACATCGTGCCCAAGTACGATCTTGGCATCTTCATCATCACCAACCAGAGCGGCGACCAGACGGCGCGCGCCATGGAGGCTGCGATCGATGCGCTGGTCGAAAAAATCGCCGCGCGGGAAGCTCTCGCTGGTAATGATGTTTCCCGATAGAGAGGGTGTTTCCCAGCTGTCCGGTGTGGTGCCGAACAGTGTTGGCACCCCAGGCAGGAGCATTGCGCATTGATCACCCGTACGTTGAACAGGATTCTACTGCTCGCAGGCTTGGGGCTTGTCATTGCGCCGAACGCCCCGGCAGCAGAATCGATCCGCAGCACCGTTCCCAGGCAGGATGAAATTGATCAGGCGCTGGCGCTTGTGTCCTGCAAGGCGGATCGCACCGCATTCCGGGCGTTGGCCCATCAATTGCGTGACATCGCAACCCGCGGGAAGCCATCGGGTGGCTGGCAGCCGATCGCCGGCAAGGGTGGGGGTTACAGCAATGCACTGGGCGACATGCCCGGCGTTGTCGCGGAAATGAAGCTTCCAGCACCGGCTCTGGTCTTCGGTCATCCGTCCACGCGGCTGATACTGTCGCGCAGTTCCGTGGTGGCTGTCTTCGATGCAGCCCTTGCTGCAGACCTCACCAAATCGCTTTCCCTCGATGGGCCGGGGACGCAGGGCGAACCCGGAGGAATGCGGGTGGTCCAGTCAGCACCGGAAGCCCAGGGCGATGGCATTGAAGTGATGGCACTGGTGGCCCAGCGCATCGAGGCCGACCCGATGCCGATCGCCGTGGCCGGGTGCCTGTACTTCACCCGGTGAAGTGCGCGACGTTCTCATGGACGGGCCCCTTCCCGGTTTCCGATCTTCGCTCCGGGGCTGTGAACAGAGGGATTCAAGGGCGCGGACCAACCTCGAAATCCTGCGCACGTACGGGCTGTTCGATCCGCAGGAATGCCAGGCTCGCCTTGCGCGGTGAACACTAAACGTCTCGGCGCTCCCCGGTTTCAGACGTGCTTTCCACCCCTTCGTCGGCCACCACGGGAATTGGTCGCGCGTCCATCAGCAGTGTCGATGCGTTTGGCTAGGCTGGATCGATCGACCCCAAGGATGAATGCTTTCGATGAATCGCTGGCTCTTTCTGCTGCTTGCCGCGCTCCCGTTCGCTGCCGGGGCCATCGTCATCCGTGATGATGTCGACGATGGCAGGTACCGCATCGAACGATCTGACTTCCCGGCGCTGGCGGACATGCCAGGAGAGGGGCACGGCGTTCTCATCGCCCCGCGTTGGGTGCTGACCGCAGCGCATGCAGCGCCGATGGAAGGGATGGGAGCAACGATCGCGATCAATGGCAACGCGTATGGCGTTGAACGCGTATTCCTGCATCCCGGCTACCGGAGGATGCCCGAGGCTCTGGGCAAGGAGGCGATGGCAACAGGAAGTCCTTCCCGGATCCATGCCTTCCTGGCGGCCTCGGATGACATCGCGCTGATCAAGCTTGCCGCGCCAGTGACCGATGCCACGCCCGTGGCGCTGTATCGGGGTTCAGCAGAGGTCACGCAGGTCACCGTCCTGATAGGGAAGGGCGCCACCGGCAACGGTGCGGTTGGCCAGTTGCCGGATGCGCCGCACCGTACATCCCTGCGGCGGGCCCACAACACGATTACCGGCGGCAATCAGCGGTATCTCTGGTACCGGTTCGATCCGCCGCCGCAGGGCCTGCCGCTTGAGGGCGTACTGGGAAGTGGAGACAGCGGTGGTCCGCTTGTGGTCAACGACCACGGCACCTGGCAATTGGTGGGACTGGGGTCCTGGATCACGGCCGTACCCGAGCATGCCCTTGAAGCGGGCTTCTATGGCCAGATGGTCCACAACGTTCGCGTGTCACGCTACGTCGACTGGATCGAGGCCGTCATGCGGCAGGGGGACGATAGCCTGCCGCCCAGTAAAACCGGACACGCCAATGGCTCACTTGGAAATGGACGCCCGTAACAGGTTCGATCGTGAAATCCCCCACAACCTGGTCTGAAGCGGAGCGCGCGCAGATGTGCCGCGCTCAGCGCTCAGCGCCCCGCGCATGTCGCTGAGGTGGCCCGCGGGGCGGGCACCCGCCACACCTGTTCACCTTCCTCGTCATTGCCCACGTAGAACGCGATGCGCCCATCCTCCTCGCGGCGAAGCGTGGGACTGAACGTGATGGTGTCCATTTCGCCGCCCTTGCCGACGAAGCGCATTTCACCGCCGCAGACAAAGTTCGAGCCGGCCTGCTCTCCCAGCGCACCACAGTTCAGTGGTGAGGATTCGACGCGGACCAACGGCTTTACCCGAGGCTGGATGCGCCCCTGGTCAGCCAGCTCGCAGAAGTGGTCGGCGATGGTGTTGCGCATCTCGGCCTGTGAGGGCATCCATGCGGGGCAGCGGGACGCGTCGTCCTGGCAGCTGCTGGCCGGGGCGGTGGAGGCGGGCTGCGTGGACGGTGCTGCGATCGCCCCGGAAAGCGGCAGCAGGGAAGCTGCGATGGCAAGCAACAGGCGAGTGGAGACGAGCATGCGTATCTCTGGTCAGTTTAGCCCGGCATCGTAACGCAGGGCGCTGGCCATCACTCTCCTGGCGTCCCCGGCGGCAGGCTGTCATCACGCTCGTACCAGGATGGAAGCTCCAGCGCGTGGCTTTTGAGCATGGCCTGGATGCACGCGTGCGCCTGGCCCCTTTCTGCGTGCTCGCATTGGTCCAGAATCTCCGCAGCCAGCGTTTCAAACTGCGGCCAGAACTGCGCTGGATGGCGCGACCGCGCCAACCAGTGCATCAGCATCTCGGCCAGCGCATCAAGCTGCACCTCTATTTCAGGGCGCACGTTCATCCCGGGGCCGCACCCAGATCAAGCGCGACACGGTAGTGATGGCCGTCGTCGCGCAGCAGGACGGTGAGGTCCGGCTGCAGCACGCCATCCACGTGCAGCGTCGGCTGGTCCTGCGCAGTGCGGGTCACCACGAACTCGTAGAAGCTGCGGCCGAAGCGGTAGCTCAGTTCGAATGACGGCCAGTGATCGGGCAGGCACGGTGCCAACGAAAGACGATCGCCCTGCCGACGTATGCCCAGCAGCGATTCGACCAGCAGGCGATACATCCAACCGGCCGAGCCGGTGTACCACGTCCAGCCGCCTCGCCCGACATGCGGAGGTACGGCGTAGACGTCGGCTGCCAGCACATAGGGCTCGACGCGGTAGGTCTGGATCGCCTCCGGGTCCAGCGTGTGACTGAGCGGGTTGATCATGCCGGCCAGCTCCCAGGCACGCACCGCATCGCCCTGCTGTGCGAATGCCATGGCCGCCCACACGGCCGCGTGGGTGTACTGGCCGCCATTCTCGCGCACGCCCGGTACGTAGCCACGAATGTAGCCGGGGTCTTCCGGGGTCTGGTCGAAGGGCGGATCGAGCAGCTGGATCAGCTTGGCGTCCTTTCGCACCAAGTGCGTGTACAGCGAATCCAGCGCTTGCGAGGCACGTTCAGGCGCGGCGACGCCTGACAGCACCGACCAGCTCTGCGAAATCGAATCGATGCGGCATTCTTCGTTCTGTGACGAGCCCAATGGCGCGCCGTTGTCGAACCAGGCGCGGCGATACCATGCCCCGTCCCAGGCATGCTGTTCCAGGTTCCGGCGCAGGCTTTCGGCCTGCTGTTGGCACCACTCTGCACGGGGTGCATCGCCATGCGCGTTGGCCAGCCCGATGAAGCGGCGGAGCGTGTCATGCAGGAAGAAGCCGAGCCACACGCTTTCACCGCGCTGCTGGTCGCCGACGCGGTTCATGCCGTCGTTCCAATCCCCGCTGCCCATCAGTGGCAGGCCGCGCTCGCCGAGCAAGCGGCAACCGCGCTCGAGCGCGAGCACGCAGTGCGCATACAGCGTGCCGCGCTGCGTCGAAGGCGTGGGCATGTCGTAATACCCTTCCTCTTCGGGTGTCACCGCGCGCCCCTCGATGTAGCCGACCACTTCGTCCAGCACGCTGGCGTCGCCGGTAACCTCCAGGTAGCGGCATGCGCCCTGCGGCAGCCAGAGGTAATCGTCCGAACAGCGGGTGCGCACGCCGCGACCTTGCGGAGGGTGCCACCAGTGCATCACATCGCCTTCGGTGAACTGGTGTGCAGCGCATAGCAGCAGGTGCTCGCGGGTCAGGTCCGGGCGAGCGTGCACGAGGGCGAGTGCATCCTGCAGCTGGTCGCGGAAACCGAACGCACCGCCTGATTGATAGTAGCCACTGCGTGCCAGGTAGCGGCAGCCCAGCGTCTGGTAGACCAGCCAACCATTGGCCAGTGCGTCCAGCGCCGGGTCTGGCGTGCGCACCTGCACCGTGGCCAGCACGTTGCGCCAGTGGATGCGCACGGCGTCCAGCGCATCGATGGCTTCATGGGCGCCCTGGCGGCTTCGTGCCAACGCCAGCGTTTCCTTGCGGTTGCGCCCGGCGCCAAGGCGGAACGTCGTTTCGCTGCGGTCGCCTGCAGCCAGCAGCAACGGCACCTGGATCGCCGCGCAGGGATCCAGGCCCGCACCCAGCCGTGAATCCAGGCGCTCGCGACGCAGCGCCGCCGGTGCGTGCAGGCTGCCGTTGCGGCCGATGAACTCCAGTCGGTCACAGGTCCAGCCGCAGCCATCGGCATCGGTGTCGAAGAAGGCCATCCGGCCGCCGAAGTCGGTGCTGTAGGTGTTGCGCGCCAGCAGCGCGCCGCTCTGCGGGTCGCGTTCGGTGAGTACGTGCATGCGCGACTTCGCGCGCAGGTCACCCATCACCCATTCAACGTAGCCGATGGCCGACAACCGCCGTGGCCGGCCCGACAGGTTGTGCAGCCGCAGGACCGAGAACTTCAGCGGCGCGGCGACGTCGACGAAGACCCACAATTCGCTGGCGATGCCGTCTTCAACATGCTCGTAGACCGTGTAGCCGAAGCCATGGCGCGTACGGTACGCGCCGGTGCCACGGCGCGGCAGCGGCATCGGTGACCAGACACGACCGGTGTCTTCGTCGCGCACGTAGAAGGCTTCGCCGCCAGTGTCCGACACCGGATCATTGAGCCAGGGCGTCAGGCGGAATTCGTGTGCATTCTCGAACCATGTGTAGCCCGGCGCACTCTCGCTGACGACCGTGCCCAGGCGGGCGTTGGCGATCACGTTGGCCCATGGCGCCGGCGTCGGCGCGCCTTCGCGTACCACCACCACGTACTCGCGGCCGTCCTCGCTGAAACTGCCGGCGCCGTTGTCGAATCGGCCGGTGCCGCGGTAGGGAAGGAAAGGCCACGGGTCGTCCACTTCTTCGTCGTGCTCGGCGCTCGGCGGCAGTCCGGGCTCCGGGCCCAGGTCGGCAACGATGGGCAGCCCGGGCGTCGCCTCCATCGACAGGGCCAGCTCCTGCTGCAGCGCTTGCGGCACCAGGGCCGGGATCCGTCGCGGAGGCAACGGCTGACGCCCCACCTGCGCGACCAACGTACCGTCTTCATCGCTGATGACCGCCCGTGCCACCGCCTGCAACAGAATGCGGTCCTCGTGGGTCATGTTCTGCACCGGCCGCACGAAAATGCCGCCGGGGCGGTCGAGCAGGCCGGTCTCCGAACTGGCGGCCACCATCCCCAGAATCTGGTCCTGCAGCTCCTGCCGATAGCCGGCCTTGCTGTCGTTCCAGATGACCAGGTCGGTGTTGAGGCCCTTCTGGCGCCAGTAGGCATGCGCCTGCACCAGTTGCCGGACCAGTTCCACGTTGTCCGCGTCGGTGACCTTCAGCAGCACGATGGGCAGGTCACCGGAGATGGCATGGCCCCACAGCCCGGATTGTCCTCGCTGGTTCTGCTGCAGGACACCTGCACCGGCGCGCAGCAGCGGACCGGCATACAGCACGTGGCTGGCCAGGCGCTCGTACAGCGAGGCCTCGGCCTGGCTTGCGTTGATCTGCCGGCGCACCACCTGGCTGTGCGTCCAGGCCAGGTCGAAGACGCGGTCGGCCAGGCGGCGATCACGGTATTTGTCCACCAGTGCTTCGCAACCGCCGCGACTGGCGCCGATGCCATACACCATGTCCAGCTGTACGGTCTGCTCGGGCTCAAGCACCACGCGGACGCGGATGGCCACGATCGGGTCCAGCACCGAGCCATCGGTGCCGGACAGGTCGGCATCGGTGGTCAATGCCTGCGGCGTCCGCGGCGTGTTGCCACGGCCCAGGAAGCGCGCACGGTCGGTTTCATAGGAGATCGCCACCACCTCCGCATCGTGCACCGCCACCAGATGGAACATCCACGGCGGCACCTCGTCGTGCGAACGTGGCCGGCGCGTGCACAGCACCGCCTGCTTTGCGGCCAGGATCTCGCTCTGCACGAAGAGGTTGCTGAAGGCCGGGTGCGCATCGTCGGCCGCGGCGGGTGCCAGCACCACTTCGGCATAGGTGGTGATCTCCACCGTGCGCGGGCGACGGCTGCGGTTGGTCAGGCGCAGGCGCCTGAGCTCGATGTCGTCCTCGGCGGAGATGGCGACCTGCAGGTGGCTCTCGCAGCCGCGGCGCACACCGCGGAATTCCGCCTTGGCGTCAGAGAAGATCGCCTCGTAATTGTCCACTGCCACGCAGGTGGGCTGGTAGGCGGCAGACCAGAACTCGCCGCTGTCCACGTCGCGCAGATAGCAGAACGTGCCCCATGCATCGGTGGTACCGTCCTCGCGCCAGCGGGTAAGCGACAGGTCGCCGTGGCGGCTGTAGCCGCCGCCGGCATGGGTCAGCATGCCGTGGTAGCGACCGTTGGACAGCAGCTGCACTTCCGGGCGCGGGCCACCCGGGTCGCGCAGGACGCGCAGGGACGTCTCGTGCTCGGCCAGTGCCGAGTGCTCGCCAAGCGCTTCGACCTCATGGGGATGGAACACGCCCACGCGCGGGATACGTTCCTGCAGCAGCAGCAAGGTCGCCTGGAACTCGACATCGGCAAGGAAGCGGCGCTGCATCGGCTGGTCGCGCAACAGGTAATCCAGCGACAGCAGGCCCATGCCCTGATGGTGGGCCATGAACGAACGCAACAGGACGTGATCCTGTCCCGGCGGCACCCGGGTGGGCGTGTAGTCGATCGCCTCGTACATGCCGAAACGCCCGCAGAAGCCCAGTTCTTGCAGCGCCTGGAGGTTCTGGCAGGCCGCTTCCGGCGCCACCATCAGTGCCATCATGCTGGCATAGGGCGCGATGACCCGATCCTGCCCAAGGCCGCGTTTGAGCCCCAATCCGGGCACGCCGAACGCCCGGTACTGGTAGTTCAGGCGGGCATCGACGGCGTTGTAGCCGGACTCGGATACGCCCCATGGCAGGTTCAGCGTACGGCCGTAGACGATCTGTGCCTCGACCGCGTGCCGTGCGGTCTGGTCCAGCAACGTGTCCGGATAGCTGGGCATCACCAGCTGCGGCATGAGGTACTCGAACATCGAGCCACTCCATGACAGCAGTGTCGGCGTGCCGTTGACCTCGGTGAGCATGCGGCCGAGCGCAAACCAGCTTTCCTGTGCCAGCTGGCCCTGCGCAATGGCAACGAACGCGCCCAGCCGCGCTTCGGAAGCCAGCAGGTCGTAGAAGCTGTTGTCGAGGCGGTGGTCGTCTACGTTGTAGCCGATCGAAAGCAGGTTGCGGGTACGGTAGAACAGGAACCCGTATTCCATCAGCGAGAACTGCCCGGCGCGGTGCGCCAGGTCCTGCAGCTGCTCGATGCGCGCGCGCGCGTCCGCGCCGGCCGTACCGGGCAGGGCGGCCAACTGACGCAGGCTTGGCACCGGTGCATCGACGGCCGCGCTGGCATCGGCAGGGATATCGGCAAGCGAGGCGTGGGCGGCATGGCATTCGGCGGCGAACAGCGCCGGCCAATGCAGCTCACCGTCTTCGGGCGAGGGCGGTGCCGGCCATTGCAGCAGCACGGCGTCGGCCAGACCGGCCAGTTCCTGCAGACGGGCCAGCGACTGCGCCGTCCCGACGGGACGGTCGACACGCGTAGACGCCAAGCGCTGGCGAAGATGATTGAGCGCCTCGACCAGCGGCGCATCGTCGGCGCGATGACGCTGCCGCTCCTCTTCCAGCACGCCCAGCGTATCGGCCAGGCCATCGAACGTGTGCGGCGCCAGCACCGGCGCATCCACCAGCGCGAGCAGGCCTTGGCGCAGGGTAAGCAGGTGGCCGGCAAGGTTGCCGCTGTCGACGGTGGAGACGTAGCGCGGCGGCAGCGGCGCCAGGGTTTCGGTGTCGTACCAGTTCAGGAAGTGGCCGCGGTGGCGCGGCAGCTGGTCCAGCGTATCGAACGTGCGGGCGGTACGTTCAGCCACCGCGCCCTGCTGCAGATAGCCGAAATCCCACGCAGACAGATTGGCCAGCAGGGACAGGCCGATGTTGGTCGGCGAGGTGCGTCGCGCGACCACCAGCGCCGGATGCTCCTGGATGTTGTCCGGCGGCAGCCAATGATCCTGCTCGCGCACCCAGGCCTGGAAGAAGGACCAGGTGCGCCGCGCCAGCCGGCCCAGGAACGCCCGTTGCGTGACCGACAACTCGGCCACGCTTGCAGCCGGCGGGCGGCCCAGCCACGCCATCAATGCCGGCGCAAAGGTCCATGCCAACAGCAGCGGCAGGGCGATCGGCAATGCCTGCGGACGCACGCCGGCCACCACAGCCACCAGCGCGAGCGCCAGCAGCGAGGCCGGCGCCATCACCCGCCATTCCGCGCCGCGATCGCTGCCAAGGCGGCGCTCGACTTCGCTGGAGGGATTCCATTGCAGCAGGTGACGGCGTGTGACGGCCATGCGCCAGAGCGTGCGCAGCACGGCGTCACTGGCCAGCAGTGCTTCGTAGGGCAGGCACGCAATCTGGGTGGATGCGCGCAGCAACGACTGCAACGTACCGCGCCCGACCTTGATGTAATGCGCTTCCAGCGGAGTGTCTTCCGGAACGCTCAGGCCATCACGCAGCATGCCTATCAGCGGCGGCGCGAACCACAGCGCCAGCACCCACGCGGTCCACGCAGCAGGGTTCCGCGCATACAGCCAACCGGCTACCAACAACGCCAGGGCAGCGATCGGCACCACGCTCCGGCGCAGGTTGTCCAGCAACTTGCCGTGCGAGAGCAGGCTGAGCCGGTTGCGTTCCCAACCCGGGCCCGGGCGCGGTGTCCACGGCAACAACCACGGCAGCAGCTGCCAGTCGCCACGGATCCAGCGCGCACGGCGCTTGGCGTCGGCGGCGTAGCGCTCGGGATAGTCCTCGTACAGGCGCACATCACTGACCAGGCCTGCGCGTGCATAGCAGCCTTCCAGCAGATCGTGGCTGAGGATGCGGTTCTCGGGCAGGCGGCCCTCCAGCGCATGCTCGAAGGCGTCGACGTCATAGATGCCCTTGCCCACGAACGAGCCTTCGTCGAACAGGTCCTGGTAGACGTCGGAAACCATGCGCGTGTACGGATCGATGCCGGGCTCGCTGCCGAACATCCTGGCAAAACGCGAGGTGCGGCGCCTGCCGAGGCTGGTGCCGACGCTGGGCTGCAGGATGCCGTAGCCCTCCACCACGCGTTGCAGCTGCGGATCGAAGCGCGGGCGGTTGAGCGGGTGCGCCAAGGTGGCGACGAACGCGCGTGCCGCATCCCGCGGAAGCTGCGTGTCCGAGTCCAGCGTGATGACGTAACGGACGCCGATCAGGGCCGCCGCGTCTCCGACGATGCGCATGAACGCCGCCGCATCGCCTTGGCGGAGCAGGGCATTGAGCGCGGCCAGCTTGCCGCGCTTGCGCTCGTGGCCCATCCACACACCTTCGCCCGGGTTCCATTGCCTGGGCCGGTGCAGCAGGTAGAAGCGGTCGCCGCGCTCGGGCGCGTAACGATGGTTCAATTCCTCGATCCGTGCCACGGCGTGCGCAAGCAGAGCGTCGTCCATCGGCGCCTGTGCTGCTGGCGCGTCGAGAAAATCCGTCAACAAAACGAAGCGCAGCTGGGGATCGCGGTTGGCCAGGAAACGCACCTCCAGCGCTTCGACCAGAACGTCGATGCCGTCGACGCTGGACAGCATCGAGGGGACCGCGACCACGGTGGCGCACGCGGCAGGAATGCCTTCGCTGAAATCAAGCTTGGGAAGCGGCCTGGGGGCGACCAGCACCGTCGCGGTCCAGTTCACCAGCACGATGCCGAGTTCACTGAACACCAGCAGCCCGAGCAGCGCGGCCAGCCAGACAGGTACCGAGCCGCTGCCGGTTGCCAGCAGGCCGCTGGTGGCCAGCACCGCCAGCAGGCCGATCGGCAGCAGGTACAGCGCAAGCGGCACGCGATGCGCCAGTCGCCGTGCCTTGCGGTGGCGCGGTGCTGCCTCGGCCACCGCCGCAACAGTGGTCTGCAGGCCTTCGCCGACCAGCCAGTAGCCCACGTGCGTGCGTGGGCCGTCCGCCGGCGTAGCCGCCCGTGCCAGGTCCAGGGCGATGGTCGCAACGCGCTCTTCGGCGATGCGGCTGCCGCGGGCAATCTTCTCCACCACGTGGCGGTAGGCATCGCGGGTGCCGAAATCCATCTGCGCATAGACGCCCATGGGGTCTTCCCGCAGCCGCTGCTCGACCACACTCATGTCTTCGACAAAGGTGCGCCAATCCATGGTGGAGAGGAAACGCAGGCTGCCGATGCTGTTGCCGATGGAGACCTGGTCGGCCGCCTGCTGCTGCCCCTCGGCGGCAACCAGTTCGTCGATGCGCTGCCCAGCCGCTGCCGCCCACTGTTCCAGCCACGCGATGGGCATGGCCCACGCGCCGCCGCGCCCCTGCAGCGAGCGCGTCAGCTCGGCGATGAACGCGCCGGTCAGCGGCGGCGCGGATCGCGCCATGTCGGCAACCACCAGGACCACATCAGTAGGGGTGTCGGACGCCGCGCGATTGAGCTGGTCGGCCCACTGCGCGGCCAGGCGGCGGTCGGTCCCATCGCGCATCACCCGCGCGGCCATGCGCCGCAGGTTCTCCAGCAGCGCCAGGCGCAGCATGATCGGAACGGCCCACAGTTCGCCCAGGCTCAGCGGCGCGAGCGACTGGTACGAGGCGATGAAGCGGCCCAGCGTATCGGCGTCAATGCGGCCGTCACCGTGCGCGATCGCCTGCATCGACAGCTCATACACCCGTGGCAACCCGGCCGATGGGCCGGAGGCAAGTGAAGGAAGCTGGCGGCTGTAGCCGCGCGGCAGGTGGCGTCGCGCGGTCTGGATCTGTTCTTCGACCAGGTAGTAGTTGTCGAGCAGCCATTCCCCCGCCGGGGTGACCGGCCGCTGTTCGCGCACCACGCTGCTCAGCAGCGTGTTGGCGTCTTCCAGCACGCGCTCGTTGGCCTGCAGTCGTTCGAGCAGGCGCTCCGGGCTGGGTCGCAACCGCACGCGATGCTGTCGCGCAAGTGCGCGGCCGTACTCCTCCATCTGTTCAACGTTGTACAGCGCGGCACGCAGTGGGCCCTCGGTGACCTCGATGGCCGGGGCCGATGCCTGGTGCTCACGCCAGCGCCAACGCACACGACGACGCAGGCGCAGCCAGCGGCCAAAAAGACGACGAAGGTGGGGCATAGGTTACCGATGGGTGCAGGGCGCGTCCTGCATGGTTGCATTGCAGGGGCCGTGGTAACTGTGAAGGCCGGGCCCGGTTGGCGTGGTCGCCGCTCAATTCGGTCTGATCCTGAGGCGACCCGGAGTCAGCAAGGCAAGGGTAGTGCCGGCCGCTGGCCGGCAACGCGCCATCCATCGCGCTCCTCGGCTACGACGGATGTCAGCCTGCTCGGCGCACTGCTGGTCTTCGGGAACGTAGTGCGCATTGATGATGAAGTGCGCTGCAGAGCTGCAGCGGCGATGAACCGCACAGTGCGAGACGATTGTTCGGAAGCAGGGCGGCAGGTCTTTCTATGTCGAGGCCAAGGCGCGCCCGCGCCGGGTCGCCCCAGGCGAGTGCCCGATGACGCGCTTGTAGGCGCGACTGAAAGCCGCCTGCGACGCGTAGCCGAGGCGCTCTGCCACTACCTCGATCGGTAGGCTCTGGTGGGTCAGCCATTGACTTGCCAATTGCATCCGCAGCTCAGTCACGTACCGCAGGGGTGCGGTTCCAATAACGGTCTGGAACCGATCTGCAAAGACAGAGCGTGAGATGTTGGATTCTGCGGCCAGCGCTTCGACGGTCCAGTCACGCCCGGGGTCTCTGTGCAGGGCAAGCAACGACAGCGATAGACGCGGGTCGCGCATGGCCATGACCAGGCCGGATGCGCCGTCGCAACCGCGCTCGACCCAGTCACGAACGATCATGGCGGCCACTGCATCCGCCAGCCGGGAGAGTATTCCTGCATATCCGATACGTCCGGAGCACACCTCGCGCTTCATCGCGTCGACCATGGGCAACAGCCCAGGGAACTGCGTGCCGTTGCCATCGGCCAACATCACCGCCGGCATCACCTTGCTCAACCCTTGCATGCCGCCCAGATCGAACACCATGCAGCCGTGGAAGAGCACTGCGCTCGGCACGGCATGCGTACTCGGGCATGTGTCTATGCCGCTCACCGCGTCACCCAGCGGGGCTGCGTCTATCGTTTCCAGACACTGGACGGGGTGCTCGTCGCCCGACAGCAACGCGTGCCCTTCTCCGCGGGGAAGAAGCACGACATCCCCGGCAGATAGGTGGTGTTGGCTGCCGTCCGCGCCACGAAGAATGGCAGTGCCCACTGCCAGGTAATGGAAGTAGGCATGGCCTGGCTTCGGAGAAAATCCAAGCCCAAAGGTCGGCCCGGTCTGAATGCGTCGGTATTGAACGCCATGCAGCCGCATGCCGGTCAGCAGCTCGCTGATCAGGTCGGTGGGCTGGGATGGAGCGTGGCTCATGAGACGGCCCGGGGTTTCGATCAAAAATACAGGTCAGGTAATCATAGATCATCCGGGTGTAGCTCCCTAGACTCTCGGCTGCACGATTGCACTGGGATCTTTGATGAGTAATGACGTAGCTGATGCCGCAGACGCACCTGATTCTGTGGCCTGGAGTAGCGGGGAACCTTCTTCGTCGGCATGGGTAGCGGTGTTTTCGCTGGCCATGGGTGTCTTCGGGCTGCTCACGGCCGAATATCTGCCTGCCAGCCTGTTGACGCCGATGGCGGCGGACCTGGCGGTGTCGGAGGCGCTGGCTGGTCAAGCAGTGACGGTCACCGCTGTAGTGGCCCTGTTCGCTGGCCTGCTGGTGCCGCGGCTGACCCGTTCGATAGACCGGCGCCTGGTGCTGTTGAGTTTCACGGGTCTGATGATCCTCTCCAACGCCCTGGTGGCATTGTCGTCCAGCATGGGCGTCCTGTTGGTGATGCGCGTCCTTCTGGGCATTGCGCTGGGCGGTTTCTGGAGCATGGCAGCGGCCGTGGCCATGCGGTTGGTGCCGCCGCAGCGCGTGCCTCGCGCGCTTTCCATCATTTTCAGCGGCATTGCGGTCGGCACCGTGGTTTCCGTTCCTTTGGGGAGCTACCTGGGAGGTCTGCTGGGCTGGCGCAGCGCCTTCTGGGCTGCGACGGCGGTAGGTGGACTCACGTTTGCGTTCCAGTGGTTCACGCTGCCCCGAATGGCCCCGCGCAAGGCGGTAGTCCCAGAGTCGGTGGTGGGGCTCCTGCGCCGGCCAGGCGTTGCGGTCGGCATGCTGGGCTGCGTTCTGGCGCACACCGGTCAGTACTCGCTCTTTACGTACATCCGCCCCACGTTGGAGAGCCTGGGGCAGATGAGCGCGGATGGCCTGGCGCTGATTCTGCTCGGATTCGGTGTGGCGAATTTCGTTGGCACCCTGCTGGCCGGCTGGCTCATGGAGCGCAGCTTGAAAGTCACGTTGGTGATCATGCCCGCCTTGGTTGGCGCAGCCGCGCTGGGCATGCTCCTGTTGCCGGTGGGCGTTGGCGGGCTGTCGGCCCTGGTCGCGCTCTGGGGCCTGGCCTTCGGTGGCGTGCCCGTGGCCTGGTCGAGCTGGGTTGCACGTGCGGTGCCCGATCAGGCCGAGAGTGCCGGCGGGATGGTGGTCGCTGCTGTGCAGTCTTCCATCGCCGCGGGTGCCGCTTTGGGCGGCCTGGTGTTCGGGTTCGGGGGCATTGTTGCCGTGCTCACCGTTGCTGCGGCGGTGATGCTCATCGCGAGCCTGCTCATTGCGTTCCGTGTCAGGGTGAGTTCGGCGACGTTGTCGGCGGGTCCGGTGTTTCACATCTAGCCGTCATCTGTCCTGAGCGTCCTACTGGGTATCAAGCCGGTGATCGACCGGGTATTTCCGTGCGCTGAAGTACCTGAGGCGTTCAGCCGGCGCGGGCAATGCTGGCCTCGCTGATCTTGTCGGCCCTGGTGTCGCCCCGGACCTCAGGCATCTCGCCTCAGCCAGGCCACCAGCGCCGAAAATGCCGGCGAGGGCTGCCGACGGTTCGGGTAATACAGGTGATAACCGGGGAAAGGCAAGCACCACTTGTCCAGCACGGCAACCAGCCGCCCCTCGGCAATGTGGTCGGCCACCATCGGCTCGGGCGCATACGCCAGGCCCAGTCCATCCAGTGCGGCATTGATGACGTGGATCATGCTGTTGAACACCAGTGGCCCATCACCGCGCACGGTGAATTCCTTGCCCTTCTCTTCGAACTCCCAGGCATAGATGGCGCCGTTCGGGCGATGCCGGATGTGCACGCAGCGATGTTGCGTGATATCGGCAGGCTTCCTTGGCTTGGCGTGCCTCTCGAAGTAGTCGGGGGATCCAACCACCACCAGGCGCCAATCCGGTCCGACCCTGACCGCGATCATGTCCTTGCTGAGCGCCTCACCCAGCCGGATGCCGGCATCGAAGCGCTGTTCAACCACATTGGTGAAGCCGTAATCGACGTAGAACTCAAGTGTGATGTCGGGATACTCGGCGAGGAACCCGGCAAGGCGAGGGCGGACGATGGTCTCCATGGAATCGTCCGTACAGGAGATACGAAGAGTTCCGGCCGGGCGGTCGCGCAGATCCCCCAGTGCCTCGACGCTGGCGACGATGGCCTCGAAGTGCGGTGCGATGGAGCGCATCAGGCGCTCGCCCGCCTCGGTCAGGGAGACGTTGCGCGTGGTCCGGGCCAGCAGGCGGATGCCCAGGCGCTCTTCCAGCAGCCGCATGGAATGGCTGAGCGCTGAGGGCGTAACACCGAGGCGGACAGCTGCCCTGGTGAAGCTCTGCTCCTGTGCCACCACCAGGAAGGCTTGCAGATCATTGGTCTTCACGCCGTTCATGTGCCAATTGTGAGCGCAACTCAATAATGCATCAACTTTCAGCTGGCTTATCGCGGTAGCGGGCGGCGCCTATCGTGGCGACCTGAGTCCCCACTGAGGCCGTCCGCACATGAAACCCACTACCCTGCTGTTGGCACTGATCGCCAGCCATTTCGTTCCGCAGTCGGCCTTGTCCGCTGAGGCGCCGGCGGCCACACGAACCGCCGGCGCCGACAATTTCTACAGAAGCGCCAGCGTAAAAGGCGAGCGCGTCAGCTTCCGCAACCAGTACCAGATGGAAGTGGTCGGGACGCTGTACCGGCCGCAGGGCCTGACGCATGGCGGCCGCGCACCCGCCGTGGTGGTCGGACACCCGATGGGCGCGGTGAAGGAGCAGAGCTCACAGCTGTATGCGCAGAAGCTGGCTGAGCAGGGTTTCGTTACGTTGGCGATCGATCTTTCCTTCTGGGGAGAGAGCGCGGGTACCCCGCGGCACCTGGTGTCGCCTGAAATCTATTCGGACGACATCAGCGCGGCGGTGGACTTCCTGAGCACGCAGTCGTTCGTGGATCCACAGCGGATTGGTGGCCTGGGCATCTGTGGCAGTGGCAGTTTCGTGATCAGCGCAGCCAAGATCGACCCGCGCATCAAGGCAATCGCTACGGTCAGCATGTATGACATGGGAGCCGCCGCGCGCCAAGGGCTGAACCACGCGCAATCGCTGGAGCAGCGCAGGCAGATGATCAAGGCTGCAACGGACCAGCGTCTGGTCGAGTTCAACGGTGGGCCGGCAGTCCATGTACCTGGCACCGTGAACAAGCTCGAGGCCGATGCGTCCGAAGTGCAGCGCGAGTTCTTTGATTTCTACCGCACGTCGCGTGGCGCTTACACTGCCGAAGGCGAGCGCAGCGACTTGACCACCCAGCCGCTGTTCAGCAGCTTGGTCAAGTTCGTCAATTTCTACCCCTTCAACGATATCGAGACCATCTCGCCCAGGCCGATGCTGTTCATCTCTGGCGACCACGCCCACTCGCGTGAGTTCAGCGAGGACGCGTACCGCAGGGCAGGGCAGCCGAAGGAGCTCTACTGGGTGAAGGATGCCGGTCATGTAGACCTGTATGACCGCACCGACCTGATTCCCTTCGCAAGGTTGGCGACGTTCTTCCAGCAAGGCCTGGCTGGGAAATGAGCAGCAACGACGCGACGGCCGACCGGGCCAACTGGGGCGGGGTGCTGGCAATGACGCTGTGCGTGTTCGCACTGATCGCCTCTGAATTCATGCCGGTGAGCCTGCTTACGCCCTTGGCGGCTGACCTTGGCGTGAGCGAAGGGCTGGCCGGGTATGGGATTGCCATCTCTGGTGCCTTCGCCGTGCTGACCAGCCTGTCGATCTCCCGCTTGGCCGGGAGCATCAACCGGAAGACAGTGCTGCTGACGCTCACCGCATTGATGGCGGTATCCGGCGTGGTGGTGGCATTGGCTCCCAGCTACCCGATCTACATGATGGGCCGGGCATTGATCGGCGTGGTGATCGGTGGCTTCTGGTCCTTGTCTGCGGCCACGGCCATGCGGCTGGTTCCAGCAGCGCAGGTGCCGCGAGCACTGGCGATCTTCAATGGCGGCAACGCGCTGGCAACGGTAGTGGCTGCCCCCTTGGGCAGCTACCTTGGCGGCGTGATCGGATGGCGTGGGGCATTCCTGTGCCTCCTGCCTGTGGCAGCCATCGCGCTGGCATGGCAGTGGCTGTGTCTTCCTTCCATGGCCGCGGAACGACGGCGATCCCGGGGCGGGGTGCTGGCCCTGTTGCGGCGGCGGGTTGTGATGTTGGGAATGGCGGCGTGCGGCATCTTCTTCATGGGGCAGTTTGCCTTGTTCACCTATGTGCGCCCGTTCCTGGAAAAGGTCACGGGTGCAGGGGAATCCGCCGTTCCGCTGGTGCTGCTGGCCATTGGTGCAAGCGGCGTTGTCGGCACGCTCGCGATCGGGGCATTCATCAGGCGTGGTCTCTATCGCACACTGGTGGCCGTCCCGATCCTGATGGCGGTGATTGCCGCGGCGCTCGTGGCGCTGGGGCCTCAACTCTGGCCGACGGCCGCACTGTTTTCGGTATGGGGTCTGCTGGCCACGGCTGCGCCGGTGGGTTGGTGGAGCTGGCTGGCACGCACGTTCACCAACAACGCTGAAGCGGGCGGCGGGCTGATGGTAGCGGTGGTGCAGTGCTCGATCGCGCTGGGTTCCAGCCTTGGCGGCGTGCTGTTGGACAGTGTTGGTTTCGCCTGCACATTCCTGGCCAGTGCGGGCTTGCTGCTGTTTGCGGCATTGCTCGCCTATGTCACGGCCGCCGATGCTGCGTCCACATCCGGCTCGGCGGTTGCCGTAGAGGCATGAGGCTGATGAGGCGCGCGACGAGGATCATTTGGCAGCTGCTTTCGCTTTGCCTTGCCTGCTCTTTTGCCGGAGCTGAAAATCAAACAGCCGCCGGGCGGGTGGTGGACCGATACCCAAACGGTCACCATTTGCCGGCGTGACGGCGCGGCGCTACGCTTCCACGATGTCTACTTCGACCTCCGCAGCACTCGACGGCGGGCGCGGCCCCGCCGAGCACGACGTGCGCACCCAGATCATCGTGGCCGCCACCGCGCATTTCAGCCATTACGGCTACGACAAGACCACGGTGTCCGACCTTGCCAAAGCCATCGGTTTTTCCAAGGCTTACATCTACAAGTTTTTTGCCTCCAAGCAGGCCATTGGTGAGGTGATCTGCGCCAATTGCCTCGGTCAGATCGAAAGCGAGGTTCGTCAGGCCCTGCAGGGGGTGCAAGCGCCTGACGATAGGCTGCGTGTGTTGTTCACCGTCATTGTGGAGGCCGGTCTTCGCCTGTTTCTGCAGGATCGGCGCCTGTATGAAATCGCCGTCGCCGCCGCGACGGATCAATGGCCATCAGCGAAGGCGTATCAAGACCGGATCGGGCAGCTTGTTGAAGACATCATCAAGGAGGGACGTGCCTGCGGAGCGTTCGAGAGCCGGACATCACTTGAAGAGACCGGCCGCGCGGTCTATCAGGTCCTGCTTCCTTATCTGAACCCGGTGACGCTGCCGCACCTGGCGCCCTTGCACGAAGAAGCGCCCAAAGCCTTGCAGGAACTGGTCCTCAGGAGCTTGCAGCCACACCAGTAGTGACTATTGACGAAATGAGTCACTAGGAACAAAATGCGTCCGGACACCCCACTCCGGAAGGCCGCATGCGTCGCCGTTTTGTACTCCCAGCCATTTCCTGTGTTGTTCCGTTGCTCCTTGTGGCCTGCAGCAGGGCGGGTGAAAGCGACCCCCGAACCGCGCCGCCCATCGTCCGGGTCGCCCAGGTGCAGCCGGACACGGGAAATGCGCGGACCTTCACTGGCATCGTCGCCGCACGGGTGCAGAGCGATCTGGCCTTCCGGGTGGGGGGCAAGATCACCGAGCGCCTGGTCGAGACGGGGCAGACGGTCAAGCGCGGCGACTTGCTGTATCGAATTGATCCCATCGATCTGAACCTGGCCGCAGCGTCCCAGCAGCAGGCCGTCATCGCAGCCCGTGCGCAGAATGTGCAAGCCACCGCGGACGAGGCGCGCTATCGCGACCTGGCGGCCAAGGGCGTTGTATCCCGGTCGGCCTACGATCAGATCAAGGCTGCCGCAGACGCGGCGTCCGCGCAGTTCAAGGCAGCCGAAGCCCAAGCCCGTGTCGCGCGCAATGCCAGTCAGTACACGGCACTTGTTGCCGATGCCGATGGAGTGGTCATGAACATTCTGGCCGAGCCCGGCCAGGTCGTTGCAGCGGGGCAGATCGTCGCCCGGCTTGCTCGTGCAGGCAGCCGCGAGGCCGTCGTCCAGCTGCCCGAGACACTTCGGCCGCAGATCGGCTCGGCGGCGTCCGCTTCCCTGTTCGGGGCAAGTGGCAGGATTCCGGCACGGTTGCGTGTGCTCTCTGAATCGGCAGACCCCGCAACCCGCACCTTTGAAGCCCGCTACACCCTGGAGGACGGCAGCACGGCATTGCCGTTGGGGTCCACCGTGGCGGTAGCGGTTGAAGGCACCGCAGCTGCAGGCAGGGCGGGGGGCGTTGAGGTCCCATTGGGCGCGGTGTTCGATCCCGGCAACGGGGCCGGTGTCTGGGTCATCGGCGGCGAGCCACTCAAAGCCCGTTGGACGCCGGTAGTGGTCAAGCGATTGGGTGACGACCAGGCCCTGGTTGAGGGCGCGTTGAGTGCATCCGACCGCGTGGCCGCGCTGGGCGCGCACCTGCTCCGCGAAGGGCAGGTCGTTCGTCTGGCCGATACCGCCACGACCACCGCTGGCAAGGGAGCCCACCCGTGAGTGGGTTCAACCTGTCGGCGCTTGCGGTGCGCGAGCGCGCGATTACCGTCTTTCTGATCTTCCTGGTCTCGGTTGCCGGCATCGTGTCGTTCTTCCAGCTGGGCCGCGCAGAGGACCCGGCGTTCACTGTCAAGGTGATGACAGTGATCACGGCGTGGCCGGGTGCCACGCCCACGGAGATGCAGGACCAGGTGGCCGAGAAGCTGGAAAAACGCCTGCAGGAGCTGCGCTGGTATGACCGCAGCGAAACATATACGCGTCCCGGCCTGTCTTTCACCACGCTGACCCTGCAGGACGGTACGCCTCCTTCGGAGGTGCAGGAAGAGTTCTACCAGGCGCGCAAGAAGATGGCCGACGAAGCCGCAAACCTGCCCGCAGGTGTCATCGGCCCAATGGTCAATGACGAATACGCCGATGTCACCTTCGCGCTGTTCGCGTTAAAAGCCAAGGGCGAGCCGTTCCGCGCGCTTGCACGTGACGCCGAAACCCTTCGCCAGCGCCTGCTGCATGTCCCGGGGGTAAAGAAGGTCAATATCATCGGCGAGCAGTCCGAGCGGATCTATGTGGAGCTTTCCCACCAACGTCTGGCCAACCTGGGCATCACGCCGCAGGCAGTGTTCGCCGCGCTGAACGGGCAGAACGCGTTGACGCCCGCCGGCTCCGTGGAGGCCAAGGGCCCGCAGATTTTCATCCGCCTCGACGGCGCGCTGGATCAGCTGCAGAAGATCCGGGATACCCCCATCGTTGCGCAGGGCAGGACGCTGAAGCTGCAGGACATCGCCACCGTCAAGCGCGGCTATGAAGATCCGTCGACCTTCATGCTCCGCAACGGGGGCGAGCCCGCCATGCTGCTCGGGATCGTCATGCGCGACGGCTGGAACGGCCTGGATCTGGGCGCCTCGCTCGACGCTGAGGTCAAGAAGATCAACGACGGCCTGCCGGTGGGGATGGCCTTGGAGAAAGTCACCGATCAGGCGGTGAACATCAGCGCCTCGGTCGACGAGTTCATGATGAAGTTCTTCGTCGCACTGCTGGTGGTGATGGTGGTGTGCTTCGTCAGCATGGGCTGGCGTGTCGGCATCGTGGTGGCAGCTGCCGTACCGTTGACGCTGGCCGCGGTGTTCATGGTGATGGCTGCCACCGGAAAGAACTTTGATCGCATCACGCTCGGTTCGCTGATCCTGGCGCTGGGCTTGCTGGTCGATGACGCGATCATTGCCATCGAAATGATGGTGGTGAAGATGGAAGAGGGCTACAGCCGGATCAAGGCATCGGCCTATGCCTGGAGCCATACGGCGGCGCCGATGCTGGCCGGCACCCTCGTCACGGCCGTGGGCTTCATGCCCAATGGCTTTGCCCGCTCAACTGCCGGCGAATACACCAGCAACATGTTCTGGATCGTCGGCATTGCGCTGATCGTGTCGTGGGTGGTCGCGGTTTTCTTCACGCCCTATCTTGGCGTGAAGCTTCTGCCTGAACTGAAGGCCGTGGAGCGCGGCCACAGCAGTCTCTACGATACGCCGCGCTACAACCGCTTCCGGTCGATCCTGGCGCGCGTGATTGCGCGCAAGTGGCTGGCCGCAGGTTCGGTAATCGGCCTGTTCGTGCTTTCGGTGGCAGGCATGGGGTTGGTGAAGAAGCAGTTCTTCCCCATCTCTGATCGCCCGGAGGTACTGGTCGAGGTACAGATGCCCTACGGCACCGCCATCGAACAGACCAGCCTGGCGGCCAGGAAGGTGGAGAAGTGGCTGTCCGCGCAGGAGGAGTCGAAGATCGTCACGGCCTACATCGGCCAGGGCGCGCCGCGCTTCTACCTCGCCATTTCGCCGGAGCTCCCCGATCCCGCGTTTGCCAAGATCGTCGTCCGCACCGACAGCCAGCAACAGCGCGATGCGCTGAAGGCAAGGCTCCGCCAGGCAGTGGCAGAGGGACTGGCGCCTGAAGCACGCGTGCGCGTCACGCAGCTGGTGTTCGGACCTTACTCGCCTTATCCGGTGGCCTATCGGGTCAGTGGCCCGGATCCGAATGTCATCCGCGGCATTGCGGCCAAGGTCGAGCAGATCATGCACGCCAGCCCGATGATGCGCACCGTGAACACCGACTGGGGCGTTCGCACGCCAACGTTGCACTTCACGTTGGATCAGGACCGCCTGCAGGCGATGGGCATGACCTCTGCGTCTGTCTCGCAGCAGTTGCAGTTCTTCCTCAGCGGGGTGCCGGTCACTGCCGTTCGCGAGGACATCCGCACCGTCGAAGTGGTTGCCCGATCTGGCGGGGATACGCGCCTGGACCCGGCGCGCATTGCCGATTTCACTTTGGTCGGCGCCGGTGGCCAGCGCGTGCCGTTGTCCCAGATCGGCGCTGTCGAAGTGCGCATGGAAGAGCCGGTACTGCGGCGGCGCGATCGCGTGCCGACCATCACCGTGCGCGGTGATATCGACGATGCCCTGCAGCCACCGGACGTATCGGCGGCCATCAGCAGGCAGCTTCAGCCACTCATCGCCTCGCTTCCCGAGGGATATGCCATTGCCCAGGCCGGCGCCATTGAAGAGTCCGGCAAGGCGATGAGCGCCATGCTGCCGCTGTTCCCGATCATGCTGGCGATCACCTTGCTGATCATCATCCTGCAGGTGCGCTCCATCTCCGCAATGATCATGGTCTTCATGACCAGCCCCCTCGGCCTGATCGGCGTGGTCCCGACCCTGCTGTTGTTCCAGCAGCCGTTTGGCATCAACGCCCTGGTTGGACTGATTGCATTGTCGGGCATCCTGATGCGCAACACGCTCATCCTTATCGGTCAGATCCACGAAAACGAGGAAGCCGGGATGGAAACCTTCCACGCGATCATCGAGGCGACGGTTCACCGGGCGCGCCCGGTGATCCTGACCTCCCTGGCAGCGGTGCTGGCCTTCATTCCGCTGACCCATTCGGTGTTCTGGGGAACGCTTGCCTACACGTTGATCGGCGGCACCATCGCCGGCACCGTGATGACGCTGGTCTTCCTCCCGGCGATGTATGCCATCTGGTTCAAGGTCCGAGCGGACAAGACCCGCGTTGCCTGAAAGTGGCCTGGATCTCTTTTACATGGGAAGTGAGTCATGAACATTGCCGACAAAGATCGCATCGTAGTGACCGGAATGGGTGTGGTGAGCCCGCTGGGCTGCGGCGTGGAAACGGTGTGGTCGCGCCTGCTGGCGGGACGTTCCGGAATTGGCCCGCTGGGCGATGCGCTTTCCGCCGGAACGGGCTGCAACGTAGGCGGCCGCGTGCCCGACCGGGTGCAGGATCCTGAGGCGGGCCTCTACTCCAGCGACATCATCGCGCCGAAAGATCTGAAGAAGATGGACCGGTTTGTCGAGTTCGCGCTGGTAGCCGCTCACGAAGCGCTTGCGCAGGCCGGGTGGTGTGAGGCTGATGAGCGTGGCCTGCTGCGAACGGCGACCGTGATTGCGACGGGGATCGGTGGCTTTGGATCCATCGTCAATGCGGTGCACACCACCGAAAGCCGTGGGCCTGGCCGGTTGTCGCCTTTCACTGCGCCTACCTTCCTGGCCAATATGGCGGCAGGGCAGGCGTCGATCCGGTACGGGTTCAAGGGGCCGCAGAGCGCACCCGTCACGGCATGCGCGGCGGGCGTCCAAGCCATTGGTGATGCGGCGCGCCTCATCCGGTCCGGCGAGGCGGACATTGCACTGTGTGGCGGCGCGGAAGCTGCGATGCATCGGGTCAGCCTGGGCGGCTTTGCGGCGGCCAAGGCACTGAGCACGTCGTTCAACGACACGCCACAGGCAGCGTCCCGCCCGTTTGATGAGCAGCGGGACGGCTTCGTCATGTCCGAAGGGGCAGGGCTGCTGGTGATCGAGCGGCTGGATCATGCGCTGGCGCGTGGCGCCACCCCGCTGGCCGAGCTGGTCGGCTACGGCACCACCTCCGATGCGTATCATCTGACTTCGGGCCCCGACGACGGCAGTGGTGCGCGCAGGGCGATGGAGATCGCGCTGGCGCAGGCGGGCATTGCCGCCGGGCAGGTCGACCACATCAACGCGCACGCAACCTCGACCCAGGTGGGGGATCGGGCAGAGCTTGCGGCCATGCGTGCCCTGTTCGGTGCCCGCCCAGATCTTCTGATCTCTGCCACCAAGTCCAGCACCGGGCACCTGCTCGGGGCAGCTGGCGGCATCGAAGCCATCTTTACCGTGCTTGCTTTGCGCGATCAGGTCGCACCAGCGACACTCAACCTCGGCCGCCCCGATCCGTTGGCCGAAGGGCTTTCGATCGTCGCCGGCGTGCCGCGCACGGCTGGCATCGAGTTCGCGTTGACCAATGGATTTGGTTTTGGCGGCGTCAATGCCAGTGCACTGTTCAGGCGCATGTGAGCGTGGCTGCCTCCAGCGGCTTCCCAAGCAAAACCGCCCTGCGCTGGGAAGGTGCACGGGCGTTGAGCCGGCGCTGGATGCTGGATGCCGCCGGCACTGTGTTTGCGGAAGAAGGGTTCGAGAACGCGACGATGAAGCGCATTGCCGAGGTCTGTGGCGTTACCAAGGTCACGATCTATGCGCACTATCGTGACAAGGCGCGGCTCTACAGGGCGGTCATGGACGGCCATCTGGCATTGATACCGGATGCCCGGCTCGACGCGCACGGAGCAATGGATCTTGGTGATGTGCTGATGCGCATCAGTGACGGCATCGAACGGTTGGCAGCGGACCCGGCATGTCAAGCCTTCTGCCGGACGCTGTCGCGTTCTGATCATGCGCGTGATGTCTACATGGAACACTGGAGCACGAAACTGGAACCGTATCTGGACCTTGCGACACGAGCGATGGCGAGCGCCCCGGTCCGCTCGAGCCACCCGGGTGACAGTGAGAAGTTCCTCAGGCTCATCCTCACAGAACATGGCCTGCCTCATGGGGCGATGCCCGTGTCCGGGAGTGAAGCAACCGTGGCGCTCTTCATGCGCGCCTATGGGATGACGCTGCCGGTGGCCTGAAAGACTCCCCGGGAACATTGAGTCGACGTCTCAAGGCCATCCGGCTTTCGCCATGGCCCGACCAGGCATTCAGCGCACGCTCGATTTCAGTCCAGGAAGCATGACTTCATGCACTGCAGATTGACTACAAATGTAGTCATTATCTCTGTGTCCATTGAAGGAGCCCGCCATGAGAGCATGTCTGCTTGCCTGCATAGTCTTCCTGGTATTACACCCGTTTGTGGCCGCAGCCAACACGCCTGATGCCTTGGCAGCGATAGAGCGGAATGCCCGCAACGCGCATTCCGACGCGGTCTACATTGAAAGCGGGCGCGGGGTGCTGCTGCAGATCGCGCCGGCAGCCGGTGAAGACCGCATCCACCTGATGTCGGCGACCAAGTCCGTCGTCGCCCTGGCCATCGGGCTGCTGCTCGATGACGGCAAGCTCGCATCCATCGACGAACCGGTCAGCACGGTGTACCCGGAATGGCGCCAGGGCAGGAAGCGTGACATCACGATCCGGATGTTGATGGACCACACCTCCGGCCTGCAGAACGTGGCCAACGCGGGGGTGGAACTGGAGGGCGCGCCGGATCTGGTGAAGCTGGCGCTGGCGGCCGAGGTGTCCAGCGATCCAGGCACCACCTTCGCCTACAACAACAAGGCGACCAATCTTCTGCCGGACATCGTGCAGCGGCTTGCCGGCAAGCCACTGGATATCTATCTGGACGAACGGTTGTTCAAGCCGCTTGGCATCACCGGCCATGCATGGATGAAGGACCAGGCCGGGACGCCCATGGGCATGGCCGGGCTGTCGCTGTCGGCGGTTGATCTTGCAGCGATCGGACGATTGATGCTGGACGGCGGTGTCACCCCGGGCGGCAAGCGGTTGCTGAGCGAACGCTCGGTGGCGTTGATGACCGCCGAAAGCGTGCGTTCCCCCGACGTCGGCCTGTTGTGGTGGCGCATCCCCGCATGGGAGCACTACCGATTGAAGGCCGGTGCGGCCACGCTTCTGAGCGCTCGCAGCATGGATGCCATGATGCTGGACGCGCTGCTGGCCGCCGACGGCCAGGTATTTGACAGCAAGTCAGCGCTGATCAGCTTCCTGGCCGAACGGCTGGGACCGAGCTGGCCCCAGCGCTACACTGCGGAAATCACCGGGCGTGGACTGAAGCTCGGCGACATCTTCGACATCGACCGAGGGCCGGTAGCGGCCTACGCCGCCAACGGCTATCTCGGCCAGCACCTGGTCATTGTTCCCGACAAGGGCGTGGTGGCGGTAAGGCAGATACAACGGCGGGAGAGCCACAGCGCCCCGCTCGACGATTACGCCGCGTTTCCCATGGATGTACTGCGGCTGGCAGAGACGCTGTGACCGGCCAGCACGCTAGGGAATGCGGCAGCCCGCGAACACATCCAGTCCCGGCTGGTAGATACCGCTGCTGATGGCGAACAGTCCCAGCAGGGAGTGGAAGAGATTGTCGTGGCTGTAGGAGCCGGTGCCTGCAGCATGGCGCAGGCAGGCCAGATCAAGGCGGGCATGGGTTGCAAAGCCCGGGGAGAACCACATCACCATCGGCACCTGGGTCTGCTCGCGTGGCGCAATGAAGTAGGGCGTTCCGTGCAGATACAGACCGTGCTCGCCAAGCGACTCGCCGTGATCGGAGACATAGATCAGTGCAACGTCACGCTGCTCCGAATAGGTCTGCAGCAGGTCGATGGCCTTGCCCAGCAGCCGGTCGGTATAGACCAGCGTATTGTCGTAGGTGTTGGTCAGCGCTTCGTTGCTGCACTTCTGTATCTGGTTGCTGTCGCAGGTAGGGCTGAATGCCCTGGAGTCGGCGGGATAGCGTTCAAAGTAGGTGGGGCCATGGCTGCCCAGCTGGTGCAGCACGATCAGACCATCACCCTGCATGGCCGCGATGCGCGTGTCCAGCTGGTGCAGCAGGATCTCATCATGGCAGGTGCCGTCCTTGTTCACGCACAACCCAGGCACCTTCAGCGGCGGCATGTCGTCGGTGGGAACGCGGTTGCACACGCCCTTGCAGCCACCGTTGTTGTTGTCGCGCCAGAGCACGCTGGCGCCGGTGCGCTGCAGGATGTCCAGTACGTTCTCTTCCGATGCCGCAGCGACGCCCTCGTACTGCGACCGCGGCATCTGCGAGAACATGCACGGCAGTGACACCGCCGTTGATGTGCCGCAGGATGCAACGTCCCGGAAGCTGATGACGCCGTCCTTGCGTGACAGCTGCGGGTTGGTCGGGCGCGGATAGCCGTTGAGCTGGAAGTTCTTTGCACGTGCCGTCTCGCCGGCCACCAGGATGACCAGGCGCGGGCGCTCGCCGGGCGTGCGCGCGGCGTCTTCGCCGATCGTGCGCAGCGGCTGTGCCTTGGCGCTGTAGCTGCTCCGGAGGTAGCCATAGGTGTGACGCAGGACGTTCAGCGGCAGCACCTGCTCGCGGATGTAGCGGTTGTTGCGGAGCAGCGACGAATACTCCTTGTAGAACGCCAGGCTTACCGTTGCCAGCACCATCAGCGTCGCCAGCACATTCCCCAACCACACCAGCGCCGCCCGCAAAGGACGCCCCCTGTTTCCACTGCGCATGATCAGCAGAACGCATGTGGGCAGCGCGCCCAGCAACAGCACCGTCAACAGCAACGGCAGCGACAGGTAGGAGGTCATCTCAGCCTGGTTGGTCTCCAGCGCGTTCTGCACCATGTCGCGGTCGATCAGTACGTTGTAATGCAGCATGAAGTAGGTGCACGCAGCGCTGGCGACAACCAGCAACGCCAGCACCGGTTTGCGCGCATAGGGGAGCATGCCGATGGGCGTGAACAGCAGATTGAACAGGCACAGCAGCAGCACCGGAAGGCTGCAGAAGAACAAAGCGCTGCGCAGATCATGGATGTCGATGAGAGACCAGAGCGTCTTCCAGAGAGCGATGTTTCCCAGCGTGGTGAAGAACAATGCCGTGCACCAGACAAGCATGATCGGATGTTGCGGGACAGACCTGAAGCATGAACGCACGTGCAGAATCCGCTGAGCCAGAAGTGCGCGCAGTATCTGGACGCGTTCATCAGGAAGTTGTCAGGTTCGTTGCTCATCCCAACAGGACCACGGCCCACACCGTAGCCACCATCAGCAGGGCCGTGCTCTGTGCGGCGCTGCCCATGTCCTTGGCGTTCTTGGAAAGTGGATGGTGTTCCAGAGAGATGCGATCCACCACCGCTTCGATGGCCGAGTTGAGCAGCTCCACCAGCAGGCTGACGAAGCAGACCATCAGCATCACGGCGCGCTCGCTGCGGCTGACGTCCAGCAGGAGCGCGACGGTTGCCAGCGCGCCATGCAGCAACAGCAGCTGCCGGAACGCGGCCTCACCCTTGAATGTCGCGACGAAACCGTCGCGGGAATGGATCACGGTATGCAGGATGCGGCGCAGACCGGTCTTGCCGTGCGCGTACTTGCCGTTGCCCTTGGGTTGCCCTGGCTGCATTTCGTACCTGCCTTCATGAAGAGATCCGGCAAGGGTGGAAGGGGCAATGTCAGGAAGCTGTCAGGTATCGGCTGCGGCTGGGCGCATCTGCAGGGTGAAGCAGCAGCCTTGCACCGAGGTATCGACCGTCATCTGCCAGCCAAGATGCTCGACCACGCGCTGCACGATGGACAGGCCCAGACCTTCGCCACTCTGCCGGGCGCTGGTCACGAAGCGCTGGAACTGCTGCGCGTCGATGCTGGACGGCAGCCCCGGGCCGGTATCGGCAACCCGCAGCGTGGTGCCACGCAGTTCCACCCGTACCTCGCCTTCCTCCGTGTACTGGCACGCATTGCGCAGCAGGTTCCAGATCACGCTCTGTGCCAGCACGTCATTGGTCAGCAGCTGCTCGTCCTGCGCCGCATCAAGGGTCAGCCGCACCGGCTTTCCTGCCAGCCACGGCACGCATCGCGCCATGCATTCCTCGATCACCGGTCGCAGCAGGAGGTTGCTGCGTGGCACCGTCCTGGGGTCGCGGGAAAGCAGCAGCAGGCAGGTCAGCTGGCGCTGCATTTCCTGCGTGGTCCGCACAATGCGCTCGGCACTGGCCAGCAGCCGGCTGTCGGCCGGCAGCTGGTGCAGCAGCGTTTCGGCGGCGCCACCGATGATCGCCAGTGGTGTGCGCAGTTCATGGCTGGCGTCGCCAGCGAAGCACTGTTCACGCTGCAGGAACTGCTCAAGTTCGTCGCTGTGCTGGGCAAAGGCGCGCGCCAGAACGCCGATCTCGTCGCGCGCGTCCTGGAAGGGGAAGGGCTTGTGCTTGTTCTGCACGGCATCAGCCAGGCGCGTAATGGGCGCGATGACGTGGGCCGACGTCCGGCGACCAATCCAGAACGCACAGAGCACGCAGGTCAGGATCACCAGCGCAGCAAAGGCGTTGATCAGGTGCTCGAGGTAGGCGTAGTGATCACCGTGCTGCAGCAGGTAGTAGCGCTGCCCGCTGCTTTCGAAGACCCGAAGGTGCCATTCGTTCGGTGCGGCTTCACCGTGGTAACCCAGCCCGTACCGGCGCAGCACCTGCGGAACCGTATGCGGATCAAACAGCTGGCTGCCTTCCGGCAGGTCCGGTTGCACGCCTTGGGCCAAGGCCACCTGCAGCCTGCGGACCTCCCGGTCCTGGCTCATTGAAACCACGGAGGCCCTTACTTCGTCATAGTCCACCAGTTCTACCAGTACGATGAAGCCCATGGCACCGGCCATCAGCAACACGAAGGCAACGGTGATGCGCGTTCTCAGGGTCAAGCTTCGATAGAGGGACTTCAGCGAGCGGGCATTCATGGGTGGCGACTATTCCGCGAGTGCTGGCGCCGGCGTGCCCAGGCGCCAGCCGACACTGTGCACGGTAGCAATGAGTGCAGGGTCGAACGGCCTGTCCACCTGAAGGCGCAGCTCATGGATATGCGTACGTAGTGCACCGCTCTCCGGCGGCTCGTCGCCCCATATCAGGTACTCCATCTCCTGCTTGCGCACTACCGCCGGCGCGGCCCGCATCAGGCACATCAGCAGCTTGTGCGTGGTCGGTGTCAGGTTGAGGGCCTGGCCCTGGCGCCATGCCTGTGGCGAACGGGTGTCGACCCGCAGGTCCGCCCAGGCCAGCACGCTCTGCACCTGCCGGCCCTGGGCGCGGCGGACCAGCGCCTTGATGCGCGCGTCCAGCTCCTTCAGGGAAAAGGGCTTGACCAGGTAATCATCCGCACCCAGCGCGAGCCCCTGCACGCGGTCTTCCACCGGATCACGGGCGGTCAGCATCAGGATCGGCACCGGGTTCTGGAACTTCTCGCGGAGTGTCCGGCACAGCGCCATGCCATCAAGGCGGGGCAGCATCAGGTCCAGCAGGATGGCATCGTAATCATTCTGCGTTGCCCTGCGCAGGCCGCTGGCACCATCCCGTGCATCGTCAAGTACGTAGCCCAGTGGCTCGAAGAACGCGTAAAGGTTGGCAACCAGCTCGGGGTTGTCTTCAATGATGAGCAGTCGTGTCATGGGCTACGTGCATCCGTGCATGAGCAGCGGACTTTGGACGATCACCTGGGGTTTGCCAAGTGCGGGGAGGTGCTGCAGGCCATCGCCGGGCGCGGCGACAGGCGCCTGTGATAGCGTGCCAGGATGAAGATCCTTGCCATATCCGGTAGTGCACGCCGGCTGTCCACCAACACCGCATTGCTGAGGGCGCTGGAAGAAATCGCGCCGCCGGATATCGCGCTGACGACCTGCGCCGATCTCGGCGGGCTTCCCGTTTTCTCTCCCGACCTTGAAGATCTGCCCTTGCATGACAGCGTCGTGCGCTTCAAGCAATGCATTGAAGCCAGCGATGGCATCGTGATTTCAAGCCCTGAGTACGCAAGAGGCATTCCCGGCGGCCTGAAGAACGCCATGGATTGGCTGGTATCGGGCGACCTTGTGGTTGCAAAACCCATCGCCCTGGTGCACGCCTCCCATCGCGGCGATGACATGCTGGCGTCTCTCCGGCTTGTGCTGTCGACCATCAGTTCCCGCTTCAACGAGGAACTGTTCCTGCGCTTTCCTTTCATGAAGATGGAGCCGGAGGCCATTGCCAGTGCTGTAAGACAACCGGTCAATCGCGCGCCGGCAGAGGCCTTTCTTCAGGAATTCGCCCGCTACTGCGGCCGACCGCAGGGTGATCGCGCATGATCGATAGCGCGGCCTGCTGACAAGGGCGTTCTGGACACGCACCGTGCGTCCGCAAGGCCCGGCCATGCGCTTGCGGCGTCAGCGGGTCACAGGGGGTGCAGATGGGAATAGCCTGCAGCGTCCACGAACTGCGGCAGCGTCCACAGCTGGCCATTGGGCCCCCAGCGCCTGCAGGCGCTGCACATGTCGCCGGCAATGATGGCGCCCGCCGCAGCAGCTCATCCAGTCGGTGCGCTTGAACCGGGCGCGGCTGATGCTGGAAAGCGGCAGGCTTTCGGTGGAAGAGGTGGCCGCGCAGGTGGGCTTGGGCGATTCTGCGACACTCAGGCGATTGCTGCGCCGCCGATTGGGCCTGACTCCCACCCGGATTCGAGGGTGAGGGCGCCGCATTGCTGAATGCGGGTTTGCGGACGCCCATCGGGTCCGGTCGGGCTCACGGATTCATTCACAGGCGCTGCCCTATATTCCGGGTCACAACGCCGCATACCGCGGCTGGACGGGGAACATTCCCATGAAAACCAGACATTTGCTTGGCATTGCCCTGGGCGCTGCAATCACCCTGATGGCTGCCACCGCCTGGGCCGATCCGCCGCACCATGCACGTGGCAACGGACCGCCGCCCCATGCAGGCGGCCCCCACAACCGCGACGCACCGCCGCCGGGCTGGCAGAAAAAGGCATGGCGCCGCGGCGACCGCTTGCCCTGGGCCGAGGTTGACCGCCGCTACTGGGTGGACGACTACGCGCATTACCGTCTGCGCGACCCCGGTCGCGGTCAGCGGTGGGTGCGGCAGTCGGATACGGAATACCTGCTGGTGGAGATCGCCACCGGCGTGATCATCGACGCCTTGCGTCGCTAGGATTCCGGCACGAGCCCCCGGGCGGCGCGCAGCCGCCGCGGGGGTAATGGCGGCACGGCCGCCGGTGACATCGCGCTCTCACCCCGGCAACTCGCACTTCATCTTGCCGTCCACGTAATACGGCTTGGGTACGTTCGGGTTGTCGCTGGTCTTCTCAAAGACCACTTCGAACGACGCTGCGTCGGGCGAGCCCTTGCGATCGGTACACGCGTCGTGGAGTTTTTTCTTGACCGCAGCAATGCCGGCCTCGCGGTTGGCACCGTCGGCGCTGTTGGTCAGGTTCACGGTTTCAGCCAGGGCCAAGGGGCTGAAGGCAGACAGGCAGCCGGCGATCATCAGTGTATGCAGCTTGGTCAAGGGGTGCACCTCGCGGAAGTCCAATGAGGCGGTCAGCATAATGCGGGAGCGTTAACAGCACGTGCCCGCTAGCGGCAGTTGGCTTGGCTGACGTTGTTTGGTACAAGCCAAGCTGTCGAAGATCAGAGAATGGGCGCGAGCCATGTCCGAACCCTATTCGGCCCTGCTCAGGCTGCAGCTGCCGCGCGAGCGTCTTGCACGCTGGTTGGCGGCCCCGGTGCCTGCAGCATCGAGGTGGAATGACTGGCGATCCATCGCCGGCCGGTGGCGCCTGCCCGGCGGCGTCGATCTGGCTGCGTCCAGTGATGTGGAGCTGGGTGAATTCCTCTCCGATTGCACTGCAATGCTGGCCCGGCATGCGGAAAATCGCGCCGCGTTGGCCGCCCTCCTGGAATCGGCGCAGGCGGAGAACATCAGGGTTGCGGCCTACGATCGGGCCGGGGCGTACTTCGTTGCAGGGTCACTGACGTATTCCGAGAACCTCTATGATCTGGTCGTGTTCCTGGCGATGGCGCGGGGCGCCGCCGATTTTCTTGAGCCTGGTGAGCACGGCGTGGCACTGGTGCACGACTACCTATGGGCCGAGGACGGTGAGCGGGAGACGGTTGCTGCGGTCCACCTCGCCGGCAAGGGCGATTCGGGCTTCATGACGCCGGCGCAGGCCGGCGAGACCGCTGCGACCTTCGATGCAATGGTCGAGCTCATGCTGGACGGAGCGGACGACCCGCAGTTCACTCCACGCAATCAGTTCGACCGTATCCAGGAGCGCGGCCATGCGGCCCAGGAGAACTAGATGACAAGCACAGGCACCCGCAGGGATCCAGTCAGCAGGAGAGCACGCTGCTTGCCCGGCGCCCTTGTGCTCTGCTTCTGCACGCTGGCCGGATCTGCGCTGGCGCAGACAGCGCCGGTCACGCGCACCTGGTTCGTGAGCGGAGCAGAGTTGGCCAAGCTCCTGCAGGGCAGGGGTGAAGACGGATTCTGCAGCGGCGATCAGTGCCGGAACCTGGCGAGCGCCCGCGCGGGCGCCTACATCCAGGGCGTTGCGGATACAGGCCGAGGGCAGTGGTGTGGCCAGGGACATATTCTTCCCCATGAACTGGTCGACCGTGTGTCTTCGCACATCCGGCAGCTACCCGCCGAACGACTGAATCAGGATGCCGCATCTCTGGTCATTGAAGCGCTGGAGACTGCGCTTCCCTGCCAGCAGGCGGCGTCCACCAGCGACCGCGCCCACGCCGCGCGGAGTGGGCTATGAGCCCCTGTCGCCGCTGCAGGTCGCCTGGCCGGAACAAAGCGAGAGCTGCCGCATGCGAGTGATGGAGACAGCGTTGTCTGCCGACGTGCTGGCCCTGCTGGAGACCAGCGGCCTGCCTACGGAGGATCTGCGTGCAGGCAGGCCGATCACCTTTCTGGCAGCGTCGTTGAATGGAGAGCTGCTCGGTTGCGTGGGCTATGAATCGAGCCGCGACGTCGTGCTCCTGCGCTCGTTGGCGATCCAGCCGATGTCGCAGGGCAGGGGCCTGGGGCGGCAACTGGTGGTGGAGTTGGAGCGGCATGCCAAGGCGGCGGGTGGCAGGACCGTGTTCCTTCTCACGACCACGGCAGCACCGTTCTTCGAGCAGCTTGGCTATGAGCGCGTCGCGCGCGATGCAGCACCGGGATTCATCGCTGCGTCGACGCAGTTCAGTGAGCTGTGCCCAGGCTCGGCACAGCTGATGATGCGTCGGCTGTAGGCCGGCCGGGACCCGGCGGGTGCTTCAGCCCCCTTGTCCATCGATGTCCGGGGCTTGCCGCGTTGCGATCCGGGATGCCCGGCGTGCAGAGGACAGCGGCGGTGCCGATACCGAGGCGCGCGTGATCAACTGGTGCGCAAGCACGTGGTTGACAGTGACGCGCCTTGAGGACGCGGGGCGGCGCATTTCCCGCAGCAGGATGTCTATCGCGTTGTCCGCCATCTCTGCGACCGGCTGATGGATGGTGGTCAGTTCCGGCCACACCATGGTCGCGGCGGAGGTGTCGTCGAAGCCCACCACCGAAAGATCCCCCGGCACCTGCAGGCCGCGGCGGTGGGCTACTGAAACAACCGCCGATGCCATGTCATCGTTGCTGGCGAAGATCGCACTGGGTGGCGGGCCCTGGGCCAGCAGCCGCTCGGCTGCCTCCAGGCCGGAACGGTAGGTGAAGCAGCCGGGTTGCACGAGCGCGTCGTCGTAGCCGATGCCGGCGTTGGCCAGTGCATCCCGGTAGCCCTGCCAGCGGTGCGCGCTGGCGGTCTGGTTCGGGTCGCCCTTGATATAGCCGATGCGGGTATGCCCGTGGGCGATGAGGTGCGACACCATGTCATGGCTGGCCTGGCGGTCGTCGATGCGCACGCAGGAGATCCTGTCGCTGAAGCGGCTGGAGGCGATGGAGACGACGGGAATGCCCGCGTTGACGAATACCTCGACGATGTCCTTCGATTCACACAGCGGCGGCGGAAGAATCACGCCTGCCACGGTGGTGGCGAGTTGCCGTGCCGCCTCGCGACGCGCCGGGGTGCCCAGCTCATCCCAGGCAGCGATGACCAGTTGCGCCGCCGACCGGGTGGAACCGCGCAGCGCGCCGACCAGCAGTTCGCGCAGGTAGCTGGAGCTGGGGTTGGTGTAGATCAGGGCGATGCAGGTGTGCTGCGCCGCAGCCAGGGCGGAGGCAGCAGGGTTGGGCCGGTAGTCCAGCGCCAGTACGCTGCGCAGGACGCGTTCGCGGTTGCCTTCGCGTACCCCGGCATGGCCGTTGATGACGCGTGACACCGTCATGGCGGAAACACCGGCATGGGCAGCGACGTCATCGATGGTGACGGCGCTTGCTTTTCGACGGACCGCTTTATGGCCGTTTTTCAAGGCTGGATTCCTTTGCTGCGCTGCATGATGACAAGCGCGATTGCGGATGAGTAGTCTGCGCCGTGACGCGATGGTAGCGCTACCACTGAGCCGGTGTAAGGCCAGCGGATGCCCCCCCCCTTTACCGCGCGGCTGTTCCGGCAAGTCTGAAAGCGAGTTTGAGTCGCAGTGGGTGCAAAGCGCACTGCGATGTTCGGTGTGGAAGACGGGCGTCGCCCGTACGTGCCCCCAGGAGGGGCGGTACATCCATTCGATCGTATGTCAGAGGGGAGAGTCATGAGCGCTGCTACTTTCCGTCGTACCCCAGGCCGGAGGGCTCGTCGATGAGCCGGACGCTGGCGAAGTTCACTTCCAGGGCCATGTTCACCTTTGTCGGTGGCGTCCTGGTCATCAATCCCGCATTCGCACAAGAGGCGTCAACGCCGGCACCCGTCGCCGGGCAGCAGAATCCGCCCAGCCCGACACAGCTGGACACCGTCCAGGTCACGGGCATCCGCAACAGCCTCAGCCAGGCCATGGACATCAAGCGTGATTCAGCCGGCGTGGTGGATGCGATCAGTGCGGAGGACATCGGCAAGTTCCCCGATACCAACCTGGCCGAATCCCTGCAGCGCATCACCGGCATCTCGATCGAGCGCCGTGACGGTGAGGGCGCACAGGTAACGGCACGTGGTTTCGGCCCTCAGTTCAACATGGTGACGCTCAACGGGCGGCAGATGCCCGGCGCCGATGCGTTCGGTGCGTCGGGGCAGGTCGCCATCGGTGGTGTCGACGGCGGCACCCGTGCCTTCAACTTCGCCCAGCTGGCCGCTGAAGCCATCAATGGCATCGAGGTCTACAAGACCAGCCAGGCCAATGTTCCCAGCGGTGGCATCGGTGCCACCATCAACATCCTGACCTCGCGGCCGTTTGACCACGAGGGCATCGTCGCCAGTGCCGGGGCGAAGGCCGTCTCCGACCGCAGCCAGCCGTTCGGCGACGACCTGACGCCGGAACTGTCCGGCATCTTCAGTTACGCCAATCCCGACAAGACCTTCGGCGTGGGCGTGAGCGCCAGCTACCAGAAACGCAAGGGCGGTTCGGTGCAGGCCACCGACAACTACTGGAACGTGCAGCCGTGGACCGGCACGATGCCGGGCAACCCGAGGGTGGTCAATGCACCGGCGATCGGTGCGCTGTATGCGCGGCCGAACGACCTGCGCTATGCCTTCTCCGAATTCGAGCGTGAGCGCATCAACGGCCAGGCCGTGCTGCAGTTCGCGCCGACCGATGCGGTGACCTTGACCCTGGATTACACCTATTCGACCAACGAGATCACTGAAAATCGTGGCGAGCAGGGCATGTGGCTGCAGAACAGCAACTACACCGACGTCGAATTCGATACCAGCGGTGCGGTTGCCACGCCGATCTACATCCGTGAAATCGCCGGCACCAAGGATTTCGGCCTTGAGCAGCAGCGCAGCATGCAGAAGTACAAGCTGGGTTCGCTCGGCCTGAATGCGGTCTGGAATGTGACCGACCGCTTCAAGCTCAGCTTCGATGCGCACAACTCGAAGAATGAAAGCCGCCCGAACGATCCGCTCACTGGTGGCGGCTCCATCTTCAGCAGCATCGCCGGCACCAACAACTGCACCGCCGGACCGCATTGCGGTGGGTCATGGGTGCAGGAAATGGTCTTCAACAGCGGCCTGCCGGTGGGCACCCAGGTCTGGTACCCGAGCACGGCCGATGCCATCGCCAACACCAACGGCGTGGTCAATCCGGGTTTCGCGCCGGGCGAGATCGGTTCGCAGGTGCTGCGCATCAACTCGCAGACACAGATCAGCGAGATCAAGCAGGGGCGTGTCGACGGTGAGTGGAGCTTCGACAAGGGGCGCTTCCAGTTTGGCGTGGACTCGAGCAAGCAGACCACCCACCGCATCCAGGCAGCGGAGAATTACAACACCCTGGGCGATTGGGGCGTGGCCAACGTTGACGGGGATGTTGCCAACGGGCTGATGGACCTGCTGCAGCCGGTCAACATCGTCGGGCTGTTCAACGATTTCAATGCCAACAGCTTCACGGCCTGGCGCGGCGATGCCGGTCGCCTTGCGCAGTGGGCGGCGGACAACTATGGCGCCAATCTCGGCGTGAGCCCGCAGCGCGCCGCCGATAACCTGGTGGAAGAGAAGACGAAGTCGGCCTACTTCCAGGTGGAGCTGGATGGTGAGCTGGGCGGCATGCGTACCAATACCCGCCTGGGTGTGCGCTATGAAACCACCGATGTTGTCTCCACCTCGAACATCGCCATCCCGGAAGCCATCGAGTGGCAATCCAACAATGACTTCCGCGTGGTGTTGTCCGACGAACAACAGCCGTTCACCGAGAAGAACAGCTACAGCTACATCCTGCCCAATCTGGATTTCAGCATCGATCTTCGTGAGGACCTGAAGGGGCGTGTCTCATTCGGCAAGAGCATCGCACGCGCGCCGATCGGGAACCTGTATGCCGGCCCGACCGCCCAGCAGCCGTTCGGCTCGGTCCTCATCGACCCGTCCTCGCGGGCCAGCGGTACCGCACAGAACCCGCAGCTGAAACCGCTGGAATCGGACAACCTGGATCTGGCGCTGGAGTGGTACTTCGCCGATGCGAGCTACGTCTCGCTGACCTACTGGAACAAATCGGTCGACAATTTCGTCGGCAACACCATTGTCCAGGAGAATCTGTACGGCCTGCGCGATCCTACCGCCGGTCCGGATGCGCAGGCGGCGCTGGCGTTCCTCACCAGCGGTGCCTGCGTCACACAGGTCGGCGCTGCCAATGCAGCGGCGTGCTCGGCCAATGACACCTCGCTGTTCACCGCCCTGGCCCTGCTGCGCAACAATCCCGCCGGGTTGGGCGCCTACAACGGTACCGACGCCCAGGTGCTGGCCACTGAAGCAGCCTACGACCTGTACGGTACGGCCGGCGATCCGCTGTACCAGTTCAACGTCAATCGTCCCATCAACCAGAACAAGGCCAAGCTCCACGGCTGGGAACTGGGTGGGCAATACTTCTTCGGCGATACCGGCTTCGGCATCCTGGCCAACTACACCCTGGTCAATGGCGATGTGGGCTTCAACAACGCAGGCGACCCGGGCATCGACCAGTTCTCGCTCACGGGACTGAGCGACACGGCCAATGCGATGCTGATGTACGAGAAGTACGGTTGGTCGGTACGACTGGCGTGGAACTGGCGTGACCAGTACCTGATCCTGGCCAACCAGGGAGCCAGCCGCAATCCGTACTATGTGGAGGCGTACGAACAGTGGGATCTCAGCGTGAACTACACCCTGGATGACCACTGGTCGTTCGGCCTGGAGGCGATCAACCTGACCGGTGAGGATGTGCGCTGGCGTTCGCGTACCTCGCAGATGATCGTGAAGCTGGCCGACCAGAGCCCGCGTTACATGCTGGGCGTGCGTTACAGGTTCTGAACCGTGGGGTGCCGCTGCCACGACAGCGGCACCCGTTCCAGGCTGCTGACGGATTGGACAACACCATGTCGCGTTACGAAATGCTCAACAACATTGCCCATCGGGACCTGCGTGTGGCCACCGGCTTCGGCGCCGAGTTCGGCGACGCGGTGGGCATGGTGCCGGCCTATCCGAGTGAGTTCGCCGAACTGCAGCGGGAATATCCCATCTTCCTGCGCAGGGACCCCGCCACGGGCGGCTGGCAGGCGGTGGCCCTGCTGGGGTTCGAACAGCACGAGAACCTGTTCCTGCAGGACGGTCGCTGGAACGCCTCCTACCTGCCCGGCGCCGCAGCGAAAGGGCCATTCCTGATCGGTTTCCAGGAAGGGCACATCGATGGTGCGCTTACCCGGGAAGCGGTGTTGCACGTGGATCTGGATCATCCGCGCGTGACCGCAATGCACGGCGAGCCGGTGTTCCTGCCACAGGGCGGTAACTCGCCCTATCTGGACCATATCGCCGGGGTGCTGCGCGGCATCCACGACGGCCATGCTTTTGCCGCGGACATGTTTGCCACGCTCGACGCGAAAGGGTTGATCCAACCGATCACGCTGGACGTGCGGATCGACGCGGAGCATCGGGTCGGCGTCAACGGCCTGCATGCGGTCGACCGTGACCGCCTCGCGCTGCTGGAGGGTGCGGCGCTGGCCGAACTCAACCGCGCCGGCTACCTGGAGGGCGCCTATCTGATGCTGGCATCGCTGCACAACTTGCGCCGCCTGATCGCCGAGAAGCAGCGACGCCTGCGCGCAGCGGATACCGCTGTCGCGGGCGGCAGGAACTGACCGGTGCTGGACGGCGTCGCCATGCGCACAATGGAAGACCTGGATCCCGCGGCGCTGCCGCTGCAGGCGCTGGTGGCAGCCGGCGAGCCAGTGGTGCTGCGCGGCATCGCGCGCGACTGGGCATTGGTGCAGGCCGGGTCGCGTTCCCTGCAGGAGGCCATGGCCTACCTGCGCGGGTTCGAAGCAGGCGTGCCTGTTCCCTATTCCTTCGGCGGCCCCGAGATCGAAGGGCGTCCGTTCTACAACGCGGATTTCACCCGCTTGAACTTCGAGGTCCGGCGTGGCCTGCTGACAGAGGTGCTGGACGCAATCGCCGACCACCTCGATTCGCCGAGCCCGCCCACCTATTACGTCGCTTCGCTGCTGATCGCGCGTGCGCTGCCCGGGTTCGCCCAGCACAACGACGCCGGACTGGCGGGGCAGGGCATCGATGCTTCGGCCAGCATCTGGGTCGGCAACCGGGTGACGGCCTCCTGCCATTACGACATTCCGGACAACCTGGCGTGCTGCGCGGTGGGCCGGCGCCGCTTCACCCTGTTTCCGCCGGAGCAGATCGACAACCTCTACCCGGGACCGATGGAGCCCACCCCGGGTGGGCAGGTGGTCAGCGTGGTGGATTTCGACCAGCCGGATTTCGACCGCCATCCGCGCTTCCGTGATGCCCTGGCAAGCGCGCAGACTGCCACGCTTGAGCCCGGTGATGCCATCTTCATCCCAGGCCTGTGGTGGCACCACGTGCGCAGCCTGGAACCGTTCAACGTGCTGGTGAACTACTGGTGGCGCAGTGCGCCTGGCTATCTCGGCTCACCCCTGCCGGCGCTGCAGCATGCGATGTGGGCCCTGCGCGATCTACCGGCGCGCGAGAAGCAGGCGTGGGCAAAGATCTTCCAGTACTACGTGTTTGGTCCCGGCGAGCAGGCAGGGCAACACCTGCCAGAAGCGGCCCGGGGTGAGCTGGCACCGTTCGACGAGACGCAGGCGCGGCGCATGCGCGCGCAGCTGCTGGGTCGACTCAACCGCTGATGGGAGCATCGCATTGAACGCTGCGGACACTACACAAGGGCCGATCCGGAGAGTGGTGATCGCCGGTGGCGGCACCGCCGGCTGGCTGGCCGGCTGCGCACTGGCGCACCAGTTCCGCCAGCAGCTGGACATCACCCTGGTGGAGTCCGAGCAGATCGGTACCGTGGGTGTGGGCGAATCCACCGTGCCGCCCATCCGCACGTTCCACCGTTTCCTGCAGATCGATGAGCAGGAGTTCCTGCGTGCGGTCGCCGGCACGTTCAAGCTGTCGATCTCGTTCGAGAACTGGCGTCGCCCCGGTGAACGCTTCATCCATCCTTTCGGCACGATCGGGCAGGGCACCTGGGCCACGCCGTTCCATCACTTCTGGCTGGACAGCCTGCGCCGCGGCATGCCCTCCGAGCTGGGCGACTTCTGCCTGGAAAGCGCCGCGTCCCTGGCCGACAGGTTCTCGCTGCAGACCCAACCCCAGGTCAACTACGCCTACCATTTCGACGCCGGGCTCTATGCCAGGTTCCTGCGCGGCAAGGCCGAAGCAAACGGCCTGCGGCGGGTGGAAGGCAAGATCCGCGAAGTCCGCCAGCATCCCCATGACGGCTCGGTTGCGTCGCTTGTGCTGGACGACGGGCAGGTCATCGAAGGCGATCTGTTCATCGACTGCACGGGATTCCGCGGCCTGTTGACCGAGCAGACCCTGCATACCGGCTATGAAGACTGGAACGAATGGTTGCCCAGTGATCGCGCCGTTGCCGTGCAGACCGACTCGCCCGCGCCGCCGGTGCCCTACACCCGTGCCATCGCGCACGAGGCCGGGTGGCGCTGGCACATCGCGCTGCAGCACCGGGTTGGCTGCGGGCTGGTCTTTTCCAGCCGCCACATGTCCGATGACGAGGCGCAGGCCAAGCTGCTGCGTGATGTCGACGGACGGCCCCTGCGCGATCCGTGGCTGGTGCCGTTCCGCAGCGGGCGCCGGTTGCAGGCCTGGAACAGGAACGTGGTGGCGCTCGGGCTGGCCAGTGGCTTCATCGAGCCGCTGGAATCGACCAGCATCCACCTGACCATCAGCGCCGTCGTGCGCCTGATCCAGCTGTTCCCGTCCGACGGCATCACCCCTTCGCTGGTGGCGCTGTACAACGACGTGAGCCGCCAGGAGATGGAGCACGTGCGCGATTTCATCATCCTGCATTACCACGCCAACCAGCGCGACGAGCCGATGTGGAAGGCCTGCCGCGAGATGGCGCTGCCTGAATCGCTGCAGGTCCGCCTGCGCGCGTGGCGCGAGCGTGCCCATGCCTGGCAGGACCCTGGCGAGCTGTTCCGGGTCGACTCCTGGACCAGCGTCCTGATGGGTCAGGGCATCCAGCCCGGAGCGCCGCACCCGCTTGCGCGGGCCATCGGCGATGCGGACCTGCGCACCCTGTTGCATCGCATCCGGCAGCCAGTGCAGGAAACGGTGGCGAAGATGCCGACGCAGGCAGAGTTCATCGAGCGCTACTGCAAGGCGGCGCCGGACGCATGGCAAAGGGGCAGGGCCGTGGCGTAGCCGCAGTGCGCGCTGTTGCATTGAATTGGTAGCGCTACCTTCAAACCACTACGGGGTGCAGTGAATGGAATTGGTTGCGGGAATCGACGCTGGTACGCAAAGCCTGAAGGTGGTCGTCTACGACCCTGAAGGGCGCAGTCTCGTGGCCAGCGCCAGCGCGCCATTGCAGCTGACCAGCGCTGCAGACGGCAGCCGGGAACAGCGGCCGGCCGATTGGGTGACGGCACTGCACGCCTGCTTTGCTGCGATCGATCCGGCGGTGCGCTCCCGGATTGCCGCGCTGGCAGTCTCAGGACAGCAGCATGGGTTCGTGCCGGTCGATGCGGCCGGGGAGGTGCTGGCTCCGGCCAAGCTGTGGTGCGACACCAGCACCTCGGCCGAATGCGTGCAGATCATGGACGCCGCAGGCGGCACGGCGCGCACCATCGCGTTGGCCGGCAACCCGGTGCTTGCCGGTTACACCGCCTCCAAGCTGCCGTGGACGAAAACGCACCGGCCCGACGCCTACGCGCGGCTTGCCACCATCCTGCTGCCGCACGATTACCTCAATTTCGTGTTGACCGGCGAGCGCTTCTGCGAATACGGCGATGCGTCGGGCACCGGCTGGCTGGATGTGCGCACCCGGACCTGGTCGGCCGAGCTGCTGCACGCGACCGATCCGCAGCGCGATCTCGCCGACTGCCTGCCACGCATCGCCGCGACCGAAGAGATGTTCGGCATCACCCCCGCCGCGGCGGCGGCGTTGGGCCTTCCCGCATCGGTGAAGGTGGCCGTCGGCGGTGGCGACAACATGATGGCGGCCGTGGGTACTGGCTGCGTCGTACCCGGCCGCCTGGTGATGAGCCTGGGTACGTCCGGCACCCTGTTTGCCTTCTCGGACGCGCCCGTGGTCGACCCGGGCGGGGCATGGGCCGCGTTCTGCTCGTCGACCGGCGGCTGGCTGCCGCTGATCTGCACGATGAACTGCACCGTGGTGACCGGACAGGTCGCCGACGCCTTCGGCTTCAGCAGCCGCGAGGGCGACCGGCACCTGCAGGCCACTCCGCCCGGTGCCGACGGCCTGGTGATGCTGCCGTTCCTCAACGGCGAACGCACGCCGGACCTGCCGCAGGGCAAGGGGGTGCTGGCGGGCCTGGACACGACCAACATGACGCCGGCGCACATCTACCGCGCGGCCATGGAAGGGGCCACCTACGCCCTGAAGTATGGCTACGACGCATTCGTCGGCGCGGGCATGCAGTTCGAACGCATCGTGCTGACCGGCGGCGGCAGCAACAGCGCGCAGTGGCGGCAACTGGTGGCCGATGTGTTCGGCCTGCCGGTGGAGGTGCCGACCCAGTCCGAAGGCGCGGCATTCGGTGCGGCATTGCAGGCCCTGTGGGCATTGGGCCACGGCCGCGGCGATGCCGCCTCCATCGCCGACGTCGCCGACCGCCACGTTGCGCTTGACCCGCTGCGTTCGGCACGCCCGGACCCCGCACGCGCCGAAGCCTACGCCACGGCCTACGCCCGTTTCCTTCGACATCTCGACGCCATCACGCCGCTGTACCGCGGCTGATCTCCTTTCCGCGACACCTCGCACAACGACAGGAAGACGCACCATGAGCACGCAACCTTTCATCGGCGCCAAGGAATACTTCCCCGGCATCGGCCGCATTCCCTTCGAAGGCCGGGGCTCGGACAACCCGCTCGCGTTCAAGGTCTACGACGCGGACAAGGTCATCGGCGGCAGGACCATGCAGGAGCATCTGCGCTTTGCAGTCTGTTACTGGCACACCTTCTGCAATGCCGGGCACGATCCGTTCGGTCCGGGTACCCGCCATTTCCCCTGGGAGGCCGGCTCGCCGATGGCGACCGCCGAGGCGAAGGTGGACGCGGCGTTCGAGTTCTTCACCAAGCTGGGCGTGCCGTACTGGTGTTTCCACGATATCGACCTGGCGCCGGACGCCGAGGATGTCGGGCAGTACGAAAAGAACCTGAAGCACATGGTGGGCCTGGCCAAGGCGCGCCAGGATGCAACCGGCATGAAGCTGCTGTGGGGCACGGCCAACCTGTTCTCGCACCCGCGCTACATGAACGGTGCGTCCACCAACCCGGATTTCGCTGTGGTGGCGCGTGCCGCCGTGCAGGTAAAGGCGGCGCTGGAGGCCACCGTTGAACTGGGCGGCGAGCATTACGTGTTCTGGGGCGGCCGCGAAGGCTATGCCGCGCTGGCCAATACCCAGATGAAGCGCGAAGTCGACCACCTCGCGCGGTTCCTGACCATGGCGCGCGACCATGGCCGCAGCATCGGCCTGAAGGGCAACTTCCTGATCGAGCCCAAGCCGATGGAACCGATGAAGCACCAGTACGACTTCGACAGCGCCACCGTGGTGGGGTTCCTGAAGGAACATGGCCTGGACAAGGATTTCAAGCTCAACATCGAGGCCAACCACGCGACGCTGTCCGGCCACACCTTCGAACATGATCTGCAGGTCGCCTCGGACCACGGCCTGCTCGGCAGCATCGACGCCAACCGCGGCAACGCCCAGAACGGCTGGGATACCGACCAGTTCCCCACCGACCTGTACGACACCGTGGGCGCGATGCTGGTGGTGCTGCGCCAGGGCGGCCTGGAAGGCGGCTTGAACTTCGACGCCAAGGTGCGCCGTGAATCGACCGACCTGGAAGATCTGTTCATTGCCCATGTCGGCGGCATGGATGCCTTCGCCCGCGGGCTGGAAGTGGCCCATGCGCTGCTGAACGACTCGCCGCTGGAGCAGTGGCGCAAGGAGCGTTACGCCAGCTTCGACAGTGGTGCCGGCAAGGACTTCGCGGGCGGCGCGCTCAGTCTGGCAGAACTGGCTGCGCTCGGTGCCAAGGGCGGCGAGCCCAGGCAGATCAGCGGCAAGCAGGAGCGCTACGAGAACCTGATCAACCAGTACCTGCTGCGCTGAGCACAGCGGCTCGCATCGATGACACCGAACCGGGGAGGGGCACGGCAATGCAGCAGGCAATGAGCGGTGGAGAGAACACCCGGCTGATCGTATTGATCAGCGTGGTGGCGACGATTGGCGGATTCCTGTTCGGGTTCGACAGCGGCGTGATCAACGGCACCCAGGACGGCCTGCACCAGGCGTTCAGATCCGGCGAGTGGATGCAGGGGTTCGAGATCGCCTCGATGTTGCTGGGCTGCGCCGTGGGTGCCTTCAGCGCCGGCCGGCTGGCCGACCGTCTCGGCCGCCGCAACGTGCTGATCGTCTCGGCAGTGCTGTTCCTGCTGTCGGCGATCGGCGCCGGCGCCGCATCCTCCTCGGCGATGTTCATCGTCGCGCGGGTGTTGGGGGGCTTTGCGGTGGGCGCCGCCAGTGTCATCTCCCCGGCCTACATCGCCGAAGTCGCGCCGGCGCGCTACCGTGGCCGGCTCGCCACGGTCCAGCAGATCGCCATCATCAGCGGGCTGACCGTCGCGTTCCTGTCCAACTATCTGCTGGCGGCCACCGCCGGTGCGTCCACCGAGGCACTGTGGGGCGGGCACGCAGCGTGGCGCTGGATGTTCTGGATGCAGGCCGTGCCCTCGCTGCTGTTCCTGGCGCTGCTGCTGACCATTCCGGAAAGCCCGCGCTACCTGATGGTGAAGCGCCGCAAGGACGAGGCGTTGCAGGTGCTTGCGCGGCTGTACGGCGGTGTCGAGGCGCAGGCGAAGCTTGCCGAGATCGACGCTTCGCTGTCGACCGACCACCATCGGCCGCGGCTGTCGGACCTGCGCAACAAGGGCACCGGCAGGATCCGCCCGATTGTCTGGGTCGGCATCGGCCTGGCCACCTTCCAGCAGCTGGTCGGCATCAACGTGGTGTTCTACTACGGTGCCGTGCTCTGGCAGGCCGTCGGCTTCTCCGAGAACGACGCGCTGCTGATCAACGTGTTGTCCGGTGCGCTCAGCATCGGCGCCTGCATCGTCACCGTGCTGCTGATCGATCGCATCGGGCGCAAGCCATTGCTGTGGGTGGGCTCGGCCGGCATGGCGGTGTCATTGGCACTGCTGGTGGCCGCATTCGCCAGCGGGTCGCTGGTCGATACGCACCTGCAGCTGCCTGCAGGCATGGGCACGCTGGCGCTGGTGGCGGCCAATGCCTATGTCGTGTTCTTCAACATCTCGTGGGGCCCGGTGATGTGGGTGATGCTGGGCGAGATGTTCCCCAACCAGATCCGCGGTTCGGGCCTGGCGGTGGCCGGTGCGGCGCAGTGGACCGCCAATTTCGCCGTCACCGTGACTTTCCCGATTCTGCTGGCCGCCACCGGGCTGGCAGCCACGTACAGCATCTATCTGGTGGCGGCGGTCATTTCGGTGTTCTTCGTGCTCAGGTACGTGCACGAAACCAAGGGCAAGGAACTGGAGCAGATGGAAGGATGAACGCGATGACCCATCGACACGTTGGCCGCGCACACGCTGGCGTGCTGCTGACCACGCTGCTGCTGGCACTGGCGGCCTGCGGCAAGGATCAAAACGTTGCCGCAACTGCAGCCGCGACGCCGTGGCCGCAGGTCGCCTGGCCACTGGCCGAGGACCCCGCGCTGGAGAAGCGCATCACCGACCTGATGGCCACCATGACGGTGGAGGAAAAGGTCGGCCAGCTGGTGCAGGGCGATATCGCCAGCATCACCCCCGACGACGTGCGCCGCTATCGGTTGGGCTCGGTCCTGGCCGGCGGCAATTCCGATCCCGGTGGCCGTTACGATGCCGCACCGGCCGAATGGCTCGCGCTGGCCGATGCGTTCTACGCAGCGTCGATGGACACCTCCACCGGCGGCAAAGCCATCCCGGTGCTGTTCGGCATCGATGCCGTGCACGGGCAGAGCAACATCATCGGCGCGACACTGTTCCCGCACAACATCGGCCTGGGCGCGGCCCGCAACCCGGATCTGCTGCGCCGGATCGGCGAGGTGACCGCGCTGGAGACCCGTGCGACCGGGATGGAGTGGGCGTTCGCACCGACCGTGGCGGTACCGCAGGACGACCGCTGGGGGCGCACCTATGAGGGCTATTCCGAATCGCCCGAGGTGGTGGCCAGCTATGCCGGTGCAATGGTCGAAGGCCTGCAGGGCAAAGTGGGTACGCCCGCGTTCCTCGATGGTCGTCATGTGATCGCCTCGGTGAAGCACTTCCTCGGCGACGGTGGCACTACCGATGGCAAGGACCAGGGTGATACCCGGATCAGCGAAGCGGACCTGGTGCGCATCCACGCGGCCGGATATCCGCCGGCGATCGCTGCAGGCGCACAGACCGTCATGGCCTCCTTCAACAGCGTCAACGGCGAAAAAATGCATGGTCACAGGCAGTACCTGACCGATGCGTTGAAGGGCCGCATGCACTTCGGTGGGTTCGTGGTGGGCGACTGGAACGGCCACGGGCAGGTCAAGGGCTGCACGACCACCGATTGCCCGGCCACCATCAATGCGGGCCTGGACATGGCCATGGCCTCGGACAGCTGGAAGGGCTTCTACGAAACCACGCTGGCCGCCGTGAAGAACGGCACCATCAGCCAGCAACGGCTGGACGAGGCGGTGCGCCGGATCCTGCGCGTCAAGATGCGGCTGGGTCTGTTCGAGGCCGGCAAGCCGTCCACACGTGCGGTCGGCGGCCAGTTCGCCCTCATCGGCGCACCGGAACATCGTGCGCTGGCACGGCAGGCGGTGCGCGAATCGCTGGTACTGCTGAAGAACCAGGGGGGCGTGTTGCCACTGTCGCCCAAGCAACGGATCCTGGTGGCCGGTGACGGCGCCAACGACGTGGGCAAGCAGGCCGGCGGCTGGACGCTGAACTGGCAGGGCACCGGCACGACCCGCAAGGACTTCCCCAATGCGGACACGATCTACGAGGGCATCGCCCAGCAGGCGTCGGCCGCGGGTGGCGAGGCAGTGCTGGCGGTCGATGGGAAATATGTAACGAAGCCGGATGTGGCCGTGGTGGTATTCGGCGAGAGCCCGTATGCCGAGTTCCAGGGCGATCTGCCGACGCTGGCCTACAAGCCGGGGGACGATGCCGACCTTGACCTGATCAAGCGGCTGAAGGCCGACGGCATTCCGGTGGTGGCCGTGTTCCTGAGCGGACGCCCGCTGTGGGTCAACCGCGAGATCAACGCCGCTGATGCGTTCGTGGCGGCGTGGCTGCCCGGCTCGGAAGGTGCTGGCGTTGCCGACGTGCTGCTGCGCAGGCCTGATGGCAGCGTGCAGCACGATTTCAAGGGCAGGTTGAGCTTCAGCTGGCCGCGCACGGCAACGCAGTACGCCAACAATGTGGGGCAGAAGGATTACAACCCGCAGTTCGCCTTCGGCTTCGGCCTGTCCTACGCCGACAACGGCGATCTGGCGGCGCTGCCGGAAGTCTCCGGGGTAACCGGCAATGAAGGTGCCGCCGGCGTGTTCTTCGCGCGCGGCGAAGCCGGATCCGGCATGGCTCTGCGCCTGCAGAACAGCACGGGGCAGGGCGTCACGGTCACCAAGGTGCCGGAGGCCCTGGAGGGCGATCTGCTCAAGGTCACCGGCGTGGACCACCTGGCACAGGAAGACGGCCGCCGCCTGGCCTGGTCGGGCAAGGCTGAGGCAGTTGCCGCGCTGCAGTCACACACGGCACTGGACCTGCAGCGCGAAAGCAACGGCGACCTGATGCTGCTGACCACGCTGCGGGTGGAGTCTGCACCCCGTGGCGAGGCCTGGTTGGCGGTGGGCTGCGGCACGGGCTGCTCGGCCCGCATTGCGCTCACGCCGACGCTGGCAAAACTGCCGGTCGGCCAATGGACGCGCGTGGGCGTGCCGCTGAAGTGCCTTGCTGCCGCAGGTGCGGACGTCGGCAAGCTGGATCGCCCGTGGTCGATCGGAACGGCGGGGGCGATGACACTGTCGGTGTCACGTGTCGCGCTGGGCGCCCTGAACGAGGCGGAGACCAGCATCGGGTGCGCAGGCGCGTGACCGTGACGCTGTGTCCTGCGCTATCGGGAACCGGGTGGGCGCGTGACCGAATCGCGCACCACCAGCCGGTGCGGCACCACGTGGTCGGTCAACACGCGCACGCCCTCGCTGCGGCGGCGGATGGTGCGCAGCAGGATCTCGATGGCGGCATCGGCCATCGAGGCGATGGGCTGATGGATGGTGGTGAGCTCGGGCCAGACCGTCGTGGCGGCGGAGCTGTCATCGAAGCCCACCACCGACAGGTCGCGGGGCACCTCCAGGCCACGCCGGTGCGCGACGGAGATCGCCGCCGCGCCCATATCGTCGTTGCTGGCCAGGATTGCGGTGGGCGGCCTGGGCTGGCACAGCAGTTTCTCGGCAGCGGCCAGCCCGGAGCGGTAGGTGTAGTCGCCCTGTTCGACCAGGGCGGGGTCGACCTCCAGCCCGGCGTCGTGCAGTGCGCTGACAAAGCCGTCATAGCGCCGCGCGCTGGCACTGAGGTCGGTGCGCCCGCAGATGAAGCCGATGCGGCGGTGGCCCTGCTGGATCAGGTGTTCAGCCAATTCCCTGCCGGCGTGGAAGTCATCGATGCGCACGCAGGAAATGTCATTGCCGAGGTGACCCGGCGCGATCGCCACCACCGGGATGCCGGCCTTGACCAGCTCGGTCACCACCGGCTTCGATTCGCACAGCGGCGGCGGCAGGATGACGCCGTCCACCCGCCCGGCCAGGGCACGCGCGGCCTTGCGCTGGGCCGCGGGGCCCGGCTCGTCCCAGTAGTCGATGACCAGCTGGATGGCAGTGTTGGACGCTACGCGCAGCAGGCCGACCAGCAGTTCGCGCAGGTAGGCACCGCTGGGGTCGGTGTAGATCAGTGCAATACGCGTGTGCTGCGCGGCGGCCAGCGAACTGGCGGCGAGGTTGGGCGTATAGCCCAGTTCACGCACTGCGCGCATCACGCGCTCGCGGGTGACGTCGCGCACCTTGCCCTGGTTGATCGCCCGCGACACCGTCATCGGCGACACTCCGGCCAGGGCCGCCACCTCGTCGATCGTCACGCCACTGGTTTTGCGGCGGACCGATTTCTTCGGCTTGTCCAATACGCGCTCCCGTTCTTCTCTGTGACGCTGCCGAAGCCCGCGCACGTCCGGAGCTTACAAGGTTTGCCGGCCGCCCAACGGTCCGGTCCGGATGGCGAGCGGTGTCATTGGATGTTCGCTGCCGTGCTGGCGCTGCTGGCCTGCATCGGCGACGCGCGCGCAGAGGATGGCCATGCCCTGTGGATGCGCTACGTCCCGCTCGAACCGGTCCTTGCTGCCGACTACCGTACCCGCCTGGGGCAGGTGGTGGCCCCTGATCACACATCCACGCAGCGCGCCGCGCGCGATGAACTGCAGCGTGGACTGGCCGGGCTGCTCGGCAGCGCTCCGCAGTTGGCAGGTACGGCAGCCACCGGCCCCATGCTGGTGCTGGGTACGCCGCAGTCGTCGGCGTTGATCGCGCCGTTGCGTGCGCAGATGCAGCCGCTGGGCGAGGAAGGCTACCTGCTCAAGCGCGCACGGGTGGGCGGGCGCGATGCGCTGCTGGTCGCCGCACCGCGGGATATCGGCGTGCTGTACGGGGTGTTCCACCTGCTGCGGCTGCTGCAGACGGGCGCGGCACTGGACGCTCTCGATGTGCGTCAATCGCCACGGCTCCGGCTGCGCGTGCTCAATCACTGGGACAACCTGGATGGCCATGTCGAACGTGGCTACGCAGGCCGTTCACTGTGGGACTGGCAGACGTTGCCGGAGTGGCGCGACCCGCGCTACACCGACTATGCACGCGCCAACGCATCCGTAGGCATCAACGGCACCGTGCTCAACAACGTGAATGCAAACGCACAGAGTCTTGCGCCGGACTATCTCGACAAAGCGGCGACACTGGCGGATCTGTTCCGGCCGTATGGCATCCGTGTCTACCTGAGTGCACGCTTCAGCGCACCCATCGAGCTGGGCGGGCTCGACACCGCCGATCCGCTCGACCCGGCCGTGCAACGCTGGTGGCGCGACAAAGCCGGCCAGATCTACGCGCGCATTCCCGATTTCGGTGGCTTCCTGGTGAAGGCCAATTCGGAAGGGCAGCCCGGCCCGCAGGACTACGGCCGCTCGCACGCCGACGGCGCCAACCTGCTGGCCGATGCGCTGGCCCCGCACGGCGGCGTGGTGATGTGGCGCGCCTTCGTCTATGCGCACGACGTTCCTGCGGACCGGGCCACGCAGGCCTACAGCGAATTCGCCGGCCTGGATGGTGCGTTCCGCCCGAACGTGGTGCTGCAGGTGAAGAACGGGCCCATCGACTTCCAGCCGCGTGAGCCGTTCCATCCGCTGTTCGGGGCCATGCCGCGCACGCCGCTGGTGATGGAAGTGCAGATCACCAAGGAGTACCTGGGCTTTGCCACGCATCTGGTTTACCTGGGGCCGTTGTACGAGGAAGTGCTGCGGGCCGACACCCGCACACGCGGCAAGGGGGCCACCGTGGCGCAGTCCCTGGCCGGCATGGCCGGGGTCGCCAACATCGGCACCGACCGCACCTGGAGTGGATCGCACTTCGACCAGGCCAACTGGTACGCCTTCGGGCGTCTTGCGTGGGATCCGCGGCAATCGGCCCAGGACATCGCGGCAGACTGGGCGGCGCTGACGTTCTCGGCCGATCCCGGCGTGGTGCGGCCCATCGTCGGGATGATGATGGCCTCGCGCGAGGCTGCGGTGAACTACATGACGCCGCTGGGCCTGCACCATCTGATGGCGCGGGGGCACCACTATGGTCCCGGTCCATGGGTCGATGGCGGCCCGCGCGCGGACTGGACGTCGGTGTACTACCACCGTGCGGATCACAACGGCATCGGCTTCGACCGCACCGCACGCGGCAGCAACGCCGTGGCCCAGTATTCCCCCGGCGTGGCCGAGCAGTATGGCGACCTGGCGCGGGTTCCGGAGCCGCTGCTGTTGTGGTTCCACCACGTGCCGTGGGATCACCGCATGGCCTCTGGGCGGACGCTGTGGGACGAACTGGTCGGGCGCTACTCGCAGGGGGTACGGCAGGTGCAGGGCATGCAGGCCACCTGGGCTGGGCTGCAGGGCAAGGTGGATGCGCAACGGCATGCGCAGGTCACGGCCTTCCTGCGTATCCAGCAGCGCGAAGCACAGTGGTGGCGCGATGCCAGCGTGGCGTACTTCCAGTCGGTGAGCGGCAGACCGTTGCCCGCAGGCGAAGCCGCGCCGCCGCATCCGCTGGCCTGGTACCAGGCCCTGCAGTTTCCCTCCGCGCCAGGAGATGGCCGATGAAGCCGACGTCGTGGGTGGGATGGCTGCTGCTGGTTGCCATGGGCGGCTGCGCCACGCGTGCAGCGGCACAGGAACCAACGATGGCGCTGCTGCATCCGCTGTTCCAGGATCACGCCGTGCTGCAGCGTGACCGGCCGATTCCGGTATGGGGCCAGGCCACACCGGGCGCCTCGGTTTCCGTGGCGTTTGCAGGGCGCACTGTCAGCACGCACGCGGCTGGCGATGGCCGCTGGCACGCAACGCTGCCGCCTGCCGCAGCCGGCGGACCTTACGAAATGTCGGTCCGGTCCGGGCATGCCAGCCAGATCGTGCGCGACGTGCAGATCGGCGATGTCTGGTTGTGTTCCGGGCAGTCGAACATGGAGCTTCCGGTGTGGCGCGCGCTTGATGCAGGCAGCGAGATCGCCTCCGCCACGGAACCGGGAATCCGCCTGTTCACCGTGCCGAAGGCGGCGGCGGTTTCACCGCAGAGTGATTTTTCCGCGTCTGTGGCATGGCGCCCCGCGTCACCGGACACCGTGCGTGACTTTTCCGCCGCGTGTTTCTACTTTGCGCGTGAACTGCGCAAGACCGTCGACGTTCCGATGGGGCTGATCCAGGCAGCGTGGGGCGGCTCGCGTATCGAGGCCTGGACCAGCAGCAATGCCCTGCGCATGCAGGGTGGCCTGGGCCCAGCGCTTGACGTGTTCGCGCTGTACGCGCGTGATCCGGCTGCGGCAAACGAACGTTGGGGCCAGCAGTGGCAACACTGGTGGACAACACGCGCCGATGCCGTCGCCGCCGATGCACCCTGGCAGCCAGGCAACGACAGCCGTGGATGGCAACGCGCACCTGCCACGCTCGGGGCGTGGGAGCGCTGGGGTGTGCCAGCGCTGGCCGGCTACAACGGCATGGTCTGGTACCGCACCCAGGTGACACTGAGCGCCGACCAGGCAGCCAAGCGCGCACAGCTTGAGCTCGGCCCCATCGACGAGACGGACATGACCTGGGTGAACGGCGTGGCCGTGGGCAGCCAGTACGGTGCGGGCGAGCGGCGAACCTATGCGCTGCCAGCCGGATTGCTGAAAGCCGGCGCCAACACCGTGGTGATCAATGTACTGGACACTTACGGTGAGGGCGGCCTTGCAGGGCCCGCGAGCGCGCACGCCATCGGCCTGGATGACGGTACGCGCATCGAGCTGGATGCCCGCTGGCAGTACCGGGTGGCGCCAGGCGCACAGGCGCCGCCGCTGGCCCCGTGGCACGCCGCCACGGGGCTGTCGACGCTGTACAACGGCATGATCGCGCCGCTGGGTGCCTATGGCCTGCGCGGCATGCTGTGGTACCAGGGTGAATCCAACACCGGCGACGCAACGGCATACCTCGCACGCCTGCGCAGCCTGCGTGACGACTGGCGGGGGCGGTTCGGCGCGCACACGCCGCTGCTGCTGGTGCAGCTGGCCGGCTATGGCCAGCCACCCGTGGCGCCGGTTGAAAGTGGCTGGGCGCAGGTGCGCGAGGCGCAGCGGCTCGCTGCGGCGGAAGACCCGCGCACCGGGCTGGCCGTGGCCATCGACATCGGCGATGCCTACGACATCCACCCGCCGAACAAGCAGGAACTGGGCCGGCGGCTGGCGCGGGCAGCGCGCCATGTGGTCTATGGCGAGCGCAGCCTGGCGCCCGCCGGCCCAACTGCACACACGGCATCGGCCACGCGCGCCGGCGTGCGTATCCGCTTCAACGGGGTCACCGGCACCCTGGTCACGACCGGCGCGAACGGCCCCATCGGCTTCGAGCTGTGCGACGCCGATGCGCACCACTGCCACTACGCCGACGCGGTGCTGCACGGGCACGACGTCGTGCTGCGCAGCCCGCTGGCAGACGCGGGCGGGCGCGTGCGCTACTGCTGGGCCGATGGCCCGGTGTGCACCCTGCGCGACAGCAGTGGGGCGCCCGCCGGCCCGTTCGAGCTTTCCATCACCCCTGCGGAGGTTCCCTGATGCGTCTGCTGCTGGCTCCAGTACTCGTGTTGATGTCGTTGCTGCCGCAGGCGTGGGCAGCGCCGCCCGCGCCGCCGGTCTACTTCGACTGGTTCGAGTACAGCGGTCGCGACGCGGCCTTCGATGCGCCGTTGCCGGCCGGGCACTATCGCAACCCGATTCTTGCCGGGTTCCATGCCGACCCCAGCATCGTCGCCGCAAACGGGCGCTTCTATCTGGTCAATTCCAGCTTCACCTACTTCCCGGGCATCCCGGTATTCGAAAGCGTGGACCTGGTGCACTGGAAGCAGATCGGCAATGTGATCGACCGACCGTCGCAGCTGGACTTCGACGGACTGGGCGTGTCGCGCGGTATCTTCGCGCCGGCCATCAGTTACCACGACGGCATGTTCTACGTGGTCACCACGGCCGTCGACAGCGGCGGCAACTTCATCGCTACCGCCCGTGATCCTGCCGGTCCCTGGTCCGACCCGCACTGGCTGCCTGGCATCGATGGAATCGATCCGTCATTGTTCTTCGACAACGACGGCACCGTGTATCTGCTCAACAACGATGTACCGCCCGGCCCGCCACGTTACGAGGGCCACCGTGCCATCTGGATGCAGCAGATTGATCTGGCGACCTTCGCCCCGGTAGGTCCCCGCAAGGTGTTGATCGACGGCGGGGTGGAGCCGGCCAGGAACCCTATCTGGATCGAGGGGCCGCACATCTACCAACGCGATGGCTGGTACTACCTCTCCGACGCGGAAGGCGGCACCGGGCCGCAACATTCGCAGGTGGTGCTGCGCAGCCGTGATGTGTGGGGGCCCTACGTGCCGTATGCGGGCAATCCGATTCTCACCCAGCGTGACCTGCCCGCCGACAGGCCGTTGCCGATCACCAATGCCGGGCATGCGGATCTGGTGGAGGGGCCGGACGGCTCATGGTGGGCGGTGTTCCTTGCCAGCCGCAACTACGACACGCGCCACTACAACACCGGGCGCGAGACCTATCTGCTGCCGGTGCAATGGCGTGACGGCTGGCCGGTGATCCTGCCGGCCAACCAGGTCATTCCGTATGCGGCCAGAGCGCCTTCCTGGATGCAGGGCGAAGCGTCGCAGGCGCCGTCCACCGGCAATTTCACCGAACGTGACGAATTCGATGCGCCCACACTCGGCAGCGGCTGGCTGCGCGTGCGCGTCCCCAGGCAGTCGTGGGCGGACCTGCGCGAGCGACCGGGGGCCTTGGCCATCCATCCGCTGGCGGAGAACCTGGACACGCTGCGCAACCCCGCGTTCCTCGGCCGGCGCCAGCAGCACCTGCGCTTCGAATCCAGCACGGCCATGACCCGGCCGGCGGCGGGCGTGGCCGCAGGCCTGGCAGCTTTCCAGAGCGAGACCCACTGGTATTTCCTTGGCGTGCGCAGCCTCGGCGGTGACCGCGTGGCGGTCTTCCTGGAAGCGCGCGACGGCGGCGGTGTCACCCGCACCCTGGCAACGCGCCAGGCAACGGCAGCGACGTCGCTGCGCCTGAAGATCGCCGGTGACGAAGGCCGCTATGCGTTCGCCTTCGACAGCGGCGACGGGCGTGGCTGGCAGACACTGGCCGATGCCGTGGACGGAACGGTGTTGAGTACGGATCGTGCAGGCGGCTTCGTCGGCGCCCTGCTGGGACCATTCGCGCGCGACGAGCGTGCATTGAGGAGCAAATGATGACGCGCACTCCCATCTTCCGCACGCTGGCCCTGTGCGCTGCCATCGCGCTGGCGGGCACGGGTTACGCAGCCGAGCCCGCGCCCTGGCTCGACACCTCGGCCAGCTTCGAAAACCGCGCCGCTGCCCTGGTCGCACGGATGAGCCTGGAGGAGAAGGCAGCGCAGATGCAGAACGCCGCGCCCGCGATCGAGCGCCTGGGCGTTCCTGCCTACGACTGGTGGAACGAAGGCCTGCATGGCGTGGCGCGGGCAGGGCAGGCCACCGTGTTTCCGCAGGCCATCGGCCTGGCGGCCACCTTCAATGTACCGCTGATGGGGCAGGTGGCCAGCACCATCAGCGACGAGGCCCGTGCCAAGCACCACCAGTTCCTCCGTGAAGGCTCGCATGGCCGCTACCAGGGGCTGACCTACTGGTCGCCGAACATCAACATCTTCCGCGACCCGCGATGGGGCCGTGGCCAGGAAACCTACGGCGAGGACCCGTACCTCACCGCCCGCATGGGCGTGGCCTTCGTGCACGGTCTACAGGGCGATGACCCGGTGTACCGCAAGCTCGACGCCACCGCCAAGCACCTGGCCGTGCACAGTGGCCCCGAGGCCGACCGCCACTACTTCGATGCGCGCCCGAGCAAGCGCGACCTGTACGACACCTACCTGCCCGCGTTCGAGGCGCTGGTGAAAGAGGGGCAGGTGGACGCGGTGATGGGCGCCTACAACCGGGTGTACGGCGAGTCCGCCAGCGCCAGCCGGTTCCTGCTGCGCGACGTGCTGCGCCGCGACTGGGGCTTCAAGGGCTACGTGGTGTCCGACTGCTGGGCCATCGTCGACATCTGGAAACATCACCGGATCGTTCCCAGCCGCGAGGCGGCTGCCGCGTTGGCGGTCCGCAACGGCACCGAACTGGAGTGCGGCCAGGAGTACGCCACGCTGCCGGCGGCAGTACGGCAGGGCCTGATCAGCGAGGCGGAGATCGACGATGCGGTGACCCGCCTGTTTGCCGCGCGGATGCGGCTGGGCATGTTCGATCCACCCGAGCGCGTGCGCTGGGCGCAGATTCCCGCGTCGGTCAACCAGGCTCCGGCGCATGATGCGCTGGCCCTGAAGGCCGCCCAGGAATCGCTGGTGCTGCTGAAGAACGATGGCGTGCTGCCGCTGTCGCGCAACCTCAAGCGCATCGCCGTGATCGGCCCCACGGCCGATGACACCATGGCACTGCTCGGCAACTACTTCGGCACCCCGGCCGCGCCGGTCACCCTCCTGCAGGGCATCCGCGATGCCGCCAAGGGAATCGAGGTGAGCTACGCACGGGGCGTGGACCTGGTTGAAGGGCGCGACGATCCCAGCGCCACACCCTTGATCGAAGCGACCTACCTGCGCCCGTCGGCTGACTCCCCGGAGCGCGGGCTGCGCGGCGAGTACTTCCGTACCGCCGATCTTTCGGGCACTCCGGCCCTGGTCCGCACCGATGCCCAGATCGGATTCCGCTGGGATCGGGGTTCCCCGACCGACAACCTGCTGGCCCGTGGTGAAGCCGCACCGGGGCAGGGCATCCCCAGCGATGGTTTCAGCATCCGCTGGACTGGCCAGTTGCTGCCGCCCGTCTCGGGGCGCTATCGGATCGAGGCGGCCGCCGACGATGGTTTCCGCCTCTACGTGGACGGCAAGTGGGTGCTCGACCACTGGGCCAACAGTGATCGCCTGCACGGCGATGGCGTGGACCTGGACCTGCAGGCCGGCCGCGCCTATGACCTGAGGCTTGAGTACTTCGACGCCGAGCGCGATGCCGGCGTCCGCCTGGGGTGGCGCATGCCCGGAGCCAAGCCGCCGTTCGAAGCGGCACTGGAGGCCGCGCGCAACGCCGATGTGGTGGTGTTCGTGGGCGGCCTCACCGGCGACGTCGAAGGCGAAGAGATGAAGGTCAACTACCCGGGCTTCGCCGGCGGTGACCGTACCGACCTGCGCCTGCCCGCGCCCCAGCGCTCGCTGCTGGAAGCGCTGCATGGCACCGGCAAACCGGTGGTGATGGTCCTCACCGGCGGCTCTGCCATGGCGGTGGAGTGGGCGCAGCAGAATCTGTCCGCCATCCTGATGAGCTGGTATCCCGGGCAACGCGGCGGCACTGCCGTCGGCCAGGCGCTGTTCGGCGACGTCAATCCGGGCGGGCGCCTGCCGGTGACCTTCTACAAGGCGGACGAGGCGATGCCTGCCTTTGACGACTACACGATGGAAGGACGCACCTACCGCTACTTCCGCGGCATCCCGCTGTATCCGTTCGGGCACGGGCTGTCGTACACCCGCTTCGACTACGGCAGGCTGCAGCTCGATTCAACGCGCATCGCCAACGACGGGACACTCAAGGTGCAGGTCGAGATCGTCAACACGGGCAAGCGCGCCGGCGACGAAGTGGTCCAGCTGTATGTGCGACGGCTGCAGGCCGGGCCTGGCGACGCACGCCAGACATTGCGCGGCTTCCAGCGTGTGCACCTGGCCGCAGGCGAGCGGCGCACCGTGGTGTTCGACCTGGAAGCGCAGCAGGCCCTGCGCCACTATGACGACGCGCGCGGCGGCTATGCCGTGCCGGCGGGCGCGTACGAGGCATGGGTGGGCAGCTCCAGCGCCGACATCCGCGCGAAGGCCGGGTTCACCGTGGAGACCAACCGTGACTGATGCGCGCCGCATCGAAAGCACCGGGCACACGCTGTCCATCCGGGAGAAGCTCGGCTACAGCCTGGGCGACCTGGCCGCCAACCTGATCTTCCAGACGCTGATCACCTACCTTGCGTTCTTCTACACCGATGTGTACCGGCTGCCGCCCGCCACGGCCGCCACGATCATCTTCGTGATCGGCGTGCTCGGTGCCTTCGTGTTCACCCCGTTGATCGGCATCGCCGCCGATCGCACGGTCAGCCGCTGGGGCAAGTTCCGGCCGTGGATCCTGTGGACGGCGATTCCCTTCGGGGTGCTGTCACTGCTGGCCTTCAGCACCCCCGACCTGGCGCCGCGCGCCAAGGTCGTCTACGCCCTGGCCACCTACGGCCTGTTGATGCTCGTGTATGCGGCCAACAATCTGCCGTACTCGGCACTCAGTGGCGTGCTCACCGGCAGCATGGCCCAGCGCAACAGCCTGTCGGCCTACCGCTTCGTGGCGGTGATGATCGCGCAGTTCATCATCCAGGTCCTGCTGCTGCCGCTGGTGCTGATCCTCGGCGACGGCGACCGGGTGCTGGGCTTCGAGCGGGTCATGACGGTATTTGCGGTGGTGGGAACGGTGTTCTTCCTGATCACCTTCGCCACCACGCGCGAGCGCATCGTACCGGCGAAGGAACAGACTGCCGGGGTGCTGCAGGACCTGTCCGACCTGCTGCGCAACCGCCCGTGGAAGGTGATGCTGGCGCTGACCATCCTGGTCTTCATCAACCTGTCGCTGAAGGGCGGCACCTACGTCTACTACTTCCAGTACTACATGAGCGAGGCCGCCCTTGCGGGCTTCCTCGACAGCTCCGGCTTCAACCGCTTCATCGGCGCCGTCAACGCGGCACTCAACGGCCTGGGCCTGGCCGGCTTTGCCTGGCCGAAGGATCCGGCAACATCGGCCTTCAGCCTGTTCAACGCCTGCGGCATCGTCTGCATGATCCTGGGCATCGGTGTATCGCGCCGCCTGGCCGACCGTTTCGGCAAGCGTGATGTCTTTGGCGGTGCTTTGCTGGTGTCCACCGTGTTCCTGCTGGCGTTCTATTTCTTCCCGCCCACCGCGGTTGCCGTGGCCTTCGCTGCCTTCATGCTGCACGGGTTCTGCTATGGCATCACCATCCCGCTGCTGTGGGCGATGATCGCCGACGTCGCCGACTACTCCGAATGGAAGAACCATCGCCGTGCCACCGCCATCGTCTTCTCGGCGATGCTGTGTGGCCTGAAGATCGGGCTCAGCATCGGTGGCGCGCTGGTCGCCGGCATCCTCGCCCATCACGGCTACCAGGCAGGCGCACCGCAACAGTCCGAAGCCGTGGTGGACGGCATCCGCCTGACGGTGAGTGTGTACTGCTCCCTGCCGTTCCTGGCTGCAGTAGCGCTGCTTTTCCTCTACGAGATCAACAAGCGCATGGAGACCCGCATCGAGCAGGACCTGCAGTCGCGGCGCCAGGGCAGCGATCTGCAGCAACTGGCAGCACACGCCATCTCCCAGCCTCTGGTAAGCCACATCTACACGGCCGACCCTTCGGCCCATGTGTTCGAGGGACGGCTGTACATCTATCCATCGCACGACATCGACAGCGGCGCCCCCTTCGACGATGAGGGCGGGCACTTCGGCATGCAGGACTACCACGTGCTGCGGATGGACACGCCGGAGGGCGAGGCCACCGACTGCGGCGTGGCGCTGCATGTGCGCGACGTGCCCTGGGCCAGCCAGCAGATGTGGGCACCGGATGCCGCCTCCCGCGATGGCCGCTATTACCTGTACTTCCCGGCCAAGGACGCCCACGGCATGTTCCGCATCGGCGTTGCGGCGGCGGATCGGCCGGAGGGCCCGTTCACTCCAGAGCCCGAACCCATCAAGGGCGCGTATTCGATCGACCCGGCCGTGTTCGAGGACGACGACGGCACGCACTATCTCTGTTTCGGTGGCATCTGGGGTGGCCAGCTGCAGAAGTACCGCGACAACCGCTACGACCCGGCGCATGAAGAACCTGCAGGCGAGGCGCCGGCACTGGGCCCGCGTATCGGGCGACTGGACGCCGGCATGACCCGGCTTGCCGAACCCACCCGGGAGATCATCATCGTGGACGAGCGCGGGCAGCCGCTGCGCGCCGACGACCACGCCCGTCGCTTCTTCGAAGGACCGTGGCTGCACAAGCACCAGGGCCGGTATTACCTGTCGTACTCCACTGGTGATACGCACCTGCTGTGCTATGCCACCAGCGACAGCCCGTACGGGCCGTTCACCTATCGCGGCGTGATCCTCACCCCCGTGGTGGGCTGGACCACCCATCACTCCATCTGTGCGTTCCAGGGGCGGTGGTACCTGTTCTATCACGACGCGTTGTTGTCCGGCGGGGTCACCCACCTACGTTCGGTCAAGTGCACACCGCTGCACATGGAAGCAGATGGCAGCATCCGGACGATCCATCCCTATGGCACCTGAGCCGACTTCGCCCACGGATGATGCGCAGGCGGCACTGCCTGCCGGCCCACTGCACTGGTTGCGGGCAGGCAGGCTGGAGGTCGCGCTTGCACCGGAAGCCGGTGGGCGCATCGCCCAACTACGCTGTGACGGTGTGGACTGGCTCGTCGGCGAACATGAAGTAGGGCAGGCGGGCATTGCGTGGGGGTGCTATCCCATGCTGCCCTGGGCCGGGCGCATCCGGCACGGACGCTTCGCCTTCGAAGGCAGGCCCTATCAGCTGCCGGTGAACTTCGGAATGCACGCCATCCATGGCGTCGCCTTCTCACGGCCGTGGCGCATCGACCGCCTTGAACCGGACGGCGCCTCGCTGTCGCTGGACCTGCCTGAGGACGCCTATTGGCCCTTCGGAGGCAGGGCATCGCAGCATCTCCTCGTGCAACCCGACCGCCTGACGCTGCGCCTCGCGGTGCAGGCCGGTGCCATGGCAATGCCAGCCGTGCTTGGCTGGCATCCCTGGTTCCGCAAGCCGGATCGACTGCTGTTCGCAGCCAGCGCGATGTACCCGCGCGACGGGGAGGGCATCGCCACCTTGCCCTGCGTGCAGCCAACGCAGGGGCCGTGGGATGACTGCTTCATCAACCAGGCCGAAATGATGCTGGTTGCCGCCGGCCAGCGGCTGCGGCTGAGCGCCGATACCGATCACTGGGTGGTCTACGACGGGGCGGCGCACGCCACCTGCGTGGAGCCGCAGACCGGCCCACCCGATGGATTCACGCTGGCGCCAACCCGGTTGCAGCCGGGACAACAGCTGGAACTGAACTTCGAACTGCGTTGGGAGATCGGCAGCGATGACGATCTGGCTGGCGTCGACGCCAGCTGATCATCGCTTCCTCGCAGCGCCATGGAATCGTCCGCGGCAGCTCTGCCGTATCGAATGCCTGCCGGCCCTTCTGTTCTTCGCATCCGCCGGGCATGGCCCGGCGCTACCCATCTTCGCTTTCGCCGGGCATAGCCCGGCGCTACCCATCTTCGCTTTCGCCGGGCATAGCCCGGCGCTACCCATCTTCGCTTTCGCTGGGCATGGCCCGGCGCTCCCCATCTTCGCATCCGGTAGTGCCGGCCGCTGGCCGGCAACACGCGATCCGGCGCGCGCTTACAGCGCGCTCTGCGGGCGCACCTTCAGCAAGGAGGCTCGCCATGTCGCGTGGCACGCACGTTGGCTTCAATTGGCGTCAACCCGCCGTGCCTACCCGGTCGGATCGGGATCAGGCCGTTCGTAGTCGTCGGGCGCAGCTTTGGGGTCATCACCATCCTCGGGCATGTCGTGCTCCTTCCATGTCGCTTTGTCATTCCTGAGCCTGTCCGGGGTATGGCTCTTCGACGCATCGTCCACGTCGGCGCCAGGGTTGAAAGGCAGGTGGCATGCGGCTGCGATGCAGCGCGCCTTGCCTCATTGACCTGTCGTTGACGCACAGATGTCAGACTCGCGCACAAAGGGGTGTCCGGGTGAATTGCAGGGGAGTGATCATCAGGAGAGCTGGCAATGCCGTTTCTCACTGACTCAACAGAAGTCGCCGTCGAGGGCGTCGGTGCAGCCCGGCGCATCGGCTGGATGCGCTTCGTGGGGAACGGCTTGGGCGCGCTTCCGATTGCCTCGATCATTCTGGAGCGTCAGGCGGATGCTGCGCCCTGGGTGCTGCTGTTGCTCAACGCCCTCGCATGGCCGGCGCTGGCGATGCTCCTGACACGTCACGCCCGCGAACCTGCAGCAGCGCAGTTCCGCTGCATGATCGTCGACTCTCTCTTTGGAGGCGCATGGATCGCCTTCATGGCCCTCAGCACGGTGCCCAGTGCGTTGTTTGCCGCGTTGCTGGTGGCCGACAAGATCGCCGCCGGCGGCATCCGCCTGGCAACGAGGGCAACCCTGGCCCTGGTGGTCGGGTTCGCCGCTACCTGGCTTGCCCTGGGCCTGCCTTATCAACCCATCACCTCGCAGCGCACCGTTGTCCTCAGCCTGCCTTTCCTGTTCGTCTACGGCATCGGGTTGAGCGTGCTGAGCTGGCGGCTGGCGCGCCGGGTGAAATCACAGAATCGCCAACTGCAGCGCCTGAGCCGGATGGATCCGTTGGTGGAGCTGGCCAACCGCGGCTTCCTGATCCAGCGCGCCCAGCAGGTGCTGCAGACGGGGCAGCACCACGGCGGCGACGCGTGCCTGCTGATGCTTGATGTTGATGATTTCAAGCGGATCAATGACTCGCATGGCCATCGTGCCGGCGATGAGGTGCTTCGCCGCATCGCGGTGGTGCTACGCCAACTGGCCCAGCCGGGCGACATGCCGGCGCGTCTGGGCGGTGATGAGTTCGCCGTCCTGCTGCGCCAGCGGATACCGGCAGAGGCCATGGATGTGGCCGAGCAGATAAGGCACTACCTGCAGGAGCCGGGCGCCCCTGAAACAGCCCATATCCAGTTCAGCGTCAGTATCGGCATCGCCGCAGCGGCTGGCACGGGCAGCGCAGAAGATTGGCTGGCGAAGGCGGACAAGGCGCTCTATCACGCAAAACGGCACGGCAAGAACACCGCAAGCTACGCCGAGTAATCTGCACCGGGGCCGCTGCACTGCTCATGTGGCTGGAGAGCAGGCTGCCATTACACCCCATACGCACCAGGGCGCGCTCAGTTCTCCACGCGCCACTGGCTCATCAGCATCTGCAGGAACCGCTCTGCGGTGGGCGAGAGCAGGGCACCCCGACGGCGCACGATGCCAATGGTGCGCGACACCACCGGGTTGCCGATCGAACGCGTCACCAGCGTCGGATGATCGCCATCAGGGGTTGCCATTTTCGGCAGCACCGATACCCCGATGCCGGCCTCGACCATGCCCAGCGAAGTGGACAGGTGAGTCACTTCGTAATGCCAGCTCAACTTGAGGTTCTCGCGCGCCAATGCGCCGTCCAGCAGTGTGCGGTTGCCACTGGTGCGATGCACGGTGATCAGCTGGTGCTCGGCCAGATCAGCCCATTCCACCGTGCGCTTGCGGGCCAGCGGATGATCACGCCGGCATGCCAGCACGAACGGATCCTCGGCCAGCACGTCGAAATCGAGGTTGGGATCATTAGCGCCCATGAAGTTGATGCCGAATTCGACCTCGCCGCGCTCCACCGCCTGCAGGCCCTCGGTGGCCGGAATATCCAGGATGCGGAAGCGCACGTTCGGATGCGCCTCGTGGAAGCGCGCCATCACGCTCGGCAGGAAGTAGAACGCCGCCGTGGGCAGGCAGGCGATGGTCACCGTGGCGCCGCGGGTGTCTTCGCGGCCGCGCAGCGAGAACAGCGAGCCATCGAATTCCTCCAGCATGCGCCGCACCAGCGGCAGCAGGTTCTCGCCCACGGCCGTAGTGCTGACACTGCGCGTGGTGCGCTCGAGCAACGGTGAGCCCACGGCCTGCTCAAGCTTCTGGATGCGACGGCTCAGCGCCGGCTGGGAGACGTGCAGGATTTCGGCCGCGCGATGGAAGCTGCGGGTTTCCGATACCAGCAGGAAGGCGCGCAGATCGAGAATCTCGCAATTGATGCTCATCAGGTATCAATCATCCAAAAATCAGCAATTCACAGATCAATTGGGGTCATGCCAGTATCGAATCACAGAGGGGTCATTCATCCCCTATACGCATCAATCTAACACACGTATGTCCAACGATCTGCTCAGCATTCCCTGCGTGCTCATGCGTGGCGGCACCTCCAAGGGCCCCTTCTTCCTGGCCAGCGAGCTCCCGGCTGATACCGCCGAACGCGACCGCCTGCTGCTGGAGGTGATGGGTTCGGGCCACCCGCTGCAGATCGACGGCATCGGCGGCGGCAACGCACTGACCAGCAAGGTGGCCATCATCGACCGCTCCAGCCACCCCGATGCCGACGTGGACTATCTGTTCGCCCAGGTGCGGGTGGAACAGCAGGTGGTGGATACCTCGCCCAACTGCGGCAACATGCTGGCGGCGGTGGGCCCGTATGCAATCGAGCGCGGGCTGGTGCAGGCCCAGGACCCGCAGACCGAAGTGCGCGTCCACAACGTCAACACCGGCAAGCTGATCATCGCCACGGTGGAAACGCCGGGCGGCAGCGTGGTCTACCGGGGCGACACCCGTATTGCCGGAGCGCCGGGCTCGGCCTCTCCGGTCCGGTTGTCCTTCCTGGATGCGGCAGGCGCACGTACCGGCAAGTTGCTGCCCAGTGGCCATGCGCAGGAAACCATCGACGGCGTGCCGGTCAGCCTGATCGACTGCGCGATGCCGATGATGCTGGTGCACGCTGAGGACCTGGGCGTACGCGGCGATGCGTCACCTGCCGAACTGAATGCGGATGCCGCGTTCATGGCGCGGCTGGAGGCGTTGCGCATCGAGGCCGGCGCCCGAATGGGCATCGCCGACGCCGGCAGCAAGGTCATTCCCAAGCCGGTGCTGCTGTCCGCACCGCAACATGGCGGGCAGCTGCAGGTGCGCTATTTCATGCCACACCAGTGCCACACCGCGCTGGCCATTACCGGCGCGGTGGGCATCGCGACCGCCGCCGTCACCTCGGGCACGTTGGCCCACACTTTGGTCGGGTGCCTGCCGCTGCCCGGCAGCATTACCCTCGAACATCCGAGTGGGGCCTTGGAGGTGGGCCTCAGTCGCAGCGCGGACGACGCGCCGGTGATCGCCAGCGTGGTTCGCACCGCACGTCGTCTGTTTGAAGGTCGTGTGTTCGCCACTTCGCCCGCGCCCGCCAGGGCCAGTGCTACCCAAGCCCGCCAATGGACGTCAGCGGCATGATCTGAAACCGGTCGGGCCGGCACGGCTGTGCTTGCCCGCCACCACAACGTAGATGCTTCACTCCTGGGAGGGATGATGTACAAGCAGTTCTTCATGGCCGCGCTGTGCGCGGTCGGCCTGGCCGCGGCCGGATGCAGCAAGCCGGACGCCGGTGCGGCCGGTGGTTCCGCACGCGGCGGCGACAATGCCCCGGTGCGCATCAGCGTCGGTTCCTACAACCTCAACAACCTGCCGTTCTTCATCGCCGACGCCAAGGGCTATTTCAAGGACGTCGGCCTGGAAGTGAAGACCGAGAACTTCGCCCAGGGCGGTTCGAAAGTACTGCAGGCGCTGGTTGCCAACTCCACCGACGTGGCCGTCGGCTTCTACGACCACACCATCCAGATGCAGGCCAAGGGGAAGGACGTAGTCGCCTTCGTACTGCTCTCGCGCAATTCCGGCCTGGTGATGGCCGGCCGCGAAGACGCCACATTCGATCCGGCGCGCCCGCAGACCATCAAGGGCCAGAAGGTCGGCATCACCGCACCGGGCTCCTCGTCCGACTTCTTCGTTCGCCATTTCCTGGCCCAGCATGACATCCCGGTCGACAGCATCTCGCTGATCGGCGTGGGTTCCGGTGCCGCTGCGGTCGCCGCGCTGGAGCAGGGCAAGATCGACCTGCTGGTGAACTACGATCCTGCCGCCACCCTGATCACCGAACGCAAGGTAGGGAAGATCATTCTCGACGCACGCAGTGATGACGGCGCACGACAGGTCTATGGCGGCCTGTACCCGACCTCGGTGATGTACGCCAACCAGAGCTTCCTGGACAAGCGCCCGGAAGCGGCCGAAAAGATTGCCCGTGCCGAGCAGATGGCGCTGAAGTTCATCGCCGACAACAGCGCCGAGGACATCGTCGCAGCCCTGCCTGACAGCTATGTCTCCGGCGACCGCGCCACCTATGCCCGCGCCGTGGAGAACGCCCGCGCGATCTTCACCACCGATGGCCACTTCACCGCGGCCGACCTGGAAACGCCGCTGAAGGTGCTGCGCGAGTTCAACACGGATGTGGCCAAGGCCAACATCGATCTGTCCAGGACCTACACCAATGCCTTCGTCGAGCGTGCCCACGCTGCGGCGCCGGCAGCCCAACGTTAAGCGGAGGTAACCCCATGGCCCTCAATGCCACCGTGCGCCAGCTCAATGGCGCGCCGCAGCTGGAGCCTGCACAGACCATGGTCGCCATCAACAAGGTGACCATGTCCTTCGGCGAATTCACCGCCGTGCGTGATGTCGACATCCAGGTGGGCGACGGCGAGTTCCTCGCCATCGTCGGCCCTACCGGCTGCGGCAAGAGCACCATCCTCAACTCCGTGGCGGGCCTGCTCACGCCATCGTCCGGCGAGGTGGCCATCGACGGCCGCAAGGTCAGCGGCGTGCAGGAATCTGTCGGTTATCTGTTCCAGCAGGATGCGCTGCTGCCATGGAAGACCGCGTACCAGAACGTCGAACTGGGCCTGCGCTTTCGTGGCGTGCCCGAAGCCGAGCGCAGGGCCAAGGCCAATGCCTGGCTGGCCAAGGTCGGCCTTGCCGGCTTCGAGCATCGCTACCCGCACCAGCTGTCCGGCGGACAGCGCAAGCGCGTGCAGATGGCACAGGCGTTGATCGTCGAACCGAAGGTGATCCTGATGGATGAGCCGTTCTCGGCGCTGGACATCCACACCCGCCACCTGATGCAGAACGAACTGCTGCGGCTGTGGCAGGAGGACCGGCGCTCGGTGATCCTCATTACCCATGACCTGGAAGAGGCCATCGCGCTGGGTGACCGCGTGGTGGTGCTGTCCTCCGGCCCCGCCAGCCGCGTCGTGCGCAGCTTCGACGTGGACCTGGAACGGCCGCGCAACGTGGCCGAAATCAAGCTGGACGAACGATTCACCGACCTGTACCGCGACATCTGGGCCTGCCTGCGCGGCGAAGTGGAGAAGAGCTATGCACGCCAAGACTGACAAATTCATCCAGCTGGCCCTGGTGGTCGCCGTATTCGGCGGCTGGGAAGGCGGCATCGCGCTGGGCGTGATCGATCCGTTCTTCTTCCCCTCGCCAACGGCAATCGTGCAGCAGGCGTGGACCTGGCTGTCCGACACCTCGTTCTACCAGCACGTCTACATCACCCTGACCGAAACCGCGCTGGGCTACATCATCGGCACCGGGCTGGGCGTGGCCGGTGGCGTGTGGCTTGGCCTGAGCCGACGCTCGGCACGCATCCTGGACCCGTTCATCAAGGGCTTCAACGCGATTCCGCGTGTGGTGCTGGCACCGATCTTCGTGCTGTGGCTGGGCCTTGGGCTGTGGTCGAAGGTGGCGCTGGCGGTCACGCTGGTGTTTTTCACCACGTTCTTCAACGCCATGCAGGGCGTGCGTGAAGTGAACCCGGTGGTGCTGGCCAACGCACGCATCCTGGGGGCGGGCCGCAGCGATCTGCTGCGTCACGTGTACTTCCCGGCGGCGGCCAGCTGGATCCTGTCCTCGCTGCGCACGTCCGTCGGTTTCGCGGTGGTCGGTGCGATCATCGGCGAGTACCTCGGTGCCTCGGCAGGGCTGGGCTACCTGATTGCCCAGGCCGAGGGCAACTTCAATGCCGTGGGCGTGTTCGCCGGCATCATCATCCTGGCCGCCTTCGTGCTGGTCATCGACGCACTGCTGGATGTGGTCGAGAACAAGCTGATCACCTGGCGCCCGAACGCGCAGACGCAGGCCACCAGCTGAGCGCGGCCGCCTGAGCCCGCTTGCCGCGCCGCCGGACTGATCCGGCGGCGCGCGCCTCCTTCCCCGATCTTCCCCCGCACCACCGCAACAGGCCAGCGCCAGGCCAGGGGGCCGGCTGGCCGGAGAGAGAGACCATGAACCATTCCACCGTGCTGCCGCCGGCAGCGCTGTCGGTCGCGCTCGGCCTGCTGTTGGCCAGTGGCCATGCCGGCGCTCAGTCCACTTCGTCACCGCCTGCACCATTGAGCCAGGCCGAGCTCTCGCAACTGGTGCAGCAGCAGGCCGTGCAGATCCAGCAGTTGGAGGCGCGCCTGCGCGCTGTCGAAGGCGGGCAGGGCCCTGCAGCGGTACCGGCGGCAACGCCCGCCGCTACGCTGGAAACCCGGGTCGCCGCGCTGGAATCGGGCCAGTCCAAACAGCCCAAGGTGTCCTGGTCCAAGGGGGCGCCGGAGTTCAGCAGCGCAGACGGCAACGCAGCCTTCCGGCCACGCGGCCGCCTGTTCGTCGACGCATCCAGTACCGACGGGTCCTCGGTGAGCGACCGCAACCTGTCCGGTACCGAAATCCGTTCGGTGCGCCTGGGCGCCGAAGGGCGTTACGGCATTCTGGGCTGGGCCGTCGAAGGCGATTTCGCCGACAACGACGTGGCCTGGAAGTCGGTCTATGCCACTGTCGATCACCGCCTGTTCGGCCTGCCTGCCGATCTTACCGTCGGCAACCGCCTCAATGACCGCGGCATCGATGGTTCCAGCAGCACCTCCAACACGCCCTTCCAGGACCGCAATGTCGTGGGCACCTTGATGCTGCCGCAGCGCGGGCTGTTCGGTGTCGGCCTTACCGAACGGGTGTATGGCAAGGGCTGGCACGCCAGCCTCTCGGTGGCAGGCAATGACCTCAACAACGCCGGTACCGACAACGACAGCCAGACCTGGGCCACGCGCGTGCACTGGAATCCCATCGAGAGTTCCGCCGCGACGGTGCACCTGGGCGCATGGGCCTTCCACGAGGAGATCGCCGCCGGTGCCAGCAGCGTGGTGCGCAGCTCGGCCATCGCCGGGCATTTCAACGATCTGGTCAAGATCACGCCGGGCACGCTGCTCGGCGCCGAGCGCAGCACCGCCTATGGCGCGGAGCTGGCGGGCTTCTTCGGCCCGGCATGGGCGACGGGCGAATGGGGCACCCGCAACCTGCGCGGTGCCGATGCCAGCGGTCGCTACGACCTCGACCACCAGGCCTGGGCTGTCTCGGCCGGCTGGTTCCTGGCCGGTGCCATGCCAGCCTATTCGGGCAAGGCCGGCGCCTGGAGCCGGGTGAAGGTGGCCGACCCGGTCACACGCGGCGGCAGGGGCGCGTGGGAGCTGAAGGCGCGCTATGAAGACGTGGATTACGCCGAACTGCCCAGCGGCGGTACCGGCCATGCGTGGACGCTGGGCACGAACTGGTACCTCAACGATTTCAGTCGCGTGATGTTCGAGGCCATCCGTTGGCAGACCGACAACCGCAGCGGTACCGGGCCGGGCAGGGACGAAGGCACCACCTTCAACACCCGTTTGCAGGTGGCGTTCTAGGCAAATACTGCGCCCGCGCCTGATCAGAGCAGCAGCAACGCCCCGATCAGCGCGGGCGGCATCACCAGCGCGCCGACACGCAGGAAGTCGAGCGCGCTGACATGCTCGCCTTCGCGGCGCAGCGCCACCAGCCACAGCATGGTGGCCAGCGAGCCGGTCACTGACAGGTTCGGGCCCAGGTCCACGCCGATCAGCAACGCCGCGCGCGTCTGCGCCGGCAGTTCGGCCATCTGGCCCAGCGAGCCCGCAGCCAGGCCCACCGGCAGATTGTTGGCCACGTTGCTGAGCAGTGCGGCAGCGCCTCCGGCCAGCCAGCCCGCTTGGTGCGGCGAGGTCTGCGCCAGCGCCTGCAGGTTGCTGGCCGCTGTCTGGATGACACCGGTCTGCGAAACCGCTTCAACCAGCACGAACAGGCCGGCCACCAGCGGCAGCACGCCCCAGGAGACGTGGCGCAACAGCGGCAGCGGGCTGCGGCGCTGGCGGATCGCCACCACCGCCACGCTCAGCGCGCCCGCACAGAACGTAGTCAGGCCCAATGGGCCGTTCAGTGCTGAGGTCACCAGCAGCACGGTGCCGGTGAACAACACGCCCAGCGCACTCAACCGGCCACCCTCGGTAAGCGGGCGATGCTCGGGCGATGCTGCCAACGGCTGTGCGATCTCGCGGCGATGCACCCAGCGCAGCACCAGATACGTGGCACCGATCGCGGCCAGCGACGGCAGCGCGAACTGCGTCAGCCACTGCAGCAGCGGTGGCATGTGGTTGCCGTACACCATCAGGTTGGCCGGGTTGGAAATGGGCAGCACGAAGCTCGCCGCATTGGCGATGAACGCACAGACAAACAGATAGGGCAGGGGGTTGGCGCGGGCCGCCTTGCACGCCGCATAGACCGCCGGCGTCAGCACCACCGCCGTGGCATCGTTGGACAGGAACACCGTCACCACCGTGCCGACCAGGAACACCAGGTCGAACAACCGCCGCCCCGAGCCGCCCGCATGCCGTACCGCATACAGCGCCAGCCAGTCGAACAGGCCCTCGCGCCGCGCCAGCTCGGCCAGCACCATCATGCCGACCAGGAACAGATAGACATCCCGCCCTTCAGCAACCGCGTGCCAGGTCGTGCCGAGCGACACCGCCCCAAGCAGCGGAAGCAGCGCGGCCGCGCCCAGCGCCCAAACGTACTCCGGAATGCGGAACGGCCGGAACAGCAGGCCGACGGTGGCAACGGCCACGGCCGCCCAGATGATGAGGGGGGAAGAGGAAGCGAGCATGGAGTGGGTGGGGTCTCAGTTGCACCGGCGCGTAGCCAACAGCAACGCGCGCTACAACGATGGCAAGTGCGAGAAAGTCGGCATCATACCGTGCCGGCTGCAGCGCCGGCCCCGCCAGCAAAGGACCGTATCAGGACCCGGCGTGCGCCCGATTGAAGGCGCATGCCATTGACCGTGACGCGTCACGGTAATATCGATTCCGAACATCCGCATCGAAAGGGTAGTGCCGGCCGCTGGCCGGCAAGACGCCAAGTGGTGCCGCCTCGGCTACGAATCGGTGGGCGGCAAAGACCTCCGTTCGCTGGTCACGGTGACACGATAGGACACGCGTACATCGCCGAGCGCCGCGCAGAGGACAGGGTGCAGGCTGCATCGCTGACACCTGTCACTTGTCCGGCCAATGCGTACCGCCAATAGTGAGCGCCACCGCCGCCTGCCTGGCCGGCACTCACCGAAAGGACCTCCCGTGAACCTGCTGCAGCAACTTCTCTGGCAGACCCCCATCTGGGTCTGGGTGCTTCTGGCGTTCCTGGTGTCGCGCGGCATCGCGGCCATGCGGTCGGGGCAGACCTCGCTGCGGAAGCTGGCCATCGTGCCGGCGCTGTTCAGCGTCTGGGGCATCTGGTCGATCAGCCACCGCTATGGCGGCTCGCCGTTGGCGTGGGGCGAATGGCTGGCCGGCATCTGCGCCGGCGCGGCAGTGGGCTGGCTGCTCCTGCGCCGGGCAACGCTGACCGTGGACGCCTCCACTGGCACGCTGTGGCGCAGTGCCGACTACAGCCTGCTGCCACTGCTGCTGGTCACGTTCGTCATCAAGTACGGTTTTGAAACGGCGCTCGCCGTGGCGCCAGGCCTGAGCAGCAACGCAGGTTTCAGCGCCGCCTATCTCCTGCTGTCTGGCGGATTCACCGGCATCTTCATCGGCAAGTACTGCCGCTATCTGGCGGCGTCGCGCGGGGCAACGCCCAGCGGGATGCAGCCTGCGGGCTGAGTCCAGCCCAGGATGAGGGGCGGTGGGCGCGCTTCGGTCGTGCCCTCACCACATTCACCTCGCAGCAGCGAAAATGCGTCCTTGGGCGCGCTCCAGGGCGCACCGCTCACTGCCTGCAGGAACGCAACGATGTCCAACAACCCTTTCGGTGAATCCTCATGCGCGGCCGCAGCCAACGGTTGCGTGGAGGTGCGCGGCGCGCGCGAGCACAACCTCAAGAATGTCGATGTCTCGATCCCGCGCAATGCGCTGGTGGTGTTCTCCGGGGTGTCGGGGTCGGGCAAGTCGTCGTTGGCCTTCGGTACGGTCTTCGCCGAGGCGCAGCGGCGCTACTTCGAATCCGTAGCGCCGTACGCGCGGCGCCTGATCGACCAGGCGGGCGTGCCCGATGTGGACGCCATCGACGGGCTGCCGCCGGCGGTGGCGTTGCAGCAGCAGCGCGGCGCCAGCAATGCACGTTCCTCGGTGGGCAGTGTCACCACGCTGTCCAGCTTGGTGCGCATGATGTACTCGCGCGCAGGGGCCTACCCGGCCAACCAGCCCATGCTGTACGCCGAGGACTTCTCGCCCAATACGCCGCAGGGCGCCTGCAGCACCTGCCACGGCCTGGGGCATGTGTACGAGGTGACCGAAGCGCTGATGGTGCCGGATCCGTCGCTGAGCATCCGTGAACGTGCCATCGCCTCCTGGCCTCCGGCATGGCATGGCCAGAACCTGCGCGACATCCTGGTCACGCTGGGCTACGACATCGATGTGCCGTGGAAGAAGCTGCCGAAGAAGGACCGCGACTGGATCCTGTTCACCGAGGAAACGCCAACCGTGCCGGTCTATGCCGGCTTCACGCCCGCAGAGACCCGCGCCGCACTGAAGCGCAAGCTGGAACCCAGCTACATGGGTACCTATACCGGTGCGCGCCGTTACGTGCTGCACACCTTTGCCAACACCCAGAGCGCGCTGATGCGCAAGCGCGTTTCGCGCTACATGGAAGGCAGGTTGTGCCCGGCCTGCCACGGAAAGCGCCTGAAGCCGGAAGCGCTTTCGGTCACCTTTGCCGGTGTGGATATCGGCGAGTTCATGCGGTTGCCGCTGGATCAACTGGCGGATCTGCTCGGGCCCATCGCGCAGGGCGATTTCAGCGCGCACAGCCGCGGCGCACGTACCAGCGGCAGCGCCACGAAACGCGATCGCACGCAGCGGGCTGCAAGCGGCCGCCCTGTCCACGCTGGAGCCCCCGACGTGCGGCTGACCTCGGCCCTATCGGAAGAGAAGCGCTTGGCCGCGCAGCGGCTGGCAGGCGGCGTCATGGCGCGCGTACACCAGCTGCGAGGCCTGGGCCTGGGGTACCTCTCGCTGGATCGCGCCACGCCGACCCTGTCGGCCGGCGAACTGCAGCGCCTGCGGCTGGCCACGCAGCTCAGCTCATTGCTGTTTGGCGTGCTGTACGTGCTGGATGAACCCTCGGCCGGCTTGCACCCCGCCGACAGTCAGGCGCTGTACGACGCGCTGGACCGGTTGCGCGACGGCGGAAACTCGGTGTTCGTTGTCGAGCACGACCTGGAGCTGATGCGCCGCGCGCAGTGGCTGGTGGATGTTGGCCCGGAGGCGGGTGAGCACGGCGGGCGCGTTCTCTACAGTGGCGAGCCCGAGGGCCTGCGCAAGGTCCAGGAATCGCGCACCGCCCGGTATCTGTTCGACCAGGTGCCTGCGGCCGCCAGCCGGCAGCGCCGCGCCAGCAGCTGGCTGGAGCTGAAGGGCATCCACCGCCACAACCTGCAGGGTGTGGATGCGCAGGTGCCGCTGGGGCTGCTGACCGCAGTGACCGGCATTTCGGGGTCGGGCAAATCCAGCCTGATGGCGCAGGCACTGCCCGAGCTGGTGCTGCTGCACCTGGGGCATGAGCCCGAGGACAACAGCGCCGAGAGTGCGCCCACCGACGCGCCGACCGTGATCGAAGCGACCCGAGGCCGGCTGGCTGGCGATGTGGACGCCATCCAGCGGGTAGTGCAGGTGGACCAGAAGCCCATCGGCCGAACGCCACGCTCCAACCTGGCCACCTATACCGGGCTGTTCGACCACGTGCGCAAGCTGTTCGCCGCCACGCCCGCCGCGCGCCGTCGGCGTTTCGATGCCGGCCGTTTCTCGTTCAACGTGGCCAAGGGGCGATGCGAGACCTGCGAAGGCGAAGGTTTCGTCAGCGTCGAACTGCTGTTCATGCCCAGCGTCTATGCGCCGTGCCCCACCTGCCATGGCGCCCGCTACAACGAGGCCACGCTGAAGGTGCTGTGGAATGAGCGCAACATCGCCGAAGTCCTGCAGATGACGGTGGACCAGGCGCACGCGTTCTTCATCGAGGAAGAGGCCATTGCCCGCCCGCTGCAACTGCTGCAGGAGATCGGCCTGGGCTATCTGAGGCTGGGCCAGCCGGCCACAGAGCTTTCAGGCGGCGAAGCCCAGCGCATCAAGCTGGCGACCGAGCTGCAGCGCAGCCAGCGCGGGCGCACGCTCTACGTACTGGACGAACCCACCACCGGCCTGCATGCATCGGACGCGGACAGGCTGCTGGTGCAGCTGCAGCGACTGGTGGACGCGGGCAATTCGGTGGTGATGATCGAGCACGACATGCGCGCGGTCGTGCAGGCGGACTGGGTGATTGACGTCGGGCCTGGCGCAGGCGCTGCGGGCGGCACCATTGTGGCGAAGGGAACGCCGCAACAGGTGGCGCGCGCCAAGGGCAGCAGGACGGCGCCGTTCCTTGCGCGGGAGCTGCGGCAGGGTAGGTGAGGCGGGGCGTCGCCGGGGTTGTGCTTCTAGTTCCGCACGCCACACCGCTCATCCTCAGGCACATCGCCAGCAAGCGTCAGTAGCAGCCGATCCTGCAGCGTAGGTTCCTGCACGCCAGACAGGACCTGCTCCAGATAGGTCAACGGGACCAGTGACCACTGCAGCGTGGCCTGCAGGGGGTAGATCGCAGGCGCCCGTTGCTCGGTACCCAGCGCAACCCGGATCAGCAGAAGCGGCGGCTGCCTCTCCACGTGCAGCACCGGCACACCCTTGCACCTGATCTGGAAGGAAGCCGAAGCGGGCGTCCCCTCCAGGAACTCGAAACCGTCCCGCGCCCGTGCCTCTGCGAATCGAAGCGCGTGGCGACGCAGCGTCCAGAATGTCTCATCGGGCACATCGCGGTACGCGAGCACCTCCGGCTCAACAGGCTCTGGCAAGTGCATCTGTACGGCAACGACCAGCGCCAGAAAGAGCGCCCACAGCACCCCGTGGCGCACCTTCATTTCAGGCCCCACCGAAGTGATCCTTCAGTCTGCAGGCTGCAGCCGTTCGCTTGCGTGGGCTGCGAGCCCCAGGCCGGCCATGATCAGTCCTTCCATCACCCGGTCGCCGACGTATTGCTCCGGCTCACCATTCTGGCGGGTGCGTTCGGCCGCCAGCAGTACTTCCAGCACCACGCGCAGGCCCGTCAGCGAGCAGTCGGCATCGGCCAGCGCCATCTGCCGGCCACGCAGCTGATGCCGCTCTGGCCAGGGCTGACCGTCGGCGGCCACGCCCGAGCCGATGCTGTGCAGCAGCGCGATGAGGGTGTTGGGATCCACGGTAGGCCCGGCCGAGGGCGCCTCGTGGATGGGCTGTGGGGCAGGGGAGTAGGGCGTGGTCATGGCTGGGCTCCTTGCGTGCAGGCAGAAGCCGCCACCGATAAAGGTGGCGGACGATGCGTGGCTCGAAATCCGGCGTGCAATCAGACCGGCAGGCGCAAGGCCTCCACGCACCGCCCGCCATAGCCGGCAGACGGATTGCCAGCCGGCACCACCTTAGCGATGGTGCCGACTGGCAAGCGTAAGTCACGATTACACAACCGGGATTTCGAGGCCCGACCACCGGTTTTCGGTGGCATGGCAAGAAATACGCCCGGCTGTGCGCGCTGCCAATACAGTAAGGGCAATGCCGTCACCGTTTTCGACGTTTTCAGAATCGTTGTATGGCGGGGAAGGGCGCTAGAGGCTTGGCCTGCAAGGGCTGTGGGCGGTGCCGATTGGCCCGCAAATTTCGTGCCGGTACCGACATGCTCTGACCGGGAGTAGGGCAGACGCGACAAAGGGATGGACGGGGCGAACCCTCGATGCCGCTTTTAGGTCTGCCCCTATCCGCTGCAATCAGAGTGCACTGCGTGGCTGACGCCACGCTCCACGCCATGGCACTATCCTGGATGCGTCAGGGGCGCTTGATAGGGAAGGAGTACATTGAAAGTGCGCAAAAAGGACTAACGATGGCCGACGTGGCTGGCTGGGGTTCGGCTGTCGTCACGTTTGGTTTGATTCAAGGCGCGCTCTATCTGAAGGCGTACTGGGGCCACTTTGGCCTTGATCCCTTTCAGTTTGTTGCGGTGAGCGAACTGGCCCTGGCTGGCCTGGCAGGCATCGGCATGGTGTTGTTTCTCATTCTGATTGCACTGTTGTTTGGCGGCTGGGTGGAAGTAAAGCTGACGAGTGGGAGCTCCAAGAACAAGCTGTTCGCATGGCTGTTTCCGCTGCTATCCTTCACGGGCCTGGGGCTGCTGCTTTGGTGGTCGAACACGTGGCCTCTTCTGATAGGGCTTCTTCTGACGATCATCTGTGCGCTGATCGTGCAACTTTCGCCGGTGGTGCCAGCGACGGTGAAGGATTCCCCTTGGCTGATCTATGCCTTGGTAATGCTGGTCTATGTCTCGATAGTGTCAAGCATGCTTGGTTCCGGGCGTGCCGCGACGATCTCCTCTGGGGGCGGCGAGCACGTGACGGCTGTGACTGTTGATGGAAAGGTGCAGGGCGGCCTTAGCCTGATTGGTCGGCTTGGTGATAGCTATGCGCTGTGGCACCCGGCGCGGAAGGGCGCCGTGCTCGTGCCTGTTGGCGATGTTGGGAGGGTGGAGATTGTGCGAAAGGGTGTGATGCCTGCTCCAGCTGTGGAATAGGGCTGGGTTTCGGCAATCGCCAGGCAGGGAGTTGCAGTGCATCTGAGATCGCGGACTAGCGATAAGGGATGTTTATCGAGGGTAGGGGGGAGGTGCGCTTCTCGCTAGAATGTGCCGCCGTACCCGCATTAGTTCCGTCTTACTCCACTCCCACTTAATTTCCCGCGCCAGGTCACGGATTGAGATGAACGACGCGAAAGGCCTGCCGCTGCAACATCACTGGCGGCTTGGCCGAGCCGGAGTCCTATCTTCTACATCTCATCCGCTCAATCTCATTCAGGACTTGCTTGTCTAATGAACCGAAGTCACCCGGAATTTCATTGTCTGTGAAGAAGGAGTAAGTGACGCCAAAGTCGTCGCCATGGAGCACACGATTGCAGGAAACACTGCCCAACGTGTCGCAGGATGCCATTAGCTCATCGTCATCCATGGGTTGTGTTGCGCCACGTGCACTCGAGCGCCATACGAAAATGTGGCTCTTGTCGCCGCCGTCGGGAACGGCAAGCAATCCTTTCTCCAGCATCTTCGCGTCTTGCCAGCCTTCAATAGCGCTCGTACGCAGATGGGATCCTTGGGGGAGGTCGCCAAACCTTCTTCCAGGAAAGTAAGATTTGGCCACCACCGCTACCGAGATCAAATTACCGGGGCCGATACAAGCCTCGCTATGGCTGGAGTAACAGCCATGCAGGGTAAAGCCGCCGGCCACAGGATCCTCATGACCCCGCCGGGAAGGCGTCGCATCTAGATCGCCAGGAATGCAAAAGTCGGTCTTCGCACCATCGACACGATATGAAGTGGGCGAATCCACACATCCGGACCCAAGAGCTGCCACGACACACACAAAAAATCTAGTTACTGCAACTCGGTTGCGCGCAATAGTCATATACGTCCCGCGTCGTTGAGCCAAGAACATTGATTACCGTCTCCAGAGCATCCGTCTTGTATCCACCAAATGCCCTGGGGTCTGCTCCATTTCTTTCAAAGACTCGCTCGTGGAACTCTCCGATGACACTCCTGTCTAACATTACCGGATTCTTCTCAGTTGCACCCGCCTGGTCCAGCGCCTGCACATGCGCTCTCGCAAGATCAATCCTTATGGCCTCCATCTTAAACGCAACCGCAATTGCCTGCGTGCTTGTCATAGTCCGGGGGTCAGTGCCCATATTGCTGGCAATGGAATTTGCGAGAATTCTGTTAGTGATTTCTGAGAGCCGAGCATTCAGAGGGTTGGAGCCACTATTGCCTGCCACTTCGCCTGCGCGTTCCGCATACTTATCGCCGCCCGATCCCGCCAATTGATAATATGCTTTCCAATCGCCCGACACGGCAGCCGCTCTTTCTTCAACAGTAACCCAGCAGCCCTTGCCGCTGCATTCGCGACCATCGGGATCTCGGTTTGTGTAGGGATTGCTGTTGGCGTACCAGTAGCGATTGAAATTGTCCCCGCGTGGTCGAGCAGCCACCGGGTCGACCGATAGAAAGCGTCCGATTGTCGGATCATAGTAGCGCTGCTGCATGTAGTTAAGTCCCGTCTGGGCATCCGACACTTGGCCGGTGAAGCCTGGCTGATCATCGCTACCTGCAACGAGCATGGATCCATATGGGTCATAGAATGATTCAGCTATCAGATTTCCGGATGCGTCCGACTCTGCCACCGGGGTCCCCAAGGCATCGGTATGCACGTATGTGACTGTCGCCTGTGCATACACTTCAGGACTGAGCGCCCCGCACATCAGCATCAACGAGATCATGTGGCGGGTAGCTATGCTGGCTCGATTCATTCGCACTACCCTCCAGTTGCGGAAACGGCGGGGGCCCAGGCCGAGCACCCTATGGGCTTGCATGCTCTCACTTGGAACGTAGCGCCTGCAGGAACGCCCGTGTAGTCGATCTGCACCGACGTTGCAGGCCCCGAATAGGCTCCCCTTCCTGTGACTTCGTACCAGGCAGCCCCGGCCACTGCGTTCCAGCTGACGAAGTAACGCACCTGCCACGGCGGGAATGCATTGGTAACCACGAAGCGCGCGGTGAGTCCGGTTGGTGTTACAGGCGGAACATTCACTGCCACCGCAACTGAGCCACTGTAGCCGCTGCATCCCCCTTGATTGCATGCGGCGACCCGGTACGCATAGGTACCATCGCCGCGACCGGAGATCACCGCAGAAGTACTTCCGCCGCTATAGACCGCCGTCCATCCTCCGCCATTCGCGCTCTCTTCAACTACATAGCTATTGGCTCGATCAACCGCGTTCCAACTGACCGTGTAACTGCCGGTGCCGGAACTACCCGGACCGAATAGCACCGGCTCTGACGGTGGTCGCATCACTACCACGTTCAACGCCGGCCCCTGCGGCCCGCAGCCCCCATCGTTGCAAGCTGCAATGCTGTAGCTGAGGCTTCCATTTGCGCGCCCAGTCAATGTCGCGCTGGTGCTGCCGCTATTGAGGATGGCATTCCACCCACCGCCGGATACGCTTTCGAAGAGCCGGTATGTCGTCGCAAGGGGAACCGGCGACCAGTTCAGAGCGACACTTCCATCATTGGATAGAGTCGGGCCGGACAGGTTGGAGCTGCCTGTCGGAGCACGAACGACCCGCACAGTCGCGGGGCCAGTACTCGGCCCGCACCCGCTGCTGTTGCAAGCGGACACGCGGTAGGCGTAGCTTCCGTCTGGCTTCTGTGAGAATTCCTTCGCTGTCGCTGCGCCTGTTGCTGCCACGATCCAGGCGGAGCCACCGCTGCTTTCTTCCAAGTGGTAGACGCTCGAGCCGGATACTGAAGACCAGGAGACGGTGTAGGCACCGTTCGCAGACAGTGCGGGAGCACTCAATCCAGCGGGTGATTCTGGGACGCGCAGCACCTGCACCGACGCCGTTGCACCGTACTCACCGCAGCCGGCGGCATTGCAGGCACGTGCGCGGTAGGCAAATGTGCCGTTGGGCTTGCCAGCAAAGGAGCGAGAGAGGATGGCGTCATTCTGGATTTCGGCCCATCCACTTCCTGTTGTGGACTCCTCCAACCTATAGGTCTGGGCGCCGGCCACTGCTGGCCACGAGACGCTGTAGTTGCCGTCTATTGAGAGCCCAGGCGCGTTTACGGAGGGCCCAGCTGAAGGGAGCGACTGGACCGAAGTGATAGCAGTGGCACTCCAGCCGCCACAGGCCGTAGCGCGACAGGCTCGCACACGGTAGCCGTAAGACCCGCCAGCCCTGCCGGTCACTTCTCTCGTCCTGTCAGGCCCGGAATAGATGTTGGACCACGCGCCGGCGCCCGCTTGCTCTTGCAGATCGTACCGGCTGGCTTGGGCCACCTCTGACCAGGAGACCGTGTAGTTGCCGCTGGAGCTCTGAGCAGGCGCACTGACCACCGGGGTCGCGGGTGCCGTCGATGTTGTGGCCTTCGCGACCAGACTTCCATTTAGATAGACGTACTCCACGCTACTGGCGGTGCGATCATTGTCTTGTCGACGAAGCACCCCGTCATTTCCGTAGAAGGATGCGATAGTGCCAGAGTCAGCCGAGGACAGGACTCTTCGTCCGCTACCGTCATATCGATAGCTTTCCTTCCCCACTGCTGTGCGAAGTCGGTTGCCGTAGTCGAACTGAAATCCTTGACCGTTCTTGACAGAAAGATTTCCCTGCACGTCGAAGGCGAGCCCCACTACCGTCGAGCCGCTACTGTTGATGATGTTGGTCAGGCGATTGTTGCCGTCATACCAGTAGGAAAGATCCTTAAGGCCTTCAAGTCTGACCGCACGGATGTTGTCCAAGGCGTCGTAGCTATAAGTAAGCTGCCCATTGCCACCGAAGGCGGTTGAATGGGTGGACAGCAGGCGATCCTGCGAGTCATACGTCATCGAGCGAGTGCGCGCTGCGTTCAATCCATCGGTGATCTGCGCTACGTTGCCTGCAGCATCGTAGCCATAAGTGTTATTGAGAACCCCTGCGTCGGAAACACTGGCTGGAAGCTGTCTCCCGTTCTGTTGCATTGCGTGCACTATCCCGTTGCCGTACACAAACCGGCTCATGCCACCATTAGGGAAGTACGTGACGCTGGATACAAAGGCGCCCGCGCGTGTTGGCTGACCCAGCGCATTGGGAGCGTATTCAACGCTAAGCCCGCTTGGATACTGAACACCGGCCAAGGAAGCGTGTGGGTCGTAGACGTACCCAACCGACCGTGCAGGCATTCCCGTCTGTTCGATCGATTCTCCGGTAACGAGGCGACGCCTGTTGTAGCTGTAGGTATTCACCACCTGGCTACTACCAGCATCATTGCGCGTGGTGACTTGGGCGACCTTGCCGTCGGCGGTGTAGCTCCAGATCTGGTCACCATTGCTGTCCGGAAACGACAAGGCGAGCAGGCGATTTCGGGCATCGTACGATCTGGAGACGCGTCGCGGAGCTACCGACGCCGAGCTGCCGTCTGGCTCGCAGCCGGTACTACTCGCGAGGCCGGACGCAGACCAGGCAACGTTACCAGCTCCGTCGTAACCGACGAGCGTAGCTCCTGTCTCAGGCTCTACTGTCCGACACAGCTCTTGGGCCGCGTTATAGGAATAGGCTCGCGTAACCTCCAGGCTGCCATCTGCGCTGCCGCGGCGAATGCTCAGCGGCTTTGCGAAGGTGTCGCGATCAATGACTGTCAGCCCTCCTTCCGGTTGAAGGATCCGCGTAGGACTATCGAAGGAGGGCTGATCCAGCATGCGATACCAGGTCCGGATCTCGGCCCCCCTGGGATTGCGAGCAAGGGTGAACACGCCTGACGCGTCTCGTTGATAACTGAGTGACGTGGTGAGGTCACCCAACTCGGAGTTCTGAGTAACAGAGGTGGTGCGACCTAGTGCGTCATAGACGGTCCAAGTGCCACGATCACTATTGGCTGTTGCTGCAGGATAGGAGGAGAACACCGTCCTGCCTTCGTTGTCGTACTCCCTGCCTGTGAATCTGATGGTGCCTGGGTCGGCGGCGTCGTACTCCGAGACAATCAACGGTCGCCACAGTGCGTCGTAGTACGCGATGGAAACTCGGTTTCCAGTAATGGTTGTTTTTCGCCAATGGCCAGCCGCAACGCCGTACTCGTCGCCCATGACCTGAACAAAGCTCTGGTTCATCGGGCTCCAGGCGGTGCTATCTCCACTCGGGTAGTCAATGCCCGCCACCCGTCCCATCGCGTCATAGCGATATCCGGTCGAGAACCCGTTCTGATCGGTGACCTGGCTAATCCAGCCGCGATCATCCACGACAGCGCTTTGCGTTGTGCCATCAGGGAAGCTGATCAGCTGCGGAACACCGCGCTTCCAAGAGCCCAGCACGATAGTGTTCCCATTTCCATCACGCACGTATGCGATGGTGCCATCAGTGTTGTAGCCAAGCGATTGGGTCAACTTCCCAAATGCCCAGAACTGCGTGGGTCGAGAGGTGACAGGATCGAACGTCGCCTGATCGGCGAGGACGCCATTGATCGCACGAGTAGCAACTTGACCCAGAATCCACGAGCTTTCGTTGTCATGGTAGCTCAGGGTTTCCAAGGTAGTGGCGGCCCAGGCTTGTGGAAGGCTGGCCGTTGCAACCAGAGCAGCTGCGAGCAGCGTCTTGTGCGGGTATGTGCTTCTACGAGGCGATTTACGTGCCATACGCTTCCCTAAATTGTGGGACGCAGCGCACGAGCGCTGCCATTCGACTGCCTGTCGTAGCTCACCCTCAGGGCGAGCTGGATCGCGTGATCTTCAGCGGCCTTGCATAAGCGTCAAACTGATCCACGCGATAGAGAAATGTATTTCCATCCTGCGTGGTGGTGCGTGACTCCAATGGCTTGGGTAGCTCTTCTTCCTTCGAGCATGACCAACAGGGATTGCTGCCAATCCGGGCATAGCTGCCGTCCGAGCTACGCCGGTACTGGGTGTCTATCCGCCGCAGCACTCCCTGCGTATTCCCGCGTTCCTCACTCAGCAGCTGGCCCTCGAGATCTCCGTACTTCTGACTGAAGGTGAAGCGATCCCAGCTGCCGTCCTCGCGAGTAACGGTGAGTGCGCGCGTCTCGGGGCACGGCGTAGTCGAGCAGTAGACATGTTGTCCAGTGTCCAGGCTCGCAGCAAGCGGCGTGTACTGGTAGCTCCATGTCATGGTCGCGAGCCCGGGCCCTGAGATGACCTTGCGATCCAGTGCCAGCACGGTCAGGAGGTGGGACTCCACCGGATAGAAGATCTGCGTGAAGGGCCGGCAGGTGTTCGGCGCATTGGTTCTGCCATGAAGTCGGTAGCTCATTTCAAATGTGCCCCTGGCTCCTGAAGGATGAGTCATGACCACCGTTGCGGATGAGCTTGGGCCAGGTGTGAACGGCACAAAGTCTGCACAGTTCCTCCAGCCGCCAATGGGGTTATCGAACGCAGCTCCGGCATCAAATGACCAACTCGATCCATCTGGAAGTGCCACGCGGGTGAGCTTGCGATCGACAGTGCTGCCGGTGTACTCATAGTTCCAAGTGCGGCCATTGGCGACGACACTCTGTACCCCGTCAGCCCCTGAGTTCACCGTAATGGAGCGGCCGTCGCTCGCGCTCATCACGACCTGACTTGGGGAGTAGGTGAAGGTAATGAAGTTGCCGTTCCTGTCCTCGATACGGGTCGGCAACGCGCGGAACTCACGCAGTCCCATCGTGCTCGTGTAGTTGAAGAAGCCATTACCGTAGTTCGCGGTCATGGTTCCGCGGGGTATAGCCACAATGCGGTCAAACCAGTACCTGTCCCCATTGGGGGCATGCGCCATGAAGGCCTCCCCGCTCTCGCCGTTGCTGGTGCTCGGAAGGCAGGAAAACACCCAGCGATCAGCGGTGGTCCAGTGATAGGCACGACCGTCCGTAGGTTGCTTGGCGCCCGCAGCCATGATGATCATGGGCTTGCTGTCGCTCCCGGGAAGGCTCAGGGAGAGCCCGCCCCAGAAAAAGTGCGGATCAAAGGAGAAGCCGACGTTTCCTTGCCCGCCACTCACATACTCGGATGGAGCGCTTGCCTGCTGAGGTGAATTCAGTGGGATCGAACAACGACGTAGTGGCTCGCCCGGCACCATGGACACCCAGCCACTCTGCCCAAACATGCCTGAGATGTAGGGCAGGTCAAAATCCCAGTCCCTCATCGATTTGAGGGTGTCCCGGCGCCCGCCCATTTTCAATGTGCGCGAGAACCGCATTGGCAATGCGTTGTTTCCAGGTAGATCAACATCAACCTGGGTGAACTGGATGCCGCCCGTATAGAGGCTGACCCTGTCACCGAACAGGTCGTTACCCAACACCGTGAGTTCGCTCAGGCCCTTGAGCTTGTCTTCGTAGAAGACGCCCGCCTGCGATGAGGTCAGTGGCGCGCCAGTCTGTGCTTGAGCAGCGGCAGCGAGTGTCAGCAAAAATAGATTGAGGACAGCACTGATGACTTTGGAATGCAATGACACGTACGTCTCCATGTAGCGCTGGCTGAGCGGCCAGACATGATCCGGTGACTACTAAGTCTGCAACAAGACAACTTCAGGGCTTATCGGATAGCAATGAGACATCGCCTGGACAAATGCTGCCAATAGAGCCTCATTCATTGCGCTTTACGCACGAACTACCCGCGCTGCGATAGCTGCGCTTAAGAGTGACAGTCACGTTCCCCTTGCAATGCGGCGGACACTATCTCAAGTAATGACGGCGCGCAACTGGCTTTGGTTTGCGCCTCCAGCCAAGATCAAGTGAGCATCGAGTGCACGCGGGAGATCAGCTCATGACTATTGAAGTAGTGACACCAGTTGCAGCGGGCTGACAGCGGCGCGCTTTGGACGACCCATATGACGATGCGACCGACCAGGTAACCGCAGCGGGCGCAACACCATCGCGATGATGTAGTGGCGGGCAAGCTTGGATAGACGGAATACTTCAATCACCAGCCACTGATCGTTACCCGCTTCTGGCCGGAGGCAGACGTGCGCAGGCGCTCTGTCCGGTTCCCGCTTAGAGGCTCAAGCGGTCGTTTGCATGGCTGGGTTTGGTGTTTGCACTAGACTGGAGGCGAGGGCATAGTTCTTCCGTCAAAATGGAGGAATAAGCCCCGCCATGGCAACACCATCTGAGCAGAATCGGCTGTTGTCTGCGGCAACGCAATCGGCGATGGAAGCCGAGCTGGGCCGGAGGCTGACCTCTGCGGAGAGCGACAAGATCTGGAACACGGGTTCTTTTCACGGGCTTGAGATGATCGACATGGCGATTCACTACGCGCAATTTGTTGATGCTCTTGAAGCGTATCTTGCCGGGTTGCGGGAGCGCGATCCGTTGCCCGAGCGTTTTAGGGCCTAGTGCATTCCGCGCCGATCCGCTCGGTGAGAACTGTCAGGGATTGCTGGAATGCGGCCGCAAACAGTTGGCCACCGTCTCTCTCGTGGCTTTGAGCGATCGAAGGGAGCAATCTGGTCCACGTGTCGGGCAGAAGCTCTTGATCTTGGTGCGTTAGAAACGAAATCCGCAGGGCATACTCCATTGAATTTAGGTAGCCGCGGTGCATCTCAATTGCGGCCTCGCAAGCATGGAGGCGATCAAGGATCTCTGTAATCTCGGAGGTCATGGCAGTCTGGACAGGAGGGGAAGGGGAGGGCGATAGTCTGCGAACGTCCAGACGAGCCTGCCATGAGCATCCTCAACCTTCTACTCACTCGTGACCACCTTGTCGTCGCAGTGGATACCTTGGCAGAGGATGCTCTCACAGGGAAACATTCAGCAGGAGCAAAGCTGCTGCTGATCCCTCAGCACAACCTGATACTTGCTACGCGAGGTTCTACGCAGTTCTTCCTCCGCATTTATGAGCTAACGCTGCAGGCCAGCTTCCGCGCAGATTTCACAATGGAACAGCTATCTACCGAGCTGGGGTTAGTGGTGGACCAGCTGTGGCCGAACTACGAGAAGGCGGCAGCCGAGGCAGGATTGCCGATCGAGCAGCTCGGAGCCGAGTTGGTGCTTGGTGGCTGGTCGCCGAAGAACGGCCGGATGATGGCCACGGGATATGCGAAGAGTGACAGCCAGCGTACTTGCGTGGTCCAGCCGATCTGGGGCCAGCTGGCGTCCCTAGGCGAACCGCTCCAGTTCGCAACTCCCAGCATGGCCCAGACGGATCTGCTGGCCCATGCGCGCCTGCAGAGCAGCTACCTCAACAAGCAGCTGGGACGGAGGGTGGCAGGGGGCCGACTGCTGGCTGGGTTCCTGCAGAAGGGGCAGTCCGTGCTCAAGGATCCAGGAGAGATTTAGGTCGTTGGTGCCAATCCGGCTAGCGCCAGGATCCGATCCCGCACTTTCTCCCATCGCTGCGAGACCGTAGCATGCTCAAGGTGAGCCGTAGATTAGGAAGATTTATCGGGGGTAGGGGAGGGCAGTTCCCGACCTGATACGGAGGCTGTAAAGTGGTAGCGAGGCCGCATCCAAGTGCTTGCTGCCACCTCTGCACGAGCATTGATAGAAGTGACTGAGCCGCTGAAGTGGGCCGCCCTCAAGGAAGAACGGAAAAGGAACCACATATGGGCGGAACTAAGCTAGGCAGGAATGAACTCTGCCCGTGTGGAAGCGGCAAGAAGTTCAAGCGCTGCCACGGCGGCACCAATGTCAACCACGAAGAGATGATCTCGCGAGGTGCCGAGGAAGCCAAGCGCAAAGCTGAGATCAATCGGATACAGCAGCAGCGACAGCAAGGCCTAGGTCGTCCAATCATCGCCACCCAGACAGCCGGTAAACGGATCGTCGCTGTGGGCCATCGTCTATTTCATGGCGCATGGCCAACCTTTCATGACTTCCTTTATAGCTACATCCTAGATGTTCTGGGGCGCGACTGGCTCGAGGCCCAGACGCAGCTGGGGCACAGCGAACGTCATCCTGTCATTCAGTGGCATGAAAAGTTCCTGCTGGCATCCAAAGCCGCCAACCTGGCACCAGGCGAGCTGGCACCAGGCGAGACACACACGACGCTGATGACCGGCGCGATCAGCGCATTTCTGACGCTGGCGTATGACCTCTACACCCTGGAACACAACAATGATCAAACGCGCACCCCTCAGCTGCGGAAATCACTGATTGGTCGTTTGAAGTGCCAAGATCAGTTCATCGGGGTGCGTTATGAGATCCGTGTTGCAGCCATGCTGCTGAGAGCCGGGTTCGAGCTGGAATGGGAAGATGAGACCGATCGCCGAACCAAGCATGTGGAATACACCGCCACCTATCCGCGCACCGGAAAAGCCTTTGGCGTCGAGTGCAAGATCCGAAACCAGGATGCTGCGAAGCAGGCGAACAAGCATCTCGGGAAGTTCACCGGGCTGGTGAGCGATGCGCTGAAGAAGGCGACGCCACATGCCCGTTTGATCTTCGTCGACCTGAATACGCAGGCCTATCCCTATGTTCCGGGTGGACCGCATGACTGGCGAACGATCGGGATCAACATGCTGCGAAAGTTCGAGGCACAACCCAACGCAGCGACCCTGCCCTCCGCCGTGGTGTTCATCACCAACTATCCCGACCATCACCACCTTGACACCCAGGTTCCCGACGCTGGAGCCGCCGTTGAGGGCTTCAAGATTGATGACTACCGGACCGGTCAGTTCCTGACGCTGCCGCAGAAGATTGAAATGCGCGTACGAAATCCTGAGGTCGAAGCACTCGTGGCATCGATCCAGGAACATATCGACCTGCCTTCCACATTTGAAGGGGAAATTCCTGGACTGCCGTCAAACCGCCTGCTCATTGGGCGCCGATATCAGATGGACGATGGTTTGGTGGGCACCTTGGAAGACGCCTGCGTGATGAACGAAAACGGCGAGGTCGCGTTGATTATTGATCGGGATGAAGGCGGGCGAGCGGTCTACACCAACCAGCTCTCGCCTGAGGAATTTGCTGCGTGGAGGCGCTATCCAGAGACCTTCTTCGGGCAGATCCGCCAGGGACCGGGCCCGATCAACAATCCAGTCGAACTTTATGACCGGTTGAAAGCTACTTTCGCCCGCAGCACGAAGGAAAAGCTGCTTCAGTTCATGGGCGAACACGGCGACCGATTTGCCGCGCTCACGCAGCCAGAGCTGTTGGACGTCTATGTGCAAGGCATGGTGAACTCTGTGATGGAGCGAGCGGGGGCCCAAGAAGTCCCGGTTCATATCCAAAGGATGAAGCCGCCGCCGACTAGAGCTGTTTAGGAGGCAACTCACTTAGGCATTGAACGCGCGCGTGGGAAGAATGACTAAATCTTCGGGCGGGAACTTTGCATTTGGCAAGTGTAGCGGGCAAGCATAGGAAGAGTTAAGGTTTAGGAAGATTTATCGCTGGTAGTATCCCAGCCGTGCGCCGGCATCGGCGAACCTATGCTCAACGAGTATCTCCGCCAGTTCACGGCATTGGACATCGGTCAGGATCGGGAACAGCCGCGAAGACATCCGCTGGCTGACGGTACATGCGTTGTTGCCGCTCCAGGTGGCGGACATGATCCCCAGCGCATCCCAGAATCGCGCAAGCTGGCGGTCCCCGGTGCACAGTCCCAGCGTTTCCGGCCCCAACGGGGCGCCCGCGGCAAGCATCTCGACGGCGCGCACGTCCGACACCGCATTGTGCGCGGCCCTAGGGCCATACCTCGGTTTGGGCTTGATGACGCCCCTGGCCGCCGAAGCGGTTGCCTCGGTCGCACCCTCGTACAAGCAGGACAGGGTGGCAATGAGCACAAGCGAGGCGCCCAGGCGCCTGCGTTGCGCCGCGTCGAGGATCCGGTCCCGGATCGCGACGAGTTCGCGCCGCGGGCGTCGTTCGGCGATCTCGGGGGCAATTTCGCACAGGAAGTCCACCTCCGCGCGATGTCGCGCGTGCAGGTCGACGACATTCTGGTAGAGCTGTAGGAAGTTGTCGTCCCGGTGCCGGACGATCCTCGCGCTGCGGAAGTACGCGCCGATCTTCTCGCAGGACCGCCGGTACTCGTCCTTGAACTCGTCCAGCGTCGGAATCCGACTTTTGTTGCCCTCGAACGCGCACAGCACCGGGTTGATCGACTGAGTCGGCGTGTCCAGGAATTCCAGCCACCAGCGCATGGCGGCGTCGCGCGGGCTGTCCGGTACACTGCGAGGCTCCCGGCCGATCCAGCTGACGACGTTCCGATCGAGCAGGTGGATGACCGCGCTGGTCATGGCCAATGGCGAGACGCCACCAGGTACCAGCGAATAGACCGTGACCGGATGCCTGAACTTCAGGGTCATCGACAGCTGCAGGATGGGTTCCGAAGTCACGTGTCTCGGGTTCGCTAAGGGGAATGACGGGGATGTCGGACAGTCTGCAGCCGGCAGGTCTCACGACGCGATACGCCAGGTGCCCAAATGCCTGGAGGGGAGGGCGCGCCAAGACGCTTTACGCCATCCCCTTTCCGGCAAGGGCGGGTTTCAATGCAAATGGCTGGCGGAGCGGGTTTTTTCATTGTTTTCAGCGATCTCGGCGCGGAGTTCCAACGGAGCGTCCCCCCTGGCCCCATCGTCGATGGGCAGCCGCAGGCGCTTCGACCTACCGCTGCCGGGATGGTGGTTTTGAGGTAAGTCTCGGGATACCTTGGCCCCCAGAGCAATTCCCGATAACCATCAAAGCCTGACTCAGGGGCTGGAGGATCAGGGCCGTACTGCGCCCTGTACGATACGCCAAGAACAAAGGGACATTCGGCGTCGAGCCAGGGGGACTGTTTGGATACTACAAAAATCATCAAATCAAGTGGGGTCACCGAGACCGAACGCCTCCTCGCGGAATTCTGCGATCGTACGTTCCTGAGGCTGTGGGCCTATGCCAATCCCTACAAGGATGACGGCGACGAGCTCTGCGATCTCTTGGCCGTTTTTGGCGACCAGGTCTTTGTCTTCTTCGATCGCGAGAACAGGCTACCTGAGACATCCGTCAAAGATCCCGAAGTACTTTGGGGGCGCTGGAAGCGCAACGTGATTGATCGTCAAGTGAAGACGGCGCATGGCGCCGAGCGGTACATCCGCAGTGGACGAGCGATCTTCCTGGATAGCAAGAAGACGATCCCATTTCCGCTTGCCATCGACCCGGCGAATGCGGTGATTCACAAGATCATTGTGGCGCATGGTGCGAAGGAGGCCTGCAAGAACGCATCGGAGCGGAATGTCTACGGAAGCCTGGCGATCACGTACGGCGAACTGGATTCGCACGCCGACTCCGAGCATCCCTTCCATATCCAGATCGACAAGAGCAATCCTGTCCATGTGCTCGACAGCCACAACCTGTCGATCGTACTGTCCGAACTCGATACGGTAACGGACTTTTCGGCGTATCTAGAAGAGAAACGTAGAGCAATCGCCAAGCTCGACTATTTGAGCTACTGCGGTGAGGAGGATTTGCTCGGACACTATCTCCTCAACTACAACAAAAAGGAAAAAAGGCACACAATTGGCCTGAAAGGGGGAGGTGGCGGCTTCAACGGGGTGATGATCGGAGAGGGCGAATGGCATGACTTCATCCATACCGATCTCTACAAGAACACCAAGAGCGAGGACCGGATTTCCTACTTCTGGGACGACCTCATTCAGCGAACCTGCCAGAACACGTTAGATGGCACGGTCGGTGGCAACGCGGACTTGCTCCGCGGAAAGAGTGCGATCTACGAGATGGTGAAGGAACCGCGCTTCGTGCGCCGTGGTCTGGCGGACAAGATTCTGACAGCAGTCGAACGCTTTCCCGATGATGCAGGCCAGTTCGCCCGACAGGTTACGTACGTTCCGTCATACCAGCCCAACGTGGGGTATGTCCTGTTGCAGCTCCATGCGCCGGACCAATTCAAGGCTCAGGCCGACTACCGCGAGAAGCGGCAGGCATTGCTTGAAATCGCGTGCGGAGCGGCGAAGAACAAGTTCCCGGACCTTATGAAGGTCGTCGGTATCGCTATAGATGCCCCGAAGCACTCAAACGGTATGGATGGAGAGGACTTCATCCTGATGAGATGTGGCACTTGGACCGAGCAGCTGCGCTCGCACTACGAGGAACTGAATGGACTCTGGCAGTTCTTTGGTACTGAACAGATGCAGCAGTTCAACATGCATCTGACGCAGTTCGTTCCGCCCGAAGATGCGGCGCTGGCCGGGAAGCGGGCGACGAAAATCGGCCGCAACGATCCTTGCCCATGCGGCTCGGGAAAGAAGTACAAGAAATGCCACGGCGCATGAGGTCGACGCATTCCCGTCCCACGGCATCGGTCGAGTCCGCGCTCATGCGAGCTGCCCCTCCAAGGCGGGCATAAGCGAGCGCAGCACAGCCACGCTCTCGCTGACCAGCATCCGGTCTCGCGCGTCATCCGGATCCTTGTCACCATGAATGAGATTGCACCTCACCTGGTAGATGACGCCGCCCACTGCAGCAAGACGGTTCTTGGATGTCTCTCTTCGGTTGCGGTAGAGGGCAGCGCAGCGCTGAGTGGAGGCCCGGAAACTCGGGTCATCCCGGTCCAACTGCATGTTCCCTGGCGGAACCTCCAGGATTCGATCCACCGATCCGCGAATCGACCGAAGGACGCGAAGTGCGATACTCTCGGAGAAATTGCGTCGAACGCACGACATCACTCGTGAGCGTTCCCGAGCATCAGGCTCTCCGCCGTAAATCGCATTGAACGCAATCCAGAGTTGCGAGAACTCCGCCCAGTCGGCGGGCGAGGCTACTCGAATTCGATAGGCCAGCTGGGCTCGGAGGGCTGCGTTCACCGGCGTTGGCGCTCCAGCAACTGCCCCATGGCGGAATTGATGGATTCAAGGGCGCGGATGACGCCATCCATCACGAAGTCCAGGGCCAATCCATAGCCGTCACTCAAATGGCCGGTATCAAAGCCCATTTCCTGGAGCGTCTGAATGCATTTCCCGACCGCCTCGTGAGCGTCCGCGATACGAAGGTCATTGTTCAAGAATAGGGGCGCTATGAGCGGGCTCCTGGCATTCCATCCTTCCGGCTCTCGTTGCGATCCGAAGGCGTCCAGGGACTCTTCGTCGTCGTTCAGTCGTTGCAGGACATTCAACAGTGCCTCCAGCAGTTTCAACAGCCCTAGGTCGTTGATCTTGCCCCGTGGGCAACCGGCCTTCTCCAGCAACGACTTCAAATAGCCATTGGGAATCTTCTGCAGGATCTCATGGAGTTGCTTACACCTCGCAAGAAATGCCTGCTGGGTCATGTCCAGCGGCGCGACCTGTGCCAGCTTGCACAGGTTCTGATATGCCATCCAGCCGTTATCGCGCAGTTCCCTACGGGAGAATCCAGTCAGCTCCTCTGCGGTCTTATGTAGCCCAGTGCTGGCACCAAGATGCGAAAGGTTGTCGCCGAGAATAATAATCTGGTCGAGCAGACGTTGCGTCTTCGCAACGATGTGTTCGGCATCCATGTCCATATGCGCGATCTCGTCGCGCCCGAGTGCATGCTCGTATGCATGAAGGATCTCGCGGTCGGGTTTCGGCTTGTACAGCTCGCGCATTGAGACGCTGACTAGGTTGCGTCCAACTCGGATACAGTCCGTAAATCCCCATTGACCCTTATAGGAAGGGCTGCAACGCCATCTTCCGTCGATCTGGGCAGGCGTTGTGTCGTAGAAGGCGCTTTGCTCGTATCGTTCAAGGAACCGGTCGTCCAGGAAAACCTGCTTCCCGGACAACAGAGCGTTAGCGCGCTCGCAAGTCATCGGTTCCGCATCCCCCGGCCAGACGATGCCATCGACGCTTTGCTCGGGGCAGAGCTCGCACGATACGGCTTCCACCGAGGCCCATACTTGGAGCAAAAATCCTTTTTTGTACTCGCGAATATCGAGGGTGTACCAGGCGGGTCCTGTCTCGGGCTTCAGATCGATATGTCCTTGGGCGCCCATCAGTTTGCGGATCTCGGGACGGTCGGGAAGCTTCTTCTTGTAATAGATCGCCCTGACTCCGCGCGCCGATCGCAACCATAGGTACTTCCTCAGGTATTCATTGGACATCGACCAGCCGATATTGCGAGTCGACCTCCAGTAGTACTCGTTGGAAATCTCGCCCTGCGCCACACCGAACTCCGGCAGGCCAAGATCGTCATAAATGAGCTTCTGGTGGTCGTTGCCGATGCAACGCGGAGTTAGCCCCAAGGTCATCCAGACCTTTTCGGCCAGATTATAGGTATAGAAGGAGCCGCTTCCCCATGAGGCGACGATATAGTCGTGCCCCGATAGGGAAGGATGATATTCCGCAGCGTTTCCCTTTCCATCGACGGGTACGGAATAGGCGACAACGCCATGCCCGGCCTCATCGAGAACATCCAGTGGCGCGTCGCTGCCATCCTGCACCACGGCCATCTGGAGATGGAGAGCTTCCTCGTTGATATCGCGGTCCGGTGCCTCGTACAGACAGGCGACCTCGACAGCCTCCCGCGGGTTGATGCCGACGGGCGTCAGCAGGTTCCGCAGCCGCTCGGGAATAAGGTCGGCAGGCAGCGGAAAGGCCGCAACGTAATCAAACGACATAGGCGAGGGTTTCATCACGAAGTGTCATCCTTCTATTTGAGCAGTCGTGCCGCGGGATTATCCTCTGCCGCACCTGCTTGAAAGTACCCGATCACACTCGCCACCGAGCGATGCTCAGTCATCGCCATGACTGCGGGCAGCGGCACACCTTGCTTACCGGCTTCGGTAACAAACCCCGACCGCAAGCTATGCGCCCCGAAGTCGTCCTCCAACCCAGCCAACCGGGCCCGGCGCTTCACGATCGCGGCCACGGAGCCCGGGAGCAGGGCAGGGCCGACCCGCCCCTTCCAGATCCGCCGGAAGATCGCCCCCTCGTGGATCTCCGCGGCCTCGAGCCAGGCCGTCAGCGCGTCGGCGCTGCGCCCCAGGATCGGCTTGTCCGGCGTGGAATCCACCGTCACGCCGGCCTGCTGGGTCTTCGAATACTCCAACCGGTAGATGTAGCCGTCCTCGCCAACCTTGCGCAGATCGCGGAGATCGGCCGCAGCGATCTCGCTGCGCCGACGACCACCGCTGGCAAAGCCAAAGCAGAGTAGGGCGCGGTCGCGCCGGCCTTCCAGACCATCATCGCAGGTCGCTAGCATCGCCTCGAGCTCAGCGCGGGTGATCGCGGTCTTCTTGGTCGGCCGCTCACCGCGTTTGACCGAGGATCGGCGAGCGCGGCTTAACAGCGTTCTGACACTGGATAGCTCACACGGGTTACTTACGCGCTTGAGCTTGTGGGCCGTCGACAGCACGGCCACACGATGGACTACCGTTGACAGCTTCAACGGCCCGACCTTGGCCTTGAGGCCGGCGGCCACCAACGCCTGGTCAATCGTCGGCGGTAGTTCGCTGACTAGGCCGGTCTTGCCTTTGCGCTGGATGTGGTCGACCAGGAACTGGATCACCACGGCCTCGCTGGCAGGCAAGGCCAGTTCGACGCCGTAGCGGGCCTGGTGCCAGCCGGCCCAATAACGCAGGGCGGACGCATAGCTGCGGGTGGTATTGGCGGCAGCGGCTTCGGCCAGCACCTCCCGCACCGCGTCAGCGGCCTGCTGGGCCAGCTGCTCGGGGAGTACTAGGCTCGCACCTGTCGCTGCCACGGCAGGCAATGTGCCATTTCGTTTCATACTATGTAATGTACGTTGGCAGGCAACGTGCCATTTCGTTTCATACTATGTAATGTACGTTATGAAACAGGGTGTGTACTGGTGATAATCATCACTTATCGCCAGTACGTTACCAGCCGAGTAGGGCACCAGTACAGGAGACTTCGCATGGCCCGCGGCATCACCGAATCTGACGTCCACACCGCCGCCGACGAACTGGTGGCCAAGGGCGAGCGCCCAACCGTTGCTGGCCGGGCAATGGTGGGAACTGGCGCTGAAGCACGCTAGGGAGGCGGCCCTTCGAGAGTTCGCAGAGACTGAGCAGTCACTTGCTGCCCAACGTGATGTGCTGGATGCCAGGCCACGGGCCGTGGCTGACGAACTGAGTCAAATGCGCTCAGAGCGCGCCGCTGCTATCGCCGGCGAACGCGTAGCTAGTACGCGAGCTATAGAACTGGAGCGACTGGTCGATCAGCTACACCTGCAGATTTCAGAACTCACGGAGCAGCGGGATCTCGAGCTTCGGAGAGCCGATCGGGCTGAGGCAGCAAGACAGCATCTTGATGCCCGGCTTCATGAAGCGCTGAAAACGGCAAAATCTGAGCGAGAGGACTGGGCCGAGTACGTCAGATCTGTCGAGAATCGAACGCTCAGCGACGTGGATCGATCTCGGCAGGAGGCGAAAGATCTCCAGGCTCAACTCAACAATCAGGCCAAAGCCCAGAGGGCAATTGAGGAGCAGCTACGCAAGGAGCTGCATGCCGCCCAATCTGCAGCCATCTCGGCCGGTCAAGCTGCCGATGTTCTCCGGGGTAGGTGCGAGGCACTTGAGACGCAACTCAGCAGCCTACGAGAACTTCCGGCGCAGCTGGAGGCAGCCTTCAAGCGGAACACGCCGAAGCAAGCGGCCCCAAGGTTGAGCGCACGGCCAATTTTTGCTTGGAGCCACTGGCTGTAGCTCTCGGCCACCTCAGCTGACTCAGATACGGCACGGGCATTACGAACAGGATCGAAGGCAACTACAGCCGACACTTCCTTATTTAGGATGGTGTCCCTGAACGCCTCAAAATTCCCAATGAAATCAAGAAGGGGCACGATCCTAAGCAAAAGGACAAGAATCAAGAAAACTGACAATTGCCAAGCAGAGCCTACGAACCCAACCATAGCGGATATAGCATTTCGCATAATGTATATTATGTTCAAAGCAGACCGGGCATCGACTCCGCTACCGAGCCCGGCCAATGGCACCCCGGACATCACCCGGGCCCCAACCGAGCCGTAGCTTCTCTGCACTCATGGTCGCCGGCGCCCCAGGGGCAACCCGGCATGTCCTGGCAGCACACGCCCGCACAAGCAGTCGCAAGGTCCAATCTCCACTAGTCAGGCGTACCTCACCGGACCAACGTTCAATTCTGAGGGAAACCCAAGCCCGCAGCCCTGCAGAATTCAACGCCGGCGGACCCGCGACCACCGTGACGCGTCACGTTAATGGCGCCCGCCAACCCGTCAATCGCGCCGCCCTGGAACGTCTCGTGATTGGAACTGTCCTTGACCAGAGCGTGGACGCTGGCATTTCGCCAGCGGAGCGCGCACTAGACTTGCGCAGCGCACGCAGTCCGCGCGCATATTGCAGACGCGATCCAAAAATCATCAGACGCAACAGGCTACTTCGCTGCACCCGCGCTGTGCAGATCCCGACACAAACCTCCAACTTTTCCTACTTCCACTCTAGGAAAAGTCTCAAAAATCGAACGTTTTCGATGCTCGACGCGACAGCGGCGCCAGAATGAGCGCCACGCCACTGGGCGCTGACAACACTCCTGCGCATGAACGGATTCCCTGCACCGCGCCGGCTTCGCCTGGCCCTGCTTGATGACCATGACGTCGTCCGCCGCGGCACGGCCTTCCACCTGGGCAACGACAGCCGCTTCGAGATCGTCGCCAGCCACAGTGACAGCCAGGCGTTCGTGCAGGCGCTGCAGCAGCGTCATGCCGATGTGGCCATCATCGACATCACCCTGGCGCCCGGTGATATCAGCGGCACCGAGCTCGTCGAGCACCTGCGGCAGGCATTGCCGAGGGTAACGCTGCTGGGTTTTGCCGGACAGACCTCGGTGGCGATCATCAACCACCTGCTGGATGCCGGAATCAGCGGCTTTGTCGGCAAATCCGAGCCGTTGATTGAACTGTCCGACGCGGTCGTACGCGTGTCCCAAGGGCTCTGCCGCATTCCGCCGTCGTGCAAGCTGCTGACGCCCTGCGATGCACTTAGCCGCAACGAGCGCGAGGTCATCCGGCTGGTCCTGGATGGGCTGACCGTCTCGGAGATTGCCCTGCATCGGCACCGCAGCATCAAGACCGTCAGCACGCAGAAGATTGCCGCGCTGCGCAAGCTCGGGTTGCGTAATGACGCAGAGATCTTCGCGATACGGCAGCAGTTGGAGGCACTGTGACCGCGCTGTTCAAGCGTGGCCGCAGGTTCATGCTGCTGGCACTGTTTACCCTGCTTCCCTGTACGTCCGCGGGCGACATCCAGCACGGAAAATGGACAGCGGGGCGCGTGGTCAGGGTGGCCGCGGCCCCCACGCTGCACCCTGTGCCCGAAGATGCTGCCGACCCCGAGGTACTGCAGACGCTGGCGCATGGCTATGCTGCGCTCGTGGCCCGCCATTCCGGCCTGACCTTCGTCGAAGTCCCTTTTCCCAGCACCCTCGCCGCGATGGCCGCCGTCTGTGAGGGGCGGGCCGATCTTGTGCTGGCGATGGGGGCTGACGATGGGGCACGCCTGCCCTGCCCCAGCCTGGCGCCCTCGCGCAGTTTTCCTGGCGGTGCCAGCGTGCTTGCCGGCCGCATTGGCGAGCGCTTGCCACGGCGGGTTGCCGATCTGGGCACGCTGCGCATCGCTGCGGTTGAAGGAGGCCCCTACCCGGTGTGGCTGGCACAGCACCACCCTGCAGTACCTGTGCTGCCGCAACCCAGCATGCGGGCGGCATTGGCTGCCGTGGATGCTGGCATTGCCGACGCTGCGATCGGCCTGGAATCCACTGCAGGTGCGATAGCACGACGTCACTTCTCCCACAGCCTGCGGTTGCAGACAGTGGATGCCGATCTTTCGACACAGCTGCATCTGCTCGCGCGGCGCGAAGACCAGGCGCTGCTTGATCGTATCGAGGCGGCACTGGATGACATCACCATCGAAGAGCATGCCCAGCTGCTGCAGCGCTGGGCGCGGCAGACGCTGCCGGCCGCGCTCGGCCAGAAGGTGCGCGAAGGCCTCGATGGCACCGTGCTCTGGCTGTTGCCAGCCGCAGCCCTGCTGCTGGCACTCCCGTTGTTGGCTGCACGCAGGCTGCGCCAGCAGCAGAGTCTTGATCAGAAGCAGGCGCAGATGACGGGCATGATCAGCCATGAGGTGCGCAATTCCGCCCAGGCAGTCATGGCGTCGATCGACCTGCTGGCTCAGGCACCACTGCCAGCCGGGCAACGCGAACTGGTAGCCGCTGCGGCCACCGCCAGCCAGACATTGCGCGGATTGCTCAACCGCACGCTGGACTTCTCCCGCCTGGCCAGCGGCACGTTCCGGCCAAAGCTGTTGCCCTGCAACGTCCCTGCGATCTGCACGCAGGCGCTGCAGGCCATTACGCCCCTCGCGCAGAAGAAGGCGCTCAGCCTGCAGCTCTGCGCACCGCAGGCGCCGTTCCCGATGCTGGCAACGGACCCGGACTGCCTGCGCCAGCTGCTCGACAACCTGCTCGGCAATGCCGTCAAGTTCACCGACGTAGGCGGCGTTGAACTGCGCCTGCAGCTGGATGCGCCCACGAAGAACGCATCACTGTTGATAGAGGTCATCGACAGCGGCATCGGCATCGCGCCAGCGCAGATGAGCGCCCTGTTCGAGCCCTTCCGGCAGGCCGATGCAGGCAGGCAGCGCGGTGGCAGCGGCCTGGGTCTTTCCATCTGTCGCACGTTGGCCGAGGCCATGGGCGGCACCCTGGATGTCCATAGCGTGCATGGCCGTGGCAGCCGCTTCATTCTTCGCCTGCCCGTGCAGCAGGTGCAGGAAGATGCACCGGCCACTGCCGCTGCGTCCGCCCTGCCCCGGCTGGCCGGCACGCGCATCCTGCTGGTGGAGGATCACGCGCTGACCCGGCAGGTCATTGCCGCCCAGTTGCGGCGCTGGGGCGCGACGGTGCAGGAGGCTGCCAATGCCGAAGAGGCCTTGGCGGCCCAGATGCAGGCGCCCTGCCCGCTGGTGATGCTGGACATCGGTCTGCCGGGAATGGATGGCTACGCGCTGGCCCGGCAATTGCGGCTGCATGAGGCAGAAGGCGCGCCGCGCGCCCGGCTGATCGCGCTTTCCGCCTTCACTGGCGACGATCACACGCTGCGCTGCCAGGTTGCCGGCATCGACGCGGTATTGCTCAAGCCGTTGCAGGCCGATGCGCTGCTGCAGGCGCTGGACCAGCCTGTGCCCGGCCGTGCCTTCGAAAGCACTGCCCGCGAACTGCTGGCCGCCTACGAAGAAGATATCGATCGCGAGCTGCAATGCCTGCACGAAGCGATCGTTCGTTGCGATGCTGCGCAGCTGCGCCATCATGCGCATCGCCTGCAGGGCGTGCTGCAGATGCTCAACGCGGGCGGCATGGATGCACGCGCCGGCGAACTATGGGAGCTGGGCGATCGCGTGCCGCCCGGCTGGGACGATGCGCGCCAGCTGCTGGCCGAGCTGCAGTCGTGGCGCGGCTCCCGGGGTGCGGGAGCCGCGCCGTCGCCCTGAATCAGGCGGCGTTGCGGCCTGCCTGGCGGCGGGTCAGGTCGTTGAAGCGACCCAGCGACATCAGGTGCTGGTGGATCAGCGCCAACCAGCCGTTGCGGTGCCATTCGATGACGGTCGCATCCGGCAGCGCAATGAACTTCTCGACGTCGACCACGAAGAAGCCATTGAGGTTGAACTCGCGACCATCGGGCAGGCGCACGGTTGCATTGCGCTCGACCAGCAGGCCGTTGTCGACCAGTGCCTTGGAGAAGGCCTGGGTCTGTTCGTGCTCGCGGGTGAACTGACCGCAGAACTCAAGTGCCTGCTGCACCATCTCGGTGGCCTTGCCGTCGACGAACAGCGGCTGGCCTTCTTCGCCGCCACGGACGATGCGCGGGCTGTCTTCGTCGATGCCGAGCAGGAAGTCATTGTCCGCGCCGGTGTCGATGAAGATGAAGGGATGGCGGCGCAGGTAGGCCGGGATGTAGGTCTCGTCGTCCCACAGGCCATCGGTGATGAACAGGTTGTCGGTGGTCACACCCACCGCGGCCATCGGCACCGCGCTCGGGCCTGCGAACAGGATCGGGAAGTGATGCAGCGCCAGCGAGAATTCGCCCAGCACCAGCGGGATGGAGTTGCTGCTGGCAGCGAACTCGAGCTTGCCCGGCAGGATGCGCAGATCGGCGTGCAGGTCTGCCTGCAGCGGCACCGGGCGGGTGTAGAACAGGGGCGCGCTGCTCGGCGCAGCTTCGGTGGTGGTGTCGCTGGTGGTGGTCATCGTGGAAACCATGTCGATCATGCGCGCCTGCCATCCCGGGCGCGCCAGCGGGAACAACCTGAATCCCGCATTATCAACAAGGCAGGTGACAACGGCCACCCCGCGGCCGACTTATTTCAACTGCAACGGGTAGCGCTGCCACAGTACGTGGACCAGAAAGCCAGCCAGTTCGGTGTCGCGCGCACTGACCGCCGCGCGGATCTTGTCCAGCAGGACCATGTCGCTGCAATGCCGCACATCGGCGTGGTTGGCCTGGCCAGCGCGCCGTGCCCGATAGCGTGCAGCCCGCTGTGCGTCGCTCATTGCGTACCCGAACTTGGGCGGCCGACCGCGTTTGCGCGGCAGGGTCAGCTCCAGGGTTCCGGGATCATTGTCATCACGCATGGGCAGGGTGCGGGCGGCGGCAAGCAACGGGGGGTGCGCAATTTATCGTGAGGCATCACTTTAATCCAGCTTTTTCTGCAGTTTTGTTGCAATGCAATGCAACTGCGTGGCGCACGGATGGCACCCATCCACGCATGGCGTGGGAAGTAGACCCACGCCATGCGTGGATAGACCCCCGCCAATGCAAAGATCGGCAGATCCACGTCACGCGTGGATGACCCCTCGTCAACACAAAAAAGGGAGCCCGCGAACGGGCTCCCTGCATCCACCTTACGCTGCACGCACCGGCTCGTAGCCATGCAGGTGCGATTCGCTGCTGGCCCGTCCCTGGCTCAGCGAACGCAGCGAGGTCGTATACCCGACCAGCTGCGCCAGCGGCGCGAACCCGCTGACTTCGGCGCGACCGTCCTGGTCGTCGATGCGGGCAACGCGTCCATGGCGGCGATTCAGATCACCCACCACGTCCCCCACCGAGGCCGACGGCGAATGCACCGTCACCGCCATCACCGGCTCCAGCAGCTGCGTACCGCTGGCCGCCAACGCGGCCTTGATGCCCTCGCTGCCGGCCCGATGGAACGCCATCTCCGACGAATCCTTCGCGTGGGTCTGGCCATCCACCAGGCTGACTTCGATGCCGACTACCGGATGGCCCTGCGGGCCTTCCGACAGCGCGGCACGAACGCCCTTCTCCACCGCAGCGATGAAGTTGCGCGGCACCACGCCACCGACGATGCGGTCATTGAACACGACCTCGCCGTCGTCGCGCGGCACCACATCCAGCACCACGTGCGCGAACTGGCCCTGGCCACCGGTCTGCTTGACCAGGCGGCCCACGACGCCTTCCACGGCACGCTGCGGCGTTTCCTGGTAAGCCACACGCGGCGCGCCAATGCCGATGTCCAGCTTCCATTCGCTGCGCAGCCGCTCGACCATCACCTCCAGGTGCAGCTCGCCCATGCCCCAGGCCAGGGTTTCACCGGTCTCGCGATCGGTTTCCACCCGGAACGAGGGATCTTCCTGGGCCAGGCTTGCCAAGCCCTGCGCCAGCCGGATCAGGTCGGCCGCACGTGCCGGCTCCAACCGCCAGGCCAGTACCGGGGCCTGTGCCTGGATGCTCTCCAGGCGCAGCGGCTGCCCTCGCCCGCTCAGCGTTTCACCGCTGACCGCATCCTTCCAGCCCAGCACCGCCACGATGTCGCCGGCCACGGCCTGCCCGATGTCCTGGGTCTGGTCGGCCTGCACGCGCACCAGCCGGCTGATGCGACGCCCTTGCGGGTGCTGCGAGCTGGCCACGTTGTCGCCTACCTTCAAGGTGCCCGAGTACAGCCGCACGAAGCTCAACGCACCGTGCTGCTGGTGGGTGATCTTGAACAGCAGGCCAGCCAGCGGACCGTCCGGATCCGGCGGCAGCAGGACGTCGCCGCCCTCGCCTTCGGCAGTGACCGCAGGACGATCCAGCGGCGACGGCAGGTAGTCGACCACCGCATCCAGCAGCGTTTCGATGCCCTTGTCCTTGAAGGCAGCACCCGCCAGCACCGGTACGCCGGCGCCCGCCAGCGTCGCGCGACGGATCGCTGCGCGCAGCGTCGCCGCGTCGATGTCACGACCTTCCAGCCATGCCGTTGCCAGCACATCATCATGGTCGGCCACGGCTTCGACCAGCGCATTGCGCTGCGGTTGCCACTGCGCGCGCTCGGCTTCGCTCCATGCCGTCACCGTCGCCGCGCCTGCGTCCTGCCACTGCAGTACGCGGCCATCGACCAGGTCGACCCAGCCGTGGAAGTCGCCCTCACTGCCCAGCGGCACGCCCAGCGCCCACGGTCGCGCCCGCAGCTTGTCCTGCAGCTGCTCCAGCACGCGCTCGAACGAGGCACCGATGCGATCCATCTTGTTGACGAACGCAATCAACGGCACGCCATGCCGGCGCGCCTGGCGCCACACGGTTTCCGATTGCGGCTGCACGCCGTCCACGGCCGAAAACACGGCCACGGCACCGTCGAGCACGCGCAGCGAGCGCTCGACCTCGATGGCGAAGTCGATGTGGCCGGGCGTGTCGATCAGGGTCAGCTGGTGCAGCGGCAGATCGCGTGGCGCCCACTGTGCGTGCACGGCGGCCGCACCGATGGTGATGCCACGTTCGCGCTCGATCGCCGAGAAGTCGGTGGTCGCGTTGCCGTCATGCACTTCGCCGACGCGGTGGATCTCGCCGGTCTTCCACAGAAGGCGTTCGGTAAGGGTGGTTTTGCCAGCGTCGATGTGGGCAATGATGCCGAGGTTGCGAAGACGCGACAGAGTCTGGGTGTTGGTGTTCATGAGAAAGGTTCCTGCTGGGCCAACTTCGGGGGCCGCACACGCCGGTTGGCAACGGCGTGTGCGGCTAGCGTTCGGTCTCGGCGATCTGGTGCATGGCACGTTCTCCTTGCGGTGGAGCGGGTTGAGGGATGGGGACGGAAACGAAAAGAGCGCCCCGGAGGGCGCTCTGTGGATGGTCCAGCGAAGGCCGCGATCAGCGGCCTCGTAGGGCTCCAGGCAGACACGCCCGTTCCGCGCTTGCGCGGGTCAGGGTGAAAAACTTCAGGAGCGGCATCCGGTTCATGCGGCGCATTCTAGACCTGTCAATCTGGCGCGCAAGTGAATATTGCGCGCATGGATGGAACGATGAGGCGCAACGGGGCAGCAATCACCCAGGAACGATCATTCGCACCCATTGATCCGCCGCGCCTCACCCACCGTCGCGGCGTGATCCCCCGTCACCGACACCCAGTCCTTCAGCGGGAAGGCGGCATTGATCTCGCCTCGACGGGGCGTGTCGTGGATGGTCACTTCAGTCCAGGCGCCCACCGCACCCAGCTCGCTCAGGCGGGCAGCCTGGTCGTCATCGGTGCTGAAGGTGTCGCCCGGCTTGGACGGCTTTGCGTTGTTCACCGTGGCGGTCTTCAGTGCGCGCACGCGCAGCGCACCATTGGGCATGCGCTGGCTGATCACGTCGTAACGTTCAACGCCGTAGGCCCACGACCGCTCGGCTTGGCGGCGCACTTCACTGCCGTCATCGGCCACTTCGATCTTGCCGTCCACCAGTCCACTGATCGAAGCGAGGCTGCCGTAGCCGGCCATCATCGCTTCGTAGCCGATCATCTGCCGCTTCTCCAGCGGCAGTTCGCTGGCCGCAGGCTTCATGCCCGGCAGCTTCAGATACGCCGACTTCTTGCAGAGCAGCAGAACGCTTTGATTGCCCCAGGCCATCAGCATCGCGCCACCGGTGTAGTAGTGCGTGGTGAAAAGATCGGAGGCGGCGCCGGCGCCCTTCGCATGGCGGATTTCGATCGAGGTCGCCTGGTCAGCGACCTTGTCCAGCACAACCGTGCGGACGGGAGCGGCGTGCGCCGTGCACGATGCAGCAATGATCGAAGCCAGCAGTGTCGCGCGCGGGAGGATGTAGTTCATGGGGGTCATTCCGTTGAGAAAAACGAACCGACAATGATACGTCGCGCTGTGCAAGGAAGCTTTACTGCATCAGGTAACCACCACCAACGGCACACCGCGGCGCGGATGCTGCAGCACCACCACGTCCTGCTGGTAGACACGCTGCAGGTTGCCCTCGGTCAGCACGTGCGAAGGCGTGCCGTCAGCGGCCACCCTGCCCTGCTCCAGCAATACGATGCGATCGGAGTATCCGGCCGCCAGGTTGAGGTCATGCAGCACCACGATCACGCACGCACCGGCTTCGGCGCAGGCCCGTACGCTGCGCAGGGTGCGCTCCTGGTGGCGCAGATCCAAGGCAGCCGTAGGCTCATCCAGCAGCAGCAACGGCGTGTCCTGTGCCAGCACGCGCGCGAATGTGGTGCGCGCCGATTCGCCGCCGGACAACTGCTGCACTTCGCGCAGGCGCAGCGCCTGCAGTTCGGCAGCATCGATCGCCCGCTCCACCTGGGCCTCATCCACCTGCGGATCCGGCGGGTGCGGCAGGCGCCCCATCGCCACCACTTCCTCCACGCTGAAGGCGAAGCGCACGCCGTGCTCCTGCGGCATCACCGCACGTTCGCGTGCAAGCGGCCCAGCCCTGTAGTCGCGCAGCGGACGTCCATGCAGCTGCACATCGCCACCGTCGGCACGCAGATCGCCAGCCGCCACGCCCAGCAGGGTCGACTTGCCGGCACCGTTGGGCCCCACCAGCGCCGTCACCGTGCCCGGCTCGAATGCGAGGGTGATGCCATGCAGGATCTCGCGCTGCTGGCGACGCACCACCACGTCGCGCAGTTGCAGGAAGGCGCTCATGCCGCCGCCTTGCGGCGCTGCTGCAGCACCAGCCAGAGGAAGAACGGCGCGCCCAGCGCGGCGGAGAACAGGCCCAGCGGAATCTCGGCAGGCGGGTCCAGGGTGCGCGCCGCAGTGTCGGCCACCACGATCAGCAGTGCACCCAGCAGACCCGACAACGGCAGCAGCCAGCGGTGGCCAGGGCCAACCAGCAGGCGCGCCACGTGCGGCACCACCAGGCCGACGAAACTGATCGAGCCGGCGAACGCTACCGCCGCGCCGACCAGCAGCGCACTGAAGGCCACCAGCAGGCGCCGTGTACGCGCCACGTCCAGCCCCAGATGCTGTGCCTGGCGCTCGCCGAGCGCCAGCATGTCCAGCGGCGTGGCCAAGCGATGGAGTGCGAACGCGCCGATGGCGAACAGCGGCAGCACCGCCACCACGTCGGCCCAGTTCGCGCGCGCCAGCGAGCCCATCTGCCAGAACACCAGCGATTGCAGCTCGCTTTCGTTGGCGATGTAGGTCAGGAAGCCGATCAGTGCCGAACAGAACGCGGCCATCGCAATGCCCACCAGCAACAGCGTGGCATTGCCACTGCCCTTGCCCGGCCGCGCCAGCGCGTAGGTCAATCCGATCGCGGCGGCACCGCCGCCGAAGGCCGCCACTGGCACCAGCCAGCCGGCTGCACCCGCAGCGCCCAGCACGATCGCCGCCACGGCACCCAGCGCGGCGCCCTGGCTGACACCGACGATGCCCGGATCGGCCAGCGGATTGCCGAACAGTCCCTGCAGGCTGGCACCGGCCATCGCCAGCGCCGCGCCGACCATCGCCCCCAGCAACGCACGCGGAATGCGCAGCTGCCAGACCACGGCCAGGTCACGGCTGCTGACCGATTGCGGATCCAGCAGGCCCAGCTTCACCGCCAGCGCCTGCATCACTTCCAGCGGTGGCAAGCGCAGCGGCCCCACGGCGAACGACGCCAGCACCGCGCCCAGCAGCGCGAGCAGCGCAATCAACAACATCGTCCGCCCGCGACGGCGGCGTCGATTCGCAGGGCTCATGCCTTCGGCAGCGCCGCCAGCGCCTGCGCCAGGGCCAATGCCCCCGCACCGGAACCGATGCTGGCGTACTTCAACTGCGCATCCGGCATCACCCAGACCCGGTTGGCCTGTCCGGCCGGGGTCTGCTTCAGCGTCGGGTAGGCCTTCCACAGGCCTTCGGCACCACCGAACAGCTGCAGGTCGTGCTCGGTCACCAGGATCACGTCCGGTGCCGCCGCGACCACGCCTTCGTTGCTCAGCTGCGAATAGTTGGCCACGCCGGCCTCGGTGCCGATGTTCAGGCCGCCGGCCAGGGCGATCAGCTTGGCCGATGCGCTGTCGGCACCGGCCACGGTGGGCGAACCGCCCGCTCCCGTCGCCGACACATGGATCACCCGCGGCGCATGCGCCAGGCCCTTGCCGATCGCGGCGGCCTCATCCAGCTGGCGCTGCACCTGCGTGGCCAGGGTCTGCCCTGCGTCGGCCACGCCGAGCACGGCGGCGATCTTGCGCACCTTGTCCGGCGCCGGCTGCAGGTCATCGATCACCACTGCAGGCTCGCCCACTTCGCGCAGCTTCTTTGCCAGTTCGGTGTGGCGACGCAGGCTGTTGCCGATGAACAGCGACCCCTGCAGGCTGAGAACCCCCTCCACGCCGGTCGTGCGGTTGAACAGGAACTGGTGCGGTGCGGCCAGGCCTGCCTCGGTGGTGGTGTTGGTCGGCGCGGCGAACACCTGCTTGCCCAGGCCCAGCGCCTCGATCACCGCGATGATGTCGTCACCGCCGGCAATGATCCGGCTGCTGTCATCCACCTCCACATCGGCGCCATCGTCGGAGTGCACCTTGCTCGGCAGCACCGCCTGCTGACCCGGCAGTGTCGGCACGTCGCTGCCTGCCACCCGCTGCCAACCTGCGGGTAGTGCTCCCGCCTTGGCGGTGGCGGCCGCCGGTGCTGCTGCGTCTGGGCTGCCGGCAGACGGCGGCGCTTTATCGCCACAGGCGGCCAGCACCAATGAAACGGCAATCGGGAGCGCGCACTGGCGCAGGCGGGAAGCGATGTTCATGCAGATTCTCCTTGCTGGCAGGGCGGCGGGGTGCCGCCCTGCCCTGTGGCTTACGGCTGGCGCAGGCTGATGCGGGTGATGCGGTCACCCTTCGGATCTTCAGCGCCACGCGACTTGTTCACGGCGAAGACATTGCCCTTGCCATCGGCGCGGACGTGATTGGGGAAGGTGCCGCCATCGAGGTTGCCGACCACCTTGCCATCACGGTCAACGGCAGTGACGGTGCCGGCACCGCGATTGGTGACGTAGGCCAGGCCACTCTTCGCATCGAAGGCCACGTTCAGTGCGCCGGCGCCGACCGGCACGTCGTGCACGACCTTGCCGCTGGCCACGTCGACGATCAGCAGGTTGTCGGTGCCCTGCGAGGCCACGTAGAGGCGGTTGCGCTCGGCATCGAAGGCAACGCCCGAAGCGCTGATCGAATTGCCCAGATCGATGACCTTGTCGACCTTGCCGCTGGCCACATCGATCACCGCCGCTTCCGGCGTACCGATGCTGACCGTGAACAGCTTGCCGCTGGGCTCATCCAGCACCAGGCTCATCGGCACGAACTTCTCGTCGTCCACGCCGGAGGCCAGGGTGATCGGCTCCAGCGCCTTCAGCGTCTTCGCATCGAACACCGACAAATGGTCTTCACCGGCGGCCGAGGCGAACACCTTGCCGTGCGTGCTGTCGACCACCACGTCGCGGGCGTGCGGCACGGCGCCGACCGGGAACTGGTGGACCAGCGACAGATCCGCCTGGCGATAGACAGCCACGGTGTCCTGGCGGGTGTTGCTGACCCAGACATTGCCATTGGCATCATCGACGCCCACGCCATACACCGCGAACACCGCACCGTTGGTGCTGCCCGGCACCTGCGCCGGGGTGATGGCCTTGGTCACCTTCAGCGACTTCGGGTCCAGTTTCAGCAGCTGCGACTGGGTGACCGGCGGGCGGCCGACGGCCGAGGTCACGAACACGGCATTGCTGGCAGCACTGTAGGCCGACTGGTACAGGCCCGGCACCAGCTTGTTGGACTGGGTGGCGAACTTCGCCTGGCCCGACAGCGGCAGCTGCGGCGACACACGCAGCTTCAGCACGGCTGCGGCGGCCGGCTGGCTGGCGCGCACCACCACCGGATGGGTACCCGGCACGGCGTCGGCCGGAATGGCCAGCTGGGTCTTGAAGTTGCCATCGGCATCGACCACCACCGGCTGCCTGTTGAGCACGGTATCGCCACGCAGCAGGCTGACCTGCTGGCCCGGCACGAAGCCGCGGCCGGTGACATCGGCGGTGCTGCCGGGAACCACGTTCTCACCGCGTGAGACAACCTGGCCCTTGAAGGTTGCGCTGGCCGGCTGGTCGAACACCGGCTGTGCGCTGGCGGTCACTGCCAGCAGCAGGCCGGCGGCCAGGGAAGTGAGGCGGAAAGACGGACGGAATGACATGGAAGGCTCCTTGCACACGTAGGCCGCGCCTGGTGGCGCGGGATTCATCGGTTGCCTTGGCCGCTGCACATCGACAGTCCGCCTGGGTAGTGGGGTCGCACGGCACTGCCGTGCGAGGGGGTCATTCGGCGGCGTTGTCTCCACCGGCCGGCTGGCCGTCGGCGGCGCTGCGGTCGGTCACGCCATAAAGCTCGTGCAGCGCCGCGTGGAAGGACGCCGGCAGCATCGGGCCATGGCCCAGGCCTGGGAACTCGCGATACTGCACGCTCAGCCCCGGCACCTTGCCCAGGCGCTCGGACAGCTGCATCGCCGCATCCGGGGTGGCGCCACCAATGCGGCGCAGATGCGCGACCACGCGCGGATTGCTCATGTCGCGCTTGCCACGGTCGCCGACGCGCTCGGCACCGCCCAGCATCAGCCACACCTTTGCTGGCTGGCCATGCACGTTCTGCACGAACTGCTGCTCGATGTCACCCAGCGGCGCACCCTGGCTCCACCACAATGACGGACTGGCACTGAGGTAGTACTGGAAGGCGGCCGGACGGGTGTACAGGCTGCTGAGCACGAACAGGCCGCCCAGCGAATGGCCCCACAGGGCCTGCTGCTGGCGATCGATGTTGGCGCGGCGTTCCACTTCGGGCTTGATGCGACGCTCCATCATGTCCAGGAAGGCCGCTGCGCCGCCGCCGACAGCCTGCGTCCTGCCGCTTTCATCATCGGCGCGATCGATCCATGCGGTGTAGTCGCGGGTACGCGACGCCGAATCGATGCGCAGGTCGTTGTCGTAGCCGATCAGCACCAGCACCGGCGGCGCCTTGCGTGCGGCCAGCTCGGCCAGCAGCGGCTGGTCCAGCACCATCGCCACGGCGTTGCCGTCCAGTGCGTACAGCACCGGCGATGGCGCCTTGGGGGCCTTGGCCGGAATCGCCACATTCACCCGCCAGCGGCGCTGCTGGTCGGGGCTGTCGATCACGAAACGCTCGAAGCGATAGCTGGCCGCCGGTGCATCAAGCACGGTCTGGCCCATCTTCTGCAGCGGATTGCGTTGCTGCGCGTATGCGTACGGGGTAGCCAGGAGCAGGCCCATCATCAAGGCGGCCAAGCCGGACAGCAGCGGGCCGCGGCGCGGAGGCAGGACGGAAGACTTCATCAGTGACGGCGAAAGCGGCACACGGCCACCGGTTCACAAGGGACCGCAGTCTACCTTAAATGCGAATGATTATCACATCGATCAAACGTCACGCTATGTATCACGCGCGCGACAGTGCGTACGCCAGCGCTTGCACCGGAAGTCCGGGTTCATCTACTTTGCCTGCCATCGGGGCGCAGGAATCGCCCCGCCCTTGCGGGTGCCTGCATGGTCCCTGCCCATCAGCTCCACAACCGCCATGGGATCGGATCCCATGATTGTGAGAACCCCTTGAAGCACAAAGCACTGATCGCACTCGTCGCCGGCCTTCTCGCCCCGCTGGCCGGCCATGCCGCGCCGAGCCTGGCCGGGCTGTATTCGGCCTATGAAGAGGCCGGCTATTCCTCCCTCGGGCTGGAAGAACTCAACCAGACCGTACAGTTCACGGCAGTGAGCCTGGGCGCCTCCAGCAACCTGCAGGGCGAGCCGGTCCTTGAGGCGGGCGATGAGGATGGCCAGGTGCTGGCCCGCCTGACCGCCTCCGACGACGAGCAGAACGCCAAGCTTGCAGCGATGGAGGACGGCGTCACCTTCACCGCCAGCTGCACGCTGCAGTTCAGTTCGGGATCGGATTACCTGGCGTTGGGCGACTGCGTTCTGCAGTAATCAGCTTGGCACTGCTGACAGCAGCGCAGAAACGACGAAGCCGGCCCTGGGCCGGCTTCGTTGCATCGGGCCGAAACCCGTTGACTCAGGGGCCGGCGGGCACCGGACCGTACGGGTTGTCCTGCGGCGTACCCGGCAGCAGCGCAAAGATCAGGATCACCACGCCACCGCCCGGCACCAGCGCCAGCAGGTACAGCCACCCTGACTGGTTGCAGTCATGCAGGCGGCGCACGGTCACCGCGATCAGCGGCACGATCGTGGCCAGCCAGAGCGCACCCACCAGTGCCGCCGCGCCGATCGTGATCCCGGCCATCCAGCTGGAATCGGCGTCCAGCACGAGGCCGGCAACGAGCGCCACTGCCAGCGCAATCACGCATACCGCGGCTCCCGCAAGCAGCAGGAACAGCTGGAACATCCAGTACTCGCGGCGGTTGGCGCGGCCTTCGAACTGGGCGTAGCGCTTCAACGGCAGAATCATTTCCTGCACGGCATCGTTCCTTGAAAAACAAGCCGCGCAGTCTGCCAAATGCATGCGAGCGGAGCAATGCGCCGCCTTGCCACACGCAGACGACTACGTGCCCTTGGCCGCCCTCGCCGCCTCACGCTCGGCACGCAGCCGGTCGAGCTTTTCCTTCAACTTGATCTCCAGCCCGCGCGGCACCGGGTTGTAATACACCCGCTCGCCCATCGCATCGGGGAAACCGGTCTGGTCCAGCGCGATGCCGCCCTCGGCATCGTGGTCGTACTGGTACTCGGCACCGTAGCCCAACTCCTTCATCAGCTTGGTCGGTGCATTGCGCAGGTGCAGCGGCACTTCTTCGGTACCACTGTCGCGCACATCGGCCTTGGCCTGGTTGAAGGCGGCATAGCCGGCATTCGACTTGGCGGTGCTGGCCAGGTACAGCACCAGCTGCGCGAAGGCGAGCTCGCCTTCCGGGCTGCCGAGCCGCTCGTAGATGTCCCACGCTTCGAGCGCCATGCTCTGCGCGCGAGGATCGGCCAGGCCGATGTCCTCGATGGCCATGCGGGTGAGCCGGCGCGCCAGATACGAGGGATCACAGCCGCCGTCGAGCATGCGCGTGAGCCAGTACAAGGCGGCGTCGGGATTGGAGCTGCGCACGGACTTGTGCAGCGCCGAGATCTGGTCGTAGAACTGCTCGCCGCCCTTGTCGAAGCGGCGGGTGCGGTCGGCCAGCACCTGGGTCAGCGTCTGCGGGGTGATGCGACCACCCTCCCCGCCCGCCAGCTCGGCGGCGATTTCCAGCAGGGTCAGCGCACGGCGGACGTCGCCATCAGCGGCGGTGGCGATTTCCAGCAGCAGCTCGGGCGCGACTTCGATGCGTTCCTCGCCCAGCCCGCGCTCGCGATCACCGAGCGCACGTTCCAGCGCTTCGACGATGTCGGTTGGCGAAACACCTTCCAGCACGTGCACGCGGCAACGCGACAGCAGCGCAGAGTTCAACTCGAACGACGGGTTCTCGGTGGTTGCACCAACAAACAGGATGGTGCCGCGCTCGATGTGCGGCAGGAACGCATCCTGCTGCGCTTTGTTGAAGCGGTGCACTTCATCGACGAACAGCACGGTGCGACGACCTTCGGCGAAGCGCTGCGCGGCCTCTGCCAGCACCTGGCGCACCTCCGGCAGGCCGGACAGCACGGCGGAAATGGCACGGAACTCGGCGTCGGAGTATTCAGCCAGCAACAGCGCCAGCGTGGTCTTGCCGCAGCCGGGCGGCCCCCACAGGATCATCGAATGCACGCGACCGGATTCGACGGCACGGCGCAACGCGCTCTCTGGCGCGAGCAGACGCTTCTGCCCGACCATCTCATCCAGGGTGCGGGGGCGCATGCGCTCGGCCAGCGGGCGCATGTGTTCCCGATCGACACTCAGCAGATCGGGGCCGGGGAATGAAGTGGAGCGATGTCTTGGCACGCGGTCATTGTACCGCGAGAGCATGCCAACCAAGGTTGACGCCTACCAAGGGCGGTAGCGCCGGGCCATGCCCGGCGGACCGGAGATGTGCGGCAATCGGCAGTGCCGGCCGCTGGCCGGCAGATCAAAGCATGTCAACCAAGGTTGACACCCACCAAGGCGGTGCCGGTTGACACCCACCAGCGCAGGTAGCGCCGGGCCATGCCCGGCGGACCGGAGATCTGCGGCAATCGGCAGTGCCGGCCGCTGGCCGGCAGATCAAAAGCATGTCAACCAAGGTTGACACCTACCAAGGCGGTGCCGGTTGACACCCACCAAGGCCGGTAGCGCCGGGCCATGCCCGGCGACTGCGATCAGTTACCGATGACGTCGGTACCGGCCGGCGGGGTGAAGCGGAAGGTGTTGGCGGCGAAGCTGGGGTTGCGCTTCCAGCCGCTGAAGCTGATCACGGTACGCTGGCCCACGGCATCGGTGATCTCCATCTTCGCCAGGCCCTGCGCGTTGAAGCCCAGCGCGGCGTACTGGAAGCTGGCTTCGGTCTCGCGCTTCGGCGACAGCGACAGCCACTGCAGGCCATCGCGGGTGGCGGCCTCTTCGCTCACGTCGTACTGCTGCTCCAGCAGTGCCGGGTTGATCAGCGCGGTCAGCGGGCTGTTCTGCTCTTCCTTGCCCTGCTCGCGCACGGTCGCCTGCTCCAAGTCCGGCTCGAACATCCACACCTTCTTGCCGTCAGCCACGATCAGCTGCTCGTGCGGGCGCACGTATTCCCAGCGGAACAGGCGCGGTGCCGACAAAGCGACGCGACCACTGGTGGATTCCTTGGCCTTGCCGCGGCTGTCGAACACCTGCTGGCTGAACTGCCCATCCAGGCCCTTCAGGCCGGTGGTGAAGGTCTTCAGGTCATCACGGGCGCCGGCCCAGGCGCTGCCGGCAGCGGCGCAGGCCACGGCCAGGGTGGTGGTGGCAAGGAAACGGCGGAGGCGAAGGTTCATGCAGGGATCCTGTGGGCGCGCGGCCAGGAAAGTTGGGTGCCAGTGTGCCCGGCGAAAGATGAATGGGCGATCAGGACGCCATTATGACGCCCTGATCGCTGATCGGCGATTCAGCTGCCAGCGGCCGGCAGCTTGCCGTACAGCACCTGGCCACGGAAGCCGCGGCGCACCTCGCGGAACAGCGCGCGGAACGCGGCATAGTCCTGCGGCTGGCACAGCGCCTCGGCGCCGCGCACCGCGTTCTGCTGCAGGCGGTGATGCACGGTCACTTCCTGGCCCTGCCGGCTCCAGTCGACCCGGTACTCGCCGGCCGCATTGGCAAACCGCTGGCTGCGCGGAATCGCGATGATCGGGGCATTGGCCGGGAACTGCAGGCGATAGGTTTCCTCGCGCAGGCTGGCATTGCAGTAGAACGGCGTCTCATTGTCCGGCGCCGAGGCGCTGGCATACAGCCCGCGTACCGATTCACCACCGGGCGGATCGGGCACGGCCATGCCGCCGGCCACATCGAAGTCCACGTAGTCCTCGGCCTGGAAGGCCATGCGATAGCCAAACGGCCGGGTCAGGTCGACCGGCACACCCTGCAGCTGCAGCTGGCCGCGGCCATCGAAACCGGACGCGGCCATGATCGATTCTTCAGCGCGTGCCCGGTTCTGTGCATTGAGCTGGGCGAACTGCGCGCGCATGCCGATCTCGGCGTTGTCGCTCAGCTGCGGCACCGTCTCGCCACGCAGGTTGCCCTGCGCGTCGAAGGTGAAGCGCACCTCCATCACCGTGGCGTTGCGCTGCGGATCATTGGCCGGCGTGCGTGCCAGGGTGGCATCGCGGGTGTGCAGCACCGGCGCACCGAGGTCGCCATCGGGCAGCTGGCCGAAGCGCGCCCAGGCACTGGTCGAATCCAGGTACAGGTCGAACTCGGGCACGTAGGTAATGGCGTGGTTGAAGCGGCCCAGCAGCGGAATCTTCGGCAGCGTCGGGCCGCCACCGGCACCGATCAGCACCGGCGAACTGGTGATGCCCTTGGCCGCCAGCAGCGCCTCGAGGATCGTTACGTGGTCCTTGCAGTCGCCATAGTGGTTGTCGAGGATGCTCTGCGCACTGTTCGGCTCCAAGCCGCCATTGCCCAGGTACACCGCCACGTAGCGGATGTTCTGCGCCACCCAGCGGTACAGCGCATCGGCCTGCGCGCGACGGTCGCTGATGCCGGCGGTGACTTCATCGGCCAGCGCCTGGATCTCCGGGGTGACCTGTGCGGCCGGCCCTGCTTTCAGTTGGTAGGCGCGGCCCATCTGCGCCCAGTCGCGATAGGTGCTGGCCATGATGTTCGGCCCGAACTCCCACACCGCCGCCGACCAGTTCTGCGCCTGCATCGGCTCGCGGCGCTGGTAGCGCCAGCGCCATTGCGCCTGGCCGTTCTTCACCACCGGTCGGTCACTGCCCTGCACGCCACGGCTGTCCACGAACATGGGCAGATTGGCCGGCGCGCTGAGGGTCACTTCGGCATCGTCGTACTGGGTGAACACATTGAAGGTTTCCCACAGGCCAAAGTAGCCCGGGAAATAGGGCGTCAGCTGGGTCCGACGCACCTGGTAGAACAGCCGCGTGCCCGGCGCCAGGTTCGGGAACACGATCACCCGCACCTTGCGGTCGGCATACATCGCCGCCGAGGCACTGGAATAGCTTTCCTGGGTGTAGATGCGGTCGGCCGGCACTTCGCGGCGCTGGCCGTCGGCGGTCAGCGTATAAGCGTTGACCACATCCAGCGTTTCCATCTTCTCGCTGTAGCTCAGCCGCACCTGGCTGAACTGCTCCACCGCTGCCTTGGTCTTGAGCAGGATTTCGTAGGTTTCAGTCTGCACGTTGCCGGCATCGGCGCGCACCTGGTAGTCGGCGCGATAACGTACGAAGCTGAAGTTGTTGCTGGCCTCGGCATCGCTGCCGGTGGACGGCGGCGCGACTGCGGGTACAGCCGTCGCGGCGGCGTCGGCCAGCGCCGGGCCGGCTGCCAGCAGGCAGGCCAGCGCCAGCGCGCAGGAAACGGGTTGAAGCATGCGTCGGTTCCTTGGACGTCGGGAGTGCGGCAGGGCTTGGCTTACTTCGGCGGCGGCGGTGCCAGCACCGTGCGGTCGCCGTTGTGCTCGGGCGGACTGACCACACCAGCCGCTTCCATGGCCTCGATCAGTCGCGCCGCGCGGTTGTAGCCGATCTTCAGGCGACGCTGCACACCGGAAATCGACGCGCGGCGGGTCTCGGTGACCACGCGCAGCGCTTCGTCGTACAGCGGGTCGGACTCATCGCCGCCGCCGGAACTGCTCTCCGGCAGGCCGGTCGCACCGACCACCACGCCATCGCCCATCGTCTGTACTTCGTCCAGCACGCCGTCGACATAGTCGGCCGGCCCCATTGCCTTGAGGTGCTCGACCACGCGATGCACTTCCTCATCGGACACGAAGGCGCCGTGCACACGCTCGGGCATCGCCGTGCCCGGCGGCAGGTACAGCATGTCGCCGTGACCGAGCAGCGTCTCGGCGCCGGACTGGTCGAGGATGGTGCGCGAATCGATCTTCGAGCTGACCTGGAAGGCGATGCGGGTGGGAATGTTGGCCTTGATCAGGCCGGTGATGACGTCCACCGACGGGCGCTGGGTGGCCAGGATCAGGTGGATGCCGGCCGCACGCGCCTTCTGCGCCAGTCGCGCGATCAGCTCTTCGACCTTCTTGCCGACGATCATCATCATGTCGGCGAATTCGTCGATGAAGATGACGATGAACGGCAGCGTCTCCAGCGGGCGCGGCGCCTCGCCCAGTTCCGGGTTCGGCTTGAACAGCGGGTCCATCATCGGCTGGCCGGCGTCCTGGGCGTCCTTCACCTTCTTGTTGAAGCCGGCCAGGTTGCGCACGCCCACCGCGCTCATCAGCTTGTAGCGGCGCTCCATCTCGGCCACGCACCAGCGCAGGCCGTTGGCGGCCTCCTTCATGTCGGTGACCACCGGCGCCAGCAGATGCGGAATGCCCTGGTAGACGCTCAATTCGAGCATCTTCGGGTCGATCATCAGCATCCGCAGGTCTTTCGGCGACGCCTTGAACAGCAGGCTCAACACCATCGCGTTGACCGCCACCGACTTGCCCGAACCGGTGGTACCGGCCACCAGCAGGTGCGGCATGCGCGCCAGGTCGGCCACGGTCGAGCGACCGGCGATGTCCTTGCCCAGCGCGAGGGTCAGCGAACTGGCCGACTTGTCGTACTCCTTCGAGCGCAGCAGCTCGGACAGGTAGATCATCTCGCGGGTGACGTTGGGGATTTCCAGGCCGATCACCGACTTGCCCGGAATCACATCGACCACACGTACCGACTTGACCGACAGGCCGCGGGCGATGTCCTTGTCCAGCGAACTGATCTGGCTGACCTTGATGCCCGGCGCCGGCTCGATCTCGAAGCGGGTGATGACCGGGCCGGGATTGGCGCCGACCACCTGTGCATCGATGCGGAAGTCTTTGAGCTTGAATTCGATCTGCCGCGACAGCGCGTCCAGGGTGTCCTTGTCATAGCCCACGGGCTGCGGCTTGGGATCATCCAGCAGGGCCAGCGGCGGCAGGTCCGAGCCGTCGCCATTGACGCCACGGAACATCGGGATCTGGTTGTCGCGCTTGGCCCGGTCGCTCTTTTCGATCACCGGCTCCGGGCGCGGCTCGATCTTCACCGGCTCGCGCTTGGCGCGCACTTCGGCATCGGCCTTGCGCACTTCCTGGCGTTCCTCGCGCAGGACGCGGGTCTGCTGCCATTCGGTGGCCTGCTCCTTCTTGCGCTCGAGCAACGGTGCCAGCGACATCACGCCGCGACCGATCTTCTCCATCACCACGAACCAGGACAGGCCCGTGGCCAGGGTGATCGAGGCCAGCAGCAGCACCAGCACGAACAGGTTTGCCCCCAGCGCACCAAAGCCCACGCTGAGCGAATTGCCGACCAGCTTGCCGAGAATGCCGCCGGCACTGGAGACATCGCCACTGAACAGGCGAACGTGCAGGAAGCCGGTGCCGGCGATCAGGAAGCCGACCAGGCCAACCAGCCGCAACGCGGGATCCAGATCGTTCTCGCCCTTGCTCTCACGCTTGAGGCCGAACATTGCGATCCAGGCCAGCGCGCCCAGCACCACCGGCAGCAGGAAGGCGATGTAGCCGAACAACTGCAGCAGCACGTCGGCGATCCACGCGCCCGCGCGGCCGCCCATGTTGTGTACCGGCGCAACCACGCTGCCGGTGTGTGACCAGCCCGGGTCCGTCGCTGAATAGGTGAAAAGGCTGGCAGCCAGATACAGCAGCGCCGGCGCGATGGCGATCAGACCCAGGTCGCGCCACAGGCGCTGACGGCGTGGGTTGTCGGTCGTGGCCGCTGCCGCCGAGCGACGCGATGCCTTTTTGTCGTCGGACTTGGAGCGTTCGGGGACCTGCTTCGCCACCTTAGACCATACCTTTGGAATGCGCTGTTAGTGTTTGATAATAAACGAGACGGCGTCAGTTTTCAGTTATCCGTTGCCGCGCAAGCGAGGACGGGGCCTGAAACCGCCCGTGGATGGCGCTGTTCTGTTCATCGGCTTGAATCGCCCTGCCCCAGCCGCCACTCTATGACCAGCCAAGGATGCTGTGCAAACATCGCCGCGCCTTGTCCCATCTACCTTTTCGCGAGTCTACATGAGCACCAGCCTGCCCTCCCGCCACCAGCGTCTTGTCATCCTCGGTTCCGGCCCGGCCGGTTGGACCGCTGCCGTCTACGCTGCCCGCGCCAACCTGAAGCCGGTCGTCATCACCGGCCTGCAGCAGGGTGGCCAGCTGATGACCACCACCGAAGTGGACAACTGGCCGGGTGACGCCCATGGCCTGATGGGCCCGGACCTGATGGCGCGCATGCAGGCGCACGCAGAGCGCTTCGAGACCGAGGTCATCTTCGACCACATCCATACCGCGGACCTGTCGCAGCGCCCGTTCAAGCTGATCGGCGACAGCCACGAGTACACCTGTGACGCCCTGATCATCTCCACCGGCGCGACCGCCAAGTACCTGGGCATCCCGACCGAAGACGAGTTCAAGGGCCGCGGCGTGTCCGCCTGCGCCACCTGCGACGGCTTCTTCTACCGCGACCAGGACGTGGTCGTGGTCGGCGGCGGCAACACCGCCGTGGAAGAAGCGCTGTACCTGTCCAACATCGCCCGCAAGGTCTACCTGGTCCACCGCCGCGACACCCTGAAGGCGGAAAAGATCATGCAGGACAAGCTGTTCGCCAAGGTGGAAGCCGGCAAGATCGAAACCGTCTGGCACCACCAGGTGGAGGAAGTGCTGGGCAACGAGGCCGGCGTGACCGGCGTGCGCGTGAAGTCGACCCTGGACGGCAGCACCCGCGACATCGATGCCCACGGCTTCTTCGTGGCCATCGGCCACCACCCGAATACCCAGCTGTTCGACGGCCAGCTGACCATGAACAACGGCTACCTGGAAATCCGTTCGGGCCTGGGCGGTAACGCCACCCAGACCTCGGTGGAAGGCGTGTTCGCCGCCGGCGACGTGGCCGACCAGCACTACCGCCAGGCGATCACTTCGGCCGGCTTCGGCTGCATGGCCGCACTGGACGCAGAGCGTTACCTGGATGCACAGGGCAAGGCCAGCTGAGGCTGGCTTCCGCAGCATCGAGGCGTGGTTGACCGGGAAGGCCGACGCGAAAGCGTCGGCCTTTTCTTTTCAGTAGTGCCAGGCCATGCCTGGCAAGCACGACCGAGCCCGCAACAAACCGGACCGGTTACGCAAACCCAGCTCGCATCCCACCTGCCCTATCCTTTCTCCCATGCCCACCGCCCGCTTCCTCGACTCCCTGCAGTCCGTTCCCGCCACCGCCTGGGACGCCCTGCACGATGGCCGCAATCCATTCGTCAGCCATGCCTTCCTGTCCGGCCTGGAAACCTACGGTTGCCTGCGCGAGGACTGGGGCTGGCAGCCGCAGCACTTCACCCTGTGGGACGGTGATGCCCTGGTCGGCGCGATTCCCGGCTACCTGAAGACCAATTCCCACGGTGAGTTCGTGTTCGACCACGCCTGGGCCAATGCCTATGCGCGGCACGGGCGCGACTACTACCCGAAGTGGCTCGGCGCGGTGCCGTACTCGCCGGTGACCGGCCCGCGCCTGCTGGCCCGCGACGATGCGCAGCGCACCGCCCTGCTGACAGCACTGCGCGAACAGTTGCCTGTGCTGGATGTGTCATCAGCACACATCAACTTCCACACAGCGGCTGACGAAACAATCTTCGACGACGACTGGTTGCTGCGCGAGGACATCCAGTTCCAGTGGCATAACCCGGGTGACTGGGTGACGTTCGAAGAGTTCCTGGGCGCGATGGACCACAAACACCGCAAGAACATCCGCCAGGAGCGCGCCAAGGTCGGCCGCCAGGGCATCAGCTTCCGGGTGGTGCATGGCGATGAGGCCACCCGCGCCGATCTGCAGGCGATGTACCGCTTCTACCTTCAGACGTTCCTGGAATACGGCAACGCGCCAGCGCTGACCGAAGCGTTCCTGCGCCATCTGGCGGTTTCACTGGGGCGCGGGCTGGTGCTGTTTCTGGCCGAACAGGACGGCGAACCGATTGCCGGCGCGTTGTGCCTGCGCGGTGGCGACACGCTGTACGGCCGCTACTGGGGCGGTGCCACCCTGCCCGGCCTGCACTTCGAGGCCTGCTACTACCAGGGCATCGAGTACTGCCTGCGCGAGGGCGTGGCCCGCTTCGAGCCGGGTGCGCAGGGCGAGCACAAGCTGGCACGCGGCTTCCTGCCCACCATCGTGCGCAGCCGGCACTGGGTGGCCGATGCGGAGTTTGCCGAGGCACTGCGCGACTGGTGCCGGCAGGAGCGGCGGGATGTGCGGCGCTACCAGCAGGAGCTGCAGGGGCATGGCCCGTTCCGCGCGGAACCGTAGCGTCGGAGAAGCGCGCCAACCAAGGTTGGCATCCACCACGGCAATGGCGGGGATGCGGCGCTCAGGTGCACTGCCAGAAGTGCCCGCTCACCCGGCACTTCGCGCACCAGAAGCTGTAGAGCATGCCGCCACTACCCCACAGCAACATGCCTTCATTGTTAGTCGGCAACGTTGAGTCCAGCTGCATCACAAAAGGCATCTGCTCGCCGCAATCGATGCACGCCGGGTAGTGCGCGCTCTGCACCCAGCTCGGTGCGCCACCCACCCGCGACAGGTTCTGCCGGTGATTGGACTGGCCCCAGTCCTGCTGCTGCCAGCGATGGCTGTCCATCGCGGCAAGACCCACCTCGGCCTGCAGCAGGTCGCCGCTGTCGGTGGGATTGATCGGCACCTGGCAGTGCTGGCTGGGGTGGCAGCTCGGCGTGCCTTGTGCATCGTGCCGATAGAAACGCACGGGCGGGTCTTCCCAGCCACAGCAGTCCAGGCACAGCCCGAGCGTGACCTCACCCTCCGCGTCCGGCTGCAGCGCCGCAGCATCGGACTGCAGCAGACGCTGCAGCGGCGCATGACAGCTGCCGCACAAGGCATCGAGCAGCCCGCCCACGCGCCCGGCGTGAAGCACCTGGCCGCCATTCCAGGTGGGATGCAGCCGCCAGATCCGCTTGCGCCAGGCAGGCTCTTCGGCCACCTGTGCACGATGCTGTTCGCGCCCGAAGCGCAGGTGCAGCGGTTGCCGGCCATGCAGATGGCGCAGACGCGGGCCATCGGCCAAGCCCGCCCAGTGCGCCCAGACCTCGGCATCCAGGTCGCTCCAGTCCGCCAGGTAGCCACGGGCGGCGGCATGGGTCTCCGGCTGGGTGGCCAGCAGCACTGCCTTGGCCCGCTCCAGTTCGCGATCGTCGTCTGCCTCGGTCAACCGATGCGCCCAGTCAGTCGCAACCGACGGCGGCAATGCCTGCCAGACCTGCGAGGCCAGCTGGATATGATCCTCAATGGCGACCTCCAGCAGCGCCTCCCAATCGTCCTGCAGCGTGTGCGGCGCCTGGTAGCTAGCAAACTCCAGCACGCTGGTCAGCAGCTCGCCGCGCTCGCCGTCACGATAGCGCCGCCAGGCGTCAATACAGACCGGGGCGACAGCCTCGTCCGGCAGCAGATCCAAGGCGGTGTCGAGGAAGGTGGAGCTGGGCGAGCGGCGGTCCAGCGCCCGCAGCAGCAGCGCGCCAAGCTGGGGACGGTCTTCGCTGGCCAGGGTCAACAGCATGGCCAGGCTGTCATTGCGTGTGCGCGGCGCATCGTGCGCATCGAGGATGGCGGTGATCGGATCGCTCATGCGGGGCTCCTTGCCGGTAGTGCGTGATGGTGCCAGACATCGCCCATCGCCACGACGAATACAATGCCGGCATGACCCGTCAGTTGCCCTGGCGCCTGGCCGATGCGCCGGATGCCCCCTTCCCGCCGGCCGAGACAGCGCTGCGCCAACCCGATGGCCTGCTTGCGGTGGGCGGCGACCTGCACCCGCTGCGCCTGCTCAATGCCTATGCCGGCGGCATCTTTCCGTGGTTCAGCGAGGGCGAGCCGATCCTGTGGTGGTCGCCGGACCCGCGCATGGTGTTCCGTACCGACGGCGTGCACCTGAGCAGCAGGTTCCGCCGGCAGCTGCGCGGCAACCGCTGGGAAGTGACCGCCGATACCGCCTTCAGCCAGGTGATGCGTGCCTGCGCCAGCGCGCCCCGCCCCGGCCAGGACGGCACCTGGATCAGCCCGGCGATGGTGGATGCCTACAGCCAGCTGCACGACCTGGGTTTCGCACATTCCTTCGAGGTGTGGGATCGGCAGACGCTGGTCGGCGGCATCTATGGTGTGGCCATCGGCACGATGTTCTTCGGTGAAAGCATGTTCAGTGGCGAAAGTGGCGGCTCCAAGGTGGCGCTGGCCGCACTGGCACGCACGCTTCACGGCTGGGGTTGGCCACTGATCGACGCGCAGGTGGAAAATCCGCATCTGCTGCGCATGGGCGCCGAGCACCTGCCGCGCGCGCCGTTTCTGCAGCAGGTCCGCAGCGCGGTACAGGCGCCGGGCCGGGAAGGCGCTTGGACCCGGCTCGTCGGGCGCGTGCCGGCAGCGGATTTTGCCGGGGAATAACACAATCTTTGCAAGCTGGGCGTTTGACGCGTAAAATGCTGCGCCTTAGGCCCAGCGTGGCCGTTTTCTGAACCGCACAGGACTACATGTCGAAAGACGATTCCATCGAGTTCGAGGGCACCGTCAGCGAGACGCTGCCGAACACCACTTTCCGCGTTCGTCTGGAAAATGGGCACGAAATCATCGCCCACATCTCCGGCCGCATGCGCAAGAACTACATCCGCATCCTCACCGGTGACCGGGTCAAGGTTGAAATGACCCCGTACGACCTGACCAAGGGTCGTATCACCTACCGAATGAAGTAAGCGGCTGGCGCGTTGCGCCACCTCGACAAGGCCAGCCCTGGACGCTGGCCTTTTGTCATGCCTGGAATCCGGCCCTGCCGGACGGCACCCTGACCGAATGCACCGTGACATCGGTCAGCCATGCTTGCGGCAGATTCGCATTCCCAGCGGCGGCGTCATCGTGGCATCCGATCCAGTCCGGATCGCCACCCCCTGCCCCCTGCCATGAACGTGACTTCCCTGCCCGCTGGTTTCGCCGCCCTGGTATTCAGCACTGCCGCCCTGATCGCACCCGCCGCCCAGGCCGCCGACACGCCGTCGGCAAGCGCCGGTGACAGCTGCATTGCCTTGAGCGAAGACCAACAGATCGTCCGCGCCGGCGCCGATCGCGATGTGCTGCTGCGCAATGGTGACCAGCACTACCGCGTGGTGTTCAAAGCCTCCTGCAACGGCGCCGTGACCTCGCGGCGGCTGGCCTTTGAAACCCAGGGCGAAAGCAACCAGCTCTGCGCCGGCTCACGCAGCGTACTGAAGACCGACCGCGCCAGCTGCACGGTCGAGCGGATCGAACCCCTCGAAGCTGCCACCTTCCAGCGCATGGCCCGCCAGCGCAGCCGCTGAGGAGCTGACACGACAAGGGCGGCCTGCGCCGCCCTGTCGTTGCTTCCGTTGCCGGGCGCTGCCCGGCACATCCTTACTCCACCGTGGCCGGCAACAGCCGTTCCGGCTCGGCCTGCGCCTCGACCACCAGCTCGTCGTTGCGCACGTCGATGCTGACCTTGCCACCGTTGACCAGCTTGCCGAACAGCAGTTCGTCGGCCAGCGGGCGCTTCACCTTGTCCTGCAGCACCCGCGCCATCGGGCGGGCACCCATCAGCGGGTCGAAACCGTGGTGGGCCAGCCAGTCGCGCGCAGTCGGTGTGGCCGACAGGCTGACGTGCTTCTCCTGCAGCAGCATCTCCAGCTCGATCAGGAACTTGTCCACCACGCGCAGGATGTGTTCGAAGCCCAGCGGCTGGAACTGCACCACCGCATCGAGGCGGTTGCGGAATTCCGGGGTGAACGCACGACGGATGGTCTCCATCGCATCGGTGGCGTGGTCCTGCTTGGTGAAACCGATCGAGCGCCGCGAGGCCTGCGCCGCGCCGGCGTTGGTCGTCATCACCAGCACCACGTTCTTGAAGTTGGCTTCGCGGCCGTTGGTGTCGGTCAGCACGCCGCGGTCCATCACCTGCAACAGGATGTTGAAGATGTCCGGGTGCGCCTTCTCGATTTCATCCAGCAGCAGCACGCAGTGCGGCGTCTTGACGATCTTCTCGGTCAGCAGGCCACCCTGGTCGAAGCCGACGTAGCCCGGGGGCGCACCGATCAGGCGGCTGATCGAATGCGGCTCCATGTATTCGGACATGTCGAAACGGACCAGTTCGATGCCCAGCTGCAGCGCCAGCTGCTTGGTCACCTCGGTCTTGCCGACACCGGTGGGGCCGGCGAACAGGAAGTTGCCGATCGGCTTTTCCGGATTGCCCAGGCCCGAGCGTGCCAGCTTGATGGCCGACGCCAGGGTGCCGATGGCAGGATCCTGGCCGAAGATCACCATCTTCAGGTTGCGCTCCAGGTGCTGCAGCACATCCTTGTCGGTGGCGCTGACCTGCTTGGCCGGGATGCGCGCCATCTTGGCGACGATGGCCTCGACTTCCTCGACGTCGATCAGCTCCTTGCGCTGGCCTTCCGGCATCAGGCGCTGGCGGGCACCGGCCTCATCGATCACGTCGATGGCCTTGTCCGGCAGCAGGCGATCGGCGATGTGCTTGACCGACAGGTCGACGGCGGCCTGCAGCGCTTCATCGGCGTAGGTGACGCCGTGGTGGGCTTCGTACTTGGACTTCAGGCCCTGCAGGATCTCGTAGGTTTCGCCCACGGTCGGCTCGACGATGTCGATCTTCTGGAAGCGACGGGCCAGCGCCCGGTCCTTCTCGAAGATGCCGCGGTATTCCTGGAAGGTGGTCGAGCCGATGCAGCGCAGCTCGCCCGACGCCAGTGCCGGCTTGATCAGGTTGGAGGCGTCCATGGTGCCGCCCGACGCCGAACCGGCGCCGATGATGGTATGGATCTCGTCGATGAACAGCACCGCATTGGGCACCTTCTTCAACGCGGTCAGCACGCCCTTCAGGCGCTTTTCGAAGTCGCCACGGTATTTGGTACCAGCCACCAGCGCGCCGAGGTCGAGCGAATAGATGACCGCATCGGCCAGCACGTCCGGCACCGAACCTTCAACGATGCGTCGGGCCAGGCCCTCGGCAATCGCGGTCTTGCCGACGCCGGCCTCGCCCACGTACAGCGGGTTGTTCTTGCGGCGGCGGCACAGGACCTGGATGGTGCGCTCGATCTCGTCGGCACGGCCGACCAGCGGGTCGATGCGACCGGCACGGGCCTGCTCGTTGAGGTTGCTGGCGAACTCGGTCAGGGCATCGCCCTTGGGCTCGCCTTCGCCCCCTTCCATACGGCCCTCACCCTCGGACGAAGACGGCTGCTCGCCTTCCTCGCCCAGCTTGGCGATGCCGTGGGACAGGTAATTGACCACATCCAGCCGGGTGACATCCTGCTGGTTGAGGTAATAGACCGCGTGGGAGTCCTTCTCGCCGAAGATGGCGACCAGCACATTGGCGCCGGTGACCTCCTTCTTGCCGGAGGACTGCACGTGGTACACGGCCCGCTGCAGCACGCGCTGGAAGCCCAGCGTGGGCTGGGTATCGCGGCCGTCATCTTCGGCCAGGCGGGACACGGAGGCCTCGATGGCCTGCTCCAGCTCCTGGCGCAGGCGGTCGGCGTCGGCGCCACACGCCTTCAATACGGCCTGGGCGGACGGGTTGTCGAGCAGTGCCAACAGCAGGTGTTCGACCGTCATGAACTCATGTCGGGCCTCACGGGCGCGCTTGTAGCACTGGCCGATGGTGTGTTCGAGGTCTTTGCTGAACATGGATTACTCCGGCGGCAGTTGGAGACAATATGCGGCCTGACTACACGATTTCCATCACCCTAGCGGATTGCGACGTTCAGATGGCGTTAGCACTACCAAACGCTTGATCATCGTTCACTCCAGGACAGCCCCACCCACATGAGCGAACCCTACCTGAGCCGCTGGCGATTGCGACGTGATGGTCCTTCGATCCGTACCCCCCATGCCCGGCTCTGGCCGGTGCTGACCGCCTCTGGCGAGGCGGCCATGTTGAAGGTGAGCACGGAGACAGAGGAACAGAACGGCCATCGCCTGCTGCGCTGGTGGAACGGCGACGGTGCCGCACGCCTGCTGGCCCACGAGGGGCCGGCGATCCTGATCGAACGGGCGCACGGCGATTCGCTGCGGCAACGCTCGATCAAGGGCGAGGACGACGCCTGCACCATGATCCTGTGCCAGGTCCTGCAGCAGCTGCACCGGCCACGGAGCGCGCCACCAGAAGATCTGGTCTGCCTGCGTAGATGGTTCGCCGATCTGCTGCAACCAAGGGCACCGCTGCCGCCATTGCTGGAACAGTGCAGATCGCTGGCGATGGCACTGCTGGAGGACGAGCAGGAGATCCGGCCCCTGCATGGCGACCTGCACCACGACAACGTGCTGGATTTCGGCGCGCGGGGCTGGCTGGCGATCGACCCGAAGCGGTTGCTGGGCGACCGCGCGTTCGACTACACCACGATGTTCAGCAACCCGGACCTGTGCGGGCCGGGCATCCATGTGGCAACACGGCCCGAGCGCTTCCATGCCCGGGTGGAACAGGTCTGCCGGCTGGCCGATCTCGAGCGCACGCGGCTGCTGCGCTGGATCGCGGCCAGTGCCGGCCTGTCAGCGGTGTGGTTCAGGGATGATGGCGACCCGGCCGACATCGATGAGGCGGTGGCCGTGATGGCCCTGCAGGCGCTGGCGGAGGCGTGACTCGAACCTGGCAGGTGCCCACCCTGGTGGGCACGCCGTGCCAGGATCAGGCCTTCTCCATCGTGCACAGCAGCGGGTGCTGGTTCATCCGCGCGTACTCGTTGACCTGGGCCACCTTGGTTTCGGCCACTTCGCGGGTGAACACACCGCAGACGCCACGGCCACGGGTGTGGACGTGCAGCATCACCTGGGTGGCCTTGTCCAGGTCCATGTTGAAGAACTGCTGCAGGACATCCACGACGAAATCCATCGGGGAGTAGTCGTCATTGAGCAGCATGACCTGATAGAAGGGCGGCGGCGCCACTTCCGGGCGCGCGGGCTCCACGGCAACGCCGTGCTCGTGGTGGGAATCGGGGGCGGACTCGCGAGGCATCTGCCGATTATAAGGGGTGCGACGGCCTTGCGTAGGCCCCGCGTGGAATGGACGGCACGGGCGCCCGCCGTCACAATTGCACCTTCCCACACACTTGGTTTCACAGGATCTTCATGAAAAGGACCCTTCTCTCCGCCCTGCTGATCGCCCTGGCTGCCGCGGGCACCGCTGGCGCTGCGACCACCACTGACAGCACGAAGGCCGACAAGGCCGTTGCCCGTCACCTGGAAAAGCTGGGTTACACCTACGAGGTCGATGAAGACGGCGATTACCAGATGGTGTTCGATGTCGAAGGCGATCGCACCCAGATCGTCTATGTGCGCTCGTCGGTGGAAGACTTCGGTACCCACAACATCCGCGAGATCTGGTCGCCGGGCTACACCTCGCAGACCAAGCAGTTCCCGGTGGCCGTGGCCAACCGCCTGCTGGAAGATTCGCAGGACGCCAAGATGGGCGGCTGGGTGAAGCAGGAATCGACTGCGATGTTCGTGGTGAAGATCGATGCCGACGCCACCTCCGACCAGCTCAGCGACGCCATCGATGCGGCCATCCGCACCGCCGATGCGATGGAGCTGGAGCTGACCAAGAAGGACGATCTCTGAGTTGAACACCTCGCCGGACCCGCGCTGGGCACCGCATGCAACCGTCGCCACCGTGGTGGTCGACGGCGGCAGGGTGCTGCTGGTGGAAGAAACCATCGAGGGCCGGCAGGTGCTGAACCAGCCGGCCGGGCATCTGGAGCCGGGTGAAAGCCTGGCCGAGGCCGCCCTGCGCGAGACCGTCGAGGAAACCGGCTGGACGGTGGAACTGACCGCCTTCATCGGCTGCTACCAGTGGACCGCCGGTGACGGCACCCCGTTCCTGCGCTTCTGTTATGCCGCGCGCCCGGTCTCGCACGACCCCGCGCGGCCGCTGGATGCCGGCATCGATCGGGCGCTGTGGATGACCCCGGCCGAACTGCAGGCCGCCGCCGGACGCCAGCGCAGCCCGCTGGTCTGGCAGGTGCTGGCCGACTACCTGGCCGGCCAGCGCTATCCGCTTGCACTGGTCCGGGAGGTCGCATGAGCAGCCCACGGGTGATGGTTGGCGTGTCTGGCGGCGTGGATTCTTCCGTGGCTGCCTGGCGCCTGGTGCAGCAGGGCGAGGCCGTGGCCGGTCTGTTCATGCAGAACTGGGCCGACGACGGCAGCGGTGACTGCCGCGCCGAGGACGACCGCCGCGACGCGGTGGCGGTCTGCGGACTGCTGGGCATTCCGTTCCATTTCCGCGATTTCTCCAACGAATACTGGCAGGGCGTGTTCGAGCACTTCCTGGCCGAATACGCCGCCGGCCGCACGCCCAACCCGGACGTGCTGTGCAACCGCGAAGTGAAGTTCAAGCACTTCCTTGATGCGGCCCGCGAACTGGGCGCCGAGCGGATCGCCACCGGCCATTACGCACGCATTGCCCAGCGCGGCCATCAGTGGCTGCTGCTGCGTGGCGCCGATCGCTCCAAGGACCAGAGCTACTTCCTGCACCAGCTGGGGCAGGAGCAGCTGGCGGCCACCCTGTTCCCGATTGGTGATCTGGAAAAGAGCGACCTGCGCCGGATCGCCCGCGACGTCAGCCTGCCGACCCATGCCAAGAAGGACTCCACCGGCATCTGCTTCATCGGCGAGCGCGATTTCCGTGAGTTCCTTGGGCGCTACCTGCCGGCCAAGGCCGGGCAGATCCTCGATCCCAGCGATGGCAGCGTGATCGCCGAACATCCTGGCGTCTTCTATTTCACCCTGGGCCAGCGCGAAGGCCTGAACATCGGCGGCGTGCGCGGCCGCCCTGCCGCGCCCTGGTATGTGGTCGGCAAGGACGTGGCCAGCAACGTGCTGTACGTGGACCAGGACCGTGACAGCCCGTGGATGCTGTCCAACCGGCTGCGCTCGGAGACCGCGCACTGGATTGCCGGTGCACCACCGGCGCGGCGTTTTGAATGCACCGCGCAGACCCGCTACCGCCAGCCCGATGAGCCGTGCACCGTGGACGTGCTGGACGACGGCAGCGTGCAGGTCACCTTCGCCCGGCCGCAGCGTGCAGTCACCCCCGGGCAATCCCTGGTGCTGTATGACGGTGAGGTCTGCCTGGGTGGCGCGGTGATCGCCGCCACCGACGCGCCGCTGGAACAGCGCCTGCGCACCACCCCTTCTCCTTTTGAGGTAATCGCTGCATGAGTTTCACTGTCGACGACCGCGTTCTGGCTTTGGCCGGCATTGCCCAGGCCCTGCAGCAGGTACGCCGTATCGCCGATACCGGCCACTCCGACGCCGCTGCCGTGCGCACTGCCGTGGACAGCGTATTCCGCATCGATGCGTCCTCGCCGCAGGCGGTTTTTGGCGATCGGCACGCCCTGAAATCCGGCCTGCGCCTGCTGCACAATTATTTCCGCAGCCAGGGCCAGGACCCGATCCTGCCCAAGCTGGCCCTGTCGGTACTGCAGCTGGAGCGCCGCTTCGTGCAGGACGGCGCCACCGTGAACAAGGTCGCCTCGGGTATCGAGCGCGCCCAGCGCCAGGCCACCGAGCTGGGTGACAGCGGCCACCCGGATGTTCTGGCCGCGCTGGGCGGCCTGTATGCAGACACCATCAGCCACCTCAAGCCGCGGGTCATGGTGCAGGGCAACCCGCATTACCTGGGCCAGGCCGGCGTGGTGGCCGAGATCCGCGCGCTGCTGCTGGCCGCCGTGCGCGCCGCCGTACTGTGGCGGCAGCTGGGTGGCAGCTACTGGGACTTCCTGCTCAGCCGCAAGGCGATGGTCGAGGCCGTGGACCGGCAGCTGGCCTGAAGGCGGGGAGCCCGCCGGGCATGGCCTGGCGCTGGCGACCGAGCACCCGAGGGTAGCGCCGGGCCATGCCCGGCGGATGGCGCCAGAAATCCGGCGCATTCAGTGAGCACATCGACGTTAAAGAGAAAGGGGGTACGGCCGATACATCCTCCGTGCACCTCCCGAGAACGTCCATGTACTCACGCATTTTCATCCGTCTGGCCGCCCCCCTGGCTCTGACCCTGCTGCTCCCCTTCGCCATCGGTTTCGAATGGCCGGTTGCCCTGCGTTGGGCGATCCTGACCACGATGACGCTGAGCTGGCTCGGCTTTGCGTGGTGGACCGCCCGCGCCCAGGCGCACCGTTCCCCGGAACATGCCCGTGTCCTGCGTGAGCAGGACCAGCTGCTGACCGAACTGCGCAACTTCGTCGGCAACGAGATCGACGGTTCGCGTGGCGAAGTGGAACGCGCCCGCGACCTGATCCGCCAGGCCGTCTCCAGCCTCGGCGGCAGCTTCGATGCCATGAACCGCAAGTCGCGCCAGCAGAGCCAGGCCCTGTCACGCATCGTCGACCGCGCTGGTGACGAAGGCGGCGCCGGCCTCGACGTTGCCCGTTTCGCCCAGCACGCCAGCCACCGCATGGAACAGCTGGTGGAAGCGCTGGAGCAGGTCAGCGGCCAGAGCAGCACCACCGTGCAGCACATCGACCAGATGGCGCAGCACCTGGATGGCATCTTCGCGCTGCTGGAAGACGTCAAGTCGATTGCCGACCAGACCAACCTGCTGGCCCTGAACGCTGCCATCGAAGCTGCGCGTGCCGGTGAAGCCGGTCGTGGTTTCGCCGTGGTTGCCGACGAGGTCCGCAACCTGTCCGAGCGTTCGACCACCTTCAACGAGCAGATCCGCAAGCTGGCGCACAGCTCCAAGGATGCCATCGCCAAGGTCCGCGAGACGGTTTCGCACATGGCCTCGCGCGATATGGACCGCTCCCGTGAAGCGCGCCAGGAAGCGGCGGCGATGCTGGACAACGTGGCGCAGATCAACGCTTCGCTGGGTGACGGCATGCGCGAAGTGTCCGACTGCGCGCGCTCGATCGATGGCAGCGTGGCCGAAGCCGTGCGCGCCCTGCAGTTCGAGGACATCGCCACCCAGGCCCTGGGCGGCGTGCATACCCACCTGGACCGCCTGACCGCGATCAACCGCGAAGCGGTGGCCCTGCAGGAACTGCTGCACCGCAACGGCGGCGTGTTCGACGAAGAAATCGCCTCTGCCCTGCAGCGCACCGGCAACCGCCTGCGCGAACTGCGCAGCGAATGGGAGCGTCCGCCGCACAAGCCGGTTGCCCAGCAGAGCATGGGCGCCGGTACGGTCGAGCTGTTCTGATCCTGATGTCCGCTGCCCCGTCCGGCAGCGTGCGAGGCCCCGGTTCTGCCGGGGCCTTTGCGTGTGACCCGCCTTTGGATGCATCCTGCAAGCGCACCATGACCCTGATCCGCGCCCTGCCCCCGATCAACGAGAACGAGCGCCCGCGCAATGCGGGCGTACGTGAGCAGCTGCGCCAGCTGGAAGAGGTGGCCCGCGAAGAAATCCAGGAGCTGCAGAAACTGGCCGACGCGCGCCCTGCCCCACCGGCAGCCGGCGATGACGTGCTGGGCCTGGCGTGGGACCTGGGGCTGGATGGCAGTGCCTTGAAGTAGATCCACGCCATGCGTGGATGCAACTGCCCACGTGGCATGATGCGCCGGTCCCGTTCATGGAAGACCGATGGCCATCGCCCTGATCGCATTGCTGCTGATCGAACTCCTGCTGCTGGCCCTCTGGGCGCCGTTCTTCTTCCGCACCGGCATCGCGCTGTTCAACCAGCGCATCGCCGCTACGCCGGCAGAGCTGGCGCAGCTTTCACTGGCCGGTCTGGAGCATGACCTGCCGCCCGATACCTGGCTTTGCCTGGTGTTCCGCGCGCTGCCGGACGGCAGTATCGCCTTTCGCGAGAGCTTCGTGCCGAGCGTTGGCCGTCGCTACTTTCCGCTGATGCGCGGGCGGGTGATGATCGATGCACGGCGCAGGGAGGTGCGGGTGATCGGGCTGTGCAGCTGGTTCGCGCTGGGCCTGACACTGATGCTGGTGCCGGTCATCCTCGTCCGACCCGCTGCGTGGCCGATGCTGGTGGCCCTGGTGCTGTTCTACATAGGCTATTTCATCCAGCGCCGACGCTATGTAGAGGTGGTCGAAGCGGTACGCGCACGACTTCGCTCCGAATTTCCGCAGCGCTTGGTTGCCGCGCCGCAGTAGATCCACGCCATGCGTGGATGATCGCGAGTGCAGGCATCAGTGCCGACCAACGGTCGGCACCCACCAGGGCTGGCCCCGGGAGTAGATCCACGCCATGCGTGGATGGTCGCGAGTGCAGGCATCAGTGCCGACCAACGGTCGGCACCCACCAAAGCGTGCCCAACGGTCGCCCCCCCCCCCCTAGGCTTGCCCAACGGCACCCACCAGGGCTGGCCCTGGAGTAGATCCACGCCATGCGTGGATGAGTGCGTCAGCGCGCCAGCATCACTTCGCTGGCGGCATCAGTGCGGCCTGGGGCGAGGTGCTGCTGGCGCAGCCACTGCGCCAGGTCGCGCGGTGTGAGCGGGCGCGAGTACAGGTAGCCCTGGATCTCGTCGCAGCCCTGGCGGCGCAGCATGTCTTCTTCTTGGTGCGTTTCCACGCCCTCGGCCACCACCTTCATGCCCAGTGCGTGGCCAAGATGGACGATGGCCTGGGTCACCTCGGCGGTGCCCGAGTCATGCAGCATGCCCTGCACGAAGCTGCGGTCGATCTTCAGGCGGCCGACCGGGAAACGGTTGAGGTAGTTGAGGTTGGAGAAGCCGGTACCGAAGTCGTCCACCGCCAGCGGCACGCCGTGCCGTTCCAGCACATCGAAGCAGTGGCGCAGGATGTCGGTGTCACGGATCAACGCCGATTCGGTCAGCTCCAGCTCCAGCCGCTGCGGCGGCCAGCCATGCGCGTGGCAGATCTCGATCACGCGCTCGGCAAAGCCACGATCACGCAACTGCACCGCCGACACGTTTACGGCGATGCGCTCGAAATGCAGGCCGGCACGATCCCACGCGGCTGCCTGGCGACAGGCTTCGGACAATACCCAGTCGCCGATGCGGACGATTTCGCCGCACTTTTCGGCGATCGGAATGAATTCTGCCGGGCTGCAGTAGCCGATGCCCGGGCGATGCCAGCGCAGCAACGCCTCGATTGCGGGGGGCTCGCCGTGATGGGCGTGCAGCAGTGGCTGATAGGCCAGGCTGAACTCGTCGCGCTCGATGGCGCCGTGCAGGCCGTGCTCGATCTCCAGCCGGCGCTGGATCCGCGCCAGCGCGTCCTGGCTGTAATACTGGTAGGTATTGCGACCAGCTTCCTTGGCCGCGTACATCGCTGCGTCGGCCGCGCGCAGCAGCGAATCGAAGTCGGTCTGGCTCTCGCCGAGCATGGCGATGCCCACGCTGGCGCCCACTTTCAAGGTGGTGTCGCCACGGCGCAGCGGCTCGGCCAGCGAATTGATCAGCTTGCGCGCCACGTGCCCGGCATCCTCCGGTTCGGCCAGGTCGCGCAGCACCACGATGAACTCGTCGCCGCTGAAGCGGCCGAACAGGTCGTTGTTGCGCAGGTTCTGGTGCAGCCGGGTTGCGGCGGCCTTCAGCAGCGCATCGCCAGTGGCGTGGCCGAAGCTGTCATTGATGTTCTTGAAGCCGTCCAGGTCGATGAACAGCATCGCCAGCGAGGTGCCGCGATCGCGCGCTTCCTCGATGGCTTCGGAGGTCTGCTCGCCCAGCAGCACCCGGTTGGGCAGTCCGGTCAGCAGATCGTAATGGGCAAGCAGTTCAATCCGCTCGTTCGCTTCGCGCTCGCGGGTGATGTCACGGAACAGGACCACAAAGCGCGGCGGCAGGCCATCACGACGGTCCAGCTCGATCAGCACCTGCACCCATACGCGCAACCCCGACTGGCGGTAGAAGCACAGATCCAGCTGCTCCGGCAGGCCGCCACCGGCAATGCGCCCCAGCGCGGCTTCAAACGCCGCACGCGAATCCTCGGCATACAACGCGAGCGCCTGGTCGAGGGTGATCGGCTCCTTGCGCAGGCCGTGGATGCGATAGCACTCCTCGGTCCATTGCATGTTGCGCGTCGCCACTTCGATCTCGCAACCACCGATGCGACCCAGCGCGGACACGCGGTTGAGCAGTTCGGTACGCCAACGGATGAGGGCATCGGTCTGATGCTGTTCGGTGATGTTCTGCACCTGCCCCAGCAGGCGCTTGGGCTGCCCGTCCATGTCCAGCAACGGTTGCATCCACAACCGCAGATGCTGCGAGGGTTCGTTGCCGCGGGTCAGTTCCAGTTCGAGGTTGGCAGCCCGGCCATCGCGCCACAGGCGACGCCAGGCCGCACGCAGTGCGCCACGTGAGCGCGGGTGCAGCTGCTTGAGCCAGCGTCGCTGCCCCGGGATGCTGTCCTGCCGCAGCGCCAGCAGCGAGCGTAGTTCCGGCGACCACCAGAACTGGCGGCTGTGCGGATCGAACGACCAGCTGCCCATGCTGGCGATGCGCTGGGCTTCGCGCAGATGCAGTTGTTGCTCCTGCAGCAGGGCTTCCAGCTGCTTCTGCTGCTCGATGTCGGTATGGGTGCCGACCATGCGCAGCGGCTGGCCGTCGGCGGTACGGGCCACCACCCGGCCGCGGTCCAGCACCCATCGCCACTGGCCATCGGCCTGGCGGAAGCGGAACTGGGCGCTGTACTGCTCACTGTCACCGTGCAGGTGTTCATCCAGCGCGGCGCGCACCTGGGTGATGTCGTCGGCGTGCACGCGCGCCAGTATCTGCGTGGCCGTTTCCTCACCCAGTGCGGGCGTGCGCGCCACGCGGTCGCTGGGGATGTCCCAGTCCCACAGGCTGTGGCCGGCGCTGTCCAGTGCAAGTTCCCAGCGACCGCCACCATCAACCGGCACCGGCTCGGGCACGCTGAGGGTGAAGGCGAGCAGGTTGCCGCTGCCGTCATGCACGGCGCGCAGGTGGCCATCGTAGTGGCCGCGCGGGCCGCCCGGCAGCGTGCAGGCGACGATGCCACCGTCGGCGGCCAGCAGGCGCAGGTCTTCCAGCATCGGCGCGTAGGCGGCCACCGTGGCCGGCAGGCCATGCTCGCGCGCAGCCGGATTGGCCGCGAGCGGGCGCCCGCTGCGGTCGACGATGACCAGCGCCGAGGCGAGCGGATGCTGCAGCAGGCTGGCGATGATCCCTTGGTCCACGCGATCTTGCTCCGGATGAAACGCCCGACAGCGGGGCACGCAGTGGTTAACGGCGCCTGCGGCGGATAATTGAGTGGCCAGGGCACAGCTGCGCGGTAAGATGGCCCGCACCCCTTCTCCCTGCCCGCCCCCCTGCCCTGTCCATGCCCGTAGAACCGACCGGCACCGCCCCTGTTCCCGACCCGCGGATGGCGCAGGCGCTGGGGCGCGACCGTCGGCGCATCGTGCTGAGCTACCTGGCGATGGCGCTGGCCTGGATGATCGCCACCGACGGCGCGGTGACCGCGCTGGTGCCCGACCCGCAGCAGGCGGCGCTCTGGCAGAGCATGAAGGGCGCGTTCTTCGCTTTGGCCAGCGCGGGCCTGCTGTACCTGCTGCTGCGGCCGCTGGCCGAGCACGTACTGCACACCCATGCCCGCCTGCAGGCCTCCGAACTGCGCCTGCGGCAGATGTTCGAGGGCAACCCGGGCCCGATCCTGGTGTATGACCTGGACAGCCTGGCCATCCTCGATGCCAATCCGGCCGCCTGCACCACCTTCGGCTGGGACCGCGAGGCGCTTCTGGCGCAGACCATCGACGTGCTCTGGCCACCCGGCCAGGACCAGGCGTTGCAGACCAAGCTGGAGGAGATTCGCGGCGCGCCCGAGCAGCTGTGCATCCTGCGCGCGCAGTTGCAGCTGCGTGATGGCAGCCTGCGGCAGATGGAACTGCGTTCGAACGCGATCGACTACGACGGCCACACTGCGCGCCTGCTGATCGCCATCGACCGCACCGCTGAAGACCTGGCCCAACTGCGGCGCGACCAGGCATTGGCCCGCGTGGAAGAAGCCCACGAGCTGGCCCGGATCGGCGCGTGGGAGCTGGACCCGTCGACCGGCCAGGGCCGTTACTCCAACCAGGTCTATCGCCTGCTGGGCCGTCGCCCGCCCGAGGCGCGACGCTGGCATCGTTTCGACGAGCTGCTGGTGGCAGCCGACCCGGCCACGGCCGCACAGACCGACCAGGTGCTGGCCGAGCTGTGCTCGGGTGAGCAGGTGCAGGTGGACGTGCTGCTGCCGGTACTGGCAATGGATGGCCGTGCGCTGATGGTGCACCTGCGTGCCGCCAGCGGCGTGGATGAAGCCGGACGTGACCGGATACTGGGCACGTTGCAGGACGTGACCGAGCGTGAGCAGTCGCGGCGCCTGTTGCGCGAACGCGAAGAGCAGTTCCGCGAGCTGGTGCGGGTGCTGCCCGATGGCGTGGTGATCCTGTCCGACGAACATGTGCTGTATGCCAATGCGTGGGCGGCCGGCCTGTTCGGCTACGGCAGCCACACGCTGCTGGGCGAGCCGCTGTCGGCCCTGGTGGCAGGCGGCGATCTGGCCCGGATGCGCGCACAGATGCGTGCCGGGCAGCCGCAGCACAGCCCGGGCCACAGCAGCGTGGTGGCCATGCAGCGCGCCGACGGCCGCAGCTTCCAGGCTGGCATTGCGGTGGGCGACGTGCGCTACGGAGGCCGCGACTGCAAGCTGCTGATCGTGCGCGACCTGAGTGAATCCGAACAGACCCGAAGCGCGCTGGAGACCAGCAACCGCGAGCTGCAGGCGATGGCCGGCCGCCTGTTCTCGCTGCAGGAGGACGAGCGCCGGGCAATCTCGCGCGACCTGCACGATGACATCGGCCAGGCGATCACCGCGATCAAGCTGTCGGCCTATGCGGCGCAGGACGAGGACGATGCGCAGCGGCGCGGCGAGGACCTGGCACAGATCGTCAGCCTGGCCGATACCACCGTTGCCAAGCTGCGCGACATCTCCACCCTGCTGCGGCCGCCGCAGCTGGATGCGCTGGGCCTGGAAGCGGCATTGAGCTGGCAGGCACGCGTGCTGTTCCGCTCGTCCACCGTCGAGCTGCAGGCCGAGATCGAATCGCTGCCCACGCGCCCGGACAACAGCATCGAGCAGGCCTGTTTCCGCATCGCCCAGGAAAGCCTGACCAATGCACTGCGCCACGCGCGCGCCAGCCAGGTGGTGCTGCAGCTGCGCGACGTCGACCAGCGCGGGCTGCACCTGATGATCCGTGACGATGGCGAAGGGTTCGATCCGGATGGCCCGCGCGGCCTGGGCCTGATCGTGATGCGCGAGCGCGCGCAGAGCGTGGGCGGCCATGTGCGGATCGAGTCGGCGCACGGCGCCGGTACCCTCGTCGATGTCCACCTTCCTTACCAGGCCGCTGTTACGGCGGCCGTCGAGTCAGCGGAATACTGAGCCCATGTGGAACCCCAACCTGCCCCCGGTCAGCATCGATGATGCACCTGATCGCCTCGGCGCCGGCAACCCCGAGCTGCAGGCGATGGTCGCCGAAGCCGCCTCCGGTGGTACCCCGCTGATGCTGATGCATGTGGACATCGACCACTTCGCCTCGGTCAACGAGAACATGAGCGCGGAGGTTGGTGACCAGGCCCTGGTGCTGGTGGCCCAGCGCCTGCAGTCCTACCTGCGCGGACGCGGCATGCTGTGGCGGCATGGCAGCGATGAGTTCCTGATTGCCGTGCCGCGCACCGCCGATCTGCCCCTGGCCGAGGATTTCGCCGAAGAGATCCGCCAGCAGATGGAACTGCCGCTGTCGGTACTGCCCTATACGCTGTTCATGACCGGCAAGCTGGGGGTGAGCCTGTGCCCGGAGCACGCCAGCAATGCCTCGCGCCTGCTCGACCATGCCGAGGATGCGCTGTACCAGGCCGCCCGCGAAGGCGGCAATGCGGTGCGCATCCACGCGGTGGACACGCCGCCGAGCGCGCACAGCGAGAGCATCATCGCGCGGCAGATCGTCGATGCCATTCCCAACGGCGAACTGAAGCTGCGTTACCAGCCGCTGGTCAGTGCCCGCGATGGCCATGTGGTGGGCATGGAGGCGCTGCTGCGCTGGCAGTCGCCGACCCTGGGCATGCTGGTGCCGGAGCGTTTCATGCGCACCGCCGAGCGCCTGGGCATCATCGTGCAGATTGGTACGTGGGTGCTGGAGGGTGCATTGAAGCAGGCCCGGCTGTGGCGCGACCAGGGCTTTGATGACTTCACCATCGCGGTGAATGTGTCCACCCTGCAGCTGCTGCGCCCGAATTTCTTTGCCGAAGTGATGGGCGTGATCCAGGCGTCCGGCGTGCCGGCGCAGATGCTGACGCTGGAAATCAACGAAAGCGCGCTGACCAACAACGTCAACTTCGTGCACGAAACCCTGGCCAACCTGCGCAACGAAGGCATCAGCCTGAGCCTGGACAACTTCGGCACCGGCGATTCGAGCCTGAGTGCGCTGGTGCGCTACCCGGTAGACAAGCTGAAGATCGACCGCAGCTTCATCAAGAGCGCCCCGGCCGGCAACCGTGAAGCGGCGATCGCACGCGCGATCATTGCGATGGGCCACCAGCTGGGCATGACGGTGATCGCCAACGGCGTGGAATCGCAGGCACAGCTGGGCTTCCTGCGCCGCAACGACTGCGACGTGTTCCAGGGCTACCTGTTCGGCGAACCGATGTCCGCCGATGCCGCCGGCATGACCCTGCGCCGCCGCTACCTGCGCCCCGAAGCGTTCGCCGAAACCCGGCCGGACCGCACCCTGCTGCTGCTGGACGACGAGGAGAACGTGCTGCGCTCGCTGGTGCGCCTGTTCCGCCGCGATGGGTACCGCATCCTGGCGGCAGGCAACGTGCGCGATGCGTTCGATCTGCTGGCCATCAACGATGTGCAGGTGATCCTGTCCGACCAGCGCATGAGCGACATGAGCGGCACCGAGTTCCTGGGCCGGGTGAAGATGCTGTACCCGGACACGATCCGGCTGGTGCTGTCCGGCTACACCGACCTCAACACGGTGACCGATGCGATCAACCGCGGTGCGATCTACCGGTTCCTGACCAAGCCGTGGAACGACGACGAGCTGCGCAAGCACATCCACCAGGCCTTCCGCACGTACGAGGAACAGCGGCGCAGCAACGGTGGCCTGGCGGCTGTCGAGCCGGCCGACGGCGGTGAGGATCGTTCGCCGCTGCGGTAACCGCATCCGCCGGGCATGGCCCGGCGCTACCGCGGCCCTGGGATAGCGCCGGGCCATGCCCGGCGGCCACGATCAGCGCGGCTGCTTGATCGGCAGCACCAGGCGGAAGCGCGAGCCGACGCCCGGGGTGCTGTCCAGATCGATGCGGCCGTGGTGCTTGTTGATGATGCTGTAGGAGATCGACAGGCCCAGGCCGGTACCGCTGCCCACCGGTTTGGTGGTGAAGAACGGATCGAAGATGCGCTGGCGCAGTTCCGGCGAAATGCCGCCGCCGGTGTCTTCGAACTCGACCCACACCGTGTCGCCGTCCACGCCGGTACGCACGGTGATCGTGCCGCGCTCGGCGATGGCGTGGCCGGCGTTGAGCAGCAGGTTCATGTAGACCTGATTCAACTCCGAGGGCAGGCATTCCACCAGCGGCAGCTGGCCGAACTCGCGCACCAGGTGCACCTTGTACTTGAGCTCGTTCCAGATGATGTTGATGGTCGATTCAAGGCCGGAATGCAGGTCGACCAGCTTCCACGATTCGTCGCGGCCGGAATAGGAGAAGTCCTTCAGGTCGCGCACGATGCGGGTGACGCGCTCGATGCCTTCGCGTGACTCGGCCATCAGCTGCGGCAGGTCGCGGCTGATGAAATCGATGTCCAGGCGGTCACGGATATCGTCGATTTCCGGAATCAGCGCCTTCGGGTCGGGCGCACGCAGGGCGCGTTCGTAGGCTTCGATCACCGTGAACAGGCTGCGCAGGTATTCCTGCAGGCTGCCCAGGTTGGAATGCACGTAGCCGATCGGGTTGTTGATCTCGTGCGCCACGCCGGCGGCAAGCTGGCCGATGGACGCCATCTTCTCCGACTGCAGCAGCTTTTCCTGGGTGCCGTTCAAGCGCAGGTAGGCCTGGCGCAGTTCGGCATGGCGCTGCTGCAGTTCGCGTTCGTAGTCTTCCTGGCCTTCGATATGGCGGAACAAGGCCAGGTAGTGCCCCGAACCGGGTTCGCCATGGAAGTACAGATGGGCAATGACCACGCCCTCGCCCAGCGGCAGGCTGCCGTTCCAGTGACCGTGCTGGCGCGCATGTTCCAGCGCATCCGGCGGCAGCAGCTGGCGCAGGCGCTGCGGCGGCGGCAAGGTGCCTTCATCGCTGCCCAGCAGGCTCTGCGCGGCCGGGTTGGCCAGGGCGACCTGCCCATCTTCGGTGAACAGCAGCAGGCCCTCGCGCAGGCGCTCAAGCAGGGCCTGCAGCACCGGTTGCGGCGGAAGGGGGGCGGTAACCAGAACGTTGGCGGCAGACACGGCGGCTCGGGGCGATCAAACAGGGGCCCAATATACGCGTTCACGCGGCGGCCTACAGCCGCCATCGGGCGGTCAGCCGACCGCCGGTCCTGTCAGGCGACGGCGAGTGGCCGCCGCGCGGTGACGGTATGCGACTGGCCCTTGGCATCGTATGCCGAGGACTCTTCGGTGCGGCCCATCTGGCGCAGTGCCCAGTTGACCTCGCGCCGGCGCCGCGACAGCAGCACCCCGTTGGCGCGGTTGCGCTCGGCCAGTTCCTGCAGCTGCTCGCCCTCGCCCACCGGTGGCGCGCCTTCCAGCGCACGCAGCGCTTCCAGCTTCGCACCGGTGGCACGGATCAGGGCGTGCACGTCGTGCTCGACCAGGGCCTGGCGTTCAACGTCCAGGGCCTGGGCAAGGCGCTGCAGCGGCTCGCTCATCGCCGCGGTCATCCTTGCAGCTGCTGGTCCAGTTCAAGCATGCGCGAAGCGATCGCGTCCGGATTGATCTTGTAGGTGCCGTTCTGCAGCGATTCGCGCACCGCTGCAACACGCTGGGCGTCGATCGCCGGGGCGGTGCTCAGCTCACGCTCGATGGCCTGCAGGTTGGTGGCTTCGCCGGTCAGGCGCAGGCTGTCGGCCGCCTCGACTGGACGTGCCGCCGAATCGGTGCTGACGCCGGGCTTGGCGGCCGGGGTGGTCACGCTGCGCAGTGCCTGGGGGACCTGCAGGTTGCCGTCGATTTTCTGGCTCATGGGGTGTCCTGGAGTTGCCGTACACAAGGGATAACGGCCGCAGGGCCGTGATCTTTAGGGGAATTCTGCATTATTTCAACGCGCCACGATTACGTCACCGGTCGCGTCCACCGTGCCCTGCACGATACGGCGCGAGGACAGGTTTTCCACCGAGACGCGCTCGTTCTGCCCGGCATCGCCCAGTGCGCGGCCGGCGATGCGGACCTCGACCGAACCACGCCGCGATACCAGTGCCACACTGTCTCCTCGCTTGATGAGACGCTGTGCAACCAGATCGTTGCTCGACAACAGTGTTCCTGCCGGCAACGGCCGACGGGCGATGCGGCCGATCGCTGCGGCAGGATCGGCCAGCACTGCACCGGCAATCCGTGCCGCGTCACGCTGGGCAGTACTGATATCGGCAGCGGCGATGGATTCTCCAGTGCCGATGCCTCGGGTCAGCACCAGCACGGTCTGGTTGCGGCGCACCTTCACCGGCACGAACAGGCGCCAGCCACCGGCGTCGGGACAACTCACTTCCACGGTGGTGTTTGCCGTGGGCTGCACCTGCAATGCGCCGCCGCAACGCGGAAGGCGCAGCGCATCAGCAACCACGGCCTCACCTTCAGTGCCGGCGGCCAGGGTCGACAACGCGGCAGCACGGATGCTGGCCACCGGCTGCCAGTCGGCTGCGGTTGCCCACGGCGCGGCCACGGCCATTGCAATGGCAAGGAAAGAAGCAATGCGGCGCATGGCGCCTCCTGTCGGTAAGACCTGGCCCAGACGCGTGCAAGCTGCGTGCCACAGACGGGCCACGGAAATCTCACTGGGCCCGGCGCTGCACTCGCCCTCAAGTTCCCCCCTGCCCGCGCCGATACAGCAGCCATGTCTCATGACCTGCTCAACCGGATCGACCAGCGAACCCGACTGGCCGGCCACAATCGCCTGGCGCTGCTGCTGTTCCGCCTCGGCGGACGTCAGCTTTTTGGCGTCAATGTCTTCAAGGTGCAGGAAGTGCTGCGCCGCCCGGAACTGTTCCAGGTACCCGGCCTGCCCGGCCAGTTCGCCGGCGTGGCCGACGTACGCGGCCGTTCGGTGCCGGTGCTGGACCTGGGCCTGGCCATCGGCCACCCCGAGCGCGAGCCCGATGCGGACACCGCACCCGGTTACCTGGTGGTGACCGAGTTCAACCGCTCGATCCAGGGCTTCCTGGTCAGCGGCGTGGAGCGCATCGTCAACATCGCGGTGGAAGACATCCACCCGCCGCCGGAACTGGGCGCTGAATCGAGCTACCTGACCGCGGTGACCCGCTTCCAGGGCGAGCTGATCCAGGTGATCGACGTGGAAAGCGTGCTGGCCGACATCGCCCAGGTGCGCGGTGAGGCCGTGCTCGACCCGGCCATGGCGATGCCCGCCGACGCCCCGCAGCTGCAGGTGCTGGTGGTGGATGATTCGCGGGTGGCGCGCCAGCAGATCCGCAGCGTGCTGGACCAGCTGGGGGTGGGCGCGACCCTGCTCTCGGACGGCAAACAGGCGCTGGACCACCTGCTGCAGATCCATGCCTCGGGTGAAAACCCGGCCGAACGCTACGCCATGGTGATCTCGGACATCGAGATGCCGGCCATGGACGGCTACACGCTGACGACGGAAATCCGGCGCCATGCCGGCCTGTCCGGGCTGTACGTGCTGCTGCATACCTCGCTGTCGGGCGTATTCAACAATGCGATGGTCGAGCGCGTGGGTGCCAACGCCTTTGTCGCCAAGTATTCGCCGCACGAGCTAGCCGACTTCGTGCTGGACCGCCTGCGCAAGGTGGCGATGGCGGCGTAAGGCCGCCGCACGCGTCTGCGCCGGGCACGGCCCGGCGCTACCAGACACCTGCTCCGACCCACGGTAGCGCCGGGCCATGCCCGGCGAGCGCGATGTTGCGCACCACGGTTCTGGCACACCGCTTGCAGCTTCCCGGGCAACGTTCCCGTGGGAGTGCACCGTGCGCAACCTGATTACCGACTACCTGGGCGTCCATGCCCAGGCAATGCCGTTGCGCGAACAGCGCATGAAGCTGATCGCCAGCAACCTCGGCAATGCCGACACCCCCGGCTACAAGGCCCAGGACCTGGACTTCGATTCGGCCCTTCGCCATGCGCAGGGGCTGGATGCCAACGGCCTGATGACCACCACCAACGAGCAGCACTACGAAATCGGTAGTGGCCTCAACCCGTTCCAGGTGGCCCGCGAGGGCGTACAGCCCAGCATCGACGGCAACACCGTCGACCCCGATGCCGAACGCGCCGCCTATGGCCGCGCTGCACTGGAATACCGCGCTTCGCTGAGCTTCGTCGAAAGCAAGGTGCGTTCCATGCTCACCGCGATCACGGGGCAATAAGCCATGAGCAACCTGCCGATCTTCGATATCGCCGGCTCCGCGCTGCAGGCGCAGTCGGTGCGCATGAGCACCATCGCCTCCAACCTGTCCAACGCTGACAGCATCGCCGGCTCGGCCGACGCGGTGTACAAGCCGCTGGAACCGATCTTCCAGGCGGTGACCAGCAAGACCGATCCGAACATCACCTCGGTGCAGGTCAAGGAGATCACCCAGAGCAACGCGGCGCCGATCAAGCGCTACGAGCCGGGCCATCCGCTGGCCGACGGCGATGGCTACATCTACCAGCCCGACGTCGATCCGGTGGCGCAGATGGTCAACCTGATCTCGACCTCGCGCAATTACCAGGCCGGCGTAGAGATGTTGACCACCGCCAAGGAACTGGCCCTGGCCACCCTGACCATGGGCCGCTGAGGCCCGCTGCACCGGACACCGCCATGACCACTGCCGTCAACAACCAGAGCAACCAGGACGTCTACGCCGCACTCGGCCTGAACGCCCCCAACAGCAACGCCACCAAGAAGAAGAACACGCTGGACCAGGCCGACTTCCTGCGCCTGATGACCGAGCAGCTGCAGCATCAGGACCCGCTGAAGCCGATGGACAACACGCAGATGGTCTCGCAGATGGCGCAGATGTCGACCGTGCAGGGCATCACCGATCTGAACAAGTCGGTGAAGGGCTTCCAGGAGTCGATGGCCAGCGACCAGGTGCTGCGTGGCGCCGCCCTGGTCGGCCACCAGGTGCTGGTGCCGTCGGAAAAGCTGGTGCTGGAGAAGGAAGGTTCGGTGGAGGGCACGGTTGCCGCGCCGGCCGCCGGCATCGTCACCGTGGACGTCACCGACGCCAACGGCGCCAAGGTCACCTCGATCAGCGTTGAAGCCAAGGCCGCCGGCGAGACCGCGTTCACCTGGGATGGCAAGGATGCCAACGGCAAGCGCATGGAGCCGGGCAAGTACAACATCGTCGCCAACCACGTCGACACCACCGGCAAGAGCACCAAGCTGTCCACCTTCGTGCAGGCACCGGTGGAAAGCGTGACCGTCGGTTCCGACGGCCTCTACCTGAACCTCAAGGGCCTGGGCACGGCCCCTCTCGACTACGTGCTCCGCGTCAGCTGAGCCGCACCTACCGCATCCAACAGGAGCATCCCATGGGCTTCAACATTTCCCTGTCCGGCATCAACGCTGCCAACTCGGACCTGAGCGTCACCGCCAACAACGTGGCCAACGTCAACACCACCGGCTTCAAGCAGTCGCGTGCGGAATTCGCCGACCTGTTTGCCGCCACCAGCTACGGCCTGTCCAAGAACGCGATCGGTTCGGGCGTGCGCGTCTCCAACGTGGCCCAGCAGTTCATCCAGGGCAACAACGAGCAGACCGGCCGCAGCCTGGACATGGCCATTTCCGGTGAGGGCTTCTTCACCATGAACATGAACGGTGCACGCGTGTACTCGCGCGCCGGCAACTTCCAGACCGACGCCGCCGGCTACGTGGTCAACCCGCAGGGCGCACGCCTGCAGGTGTTCGCTCCGAACGCCGACGGCACCAACTTCGACGCCGGCCGCCTGGTCGATCTGCAGCTGCTGACCACCGACAGCCCGCCCAAGCAGACCAGCGAGGTCAAGGTCGGCTTCACCCTGCCCGGCAACGCCAAGCAACCGACGGTGACCCCCTTCGACCCCACCAACTCCAACAGCTACAGCCACTCCAGCGGCGGCATCACCGTGTATGACTCGCTGGGCGTCAGCCACACCCAGGTGTCCTACTTCGTCAAGGAAGCGGCCACCAACGCCTGGACGGTGCACAACTACGTCGATGGCCAGCCGGCCGGTACGCCCACCCCGCTGACCTTCGACAACGCCGGCAAGCTGACCGCGCCGGCCAACGGCAAGATCAGCCTGGGCACCTTCACCCCGACCACCGGCGCCGGCGTGCTGAACATGACGCTGGATGTGAGCGGCTCGACCCAGTACGGCGAGAAGTTCGCCCTGCGCAACACCCAGCAGGATGGCTACGCGGCCGGCAAGCTCAACGAGATCACCGTTTCGGAAACCGGCGTGGTGTTCGCCCGCTATTCCAACGGCGACGACAAGCCGCTGGGCCAGGTTGCACTGACCAGCTTCAACAATCCGCAGGGCCTGGAACAGAAGGGCAACAACCTGTGGGTGGAGACCTTCGATTCGGGCACGCCGCGCACCGGCGCCGCCGACACCTCCAACCTCGGCAAGATCCAGGCCGGTTCGCTGGAATCCTCCACCGTCGACCTGACCGAACAGCTGGTCAACATGATCACCGCGCAGCGCAACTTCCAGGCCAACGCGCAGATGATCACGACCCAGGACCAGATCACCCAGACCGTCATCAACATCCGTTGATGACCTGCTGACCCTGTCACGGAACTCCCCGCATGGATAAAGCCCTTTACGTGGCGATGACCGGTGCCCGCGCCTCCCTGCAGGCGCAGGGAACGCTCAGCCACAACCTCGCCAACTCGGACACCCCCGGCTTCAAGGAAGCGCTGGCCAACACCGAAGCCTTCCCGATCCGTGGCCCGGGCTTTGCCTCGCGGGTGGATGCACTGCATGTCGATGCGGGCTTCAACCGCACGGCCGGCGCGCAGCACATCACCGGCAAGCCGCTGGACCTGTCGTTGCAGACCGGCACCTGGCTTGCCGTGCAGTCCACCGATGGCAGCGAGGCCTACACCCGTGGCGCCGCGCTGTCGGTGACCCCGAACGGCCAGCTGGTGACCTCCAGCGGCCGTCCGGTGCTGGACGACAACAACAACCCGATCGCGATTCCGCCCTACCAGGCGATGGAGATCGGCAACGACGGCACGATCTCGATCATCCCGCAGGGCGAAGGCCCGCAGACGATGGCGATGATCGGCCGGATCAAGGTGGTGCAGGCGCCGGATGATCGCCTCGAACGCGGCCTGGATGGCCTGTTCCGCAATACCGATCCGCTGCAGCCGTTCGCCCAGGCGCAGGGCACGGCGGTGCACAGCGGCCAGCTGGAAGGCAGCAACGTCGATGCCGCCGGCGCGCTGGTGCAGATGATCCAGCTGCAGCGCCAGTACGAAATGCAGGTGCAGGTGATCAAGCACGGCGATGACAACGCGCGCAGCGCCAACAGCCTGTTGCGCCTGGGCAGCTGACGGAATTCCGGCACCGGCCCGCGCCGGTGCTGGCACGCCGCTTGCACTCCCTACCCCATGGGCCGCACCGCGCGGCCGGCTTCACCCAGACAGGACTCCGAAGATGAACCAGGCATTGTGGATCGCGAAAACCGGACTGGATGCGCAGCAGATGCGCATGTCGGTGGTTTCCAACAACCTCGCCAACACCAACACCACCGGCTTCAAGCAGGACCGCGCCAGCTTCGAGGACCTGTTGTACCAGCAGGTGCGCCAGCCCGGCGGTTCCTCTTCGGCACAGACCCAGCTGCCCACCGGCCTGCAGATCGGCACCGGCGTGCGCGTGGTGGCCACCGCCAAGAACTTCGAGCAGGGCAGCCAGCAGCAGACCGGCCGCGCGCTTGACGTGATGGTCAACGGCCGCGGCTTCTTCGAAGTGCAGATGCCCGACGGCAGCTCGGCCTACACCCGCGACGGCTCGTTCAAGATCAACCAGGACAGCGAGCTGGTCACCAACAGCGGCTACCCGGTGCAGCCGGGCATCCAGATTCCCGAAGGCGCGCAGTCGGTGACCATCGGTACCGACGGCACCATCAGCGTGAAGATGGCCGACGGCGCGGCATCGGTGGAAGTCGGTGCATTGACCCTTACCGACTTCGTCAATCCGGCGGGCCTGCAGGCACGTGGTGAAAACCTGTTCCTGGAAACCACCGCCTCCGGACCGGCGCAGAACGGCAATCCCGGCCTGAACGGCCTGGGCACCGTGGTGCAGGGTGCGCTGGAAGGCAGCAACGTCAACGTGGTGGAAGAGCTGGTGTCGATGATCGAAACCCAGCGCGCTTACGAAATGAACGCCAAGGCGATCTCGACCACCGACTCGATGCTCGGCTACCTCAGCAACAAGCTCTGACCGCCCTCACCGGGAAACTGCCATGTCGCCCCTTTCTTCCTTCGCCCGTACTGCCCTCGCCTGCGCCGTGGCTGCCCTGCTCGGCGGCTGCGTGATCGCTGGCGACGTGCGCCCCTATCCGACGATGGCGCCGTTGCAGCCGATCATGCCGCCGCAGGCCGAACCGACCGCCGGCGCGATCTACGCCGCCGGCCCGACCCTGCAGCTGTATTCGGACCGCCGTGCGCGCGATGTCGGCGACCTGCTGACCATCACCCTGCTGGAAAACACCACCGCGCAGACCAGCGCCAACACCGCCACCAACAAGGAATCGAACCTGAGCCTCGGCACGCCGTCGATTCTCGGCGCACCGGTCACCCTGGGCGGCAAGGACATCCTGAGTGCAACGGCCAAGGGCGCACGCGATTTCACCGGCAAGGGCAACAGCGCGCAGAGCAACCGCCTGCAGGGCAACGTGACCGTGACGGTGGTGCAGCGCCTGCCCAACGGCAACCTGGTGGTGCAGGGGCAGAAGAACCTGCGCCTGAACCAGGGTGATGAGCTGGTGCAGGTACAGGGCATCGTGCGCCCCGGCGACATCAGCGCGGACAACACCGTGCCTTCCAGCCGCGTGGCCGAAGCGCGCATCGTCTATGGCGGCCGCGGCCCTGTCGCGCAGTCCAACGCGATGGGTTGGCTGAGCCGCTTCTTCAACTCCGGCCTGACGCCGTTCTGAGTATGGCCATGAAACTCTCCTTCTCTTCTTCCTGGCAGCGACGCGCAGCGTCGCTCTACTGTGCCGTGTTCATGGTCTTTGCGGTGGCTGCACCCGCCAGCGCCGAGCGCATCAAGGACCTGGCCCAGGTGGGTGGCGTGCGCGGCAATGCACTGGTGGGTTACGGCCTGGTGGTCGGCCTGGATGGCAGCGGCGACCGCACCAGCCAGGCGCCCTTCACCGTGCAGAGCCTGAAGAACCTGCTGGGCGAGCTGGGCGTCAACGTACCGGCCAACGTCAACCCGCAGCTGAAGAACGTGGCGGCAGTGGCAATCCACGCCGAACTGCCGCCGTTCGCCAAGCCCGGCCAGCCGATCGACATCACCGTGTCCTCGATCGGCAACGCCGTGTCGCTGCGCGGTGGCTCGCTGCTGATGGCGCCGTTGCGCGGTGCCGACGGCCAGGTCTACGCGATTGCCCAGGGCAACCTGATCGTGGGCGGCTTCGGTGCACAGGGCAAGGACGGTTCGCGCGTCTCGGTGAACGTGCCCAGCGTCGGCCGCATCCCCAACGGTGCGACCGTTGAGCGCGCCCTGCCCGATGTGTTCGGCGCCAGCGGCGAGATCACCCTGAACCTGCACAACAGCGACTTCACCACCATCTCGCGGATGGTGGGTGCGCTCAACAATGCCTTCGGCGAGGGTTCGGCGCGTGCCGTGGACGGCGGCACCGTTGCCGTGCGTGCGCCCACCGATGCCGGTGCGCGCATCGGCCTGCTGGCCCGTATCGAAAACCTGGAACTGACCCCGGGCGCTGCACCGGCCAAGGTAGTGGTCAACTCGCGTACCGGCACCGTGGTCATCGGCCAGCAGGTGCGTGTCGGCCCGGCCGCGATCTCGCATGGCTCGTTGACGGTGACCATCCAGGAAAACACCAACGTCAGCCAGCCCAACGCCTTTGCCGGTGGCCAGACCGTGGCCACGCCGCAGTCGACCATCACCGCCACCAACGATGGCAGCCGGATGTTCAAGTTCAACGGCGGCACCACCCTGGACGAGATCGTGCATGCGGTGAACGCCGTTGGCGCGGCACCGGGTGACCTGATCGCGATCCTGGAAGCACTGAAGCAGGCCGGCGCCCTGAGCGCCGAGCTCGAGGTGATCTGACATGCGCATCACTCCCGCATTCGAACTCAGCCCGGCCCAGCAGAACGACCCGGCCAAGATCGACAAGGTCGCGCGCCAGCTTGAAGGCCAGTTCGCGCAGATGCTGGTCAAGAGCATGCGTGACGCCAGCTTCGGCGATTCGCTGTTCCCGGGTGAAAACAAGATGTTCCGGGAGATGTACGACCAGAAGATCGCCGAGGCGATGACCCGCGGCAAGGGCCTGGGCCTGTCGAGCATGATCACCCGCCAGTTGTCCGGCGCGCAGGCCGATGGCCCGGCGCTGGATACCCGGGTGGACCCGGCCAAGGCCAGCCGCGCCTACCAGCTCAATGCGCCGGCGGCGCCGTCGCTGCCGCTGCAGGACGCCGGCCAGGCCGTGCGCATGCTGCAGCAGATGGCGGCCGGTGTGCAGGATGGCGCGCAGTCCTCCGTCGCCCCGATGGAGCAGGCGCTGGACCTGATTGCGGGCCGGGAAAGCAGCGGCATGCACCGTTCGCTGGGTACCGACGATCCCTATGCCGGTGCCATCGGTGGCGCCGATTGGGCCGCTGCCAGCGACCAGTGGGCACCGACCGCCAGCAACCGCGGCAGCAGCGGCACCCCGGTCGATGCACTGGCCACGCGCACCGCCGTCGCCCAGTTGGGCGCGCACACCCCGGAAGGCTTCGTCGCCAGCATCTGGCAGCACGCACAGAGCGCGGCCAAGGAACTGGGCGTGGACGCGCGCGCCCTGGTTGCCCAGGCAGCGCTGGAAACCGGCTGGGGCAAGCGCCAGATCAAGCATGCCGATGGCAGCACCTCGCACAACCTGTTCGGCATCAAGGCCACCGGCTGGAAGGGCCAGAGCGCTACCGCCGGCACCCATGAGTATGTCGATGGCGTGCGCCGCAACGAGACCGCCAGCTTCCGCGCCTACACCTCGCCTGCAGAGAGCTTTGCCGACTACGTGCGCCTGCTGAAGACCAGCCCGCGCTACCAGCAGGCGCTGCAGGCCGGCACCGATGTGCAGGGCTTCGCGCGCGGGCTGCAACGCGCCGGCTACGCCACCGACCCGCGCTACGCGGCCAAGATCGCCGCGATCGCCGGCGGCCCGACCATCGAGCGCGCCGTGGCCGCCGTGGCCGACGCCGGCTCACGCATCGGCCAGACCTTCGCCAGCACCGCAACCGCGGCGCTGGGTATCACCCGTCGTTGAGGAACCCCATGTCCAGCGTACTTTCCACCGGTACCAGTGCCCTGCTCGCCTTCCAGCGTGCGTTGGCCACCACCAGCCACAACGTGGCCAACCTCAACACTCCCGGCTACAGCCGGCAGAAGGTCGACTTCGCCACCGCCACCCCGCAGAACTACGGCTATGGTGACGTTGGCAACGGCACCCGCATCGTCGACATCCGCCGCGCCGCCGACCAGCTGGCGATCTCGCGCCTGCTCGACAGCGGCGGCGAACTGGCACGCCTGAAGCAGCTCTCGGGCATGGCCGACCGGGTCAATGCCCTGTTCTCCGACGCGGCCACCAACGTGGCCGGGGTCTGGTCGAACTTCTTTGATACCGTCAGCGGCCTGTCCTCCAACGCAGCGGGTACTGCCGACCGGCAGAACATGCTCGATGGCGCCAAGGCCCTGGCCAACCGCTTCAGCCAGCTCAACACCCACCTGAACAACCTCAATGGCGAGGTCAACAATGGATTGATGGCCGGTGCCACCGAAGTCAACCGGCTGGCGTCGGAGATCGCGCAGATCAACGGTGCCATCGGCACCAACATCGCCAACGCCGCGCCCGACCTGCTGGACCGCCGCGACCAGCTGATCTCGCAGCTGGTGGGCTACACCGGCGGCACCGCGGTGATCCAGGACGGCGGCATCATGAACGTCTACACCGCCGGCGGCCAGGCGCTGGTGGTGGGTACCACCGCATCGAAGGTCACCACGGTGGCCGACCCGTACCAGCCCGAGCGCCTGCAGCTTGCGCTGCAGACCCAGGGCGGCACCATCACCCTGGACCCGAAGGCCGTGGGCGGCCAGATCGGCGGCCTGCTCGAGTTCCGCGACACCGTGCTGACCCCGGCCCAGGCCGAACTGGGCAAGCTGGCTGTGGGCCTGGCCGAGACGTTCAACAGCACCCATCGCCAGGGCGTGGATCTGTACGGACAGATGGGCGGCGACTTCTTCAACATCGGCACGCCGCGTGTCACCGGCAATGCCGGCAACACCGGCACCGGCGCGATCACCGCCAGTTATGGCGACCTCGGCAAGCTGGAAGCACAGAACATCGTGCTCAAGTTCGATGGCAGCAACTGGGCCGCCAGCCGCGCCGACACCGGCGCCAGCGTGCCGCTGACCGGCACCGGTACCGCTGCCGACCCGTTGATCATCAACGGCGTGAAGCTGGTGGTGGGCGGCACCCCGGCGGCCAACGACCGCTTCCTGCTGCAGCCGACAGCTGGCGTGGCTGGCAGCCTGGAGATGGCGATCACCGATCCGTCGCGCATTGCCGCGGCCGCCGCCATCAAGGGCGCTGCCGCACTGGCCAACACCGGCACCGGCAAGCTGAGCGGCGTGACCGTGACCGATGCGGCCAACGCCAACCTGCGCAATCCTGCTGCGATCGTGTTCACCTCGGCCACCACCTACACCATCGATGGCGGCCCGCCGCAGACCTATACGCCCGGGCAGACCATCAGCGCCAACGGCTGGAGCTTCGTGCTCGATGGCGTGCCGAAGAATGGCGACACCTTCAACATCACCCCGACTCCGGCCGGCTCGTCGGACAACAGCAATGCCACCAAGCTGTCCAAGGTGGAATCGGCCAAGGCGTTCAACGCCGGCACGGTGACCCTGGGCGGCGCATTGGGCGGGCTGACCACCCAGGTCGGTGCAGCAGCGCGTTCGGCGGAGTATTCGCTGGGGGCGCAGCAGGTGATCGCCGACCAGGCACAGGCAGCGCGTGACGAAGTGTCCGGCGTCAACCTCGATGAGGAAGCGGCCGACATGCTGCGCCTGCAACAGGCCTACCAGGCCGCCTCGCAGCTGATCTCCACCGCCGATTCCATGTTCCAGACCATCCTGGGAGCCGTGCGCCGATGAGCAACCGCATCTCCACCGGAATGATGTACAGCCAGTCGGTAGCGCTGATGATGGCCAAGCAGGCCAAACTCAGCCACCTGGAACAGCAGATCGCCACCGGCAGCAAGATCGTCAGCGCCAAGGACGATCCGGTCGCCGCAGGCGCTGCGGTGGGCCTGGACCGCAGCCTGGCCGCACTGGAACGCATGAAGCTCAATGGCAACAACGTGCAGAACCGCCTGGGCGTGCAGGAAAACACCCTGGCCCAGGTCAACGACCTGATGGCGCGCGTCAACGATCTGACCATCCAGGCCAGCAATCCCGCCTTGAGTGCGCCCGACAAGAAGACCCTGATCACCGAGTTGAACCAGATCCGCGAGGGCCTGCTGTCGCTGGCCAACAGCAGCGACGGCACCGGCCGCTACGTGTTCGGCGGCACCAACGACAGCGATCCGCCGTTCGCCAAGATTGACGGCAAGGTTGTCTATCGCGGCGACCAGACCCAGCGCCAGGTGGAAGTCGGCCCGGATACCTACGTGCGCGACGCCCTGCCCGGCAGCGAGATCTTCCTGCGCATCCCCACCGGCGATGGCTTCGTCGATGGCAGCGCAGCGGCAGGCAACGCCGGCAACGGCGTGCTGACCAATATCACCCGTGATGGCAGCGACAGCTGGAACGGGCAATCGTTCAGCGTGCGCTTCACCGCAGCCGATCAGTACGAAGTGCTGGACGGCGCCGGCAACGTAACCGGCACCGGCACCTACAAGGCCGGCAGCGAACTGGAGATCAATGGCGTTCGCCTGCAGATCGCTGGCGCGCCAGCAACAGGTGACAGCTTCAACGTGCAGGCCGCCAGCAGCCGCGACATCTTCGGCACCATGGACAAGCTGATTGCCGCACTGGATGCCGATACCGGTACCCCAGCGAAGATGGCCGCGCAGCAGAACGAGCTGCAGAGCGCATTGCGTGATGTCGGCCGCGCGGCGGAACGGATGATCGATTCGCGCGCTGCCGGTGGCGCGCAGCTGAAGGCGCTGGACAACGCGGCGGAGATGCGTGAGGCCAACGGCGTGACGCTGAAGACCACGCTGTCGGAGATGCGCGACCTGGACTACGCCGATGCGTTGAGCCAGTACCAGCTGGAAAGCACCGCGCTGCAGGCGGCACAGACGCTGTTCTCGCAGATGCAGTCGATGTCGCTGTTCAACAAGATCCGCTGATTCCACGCGCCAGCGCTGGAGCCCAAGGCCGCGATGCCCTGCATCGCGGCCTTTTTCGTTTCGGCGGTCATGTACCGCTGCGCTCGCCGGGCATGGCCCGGCGCTACCGAAAGGTTGGCCATGCCCGGCAGATGTTCCGAAGGGTTGGCCCTGGTAGCGCCGGGCCATGCCCGGCGGATGTTCCGAGATCGCCCATCAAGCCCAGCCGGCCCCCGCCGATACCTTCATCAGCGTGGGTTGGGCATACCCGACCGCCCCTACCAGGGGTGGCCTTGACGCTTTTCCAGGGCGGAAATCCCCGGAAAAACAGCTTTCAGCGACGAAATTCGGTTGCAACGAAATTCCCGGCTAAAGGTTGTTGACAAAGCGCCGTTATTCATTTGGCAACGGCGAAGCACACAGCCAAACAAAAAAATCAGGCGGCGCTTCGTTTCATTCACCAACGGGTTCCACATAAGAGGAGACGACCCCATGGCACAGGTAATCAACACCAATACGATGTCGCTCAACGCTCAGCGCAACCTGAGCACCAGCGGCAGCTCGCTCGCCACCACCATCCAGCGCCTCTCGTCCGGCCTGCGCATCAACAGCGCGAAGGACGACGCCGCCGGCCTGGCCATCAGCGAGCGCTTCACCACCCAGATCCGTGGTCTGGACGTGGCCATCCGCAACGCCAACGACGGCATCTCGCTGGCCCAGGTGGCCGAGGGCTCGCTGAACGAAGTGGGCAACAACCTGCAGCGCATCCGCGAACTGGGCGTGCAGGCCTCCAACGCCACCAACTCGGCCAGCGACCGCAAGGCGCTGCAGGCTGAAGTGACCCAGCTGGTCAGCGAAATCGACCGCGTCGCCAAGCAGGCCGACTTCAACGGCACCAAGCTGCTGGACGGTTCGTTCACCAGCCAGCTGTTCCAGGTGGGCGCCAACGCCGGCCAGGCCATCGCCATCAACAGCGTGGTCAACGCCAAGGCCGATTCGCTGGGCGCGGCCAGCTTCGCCAACGTCTACACCGGCACCAGCCTGGCTGCAGCCGACAAGGCCACCGCTGATACCACCTACTCCGGCCTGCAGATCTCGGTGACCCCGCCGGGCGGCGCCGCCACCACGGTCACCGTCAGCGACTTCACCGTGAAGGCAGGCGAATCGATCACCTCGGCCACCGCGGCCGCGATCAACAACAAGCTGGGCGAAACCGGCGTGGTCGCCTCCGTCAACGCCGGCGTGGTCAGCCTGGCCTCGGTCAAGGACGGCCAGACCTTCGCTCTGGGTGTCAGCGCGGCGACCCCGCCGGCCGGCGCCACCGCCGCCACCATCGCCGGCCTGGGCCTGACCGAGACCAGCACCAACGGCGGCACGCTGACCGGTGCAACGGCCAGCTTCGTCAAGGACCTGAACGTCACCACGGCCGAAGGCGCACAGAAGGCGATGTCCATCGTCGACAAGGCCCTCGAATCGGTCAACAGCGTGCGCGCCGACCTCGGCGCGATCCAGAACCGCTTCACCTCGGTGGTCGCCAACCTGCAGACCTCCTCGGAGAACCTGTCCGCATCGCGCAGCCGCATCCGCGATACCGACTTCGCCAAGGAAACCGCCGAGCTGACCCGCACCCAGATCCTGCAGCAGGCCGGTACGGCCATGCTGGCCCAGGCAAACCAGGTACCGCAGAACGTGCTCAGCCTGTTGCAGCGCTGACATGAGCCGCCCCCGGGGCACGTCGGGGGCGTCTAACCCAACTCACGTGCAACCGCTCAAGGACCTCTCCTCATGGCACAAGTAATCAACACCAACACGATGTCGTTGAATGCTCAGCGTAACCTGAGCACCAGCGGCAGCTCGCTGGCCACCACCATCCAGCGCCTGTCCTCCGGTTCGCGCATCAACAGTGCCAAGGACGATGCGGCCGGTCTGGCGATCTCCGAGCGCTTCGGCACCCAGATCCGCGGCACCGACGTGGCCATCCGCAATGCCAACGACGGCATCTCGCTGGCACAGGTCGCCGAAGGTTCGCTGACCGAAATCGGCAACAACCTGCAGCGCGTCCGCGAGCTGTCGGTGCAGGCCTCCAACGCCACCAACTCGGCCAGCGACCGCAAGGCGCTGCAGGCCGAAGTGACCCAGCTGGTTTCGGAAATCGACCGCGTCGCCAAGCAGTCGGACTTCAACGGCACCAAGCTGCTGGACGGCTCGTTCTCTAGCCAGCTGTTCCAGGTCGGCGCCAACGCCGGTCAGGCGATTGCCATCGACAAGACCATCGATGCCAAGGCCAATGCCCTGGGTGGCGCACAGTTCGTCACCGGTACCATTGCTGCTCCGACCCTGTCCGGTACCCCGGCCACCACCGCTGACATCGCAACCTTTACCCTGACCAGCGCTCAGGGCACGGTCACCTTCGATGCACTGAAGGTCGAGAACACCGATGCCGCTGGTGCAGGCAAGGCGCTGGCGACCCACATCAACGCCAAGATCGGCGAAACCGGCATCCTGGCCGAGGCCGATGCTACCGGCGCACTGACCCTGACCTCGGTCAAGGACAGCGTCAAGGCAGACGGCACTCTGGTACAGCTGGCTTCCACCGGTGGCGTGACCGTTGCCGGCAATACGACCGTGCCGGCCAAGCAGTACGCCGACAAGATCGATGTGTCCACCGTGAAGGGTGCACAGCAGGCGATGGAAGTGGTCGACAAGGCACTCGGCGCGATCAACAGCACCCGCGCCGACCTCGGTGCCGTGCAGAACCGCTTCACCTCGGTGGTGGCCAACCTGCAGACCTCGTCGGAAAACCTGTCGGCGTCGCGCAGCCGCATCAAGGACACCGACTTCGCCAAGGAAACCGCTGAGCTGACCCGCACCCAGATCCTGCAGCAGGCCGGTACGGCCATGCTGGCCCAGGCCAACCAGGTGCCGCAGGGCGTGCTCAGCCTGCTGCGCTGATCCGCTCCTTGATCGACCACCGGGCGGCGGCCGAGCTGCCGCCCGGTTCCTGAAATACGTTCCACCTTCGCCAAAGGAAAAGCACCATGGCACAAGTCATCAACACCAACACCATGTCCCTGAATGCTCAGCGCAACCTGAGCACCAGCGGCAGCTCGCTCGCTACCACCATCCAGCGCCTGTCCTCCGGTTCGCGCATCAACAGCGCCAAGGACGATGCGGCCGGCCTGGCGATCTCCGAGCGCTTCGGCACCCAGATCCGCGGCACCGACGTGGCCATCCGCAATGCCAACGACGGCATTTCGCTGGCCCAGGTCGCCGAAGGTTCGCTGACCGAAATCGGCAACAACCTGCAGCGCGTCCGCGAGCTGTCGGTGCAGGCCTCCAACGCCACCAACTCGGCCAGCGACCGCAAGGCACTGCAGGCCGAAGTGACCCAGCTGGTTTCGGAAATCGACCGCGTCGCCAAGCAGTCGGACTTCAACGGCACCAAGCTGCTGGACGGTTCGTTCTCCAGCCAGCTGTTCCAGGTCGGCGCCAACGCCGGCCAGGCCATCGCCATCGACAAGACTATCGATGCCAAGGCCAACGCCTTGGGCGGTGCGCAGTTCGACGCCGTGACCTTCACCGTAGGCGCGCCGGCTGACGGCACGACGGGCCTGAAGGTCGCCGGCATGACCATCACCAACGCCTCGGGCGCAGCGGTGGCCATCGATGGCATCGACATCGCCGCACAGGGCGGTGCAGACGGCACCAAGACCCAGGACGCCGCCACCAAGGCGATGGTTGCTGCGATCAATGCCAAGATCGGTGAGACCGGCGTGCTGGCCGAGATCGACACCGCCGGCGGCGGCAAGATCAACCTGAGCTCGGTCAAGGACAGCGTCGACAAGAACGGCGCCTTCCTCGGCATCGCCGTGGAAACCGGCACCTGGACCGGCGTTGCCGCTGGCCCGGCCGACATCGCCGCCAGCACCACCGCAGGTGCCAAGAGCTTTGCCGACAAGATCGACGTGTCCACCGTGAAGGGTGCACAGCAGGCAATGGAAGTGGTCGACAAGGCCCTGGGTGCGATCAACAGCACCCGCGCCGACCTCGGCGCGATCCAGAACCGCTTCACCTCGGTCGTTGCCAACCTGCAGACCTCCTCGGAGAACCTGTCGGCGTCGCGCAGCCGCATCAAGGACACCGACTTCGCCAAGGAAACCGCTGAGCTGACCCGCACCCAGATCCTGCAGCAGGCCGGTACGGCCATGCTGGCCCAGGCCAACCAGGTGCCGCAGGGCGTGCTCAGCCTGCTGCGCTGATCCACGGCAAGAAGGCGCCGCTACCGTCGGGTTCAACCGACGGTAGCGGCAACCCGACAGCCACGGCGTACTCAGGTGCCGGCCATGCCCGGCCCGGGAAGCTTCCCGAACCGGCTTGGCATCGCCCGCCCCTGCGGACCTCTCTTTCAGCGTTGTGCATGTTGACTGTACGTACCGGGCGGCTTCGTCTCCCCCCGATTGTCAGTAGCCTGATCCCTCCCCTGCATTGGGGGAGGGTTTTTTACAGACCCCCGGCAGCCCGCGGTGAACCCACCCGCGCCCTGCCCCAGACCTCCTGCAACCGGCGTGCCAGAACCGCCCCACCGGCCAGTGGCACGGCGCATGCATCAACGAAGTCCTCAAGACCCAGCGGCACAGGCCGCTATTTTCGTTGACGACGGGCCGCTGCACGACGGCCAGGCCCGTATACCAGGAGAAACGACGTGGCAGACTTTGGATACGGTGGCATTGGCTCAGGGCTGGACATCTCCAGCATCGTCAACCAGCTGGTCGCAGCGGACCGCAAGCCGGCCGACAATGCGCTGAACCTGCAGCAGTCCAAGACCAAGATGCAGCTGTCGTCGCTCGGCACGGTCACCTCGGCCTTCGACAAGCTGAAGACCGCCCTGACCGCATTGAAGGCCACCACCGCCTTCGACACCCGCACGGTAACCGCCTCCGGCAAAGCACAGCCAGGCAATACCGAGGATGTGCTGACGGCATCGGTGGCGCTGTACGACCTCGGTACCAGCAAGGCGGCCGCAGCCAACGGTACCCACAAGGTCGAGGTGAAGAACCTGGCGTCGGCGCACAAGCTGATTGCCGACACGTCGGTTCCCAAGACCGATACCTTCGGTGCCGGAACCTTGACGCTTACCGTCGGCGTGGGTGACAAGGCCAAGACGATGAACGTGCAGGTGGAGGAAGGCGACACACTTACCACCGTCCGCAACAAGATCGACGCCGCCGGCCGCAAGGAAGGCGTGCAGGCCACGCTGATCAGCTCCGGCGACAACCAGTACCTGTCCATCGCCCAGGAAAAGACCGGCGCGGCCAGCGCGATCAAGCTGGAATACGCCGGCAGCGATCCCAAGCTGGGCGCGCTGGTCGGCAGCCTGAAGGAAAACAGCCCCGCCAAGGATGCGCTGCTGACCATTGACGGCGTGGAAGTGGTGAGTGCCAGCAACACCGTGACCGACGCGGTGCCAGGCCTGACCCTGAACCTGAAGGTGCCGGGCCTGAGCACGGTCGTCATCAGCACCGACACCACGGCCGCAACCAAGGTGATGCAGGAGTTCGTCACCGCCTACAACGCGGCCGTCGCGGCGATCAACACCGAAACCAAGTACGACCCGAAGACCAAGGAAGCCGCCGCGCTGACCGGCGATGCGCAGATGCGGGGTGCGATCGCCCAGCTGCGTTCGACGATGTCCGGTGTGCTCAAGGACCTGGCAGGCGACCAGCTGGATGCCAAGGCACTGGGCCTGCAGACCCGCGGCTATCCCAATGCCGATGGCACCCTGGTGCTGGACAGCACCAAGTTCGCCGCAGCCCTCGCCGCGCAGCCGGAGAAGATCCGCCAGGCGGTCACCGGCGATACCGGCGGTGCCGGCCGGCTGTATTCACTGGTGGACGGCTACGTCAGCACCACGGTTGGCAAGGAAGGCGCCTTCGTCGCCCGCACCAAGGGGCTGAACACCACGCTGGACAACATCGACAAGCGCCGCAAGGACCTGGACGCGCGCATGGTCGGTGTCGAGGCCCGTTACAAGAAGCAGTTCGTGGCATTGGACAGCCTGATGGGCAAGCTGCAGCAGAGCAACACCGCCCTGCAGCAGCAGCTGGCCCAGTTGAACCGCTGAGGAAGCACGCACGGCGCTCAAGTTTGGCGCCGTACGCACCGATAACGGACGCAACAGCAATCATCGCAGTGCCGGCGTCAACGGTCCCTTCGACCGCACCCCGGCACCCCGCGCAAGGGAGAATCACGAATGTACGGTTCCAGCCGTCAGTACGCCGAGCAATACCGCCAGGTGGGTGTGACCAGTGCGGTCGCCGATGCCGATCCGCACAAACTGGTGGCGCTGCTGCTGTCTGGCGCGCTGGAGCGCGTGCGCCGTGCACAGGCCACCCTTGACCAGGGCGACCAGGCCGGCAAGGGCAAGGCGATCGGCGAAGCGTGCGCGATCGTCGCCCACCTCAACGGCTCGCTGGACCATGAAGCCGGCGGCGAAATCGCCGGCAACCTGTCGGCGCTGTACGACTACCTGCTGCAGCGCCTGACCGAAGCCAACCTGCACAACGACCGCGCCGCGCTGGACGAATCGCTGCAGCTGCTGGGCGAGATCGACGGTGCCTGGAATGCCATTCCGCACGAACAGCGCCGTCCCGCGGCGGTGGCGCCATGAGCCTGCTTGAACTCAACGCGCAGCTGGATGCCTTCGAGAAGGCCCTCGACGAAGAGGCCTTCGAACAGGCCGACAGCCTGCTCGATGGCCATGACAGCACCCTGCACGCACTGCTGAGCCAGCCGCTGGGCAGCGCCGACCACGCGCCGCTGTCGGCCCTGCTGGAGCGCCAGCAGAGCCTGCTCGGCCTGCTGCGCCAGCGTCGCGACGCAGTCTCCGTGCAGATGCAGGACGGCCGCCGCTCCCTTCGCGCCGCGCATGCCTACCTGCAGGCAGAATCGCTGGCATGACCGTGCTGCCGACCACGTCCCTGCACCACCCGGCTGAAAGCGAGCTGTTCGACGAAACGCTCAGCTGTGAACTGGCCCTGCCCGCCGAGTTCCAGGCCGGCAGTGCAGTGGGCCGGACCAGCAGTGCCGAAGGCCTGCTGCGCAGCCTGGCACTGGTCGAAGACAGCCGCATCGACGAACACGAGGAACGCAGCGAAGCCAGCCTGCAGCTGCAGCGCCTGGAAGCCAAGGTGGACCTGACCATGGTCCTGCTCGGCCGCCTGATCCGCCAGCAGGGCCAGGAACCCACGCTGCGCCCGGTGCGCTGGTCGCGCCGTGGCATCCGCCTGCAGCTGGGCCCACGCAGCGGCAGCACGCCCGGCCAGGCCGGCGTTGTCCGCCTGCAACCCAGCGACTGGCTGCCCGACCATATCGACCTGCCGGTGGAAGTCATCGCCGAAGCGGCCGATGGCGGTGGTGGTCACTATCTGTGGCTGCGCTTCCATCGCCTCGGCGATGGCTTGGAAATGGCGATGGAACGGCATCTGTTCCGGCTGCACCGTCGGCAGGTGGCCGAGGCCCGCCGCGCACGCTGAAATCTGCCACCATGCAGGCGGACGGACAGCCCTTGGCGTGCCCGTTCAGCTAAGTTAAGGTGGACCCCCCTCCCCAACCTCCAGCGTGCCTGTGCGAGTTCTCATCGTCGACGATCACACCCTGGTTCGCGCCGGCCTGGCGCGGCTGCTGCAGGGGTTTGCCGACGTGCAGCTCGTCGCCGAGGCCAGCAATGCCGAACAGGCACTGCAGATGGCCCTGCAGCACGCACCGGACGTGGTGTTGATGGACCTGTCGCTGCCCGGCCGTACCGGCCTGGAAGCACTGAGCGACATCCGCCTGCGCGCACCCGGCACGCGCATCGTGATGATGACCATGCACGACGACGCCGCCCACGTGCGTGATGCCCTGGATCGGGGTGCCGTCGGTTTCGTGGTCAAGGATGCCGCACCGCAGGAGCTGGAACTGGCGCTGCGTGCCGCGCATGCCGGCCAGGTATTCCTGAGTCCGCAGATCTCGGCCAAGATGCTGGCGCCGATGCTCGGTCGCGAAAAACCGACCGGCATTGCCGCACTGTCGCCGCGCCAGCGCGAGATCCTTCGCCGCATCGGCAAGGGCGAGAGCAACAAGGAAATCGCCGCCGATCTTGGTATCAGCGTCAAGACGGTGGAGACCCATCGCGCACGCATGATGGAATCGCTGGGTTGCCGTCGCGCCAATGATCTGCTGCTGCTGGCCGCGCGCCACCAGCACGAACTGGAATGACGTCCCCGCGTCGGCGGTAACGCCGCAGCGCCACTGGCAGGGCTGGCGCCGAAATACCGTCACCCACGCGCATCCCGACGGGATTCCGTACAGCACGCACGACCTGCCGCCGTGGCCGCTGACCACGAATCAATGACTTGGCGCGCATGATCGTCAAAATCCCGCGCTTGTGTAGGGGTTTTCCCTACACGGTGTCGGGAACACCACCAACACCCTCAGGAACCCCCCGATTCCGCCCTTGCCGGATCAAAAGCAAGATGTGTTCCACAAGGCGTCGGGGAGCGGCGCCGGGGAACCACGATGAAGGCTTCACTCTCGACCCAGCTGGGCCAACAACTTCACCTCACCCCGCAGTTGCTGCAGTCGATCCGGCTGCTGCAGCTCGACGGCCTGCACCTGGAACAGGAAATCCAGCGCCTGCTGGACTCCAATCCGCTGCTGGAAATCGAAGACGCCGAAGCGCCCGCCGCCGAAGCTACCGATCCGGCCACCACCACGCTGGATACGGCCGCGTTCGACGAACTGCCCGAATCCTCGATGTGGGAGGTGTCCGGCGCCAACTGGCAGGACGGCGACGACGACCGCATGGCGCGCATCGCCGCTGGCGAGTCGAGCGACCCGCAGCTGCGCGTGCTGCAGCGCCTGGCGCTGGACCTGGACGAGCACGAACTGGCCGTGGCCGCCTTCTGGCTGGAACACTGCGACGATGCCGGCTACCTGCAGGCACCGCTGGCGCAGCTGCAGCTGCTGGCCAGTGCGCAGTTCGACATCGATGCCGACGGCGTTGAAGCTGTCCGCCAGCACCTGCTGCAGGGCGAGCCGGCCGGCATGGCCGCGCAGGACCTGCGCGAATCGCTGCTGGCCCAGCTGTGCAGCCTGCACGGCGTGGTGCCGGCCCGGCATCTGGCTGCGCGCATCCTGCAGGGCGCGCTCGATGCCTTGGCCGCGCACGACTACCCCGCCCTCGCCCGCCAGCACGATGCCGAGATCGAGGACGTGCGCGAAGCCGTCCGCCTGATCCTGTCGCTGCAGCCGCGCCCGGGCGACAGCCTGCTGCCCGAGTGCAATGCAGTGGTGGTGCCGGACGTGGTCGCCTGGCACGCCGACGAACAATGGAAGGTGGCGCTGAACCCGGCCACCAGCCGCCGGGTATCGATCAACAGCCAGTACGAACAGGCTCTGGCTGACAGTGGTGAGGCTGCGCCGGCCCTGCGCGAGATGCTGCAGGAGGCACGCTGGTTCAGCCGCGGCCTGTCGATGCGTTACGACACCCTGCTGCGCACGGCGCGGGTGATCGTCGAGCGCCAGGCAGCCTTCCTGGTGCGTGGCGAGGAAGCCATGGCACCGCTGACACTGAAGGAAGTGGCCGAAGAAATCGGCATGCACGAATCCACCGTTTCGCGCATCACCACCGGCAAGTACCTGCAGACCCCGCGCGGCACCTTCGAACTCAAGCACTTCTTCGCCGTGCGCCTGGAAGGGGCCAGCGTGTCCGGCCAGGCGGTCAAGGCCATGGTCCGCCGCCTGATCGACGCCGAACCGGCCGGACGCCCGCTGGCGGACGAGGCCATCGCTGGCCTGCTGTCCCGCCAAGGGGTGAACATTGCCCGTCGAACCGTCGCAAAATACCGCGAACAACTGGATATCGCCCCGGCCCGCGAACGGCGCCGGGTCAACGCCAGGCAACCGCAGCTGGCCCGGGTGGGCTGAAAAGGATGTTGGACATGAACAAGCTCACAGTTCTGCTGGTCGATGACCACGAGGGCTTCATCAACGCGGCCATGCGCCACTTCCGCAAGATCGACTGGCTGCAGATCGTCGGCAGCGCCGGCAACGGCCTGGAAGCGATCGAACGCTCGGAAAGCCTGCGCCCGCAGGTGGTGCTGATGGACCTGGCGATGCCGGAAATGGGCGGCCTGCAGGCCACCCGCCTGATCAAGTCGCAGGATGATGCCCCGTACATCGTGATCGCCAGCCACTTCGATGACGTCGAGCATCGCGAGCACGCACTGCGCGCCGGCGCCGACAATTTCGTCAGCAAGCTGTCCTACATCCAGGAAGTCATGCCGATCCTGGAAGGCCTCAGGGAGGAACGGTCGTGAGCGAATCGCGCATCCTGGTACTGGACAACGACGCGGTGCGTGCCGAGCGCACCGTGGCCCTGCTGGAATTCATGGACTTCAACCCGCGCTGGGTTTCCGACGCGGCCGATTTCGACCTGACGCGCCAGCGCCAGAACGACTGGATGGCGGTGATCGTCGGCAGCCTGGACGACAGTGCCGCCAGCACCGCATTGTACGCCTGGCTGGGGGGCAGCAGCCTGCCGCCGCCGGTGCTGCTGGCCGACGGTGACGCGACTGCGTTCGCGCAGCGGCATGGCCTGCACGAAGCCAACATCTGGCCGCTGGAAGCGCCGCTGCGTCACGCACAGATGGAAGCCCTGCTGCGCCGCGCCAGCCTCAAGCGCCTGGATGCCGAACACCAGGCCGGTGCCGTGCAGGACCAGGGCCCGACCGGCAACGGTCCGGCGGTCAGCGCACTGCGCACGATGATCGAGCAGGTCGCCGCGTTCGACACCACCGTGCTGGTGCTGGGCGAATCGGGCACCGGCAAGGAAGTGGTCTCGCGCAGCATCCACCAGCGCTCGCCGCGCCGCGATGGCCCGTTCGTGGCGATCAACTGCGGCGCGATTCCGGCCGAACTGCTGGAAAGCGAGCTGTTCGGCCACGAAAAGGGCGCCTTCACCGGCGCGCTGACCGCGCGCAAGGGCCGTTTTGAAATGGCCGAGGGCGGCACGCTGCTGCTCGATGAGATCGGCGACATGAGCCTGCCGATGCAGGTCAAGCTGCTGCGCGTGCTGCAGGAGCGCAGCTTCGAGCGCGTCGGCGGCAACCAGACCATCCGCTGCAACGTGCGGGTGATCGCCGCAACCCATCGCGACCTGGAAAGCCGCATTGCCGATGGCAAGTTCCGCGAGGACCTGTTCTATCGCCTCAACGTGTTCCCGATCGATGTGCCGGCCCTGCGCGAGCGTCGCGAAGACCTGCCGGCGCTGGTGGAAACCATCGCCACCCAGCTGGCGCGCACCGGTCGCGGCGAAGTGCGCTTCACCCCGGAAGCGCTGCAGGCGCTGGCCGGCTACGAGTGGCCGGGCAACGTGCGCGAACTGACCAACCTGGTCGAGCGCCTGGCCGTGCTGCACCCGGGTGGCTCGGTGCGCGTGCAGGACCTGCCGGCACGCTACCGCGGCGACGCCGCGCTGGCCGTACCCGCTGTGGTCGCGGCCGCTCCGGTTGTCGCCAGCGAAGAACGCCTGGACCTGCGCAGCTTCTCGTTCCACACTCCGGGCAGTGGCAACCAGCCGTCGCTCGAGCATGGCATCGCCGTCAACCGCGCCGCAGCGCCGGCCGCGTTGCCGGACGACGGCCTGGACCTGCGCAACCACATGGCCAACATCGAACTGGGCCTGATCAACGAAGCACTGGAGCGCACCCAGGGCGTGGTTGCCCACGCCGCGCAGCTGCTCGGCCTGCGCCGCACCACCCTGGTGGAAAAGCTGCGCAAGTACGGCATCGAACGCGAAGCGGCCGAACTGGCCAGCTGACACGCGTTACCAGCATGAAGGGGGCACGAACGCCTGGGCTTGCCCGGGCGTTGGTGTTTGTGGGGGTCCGCCTGATGCGCGGGCGGGTCCGACGGTTCCATGGCAGCGGCCGGATTGCTCAGTAGATCCACGCCATGCGTGGATGACCGGCGACGGTACCGAGAATATTTCGCTGCATTTGCACGTTTTCCTACAGACAACGCAACCGCACCGCGGAGCATGGCAAGGACGTCCCAACGAGGTTCCGCCATGCATCGCCTGACTCTGCTTGCCGCCCTGCTCTGCCCTGCTCTGGCCACAGCCGCCGACTGCGCCCTGCCCACCACACTCGACCAGCGCCAGTTCACCAACCTCAGCGATCCGCTGTACCAGCCAGATAATCCGAATGCCGGACGCATGGTGCAGGTCAGCTTCGGCAGCAATCAGTACGTGCTGCACATCCTCGGCACCGACCTCCGCATCGGCGGCAGCTACCGTTACCAGCAACTGGCTCCGCACATTGCGGAAATCCAGATGACAGAAGCCCACCCCGCCGGCCCCGCCCGCTACACCCTGCTGCTGACCTGCCTGACCGACCACCAGGGCCGCTTCATCTACACCCAGCACGACGGCCCCATCGCCCCACGCCAGCGCCAGAATTCCGGCCGCTGGACCCTGCAGCCATAGGCCAAAAAACCGACGCCGGTGAAATGACGCGTCACGCATCCCAAGCGCCATCCACCCATGCCGCGGATCAAGCGTGTCGACCAAGGTCGACACCCACCAACAGCAGCGTGCCGACCAACGGTCAGCACCCACCAACAGCAGCGTGTCGACCAAGGTCGACACCCACCAACAGCAGCGTGTCGACCAACGGTCAGCACCCACCAACAGCAGCGTGTCGACCAAGGTCGACACCTACCAAGAGCAGCGTGCCGACCAACGGTCAGCACCCACCAACAGCAGCGGGAAATTGTCGAAGGCGGGGTGGGTCCGGTTGCGGGGGTGTCCGCGGCATGGATGCCGCGGCCAAGCCCCCATGGACGGGTTTACGGCGTCCCCCGCAACCGGACCCACCCCGCCATCCCACAGGAAAGCCGCTTTGGCTGTCGCTGTTGAGGTTGCCGGCCAGCGGCCGGCACTACCGCGGGGCGCGGGGTGCAACCCCGCAAAGCAATACCCCCCTCACTTCACTGAACCGATCAGCCATTTCGGCACGGCACTTGCACTAGCTCCAGCAGACACCCCCATCCCTGTTTCTGGAACCGTTGCAGATGTCCCACTCCGTCACTTCGATCCTTTCCCAGATCCGCTCCTACCAGACCCAGGTGGGACAGCCCGCGCTCAACCCGCTGGCCGAAGCGCCGCGTAGCAATGCCCTGCCGGGCACGGTGCTGGATGCGCCGCAGGTCCAGCCTGCCAGCTTCACTGAAACCCTGCGCGGCGCCATCGCCGGCGTCAACGATGCGCAACAGAAATCCGGCGCGCTGGCCAAGGCCTTCGAACTGGGTGAACCCGGTGCCGACCTGGCCAAGGTGATGGTCGCCTCGCAGCAGTCCCAGATCGCCTTCCGCGCCACCGTGGAAGTCCGCAACCGTCTCGTCCAGGCCTACCAGGACGTGATGAACATGCCGCTGTAAGGATAGAACCGCATGGCCCTGTCGCTCTCCAAGGAATCCCTGAACGCCGAAAAGGCGGGCCAGTGGTTCGATCGGCTGCAAAGCCTGCAGATCACCCGTCGGCTCGGACTGATGGCGATGATCGCCGTGGCCGTCGCGGCCGGGCTGTTCGTGTTCTTCTGGTCGCAGAAGCCGGGCATGGTGCCGCTGTACACCGGCCTGGACCAGAAGGCCACCGCTGAAGCGACCGATCTGCTGCGTGCCGCACAGATTCCGTTCCAGCTGGACCCGGCCACCGGTGGCATCACCGTGCCGGAGAAGAACCTGCATGATGCCCGCCTGAAACTGGCGGGCTCGGGCCTGACCGACAGCGGCAAGCTCGGCTTCGAGCTGATGGAGCGCGACCCCGGTTTTGGTGTCAGCCAGTTCGTGGAAAGTGCGCGCTACCAGCACGCGTTGGAAACCGAGCTGTCGCGCACCATCAACACGCTGCGCCCGGTGCGCGATTCGCGCGTGCACCTGGCCATTCCCAAGCCCAGTGCGTTCACCCGCCAGCGTGATGTGGCCAGTGCCTCGGTTACCCTTGAACTGCGTGGCGGCCAGCAGCTGGAACGCAGCCAGGTTGATGCGATCGTGCACATGGTTGCTGCAGCCATTCCCGATCTGGCGCCGGAACGGGTGACCGTGGTCGACCAGAGCGGTCGCATGCTCAGCGTCAGCGACCCCAACAGCGAAGCGGCCGTCAACGCCGCCCAGTTCGAACAGGTGCGCCGCCAGGAAACCTCGTTCAACCAGCGTATCCGCGAGCTGCTGGAACCGATGACCGGCCCCGGCCGGGTCAACCCCGAAGTCAGTGTCGACATGGACTTCTCGGTGACCGAGGAAGCGCGCGAGCTGTACAACGGCGAGCCGCAGAAGCTGCGCAGCGAGCAGATGAGCGAGAACACCAGCAGCACGCCGGGCCCGCAGGGCGTACCGGGTGCCACCAGCAACAGCCCGCCGGGCCAGGCCGCCGCACCGGCCACCGCGCAGGCACCGACCGAAAGCAGCAAGAACGCGACCCGCAACTACGAGCTGGACCGTACCCTGCAGCACACCCGCCAGCCGGCCGGCCGCATCAAGCGCGTGTCGGTGGCGGTGCTGGTGGACAACGTGCCGCGCGCCGGCGCCAACGGCAAGGTTGCACCGCAGCCGCTGTCGGCGGCCGAACTGACCCGGGTCGAGGCACTTGTCAAGCAGGCCGTCGGTTTCAGTGCCGAGCGTGGCGACACCGTGTCGGTGATGAATGCCCCGTTCGTGCGTGACACCACGCCGGTGGAAGGCCCGGCCTGGTGGGAACTGCCGTGGGTGCACGATGCCGGCCGCATGCTGCTGGGTGCGCTGGTGGTGATGGCGTTGCTGTTCGGCGTGCTGCGCCCGGCACTGCGCGGCATCACCGGGCAGAACCGCAAGAACGAAGAACTGGCGCTGGAACCGCACACCGCGGACGTGCAGCTGGTCGATGACGATGGCACCCCGCTGCCGGCGCTGGGCGCCGACCGGGTCAGCCTGGGCGGGCCGGAAGCGCTGGCCCTGCCGGTGGATTCTTATGAGGAACGATTGCGGATGGCCCGTGAAGCCGTGAAGACCGACTCCAAGCGCGTGGCCCAGGTGGTCAAGGGCTGGGTGGCCAATGACTGAGGTCGCGCCCCTGACCGGCGTGCAGCGCGCCGCCGTCCTGTTGCTGTCGCTGGGTGAACTGGACGCGGCCGAAGTGCTGCGCCACATGGAGCCGAAGGAGGTGCAGAAGATCGGCATCGCCATGGCCACCATGTCCGACATCACCCGCGAACAGGTGGAACGGGTGATGGACCAGTTCAGCCAGGAACTGGGCTCGAAGACCTCGCTGGGCGTGGGCTCGGACGACTACATCCGCAACATGCTGGTGCAGGCGCTGGGCAGCGAGAAGGCCGGCAACCTGATCGACCGCATCCTGCTGGGCCGCAACACCACCGGCCTGGACGCACTGAAGTGGATGGACCCGCGTGCGGTGGCCGACCTGGTGCGCAACGAGCATCCGCAGATCATCGCCATCGTGATGGCGCACCTGGAAACTGACCAGGCTGCCGACGCGCTGAAGCTGCTGCCCGAGCGCACCCGCGTGGACGTGCTGCTGCGCATCGCCACCCTCGACGGCATTCCGCCCAATGCGCTGAACGAACTCAACGAGATCATGGAACGCCAGTTCGCCGGCAACCAGAACCTGAAGTCGTCCAACATCGGCGGCGTGCAGTGCGCGGCCAACATCCTCAACTTCATGGACAGCGGCCAGGACCAGGCGATCCTGGGCGAGATCGCGCGCATCGACGCACCGCTGAGTGGCCGCATCCAAGACCTGATGTTCGTGTTCGACGATCTGGTGGACCTGGACGACCGCGAGATGCAGCTGGTGCTGCGCGAAGTCAGCGGCGAACGACTGGGCCTGGCCCTGCGCGGCGCCGACATCAAGGTACGCGACAAGATCACCCGCAACATGTCCCAGCGTGCAGCCGAGATCCTGCTGGAAGACATGGAAGCGCGCGGCCCGGTCCGCCTGTCCGACGTGGAAGTGGCGCAGCGCGAGATCCTGGCCATCGTCAAGCGCATGGCCGATGAGGGCACTGTCACCATCGGCGGCAGCGCGGAGGCGATGCTGTGAGCAACGTCGTGCGCTGGCTTGCCCCGGACCTGCTGGCCCAGCCCGAACCGGTGCTGGACCAGGACGAGGCCTTCGAACTCACCGAGCCGGACCCGGAGCATGAGCCCGAGCCGCCGTTGCAGCTGCCGACCCTGGAGGAAATCCAGGCGATCCAGGACAGCGCCGAGAAGGAAGGTTTCGACCAGGGCCATGCCGATGGCTTCAGCCAGGGCCAGGCCGAGGTGCGCCGCTTGGTCGCGCAGATCGAGGGCATCCTCGACAACTTCGGCCGGCCGCTGGCACGCCTGGAAAATGAAGTGGTCGGCGCCCTCGGCGAACTGGCGGTACGCATTGCCGGTGCGCTGGTTGGCCGTGCCTACGAGGCCGATCCGGCGCTGCTGGGACAACTGGTCGGCGAGGCGATTGACGCCGTTGGTGGCAGCAACCGCGAGGTGGAAGTACGCCTGCATCCCGATGACATCACCGCCCTCGCCCCGTTGCTGACCCTGTCGCCGCAGCAGCGCCTGGTGCCTGATACCAGCCTGAGCCGTGGCGACCTGCGCGTGCATGCCGAAGCGGTACGCATCGACGGCACCCTGGAAGCCCGCCTGCGCGGCGCGCTGGACGCCGTGATCCGCCAGACCGGAACCATCGCATGAATACCAATACCGCTTCGCAGCCGTCGCCGCCGGCCGACTGGGCCGTTGCCCGCAACCTGCGCCTGGCCAACCGCCTCGACGGCCTGAAGGTCGACACCGCGCACGGTCGCGGGCTGATCCGCGAAGGCGTGCTGCGGCGGGCGGTCGGTCTGACCCTGGAAGCGGTCGGCTGCGAAGCGCCGCTCGGCGCCAGCTGCAAGGTGGAAGTGGTTGACGGCGGCTGGGTCGATGCCGAAGTGGTCGGCTTCGCCGGCGAACGCACCTACCTGATGCCCAGTGCCGAACTGCACGGGCTGCTGCCGAATGCGCGGGTGGTGCCCTCGGCACGTCGTGGCGGCGTGGAAGTGGGCGAAGGCCTGCTCGGCCGTGTCATCGACAGTGATGGCGTACCGCTGGATGGCAAGGGCCCGATCCGCGCTGAAGGCCACGTCGGCATGGCCGGCGTTTCGATCAATCCGTTGGCGCGCGAACCGATCACCCAGCCGCTGGACGTGGGCGTGCGCGCGATCAACGCGCTGCTGCCGATCGGCCGCGGCCAGCGTGTGGGCCTGTTCGCCGGCTCCGGCGTCGGCAAATCGACGCTGCTGGGCATGATGACCCGCTACACCGCCGCCGACGTGATCGTGGTCGGCCTGATCGGTGAGCGTGGCCGCGAAGTGCGCGATTTCGTTGAAAGCACGCTGGGCGAGGAAGGCCTGCGCCGCGCGGTGGTGGTGGCCAGCCCGGCCGACCGGCCGCCGCTGGCCCGCCTGCATGGCGCCTACCGCGCCACCGCCATCGCCGAATGGTTCCGCGACCAGGGCCTGAACGTCCTGCTGCTGATGGATTCGCTGACCCGCTTCGCGCAGGCGCAGCGCGAGATCGGCCTGTCGGTGGGCGAGCCGCCCACCACGCGCGGCTATCCGCCCTCGGTGTTCGCCAAGCTGCCGGCACTGGTGGAGCGTGCAGGCAACGGCGCCAAGGGGCGCGGTTCGATCACCGCCTTCTACACCGTGCTGACCGAAGGCGACGATCCGCAGGATCCGATCGCCGATGCAGCGCGCGCGATTCTTGACGGCCACATCCTGCTCTCGCGCCGGGTGGCCGACAGCGGCCTGTACCCGGCCATCGACGTGGAATCGTCGGTCAGCCGCGTGGTCACGGAAATCGCCGACGAAGCGTGGCGCCTGCGCATCCGCAAGTTGAAACGGCTGGTCTCGGCCTACTCGGCCAACCGCGACCTGATCGCCATCGGCGCCTATCAGCGCGGCAACGACGCGGCAACCGATGAAGCCCTTGAGCGCTGGCCGGAAATCATGGAATTCCTCGGCCAGGATGTGGCCAAGGCCGCAGATCTACCGCACAGCCAGGCGGCGTTGCAGCGCCTGGTGGAACAAGAGAACGAGAGGCTGACATGATCCAGTCCAAGCGCATCGACCCCCTGCTGAAGCGGGCCCAGGAACACGAGGACGCGGTCGCCCGCGACCTGGCCGAACGCCAGAACGTGCTCGACACCCATCTGTCGCGCCTGGACGAACTGCGGCGCTACGCCGAGGAGTACGCCAACGCGCAGATGGCCGCGACCAGCCCGGCGCAGCTGTTGAACCGGCGCGCATTCCTGGACCGGCTGGACAGCGCGGTGGAACAGCAGCAGCAGACCGTCAACGGCAACCTCGAAAAAGTGGAGGCCGAACGCGCGCGCCTGATCCTGGCCAGCCGTGACAAGGCCGTGCTGGAGCAGCTGGCCGCCAGCTACCGCGCGCAGGAAAAAGTGGTGACCGACCGCCGCGACCAGCGCGAGATGGATGACATCGGCGCACGCCGCGCGCGCCTGGCGCAGACCGAAGACCAGGACGATGGCGAGCAGGGAGGCCGGTCGTGATGCCCTCCCCGTTGAGCAGCAACGCCAGCGCACCGACGCCCGGCGGCAGTGGCAATGCCGGCAGCGCACGCGCCTCGCGCAGCGATTCCGGCAAGGATTTCGGCCAGATGCTGCAGGGCGGCAGCGCCTCGACCGGCACGCCCGGTACCGCGACAAACGCCAGCAATCCGGCAACACCGGCCAACGCTGCAACACCACCCGACGGCAACCCGGGCAAGGCGACGCCGCGGCCGACCGACGGCGAAGCAGCCGCCACGGACGCCAGCACATCGACACCTGCTGTACCGGCAACGTCGGCTGCCAGCGACGACAAGGACACCCCGGCCAACGCGGACGACGCGCCTTGGCCGCCACTCGGATTGGCCGGCCTGATGCTGGCCGTGCCCGCCGGCGTCGATCCGGCGCCTGTGCTGCCGCCGCCAGCGGCCAGCGATGCCGAAGGCGGCGCGCTGCCCTCCGCTGCACTGGCACCCGCGACCGCCGCAGTGGCGACCAACGCGAGCCAGGGCGCGGCAGCGCCGGCCGCCAGCGCTCCGGCATCCGCTGCCGGCGATGATGAGGCCAGTGGCCTACCGTTGCCGGAGCTGGTGATGAGTGGCAAGGCATTGGATCGTGCCGACGACGGTGACAGCCTGCAGATCGGCGACCGCGCACCTCCGGCGCCGCTGCAGCCCCCCCTGCCCGCCGCCCTGCAGGACCTGAAGGCCGCACTGGCCAGCAATGCCGTCTTCAATGGCGAACCGACTCCGAAGCCGGTGCTGGGCGATGATGGTTTCGACCAGGCCATCGGCGCGCGCATCGGCTGGCTGGCCGACCAGAAGATCGGCCATGCCCACATCCGCCTCAATCCGGAAGACCTGGGGCCGGTGGACGTGCGCCTGCAGATGAACGGTGACAAGGTCCATGCCAGCTTCAGCAGCCCGCATGTGGATGTACGCCAGGCGCTGGAAAGCAGCCTGCCGCGCCTGCGTGAACTGCTGGGCGAGCAGGGCTTCCAGCTGGCCCATGCCGATGTCGGCCAGCAGCACAGTGGCGACGGCACTCCGGGCAGCCCGGCGGGCGGCGGCGGTCGTGGTGGTGACGGAGAACCGTCACTGGGCGACACCACGGTGTCGGCGTCGCAGCTGATCCGCCAGCGCGGGTTGTTGGACGCGTACGCCTGACCGTGCGTGCCGACCAAGGTCGGCACCTGGCAGTACACGGGTAGCGCGGGCCATGCCCGGCGGATTCCCGACATTCCGCCGGGCATGGCCCGGCGCTGCCGATATGAACACCCGACGGAATTCCGTCACCACCCTCCCCGGCCGCTCCGGCACACCCCTTGCATATCCCGGTGAAGCAACCCTCAGGAGCTTCACCCCGTGGCCGCAGCCGCTGACAAAACCAAGAAGACCGCCGACAAGGACAAGACCGCCAAGCCGCGCAGTCCGATCCTGATCACCGCCCTGGTCGCCATACTGGCCGCCGGTGCCGCCGGTGGCGGCGTCTGGTTCTTCACCCAGTCCAAGCACGAAGACAAGGCCGCGCAGGCGCCGAAGAAGACCACCACCCCGGCCCCGGCCCAGTACTTCGCGCTGGAACCGGCATTCGTGGTCAACCTCAACGGCTCGATCGACGGCCCGCGCTACCTGCAGGTGGAAGTGCAGCTGATGACCCGCGATCCGGCCGCGGTGGAAGCGATCAAGACCCATGCCCCGGCCATCCGCGCGCGCCTGCTGATGCTGTTCTCGCAGGTCAGCCCGCAGCAGATCGCCGACATCGCCGGCAAGCAGAAGCTGCAGGCCGATTCGCTGGCCGAAGTGCAGAAGGTGCTGAAGGCCGAGACCGGCAGCAACGGTGCCGACGACCTGCTGTTCACCAGCTTCGTGACCCAGTAAGGGCTCCCCGATGAATGACCTGCTGTCCCAGGATGAGATCGATGCCCTGTTGCATGGCGTGGACAGTGGCGCGGTCGAAACCGAGCCGGACGCCCCCAGTGGCGAAGCACGCTCCTACGATTTCGCCAGCCAGGACCGCATCATCCGCGGTCGCATGCCGACCCTGGAAATGGTCCACGAGCGCTTTGCGCGCCTGTGGCGGATCGGCCTGTTCAACCTGATCCGGCGTTCGGCCGAACTGTCCGTGCGCGGCATCGAGCTGATCAAGTTCAACGACTACATGCACTCGCTGTATGTGCCGACCAACCTGAACCTGATCCGCTTCAAGCCACTGCGCGGTACCGGCCTGATCGTGTTCGAACCGACCCTGGTGTTCGCCATCGTCGACAACTTCTTCGGCGGCGACGGGCGCTACCCGACGCGTATCGAAGGCCGCGAGTTCACCGCCACCGAAATGCGGGTGATCCACCTGCTGCTGAAGCAGACCTTCGCCGACCTGCGTGAAGCGTGGGCACCGGTGATGGACGTGGAATTCGAGTACATCAACTCGGAGATCAACCCGCACTTCGCCAACATCGTGACGCCGCGCGAATACGTGGTGGTGTGCCGCCTGCATGTCGAACTCGACGGCGGTGGCGGTGACATCCACGTGACCCTGCCCTACTCGATGCTGGAGCCGATCCGCGAACTGCTCGACGCCGGCATCCAGAGCGACCGCAACGACCGCGACGAGAGCTGGGGCCGCACCCTGCGCGAGCAGCTCAACGTGGCCGAAGTGACCCTGTCCAGCGTACTGGCCAGCAAGCGCATGACCCTGCGCGACCTGACCCGGCTGAAGGTCGGCGACATCCTGCCGATCGACCTCAGCCCGCAGGTGCCGCTGTGCGTGGAGAACATCCCGGTGTTCACCGGTGAGTTCGGCGTCGCCAACGGCATGAACGCCGTAAAGATCACCGCTACCCATCCGCCGGGCACCCGTCCGCGCGTACCCGTCATCCAGGAAGACCCGCAATGAACGATATCGACGCCCTCGAACCGACCCCGGCCCAGTTCAGCAACCTGCAGGCCGATGAAGCGACCGGCCCGGATTTGAACCTGGACGTGATCCTCGATGTGCCGGTGACGCTGTCGCTGGAAGTCGGCCGCGCCCGCCTGCCGATCCGCAACCTGCTGCAGCTCAACCAGGGGTCGGTGGTAGAGCTGGAACGGGGTGCCGGCGAATCGCTGGACGTGTTCGTCAACGGCACGCTGATCGCCCATGGCGAAGTGGTGGTGATCAACGACCGCTTCGGCGTGCGCCTGACCGATGTGGTCAGCCCCAGCGAGCGGATCCGGAGACTGCGTTGAGCCTGCTCGCCACCACTCTGGCCGTCGCCAAGACGGCCCCGCAGATCGGCCAGCATGCGCCGGCCGCACCGAGCCTGTTCGGTGCGGTGCTGGCCCTGCTGGCAGTGCTGGCCCTGGTCATCGGCCTGGGCTGGCTGCTCAAGCGCCTGCCCGGCAGCGGCTTCCGCCCGGCCGAGGGCATGAAGCTGGTGGCGAGCCTGAATGTCGGCGCCAAGGAACGCGTGGTGGTGGTCGAGGTCAATGGTCAGCAACTGCTGTTGGGCGTCACCGCCGGCGGCATCAACGCCCTGCACACCCTGCCCGAACCGCTGCCACCGCCTGCGCCGGTACGCGTACCCGACCTGAAGAACCTGCCGAATTTCGCCCAGCTGCTGCAACAGCGGCTGCGCAAGGACCCCTGACATGCGTGTGACCCGTTCCCGTCTTGCCACCCTGCTGCCGTGGCTGAGCCTGATCGCCCTGTGCCTGCTGCCTGCGTTGGCGTTCGCCGCCCCGGGCGCGCCGACCACGCCGCTGCCGGACATCAACGTCGGCAAGATCGGCGGTGCGCCGGTCAGCCTGCCGTTGCAGACACTGCTGTTGATGACGGCGATCACCCTGATCCCGTCGATGCTGCTGGTGCTGACCTCCTTCACCCGCATCATCATCGTGCTGGGCCTGCTGCGGCAGGCGCTGGGCACCGGCCAGACGCCGTCCAACCAGGTCCTGCTGGGCCTGGCCTTGTTCCTCACCGCGATGATCATGCTGCCGACCTGGGACAAGGCCTGGAGCACCGGCATGGCGCCGTACCTCAATGGCGAGATCGACTTCCAGACTGCCTGGACGCTGACCACCACGCCGCTGCGCGCCTTCATGCTGGCGCAGATCCGCGAGACCGACCTGATGACCTTCGCCGGCATCGCCGGTCACGGCACCTACGCCAGCCCTGATGCGATTCCGTTCCCGGTACTGGTTGCGTCGTTCGTCACCAGCGAACTGAAGACCGCCTTCGAGATCGGCTTCCTGATCTTCATCCCGTTCGTGATCATCGACCTGGTCGTGGCCAGCGTGCTGATGTCGATGGGCATGATGATGCTGTCGCCGATGCTGGTCTCTGCGCCGTTCAAGATCCTCCTGTTCGTGCTGGTCGATGGTTGGGTGCTGACCGTCGGCACGCTGGCGGCCAGCTTCAATCCGGCCTGATCCGAAGGTCAGCCGAGCATGGCTCGGCTCTACAGAGGCGACGCCGGGCAGTGCCGGCTGCCGCATTGACCACCGCCGGGCCTGGCCCGGCGCTACCGATGGAACCATGATGTCTCCCGAACTTGCCTTGACCGAACTGCGTGGTGGCCTGATTACCGTGCTCTGGGTGGCCGGCCCGCTGCTGCTGACCGTACTGGTGGTCGGCGTGGTGGTGGGCGTGGTGCAGGCGGCGACCCAGCTCAACGAGCCGACCATCGCCTTCGTTGCCAAGGCTGCGGCCCTCACAGCGGTGTTGTTTGCACTGGGCAGCCTGCTGATCGGCCATCTGGTCGAATTCACCACGCTGCTGTTCCAGCGCATCCCGCACCTGATCGGCTAGACGGACGCGCACGCAGATGGACGCCGCCACCCAGATGGCTGCCGACGGCCTGAATGCCTTCGGCATGATCGGCACCGTGCTGTGGACCATGCTGCGCATCGGCGCAGTGGCCATGGCAATGCCGATGATCGGTACCCGCGCGGTGCCCGGCCGGGTGCGGGTGATGCTGGCCGGCACGCTGGCCATTGCGTTGGCGCCGCTGCTGCCGCCGGTACCGGACTGGACCGGTTTCGACGCCGCTACCGTGCTGACCATCGCCCGCGAGCTGGCGATCGGCGTGGCCATCGGTTTCATGCTGCGGCTGGTGTTCGAGGCTGGCGCCATGGCCGGCGAACTGGTCGCCCAGGGCACCGGCCTGGCGTTTGCGCAGATGAGCGACCCGCTGCGCGGCGGCACCTCCGGTGTCATCGGCCAGTGGTTCTATCTGCTGTTCGGCCTGCTGTTCTTCACCGCCAACGGCCACCTGGCGCTGATCTCGCTGGTGGTGGACAGCTACCGCGCCCTGCCCATCGGCGCGCCCCTGCCCGACCCGCACGCGTTCTTCAGCATCGCCCCGACCTTCCTGCTGACCGTGCTGCGCGGTGCGTTGACCCTGGCCATCCCGCTGACCGTGGCGATGCTGGCGGTCAACCTGGCCTTCGGCGTGCTGGCCCGCGCCGCACCGGCGTTGAATCCGATCCAGCTGGGCCTGCCGGTCTCGCTGCTGCTGGGCCTGTTCCTGCTGACCCTGCTGGTCGGTGAAATGGGGCCGCCGGTGCAGCGCCTGTTCGATGCTGCCTTCCAGGCGGCCGGTGCGGTGACCCGCTGACGTGGTCGTCACGTTCTGCTGCTTGCCGTCCCCCCCGGTGCCCGCGTTAGAGTGAATGCGCAGCGACCGGGGGGACGCTGCAACCGGCGGCTCTGGTCGCCCGCCTTGCGCATGCCCCACCGTAGTTTTTCCGTTGACAGGCAGGTCCGGGAGACTGACGAATGCTGGTAGGCACGTACAACCCGTGGCTGGTGGCGACCTCATTGCTGGTTGCCGTGATGGCGTCCTACACCGCACTGGCGATGGCCGGGCGCACCGTCACCGCGCCCGGCAAGGGCGCGACCTGGTGGTGGCGCCTGGGCGGCGGCTTTGCGATGGGGCTGGGCATCTGGTCGATGCACTTCATCGGCATGCTCGCCTTCGACCTGCCCATTCCACTGGGCTACGACCTGCCCATCACCCTGCTGTCGCTGGCACTGGCGATCGGCTCGTCGGTGTTCGCGCTCTGGCTGGTATCGCTGCGCACCCTGCCCCATCCCCGCCTGGCCGGCGGTGCGCTGCTGATGGGCAGCGGCATCGCCAGCATGCACTACGTGGGCATGGCCGCGATGCGCATGCAACCGGGCATCGACTACCAGCCGGTGTGGCTGCTGCTGTCGCTGCTGGTCGCCGTGGCCGCGTCGTGGACTGCCTTGTACGTGGCCTTCCGCCTGCGCGCACAGCACACCCGCATCGGCGACCGCCTGGCCGCCGCCGGCCTGCTCGGCCTGGCCATCGTCGGCATGCACTACACCGGCATGGCCGCCGCCCGCTTCCCGGAAGGCAGCGTCTGCGGCGCAGCGGTGGGCGATGGCCTGCAGAACAACTGGCTGGCGATGCTGGTGGTGGTCCTGACCGTGGCGATCCTGGCGGTGGTGCTGGTGGTGTCCTGGCTGGACCAGCGGGTGGAGGCGCAGCTGTTGCGCCTGCGCAATTCGCTGCTCAGCACCTCCTTGACCGACGCCCAGCAGGAACTGACCCAGGCCGCGCTGCACGACCCGCTCACCCGCCTGCCGAACCGGCTGCTGCTGCAGCGGCGCATCCTGCAGGCCCTGGCCGAGGCCGAACAGGGCGGCAGCCGCTTCGCGGTGATGTTCATGGATCTGGATGGCTTCAAGCAGGTCAACGATGCCTATGGCCACCAGGCCGGCGATGCGCTGCTGGTGGCCGTGGCAGAACGCACCCGCCAGCTGCTGCGGCCGCACGACATGCTGGCACGGCTGGGCGGCGACGAATTCGTGCTGGTGGTGCGCATCGAACAGGACGAGGACCTGCCGACCCTGGCCCGGCGCATCCTGCAGGCGGTGGGCAGCGGCCCGCTGCTGCCGGACCACGAGCTGCAGGTGAGCGCCAGCATCGGCATCGCGATCTGCCCCGACCATGCCGCCAGCGAACGCCAGCTGATGGCCTTCGCCGATGCCGCGATGTACCAGGCCAAGGAGTCGGGCCGCAATGCGTTCGTGCTGTTCGCCGACTGGATGAACGACAGCGCCGAGCAGCAGTTCCGCCTGCTGGCCGACCTGCGCCGCGCGATCGGCAGCGAGCAGCTGTTCCTGCATTACCAGCCGAAGATCCGCGTGGCTACGCAGAAGGTGGCTGGCGCCGAAGCGCTCATCCGCTGGCGTCATCCGGAACAGGGCCTGATTCCGCCGGACCGCTTCATCCGCCTGGCCGAGCGCAGTGGCGCGATCAACGAGATCGGCCGCTGGGCGCTGGACCAGGCCTGCCAGCAGCTGCGCCACTGGCACGATGCCGGCCATGAAAGCTGGACGATGTCGGTGAACCTGTCACCGGTGCAGTTCAGTTCGCCGCACCTGCTGCAGGACGTGCGCGAGGTGATCGAGCGCTACGCGATCGCCCCGCGCAACCTGGTGCTGGAGATCACCGAAAGTACGGTGATGCGCGATACCGATACCAGCCTGCGCCTGCTGCAGAGTTTCTCCGCCCTGGGCGTGGGCATCTCGATCGATGATTTCGGCACCGGCTACTCCAGCCTGCTGTACCTCAAGCGCCTGCCGGCCACCGAAATCAAGATCGACCACGCATTCGTGCGCGACCTGGAACACAGCGCCGAAGACGTGGTGATCGTGTCGGCCATCGTTGCGCTGGGCCATGCGCTGGACATGGACATCGTGGCCGAGGGCGTGGAGACCGCCGCGCAGCGCGCCTACCTGGAGCGCCTCGGCTGCGACTACCTGCAGGGCTTCCTGCTGGGCCGGCCAGTGGACGCGGCCCGCTTCATGCAGCTGCACGACCTGCCGCGGCCACGGGTGGAACTGGCGCAGAGCCCGCAGGACCGGCCCCCGGGGTAGCGCCGGGCCATGCCCGGCGGATGCAATGATCCAGGCTGCCCGCTCGCCGGGCATGGCCCGGCGCTACCGGTACCTGCTCCGGCAGGCGCCAACTGCGGTTGGCACATGCACCCGTAACGGAACGAATCTTGCACGCACTCCGGCATCCCCTGCTGCAGTGCCTGTGATGTCCGAGAACGAATCCGCCGGCGAAAAAACCGAACAACCGACAGAAAAACGCCTGCGCGACGCCCGCGAACAGGGCAACCTGCCGCGCTCGCGTGAACTGGGCACGGCCGCCGTGTTCGGCGCCGGGGTGATCGCGGTGATGGCCATGAGCGGCTCGATGGCCAGCGGCGCCAGCGCCTGGATGCGCCATGCGCTCAGCCCCGAACAGAGCCTGCGCCAGCACCCGAAGGCGCTGTTCGGCCACTTCGGCGACCTGCTGCTGCAGCTGATGTGGGTGATCGCCCCGCTGGTGCTGGTCTGCCTGCTGGCCAGTTTCCTGGCGCCGGTGGTGATGGGCGGCCTGCGCTGGTCGGCCAAGGCGATGATGCCCGACATCAACCGCATGAACCCGATGAGCGGGCTCAAGCGCCTGTATGGCCCCGAAGCCATCGCCGAGTTCATCAAGTCGCTGCTGCGGGTGGCCTTCGTCGGCGTCGCCGCCGGCATGGTCGTATGGACCAGCTTCAACACCCTGCGCGGGCTGATCCACCAGCCGCTGGAAACCGCCATCGGCGACGGACTGGGCTTCACCCTGCGGCTGCTGCTGGCCACCGCCGGGGCGATGCTGGTGCTGGCCGCCATCGACGCGCCGTACCAGCGCTGGAACTGGATGCGCAAGCTGAAGATGACCCGCGAGGAGCTGCGCCGGGAGATGAAGGAAAGCGAAGGCAGCCCGGAAGTGAAGGGCCGCATCCGCCAGCTGCAGCAGCAGATGGCCAACCGCCGGATGATGGAGGCGGTCCCCACTGCCGACGTGGTGGTGGTCAACCCCACCCACTACGCGGTGGCCCTGAAGTACGAAGGCGGGGCCATGAATGCCCCCACCGTGGTCGCCCTGGGCGTGGATGAAACCGCCCTGCGCATCCGTGAAGTGGCCGACGGCAACAAGGTCGCCATCGTCTCTGCCCCGCCTTTGGCACGCGCCTTGTATCGGGAAGGCCAACTCGGCAAGGAAATCCCCGTGAGACTGTATTCAGCCGTCGCCCAGGTCCTCTCTTACGTCTACCAGCTGCGCAGCTGGCGGACCGGCCCGATGCCGTCCACGCCGCACATCCAGGTTGATGAGTTCGGCAACGGGGGCCGTCCATGAGCGCCCAGGCATCCAGCTTCAATACCCGCCGCGCGCTTGAAATGATCCGCCAGGGCCTTGGCGCGCCGCTGATCGTGCTGGCCCTGCTGGCCATGGTCGTGGTGCCGCTGGCCGCGCCGGTGCTCGACGCACTGTTCACCTTCAACATCGCCATCTCGCTGATGGTGCTGCTGGCAGTGGTCTACGTGAAGCGCCCGCTGGACTTCACCATCTTCCCGATCGTGCTGCTGATCACCACCATGCTGCGGCTGGCGCTGAACGTGGCCTCCACCCGCGTGATCCTGCTCAACGGCCAGAACGGCCACGAAGCGGCCGGCAAGGTGATCGCCGCATTCGGTGAGTTCGTGATCGGCGGCAACTACGCCGTCGGCATCGTGGTGTTCGCGATCCTGACCATCATCAATTTCGTGGTCATCACCAAGGGCGCCGGCCGCGTCTCGGAAGTGACCGCGCGCTTCATCCTTGACGCCATGCCCGGCAAGCAGATGGCGATCGACGCCGACCTCAACGCCGGTTTGCTGACGCGCGAGGAAGCCAAGCTGCGCCGCGAGGAAGTACGCGAGGAAGCCGACTTCTACGGTGCGATGGACGGTGCCAGCAAGTTCATCCGCGGCGACGCGATCGCCGGCATCCTGATCCTGTTCATCAACATGCTGGGCGGCCTGGCCGTGGGCGTGCTGCAGCATGGCATGCCGTTCGGCGATGCCGCCGCCACCTACACCCTGCTGTCGATCGGTGACGGCCTGGTGGCGCAGCTGCCGGCGCTGCTGGTCTCCAGCGCGGTGGCGATGCTGGTTACCCGTGCCTCGCGCTCGCAGGACATGGCGCAGGCGATGACCGGCCAGGTGTTCGGCCAGTACCGTGCGCTGGCCATCACCGCCGGCATCCTCGGCGTGGTCGGCCTGGTGCCGGGCATGCCCAACGTCGCTTTCCTGACGCTGGCGGCCATCCTCGGCTTCATCGCCTGGAAGGTGTACCGCAAGGGCCTGGTGCCGGCGCAGGCCGACACCGCTGCAGGCGACACCAACGCACTGAACGCGCTGGGCCGCCCCGCTGCCCCCGCACCCACCGCGGAACTGAGCTGGGACGAGCTGCGCCCGGTCGATCCGCTGGGCCTGGAAGTGGGCTATCGATTGATTTCGCTGGTGGACAGCAACCAGGGCGGCGAGCTGATGCCGCGCATCAAGGGCGTGCGCCGCAAGCTGACCCAGGACGTCGGCTTCCTGATTCCCTCGGTCCACATCCGCGACAACCTGGAACTGCCGGCCAACGGCTACCGGGTACTGGTGCATGGCGTGCCGGTGGCCACTGCCGAGATCCATCCCGACCGCGAACTGGCGCTGGACCCGGGCAGTGCCCTCGGTCCGCTGGAAGGCATCGCCGGCAAGGACCCGGCCTTCGGACTGGACGCGACCTGGATCCAGCCACACCAGCGCGCCCAGGCCGAAACCCTGGGCTATACCGTGGTCGACCCGGCCACGGTGGTGGCCACCCACCTTTCGCACCTGATCCGCGAGCACGCACCGGAACTGCTCGGCCACGAGGAAGTGCAGCACCTGCTGGCCAACCTGGCCAAGAGCGCGCCCAAGCTCGTCGAAGATCTGACGCCGAAGGCGCTGCCGCTGTCGGCGGTGGTGCGCGTGCTGCAGAACCTGCTGGTCGAGCGCATTCCGATCCGCCAGCTGCGCAAGATCGCCGAAGCACTGGTCGAACACGCCCCGCACAGCCAGGACCCGGCCACGCTGACCGCCGCCGTGCGCACCGCACTGGGCCGCTTCATCGTGCAGGAGATCGCCGGAATGTCGGCGGAGCTGCCGGTGTTCACCCTCAACCCGCAATTGGAACGTGTCTTGCAGGAGTCCACGCAGGGCAACGGCGCCGCGCTGGAACCCGGACTCGCTGAGCGACTGCACCAGAGCCTGGCCGAATGTGTCAGCAAGCAGGAAGCCCGCAACGAGCCCGCGGTGGTGCTGGTACCTGGCCCGGTGCGAGCCGCGCTGGCCCGCCTGGTCCGCCACAGCGTTCCGTCGCTGTCGGTCCTGGCGTACAGCGAGGTGCCGGAGGACAAGCGCCTGAAGCTGGTCGGAACGATCAGCTGACGCCGCCCTGCAGCGCGCCAGAAAACAGACACCACTTTCAAACACCCGCAACAGACAGATTCCAAGGGGAACCCGAACCGTGCAGACCACCGACCATCCGCGTTCTCCGACCGCCACTCCGCCGACTTCGTCCCGTGACCACAGCATGAAAATCAAACGATTCGTCGCCGCCGACATGCGCTCGGCTATGAACCTGGTGCGCAAGGAACATGGTCCTGATGCCGTGATCCTGTCCAACCGCCGGATCGAGGAAGGCATCGAGATCGTGGCCGCCGCCAACTACGATGAGAGCGCCGTGCAGCGCGCCCTGGAAGCGTCGCGCCGCGACGTGGCACCGCCGCCCGCGCCGAAGCCGCGTAGCGCCGCCGACGCAGTGATCGCCGCAGTCACCCGCCGCCGTAGCAGCACCCCGGCACCGGAGCCGGTGGCCGCCACCACCTCGGCCGTTGCCGCCCTCGCCCGCGCCGCCGTCGGCGCTACCGGCCGCACCCTGGACAGCGCCGACGAGATCGTGCCGACGCGTGGCAGCACCGGCTTCGCCGCCACCCTGGCGCGCGCCGCCGTCAATGAATCGACGCTGCCGGAACAGATCTTCGCCCCGTTCGCCGACGCCATCGTGGCGCCCTCACCCTCGCCTGCGGCAGCCGCGCCGGTGAACCGCGCCCGCTTCCAGATCGACCCGCCGCTGGAAGACAGCGCGCAGATGCCGGCAGTGACGCCGCCGCCGTTGCCGGTTGCCCTCCAGGCCACCACGGCACCCGAAGACGAAGCCTCACACGCGCAGGTTGCCGTGCAGCCGACCGAGGCTGCACCGGCACCGATGCCGGCGCTGGCGCCAGCACCCGCGCTGACCCTGGTCGCCGATGACGCCGAGATCCGCCACCTGCGCCAGGAAGTGGCCGGCATGCGCCAGGTGATCGAGCGCGAGATGAACCGCTTCACCGACGAGCGCCTGCGCGGCAGCCCGGTGCGTGCCACCGCGCTGGACCTGATGGACGAGTACGGCTTCGACGCCGGCATCGCCCGCGACGTGGCCATGCAGATCCCGCTGGAAACCGAAGCGCATCGCGGCCGCGGCCTGATGCTGGGGCTGATCTCGCGCAAGCTGCCGATCGCCCCGGTCGATCCGATGGAGGAAGGCGGCGTGATCGCCCTGGTCGGCCCGACCGGCGCCGGCAAGACCACCACCATCGCCAAGCTGGCCTCGCGCTTCGCCGAAGCCCATGCCGCCCGCGACGTCGCCCTGGTCACCACCGATACGATGCGCATCGGCGCCCGCGAACAGCTGTACGGCTACGGCCGCCAGCTCGGCATCGCCGTGCACGAGGCCAACAGCGGCACCGACCTGGACCAGCTGCTGGAACGCCTGAAGGACTACAAGCTGGTGCTGATCGACACCGCCGGCCTGGGCCCGCGCGACCGTGCGCTGGCCGCCCAGCTGCAGTGGCTGCGCGCCGCCCGCCAAGTCCGCACCCTGCTGGTACTGCCGGCCAACACCAGCTTCGGCGACATGGACGAAGTGGTCCGCCGCTTCGGCGCGGCCAACCTGCAGGGCCTGGTGCTGAGCAAGCTGGACGAGACCGGCCGCTTCGGCAACGCCCTGTCGGTGGCGGTGGACCACAAGCTGCCGATCACCTGGGTGACCGATGGCCAGGACGTCCCGGACGACCTGCACCGGGCCAGTGCAGCCAATCTTGTACTTCGCCTTGAAGATTTGCGCCGCGCGGCCGATATGCCCTGCAACCCGGAGTTGAACCATGCCGTCGCGTGAGTACGCCAAGCTGACCACCACCTTCCCGCTGACGGCGACCCGCAGCGAGCCGCTCGGCCCTGTGCGCACGATTGCCGTGACCGGCGGCAAGGGCGGCGTCGGCAAGACCAACGTATCGGCCAACCTGGCCGTGGCGCTTGCGGGAATGGGCAAACGCACCCTGTTGCTGGACGCCGACCTGGGCCTGGCCAACATCGACGTGATCCTGGGCCTGAGCCCCACCAACACCCTGGCCGACCTGGTCGCTGGCCGCTGCAGCCTGGATGACGTGATCATCGAAGGCCCGAACGGCGTGCTGGTGGTACCGGCTGCGTCCGGCCGCCGGCACATGGCCGAGCTGGCCCCGGCCGAGCATGTCGGCCTGGTCAACGTGTTCTCCGAACTGGAGCGCGAGCTGGACATCATGGTGGTGGACACCGCCGCCGGCATCACCGATGGCGTGCTGACCTTCTGCCAGGCCGCGCAGGACACCGTGGTGGTGGTCTGTGATGAACCGGCCTCGATCACCGACGCCTATGCGCTGATCAAGGTGCTGTCACGCGAACGTGGCGTGGACCGCATCCAGGTGGTGGCCAACATGGTGCGCGACCCCAACGAAGGCCGCGTGCTGTACGAGAAGCTGACCCGCGTCTGCGAGAAATTCCTCGCCGATGTCTCGCTGAACTACCTCGGCTGCGTGCCGCAGGACGACTGGCTGCGCCTGTCGGTGCAGCGCCAGCAGCCGGTGGTGAAGGCCTATCCGTCCAGCCCGTCGGCACTGGCGATCACCGAGATCGCCCGCCGCACCGCCCGCTGGCAGGCACCGACCGAGCCGCGCGGTGGCGTCGAGTTCTTCCTCGAACGCATCATCAAGCAGCGCGGGGTGGCAGCATGAAAGGCGCCGCCCAGTACAGAGAGGTCCAGCGCACGGCGGCCAACGAGGTCATCGCCCAGCACTCGGACCTGGTGCGGCGCATCGCCCACCATCTGGCCGCACGCCTGCCGGCCAGCGTTGAGGTGGACGACCTGATCCAGGCCGGCATGATGGGCCTGATCGAAGCCTCGCGCAGCTACGACGCCGACCAGGGTGCCTCGTTCGAGACCTACGCCTCGATCCGCATCCGCGGTTCGATGATCGATGAGATCCGTCGTGGCGACTGGGTACCGCGTTCGGTGCACCGCCGTGCACGTGACGCTGCGGCCACCATCCGCCGCCTGGAGCAGAGCACCGGCCGCGCCGCCAGCGCCACCGAAGTGGCCGCGGCGATGGAGATGCCGCTGCCCGAGTACCTGCGCCTGATGGAGGACGCCTCGCGCGGCCAGGTACTGAGCCTGGAGTCGCGCATTGAAGACCAGGGCGAGCTGGACACCGTCGCCCAGGGCGGCCCGACCCCGCAGCAGGTGCTGGAGCGCGGTGAATTCGGCCGCGAGCTGGGCAATGCCATCGGCCACCTGCCCGAGCGCGAACAGCTGGTGCTGTCGCTCTACTACGAGCAGGAACTGAACCTGAAAGAGATCGGCGCAGTGCTCGGCGTGAGCGAGTCGCGGGTCTGCCAGATCCACGGCCAGGCGGTCCTGCGCCTGCGTGGCCGACTGAAGATTTTCGAGGCGGCCGACGCCGGCCTCGAGAGCTGATCAACAAAGGAACTCTGCTTTGAACAAGAACATGCGCATCCTGATCGTCGACGACTTCTCGACCATGCGTCGTATCGTCAAGAACCTGCTGGGCGATCTGGGCTTCACCAATACCGCCGAAGCCGAGGACGGGCATGCCGCGCTGTCGCTGCTGCAGAGCCAGCCGTTCGACTTCGTGGTCACCGACTGGAACATGCCGGTGATGACCGGCATCGAACTGCTCAAGGCCATCCGTGCCGATGCCAAGCTGAAGACCCTGCCGGTGCTGATGGTGACTGCCGAAGCCAAGCGCGAGCAGATCATCGAAGCGGCGCAGAACGGCGTGAACGGTTACATCATCAAGCCGTTCACCGCACAGACGCTGGAAGAGAAGCTCGGCAAGATCTTCGAACGCCTGGCGGCCAGCGCTTGATGGATACCACGGTCGACAAGAGCGCCCTCGCCCTGCGCCTGCAGGAAGCCCTGGATGCACTGGAATCCGGCGACGAGGCGGCATGGCGCAAGCGCATCGACGGCCTGGTCGCGCTGCGCACCCAGCCGATGATGAGCGGCCTTTCGCGGCTGGCCCGCGAGCTGGGCCAGGCGCTGGGCGAACTGCCGACCGTGCCCGATGAAGCCGGCGAGCTGGACGATGCCTGCGCGCGCCTGGACCACGTGGTGGCGATGACCGAACAGGCCACCCACCGCACCCTGGACCTGGCCGAAGAGTGCCGCAGCCTGACCGAACAGCTGCGCGCCGACGGCCTGCAGCCGGGCCAGGACGTGCAGCTCGACCGCATCCGCCACAACCTCACCGAGATCGCCCTGACCCAGAGCTACCAGGACCTGACCGGGCAGATCATCCGTCGCGTGGTGGGCATCGTCCGCCGCGTGCACGAAGGCTTCGGCGCGCTCGGCCTGCCGCCGGAGCAGCATCGCACCGATCCGGAACTGGCTGGGCCGGCACTGAAGGGACTGGACCGCCATGCGGTCTCGCAGAACGACGCCGACGACCTGTTGTCGGATCTGGGGCTGTAACCATGGGCGCAGTAGCCGACGACATCACTGCCGATTTCATCATCGAGGCCCAGGAGATCCTGGATCGCCTCGGCGAACAGCTGGTGTCGCTGGAACAGGCACCGCAGGACAATGAACAGCTCAACGCGGTGTTCCGCGGCTACCACACGCTGAAGGGCGGCGCAGGTTTCCTCGGCATCACCGCAATGGTCGAGCTGTGCCACGCCGCCGAGGAAGCGCTGGGCGCCGCACGCGCCGGCCAGGCCGTCCTGCAGGCGCATCACTTCGATGCCGCCCAGCAGTCACTGGATTACCTGCAATCGATGCTTGACGCGGTGTCTTCGGGCACCGAGCCGGGCTTTGCCCCGCCCGAACTGGTCGCCCAGTTCGACGTGCATGGCGGCGGCGCTGCCGCGCCTGCGGCCGCGACGCCGGGTGCGGGCGGCGGCGACCTGATCACCGACGACGAATTCGAGGCCCTGCTCGACCAGCTGCATGGCGGCAAGGCGCCGACAACCGTGGCGGCGGCGAAGAAGGCCGACGACATGATCAGCGAGGACGAGTTCGAGGCATTGCTCGACCAGCTGCATGGCGGCGCCGCCCCGGGCAGCAACACCACCGCGGCGGCTGTTGCGGCACCGGCACCGCGACCGGCGCCCTCGCCGGCCCCGCCCGCTGCCAAGCCCGCACCCAACAAGCCTGTCGCCGAAGCCGAACACACCGTGCGCGTGGACACCAAGCGCCTGGACGCCATCGTCAACCTGATCGGCGAACTGGTGCTGTCACGAAACCGGTTGAAGACGCTGCGCGCGCGCCTGCGCGATGAAGAGCTGGACCGCGCCGTGTCCACGCTGGATATCGCCACCGCCCGCCTGCAGTCGGCGGTGATGCGCACCCGCATGCAGCCGGTCGGCAAGGTGTTCTCGCGCTTCCCGAAGGTGGCGCGCGACGTTGCGCGTTCGCTGAAGAAGGAAGTGGACCTGGAACTGATCGGCGCCGAAACCGAGCTCGACCGCAACCTGGTCGAAGCGTTGGCCGACCCGCTGGTGCACCTGGTCCGCAACGCCATCGACCATGGCGTGGAAATGCCTGACCTGCGCGAAGCGCAGGGCAAGCCGCGGATGGGTCACGTGCGCCTGTCGGCACAGCAGGAAGGCGACTACGTCAGCATCGAAGTGCAGGACGATGGCGCCGGCATCGATCCGGAAAAACTGCGCGCCAAGGCGCGCGAGAAGGGCCTGATCGATCCGGAAGCCGCCGCCCGCCTGAGCAGCGAGGAATGCCTGCACCTAGTGTTCCTGCCAGGGTTCTCGACCAAGCAGCAGGTCACCGACATTTCCGGCCGCGGCGTCGGCATGGACGTGGTGCAGTCGCGCATCCGCGAGCTGAGCGGGCAGATCCAGATCCAGTCGGAACTGGGCCGCGGCAGCCGTTTCATGATCCGCGTACCGCTGACCCTGGCGATCCTGCCGACCCTGCTGGTGCAGGCCGGCGAAGACGTCTACGCACTGCCGCTGGCCCGTGTGATGGAAGTGCTGCATGCGCCGCGCACCTCGTTGGGCTGGTTCGACGGCCGCGCCGTGCTCGACCGCCGCTCGCACACGCTGGCGCTGGTCGACCTGCGGCAATGGCTGGATGTGACGCCGGCCACCTCGCCCCTGCTGACCATCGTCGTGCTGCAGGCCGGTGAAGCACGCTTCGGGCTGGTGGTGGACCAGGTGCGCGGGCGTGAGGAAGTGGTCATCAAGCCACTGCCCAAGGCCCTGCGCGGCCTGCGTGGTTATGCCGGTGCAACCCTGATCGGCGATGGTCGCATGGCGCTGATCCTGGACGTGGACGGGCTGCGCTGAAGCCCGCCGGGCATGGCCCGGCGCTACCGGAAACGGCCCCGCAGGGTAGCGCCGGGCCATGCCCGGCGACCCCAAAACTGTGACTACCGTCTGTACACGACCTACCGGTGTCTCAAGTCCCATTCATACAAGCCGATACCGGACCCATGGATAGACTCAGCCTCATTGGACTTTTCCTCGCCCTGGCCTCGCTGGTCGGTGGCAGCATCCTCAAGGGCGCCGGCCTGGCGTCGTTGTGGTCGCCTGCGGCGTTCGTGATCGTCATCGTCGGCACCATCGCCGCCATCCTGCTGCACACCTCGCCAGCGGTGTTCAAGCACGCCTTCAAGATCGTGCGCTGGGTCGTGCGGCCGCCGCACAGCGACCGTCGCGAACTGATCCAGCAGATCGTGGAATGGAGCAACATCGCCCGCCGCCAGGGCCTGCTCGGCCTGGAATCGCAGGTGGAAGCGCAGCAGGACCCGTTCCTGCGCAAGGGCCTGCAGCTGCTGGTGGACGGCGTTGAACCCGAATCGATCCGGCACATGCTGGAGATCGAACTGGGCAGCCAGGAGCACCAGGACCAGGCCGCTGCCAAGGTGTTTGAAAGCATGGGCATCTATGCACCCACGCTGGGCATCATCGGCGCCGTGCTCGGCCTGATCGCGGTGATGAAGAACCTCGCCGACCCGAGCAAGCTCGGCCACGGCATCGCCGCCGCGTTCACCGCCACCATCTACGGCATCGCCTCGGCCAACCTGCTGTTCCTGCCCATCGCCGCCAAGCTGAAGGGCGTCATCGCCCATTCCAGCCGCGACCGCGAAATGGTCATCGAAGGCCTGATCTCGATTGCCCAGGGCGAGAACCCGCGCAACATCGAAACCAACCTCTCCGGCTTCCTGCACTGACATGGCCCGCCGCAAGCACCACGAAGAGCACGCCAATCACGAGGCATGGGCCATCCCCTATGCCGACCTGATGACGCTGCTGCTCGCCTTCTTCGTGGTCATGTACGCGATCTCCTCAGTCAACGAGGGCAAGTACCGGATCATGGCCGACGCCCTCACCGATGCCTTCGGTGGTGCGCCGCGCACCATCAATCCGGTGCAGGTGGGCAACAAGCAGGTGCAGGGCGGCGGCTGGGACAGCCCGTCGGTGATCAAGTCCGGCACCAAGATCGGGCCGTCCGCTCCCGCGCCCTCGCACGACCCCACCCTGCTGCCGGCGATGGCCTCGCAGATGCGCATGCCGGTGTCGGTGCACAACCAGGAACAGATCGCGCGTGCCGAGCGCCAGCTCAACAGCATCGCCGATCGCCTGACCGCCGCGCTGGCGCCACTGATCGACCGCGGCATGATCAGCGTGCGCCGCACCGAGCTGTGGATCGAAGTGGAGATCAACAGCGACATCCTGTTCCCGACCGGCTCGGCGGCGCTGGACGTGCATGCGCGCGACACCCTGGCCAGCCTGGCCGGTGTGCTGCGCGACGTGCCCAACAGCGTGCGCGTGGAAGGCCACACAGACAACATGCCGATTGCCACTGCCACCTTCCCGTCCAACTGGGAACTGTCGGCCGGGCGCGCGGCCAGCGTGGTGCATCTGTTTGCCGACCAGGGGCTGCAGCCGTCGCGGCTGGCGATGGTCGGCTACGGCCAGTTCCGCCCCCGCGAAGACAACGACAGCGCACAGGGCCGCAATCGCAACCGGCGGGTGATGGTCATCATCCTGGCCGACACCAGTCATTCGGTGGACCCGCTCGGCGAACGCCTGAATGCCGCCACCGGCACTGCCCGCGGCGCCAGCGAACAGGCCGCCGCAGCACCGGCCACCACCCCCACTTCCCCCATCGCACCGGTGCAGTTGCCACCGGTGCCGGCTGGCAGCCGTGTCGGCGCCGCCGTTCCCCCGGCAATGAAGGAGTAATCCGATGCGCATCTGGGCAGTCGCCAACCAGAAGGGCGGAGTCGGCAAGACCACCACCACCCTCGCCCTCGGTCGCGGCCTGGCCGCGCTCGGCCACCGCGTGCTGCTGATCGATCTCGATCCACATGCCTCGCTGACCCGCGCCTTCGGCGTGCCGATCGAGCCGGCACCGGCCGGCGTGCTGGAACTGTTCGCCGCACCGCCGGCCGACCTGTCCGCGCTCAGCCATGCCAGCAACATCGGCGGACTCGATTACGTGTGCGCGCAGGCCTCGCTGGCCACGCTGGAACGACGCAGCGCCAACCAGCCCGGCCTCGGCCTGGCCCTGCAGAACGCGCTTGCCCGCCACCAGGGCCAGCACGACTACATCCTGCTGGACTGCGCACCGACCCTGGGCCTGCTGATGATCAACGCACTGGCCGCGGCCGATCGGCTGATCATTCCCACCCAGGCCGAGCCGTTGGCCCTGCACGGCCTGGATGGCATGGTCCGCACCGGCGAGATGGTCGAGCGTTCGCGCCGCCGGCCGCTGCCGATCTCGATCCTGCCGACGCTGTTCGACCGCCGCACCCGCACCGGCAATGAATCGCTGCGCGCCATGCAGGACCGCCACGCGAGCCGCGTCTGGGAAGACGCGATTCCGATCGACACCCGCATCAGCAACGCGGCCGGCCTGACCCTGCCGAGCATCGGTGAGGACTACCCGGGACGCGGCCTGGCAGCCTATCGGCGTGCGTTGAACTGGATCCTCGGTGAGGACGCACGTGCCCTGGAGCAGGCGGCATGAACACCACCGGCATGCTGGACGACTATCTGGACGAACTGCTCGGCGACATTGCCGTCGCACCGGTCGCCACTGATGCCGCGCCACGCCCGACGAGCGCAGCAGCCGACGGCGAGCGCGAGCCGACCTGGGATGATCTGCCGGCCGAAGTGATCTACGAAACCGACGCCGTCGCAGTGGCCCCGGCCAACGACGATGCTTCGCTCGAAGCCGTATTCGACGCGGCTGCCACGCCTGCGGCCGACACCGGGCGCGAGCCGACCTGGGACGATCTGCCGGCCGAAGTGATCTACGAAACCGACGCCGTCGCAGTGGCCCCGGCCAATGATGATGCGGCGCTGGAAGCCGCCTTCGACGCCGTTGCCACGCCTGCGGCCGATACCGGGCGCGAGCCAACCTGGGACGATCTGCCGGCCGAAGTGATCTACGAAACCGACGCCGCCGCAACCGCTCCGGCCAATGATGATGCGGCCTTGGAGGCTGCTTTCGACGCCGCCAACGTGCCTGCGGTCGACACAGAGCGCGAGCCCACCTGGGATGACCTGCCGGCCGAGGTCGTCCATGAAACCGCGCCCGTGGCCACTGTCGCTGTCGCACCGCCCGCGCCGGAACCCACCTGGGATGACCTGCCGGACGAAGTGATCTACGAAACCGACGCCGCCGACAGCCTGGCGCACACCGACAGCCCCGGATTGCAGGCCGCCTTCGAAGCCGCCGCCGACGGCGAAGTGGTTGCTGACATCGCTGCGCCGGCCGTTGCCAAGGCCGCCGCGCGCCCCGCACCAGCACCGATGCCATCGATGACCCGCGCCGCTGTCGCACCGCCGCCGCAGTTCGCGGTGGACACCCCCTCCAGCAACCGCCCCGGTTCCTGGCAGGAGCTGCAGGCCCAGGCGCATCAGCCCGCCAGCAGCCCGCATCCGCAGAACCGCCGCGCCGGCGAACGCACGTCGCGCTGGCTGCGCCTGCGCTGTGGCACCCAGGCCTATGCGCTGGAACTGCTGAAGGTGCAGGAAGTGGTGCTGCCGGTGCCGTTGCTGCCACTGCGCGGCACTGCCCCGGAAATGCTCGGCATCATGAACCTGCGTGGCCAGGTGGTGCCGGTGATGGATCTCGGCCTGCACCTGGGCGCGGCCTCCGCCGAGGATGACGCGCAGACCCGCATCGTCGTGCTTGAGGAGAACGGCGAGACCCTGGGCCTGCGTGTGTCGGCCGTGGAGGACGTCGCCAACCTGACCGACTCGCAGATCGAGCCACCCGATACCGCCCGCATCTGCCAGATCTCCAATGAACTGTTCCGCGGCGTGGCCCGCATCAGCCAGCGGCCGATGATCCTGCTCGACGCCACGCAGCTGCTGGGGTGAATCCGTGCTCTGAATCGGCGCTTCGCGCCGATACCCCTAAAGAACCGCCCCACGGTGCCGTTATGAATGCTGGAACCGTTTGTCCGGAGCAACGATGAGCACTGTCGAACTGGGTGAGGATCTCGGCATCGAGAGCAGCACCGAGCTCAAGAACCGCCTTTCGCCCTTGGTGGCGGAAGCAGGCGAGCTGACCCTGGATGCAAGCCAGGTCGGCCGCATCCACACCGCCAGCGTGCAGGTGCTGTGCGCCTTCGTGCAGGCCCGCCGCGAGGCAGGCCTGGGCACCGGCTTCCACGGTTGCACTGCAACCTTCCGTGACGCTGCACGCCTGTTGGGCGTCACCCAGGCCCTGGGCCTGGACGTACCCCATGACAACCTGAAATCTGTGGAGAACGCTGCATGAGCGCACGTATCTTGGTGGTGGACGATTCGGCGTCGATGCGCCAGATGGTTTCCTTCGCCCTCACCTCGGCCGGTTTTGCCGTCGAAGAAGCTGAAGACGGCGCGGTCGCGCTCGGACGTGCCAAGGGCCAGCGCTTCAATGCGGTGGTCACCGACGTCAACATGCCGAACATGGACGGCATCGCGCTGATCCGCGAACTGCGCCAGCTGCCGGACTACAAGTTCACGCCGATGCTGATGCTGACCACCGAGTCGGCAGCGGACAAGAAGTCCGAAGGCAAGGCCGCCGGTGCCACCGGCTGGCTGGTCAAGCCGTTCAATCCCGAACAGCTGGTCGCCACCGTGCAGAAAGTGCTGGGCTGATCGCCCCGCACTGCTCCCCCTCTTCGCTTCCGGATCGCCACTGCCATGAGCATGGACCTGCAACGCTTCCACGCCACCTTCTTCGAGGAGAGCCGCGAAGGCCTCGACGCCATGGAGGCTGGCCTGCTGGCCCTGGAATCGGGACAACAGGACCCGGAGATCATCAACTCGGTGTTCCGTGCCGCCCACTCCATCAAGGGTGGCGCAGGCACGTTCGGCTTCGATGCCATCGCCGGGCTGACCCATGTGCTGGAAACGCTGCTCGATGAGCTGCGGGCCGGCAAGCGCGCACTGGAAGGCAACGCCGTCGATGCGATGCTGTCGTCGGTGGACGTACTGCGCGCCCTGTTGCGCGAGGCCGAGCACGGCCAGCCCGCCGATCCTGCAGCGGTTGCTGCGGTGAAGGCGCGCCTGGAAGCGGTGCTGTCCGGCCAGGCACCCGCCGCCGCTGCACCCGCTGCCGCCAGCAAGGTGGACGACACGCCGGAAGCCTGGCAGATCGGCTTCACCCCGGCGCCGTCACTGTTCATGAGTGGCAACGACCCGTTGCGCATCATCCGCGAACTGGAACACCTGGGTTCGCTGCAGGTGGCCGCGCGCATGGATCGCCTGCCCGGCTTCGCCCAGCTCGACCCGCTTGAAGCCCACCTGGCGTGGGACCTGGGCCTGGTCGGCAAGGTGCCGCGCAGCAAGATCGAAGACACCTTCGCCTGGGTGCTGGACGACTGCGAACTGGACATCCGTCCGGCCGCACCGCCGAGCCTGGCCACCCAGGCACCGGCCGCCGCGCCGGTCGCTGCCCCTGCGCCCGCCGCTGCCGCACCGACGGCCAGCACCGGGGCCAGCCAGGAAGCAGAAACCTCCATCCGTGTCAGCGTCGACAAGGTCGATGCACTGATCAACCTGGTCGGCGAACTGGTCATCACCCAGGCCATGCTCAAGCAGGTCTCGCACGCGCTGGACCCGGTGCATGCCGAGAGCCTGTTCGCCGGCCTGGACCTGCTTGAACGCAATACCCGTGACCTGCAGGAGGCTGTGATCGGCGTGCGCATGCTGCCGGTCGACGCAGTGTTCCGCCGCTTCCCGCGTCTGGTCCGCGACCTGTCCGGCCGCCTGGGCAAGCACGTGCGCCTGCGCACCATCGGCGAAGGCACCGAGCTGGACAAGGGCCTGATCGAGAAGATCGCCGATCCGCTGGTGCATCTGGTCCGCAATTCCATCGACCACGGCCTGGAAATGCCGGACGTGCGTCGCGATGCCGGCAAGGACGAGACCGGCACGATCACCCTGGCGGCCTCGCACCAGGGCGGTCATATCGTCATCGAAGTCAGCGACGACGGCCGCGGCCTCAACCGCGAGAAGATCCTGGCCAAGGCGCAGGAACGCGGCCTGGCCGTACCGGACAACCCCACCGACTCGCAGGTCTGGGACCTGATCTTCCAGCCCGGCTTCTCCACCGCCGACGCGGTCACCGACCTGTCCGGCCGTGGCGTGGGCATGGACGTGGTCCGCCGCAACATCCAGGCGCTCGGTGGCGAGGTGCAGATTGAAAGCGGCCTCGGCACCGGCACCCGTACGCTGATCCGGCTGCCGTTGACCCTGGCCATCCTCGACGGCATGACCGTGGCGGTGGCCGGCGAAACCCTGATCCTGCCGCTGGCCTACGTGCTTGAAGCACTGCAGCCGCAGCCTGACGACATCCGCAGCATGGCCGGCGAAGGCCGCGTGCTGCGCGTGCGTGGCGAATACCTGCCGATCCTGTCGCTGAGCGAGTACTACGGCTATGGCCAGCGTGCACCCGGCAGTGAATCGCTGGTGGTGGTGGTTGAAGGCGATGGCCAGAAGATCGCGCTGGAAGTGGACGAACTGGTCGGCCAGCAGCAGGTCGTGGTGAAGAACATCGAGAACAACTACCGCCGCATCGGCGGGGTCTCCGGTGCCACCATCCTCGGCGATGGCCGCGTTGCCCTGATCGTCGACATCGGCGGCCTGGTGCGTTCGCTGCGGGTGCCGCAGGCCGCCTGAGCTGCGCTACACGTTGTACCTGACCGCCGCCCTCCGGGGCGGCGGTTTTCGTTTGCGCGCGGGCGCAGGCAGCAATCGTACCCACGCGCAACGCGGCGGCGCCCGCAACTGTGAACTCCGTCGTCCTGCGTCGTGAACCTGATCGGGCGCATGGTTTCGCCTGAAACCACGCCGTCACGGCGAAAGCCCCGCCACTGCTTGCTTTCCGTTGGTTTCCCCTACGCCAGCGAATGTGACATCGGTCCATAAAGTACGGCGCAGCTGCGCCGCTATCTCGGGTTGACGGCAGTCACCGATCCTTCACCCGGCCCCACCGTTCCCTCCTGCAACGACCTTTTGCCCGCGGCGCCGCCGCCGGTATTCTGCCCACCCTGGAGCACCCTGCATGAAGTGGTTCCACGATCTGCCCATCGCCCGCAAGCTGACTGTGGGATTCACCCTGACCACCCTGATGACCGTCGTGCTGGGTGCGTTCGCCCTGGTCCGCCTGTCCGAAGCCAACGCCAAGCTGACCTCGATGGCGACCAACGACATTCCATCGGTGCAGTACCTCGGTGAAGTGCGCTCGCAGCTGGGTGAGTTCCGCACCTATGAACTGGCCCAGATCAGCATGCTGGACCAGCCGGAGAAAGTGGCCGACTACAACAAGCGCATGAACGACACCGCTGCAGTGGTGCGCGAGCAGCTGGCGGCCTATGCCAAGCTGCCGTCCGGCGACAAGGAGCGCACGCTGTACCAGGCCGTGCAGGCTGACGTCGATGGCTACTTCGCCGCCAATACCAAGCTGCGCGAAGCGGCCACCGCCGGTGATGGCGAAGCGGCCCGGCAGATTTCCGATGAACAGTCGCGCCCTCTGCGCCGCAAAGCCTTCGAAGACCTGAAGGCGCTGGGTGCGCTGCTGGGAACCCAGATGCAGGGCAAGATCGACGACGCCAACGCGACCCACCGCAACAGCATGCTGGCCATCATCGCCGCCATCGTGCTGCTGGTCGTGGTCGCCGCCACCCTGGCCGTGATCATCTCGCGCGCCGTGGTCGGCCCGCTGGGCAAGGCCGTGCACGCCATCCAGGCCGTCGCCCGCGGCGATCTCAGCGTCACTACCCAGGCCACCGGCAAGGATGAGGCGGGTCGCATGCTGGCGGCCACCGCGGAGATGACCGCGATGCTGCGTCGCTTCTCCGAGCAGACCCAGCTGATGGCACAGATGCATGCCGGCCCCGATATCAGCCACCGCATTCCGGAAGACTTCCCGGGCGTCTATGGCCAGCTCGCCGGCGGCATCAACACGGTGATCTTCGAACACCTCGATGCGATCCGTGATGCCATCGACGTGCTCAACCAGTACGCCACCGGCAACCTCGCCCCCGATGCGCGCCGGTTGCCGGGCAGCCGCGCGATCCTGCACGAATCGATGGATGCGGCCAAGGCCAGCCTGCTGGCCATCAACACGCAGATCCAGCAGCTGGCATCGGCCGCCGCCGCCGGCGACTTCAGCCAGCGCGGCGATGCGCAGCGCTTCGATCACGATTTCCGCGTGATGATCGAGCAGCTCAACAGCATGATGGAGGTCGCCGACGGCAATCTTGGCCAGCTGTCGCAGCTGCTGCAGTCCATCGCCGCGGGCGACCTGACCGCACGCATGGACGGCCAGTTCCACGGCGTGTTCGCCCGCATGCGTGACGATGCCAACACCACCGTCGCCCAGTTGACCCAGATCGTCAGCCAGATCCAGGCCAGCACCTCGAGCATCACCCTGGCCTCGGGCGAAATCGCCTCCGGCAACAGCGACCTGTCGCGCCGTACCGAACAGCAGGCCGCCAATCTGGAAGAAACCGCCGCCTCGATGGAGGAACTGACCTCCACCGTGCGCCAGAACGCCGAACATGCGCGCCAGGCCAACCAGCTCGCCATCGGTGCGCACGGCGTGGCCTCGCAGGGCGGTGAAGTGGTCGGCCAGGTGGTCACCACCATGTCGGCCATCGAAGCCTCCTCGAAGAAGATCGCCGAGATCATCTCGGTCATCGATGGCATCGCCTTCCAGACCAACATCCTGGCGCTGAATGCCGCAGTGGAAGCGGCCCGTGCCGGCGAACAGGGCCGTGGCTTTGCCGTGGTCGCCAGCGAAGTGCGTACCCTCGCCCAGCGCTCGGCCGCCGCCGCCAAGGAGATCAAGGGGCTGATCGACGAATCGGTCGGCAAGGTCGCCGAGGGTTCCAGCCTGGTCCACCAGGCCGGCAGCACCATGGGCGAGATCGTCGCGTCGGTGCAGCGCGTGACCGACATCATGGCCGAGATCTCCGCCGCCTCGCAGGAACAGTCGGCCGGCATCGAGCAGGTCAACCAGACCGTGGTGCAGATGGACGAAACCACCCAGCAGAACGCCGCGCTGGTGGAAGAAGCCACCGCCGCAGCGCGGGCGATGGAAGACCAGGCCGCACAGCTGGGCGAGGCCGTCGCACGCTTCCGCCTGGCCGCACCGAGCGCGGGCAATGCGATACCGCGCGCAGCCATGGCCGTGGCCAGCAGTGCTCCGCGCAGGGCGGCGCCCGCATCCATCGCCGCACCTGCGCGCGTGCGCAAGCCCGTTGCGCAGCCGGCCCTGGCCGGTGACGGCGACTGGCAGGAGTTCTGATCGCAGCATCGGGGTGGCCGCGCGCCACCCCGTCAGCGGAAAGGCAGCGCCGGGCCATGCCCGGCCCGGGCACCACGCTTGCCCGACCGCCGCGGGCATGGCACAACGGAGCAAACGAGTGCGTTCGGTGCTACATAAATCCGCAACGCAGCCGATACCTCTTTCGAGCCACGCGCCCAAACGCGTCGGCGCCCGCCCCTGACCACAGATTCCATGTCCGACGGCCACGACACTGCACTGCCCGAAGTCCATGCGGCCGATGCCGCGGATGATCGCTTTCTGGTCCGCAACCCCCGCCAGGTGCGGCAGCTGCTGCGTTCACTGATCGACCAGCGATCACTGATCAACGCCCATATCGACGGCCGCGATCGATCCTTCCCCACCGCCCTGCTTGAACTGGACGACGACGAGGATTTCCTGCTGCTCGATGGCAGCCCGCAGGAGGCCTCCAACCGCGCCGCCGAACAGTCCGACCACCTGCTCTGCTTCGCCCAGCTGGAACGGGTACTGGTGCGCTTCCGCCTGCATGACCTGCAGCGCGTGGACAACGAGGGCCATGTGGCGTTCCGTGCACCGCTGCCCGATGAACTGGTGCACCTGCAGCGGCGCGAACTGTACCGGCTGGAGACCCCCATCACCGACTCACCGCAATTGCTGCTGCCACCGGGCGAGGCCCGCGCCGAAGCCTTGTCGATGCGGGTGGTGGACATCAGTGGCGGCGGCCTGGCGGTAACCGTGCCCACCGACTGCGCCATCTTCAGCCTGCAGCAGCGCTACCGGGCGCAGCTGTCGATGCCCGATGGCCCGGACCTGCAGATCGAACTGGTGGTCTGCAACCTGCTGCCGCAACGCCTGCCCAACGGCACCGAGGTCAAGCGCGTCGGCATGCGCTTCGACGACCTGCCGCGCGGCGGCGACAGCGCCATCCAGCGCTACATCTTCCGCATCGACCGCCAGCGCAAGGCACGCCGCAACGGCGAGCTCTGACACCCCCACGGCGGGTAGTGCCGGCCGCTGGCCGGCAACCTCGAAACCGCGTGGATGCAGGAGCCGGCGGATCCACGCCATCCGTGGATGCGGGAGCCAGTAGATCCACGCCATGCGTGGATGCAGGAATCGCCGGCCAACGGCCGGCACCACCCCTCCCCAGTAGATCCACGCCATCCCTCCCCGGTAGATCCACGCCATGCGTGGATGCATGCCTCCCCGGTAGATCCACGCCATGCGTGGATGCAGGAACTGCCGGCCAGCGGCCGGCACTACCAGATGCCTAAAGTCCCCCACCCAGGGGCCGATATCGAGCCTGACACCGGCACTTCCGGCAGAACCAGGACCCCTCGATGAACGACAAGAACAGCTCCGCCGCCGGCGCCGATGGCGAATTCCTCAGCTTCACCCTCGGTGCCGAGCACTACGGCGTGGACATCCTCAAGGTGCAGGAAATCCGCGGCTACGACGCCGTCACCCGCGTCCCCGATGCCCCGGACTACATCAAGGGCGTGATCAACCTGCGCGGCACCATCGTGCCGGTGATCGACCTGCGCCTGAAGCTGCGCCTGGAAGACGCCCGCTACGACGCCTTCACCGTGATGATCGTGCTCAACGTGGAAGACCGCGTGGTCGGCATCGTGGTCGACAGCGTCTCCGACGTGATCCCGCTGTCGGCCGAGCAGATCCGCCCGACCCCGGAATTCGGCGCCGCCGTCGACACCCGCTTCATCTCCGGCATCGGCACCCACGACGACCGCATGCTGATCCTGCTGGATATCGAAACCCTGCTGGACAGCGCCGACATGGGTCAGACCAACGTCGTCGAAGACGCTGCCGCCTGAGCAAACGGACCTTTTTCACGTTTCTGTTACGCAGCCCTTCAGTTCCCCTCATCCACGCCGATAGGGGGACAGAAGCCGGTCGCGCAGGAACGCGCCAAGGCCGGATCCACCATCACCATCCCCGGAGAATCACCCCGATGAAGTCCCTGCTTGCGTTCGTTTCGGCTGCCGTCCTGGCCACCACCGCTTCCTCCGCCTTCGCGCAGTCGGCCGAGATGATTCCGCCGGAGATGGCACCGCGCGCCGTCGGCAAGGACGGCATGGTCTGCGGCAAGGTCGAAAAGGCCCGCTTCGCAGAAGGTTCCGAAGGCCAGCCGACCTTCCTGTACATGGGCGGCGCCTTCCCGCGCCACACCTTCTCGGCACGCATCGCCGGCGAGAACCGCGGCAAGTTCTCCTTCCCGCTGGAAACCCTGGAAGGCAAGACCGTGTGCGTGATCGGCAAGATCCAGCGCGACGCCTCGCGCGCGGAAATCGAAGTCAGCTCGCCGTCCAGCCTGAAGCTGGCCAACATCAAGTAATCCGCTGTCCGTCAGACCGCGCCGGCCAGCGTGCCGGCGTGGCTGTTGCAACCGGGCCCCGCGCCCGGCCGCGTCTGCCTTAGGAGATCGCAACGCCCATGCCGTGGATCAACAACCTGAAACTGATGCCGAAGCTCATGCTGACCTTCGGTGTCCTCTTGCTGGTGATGCTGCTGCAGGGCATCGTCGCCTACCGTGGCCTGCATTCGCTGAACAACGTGACCACCGAACTGGCTGGTTCACGCATGGAGAGCATCCGCATGGCCGGCGAGATGCGCGGCATGCTCGGCGAGTACCGCAACAGCGCCTACCAGCAGCTGATCCGCGCCAGCGACGACGTCAAGGCCGACGCCCGCAAGCAGGCCGTCGAACTGCGCACCAGCATGGACAAGTCGATCAAGGACTATCCGAAGCTGGTCGACAACGCACAGCAGAAGAAGCTGTTCGACACCTTCGCCAAGGACTGGAAGGACGCGCTGGCCTCCTATGACAGCGTCACCGAAATGCTGGAGCTGGACCTGCCCGACGATGCGATCGATACCTTCGTCGGCGAGACCCGCACCAAACACCGCAAGGCCGGCGCCGCGCTTGAAGCGCTGATCGCCGAAGATAACCGCCTCGCCCGCGCCTCGCGCGACGAAGCCGCCTCCACCTACTCCGCCTCGGCCGTGCTGACCGTCATCGCCCTGCTCGGCGGCGCCGCGCTCGGCCTGGTGCTGGTGTGGCTATTCGCCCGTGCCCTGGTCGGCAGCGTGCGTGGCGCCGTCTCGGTGGCCAACGACGTCGCCGGTGGCAAGCTCGATGGTCACATCGATGTCAGCCGCCAGGACGAAGTGGGCGAACTGATGCAGGCCATGCAGCGCATGCAGCGCGACCTGCGCGAGCGCACCGAAACCGACCAGGCCATCGCCCGCGAGAACCTGCGCATCCGCACCGCGCTGGATTACAGCTCGACCGGCGTCTACCTCACCGACCCCAACAACACCATCGTCTACAGCAACCGCGCCCTGCAGCAGACCCTGGCCCAGTACCAGGACGAGCTGCGCCGCGACCTGCCCGACTTCGACGTCCACGCCTCGCTGGTCGGCAAGCCGGTCACCGTGCTTGAACACCGCGGCGAGATGGACAACACCCTGCTGGCCAACCTCAAGCAGCATGGCGTTGCCCGCCGCCCAATGCAGTACGGCGATGCCCAGTTCGCCCAGGTCGTGTCGACCATCCGCAACGAAGACGGCGACACCGTCGGCTACGTGGTGGAATGGCGCGACCGCACCCAGGAAGCGCAGGTCGAGGCGGAAGTGGCACGGGTGATCGCCCAGGCCGCTGCCGGCGACCTGTCCGGCCGCATCGATGCCAACGACAAGGAAGGCTTCTTCCTGCAGCTGGCCCAGCAGATCAACGGCCTGCTGGACGCCAACTCGGGCAGCATCGAACAGATTTCCGGCCTGCTCGCCGCACTGTCGCAGGGTGACCTGACCGTGCGCATGCACGGCGACTACCAGGGCGTGTTCGCCCGCATGCGCGACGATGCCAATGCCACCGCCGCGCAGCTGAGCGAGATCGTCACCCGCATCAAGCAGTCCAGCCGTGCGATCAGCTCGGCCGCCGGTGAAATTGCCTCCGGCAACAGCGACCTGTCGCGCCGCACCGAACAGCAGGCCGCGAACCTGGAAGAAACCGCCGCCTCGATGGAGGAGCTGACTTCCACCGTGCGCCAGAATGCTGAGCACGCACGCCAGGCCAACCAGCTCGCCATCGGCGCGCACGGCGTGGCATCGCAGGGCGGCGAAGTGGTCGGCCAGGTGGTCACCACCATGTCGGCCATCCAGGCCTCGTCGAAGAAGATCGCGGAAATCATCTCGGTCATCGACGGCATTGCTTTCCAGACCAACATCCTGGCGCTGAACGCCGCGGTGGAAGCGGCCCGTGCCGGCGAACAGGGCCGTGGTTTCGCCGTGGTCGCCAGCGAAGTCCGTACCCTCGCCCAGCGCTCGGCCGCCGCCGCCAAGGAAATCAAGGGCCTGATCGACGACTCGGTCGGCAAGGTCAACGACGGCTCGGCACTGGTGCACAAGGCCGGTGCCACCATGGGCGAAATTGTTGCCTCGGTGCAGCGCGTGACCGACATCATGTCCGAGATCTCTGCTGCCTCGCAGGAGCAGAGCGCCGGCATCGAACAGGTCAACCAGACCGTGGTGCAGATGGACGAAACCACCCAGCAGAACGCCGCGCTGGTGGAAGAAGCCACCGCCGCCGCACGTGCGATGGAAGAACAGGCGGGCCACCTCAGCGAGGCGGTCTCGATCTTCGTGGTCGACGAAGCCGAAGCCGTGGTCGCCACGCGCGCACCGGCACCGCGCGCGTCTGCACCGGCAGCCCTGGCTCCGGCAGCGGCGGCACCCCCGGCCCGCCGCAGCACCGGCGGCCGATCCATGGCCACCGAACTGGCTGATGGAGACTGGCAGGAATTCTGATTCCTGCCTGACCTGAGGCACGAAAACGCCCCGGCCCTGCGCTGGGGCGTTTTCTTTTGCGGCCTCGCCAGGTGTTGTCCAGCCAACGGCGCAGTGCTTCCGGGGTCAGATCCGTTTTCCTGCGGAAAACGGATCTGACCCCTCTCTCCAATTGGAAACTCAAGCACTTGCCGTCCGACACCGGGATGTCAGATGAGTCGTGCGGGGATGGGCTGGCGGGACCGTTGGCGCCATGGATGGCGCCATCGAGCCCCCATGGACGGGTTTACGGCGTGTCCCGCCAGCCCATCCCCGCACGGCTCCCCCTCAACATTGCAGAGCCGACCATCCGCAGTTGCTGTTGCTCTCCCTCCAAAAAGCCTGCCGCAGGCAGCGCCGCAGCCGCCGCTGCAAACGAACCTGAATACGTTCGAACAGCCCACCTCAATCCCCCGCCCCCGCGGCCGATAACGGTCATGTCACCGCTGCTCCCGATCAGCACCGGCGCCTCCACCCACCACCACCCGGGTACTGCTCGATGAATCTCCTGCATCGCTGGCAACACTACTTCAGCAATCTCTCCGTCCGACGCAAGCTCAATCTGCTCACGCTGCTGATCGCACTCGGCGTGATCGCGCTCTCGGTGATCGCTGCCCGCATGCAGTACCTGGACCTCAATGAAACCCGCAAGTCGTCGTTGAAGACCCAGGTTGAACTGACCTACGGCATCCTCGACCACTACCACGGGCTGGCCGCCAGCGGCGAACTCACCGAGCCCGCCGCCCGCCAGGCCGCGCTCGATGCGCTGGCGCGCATGCGCGCCGACAGCGATACGTATTACTACAGCGTCTACGACACGAACTACCGCGTGTTGATGCATCCGTTCCGCAAGGACCTGATCGGCAAGGACATGAAGGACTTCCGCTCCGAGGACGGCGTGCAGCTGTTCCACGACCTGGTGGAAGTGGCTCGCAAGGGCGGCGGGGTGGTCTCCTACAAGTGGGCCAAGGCCAACAGCGAGGGCCTGTACGACAAGGCGTCCTACGCCGGCCTGTTCAAGCCCTGGAACTGGGTGGTCAGCAGCGGCGTATACATGGATGACGTGCAGCAGCAGGCACTGGTCTTCACCGCCATCATGACCCTGGCCGGCGGCGTACTGGTGCTGATCGTGCTGGCATTGAGCTGGGTCATCGGCAACCGCATCGCACGCCCGCTGAAGCAGGCCACCGCCGTGGCCGAAGGCATTGCCGGCGGCAAGCTGGACAGCCACATCGGCCCGCAGCCGCATGACGAAACCGGTCGCCTGCTCGAAGCCATGTCGCGCATGCAGCAGCAGCTGCACGCGGTCATCAGCGGCCAGCGCGAGATGGCGCGCCGCCACGATGGCGGTGAACTCAGCTACCGCATCGACGCCAGCAGCTTCCCCGGCGAATACGGACTGATGGTGCAGGAAACCAACGTCCTGGTCGGCAGCCACGTGCAGACCCTGCACGATGTACTGAACGTCGTGCAGCAGTACGCCGTGGGCGACCTCAGCAGCGACATCGCGCGCTATCCGGGCGAAAAGGCGGCGATGACCACCACCGTCGACACGGTCAAGGCCAACCTCGGCCGCATCAACGCCGAGATCAAGCAACTGGCCAGTGCCGCCGCCGCGGGCGACTTCAGCCAGCGCGGCGATGCACAGCGCTTCGATCACGATTTCCGCACCATGCTGGAAAACCTCAATGCCATGATGGCAGTCAGCGATGACAACCTCGGCAAGCTCTCGCAGCTGCTGTCGTCCATTGCCGACGGCGACCTGACGGCACGCATGCACGGTGACTACCAGGGCGTGTTCGCCCGCATGCGCGACGATGCAAACGCCACGGTCAGCCAGCTGACCCAGATCGTCGGCCAGATCCAGGCCAGTGCCTCCAGCATCACCCTGTCTGCCGGCGAAATCGCGTCGGGCAACAGCGATCTGTCGCGCCGTACCGAGCAGCAGGCCGCCAATCTGGAAGAAACCGCCGCCTCGATGGAGGAACTGACCTCTACCGTGCGCCAGAACGCCGAACACGCGCGCCAGGCCAACCAGCTCGCCATCGGTGCGCACGGCGTGGCCTCGCAGGGCGGTGAAGTGGTCGGCCAGGTGGTCACCACCATGTCGGCCATCGAAGCCTCCTCGAAGAAGATCGCCGAGATCATCTCGGTCATCGATGGCATCGCCTTCCAGACCAACATCCTGGCGCTGAATGCCGCAGTCGAAGCGGCCCGTGCCGGCGAACAGGGCCGTGGCTTCGCCGTGGTCGCCAGCGAAGTGCGTACCCTCGCCCAGCGCTCGGCCGCCGCCGCCAAGGAGATCAAGGGGCTGATCGACGACTCGGTCGGCAAGGTCGCCGAGGGTTCCAGCCTGGTCCACCAGGCCGGCAGCACCATGGGCGAGATCGTCGCCTCGGTGCAGCGCGTGACCGACATCATGGCCGAGATCTCCGCCGCCTCGCAGGAACAGTCCGCCGGCATCGAGCAGGTCAACCAGACCGTGGTGCAGATGGACGAAACCACCCAGCAGAACGCCGCGCTGGTGGAAGAAGCCACCGCCGCCGCGCGGGCGATGGAAGACCAGGCCGCACAGCTGGCCGACGCCGTGGCGATCTTCCGCCTCGACAACCAGGTCGCTGTCGCAGTGAAGGCGGTGACCGCCAAGGTCGCGCCGAAGGCTGCCAGCCCTGCGCCTTCGCGACCGTTGTCGACGCCCGCACCGATCCGCCGTACCCACTCCAGCACCGTCGTCTCCAACGACGGCGACTGGCAGGAATTCTGATCCTCGCGGCGGCTCCGGCCGCCGCCCCGCCGATGGACACGTCACCCGTGCAGAGCCCTACCCCCATCGTCAGCGGTACGCGCGAATTCGAATTCGCCGACCGTGATTTCCGCCGCGTCTGCGACCTGATCTACCAGCGCGTGGGCATCGCCCTCGCCCCGGCCAAGCGCGACATGGTGTACGGACGCCTGTCGCGCCGGCTGCGCACGCTGGGCATGCGCAGCTTCCAGCAGTACCTGGACCACCTGGAACAGGGTGATGGCGACGAGTGGCAGGCATTCACCAATGCGCTGACCACCAACCTCACTGCGTTCTTCCGCGAGCCGCACCATTTCGACAAGCTGCGCGAAGAGCTGCAGCAGCGCAACGGGCGCGGTCCGCTGCTGTTGTGGTCGTGCGCCGCCTCCACCGGCGAAGAGCCCTACTCGATGGCGATCACCGCCTGCGAAGCGTTCGGCACCCTGAAGCCGCCGGTACGCATCGTCGCCACCGACGTCGACACCCAGGTGCTGGCCACCGCCGGGCGCGGCGTCTACAACATCGACCGTGTCGCCGGCCTCGATCCGGACCTGCGTCGCCGCTATTTCCAGCGTGGCAGTGGTCCCAACGAAGGCCAGTGCCGCGTGCTGCCGGCGCTGCGCGAACTGATCGAATTCCGCCCGTTGAACCTGCTGGCACCGCGTTACGACGTCGGCGGCCCGTTCGATGCGCTGTTCTGCCGCAACGTGATGATCTACTTCGACAAGCCGACCCAGCGCGCGATTCTTGGCCGCCTGGTCAACCACCTGGCCGACGACGGCCTGCTCTATACCGGCCATTCGGAGAACTACCTGCACGCTGCCGATCTGATCCAACCCTGCGGCCGTACCCTGTACCGTCGTGCGGCAAAGGCCAGCGCATGAACGCATCACTGCGTACCGACGATGTGATGCGCTACCAGGACGCACGCTTCAAGACCATCGCCGCCAAGCTGCTGCCAACCCAGTACCTGGTGGTGGATGACACCACCGCGCTGACCACTACGCTGGGCTCCTGCGTGGCGGCTTGCCTGCGCGACCCGGTACTGAAGATCGGCGGCATGAACCACTTCCTGCTGCCCGAAGGCAACGCCGGCGACGGCGCGCCCGCACGCTATGGCAGCTATGCGATGGAACTGCTGATCAACGACATGCTCAAGCGCGGCGCCCACCGCAAGCGCATCGAGGCGAAGGTGTTCGGCGGCGCCAACGTGCTGAAGGGCTTCACCAGCAATCCGGTAGGCACCCGCAACGCCGAGTTCGTGCGCCAGTACCTGCAGGCCGAACACATCCCGATCCTCGCCGAGGACCTGTGCGGCATCCATCCGCGCAAGATCTGGTTCTTCGCCGATACCGGCCGCGTGGTTGTGCAGCGCCTGCCACACGCCCACGAAGCCGAAGTCGCCGCGACCGAATCGGCCGTACGCGCACGCCTGTCCAAGGCCCCGGTCACCGGTGGCGTGGAGCTGTTCGAATGACCCTGACCGGCAACGCCCCCTGCCGGGTCCTGATCGTCGACGACTCCGCCGTCGTGCGGCAGATGCTCACCGAGATCCTGTCCAGCGATCCGGCCATCGACGTGGTCGGCACCGCCGCCGACCCGCTGCTGGCCCGCGAGAAGATCAAGCGCCTGGCCCCGGACGTGATCACCCTGGACGTGGAAATGCCACGCATGGATGGCCTGGCGTTCCTGGAAAACCTGATGCGCCTGCACCCGCTGCCGGTGGTGATGATCTCTTCGCTGACCGAACGCGGCGCCGATACCACCCTGCAGGCACTGGGCCTGGGCGCGGTGGACTTCGTGTCCAAGCCCAAGCTCGACGTGGCCCGCGGCCTGCAGGGCTATGCCGATGAAATCATCGCCAAGGTAAAGATGGCTGCGCGTTCCCGGGTGCGCCCGCTGGTACGCGTGGCCACGCCGAAACTCACGCTGGACGCAGCACCTGCCGCGCGCCCGGCAGCAACGCAGTTCCGCACCACCGACCGCCTGATCGCCATCGGCTCGTCGGCTGGCGGTACCGAAGCATTGCGCGTGGTGCTGGAAGGCATGCCCGCCGACGGTCCGGCCGTGGTGATGACCCAGCACCTGCCCGCCAGCTTCAGCACCGCCTTCGCCGAACGACTGGACCGTCACTCGGCAATGGCCGTGCGCGAAGCCAGCGACGGTGAAGCGGTGCTGCCCGGCCACGCCTACCTGCCTCCGGGCGGCAAGCACCTGCGGATCATCCGCGACGGTGCGCGCTGGCGCTGCCGTGTCGACGATGGTCCTGCGGTGAACCGGCACAAGCCGGCGGTGGACGTGCTGTTCCGCTCGGTGGCACAGAGCGCGGGCGGCAACGCCATCGGCGCGATCCTCACCGGCATGGGCGACGACGGCGCACGCGGCCTGCTGGAAATGCGCCAGGCCGGCGCGCCCACACTGGTGCAGGACGAGGCGACCAGCGTGGTCTGGGGCATGCCCGGTGCAGCCTTCAAGCTCGGCGCCGCCGAAGAACAGGTGCCGCTGGAGCGCATTGCCGAGCGGCTGCTCGCGTTGGCCCGCGGCTGACCGACCACAGCGCCGCAGTGCTTCATCCCGTCTTTCAAACGCCGGCCCCGGAGGGGCCAGCTGTTTCGTTCTTCAAGGAGCTTCACCATGGCCCAGCGCCGCTTCCCCACCCGAACCTCGCTGCTGACTGCCGCGCTACTGGCCCCGCTGGCGGCCACGTCTGCCGCACAATCAGCACCGCCGCACACAACACCCGTCGCTGCCACCGCTACCACCACCGACCACCCTGCCCCCTGGACTGATCGCGTACAGATCCAGAGCGGTCCGGCCGGCGCGCTGAAGCGTATGCACGCACCCGACGTGGCGCTGCGCATCGTCACTCCCGATGACAGCGAGGCGCTCACGCCTAAGGGGCTCGCGCTTCTCTTCAGCGGCAACGAGCCGGACTACTTCCAGCGCAACAACCTGCCCGGCAGCATCATCGAAGGACAAGCCAGTCCCGCCATCACGCTGATGCCAAACGTGGCCAAGGCGCTGGTGGGCGGCTACTTCCGCTATGCACCCGACGCGCTGCCCGCGCAGGCCAGTACCCTGCGCTTCAGTGCAGACACGTGGGCACTGGTGCACCAGGGCAACACGCGCAAGGATCCCCTCTACCGCCTCAACCACTCCAGCACCATCGAGCAGCGGCGTGCCGACGGTACGCTGGCGGAAATCATCAGCTGCAATGACAGCGACAACCGCGCAACCCTGGAAGCATGGCAGGCCGATGATTACGCGCGGCTCAAGGGGGCCGCGCAGATGATCACGATGAAATGCATCGAGAAGCTGGTCAAGAGGATCCCCGCGATGTATCCGCGCCCGTTGGCCGCTGAAGATGTCAGCGCCTACGCTGACGGCGCCGCTCCCCCGGCACGGGTGCGCGTCTACGCAGCCCTGGGGCGCACCACCACCCTGTACACCGATGCCGCCTGCCGCGAGGATTACCGCGACAGGATCGACGTCAAGTACAACAACGCCGGCGACAAAGGCGTGCTCGGCATCCCCGTCACGGAAACCCTGCGCAGCAAAGAGAACGAGCGGTTTTCCACGCTCAGCTACCAGGAATACGAAGTACCCGGTGGCAAGCCGCTGATCTTCGAGGCACGCTTCGACGCAAGCAGTCGCGTGTACTGCGACGGCAAGCTGTCGGGCCAGTTCGTGGCCGGGCCCGGCCAGGATTACGAAGTGGAATTTGAAGTGGCCGACAAGATCTGTCGGCTGCATATCCGCCAGGTGCATGCCGACGGCAGCATGACACCGCAGCAGTCACGGGCGACCCCCACGATCTGTGAGGGCACCCGCGCGCCGGTCCGCATCGAGCCACGCCAGGACATGCAGGTGCTGCTGTTCAGCCCCGGCGAGCTGCAGATCCAGGATGCCAACCAGAGCAGCGCGCCGAAGCAGCTGAGTGACGATACGGGCAGCAGCGAGGCACTGCAGCAGATGCTGCAGCAGGCCAGTAGCAAGCCCGGCACGCGCCTGTGCGTGGTGGTACCGGCCGCGGATTACAGCAGCGTCCTGCACGATGCCGTGCGCGAACGCGTGCTGGATGCGCCGCAGGTGTTGCCCAGTCTGTGGGAGGAGACGTCCACGGTGAACCAGCGCCGCAATGCCGCCGCCGATGCTCCGGTCGACATCGCCGCCGCGGTCACGCGCTGCAAGGCTTTCCCGATCAAGGAATTCGCGGCGCAGTGAGTTGCAGCGCGCGCACCCATCACGTTTCCCCAAGGAGTACCACCGTGGCATTACGCCCAGCCTGCCTCACCGCCGCGATCGCGGCCAGCCTGCTGCTGGCTCCGTCGGCCTACGCCGTCGACGAAGCACCCACGCCTGTCGCCGCCTCTGCGGTCACGTCCGGGGCATCACCCGATCCGGCAACGGACGCCACGCCCGTAACCGATATCGCCGAGGCCGCACCGGCAGCTGCGGCCGTCGCCGGACCAGCCGTCGGGGACGTCACAGTGGCTGTGGCCCCCGCACTGGATCTCAGCAGCCTGCAACGAGTAAAGGTCACTTCCGGCTTGGGCGTCGGGCCCAACGGCAATCGCGTGGGCGACCATGTGCTGCGCCTGGTGATGCGCGGTGACACCGCCGCCGTCACCGCAGCCAAGGTCGGTCTGTCTGCCTTGGCGTTCGTCACCGGCGTGGGTGACATCGGCACCAGCAACAGCTTCAGCAAGAACAACGTGCGCGGCGAGGACATCCAGTCCGTTCCCAGCCCGGCCTTCGGCGCGTTGCCCGGCATGATCCGCGAGCAGCTGGCGCTCTATTTCACGGCCCATCCCGGCGCCATTCCCAGTGACGAGCGCACCGTGGAAGCCAGCGCCGGCCAGTGGTCTCTGGTGTACCAGAAGCTCAGCGACGCAGAGACCCCGTATGAGCTGCGCCACGATGTAACCATCGGCTTCCCGCTGGTGCGCAAGCTGTTCCGCAGCGCCAGTGGCGGCCAGGGCGTGCACTGCCAGGACGAAGCGCGGGTTGCTCCGCTGCAGGAATGGCAGGCCGACGACTACGCCAAGGCGAAAGCTGCATCGCGTGAGTTCGCCGAAGCCTGCATCGTCCGCTTCGTCGCCGAGCTGCCGCGCCTGTTCCCCGACCACGGTGCGTTGCCGGAAACGGCCGCGGAACCGGAGCTGCCGATGGACACGCCAGCGGTGACCGAGGAAGCGGCCGCCGCCGCCCAGGCCTGACCCCGGACGGACCTGAATCGCGACTAGTGCCGGCCGCTGGCCGGCAGCGCTCTTGACCTCGCACGGCTGCCGGCCAGCGGCCGGCACTACCAGGCATCATCGGCACCACAAAAAACCCCCGGCTCTCACCGGGGGTTCTTCGTTTCAACGGGCTGCCGGCCAGCGGCCGGCACTACCCTCAGGCAGCGACCGTGTTGGCCACGTCCTGGTATTCCTCGATCTGGTCGAAGTTCATGTAACGGTAGATCTCGCTGCCGCTGGCGGCGATCACACCGATATCGGCCATGTACTCTTCCTTGGTCGGAATGCGGCCCAGGCGCGAGCAGATTGCCGCCAGTTCCGCCGAACCCAGGTACACGTTGGTGTTGCGGCCCAGGCGGTTCGGGAAGTTGCGGGTCGAGGTCGACATCGCGGTGGAGCCTTCGCGGATCTGCGCCTGGTTGCCCATGCACAGCGAGCAGCCCGGCATTTCCATGCGTGCGCCGGTCGCGCCGAAGGTGCCGTACACGCCTTCCTTGGTCAGCTCGGACGCATCCATCTTGGTCGGCGGGGCCACCCACAGGCGGGTCGGCAGGTCACGCTTGCCTTCCAGCAGCTTCGCAGCCGCACGGAAGTGACCGATGTTGGTCATGCACGAACCGATGAACACTTCGTCGATCTTGGCGCCAGCGACTTCGGACAGGGTCTTCACGTCGTCCGGGTCGTTCGGGCAGGCCACGATCGGCTCGTGGATGTCGGCCAGGTCGATCTCGATGACGGCGGCGTACTCGGCGTCGGCATCCGGCTCCAGCAGCTCCGGGTTGGCCAGCCACGCTTCCATCTTCTCGATACGGCGCTGCAGCGAGCGCGGATCCTGGTAACCCTCGGCGATCATCCACTTCAGCAGCGTGATGTTGCTGGTCAGGTACTCGATGATCGGTTCCTTGTTCAGGCGCACCGAGCAGCCGGCCGCCGAACGCTCGGCCGAGGCATCGGACAGTTCGAAAGCCTGTTCGACCTTCAGTTCCGGCAGGCCTTCGATTTCCAGGATGCGTCCGGAGAAGATGTTCTTCTTGCCAGCCTTGGCCACGGTCAGCAGGCCCGACTTGATCGCGTACAGCGGGATCGCGTTGACCAGGTCACGCAGGGTCACGCCCGGCTGCATCTTGCCCTTGAAGCGCACCAGCACCGACTCCGGCATGTCCAGCGGCATCACGCCGGTGGCAGCGGCGAAGGCGACCAGGCCCGAGCCGGCCGGGAACGAAATGCCCACCGGGAAACGGGTGTGCGAGTCGCCACCGGTGCCGACGGTGTCCGGCAGCAGCATGCGGTTGAGCCAGCTGTGGATCACGCCATCGCCCGGACGCAGCGAGACGCCGCCGCGGGTGGAGATGAATTCCGGCAGGGTGTGGTGGGTCTTGACGTCCACCGGCTTCGGGTAGGCCGCGGTGTGGCAGAACGACTGCATCACCAGGTCGGCCGAGAAGCCCAGGCAGGCCAGGTCCTTCAGCTCGTCGCGGGTCATCGGGCCGGTGGTGTCCTGCGAGCCCACCGAGGTCATCTTCGGTTCGCAGTAGGTGCCCGGGCGCATGCCCTGGCCTTCCGGCAGGCCACAGGCACGGCCAACCATCTTCTGCGCCAGCGAGAAGCCCTTGCCGGTGTCGGCCGGCTGCACCGGCAGGCGGAACAGGTCGGTCGGGGCCAGGCCCAGCGCTTCACGCGCCTTGCCGGTCAGGCCACGGCCGATGATCAGCGGAATGCGGCCACCGGCGCGCACTTCGTCGAACAGCACTTCGGACTTGACCTGGAACTCGGCGATCACTTCGCCGTTCTTCAGCGCCTTGCCATCGTACGGACGCAGCTCGACCACATCGCCGTGCTCCATCTTCGACACGTCCAGCTCGATCGGCAGCGCGCCGGCGTCTTCCATGGTGTTGTAGAAGATCGGGGCGATCTTCGAACCCAGGCAGACGCCACCGGCGCGCTTGTTCGGGATGTACGGAATGTCATCGCCGGTCCACCACAGCACGCTGTTGGTGGCCGACTTGCGCGAGGAACCGGTGCCGACCACGTCGCCGACATAGGCGACCAGATGGCCCTTGTCCTTCAGCGACAGGATCTGCTGGATCGGGCCGCGCTTGCCGTCTTCTTCCGGGGTGAACGCGGCGTCGTCACGCTTGTTCTTCAGCATCGCCAGGGCGTGCATCGGAATGTCCGGGCGGGTGGTCGCGTCCGGTGCCGGCGACAGGTCGTCGGTGTTGGTTTCGCCCGGCACCTTGAACACGGTGACGGTCAGGCTCTGCGGCACTTCCGGGTTGCTGGTGAACCACTCGGCATCGGCCCAGCTCTGCATCACGGCCTGGGCGTTGGCGTTGCCCGCCTTGGCCTTTTCCTGCACGTCGTGGAAGGCATCGAACACCAGCAGGGTCTTCTTCAGCGCGTCGGCAGCGATGGCGCCAACGCTGGCATCGTCCAGCAGCTGCACCAGCGGCGCGACGTTGTAACCGCCCAGCATGGTGCCCAGCAGTTCGGTGGCGCGCTCGCGGCTGATCAGCGGGTTCTGCTCGCTGCCCAGTGCGATCGCGGCCAGGTACGAGGCCTTGACCTTGGCAGCGTCATCGACGCCGGCCGGCACGCGGTGGGTCAGCAGGTCGAGCAGGAACTCGGCTTCGCCCTGCGGCGGGTTCTTCAGCAGTTCGATGACATCGGCCGTCTGCTGCGCGGTCAGCGGCAGGGGCGGGATGCCAAGCGCAGCGCGCTCGGCGACGTGGTGGCGGTAGGCTTCCAACATGACAACTCCCGGGTAATGCGTGAGGTGAATAAAAAGTGGGCTCAGGCTTGCGGCACGATCAGCTTCAGGCCCTTGAAGTAGTCGCGATAAAACGTGTCGTTCCAGGTAATCAGGCCATCGCACTGCAGCAGGGCGTGCGCGCCGATCATGAATTCGTCCAGGCCACGGCGCTGGCTGCCGCCGCGCTGGCGATGGCGGCGATGCATCTCACCCGCGCGCAGTGCCGATTTGGCTTCCAGCGCGTTGAAGTGCACGCCCATTTCTTCCAGCGCTTCCAGCACCTCGGCACCGCCGCGCAGGGCGGCGCAGATCTCGGCCAGGGTCGCGCCGCAGACCACCACGCGGCCACCGACCAGGCTCTGCCGCAGGCAGGCTTCCACCGCATCGGCCTGCGGGCCGTTGCTGAGCAGTTCGACCAGTACCGGTGAATCGACGGCGATCATCACCGCTTACTCCTCGTCGCGCAGGTCGCGCACGGCCGCGTCGGCCGATTCGAAGCCGTCCAGCGAGAACTTTCCGCGGGCGCGGGAGATCGCATCGTCCACGCTCTTGCGCAGGATGATCCGGCTGCCTTCCAGCTCCACCTTCAGCAAGGTGCCCTTGGTCAGGCCCAGCGCATCGCGCACTGCCTTGGGCAGGGTGATCTGTCCGCGTTCAGCAACGGTGGCTTCCATGGGGTACGCCTCAAAAAGTATGCATGAATTATACATACCCGTCGCATCCGGAACAAACCTCCCGATATGTGACCCTGATCCCGCGTCAGTCGCAGCCGGGGGTTAGACTCGCCCAGCAGCCCTGCTGCGCCCCGGCTGGACGCCCCGGCGTTCCAACCGCACCTATCCGCTCCATAAATAAGGAAGTTTCATGCGCGCGCTCGCCCTTGCCCTGATCCTCGCAGCCCCGCTGGCCGTTTCGACGACCTCCGCCCATGCCAACCCGTTCGGCGCCTACACCACCGGCATCGAGATCACCCAGCAGCAGATGGACACCCTGGAAGTGGGCAAGACCACCCAGGACAACATCCGTGAGAAATTCGGCGCCCCCGGCCGCCGCGAACAGCTGGGCGACACCCAGGTCTGGTACTACGACTTCGTGAAGATCAAGAGCTTCGGCAAGAACATCCAGGAAGCGACCGTACTGGAGTTCAACAAGCAGGGCGTGCTGACGGCCAAGTCCAAGAGCAACGCTGTCGGCAAGACCGGCAATCCACTGATCGATGCCGCCAACGGCAAGTAAGTCCTGCAGCCGATGCATTCCTGGACGGGGCGCCCATGAGCGCCCCGTCTGCGTGCGGGCCGGCGCAAAAACGATGCACACGCTGACACGAAGGCTACACACACCGCTGTAACCTTGCGTTCCAAGCCTGCCGGGTCATTGCCGGGCACTGGATCGCCGATACTGGGCAGGATCCGGGGCCGGAGTGCCACCGGCAAACGCAAGCAGGCCCGCCCATGCGGGCCACTGCAAGCCATCCGCAAGAGGAGTCATCCCGCATGAGCGATTCGTTCTCCACCCGCAGCCAGCTGGACGTCGGCGGCAAGACCTACGACTACTTCAGCCTGCCCAAGCTGGGCCAGCGCTTCGACATCTCCCACCTGCCCTACTCGATGAAGATCCTGCTGGAGAACCTGCTCCGGCACGAGGATGGCGGCGTCACCGTCGGCAAGGATCACATCGAGGCCGTCGCCCGCTGGCAGCCCAGCGCCGAACCGGATACCGAAATCGCCTTCATGCCCGCTCGCGTGGTCCTGCAGGACTTCACCGGCGTGCCCTGCGTGGTCGACCTGGCCGCGATGCGCGATGCGGTGGTCAAGCTCGGCGGCCGCCCCGAACAGATCAATCCGCTGATTCCCTCCGAACTGGTCATCGACCACTCGGTGCAGGTGGATGTGTTCGGCAAGCCCGACGCACTGGACCTCAACGGCAAGATTGAATTCCAGCGCAACCAGGAACGCTACGGCTTCCTGCGCTGGGGCCAGAAGGCCTTCGACAACTTCAAGGTGGTGCCGCCCAACACCGGCATCGTCCACCAGGTGAACCTGGAAAACCTGGCCCGCGTGGTGATGACCGCGGACAAGGACGGCAAGGCCGTTGCGTATCCGGATACCGTGTTCGGTACCGACAGCCACACCACGATGATCAACGGCATCGGCGTGCTCGGCTGGGGCGTGGGCGGCATCGAAGCCGAGGCCGCCATGCTCGGCCAGCCTTCGTCGATGCTGATTCCGCAGGTGGTCGGCTTCAAGCTGACCGGCAAGCTGCCCGAAGGCGCCACCGCCACCGACCTGGTGCTGACCGTCACCCAGATGCTGCGCAAGCTCGGCGTGGTCGGCAAGTTCGTGGAGTTCTACGGTGATGGCCTGCAGCATCTGCCACTGGCCGACCGCGCGACCATCGGCAACATGGCCCCCGAATACGGCGCCACCTGCGGCATCTTCCCGATCGACAACGAATCGCTGACCTACCTGCGCCTGTCCGGCCGCAGCGAAGAGCAGATCGCCCTGGTCGAAGCCTACGCCAAGGCGCAGGGCCTGTGGCACGACGCCAACAGCCCGCATGCGCAGTACAGCACCACGCTGGAACTGGACATGGGCACGGTGAAGCCCTCGCTGGCCGGCCCCAAGCGCCCGCAGGACCGCGTGCTGCTGGAAGACGTGCAGAAGAACTACCGCGACGCGCTGGTCGGCATGACCGCCAACCGCGACAAGCGCAGCGAGGATGTCTCCACCTTCGTCAATGAAGGCGGCGGCGCCGCAGTGGGCAACGAGCAGCTGGCCAAGGGCTACGCTGACATCGAGATGGACGGCCGGAAGGTGCGGCTGAAGGATGGTGCGGTGGTCATCGCCGCCATCACCTCGTGCACCAACACCTCCAACCCGGCGGTGATGATCGGCGCCGGCCTGCTGGCCCGCAACGCGGCCGCCAAGGGGCTGGACCGCAAGCCGTGGGTCAAGACCTCGCTCGGCCCAGGCTCGCGTGTGGTCACCGACTATCTTGAAAAGGCCGGCGTTCTCACCGAGCTGGAGAAGATCGGCTTCTACGTGGTGGGCTATGGCTGCACCACCTGCATCGGCAACTCCGGCCCGCTGCCGACCGAAGTCAGTGCCGGCATCGCCAGTGGCGACCTGGTGGTGACCTCGGTGCTGTCGGGCAACCGCAACTTCGAGGGCCGCGTGCACCCCGAAGTGAAGATGAACTACCTGGCCAGCCCGCCGCTGGTGGTGGCCTACGCCATCGCCGGCACCACCGACATCGACCTGACCACCGAACCGCTGGGTATCGGCAGCGATGGTCAGCCGGTGTACCTGCGCGACATCTGGCCGAGCAACAAGGAGATCGGCGACGTCATCGCCGCCACCGTCGGCCCGGAGATGTTCAAGCAGAACTACGCCGACGTGTTCAAGGGCGATACCCGCTGGAACACCATCGCCTCGCCGGACGGTGACCTGTACGAATGGAGCGACGCGTCCACCTACATCAAGAACCCGCCCTACTTCGATGGCATGACCATGCAGGTCGGCAGCATCGATGATGTGCACGGCGCGCGGGTGATGGGCCTGTTCGGCGATTCGATCACCACCGACCACATCTCCCCGGCCGGCAACATCAAGAAGGATTCGCCCGCAGGTCGCTTCCTGCAGGAGCGCGGCGTGCAGCCGGCCGACTTCAACAGCTACGGCAGCCGCCGCGGCAACGATGACGTGATGGTCCGCGGCACCTTCGCCAACATCCGCATCAAGAACCTGATGTTCGGTGGCGAAGAAGGCGGCAACACCCTGTACTACCCGGCCAACGGCGGCCAGCCGGAAAAGCTGGCAATCTACGATGCGGCGATGAAGTACAAGGCCGACAAGGTGCCGCTGGTGGTACTGGCCGGCAAGGAATACGGCACCGGCTCGTCGCGTGACTGGGCCGCCAAGGGCACCCTGCTGCTGGGGGTGAAGGCGGTCATCGCCGAAAGCTTCGAACGCATCCACCGCTCCAACCTGGTCGGCATGGGCGTGCTGCCGCTGCAGTTCCGCAACGGCGAAAACGCACAGTCGCTGGGCCTGGATGGATCGGAAGTGATCGATGTCACCGGCCTGCAGGACGGCGCCAGCAAGCGCGCCACGGTCACCGCGACCAAGGCCGATGGCACGAAGAAGACCTTCGAAGTCTCGGTGATGCTGCTGACCCCGAAGGAAGTGGAGTACTTCCGCCACGGTGGCCTGCTGCAGTACGTGCTGCGCCAGCTGGCAGGTCGCTGAACCCTTCCATGGACCCAATGGGCGGAAGCCCGGCCCCCGCGCCAGCGCGGGGGCGCTGCGGAGGCGCGCGAACCCGTGGTTCGCAAGCGCGCCTCCTCGCCCACCACGGCGGCCTGCTGCAGTACGTGCTGCGCCAGCTGGCTGCCAGGTAACGGGTAGCGCCGGGCCATGCCCGGCGGATCCCGGAAACAAACGAAAAGGGCCGGATCCTCACAGATCCGGCCCTTTTCTTTGCTGCTCGCCGGGCGTGGCGGCCCGGCGCCACCTACCGTCGCGGCGCGTCCGGGTCGGTACGCAGCGCCTTCAGCAGGCCCCACATGTAGAACGCCAGGATGAACGAGAACGGCAGGCCGCACAGCACCACCGCCGTCTGCATCGCGCTGAAGTTGCCGGCCAGCAACAGGCCGACACTGGCCACGGTGATGCCCGCCGCCCAGAACACGCGCAGCCAGATCGGCGCGTCATGCCCATCCTCCACGCCATCATCGACACGCCGGGTACACAGGTTGGCGATCATCAGCGTGCCCGAATCGACCGGGGTCAGGAACAACACGAAACCAATGACCACTGCCGCACCAGCGATGTACGGCGCCGCGGGCAAGTATTCCAGCAGCTTGAACAGGGTCATCGCCGCATCGTGCTGAGCCACTTGGCCCAGCACTGCCTGGCCGTGGTTCAGCACCAGGTCGATGGCGGTGTTGCCGAAGATCGACAGCCACGCCAGGGTGAAGCCCAGCGGGATCAACAGCACGCCCATGATCACTTCGCGGATGGTGCGGCCGCGCGAGATGCGCGCCACGAACAGGCCCACGAACGGCGCCCAGGCAATCCACCACGCCCAGTAGAACAACGTCCACGAGCCCATCCACTCACGCCCCTTCGGGTCGTTGAGGTACATGTCGAAGCTCTTGCGCACGAACGCGCCCAGGTAATCGCCGGTGTTCTGTACCAGGCCATCGAACAGGTGCAGGGTTGGCCCGGTCACCAGCACGAACAGCAGCAGCAGGCACAGCAGGCGCACGTTGAGGTTGGACAACCAGGCGATGCCCTTCTCCACGCCGGCGACCACGCCGATGGTGGCTACGACCATCATCACCAGCACGATGGCCACCAGCACCTGCGGCGTATCCGGGATGTGGAACAGGTAGACCAGGCCGGACTGCACCACCAGTGCACCGATGCCGAGGTTGGTGACCATCGAGATCAGCGTCGCGAGGATGCCGAAACCATCGACCATGTCGCCGATGCGGCCATGGATGCGCTCGCCGAAGATCGGGTACAGCGCCGAACGCAGGGCCAGCGGCAGGTTGCGGCGGTAGGCGAAGTAGCCCAGCGCTACGCCGACCAGCGCGTACAGCGCCCAGCCATGCAGGCCCCAGTGCAGGAAGGTCAGCACCATCGCTTCGCGGCCAGCGGCGACGGTGCCGCCGGGCTGCCCGGGCGGGTTGAGGAAATGATCGAGCGGCTCGTAGGCGCCGTAGTACAGCAGCGCGATGCCGATGCCGGCCGAGAACAGCATCGACACCCAGGCCACGTAGCCGAAGGCCGGCGATTCCTCGTTATGGCCCAGGCGGATGCGCCCATATGGCGAGAACGCCAGCCACAGCACGAAACCCAGGCAGGCCACGATCAACAGCATGTACCACCAGCCGAACGCCGCCGAGACCTCGGCCTGTGCCCATTGCAGCCAGTGCTCGCTGGCCTCCGGGAAAAAGACGGTCAACGCACCGAGGATGCCGATGGAGACCGACGAACTGAAGAACACGAAACGGTTCAAGCGCAGGGGCGAGCGCTTGGGATGAGCCAGGGAAGACATGGGGTCGTCTCATCAGTCCAAGGGGGCACATGGGCGGGGCCGGACCGGAAACCGGGCCCATGGCGTGGGGGCGCGACCGGCATCGTAGGGTTTATTGATTGAACGTTCAATCAATAAAAAGTATGATCTTCACCAGCCCGGCAGTCCGGGTCGCAATCCGTGGAGAGACAATGCCGAAGAAAGGCGTGGAACCGGTCCGTCGCGAGCAGTTGATCCGGGCCACTTTCCAGACCATTGACGAGATCGGCATGGCCGATGCCACCGTCGCCACCATCGCAAAGAAGGCCGGCCTGTCCAGCGGCATCGTCGCCCACTACTTCGGCGACAAGGACGGCCTGCTCAATGCGGCGATGCGGCAGATCCTGCGCGAGCTGAAGGCAGCCGTCGCCCGCTATCGCGACGCCGCGGCAGACGACGCACGTTCACAGCTTCGCGCCATCGTCGATGGCAACTTCGACGACAGCCAGACCAACGGGACCGCCATGCGTGTATGGCTGACGTTCTGGGCCGCGAGCATGCACCAGCCGGAACTGACCCGGCTGCAGCGCGCCAACGACCAGCGACTGTTCTCCAACCTCTGCCACCAGTTCAACCGCCAGTTGCCGCATGCGCAGGCACGCCTGTCCGCACGCGGACTGGCCGCGATGATCGACGGCCTGTGGCTGCGCGGCAGCCTGGTCGGTGGTGACTTCAACGCCGACAAGGCCCGCCGCATCGCCTACGGCTACATCGATTTCCAATTGCAGGCCAACGCGCCCTGAGCGCGCCACGACCCCGCCCCACCCCTTCCAGGAGCAAGCCGATGACCACCCTGCCCGTGCAACAGCTCTACATCCACGGCCGCCGCGTCGACGCCACCAGTGGCAAGACCTTCCAGACCGTCAACCCTGCCAATGGCCAGGTGCTGGCTGAAGTGCAGATCGCCAGCCAGGCCGATGTCGAACGCGCCGTTGAAAGCGCCAGCGAAGGCCAGAAGGTGTGGGCAGCGATGACCGCCATGGAGCGCTCGCGCATCCTGCGCCGTGCCGTCGAGATCCTGCGCGAGCGCAACGATGAGCTGGCCCACCTGGAAACCCTGGATACCGGCAAGGCGCTGGCCGAAACCACCACGGTGGACATCGTCACCGGTGCCGACGTGCTGGAGTACTACGCCGGCCTGGCCACCGCCATCGAAGGCATCCAGCTGCCGCTGCGCGAATCGAGCTTCTTCTATACCCGCCGCGAGCCGCTGGGCGTGGTCGCCGGCATCGGCGCCTGGAACTACCCGATCCAGATCGCCATGTGGAAGTCGGCCCCGGCCCTGGCCGCCGGCAATGCAATGGTGTTCAAGCCGTCCGAAGTGACCCCGCTGACCGCGATCAAGCTGGCCGAAATCTACACCGAAGCCGGCGTGCCAGACGGCGTGTTCAACGTCGTGCAGGGCCCGGGCCGCGAGATCGGCAACTGGCTGACCGAGCACCCGGTGATCGAGAAGATCTCCTTCACCGGCGGCGTGGCCACCGGCAAGAAGGTCATGGCCAGCGCCGCGTCCTCGTCACTGAAGGAAGTGACGATGGAACTGGGCGGCAAGTCGCCGCTGGTGATCTGTGACGACGCCGATCTGGACCGTGCCGCCGACATCGCGGTGATGGCCAACTTCTTCAGCTCCGGCCAGGTCTGCACCAACGGTACCCGCGTGTTCGTGCCGCGCAGCATGCTGGCCGCGTTCGAAGCTGCCGTGGTGGAGCGCGTCAAGCGCATCCGCATCGGCGACCCGATGGCTGAAGAGACCAACTTCGGCCCGCTGACCAGCTTCCCGCACATGGAAAACGTGCTGCGCTTCATCGAAAGCGGCAAGAGCGAAGGCGCGCGCCTGCTGACCGGCGGCGCTCGTGCCACCGACGGTGCCCTGGCCGACGGCGCCTACGTGCTGCCGACGGTGTTCTCCGACTGCCGCGACGACATGACGATTGTCCGCGAAGAGATCTTCGGGCCGGTGATGAGCATCCTCGCCTACGACGATGAGGACGAAGTGATCCGTCGCGCCAACGACACCACCTTCGGTCTGGCCGCAGGTGTGGTCAGCAAGGACATCAGCCGCGCACATCGCATCATCCATCGCCTGGAAGCCGGCATCTGCTGGATCAACACCTGGGGCGAGTCGCCGGCGGAAATGCCGGTCGGCGGCTACAAGCAGTCCGGCGTTGGCCGCGAGAACGGCATCTCCACCCTCGGCCACTACACCCGCATCAAGTCGGTGCAGGTCGAACTGGGCGACTACGCCAGCGTGTTCTGACCGGCGCGTCCTGAGCACCGCCCATCGTCCGGCCACCGCGCCGATCCGACATTCCGCCGGGACGCCTGCATGCAGCGCGCCCGGCCTGCAGGAGAGCAACCATGAGCACCCATAACGAGTACGACTACATCATCATCGGCGCCGGTTCGGCCGGCAACGTGCTGGCCACCCGCCTCACCGAAGATGCCGATGTCAGCGTGCTTCTGCTGGAAGCCGGTGGCCCGGACTACCGGCTCGATTTCCGTACCCAGATGCCCGCCGCACTGGCCTTCCCGCTGCAGGGCCGCCGCTACAACTGGGCGTACAAGACCGATCCCGAGCCCTTCATGAACAACCGCCGGATGGATTGCGGTCGTGGCAAGGGCCTGGGCGGTTCGTCGCTGATCAACGGCATGTGCTACATCCGCGGCAACGCGATGGACTACGACAACTGGGCCGGCATGCCGGGCCTGGAAGACTGGACCTACCTGGACTGCCTGCCGTACTTCCGCAAGGCCGAAACCCGTGACATCGGCCCGAACGACTACCACGGCGGCGACGGCCCGCTGCGCGTCACCACGCCCAAGGCCGGCAACAACGAACTGTTCGCGGCGATGGTCGAGGCCGGCGTGCAGGCCGGTTACCCGCGCACCGACGACCTCAACGGCTACCAGCAGGAAGGCTTCGGTCCGATGGACCGCACGGTCACGCCGAAGGGCCGTCGTTCCAGCACCGCCCGTGGCTACCTGGATCTGGCCAAGCCGCGCCCGAACCTGACCATCGTCACCCACGCGCTGACCGACCGCATCCTGTTCTCGGGCAAGCGCGCAGTGGGCGTGCAGTGGCTGCACAACGACCAGCCGCAGCGCGCCACCGCACGCCGCGAAGTGCTGCTGTGTGGTGGTGCCATCGCCTCGCCGCAGATCCTGCAGCGCTCCGGCGTCGGCCCGGCCGACCTGCTGCGCAGCCTGGACATCGACCTGGTGCACCACCTGCCCGGCGTCGGCGCCAACCTGCAGGACCATCTTGAGATGTACCTGCAGTACGAGTGCAAGAAGCCGGTCTCGCTGGCCCCGGCACTGAAGCTGTACAACCAGCCGGCGATCGGCGCCGAATGGCTGTTCCTGGGCACGGGCATCGGCGCCAGCAACCAGTTCGAAGCCGGCGGCTTCATCCGCAGCGATGCCGAATTCGACTGGCCCAACCTGCAGTATCACTTCCTGCCGGTGGCGATCAACTACAACGGCTCCAACCCGATCAAGGCGCACAGCTTCCAGATGCATGTCGGCTCGATGCGCTCGCCCAGCCGCGGCCGCATCCACGTGCGCTCGAAGGATCCGCGCGAAGATCCCAGCATCCTGTTCAACTACATGTCGCACGACCAGGACTGGCGCGAGTTCCGCTCGGCAATCCGGATCACCCGCGAGATCTTCGCGCAGCCGGCGCTGGCACCGTACAGCGGCCGCGAGATTTCGCCGGGCAGCGCGCTGCAGACCGACGCGCAGATCGATGCGTTCGTGCGCGAGCATGCCGAGACCGCCTACCACCCGTCGTGCTCGAACAAGATGGGCCACGCCGATGATCCGATGGCGGTGGTTGACGGCCAGGGCCGCGTGCACGGTCTGGAAGCCCTGCGCATCGTCGATGCCTCGATCATGCCGCAGGTGGTCACCGGCAACCTCAACGCACCGACCATCATGATCGCCGAGAAGCTGGCCGATGTGATCCGTGGCCGCGCGCCGCTGCCGCGCAGCACGGCTTCGTACTACAAGGCCAACGGCGCGCCGGTGCGCAACAAGAGCTGAGTCTCCGGCCATCGGAATCATCCGCCGGGCATGGCCCGGCGCTACCAAGCGGGCTTTGCCTTCGGTCGACGGGCATGGCCCGGCACTACGAGGCGGGCTTTGCCTTCGGTCGCCGGGCATGGCCCGGCGCTACCAAGCGGGCTTTGCCTTCGGTCGACGGCATGGCCCGGAACTACGAGGCGAGCTTTGCCTTCGGTCGCCGGGCATGGCCCGGCGCTACCAAGCGGGCTTTGCCTTCGGTCGACGGGCATGGCCCGGCACTACGAGGCGAGCTTTGCCTTCGGTAGCGCCGGGCCATGCCCGGCGGCTTTTGGCGCATACGGCCGCGCAGTGTCCACCCTCTTCGCGTTTTCCCTACGGGACGGTATGCTGCGGAGAGCGGTTCTGGCGGATACTGTCCGCGCCGCACCCATCATTACGATTCCTGGAGGGGGAATATGAGTCTGGATCGTCCCTGGCTGCAGAGCTATCCGAAAGGCGTTCCCGCCGAAATCGACGTCAACGAGTTCCATTCGGTAGTTTCGGTCTTCGACGCCTCCGTCGCGAAGTACCGCGACCGACCGGCCTACTCCAGTTTCGGCAAGACCCTCACCTACGGTGAGACCGACGCCCTGGTCGAACAGTTCGCCGCTTACCTGCTGGGCGAGCTGAAGCTCAAGAAGGGCGACCGCGTCGCCCTGATGATGCCCAACTGCCTGCAATACCCGATCGCCACCTTCGGCGTGCTGCGTGCCGGCCTGACCGTGGTCAACGTCAACCCGCTGTACACCGCGCGCGAGCTGAAGCATCAGCTGGTCGACGCCGGCGTGACCGCGCTGGTGGTGGTGGACAACTTCGGCGACACCGTCGAACAGGTCATCGCCGATACCCAGGTCAAGCAGGTCATCACCACCGGCCTGGGCGACCTGCTCGGCGCCAAGGGCACGATCGTCAACTTCGTGCTCAAGTACATCAAGAAGATGGTGCCCAACTACCACCTGAAGGGCGCGATCCGCTTCAAGCAGGCGCTCAAGCTGGGCAGCCGCCACACCCTGCCGAAGGTCGAGATCGACCATGACGACGTGGCGTTCCTGCAGTACACCGGCGGCACCACCGGTGTCGCCAAGGGCGCGATGCTGACCAACCGCAACCTGATCGCCAACATGCAGCAGGCCTCGGCCTGGATCAGCGCGTCGGGCATCGAGATGGGCAAGGAATGGATCATCACCGCCCTGCCGCTGTACCACATCTTCGCGTTGACGGCGAACGGCCTGGTCTTCATGAAGTTCGGTGGCTGCAACCACCTGATCACCAATCCACGTGACATGAAGGGCTTCGTCAAGGAGCTCAAGTCGGTGCGCTTCACTGCGATCACCGGCGTCAACACGCTGTTCAACGGCCTGCTCAACACCCCCGGCTTCGACACCGTCGATTTCTCCTCGCTGAAGGTGACCCTGGGCGGCGGCATGGCCGTGCAGCGTGCGGTCGCAGAGCGCTGGAAGAAGACCACCGGCGTCACCCTGGTCGAGGCCTACGGCCTGACCGAGACCTCGCCGGCGGCCTGCATCAACCCGCTTACCCTGGCCGAATACAACGGCTCGATCGGCCTGCCGATCCCCTCCACCGATGCCTGCATCAAGGACGACAACGGCAACATCCTGGCGCTGGGTGAAGTGGGCGAGCTGTGCATCCGCGGCCCGCAGGTGATGAAGGGCTACTGGCAGCGCCCGGAGGAAACCGCCAAGGCCATCGACGCCGACGACTGGCTGCACACCGGCGACATGGCGAAGATGGACGAGCACGGCTTCTTCTACATCGTCGACCGCAAGAAGGACATGATCCTGGTGTCCGGCTTCAACGTGTACCCCAATGAAGTCGAAGACGTCATCGCGATGATGCCGGGCGTGCTGGAAGTGGCCGCGGTCGGCGTACCGGACGAGAAGTCCGGCGAGGTGGTCAAGGTGGTCATCGTCAAGAAGGACCCGAACCTGACCGCCGAGATGGTCAAGGAGCACGCCCGGGCCAACCTGACCGGCTACAAGCACCCCAGAATCGTTGAATTCCGAAAAGAGCTGCCGAAGACCAACGTCGGCAAGATCCTGCGTCGCGAACTCCGCGATACGCCCGCCCCGTAAGGGTTTCGGGAAAGTTGAACGCGCTCAGGCCCGGGTCGGCAACGACCCGGGCCTTTTCGCATGCGCGGGCCCGGGGCCGGTGTAGCATCGCCGCGTGAGTGGACCGTTCGGCCCGCCGGCCACCACCTTGATCTGCGGGCCGCACCGCCGAGGACCCTTCCATGAGTACCATCGAAAAGCTGCCCAGCAGCGGCTCGCCCTATGCCACCATCCGCACCCAGGACAGCGCCGACGGCGCCGCACACTGGCTGTTCATGCACGCCGATGCCTCCACCGGCGTGCGTCCCTGCTGCCGCAAGGACATGCTGGACGAGATGTGGAGCTACATGAGCGCCATCACCCGCGGGCCGGCGCAGCGCCACAGCGGCCAGCTGCGCCATTTCGTGCTGGCCTCCGACGCCGCCGCCTACAACCTGGGCGGCGACCTGGACCTGTTCACCCGCCTGATCCGCGAAGGCAACCGCGACCTGCTGCTGACCTACGCCCAACGCTGCGTGGAGGGCGTTCACCACCTGCACACCGGCTTCGGCGGCGACGTCCGCTCGATCGCCCTGATCCAGGGCGATGCGCTGGGCGGTGGCCTGGAAATGGCCCTGGCCTGCCACACCATCGTGGCCGAGGAAGGGTGCGGCATGGGCCTGCCCGAAGTGCTGTTCGGCCTGTTCCCGGGCATGGGCGCCTACTCGTTCCTGTGCCGCCGGGTGGCGCCGCAGCTGGCCGAGAAGATCATCCTCGATGGCCGTATCTACAGCGCCGAGGAGATGCACGCGATGGGCGTGGTCGACGTGCTGGTCAGGAAAGGTGAAGGCCGCGGCGCGGTCGAAGAGATGATCCGCCAGCAGCAGCGCCTGCCGCAGTCGTACCTGGCAATGAACGCCGCGCGCAACCTGGCACAGGCCGTCAGCTATGACGAACTGCTGGAAATCACCAAGGTCTGGGTCGATTCGGCACTGGCCCTGGGCGATCGTTCGCTGCGCACCATGGACCGTTTGATCAAAGCGCAGACCCGACGCGCCAATCTGGATGTGGCCTGATACGTTCCCCTCCCCCGCAGGGTTCAAGCCCGGCTGGCCACCGGGCTTTTTTTATGGGGTGCACAGTCATCGACAACCCGCCGCGCAGGCCCGGCAGGCCTGGCTCTACCGCTCGCCGTCGTCGGCCACGCCGCGTGCCTTGCGTTCGGCGCGCGCATCCAGCGCCTGCCGGCCTTCCTTGATGGCCCCCTGCAGCACCGCAAGACGCTGCCGCCATTCGGCCTTGAGCTGCCAGTCGGCCATCCGCATCAACTCACCGGCGCGGTTGGACGCGCGCACCAGGCCCAAGTTGCTGGCCACGCCCTTGATCGCATGCGACTGTTCGCGGAAAGCACCCCAGCGTGCCGCTTCACCATCACCTTCGGCCTTGCGCAGGCACGACTCGGCATCGTCCAGGCACTGGCGGATGAACTCGCGCTCGAAACCCTCGCCCATTCCCAGCGAGGCCAGCTCATCAAGCACGCCGGTATCGAGCACGCCATCGAGGTTGGTGACGGTGCGCACGATCGGCGGCGCACTGGCCTTGAGCTGAGCGTTGTTGGCAATCTCGGCCAGGGTGTCCAGCAGTCGCACGGCCACCACGGGCTTGGCCAGGAACGCATGTGCACCGGCCTGGGTACAGCGCTGGATGGCTTCGGGAGTGACGTCGGCGCTGAGCACCAGCACCGGCGTGCGCGGGCCGCCGCCGGCCTGCATCACCCGCAGCTCCTTCAGCATGTCCAGGCCACTCATGCCCGGCATGTGCAGATCGACGATGGCCGCATCGAACTCGCTTTCAGCCAGTGCGTCGAGCACCGCCTCGCCACCATCGACGCACAGCACCTTGTGCCCCGCCTTCTGCAGCAGCCGCTGCAGCACCATGCGGTTGGCCTCGTGGTCGTCGGCGACCAGGATCTGCATGCTGCGCACGCGCGCGCGATGGCGCAGGAACGGATCGGCGAAGGCGATGACGTTGCCGCCGGCACCGGTTTCGTCGCCAGCAGCAAGGGTCGGTACCGCACCCGGGACCACCGGCTGCGGCGGCGCGAACGGCAGCTCCACCCAGAAGTGGCTGCCCTGCGGCGGGTTGTCCAGGTAACCGATCTCGCCGTCCATCGCTTCGACCAGCCCCTTGGCGATGGTCGTGCCCAGGCCGGTACCCTCATGGCGGCGGGCCATGCTGACGTCAGCCTGCTCGAAGGCCTCGAACAGACGCGGACGCATCGCCGGTGCAACGCCGATACCGGTGTCGAGAATGTCGAAGCGCAGCCGCACCCCACCCTGGGTGTCGGCGTGGACAACGCTGACGCGGATCTCGACCCGGCCGTGATCGGTGAACTTGACCGCGTTGCCGGCCAGGTTGAGCAGGATCTGCCGCAGATGCCCGACGTCGCCGCGCAGGGTCGGCGGCACGGTCTCGGCCACCTTCACCCGGTAGTCCAGGCGCTTGGCCTTGGCCTGCGGCAACAGGATCAGGCCGATCGCCTGCATCACTTCGGAAAGAACGAAATCCTCGGCGACCACGCGCAGCTTGCCGGCCTCGATCGCCGAGATGTCCAGCACTTCCTCGACCAGCGCCAGCAGGCTGCGCGATGACGCCTGGATGGTACTCACGCACTCACGCTGCTCGTCATCCAGGCGCGTGGTCGCCAACACTTCTGTCATGCCATTCAATCCATTGAGTGGGGTACGAAACTCGTGGCTCATGTTGGCCAGGAATCGACTCTTGGCTTCGCTGGCGCGCCGCGCCTCGGCCATCGCTTCGGTCAACTGCCGCAGCAGCGTGGAAAAATACAGGGGAACCGCCGCCAGGCCAAGCCACAGGCCGATGGCCAGGCGTGCGTTCTGTTGCCAATAGGGGGTCGACAGCGCGGTACTGCCGAAGCTGACCATCGCCATCGCCACGGCCACATACAGGTAGTGGTTGCCGAAGCGCATGCCGTTGCCCACCGTCACCCACATCACCACGATGTAGACCCACGACAGCGGCTCGCCCATCTGGATCATGCCGGCGGCGATCAGGCCGTAGTCGGCCAGCATGCCCAGTACGCGGCGCGGATCGGAACGCTGCGGCCGCCACAGCAGCCAGCCGAACAACAGCAGCGACAGACTCAGCCCCGTCAACACGATCGCCAGCACACCGACATACTGGGTGTGCGGCAGATCGTGCCGCGCCGAAGGCAGCAGCACGTAAGCCAGGATCAGGCTGATCAGGACGATGCGGACGATCTGCTGCCCGTGCTCGCTGTCCTGCCGCTGGGACAGGCGCAACCGCAATCGCGACAGCAGGCGTTTCACGCGCCCAGTCCCGGCCGTGCAGAGGCGGTGGAGTGCTCGGCGCAGATCTGTTCCAGCTGCTCGCGGCCGCGCAGCAACGCGTCCACGCAACGCGGATCGAACAGGCGCCCGCGCTGGGCATACAGGTAGGCCATGGTGGCTTCCATCGTCCACGCCTCCTTGTAGGGGCGCGGCGAGATCAGCGCATCGAACACGTCGGCCACGGCGACGATGCGTGCCTCCAGCGGAATCGCATCGCCGACCAGGCCATCGGGATAACCACTGCCGTCGTAGCGCTCATGGTGACGCAGCGCGATCAATGCACCGACCTGGATGAAGCGGTTCTGGCTGCCGCTGAGCAGTTCATGGCCAATGCGTGGATGCCGTCGCATGATCGCCAGCTCCTCATCATTGAGCTTGCCCTGCTTGAGCAGCACCGCATCGGGAATGGCGATCTTGCCCATGTCGTGCAGCGGCGCGGCCATCTCGATCAGCTTGACGTCGTCTTCCGGCAGGCCCAGCTGCTCGGCGATCAGGCCAGCCACGCGCGCCATGCGCTCAAGGTAGGCACTGGTGCCGGCATCACGGAACTCGATCGCACGCGCCAGCCGCGAAAGCGTCTCGCGCTCGCGCTCCTCCACCTCGTGCATGCTGGCCAGCAGCCGCTGCTCCAGCGACAGCGCACGCTGCTTCACGTTCTCGGTCTGCTGGCGCAGCTGCAACAGGTTGTAGCAGCGTGCGCGCAGTTCGCGCGGGCGGATCGGCTTGACCAGGAAATCAATCACGCCGGCTTCCAGTGCTGCCTGGCGGATCGGCTCATCACCCACCACGGTGATCAGGATCACCGGAATATCGCGATGTTTGGGCAGCCGGCGGAAGCGGCGGGCGAATTCAAGCCCGTCCATCTCCGGCATGCGGTAATCGAGAAGCAGCAGGTCGACCGGGTACGATTCGCACCATGCCAACGCCGTCAACGGATCGCCGAAGTCATGCACGCTCAGTTCCGGCGCGATGTCCTCGATGACGTGACGGAGCATCGTCCGTGCGGAAGTCTGGTCATCGACGATGACGATGTTCAAGGCGTTCTCTGCCTGCTTTCTCGACCATGCTGAAAGGTCAGCGGGCGAGGATACCCCGCCGCTGTGCACGCTGGCACCCTGCATCGGCTCGACTCCCGTCACAAGCTCCCCGATTCATGATCGTCGTCACAATGTGAAGCGGATTCTCCACATCGCGGCCTCCCCTGACCCCATGAAGCCATAGCCGGTGTCAAGGTTGTGCAATAACGATACGCCGAGTGCGGGATGCGTCAATGGCGCCGTCTCAAACCGAGACGACGCGCACAAACGGACGCCGAAAACGCCGGTTACTGCTCCGGACGCATGTACGGGAACAGCAGCACGTCGCGGATCGAGCTGCTGCCGGTCAGCAGCATCACCAGGCGATCGACGCCGATGCCAAGGCCGCCGGTCGGCGCCATTCCGTACTCCAGCGCACGGATGTAGTCGGCGTCGTAGTGCATGGCCTCGTCATCGCCGCCTTCCTTCGCCGCCACCTGCGCCTGGAAGCGCTGGGCCTGGTCTTCCGGGTCGTTCAGCTCGGAGAAGCCGTTGGCCAGCTCCTTGCCGTTGACGAACAGTTCGAAGCGGTCGGTATAGCCCGGATCGTTGTCGTTGGCGCGGGCCAGCGGCGAGACCTCCACCGGGTGATCGGTGATGAAGGTCGGCTGGATCAGGGTGTGCTCGACGGTGGCTTCGAAGATCTCCAGCAGCAGCTTGCCCCAGCCGTAGGACGGCTTGACGCGGATCTTCAGGCGCTCGCAATGGCGCAGCAGCGCGTCACGGTCGGTGCAGTCGGCCGCGGAGATTTCCGGGTTGTGGTGGCGCACCGCCTCGTCCATGCGCCAGCGGCGGAACGCCGGGCCCAGGTCGATGTTGGCGCCGTCCCACTCGACCACGGTGGTGCCGTTCACCGACTGTGCCACGTCACGGATCACGCCTTCGGTCAGGTCCATGATCTCGTTGTACGTGGCATAGGCCTCGTACAGTTCCATCATGGTGAATTCCGGGTTGTGGCGGGTGCTGACGCCTTCGTTGCGGAAGTTGCGGTTGATTTCGTAGACGCGTTCCAGGCCACCGACGGTCAGGCGCTTGAGGTACAGCTCCGGCGCAACGCGCAGGTACAGGTCAAGGTCCAGCGCGTTGTGGTGGGTGGTGAACGGCTTGGCCGCCGCGCCGCCGGGGATGTAATGCATCATCGGCGTTTCGACTTCGAGGAAGTCGCGGTTGTCCAGCCATGCACGCATCGCACGGATGATCTTCGAGCGCTTGATGAAGACCGCGCGCGACTCCGGCGTCACGATCAGGTCGACGTAACGCTGGCGATAACGCTGTTCGACGTCGGCCAGGCCATGCCACTTGTCCGGCAGCGGGCGCAGCGACTTGGTCAGCAGACGGATCGATTCGGCCTTGACCGACAACTCGCCGGTCTTGGTGCGGGTCAGGCCACCTTCGACAGCGATGATGTCGCCCACGTCCCAGCCCTTGAAGGCGGTGTAGGCATCACCCAGCACGCTGCCCTGCAGGAACAGCTGGATGCGGCCCGATTCGTCCTGGATCTGGGCGAAGCTGGCCTTGCCCATGACCCGCTTGGCCATCAGGCGACCGGCCATCTTCACCTGGCGGCCGTTGCCTTCCAGGGTTTCGGCGGTCCACTGCTCCGCATCGGCGAATTCTTCCTGCAGGCTGCCGGCGAAGTCCTCGCGACGGAAGTCGTTCGGATACGCGATCCCCTGCCCGCGCAGCGCTTTGAGTTTCTCACGGCGCTCGGCGATCAACTTGTTTTCGTCGACGGGGGGGGTATCGGTAGCTTCGCTCATGGATCTGCGGGAATCGTGTAGTGAGGGGGAGTGTTGCGCCCGGCGCAGCCGGTTGCCCAGCATACCAAAAGCGCCCCGCCCCGGCCTCGGGCCGCCCCTGCTGCGGTAGCCGCCAACCTTGGTTGGCGCTCACCGTGTCGACCAAGGTCGACACCTACCGGGCTCCCAGGAACGCCTGCCGCAGTCGATCAACCTCGATCCACCGCCCTGGTAGCCGCCAACCTTGGTTGGCGCTCTACCGAGCCGGGCATGGGGAGGCATCCACGCATGGTCTGGATCTACTGTGTCGACCAAGGTCGACACCTACCGGGCTCGGGGGTCGACACCTACCGGGCTCGGGGGGCGACGCCTACGGGGCTCCGGGGGGCGACACCTACCCGTTTCCCGGGAATGCCTGCCGCAGCTCATCCACCAGCACCCGCTGGTTCTCCGAATAGTCCACCGGCACCGACACCAGATGCACGCCGCCCGCGGTGAACGCTGCTTCCAGGGTCGGAATGAACTGCTCGATCGCCGTCACCTCGTGCCCGTGGCAGCCATAGGCCTCGGCGTATTTGACGAAATCCGGATTGCCGAAGGTCATGCCGTAGTCGGCGAAACCATCCACCGCCTGCTTCCAGCGGATCATTCCGTAGGCGCCGTCGTTGAGGATCAGCACTACCAGGTTCAGGCCCAGCCGCCGCGCGGTCTCCAGCTCTTGGCTGTTCATCATGAAACCGCCATCGCCACACACCGCCAGCACGCGGCGCTGCGGGTACAGGATCGAGGCCATGATCGCCGACGGCAGCCCCGCGCCCATCGTCGCCAATGCGTTGTCCAGCAGCAGTGTGTTGGCCACCTGGGTGCGGTAGTTGCGCGCGAACCAGATCTTGTACATGCCATTGTCCAGCGCCACGATGCCATCCGGCGGCATCACCTGGCGCACGTCATGCACCAGCCGCTGCGGCGTGAAACCGGCCTCTTCGGCGCGGTCGGCGATGTGCTCCAGGATCGTCGCGCGCAGCGGCAGCAGTGCAGCGGCGTTGTCCACCCTGCCCTCGATGCGGTCGGCCAGCAGGGTCAGCGAGCGGCCGATATCGCCGATCACCTCCACCTGCGGGAAGTACACCTGCTCCACCGCGGCCTGCGAGTAGCCGATGTGGATGACCGTGCGGCCACCCGGGCGCATCACGAAGGGCGGCTTCTCCGTCACCTCGTGGCCAATGGTCACGATCACATCGGCCTGATCGATGGCCATGTGCACGTAGTCGCGCTCGCTCAGTGCCGCCGTGCCCATGTACAGGCCAGAGCCACCGGCCACCGCGCCCTTGCCCATCTGCGTGGTGACGAACGGGATGCCGGCCCGCAGTACGAAGGCCGACAGCGCTTCGCTGGACTGCGGTCGCGACGCCGCCGAGGCGATCACCAGCAGCGGACGCTTGGCCTCGCGGATGATCTGCGCCGCACGGTCCAGCGCCTCGGGACTGGCGATCGGCCGATCCACCGGGTGTGGCGGGATCAGTGCAACGTCCTCGACCTCCATCGCCGCGATGTCCTCGGGCAGTTCCAGCAGCACCGGCCCGGGGCGCTCTTCCAGCGCGGTGCGGAAGGCCTCGCGGACGATGGTGGGGATGGTGCGCGCCGAAACGATCTGCCGCGCCGACTTGGTCAGCGGCTTCATCGTGCTGACGATATCCACGATCTGGAAGCGCGCCTGCTTGCTGGCCACGATGCCCTTCTGCCCGGTGATCATGATCACCGGCCACGCGCCGAGCAGTGCGTAGGCGGCACCGGTGGTGAAGTTCAGTGCACCCGGGCCGAGCGTGGCCAGGCACACGCCGGGCTTGCCGGTCAGGCGGCCGTAGGTGGCGGCCATGAACACGGCAGCCTGTTCGTGGCGGGTGATGACCAGCTCGATGCTGGAGTGGCGAAGCGACTCGACGACATCGAGGTTCTCTTCACCGGGAATGCCAAAAATGCGCTCGACGCCCTCGTTTTCGAGTGCGGCGACGAGCAGATCGGAACCCTTGGACATGGAATGACGTCCTTCTCGCAGTGCGTGATGATGGAACGTTGCAGGGATGCTGACAGGAACGGTGGATGGCCCGCGTCAACGGCGGTCGAACCACACCGTCTGCGCGTTGACGAACTCGCGGATGCCGAAGTGCGACAGCTCGCGGCCGAAGCCGCTTTTCTTCACTCCGCCGATCGGCACGCGTGGATCGGAGGCAGAGAAACCGTTGACGAACACGCCACCGGTCTGCAGCCGGCGCGCCAGCTGCATCGCGCGGGCGTGGTCGCCGGTCCACAGATTGCCGCTCAGGCCGAACTCGCTCTGGTTGGCCAGTTCCACCGCATGGTCGGCGTCGCGCGCGCGGCTGATCGACGCCACCGGCCCGAAGGTCTCGGTGTCGAAGGCCTGCATGCCCGGCTCGACACCCGCCAGCACGGTGGGTGCATAGAAACTGCCGGGGCGATCGAGCTGCTTGCCGCCTACCAGCAACTGCGCACCGGCCTCGACCGACGCACGCACCTGTGCATCAAGCTGTTCAAGCAGGTCCTGCCGGGCCATCGGTCCGATCCGGTTGCCGGCCTCGCGGCCATCGCCCACGGTCAGCGCCTGCACGCGCTCGCAGAACAACGACACGAAACGCTCATACACGGCGTCTTCGACGATGATGCGCTTGCCGGCAATGCACACCTGCCCGGTGTTCTGGAAGCGCGAGGCCACCGCGGCATCGACCGCTGCCTCCAGGTCGGCGTCGGCCAGCACGATGAATGGATCCGAGCCACCCAGCTCCAGCACCACCTTCTTCAGCGCCTGCCCGGCCTGCGCGGCGATGCTGCGCCCCGCAGCGACGCTGCCGGTCAGGGTCACGGCAGCGATGCGGTCATCGGCGATGGCGGCACTGGTTCCCTCGCGGCTGATGTTGGCGGCGATGAAGGTGCCGTCCGGCAGGCCCGCATCGCGCCACGCAGCGGCGAGCAGCCCGGCGGTGCCGACGATGTTCTCGGCCGGCTTCAGCAGGAAGCCGTTGCCGCCCATGAGGATCGGCACGGCCGCGCGCATCACCTGCCAGTACGGGAAATTCCACGGCATGATGCCGAGCACAACGCCCAGCGGCAGGTAGGAGACATAGGCCTTGTTGTCGGCCACCGCGGTCGGCTCGTCGTGCAGGAACGCCGCACCGTTGTCGGCGTACCAGTCACACAGCACCGCGCACTTCTCGATCTCGGCCAGCGACTCGGCGTGGACCTTGCCCATTTCGGCAGTGGCCATCGCGGCCAGCGGTTCACGGTCGCGGCGCAGCACGGCAGCCATCGCACGCAGCACGCTGGCGCGTTGTTCCAGTGACTGCGCGCTCCAGGCTGCAAAACCGGCCTGGCCGCGGTCGAGGATGGCTTCCAGTTCGGCGTCGGTGGCGAAGGGGTGGCTGGCGATCTGCTGGCCGGTCGCCGGATCGCGGGAAATGGCAGCGGGGGCTGCGGGGGAAGCGGACATGCAGGTCTCCTGTTGTCTCGACAACGGGCGGCTGCCCGTTTCCTGACAACGAATGTGGACCCGATCGATGGCAGCAACAAGGCGTCTGCGTATCCTGTGACCTGTACTTACCTGCCTGAATGGGGTGGTTTCCCGGCAGGGCTGCGCCCTGCACCCGCGGAGGCAACAGCAACGGCAGAAGCAACAGCAAAAGCGGCATTCCGTGAGATGGCGGGGTGGGTCCGGTGGCGGGGGACGCTGCAAGTACGTCCATGTAAGCTCGGTCGCCGCATCCATGCGGCTCACGCCCCCGCAACCGGACCCACCCCGCCTTCGACAGATTCCCGCGGTCTGTTGGAACGGCTCTTGGGGTCAGATCCGCTTTCCGAAGGAAACGGATCTGACCCCAGATGTATTTCGATATCTGACAGATTTCATCCACGCATCGCGTGGATCAACGTGTCGACCAAGGTCGACACCTACCAACAGCAGCGGAGATCTGTCAGAGGTGGGGCGGTGTCGGAGTGCGGGGTGTCCGCGGCATGGATGCCGCGGCCAAGCCTACACGGACGTACTTGCGGCGTCCCCGCACTCCGACACCGCCCCACCAACTCACGGAAAGCCCGCTATTGCTGTTGCTGTTGCTGTTGAGGTTGCCGGCCAGCGGCCGGCACTACAGCAGGTGCAGGGCTGCAAGCCCTGCCGACCAACCTACCTTCGCGGCAGGTAGGTCACCAGTGACAGGTCATGCCGGCTCTCCGGCACCAGCGCCACGTACTGCAGGTCCAGCAGCCCGCGCGTGGGATGGTTCAGCTTCTTCGCACCTTCGTCGAAACGACGCACATCGTGCTCCGGCCACCACTGGCGGAACTGCTCGCTGTGCGCACCGATGTCCTCGGCCAGTGCCAGGAACGGCGCCTTGTCCGGCGCCTGCGCCATCGCCGCGCGGAAGCTGGCCAGCAGCCCGCGGGTCATTTCTTCCCAGTTGAGGATCAACGTGCGGTAAGGCGGATACAGGAACATCAGCCGCAGCGTGTTGCGTTCGTGCGGCGCCAGCTGACCGTAATCAACAAACAGATCGGCGATGGCCGGGTTCCAGGCCAGGATGTCGAATCGGGTATTGCGCACGTAGGCCGGGATCGGCTGCATCGCCTCCACCAGCTGGCGCAGGCCGTCGGTCACCGTCTCGTCGGGCGATTCCAGCGGCACGCCATAGCCGGACAGCGCGAACGCGTAGGCGCGCTCGTCGTCGCTCAGTCGCAGTACCTGCGCCAGGCGCTCCAGCACTTCGGGCGAGGCGCGCACTTCGCGGCCCTGCTCGATCCAGGTGTACCAACTGACACTGACCCCGATCGCCAGTGCGACTTCCTCGCGCTTCAGGCCCGGCGTGCGTCGGCGGCCGGCTGGCAGCCCCAGCGTTGCTGGGTCGACCCGCGCACGGCAGGCCTTGAGAAAGCCTCCCAGTTCCTTGCGTTCGGCTTCACTGCGCATCATCGCCCTGCCCTGCAGGTTTCAACGGCGTTGCGGGACGCCGAAGACGTCCCGCAACGCAGGGCCCGGGCAGCGGACGGTACCGCTGTCGCCGGGCACGCATCAGGCATCGATGCGCTTGGAGCCAACCGCCAGGCCGGCCTTCAGGCTGGCCTCGACGAACTCGTCCAGGTCACCGTCGAGCACCTTCTGCGTATCCGAACGCTCGATGCCGGTGCGCAGGTCCTTGATACGGCTCTGGTCGAGCACGTAATTGCGGATCTGGCTGCCCCAGCCGATATCGGACTTGGTGGCTTCCACCGCATCACGCTCGGCGTTGCGCTTCTGGATCTCCAGCTCGTAGAGCTTGGCGGCCAGCATCTTCATCGCGTTGTCGCGGTTCTGGTGCTGGCTGCGGCCGGTCTGGCAGGCCACGACCGTGTTGGTCGGGATGTGGGTGATACGCACCGCCGACTCGGTCTTGTTGACGTGCTGACCACCGGCACCGGACGAGCGGTACACGTCGGTACGCAGATCGGCCGGGTTGATGTCGATTTCGATGTTGTTGTCCACTTCCGGCGACACGAACACCGAGGTGAAGCTGGTATGGCGGCGGTTGTCCGAGTCGAACGGCGACTTGCGCACCAGGCGGTGCACGCCGGTCTCGGTCTTCAGCCAGCCGTAGGCGTAGTCGCCTTCCACGCGGAGCGTGGCCGACTTGATGCCCGCGACGTCGCCACCGGACACTTCCATCAGCTCGGTCTTCCAGCCACGCGATTCACACCAGCGCAGGTACATGCGCAGCAGGATCTCGGCCCAGTCCTGGGCTTCGGTACCACCGGCACCGGCCTGGATGTCGACGAACGCCGGGGCGGTGTCCATCTGCCCGGAGAACATGCGCTGGAACTCCAGCTTCTCCACGTGCGCCTGGTGCTTGTCCAGGTCGGCCACCACGGCCAGCGCGGTGTCCTCGTCCTGCTCGGACTCGGCCAGCTCCAGCAGTTCGGTGGCGTCGCTCAGGCCTTCCAGCACCGCGGCGATGCCGCCCACGGTCTTTTCCAGGGTCGAGCGCTCGCGCCCCAGGTTCTGGGCGTACTCGGCGTTGTTCCAGACGTCGGGGCTTTCCAGCTCCCGCGTTACTTCCTCAAGACGCTCTTTCTTGGCGTCGTAGTCAAAGATACCCCCGGAGCGACAACACGCGATCGGTCAGATCGGCGATGCGCTGGCGGACAGGATTCAGTTCGATCATGTCGGCGGTTATGCATTCAAAAGATGACTGCAAATGATACCGCAGGCCGGGGTGAACCGGCGCAGAAGCCGGTCCCGCCCTGCCACGCCCCTTACCCGCCCAAGGCCTGGCGCAGCAACGGCAGCTGGCGTCGGCTGCAGGGTACCTTGGCCCCATCGGCCATGTGCAGCAAGGCCTCGCCCCCATCCAGCGGCTCGATCGAGCGCAGCTGGTCACGGTTGACCAGCCAGCTGCGGTGGCTGCGCAGGAACAGGACCGGGTCCAGCCGCGCCTCCAGCACTGCCATGGTGATCCGCAGCGGGTAGTCATGCCCGCGCACCCGCAGGTTCACATAGTTGCCGGCGGCCTGGGCGTACTCGACGTCGGCCGTGGCCACCAGGAACTCCTTGCCCAGCTTGCGCACAAGGAAATGGTCGGGGCGATCGACCGGTTCGACCGGCGGGCCCTCATCGGGGGCGGCAAGCAGGGTCGCTTCACCCTGGCGGCGGCGGCCGAACCAGGCCAGGGCATGGACTGCCGAGACCAGCAGCGCATAGGTCTGGATGTCCTTGAAGAACTCGTAGAACCATTGCGCCGGCCAGTCCCCAAAGGTGTAGTGGCTGCCAAGCACGGCGTGGGCGGCCTTGCGCAGCAGGACCATCGCACTCACATGCAGCAGCCACCACGCAACCGCGCCCAGCAGATACGGCGCCAAGCGCTGTCGCCAGGTATCGGCGTGCAGCGGCCAGCGCGACGCGGCGCGGATCAGCACCGCCAGCAGCAGCAGCGACACCAGCGCACTGCTGAACTCGTCAATCGTGGCCGCCATCCATTGGGAGGGCAGCCCATCGCGCGCCGCCATCATGGCCTTGGCCAGCACATTGGCCGCCGCCGTCCCCAGGAACAGTACGACCCAGAACGCGGCTGCCTGCCGCCCTTGCCTGCCGTTGCCCATCGATTCGCCACGCACGTCCGGGTCCTGCTGGTTGTACTCATCCATCACTGGATTATCGCCAACCACAGCCCCACTGACGCACGCCATTCGTCCCCCAGCCCCGCCACTGGGCCCTGCAGGGCATCCAACCGCCCCTTCCTGCTGGCGACAGCCCACAAGGACTTCCACTCTGCGAGGACGCCAACACGGATACCGCCATGACCCGCCGCCACGACCTCGACACCCTGCGTATCGGTGCCTTCGGGCTGTTGATCCTCTACCACGTGGCCATGGCCTACGTGGCCGGATGGGACTTCCACCTCAAGAGCGTCCACACCGCGGAGTGGCTGCAATGGCCGATGATCGCGCTGAATCGTTGGCGCATGCCGCTGCTGTTTGCCATCTCCGGCATCGCGCTGGGCCTGTGCCTGCCCGCGCAGGGCCGGTGGCGATTCGCGCTGCGGCGCGGCGGGCGGCTGTTGTTGCCGCTGTTGTTCGGCATCGTCGCGGTCGTTTCGCTGCAGGCCTACTGTGAAGCGGTGGACAAGGGCGACGTCACGCCAGGGCTCGGTGCGTTCCTGTGGCGCTACTGGCAGTTCCGGCCGTGGCCGGGAGCCAGCTTCACCGGTGCCGCCTATGGCTTCACCTGGAACCACCTGTGGTACCTGGCCTATCTGATCCCTTACACGCTGCTGGCGATCGTGTTGGCCAGCGTAGTGCGGCCGCTGCGCCACCGCCTGCCGGGCCTGCCTGCGGGCGACCGCTGGGTGGCCACGCTGGGCCTGCTGCTGCCGGTGCTGTGGCTGGCGTGGGCGTTGCTGGTGATCCTGCCCGCCCACCCGCCAACCCATGCGCTGGTCGATGACCTGTACGTCCACGCCGAATCGCTGCCCCTGTTCCTCGGCGGCTTCCTCGCCGCGCGCTGGCAGCGTGGCTGGAATCTGCTGGTGCGCGGCCGGCGGTTGACCCTGATGCTGGCCGTTGTCGGGCTGACTGTCGAACTGGGCATCCGCGCGTTGGGGCGGATGCCCGACCTCGGCGATCTGCCGCAGTGGGTGCTGGCGCTGCCGTGGGCGCAGACCGAGCGCGTTGGCCGAGCGCTGTACACCTGGTGTTCCCTGCTGGCCCTCTTCGGATGGGCGCAGGTCCTGCTGGCGCGGCCATGGCGTGGCCTGGGCTACTGCCGCGAGGCGGTGTTCAGCTGGTACATCCTGCACCAGACCGTGCTGATCATGCTGTTGTACTGGTTGCGTCCCCTGCAGCTGGGCGCATGGCTGGAGCCGGCGCTGGTGATTGTAGGTACCGTCGCCGGCTGCCTGCTGATCCATGAACTGCTGGTACGCCGTGTGCGCTGGCTGCGGCCGCTGTTCGGGTTGCGTGCCGATCGCAACGGCGCAGTGAGCATCACGCAGGACCACAGCGCCGGCCGCCGGGCATGGCCCGGCGCTACCGCACCTCGAACTCGCCGACCAGCACCGTCTCGGCACGATCCTTCAGCCGCATCGTGATCATCTGGTCCTTCTGCTTCGGCGTGCCCCAATGGGTAGTCAGGCGCAGCATCAGCGTCGTCGCACCGGTCACCAGCTGCTGGCGGCTGCCGAAGTAGTTCGCCTCCACCTTGTACTTGCCCGGCTTGGCGTTGCGCAGCGAGAACTGTTCCGGACCATAGCCACCGGTGAAGTCCTGCGACATCTGCCCACCCTGGTAGGTCAGGCGGTTGCCGTAGTACGCACGCTCGCCGTTCGGGTCGGTGACCCACAGGTCCATGTCGCTGTTGTCGGCATCCCAGGCCAGCACCACGCGCAGGTCCAGCGGCATCGCCTGCAGCAGGCGCGGGTCGATGCCGGTGGTATCCAGGCGCGGCGTGCTGCCGGCCACCAGGTTGGTCAGTTCATCCAGGGCGATCAGCGCGATGCCGTCGAAACGACCATCCCACGGCCGCACGACCACCTGGTACAGCGGCGCCAGCGCCTGCTGCGGCTTGCCCGCTGCGGACAGCGCCAGGCCCAGATCACGGAAACTCTGCGGTTCTTCCTGGCCCATCGCCAGCACCTGCTCGAACACCGGCACCGCCAGTGTGGGTGCATCGGCCTGCAGCAGGCGATAGCCGAGAACGCGCAGCAGATGGCGGTTGTCCAGCTCCATCTCGGCCAGGTTGGACAGCACGCGCAGGGCAAGATCGCGCTGGCCCTGTTCGATCAACAGGTCGGCCACGTCGAGGAAGAACGCACTGCTGTTGGCGTTCGCAGCGCGCTCGGCCAGATAGCGGTCGTACAGTTGCGACGACGGTCCCTGGCGCAGGCGGCGGGCAACCGGCGAATCCGATTGCCAGGCGGCCAACCGGATTCCCAGCTGACCGTCATTGGCGGCGGCCGGTGCATTGGACGCCGTGGGTTCGATGGCAACGGCATCCATCGCGGCCTCCAGGCCCGCAGGTGCCTGCCGCGGCGGCGATCGACGGGCGCGCGCGCTGCTGGACTCCGCCCGCTGCTCGGCGGCAACGGCCATCGGCGCTGGCGCGGGAGCAGGCGCGGCGAGCATCGCCACCGGGGCAGCCGCGTACGCGTCCTGACCGACCACTTCCAGCGCCTTCGCCTGCACGCGCATGCCCTTCGGCCAACGGCGGCTCCACCATTGCTGGCGCTGCTGCCACTGCGTCACCACCTTGTCCAGGCGCTGACGGTCGGCGGCATCGCGATCTGCAACCTGGCGTGCGAAGCGCTGGTCGTACTGGGCGCGCAAGGCACCTGCGGGGCGGATCGCGTAGCGCAGGTAGTCGTCCAGCGTTTCCAGCACGATCAGTGAAGTGTCCGGGCCCACCAGGCTGAACTGCTGCGACAGGCGCTGCATCGCCTCGCGATTGCCGCGCCGATCGGTCGACAACTGCTGCAGGCGTGCCTGTGCCCACAGGCCGGCCAGCAGATCGCCATCGGCGCTGGTGGAGCTCTCCGGCAGTGCCTGCCATTGCCCACCGGCAATGCGCACCCGCATCGGCACACCTTCGGCCGCCAACCGCGCATGCAACCACAGCCAGCCCTGGGCCTGGCTGCGGCGGTCGACCACCACGTCCTGCACACCACGGCCGGCATCGATCTGGACATCCAGTGGCATCGACAGCAGCTCCCGTGCAGCGGCATCGATATCGCTGCCGAGCGCCACGAAACTGCCAGCATGCGCCTCGCTCCAACCGCGCAGGCGTGTGGCATCGGTGCGTGCGCCGGCACTGCTGAACGCAAACAGGCGCTGATCGGCGGCCAACGCCGGCAGTGCTTCCGGCCCGTAGGTCAGCAGGCCGTCGCTGACCATCAGGTACTCCTTCACCGAGGGCTGCGGCTGCCACTGCGCCAGCGCGCTGGCGCCATCCGGCTGCACCGCCATCAACGCGCGCCGCAGTTCACTCCAGTCACCCCTGCGGATACGGAAACGACGCACAGGCTCGGCGCGATCACGCAGCACGGTCAGCGCGACGTTGCCCTCGCCCATCGCAGCAAAGTAGCGATCCAGCAGCGCGAACTCGCGGGTGCGGTCGCGCTGGCCTGCGGAACCCGAACCGTCCCACAGCAGCCCCACCTCCGACGGCACACGGCGCGGCGCGGTCGACGTCGGCACCGGCAGCTGCGCCAACAGGTAGTGACCGTCCTGCCAGCGCGCAACCTGCACCTGTGCCTTGCGCTCGGCCGGCAGCGTCCATTGCAGCTGGGCCGGCAACTGCGCGCCACGTCCTTGCCAGTGCAGGCGGCCATCGGCGATGCGGAACGGCGCGCTTCCTGCCTCAGCCCCCTTCGGTGCCCGCACGTCCAGTTCGACGGCTGCGGCGCCGGCGACGAACTGCAGCGGCAGTGTCCAACGCCAGCCCTGCCCGGCATATGCCAGCGGCTCGCGTACGACCAACTGCACGCGGCGGCTACCGCCGGCCGGCAGCGGATACACGCGCAGCCGGAACTGGTTGCCGGCGGTCTGCTCCAGCAGGCCCGGGTCGACGCCACGACGGGCGATCTCCTCGAACACCTGACGACCGCGGTCCTTGGGCACCGGTACTGCCTCGCGCAACTCGCCGTTGATGTCCAGGGCGAACCCGGTGATCTGCTGGCCCTCGGCCAGCGGGAACTGCAGCTCACCTTCCAGCACGCGCTGGTTGGGGTTATGGAACTCCAGGGTGATACGGGTCTGGGCGATACCGGCCTGGACCTCGCCTTCGATGCGGGCATGTCGCAGCTGCACGGGCTGTTCGGCGGCGGGCGCGATCAGCAGCGGTGTGGACGTCATCGGCGGTGCCGGACGCCGCGACGCCTGGGGCAGTGCCGGCCAGCTTGCCAGGGCCAACAGCAGTACGGTGCAGCAACGGGCGAAGACCATGACAGGACTCCAGTGGGATCGTGACTGCTTGAACGCACCAACCGGGAGGACGGGGTTAACGTGATTCGATGCTGGTTCTTCGCTGCCCCTGGGCGCACCATGTGCGACTTCCCGATCCCGTGCAAGGATGCCCATGCGTTCTCCCCTGCTTCCCACCCTGCTGGCCCTGTGCTGGCCGTTGGCCGCCGGCGCCGTCGATGCGCCTGCAGGCCTCTATTTCCAGCATCACGACTGGGTCGTGGCCTGCGACAACACGCGCACGTGCCGCGCGGCCGGCTACGCCAGTGGCGATGACAGCACCCTGAGCGTGCTGCTGACCCGGGCGGGCGGCCCCAATCAGGCCATCAGCGGTCGGATGTCGTTGCAGCCGATCGATGACCAGCCGCAGCCCAAGGGCGCGCTGCACCTGCGCATCCAGCAGCGTGACCTCGGTGTGCTGGCGCCGGCCACGGAGCCGGGTGTCCATGTGCTCAGCGCGGCACAGACCAGCGCAGTGCTGTCCGCGCTGGTGCGCGATGGTGGCATCGCGGTTGTCGATGGCGCCGGCCACACGTGGCCGCTGTCGGACAAGGGCGCAGCGGCTGTGCTGTTGAAGACCGACGAGTTCCAGGGCCGCGTGGGCACGCCGGGCGCGGTGATGCGCAAGGGGGCCGCTGCCGAAAGCAGCGTGCCTGCCGCCGTTGCCAAACCCGTGGTGCGCAAGGCACCGACGCTGTCGACGCCACCGGACGACCCGGCGTTTTCCAAGCTGGCCGCCTCGCCGGCGCTGCGTGCGGCGCTGCGCGCCACTCTGGTAGAACCCAGCTGCGAAGGCCTGCTCGACACCGACCCGGATCTTCCGATCAGCAATTCACCACTGCAGATCCAGCGCCTGGACACCAAGCATCTGCTGGTCAACGTCCCCTGCTGGCGCGCGGCCTACAACACCGGTGATGGCTACTGGGTCATCGGTGAGAAAGCGCCCTACCAGCCGCAATGGGTGACCAGCGACGCGATCGACTACGGCGACGGGCAGATCGTCGCCTCGCACAAGGGCCGCGGTCTGGCCGACTGTGTGTCGGATGAAACGTGGACCTGGGATGGCACCCGCTTCGTCGCGACCTCGGCGATCAGTGGCGGCCTGTGCCGCGGCGTTCCCGGGGGTACCTGGGAACTGCCGACGCGGGTGACCGACGTACGCTGACCCTTCCGAAGCGGTAGCGCCGGGCCATGCCCGGCATGGACTACGCCGGCAGGGAGTGCTCGACGATCAGCTGGATCGCTGCGCCACCACGGTAGTCGTCGCAAGCCAGGCGATAGGCCAAATGAACATGCTTGCCTGGCGCATTGCCGTGCCAGCCGCCGAAATGGATCGCGTTGATCGTGCCGGGTACGCCGGGCAGGCGCAGTTCCAGCTTCAGATGCCGTTCCTTCAGCACGCGCCAGTTGGCCACTTCGAAGTGGCCATCGAACAGCGGCTCGGGAAAGCCCTGCCCCCATGGACCCGCCAAACGCAGCGCATCGGCATGGCGATGATCGAGTTCGTCCGCGGCCAGTTCGCCGTCGCTGAGCACCTGCTGCTGCAGTGCAGCCGGGTCGAGCATTTCCAGCACGGTGGCGACGAACGCGGCTTCGAAGGTGGCCAGATGATCCAGACGCATGCTCAACCCGGCGGCCATCGCGTGACCGCCGAAGCGCTCGATCAAGCCGGGATGGCGTGCATCGACCAGCGCCAGCGCATCACGGATATGCAGGCCGGCGATCGAACGCGCCGAGCCGCGCAGGGTGTCGGCGCCCGGCTCGGCCGGCGCGAACGCGATCACCGGCCGATGCAGGCGATCCTTCATCTTTGAAGCAACCAGGCCAACCACGCCGGGGTGCCAATCAGCATCGAACAAGCAGGCCGCCACCGGGCGCTGGCCTGCGGTATCGAGCACCACCCGCGACAGCGCGTGTTCGGCGTCATCGGTCATCGACTGCTGGACCGCACGCCGCTCGGCGTTGATCTGTTCCAGCGTCTGCGCGATGTCGCGGGCCTGCCGCGGATCTTCGGTGAGCAGCAGGGCGATACCCAATGCCATGTCTTCCAGCCGACCGGCCGCGTTCAAGCGCGGGCCAAGCCCGAAGCCGATGTCGGTGGCGGTCAAGCGTGCAGCATCGCGGCCGCTGGCCTCGATCAATGCCTTCAGGCCGACGCAGCCCTGGCCATTGCGCAGCCGGCGCAATCCCGCGCTGACCAGGGCGCGATTGTTGGCATCGAGCACCACCAGGTCGGCCACTGTGCCCACCGCCACCAGGTCCAGCAGCGTGGTCAGGTCCGGCCCTTTGCCATCGGCAAATACCCCCGCTTCGCGCATCTGCCGGCGCAGCGCCATCAGCACGTAGAAGATCACGCCGACACCGGCCAGCGCCTTGCTGGGGAAGGCGTCGCCGTCGAGGTTGGGGTCGACGATGACATCGGCCGGTGGCAGCTGTGGACCGGGCAGATGGTGATCGGTCACCAGCACCTGCCAGCCACGCGCCTTGGCCGCGGTCACGCCGGCATGGCAGGCAATGCCGTGATCGACGGTGACCAGCAGATCCGGCTGCAGCGCAGCCAGCTCGTCCACCAGAGACGGCGACAGACCATAGCCATGCACCATGCGGTTGGGCACTGCGTGGAAGACGTGCTGCGCGCCGAGCATGCGCAGCCCACGCACACCGACCGCGCAGGCGGTGGCGCCGTCGCAGTCGAAATCACCGACTACCAGGATGCGCTTGTCGGCGGCGATGGCTTGCACCAGCAGGTCCACTGCTGCGTCGATGCCGGTCAGCAGTTCCGGCGCATGCAGGTTGCCGAGCTTGGGCAGGGCCAGCTCCGGCGTGTGCGCACCACGTGCGGCATACAGGCGGGCCAGCAGGGGCAGCGTGCCCTCCGGCCAGCTACCGGGCACGGCCGCATCGCGACGGCGGATCATCGGCGTATCGGAAGACGGCAGCACAGCATCGGCGGCAAGGGACATCGGCATCGCCGGGTTGCGGAAGACCCGCGCATGATACCCCGCTCGGCTCGCCAGGCTCTTCCGGGCTTGGCGCAGGCGTGGCGATCGCCCATGCTTGTTCGCTTCTGAAACGGAATTCGCCATGTACCGCCTGCTGTCCGTACTGCTTGCCAGCCTCCTGCCACTTGCTTCCCAGGCCGCAAACACGCCGCCAACCCCCGGTATCGAGTTCGTACACCACGACTGGTTCCTGGCCTGCGACAACACCGGCACCTGCCGTGCAGCCGGCTACGGCCCTGAAAAGGCGGACAGCCTGCTGGGCCTGATGCTGGAACGTGCCGGCGGCCCCGGCACGGCAGTGAAGGCGAGGCTGCGGGTCGGCGAGGATGGCGAAAGTGCAGTGCCTGAAGGTTCAATGCGCCTGCACGTGAACGGTCGTGATCTGGGCCCAGTGCAGGACACCGGGGCCGACGAAGCAGTGATGCTGCGGCCGACGCAGGTAGAAGGCCTGCTGGCCGCCCTGCCCGGCCAGGCACGCATCGAGGTGATCGACAGCAGGGGCACGCGCTGGCCGATTTCCGATCGTGGTGCCGCCGCGGTGCTGCTGAAAATGGACGAGGTCCAAGGGCGCGTGGGCACGCCCGGTGCGCTGGTACGCCGCGGCACGCGTGCCGAAGCGAGCGTGCCCGCCGCAGTGGCCAAGCCGGTGATCGTGCGCGGTGTGCTGGCGGCCGGCCGCCCCGGCGATAGCGGGCTGGGCAGCAGCGAAGCGCTGCGCGACGCGCTGATTGCCACGCTCGGCGACAACGACGACTGTCCGCGCCTGATCGAGTACGAGGGAACACCGGAAATGGTGATCGAGCGGTTGGACGACCACCACGTGCTGGTGCAGGCGTTGTGCCAGATGGGCGCGTACAACTACAGCAATGGCTTCTGGATCGCGCGCGATCAGCCGCCGTTCGCACCTGAGACGGTCACGCTGGAGGCAGAAGGCTTCTCGCGCTCCGATCGCACGTTGTACGCGCGCTACAAGGGCCGCGGCATCGGCGACTGCGTTTCCGGCTGGGACTGGGCCTGGGATGGCCGCAGATTCCAGCCAAGCAGTGCGTTCAGTACCGGCCTGTGTCGTGGCGTGGCGGGCGGGCACTGGACGCTGCCGACGCTGGTCAGCACGGTCCGCTGACCCGGAAGCCTGGAACATGACTACGCTTCGATTTCCTCTACTGGCGCTGGCGTCACTGACGCTGGCACCTGTCAGCTTCGCCGGCACGCCCGCGCAGTTCACGTTCCTTGAACAGAACGGACACCTGGCATGCGATAACACAGGCACCTGCCGGATGGTGGCGTTCGGCCCACCGGCCGCGTTGATGCTGGGCGTGCTCATCGAGCGTGCCGCTGGACCAGACACCCCCGTGACGGCGCGATTGTCGCTGGCTGATGGCAGTGACGGCGCGCCCCGCAGCCCGCGGGTGCATCCAGAGGGCCGGCTGCGGCTGCATGTGGATGGCGCGGACCTGGGTGATATCGGCCCGGTGGATGCGCTTGAGGCCGGCCTGGCTCTGGCACCACCACATGCGCAAGCGCTGCTGGATGCACTGGGGCGCGGGCGGCCGGTCAGGATGACCGACACGGCGGGCCAGGCATGGCCATTGGCAGAGAGCGGTAATGCCGCACTGCTGCTGAAGATGGACGAGGTACAGGGCCGCTTGCACACCCCCGGGGCGTTGGTGGACAAGGGTTTGCGGCCGGAATCGCAGGTGCCGGTCGCACGGGCGGCAGCTCGCCTGGTGCCGCCACCGCTGCTGGTTGAAGCCCACGACGAGGATGCCGCGCTGGCCGAACGTGCCGATCTACTGCAAGCGCTGCTACCGCGCGCCGAGGCCGGCGCGGGTTGCGCTGCAGCCTCTTCCCGCCACCTGCGCATCGAGCGGATCGATGCAACGCATGTGCTGGCGATGTTGAACTGCACGACCGGCCGCTACATCCGGCCAGCCGGCAGCTGGGTGATCCGCGACCGAACGCCCTTTGCGCCCGTGCCGATCACCGCATCCACGCTGTTCCCGCTCTACCCGCACGCCGTGTTCCTTGAAGAAGGCCTTGCAAGCCCTACCGACCGCTGCGGGATAGACCGGCATTGGGCCTGGGATGGAGCCCGCCTGGTGCTGGCGGCAACCTTCGTCGGCCGGCACTGCCTGGGCGTCGGTCAGCGCCACTGGCAACTGCCGACCTACGTTACGGAATTGCGCTAGGGCATCCGCCGGGCATGGCCCGGCGCTACCACCACGTCAGGCGTCGTGAAGCTGCCGTGGCTTCTTCCAGAACTGCCAGCGCTGGCCGCGATCCAGCTGGAACTGCAGGCCGTCCTCGAAATCCAGCACCAGGCGCTGCAGCTCGCCACGCTTGAGCGCGGCCAGCAGCGGCCGGATTGCATCGTTGCCCAGCTGCTGCAGCGAGCGCAGCTGGCGCAGGTCGACCAGTGCATCGACCGACTGCTCGCCATCCACCGCGACACCTGCGGCCTGGGCCAGGCCCTGCAGCAGCGCATCGCGGCTGCGCACCTGCGCGTGCGGCGTGGCCACCGATACCGGCATCACGCCACCACCCCAGAACCACAGCGAATTGATCGGCTGCTGGCCCTGCGCGGCGCGCTGCTGGTTCCACGAGTGGGTGTGCAGCAGCACCTGCGCTTCGGTCATCAGTGCGCGCCAGCGACGGCCCGCCTCGCCCGGCGGCAGGTGCGAGAACAGGTCATCACCCAGCACCTCGTCGGGGCTGTCGAACTCCGGCAGTTCAGTACCGATGGGCAGGCGCAGGTACCAGCGTGACGGATCGGGTGCATCCAGCACGAAGCCTGCATCCGCAAACAGCGGCTGCAGCACGGGCAGCAACGCCAGCGTATCGGCCAGGCTGGGCCGCAGCGTTTCGCCGTGGCCCATCATCCGCGCGCCATGCATGTCCGGCACCATGCAGGCCGGATCGGCACGCAGCCAGCAGGCGCCGGCGGCATCGCCGACGTCACGCTGGCGGGTCAACGCGGCCACCGGCCAGTGCGGCGCGGCCACCGTGAAGTGGCGCAGCAGCTGCGCGCGTTCGCCGGCATCGCCCTGCGAAGTGGTGGCGCGGCCCAGGGCGCGCGCCACGTCATCCGGCAATGCAGCCACCGCAAAGCGGCTGCGTGCCGGCAACAGCAGGGTCGCCGTCGCCACGAATCAGTCCTGGTAGCTGACGCTGACGATCTCGTACTCGCGCTGGCCGGCCGGCGCATCGATCACGATCGAGTCACCTTCCAGCTTGCCGATCATCGCGCGGGCGACCGGCGAGGAAATCGCGATCAGGCCGAGCTTGATGTCCGCTTCCAGATCACCAACGATCTGGTACTTCTTCTCTTCGTCCGATTCCACGTCGGCCAGGATCACGCTGGCCCCGAACACCACCTTGGAGCCTGCATTGAGCTTGCTCACGTCGATGATCTCGGCGTGCGACAGCTCGCCTTCCAGCTGCTTGATGCGGCCTTCGATGAAGCCCTGTTCCTCGCGCGCGGCGTGATACTCGGCGTTCTCCTTCAGGTCGCCGTGCTCGCGCGCTTCGGCGATCGCGGCGATCACCTTCGGACGCTTGACCGACTTCAGGTGATCCAGTTCGTCGCGCAGACGCTGCGCGCCCTTCATCGTGATGGGTGCTCTCATGCGTTCAACTCCTTGTGCAGTTCCTGCAGCGACCAGACCGGGCCGGTACCGCGGAATTCCAGTGAATCCACCAGCGCCTTGGCACCGGCAATGGTGGTCGAATAGGTGACACGGTGCTGCAGTGCCTCGCGACGGATCGAGAACGAGTCGTTGATCGCGGCACGGCCTTCGGTCGTGTTGACGATATAGACGATCTCGCCGTTCTTGATCGAATCGACGATGTGCGGGCGACCCTCGACCACCTTGTTGATGATCTCGCAGTCCATGCCGTGCTGCTGCAGCCACGCTGCGGTGCCACGGGTGGCAACCAGGCTGTAACCACGCGCCAGCAGGGCCTTGGCCACCGGCAGCACGCGCTTCTTGTCCGGGTCGCGCACCGACACGAACGCCTTGCCCACTGGCGGCGCCTTGATGCCACCGGCTTCCTGCGCGCGCGCGAAGGCGGCGTTGAAGCTGCGGCCCACGCCCATCACCTCACCGGTGGAGCGCATCTCCGGCCCGAGGATCGGGTCAACGCCCTGGAACTTGGCGAACGGGAAGATCGCTTCCTTCACCGAGTAGTAGTCCGGCACGATTTCCTTGGTGGCGCCCTGCTCTTCCAGGGTCTTGCCCGCCATGCAGCGCGCCGCGATCTTGGCCAGCGGCATGCCGGTGGCCTTGGACACGAAGGGCACGGTGCGCGAGGCACGCGGATTCACTTCCAGCAGGAAGATGGTGTCGTTGCCTTCCTCATCGGTCTGGATCGCGAACTGGGTGTTCATCAGGCCCACCACGTTCAGGGCCTTGGCCAGCTCGACCACCTGGCGACGCAGCTCGGCCTGGGTTTCAGCCGACAGCGAGTAAGGCGGCAGCGAGCAGGAGGAATCGCCCGAGTGCACGCCAGCCTCTTCGATGTGCTCCATCACGCCACCGATCAGGACGTTGCCCTGGGCGTCGGCGATGATGTCCACGTCGCACTCGACGGCGTTGTCGAGGAAGCGATCCAGCAGCACCGGCGAATCGTTGGACACCTTCACCGCGTCACGCACGTAGCGGGCCAGATCGGATTCGCCGTAGACGATTTCCATCGCGCGGCCACCCAGCACGTAGCTCGGGCGCACCACCAGCGGGTAACCGATCTCGCGCGCCAGCAGCAGGGCTTCCTGGTCGTTGCGGGCAATGCGGTTCGGCGGCTGCTTCAGGCCCAGCTTGTCCACCAGCTGCTGGAAGCGCTCGCGGTCTTCGGCCAGGTCGATCGAGTCCGGGCTTGTGCCGATCACCGGCACGCCGTTGGCTTCCAGCGCGCGTGCCAGCTTCAGCGGGGTCTGGCCGCCGTACTGCACGATCACGCCCTTGGGCTGCTCCAGCTCGACGATTTCCAGCACGTCTTCCAGGGTCAGCGGTTCGAAGTACAGGCGGTCGGAGGTGTCGTAGTCGGTCGAAACGGTTTCCGGGTTGCAGTTGACCATGATGGTTTCATAGCCGTCCTCGCGCAGCGCCAGTGCCGCGTGCACGCAGCAGTAGTCGAACTCGATGCCCTGGCCGATGCGGTTAGGGCCACCGCCGAGGATCATGATCTTGTCGCGGTTGCTCGGCGCGGCTTCACACTCGTCCTCATAGGTCGAGTACAGGTAGGCGGTGCCGGTGGAGAACTCGGCGGCACAGGAGTCCACGCGCTTGTACACCGGACGCACCTTGTGCGCGCGACGCAGCGCACGCACGGCCGCTTCGTTGGTGCCGGTCAGCTGGGCCAGGCGGGCGTCGGAGAAGCCGGCACGCTTGAGCTTGCGCAGGCGCGCCGCATCCAGTGCGTCGATGCCATCGGCTGCGACCTGGGTCTCGGCGGCGATGATTTCTTCGATCTGGTCCAGGAACCACGGATCGATGTAGGACAGCTTGAAGATGTCCTCCACGCTCATGCCGGCGCGGAACGCGTCGGCGACGAAGAACAGGCGCTCCGGACCCGGCGCCTTCAGCTCGCGGCGCAGGGTCTGCAGATCGTCTTCACTGGTCAGGTCCAGGCCGGTCGGGTCGAAGCCGACCTTGCCGGTTTCCAGGCCACGCAGGGCCTTCTGCATCGATTCCTGGAAGGTGCGGCCCATCGCCATCACCTCGCCCACCGACTTCATCTGGGTGGTCAGGCGTGCATCGGCAGCCGGGAACTTCTCGAAAGCGAAGCGCGGAATCTTGGTGACGACGTAGTCGATGGACGGCTCGAACGACGCCGGGGTCAGGCCGCCGGTTATCTCGTTCTTCAGTTCGTCCAGGGTGTAGCCCACAGCCAGCTTGGCGGCGACCTTGGCGATCGGGAAGCCGGTGGCCTTGGACGCCAGCGCCGAGGAACGCGACACGCGCGGGTTCATCTCGATCACCACCACGCGGCCGGTGTCCGGGTTGATGCCGAACTGCACGTTCGAACCACCGGTATCCACGCCGATCTTGCGCAGCACGGCGATGGAGGCATCACGCAGGCGCTGGTATTCCTTGTCGGTCAGGGTCTGCGCCGGGGCCACGGTGATCGAGTCACCGGTATGCACGCCCATCGGGTCCAGGTTCTCGATCGAGCAGACGATGATGCAGTTGTCCGCGGTATCGCGGACCACTTCCATCTCGAATTCCTTCCAGCCCAGCACCGACTCTTCGACCAGCACTTCGGTGGTCGGCGACAGTTCCAGGCCGCGGTTGACGATCTCGATCAGCTCTTCGCGGTTGTAGGCAATGCCGCCGCCACTGCCGCCCAGAGTGAAGCTGGGGCGGATGATGGTCGGATAGCCGACGCGGGTCTGGATCTCCAGCGCTTCGTCCAGCGTATGGGCAACGGCAGCGGTCGGGCACTCCAGGCCGATCTCGCTCATCGCCACGCGGAACAGTTCGCGGTCTTCGGCCATCATGATCGCTTCGCGCTTGGCGCCGATCAGCTCGACGTTGTACTTCTCAAGCACACCGTTGTCGGCCAGGTCCAGCGCGCAGTTCAGCGCGGTCTGGCCACCCATCGTCGGCAGCAGCGCGTCGGGCTTCTCCTTGGCGATGATCTTCTCGACGGTCTGCCAGTTGATCGGCTCGATGTAGACGGCGTCGGCCATCTCCGGGTCGGTCATGATCGTGGCCGGATTGCTGTTGACCAGCACCACGCGGTAGCCCTCATCTCGCAGGGCCTTGCAGGCCTGGGCGCCGGAGTAATCGAACTCACAGGCCTGGCCGATGACGATCGGGCCGGCACCGATGATGAGGATGGTCTTGAGGTCAGTGCGCTTGGGCATTTTCTTCTCTAAGTCAGTACAGCGTGACAAGGGGGAGTGATCGCACGCTGTCGATCAGGAAATCTCTTCGGGTTTCAGCGCAATCCCGCACTGGTCCTGCAATCCCTGGCTCAGTTTCACCGCAAATTCGTCAGGGACGCTCATTGCATCGAAACCAGCATCCAGGCGCTTGAAGGACGTACTGCCGAGAAAGGCGTCGAATCCGGCGGCGTACGCCTCGTCGTTGACGTTGACCGACGCGTCCGCTGCCGACTCCGGGAGCGCGCGGGTGAGGATCAGGTAACCCTTTCCGGACGGTGTGGCCAGGAAGCGCGACCAGTCCGCGACGATCACGTCACCGTCCTCGCCAAGGCTGTTGATCAACGACTGGCGCGCATGAACGTAGAAGAACGACTGGATGGAGGTGCGGGCGCATTGGCGCTCGCTTTCGGCCAGCGCTTTGAGCGTTGGCACCTCCTCGACCATCATCGCCGCCGACGACGCACCAACCGAGTCCTTCTTCAACGTGTGCAGCAGCGCGTCCATGTCCGCAGCGGACGCCGGCGCAGCCTGTGCCGCACCCGCGGCGCAGCACAGCGACAGCAGCAGAGCGGCGCTGCGCATCAAGCCTTCGCCTCGGCCATCAGGGTCACGAAACGATCGAACAGCGGACCGACGTCATGCGGGCCCGGCGAGGCTTCCGGGTGGCCCTGGAACGAGAACGCCGGCACATCGGTGCGGGCGATGCCCTGGTTGGTGCCGTCGAACAGCGAACGGTGGGTCACCCGCAGTGTGGCCGGCAGGGTCGCTTCATCCACCGCGAAGCCGTGGTTCTGCGAGGTGATCATCACCCGGCCGCTGTCCAGGTCCTGCACCGGATGGTTCGCGCCGTGGTGGCCATGGCCCATCTTGATCGTCTTCGCGCCCGAGGCCAGGCCCAGCAGCTGATGGCCCAGGCAGATGCCGAAGGTCGGAATCTTCACGTCGATGAAGGTCTTGATCGCGGCGATCGCGTAGTCGCACGGTTCCGGGTCACCCGGGCCGTTGGACAGGAACACGCCGTCCGGCTTCAGCGCCAGCACTTCAGCGGCCGGGGTCTGCGCCGGCACCACGGTGACCTCGCAGCCGCGCTCGGCCAGCATGCGCAGGATGTTGGTCTTCACGCCGAAGTCGTACGCCACGACCTTGTACTGGGCCGGCACGCTGACGAAGGCGTTGGCATCCAGGTCCAGCTGGCCCTCGGTCCAGACGTAGGTCTTGTCGGTAGTCACGACCTTGGCCAGATCCATGCCCTTCAGGCCCGGGAACTTGCGGGCCGCTTCCAGTGCCTTTTCCACGTCGATGCCGTCGCCGGCCATCAGCGCGCCGTTCTGGGCGCCCTTCTCGCGCAGGATGCGGGTCAGCTTGCGGGTGTCGATGCCAGCGATGGCGACCACGCCACGCTGGATCAGCCAGTCCTGCAGCGACACCTGGCTGCGCCAGCTGCTCGGGCGGCGCGGTACGTCGCGCACGATCAGGCCGGCCGACCACACCTTGGACGCTTCATCGTCCTGGTCGGTCATGCCGGTGTTACCAATGTGCGGATAGGTCAGCGTGACCATCTGCCGGGCGTAGGACGGGTCGGTCAACACTTCCTGGTAGCCGGTCATGGCGGTGTTGAACACCACTTCACCGACGGACAGGCCGGGCGCGCCTACGGATTCGCCCTCGAATACGGTGCCGTCTTCGAGGACGAGGATTGCGGCTTGGGTCACGGAATTCTCACTTTGGCTACCGAGGGGGTGCCGAAGTCACGCCTGCGCTTCACGGAAATCCGGTTGCAAAAAAGCGCGGACGTACGGTCTGGGACCGGTCCGGCTTTCGTGATTCGGCGAGTGCGAATTGTAGCGGTGCCGGGGCGCTCGCGCCAGCGGTTATCGCCATTCATGAACAGGCGATTGCGCATTCATTTCAATCCGGGGCCGTATGCAGCCACTCAAGGGTAGCGCCGGGCCATGCCCGGCGGATCTGCCACCGACGCCGGGCATGGCCCGGCGCTACCGTTTACAGGGGGCCGTCCAGCAGGTCACGTACCCGGTAGCTGCCTGCCGCCCGGCCCTGCAGCTGGCGAGCGGCAAACAGCGCCCCGCGGGCAAAGATGTCGCGGTTGGTGGCCCGGTGCACCAGCTCGATGCGCTCGCCCAGGCCGGTGAACTGCACCAGATGCTCGCCGACGATGTCTCCGGCGCGCAGGCTGGCGTACTGCGGCTCGGCGCCGCCCCGCTGCGCCGCGGCGCCCAGGGTCAACGCCGTGCCCGAGGGAGCGTCCTTCTTCTGCGTATGGTGCGATTCGACGATGTCGCAGTTCCAACCGGCCAGCGCCTGCGCCGCACGTTCCACCAGCTCATCGAGCACCGCCACGCCCAAGCTGAAGTTCGACGCCCACACCAGCGGGATCTTCGCCGCCGCTGCTTCCAGTGCCTGGCGCTGCGCGCTGGAGATGCCGGTGGTGCCCGATACCAGTCCCGCACCGCGCTCCACGCACAGTGCCAGCAGCGCATCGAAGCCCTCGGGCAGGCTGAAGTCGATCGCCACATCGAACACCGGCGCCCCCGGCAGCTCGCTGGCCGCGAAGAACGGCACGCCGTCGATCACCCGCTGCGCTGGCGCGCGGCCGGTCACCGCAGCGACGATCTGCAGGGAATCAGGATGTTCGGCGGCCAGCCGCAACAGGGCCTGGCCCATGCGCCCGGAGGCGCCGTGAATAAGCAATCGCAGGGGAGTCTGGTTCATGCACGCAGGCTAGCGGCAGCACGCATGGTCCGGCAAGCACTGTCGCTGCTACGCTGCGTGCCCCTTCAAGCGCTGGCCCGCACCTCATGCACCTTTGCAAACCGCCCGCGCCAAGCGCTGACGCCATCATGCCGCCTGCGCGGATGCAGGGCTGAAACGGTGCGCATTTCCGAAGTCGCCCGCCGTACCGGCGCCAGCGCCAAGGCCATCCGCCTGTACGAGGCACGCGGCCTGCTGCCGCCAGTGCCGCGCCTGAACCGCTATCGCGACTACAGCGAGCAGGACGTGGCCTGGGTGCAGCTGATCCGACAGGCACTGGGGCTGGGCATCGGCTTGGCCGCCATCACCCGCCTGCAGCGCGGCGACGGCCAGCTGGACTGGCCAGCCGTGCTCGCCCTGCTGGAACGCCAGCGCACTGCGATTGCCGCCGAGCGCGAGCGCCTTGCCCGCACCGAGATCGAGCTGCTGCATGTGGCTGACGAGCTGCGGCAATGGCTGCAACAGGGCGATGGTCCCTGCGTGCTGGCCCCCGCTGGCTGCCCCGGCGGGGTTTGACTCTGCCCTTGGGGCATAGCGCAACGTCGGTCGCCTTCCAGCCTCCGAGACTGCCGTGTCCCGTTCCATCCTGATCCTGCTTGGCCATCCCGACCGCGACAGCCTGTGCGGCGCCCTCGCCCAGCGCTACGCGACCGCCGCCCGCAACGCCGGCCACCGCGTGCGCATGATCGCCTTGGGCGACCTTCAGTTCGACCCGGTGCTGCGCCACGGTTATCGCCAGATCCAGCCACTGGAAACCGACCTGCAGGATGCAGCAGACGCGATCCAGGCCTGCGACCACCTGGTGCTGGTCTACCCGACGTGGTGGGGCACGATGCCGGCACTGCTGAAGGGCTTCTTCGATCGCGTGCTGCTGCCGGGCTTCGCCTTCCGCTACCGTCGCGATTCGGTGTGGTGGGACCGGCTGCTGGCGGGGCGCAGCGCGCGGGTCATCACCACGCTGGATACGCCGCCCTGGTACTACCGCTGGATCTACCGCGACCCGGGCATCACCCAGATCCGTGCCACCATCCTTGAGTTCTGCGGTATCCGCCCGGTACGGGTCAGCCGGCTGGGCCCGGTGCGCAGCAGCACGCCGCAACAGCGCGAACGCTGGTTGGCACTGGCAGCGGAGCTTGGCACGCGGACAGGTTGACGCATCGCCGCGAACCGGCCGCCTCACCCTGCCTGCAACGTAGATCCACGCCCTGCGTGGATGATCAATTCCGACACCGCTGGAGGGCAGCGCTGGGGATGGGTAGATCCACGCCATGCGTGGATGATCAATCGGCAGTGCGGACCGAGGCCCGCACCCACCAGGGCAGCGCCCAGGCGCCTCTCTAGTGCTGCTTCGGCGGTGTCGGTCCGCAGCTGTCGCAGCCGCCGCACGCACCGCCACCGCCAGTGGCCGGCGGCGCGATCTTCCGGCCCAGCGCCTGCAGCCAGGCCGCACGGCCCGGCTTCAGCAGCGCCAGTGCCAGCGCACCGCGCAGCTTGCGCACGGTGCCGGGCGCCTGCTTCTTCAGCACCACCCAGGCACTGACCAGCACGGCCACCGCGATGATCAGGTACTGCACCAGCAGGCCGGCGTCCATCAGCCGCCTCCCAGCGCCACGGTCACCTGGTAGGTGATCAGCGCCGCGACATAGGCCGCAGCAAACAGGTAGAACGCCGAGAAGCCCATCGTCTTCCACGAGTTGGTCTCGCGCTTGATGGTGGCCAGCGTCGAAATGCACATCGGCGCGTAGATGAACCACACCAGCAGGGCCAGGCCGGTAGCCAGCGACCAGCCGTCGGCCACCACCGGCGACAGTGCGGAGATCGCCGCATCGTCATCGGCGGCCGACAGCGCATACACCGTCGCCAGCGAGGACACCGCTACTTCGCGCGCAGCGAGGCCCGGGATCAGCGCGATGCAGATCTGCCAGTTGAAGCCCAGCGGCGCGAAGATCGCGGTCATCGCATGACCGATCTGGCCGGCGTAGCTGTAGTCGATGGCCGGCATCGTCGCGTCGGCGGGCGCGCCCGGGAACGACAGCAGGAACCACAGCAGGATGGTCAGCGCCAGGATGATGCCGCCGACACGCTTGAGGAAGATCATGCCGCGCTCGTACAGGCCGACGGCGAGGTCGCGCGGATGCGGAATGCGGTACGACGGCAGCTCCAGCATCAGCGGGTGCTCGCTCTTGTCGCGACGCCACTTCTTCATCACCCACGACATCACCAGCGCGCTTAGGATGCCGGCCACGTACAGGCCGAACAGCACCAGGCCCTGCTGGTTGAAGATGCCGATCCTGCCGGCCGGTATGAACGCACCGATCAGCAGCGCATATACCGGCAGCCTTGCCGAGCAGGTCATCAGCGGCGCCACCAGGATCGTGGCCAGGCGGTCACGCGGGTCCTGGATGCTGCGGGTGGCCATGATGCCCGGCACCGCGCAGGCAAAGCTGGACAGCAGCGGGATGAACGACCGCCCCGACAGGCCGGCCGCCGCCATCATGCGGTCCAGCAGGAACGCGGCGCGTGGCAGGTAACCGGACTCTTCCAGCGCCAGGATGAAGGCGAACAGGATCAGGATCTGCGGCAGGAACACCACCACGCCGCCCAGGCCGGCGATGATGCCGTCGGTCAGCAGGCTGGTCAGCGGACCTGCCGGCAGCACGCTGGCAGCCAGCTCACCCAGCCAGGCAAAGCCGGCCTCGATGCCATCCATCAGCGGCGTGGCCCAGGCGAACACCGCCTGGAAGATCAGGAACATCACCACCACCAGCGTGATCAGGCCGAACACCGGATGCAGCAGCCAGCGGTCCAGCGTGTCGTCGATCTTCGCCGTCCGTGCCGGCATGCGTACGGCTGCGGCCAGGATCGCGCGCACCTGCGCGTGGTAGTCCACGCCACTCTCAACGCCGGCCAGCGGCGCATCCAGGTGCGGCACCATCGTATCCAGGCGTTCCACCAGTGCACGCGCGCCCTGCTTGCGTACCGCCACGGTTTCCACCACCGGCACACCGATCTCGCGCTCCAGCGCGGCCACATCGATCTGGATGCCGCGGCGCTGCGCGGCGTCGACCATGTTCAGGGCGATGATCATCGGCTTGCCCAGCTCGCGCAGTTCCAGGGCGAAGCGCAGGTGCAGGCGCAGGTTGGTGGCGTCGATCACGCACAGAAGGACGTCCGGCGCGGCCTCGCCCGGGTAGAACCCCCGGCACAGGTCGCGGGTGATCGCCTCGTCCAGGCTGGCCGGCTGCAGGCTGTAGGCGCCCGGCAGGTCGAGCACGGCGAACTCGCGGCCGGACGGCGCACGCAGGCGGCCTTCCTTGCGCTCAACGGTGACGCCGGTGTAATTGGCGACCTTCTGCCGGCTGCCGGTCAGCTGGTTGAACAGCGCGGTCTTGCCGCTGTTGGGGTTGCCGACCAGCGCGATGCGCAGCGGGGCGGCGGTTGCGGTGGCGCTCATGCACGTCCCTCCTGGCTGGCCGGGTCGATGACCACGCGCCGGGCCTCACTGATACGCAGCGCGAAACGGGTGAACCCGACCTGCACCAGCAGCGGCTCACCACCAACCGGGCCTCGCGCCACCAGGCGCACTTCCTCGCCCTTGACGAAGCCCAGCTCGCGCAGGCGCCGGGCGATGGCATCGTTGGCATGCAGGTCCTGCACGGAATCGACCACGGCCGAGGCGTGCAGGGGCAGTTCGGACAGCGTCATCTAGCGTGTTCTCTGCTGGATGTAAATGGTTCTCGATTCTAACATTCCCGCGTCGCGTCATGGCCCATGACCAATGGCCCGCTATGATCCATACAGGTATGGAGCAACCCCCGGAATCCCATGAACGATGCTTTGCAGATCGAGCGCAACGGCGCTGTCCTGACCCTCTGGCTGAACCGGCCGGAGCTGCACAACGCCTTTGACGCCGGCCTGATCGCCCGGCTGACCGCAGCCCTGGAAGCGGCCGGCCGCGATGACACGGTGCGCACGGTGGTGGTGGCCGGCCACGGTGCCTCCTTCTCCGCCGGTGCCGACATGCAGTGGATGCGCGGCATGGCCTCCGCCAGCGAGGCCGACAACCGTGACGACGCCCTGGCCCTGGCCCGGCTGATGCGCACCCTGGACGAACTGCCCAAGCCCACCCTCGCCCGCGTCCACGGCGCCGCCTTCGGTGGTGGCGTCGGCCTGGTGGCCTGCTGCGATATCGCCATCGCTACCAGCGCCGCCCGCTTCGGCCTGACCGAAAGCCGTCTGGGCCTGCTGCCGGCAGTGATCTCGCCCTATGTGATCGAGGCCATCGGCAGCCGCCAGTCCCGCCGCTGGTTCGCCACCGGCGAGCACTTCGACGCCGACACCGCCCTGCGTATCGGCCTGATCCACCAGCTGGTGGAGCCCGAACGCCTGGACGAGGCGGTGCAGCGACAGCTGGCCCTGCTCGACAAGGCCGGGCCGATCGCCTCGGCTTCGGCCAAGCTGCTGGTCCGGCAGGTTCGCGACGCCCATGATCGCGACAGCCTGGACCGTGACAATGCCGCCCTGATCGCCCGCCTGCGGGTATCGGCCGAAGGCCAGGAGGGCCTGGGTGCCTTCCTCGACAAACGCGCGCCGCACTGGGTCACGGAGGCCTGACATGCTGGACCATATCGGCTTGAACAGCGGCGACCTGCCGCGCAGCAGGGCCTTCTTCCTGCAGGCGCTGGCACCGCTGCAGATCGGCGTGGTGATGGAGGTCAGCGCCGCACAGACCGGCGCCCACGACCACGTGGGTTTCGGCAACCACGGCAAGCCGTTCTTCTGGCTGGGCAATGCGGCGCCGCTCAGCCAGGGCGTGCACGTGGCCTTCGTCTGCGCCGAACGCGCCCAGATTGATGCCTTCCACGCCGCCGCGCTGGCCGCAGGGGGGCGCGACAATGGCGCGCCCGGCCTGCGTCCCTGGTACCACCCGGACTACTACGCCGCCTTCGTGATCGACCCCGACGGCAACAACATCGAGGCGGTCTGCCACCTGCCCGGGTAGACCCCTGCGTCTCCACCAGGCGCAGGCGTGGCCGCTTGTGCGACCCGCCTGCGTATCTCATCTGGCAGCCTGGCGAAGACCGGGCCGCCCCCGTTTCCCAGGAACCGTCGTGACCCCAGCCGATCCCATCCGCCCTGCCCGCCCCGCCCCGCTTTTCATTGGGGGTGCCGCGATGAGCGATTTCGTCCGCATCGTCGAGGTCGGCCCGCGCGACGGGCTGCAGAACGAAAAGCAGGCCGTGGCCACCGCCGACAAGATCGCCCTGATCGATCGCCTGTCGGCCACCGGCCTGCGCACCATCGAGGCGACCAGCTTCGTCAGCCCGCGCTGGGTCCCGCAGTTGGCCGATGCTGCCGAGGTCTATGCCGGCATCCAGCGCCGCGCGGGCATCGCCTATCCGGTGCTGGTGCCGAACGAACAGGGCTACGACCGTGCGCGCGCCGTCGGCGTGCAGGAAATCGCGGTGTTCACCGCTGCATCGGAAGCCTTCAACCGCACCAACACCAACGCCGGCATCGATGAATCGCTGGCCCGCTTCGAGCCGATCCTGCGCCGCGCGGCCGCCGACGGCGTGCGCGTGCGTGGCTACGTCTCCACCGTGCTCGGCTGCCCCTACCAGGGCGAAGTACCGCTGGCCGATGTGGTGCGCGTCGCCCGCGCACTGCACCAGATGGGGTGCTATGAGATCTCGCTGGGTGACACCATCGGCGTCGGCACGCCACGCAAGGCCCGCGCGATGCTGCAGGCGGTGGCTGCCGAGATCCCGATGAGCGCACTGGCGGTGCACTTCCACGATACCTACGGCCAGGCCATCGCCAACATCGCCGCCTGCCTGGAAGAAGGCGTGCGCGTGGTCGATAGTGCGGTGTCCGGTGCCGGCGGCTGCCCGTACGCGAAGGGCGCCAGCGGCAACGTGGCCAGCGAGGACGTGGTGTACCTGCTGCAGGGCCTGGGCCTGGAGTGCGGGGTCGACCTGCCGTCGCTGGCCGAGACCGGCCGCTGGCTGGCCGGACTGCTCGGCCGCGCGACCGCCAGCCGCGTCGGGCAGGCGCTGGCAGCGACATGAATGACAGCGGCCCGCGCGACCGTCCGGCCATCGGCGATACACCCGCCGCAACCGACGTCGCGCTGGCCGCTCTGGACGCGGCGCTGGCTGCTTCGCCGCCGCCGGCCCAGGCCAGGCTGCTGCGCCAGGCACGGCAGGCGCTGGCGGATGCGCAGCAGCGCGAACTGGATACCCAGGCACGCTATGCCGCGTTGTTCGACGCCGTGCCCGACCCGGTCAGCATCCTCAGCGCCGAAGGCGTGGTGCTGGACGTCAACCGCGCAGGCATCGTCGCCTACGACCGCCCGCGCGAGGACATCGTCGGCCAGCCGATCGAACTGCTCAATCCCGACCTGCCCAGCGACCATCTGCAACCGGTGTGGGAAGCGCTGAACCGCGGCGACACCTACGTCATCGAAGTGACCAACATGCGCGGTGATGGCAGCCGCTTTCCGGTGGAGGTGCACTCGGCCGGCTTCCAGGACCGCGGCCAACCCTGCATCGTCGCCGTCGCCCGCGACCTGAGCGGGCGCTGGCGCGCAGAGTCGCGCTATCGCCTGTTGATGGAATCGATCGACAAGGGCGTGATCCTGTTCGACCGCGACCTGCGCGTGCTGTCGGCCAACCCGGCCGCACATCGCATCCTCGGCCTCACCGGTGGCGGCGTGGGCTTGAACGCGATGCTCGATCCCGAAGCGTGGATCATCGTCGACGAGCATGGCCACCCGTTGACCCAGTCACAGTGGCCGACCAGCCGCTGTTTCCAGGCCGGGCGGGTGATCCGCAGCACCATCATCGGCCTGTACCACCGCCCGCGCGGACGCATGCTGTGGTTGTCCACCACCAACGTGCCGGTGTTCGGCAACGGCTGCGACCAGGCCGACCATGTCTATGCGATGTTCAGTGACATCACCGAGCTGAAGCGCAACAACACCCTGTTCGCGCGCGCGCAGTCACTGGCCCATATCGGCGGTTGGGAGTGGGATCGCGGCCTGCAGCGCCTGTACCTCACCGATGAAGCGCGGCGCATCGTCGGCCAGCCGGCCGACCTGGAGGACATGCCCGACCTGCTGGACTGCCTGCGCAGCGACGACCGCGCCGCCCTGCAGCAGGCGCTGGCCGACACCATCGAACACCGCAGCAGCTTCGGCTTGGAGCTGCAGGGCCAGCGCCGCGATGGCCACTCGTTCTGGATACGAATGATCGGCGAGGTCTCGGCCGGCGATGTCGATGCCGCCCGCATCACCGGCACCGTGCAGGACATCACCGAGCGCAAGCAGGCCGAGGAAACCCTGCGCGTGCAGGCCCGCACCGACCCACTGACCGGAATCATGAACCGCGATGCGGTGCTGAGCGACCTCGGCGTGCGCATGGACAGCCCCAGCCACGACCGCGTGGCGGTGCTGTACATCGACCTGGACCGTTTCAAGGTGGTCAACGACCTGCTTGGCCACAACGCCGGTGATGAACTGTTGATCGAAGCGACCCGGCGCATCGCCACTGCGATCGGCACCGAAGGCCTGCTTGCACGCTTTGGCGGCGACGAGTTCCTGGTGATCTGCGACCTGCGCGACCAGCCGGACCAGGCCGAACAGCTGGCCGAGCGCATCACTGCGGCGTTCTCGGCACCGTTCCAGCTGGGCAGCGACGAGTTCCCGGTGACCGCCAGCATCGGCATCGCCCGCGCACCGCGCGATGGCAACCGGCCGCAGCAGCTGATCCAGAACGCCGACACGGCGATGTACGAGTGCAAGCGCCGCACCCGCAACGGTTGGCAGGTGTTCTCCCCGGAACTGGCACAGCGCCAGCATGACCGCCTGCAGATCGAGAGCCGGCTGCACAAGGCCCTTGATGGGGAAGAGTTCCACCTGGTGTACCAGCCACAGGTCAACCTGCGCAGCGGCGCCACCATCGCCTGCGAGGCGTTGATGCGCTGGCACAACACGCAGCTGGGGCAGATGCGCCCGGACCTGTTCATCCGCCACGCCGAGCACACCGGCGACATCGTGCGCATCGGCCAATGGGCGCTGCGCGAAGCCTGCCGACAGGTACGGCAATGGCAGGACGACGGGCTCGGCCTGGTGCGGGTGGCCGTCAACGTGTCCTGGCGCCAGTTCGTCGGTGAGGATCTCGCCCGCTGGGTGCGGCAGGTGCTGGACGAATTCGGCCTGCCCGGCAGCGTGCTGGAACTGGAGTTCACCGAGCGGGTGCTGATCGAGGATGCGCCGGACACCCTGCGCACCTTCGCCCGCCTGCGCGAAATGGGGGTGATGCTGACCATCGACGACTTCGGCGAAGGCTACAGCGCCCTGAACTACCTGCGGCGCCTGCCCATCCATGGGCTGAAGCTGAGCCAGCTGTTTGTCGAAGGCATTCCCCGCAACCGTTCGGATGTGGCGGTGTGCGAGGCGGTCTGCGCGATCGCGCGCAGCCTGGGGCTGGGCGTGGTCGCCGAAGGCGTGGAGACCGAGCCACAACGGCAGTGCCTGCTCGACCTGGGGGTGACCGTCGGCCAGGGTTTCCTGTTCGCCCATGGCCTGCCCGCCGCCGACTTCGAGCGTCGCCTGCGCCGCGCCCGCGAACTGGGCTGAGGCCGGCGGCGCAGTGCACAACGGCGGCTGCCGTCGCTTCCGTTAGAATCGGCGGTTCTTGAACCTGCAGGACCGTGCAATGCAGCTGTCTTCCGTACGTGCCGTGATCACTGGCGGCGTCTCCGGCCTCGGCCTGGCCGTGGCCCAGCACCTGGTTGCCGAGGGCGGCAAGGTCGCCCTGTTCGACCTCAACGACGCCAAGGGCGCGGCCGCTGTTGCCGAGCTGGGGCAGGACAACGCCCGCTATTTCAACGTCAACGTCAGTGATGAAGCGTCCGTGTCGGCGGCCATCGACCAGGCCTGCGATTTCCTCGGCGGCCTGAATGTCGCCATGAACTGCGCCGGCATCCTCGGCGCTGGCCGCGTGCTGGGCAAGGAAGGCCCGATGCCGCTGGCCGGGTTCCAGGGCACGGTGATGGTCAACTTGGTCGGCAGCTTCAATGTCGCCAAGGCCGCAGCCAACCGCATGCAGCACAACGAGGCCGGCGTGGACGGCGAGCGCGGCGTCATCATCAACACCGCCAGCGTTGCCGCCTACGAAGGCCAGATCGGCCAGGCCGCCTACTCCGCCTCCAAGGGCGGCGTGGTGGCGATGACCCTGCCGATGGCCCGCGAGCTGTCGCGCTTCGGCATCCGCGTCAACACCATCGCGCCGGGCGTGTTCTGGACGCCGATGGTCGATGGCATGCCCGAAGCCGTGCAGGAATCGCTGGCCGCCTCGATCCCGTTCCCGTCGCGCCTGGGCAAGCCGGAAGACTTCGCCAGCCTGGTCGGCCACATCCTCGGCAACACCTACATCAACGGCGAGACCATCCGCCTGGACGGCGCCACCCGGCTCGCTCCGAAGTGATTCCCCCCGGGCGCCGGGACGGCGCCCTCCCCCAACGACCAACATCATCATGAAAGCCAACGACATCAAGAAGGGCAACGTCGTCGAGTTCAACAACGGCGTCTACCAGATCCGCGACATCGAGCGCAGCTCGCCGCAGGGTCGCGGCGGCAACGTCCGCTTCCGCTTCATCATGTACAGCGTGCCGGGCGGCAACAAGCTCGACGCCAGCTTCGATGCCGACGACAACCTGGTCGAAGTCGAACTGCTGCGCCGCCAGTCCACCTACTCGTACAAGGACGGCGATGCGTTCGTGTTCCTGGACGACGAGGACTACACCCCCTACACCCTGGACGCGGACGTGATCGGCGATGACGCCGGCTACATCACCGACGGCCTGACCGGCATCTACGTGCAGGTGATCGACGAGCAGCCGGTGGCCATCCAGCTGCCGGCCTCGGTGGTGCTGGAAGTGATCGAGACGCCGCCGGAACTGAAGGGTGGCACCGCCACCAAGCGCCCGAAGCCGGCCAAGCTCAACACCGGCATCGAGATCATGGTGCCGGAGTACATCGTCAACGGCGAGCGTGTGCTGGTGAACACCGCCACCGGCGAATTTGCCGGCCGTGCCGATTAACCGCGCTGCGCTGATCGCCTGCCTGTCCCTGCTCGTGGCGTGCTCGCCGCGCGCAGCGGACAGCACCGGTGACGTCGCCGCGGACGCGGTGACGCAGCCCGCCGCTGCGGACACCGCTGCCGCTGCGGTTGCACCGGCTGCAGATGAAGCAGATGCTGTGGCGACGCTGGCAGGTAGCCCCGACGAGGAGCAACAGGCGCGGGCTGCCGCCGGTTGCAGCGTCCCCGACGACGTCGCTTTCGTGCAGGACATCCGCATCTACTGCGGCATGCCGGCCGATGTGCAGGCCTTCATCGAACGGGAGAACAGCTGCCAGCATTTTGCCGGCGAAGAACCCTACGACGACGCCCGTCGTCGCGAGCTGGAGGCCGCCATCGCCAGGTTCTGCGACGATCGAGAGAAGATCTTTGCCGACCTGGTGGCCCGCCATCGCGATGACTGCGCGATCCGGCAGGCGTTGATCGGCGTGAACCTGCGCTACGACCTGTCCCCCGATCTGGATCTGAAGCCCTGCGAGGGCTGACGCAAAAAAGGGGACGGAGGGGATGACGTCGTTCATGGCACAAACAACGTCATCCCCTCCGTCCCCTTTTTCTTATTTGCCGCCGAAGTTGCCGCAGCCGTGGTACTGGCGCGTGCCCACGGCCAGCATCGCCTTGGCCTCGAATGTCTCGCCACTCATGCCGTCCTGGCAGGTGGTGCGCTGGAAGCTCAGCTTGATGTCGGTGCCATCCGCCGCCTTGCCCACCCAGCCATCCGCACCCTCGGTCGGTTTGGCGACGGTGAAGCGGCGCTCGCCGTAATCCACATCCACCTGCAGGCCCGGCGTATCGCCGTCGACGACGGCCAGCCAGCCCGGCTCGTTACCGGTGGCACGGAACGCCGCGTTGCCGGCACTGCCATCGCCCTCGGTCGCTTCCACCGCGCTGCATTCACGGTCCGCCTCGCCCTTCAGGCTGAGCAGCGCGTCGTCACTGCCGCGGGTCCAGAAGCTGTTGCCCTTGCCGTCGCCATACTTCGCACCGGAGGCCGCACGTTCGGAGGACATCGCGAAACTGCGCCCGCCAATCACAACCGTCGCTGCGTCCTCTCCGTTGAAGGTCGCGCGCGCATCAAGGTCGCCGCAGCGATAGAGGGTTTCATTGCCGGCGCCTATGCCGCCGCCATCAGCGTCGGCGGCCACCGGTGCCGGCGTTGCGGCCGCATCGCCTGCATTACTGGCGGCCGGCGTCTGGGCCGGTTGGCAGGCGCTCAGCGCGAGGCCGAGGGAGGCAGCCAACAGACTGGGAATTACACGCATGGCTCGACTCCTTGTCGAAACTACAGAGACCCTGGACCCTACCATCCGCACGCAAACGGGGCCTGAAAGCTGCATGACCCTGTTCAGCCTGCCAGCACCGCCATCGACAGCAGCTGCGCGCCGCTGGCACTGGAAGCGCTTGTCCAGACGCGCAACAGGCGCAAGCGCTGCATGTGTTCGCGTCCCCGCCAATGCACATGCAGCTGAACATCGCCGGACAACAACGCCAGGCGTCCACACAGCAGCGTTTCAACTGCATGCACCTGCAGCGCAAGAATCTGCAGGCGCCCTTGCTGCCAGTCCCTCAGCCAGGGCAGGTCGAGCATCCGGCCGCCCTGCCCGTCCATCATGAACAACACCGGTGACAGCAGCGCAGTGGCTGCGCCACGGTCGCCGTCCAGCAGCGCATCCCGCAGCTGCTGCTCCAACACGCGCAGCTGCGCCTCGTACAGGCCCTCAGGGCTCCTGCTTTCCATCCACCTGCTTTCCATCCACGCTCCCTCCCGGCGTCGGCCGGCGTCGGCGCAGGCGCTGCGCAAGCCACTGCTGCGCCCCCTGCACCACCACATAGAACACCGGCACGAAGAACACGGCCAACACGGTCGCACTGACCATGCCGCCGAACACACCGGTACCGATGGCCTGTTGCGTTTCCTTTGAAGCCCCCTGCGCCAGCATCAGCGGCACCACGCCCAGCGCGAACGCCAGCGAGGTCATCACGATCGGTCGCAATCGCAGGCGTGCTGCTTCGATGGTCGCCTCGACCAGACCGCGTCCCTGCTGTTGCAGTTGGCGGGCGAACTCGACGATCAGGATCGCGTTCTTCGCCGAAAGTCCGATCACCGTGATCATGCCGACCTTGAAGAACACGTCATTGGGCATCCCGCGCAGCAACACCGAAGCGACGGCGCCGAGCAGGCCCAACGGCACCACCAGCATCACCGCCAGCGGGATCGACCAGCTCTCGTACAGAGCCGCCAGCACCAGGAACACCACCAGCATCGACAGCAGCAGCAACCACGGCGCCTGGGCACCCGACTCGCGTTCCTGCAGCGACTGGCTGGTCCACTGCAGGGCGAAGCCCGCTGGCAGGCGCTGGGCAAGGCGCTCCATCTCGACCATCGCCTGGCCGGTGGACACCCCGCCGGCAGGTGCGCCGGACAGATTCAATGCCGGGAACCCCAGGTAACGTTGCAGCTGCAGCGGCGCCTCGGTCCAGTGTGGGGTGACCAGTTCGGACAGCGCCACCATGCCGCCTTCGCTGTTGCGGACATACAGCTTCAGCACGTCCTCCAGCTCCATCCGGTACGGCGCATCGGCCTGCATGATCACCTGCTGCATGCGCCCGCGATTTGGAAAATCGTTGACGTACTGCGAGCCCATTGCCGCCGACAACGTGGCACTGATGTCGGTGAACGCCACGCCCATCGCTTCGGCCTTGGCGCGATCGATGTCCAGCCGGACATTGCTGCCCGCCGGCAGGCCATCGGCATTCACTTCGGCCAGCAACGGACTTGCCTCTGCCAGCTTCAACAGCTGCTGCAGGGCAGCGCGCAGCTCGGCCTGGCCCTGTCCGGTACGCGCCTGCAGCGCCAGCGAGAAGCCGGAAGAACGGCCAAGGCTGTCGATGGCCGGCGGCATCACGCTCATCACCTCGCCTTCCGGGACCGTTGCCATGGCCTGCTGCGCCGCCTTCACCTCGTCCGATGCGGTGCTGCCGCCGCGTTCACCCCAGTCCTTCAACATGGTGTAGGTCAGCGCCGCACTTGGGCCGGAACCGGAAAAGCTGTAGCCGAGGATGGCCTGGTTGGACGCGATCGCCGGCCGCGAGGCGACATGCTGTTCGTAGGCTTCGACCACCGCCAGCGTACGCTCGGCGGTTGCTTCGGCCGGCAGCTGGATGGAAGTCATGAAATAGCCCTGGTCCTCTTCCGGCAGGAACGCACCCGGCAACCAATGCAGGCCGATCAGCAGTGCCACCAGCAAGGCAGCGAACAGGCCCATCACCCGGCCACTGCGCCGCAGTACGGCCGCCACGCCCTGCTGGTAACGCCCGGTCATGCGCTCGAAGCCGCAGTTGAACGCACCGAACACGCCGCCGCGGCCATGGTGACCACGTGTGCCCTGCCGCAGCAGCGTCGCGCAGAGCGCCGGGGTCAGGCTCAGCGCCAGCAGTGCCGAAAACAGGATGGACACCGACATCGCCACGCTGAACTGGCGGTAGATCGCACCAACCGAACCACTGGCCAGCGCCATCGGGATGAACACCGCCGTCAGCACCAGGGTGATGCCGATCACCGCACCGGTCAGCTCACGCATCGCCTTGATCGTGGCCTCGCGCGGCGGCAGCCCCTCTTCGGCCATGATCCGCTCCACGCCCTCGACCACCACGATCGCGTCGTCAACAATGATGCCGATCGCCAGCACCATGCCAAACATGGTCAATACGTTGATCGAGAAACCCAGCGCCAGCATCACCGCGAAGGTGCCCAGCAGCGCGATCGGCGCGACCAGGGCGGGGATCAGCGTATAGCGCCAGTTCTGCAGGAACAGGTACATCACTGCAAACACCAGCAGCATCGCCTCGATCAGGGTCTGCAGCACCTTCTGGATCGATACTTTCACGAAGGGCGCGGTATCGAACGGAATGCTGGATTCGACACCCTGCGGCAGCAGCGGCTGCAGGTCGGCCATGCGTTCGCGCACCGCCGTGGCGGTACGCACCGCATTCGCACCGGGGCGCAGCTGCACGCCGGCGGCCGTCGCCGGATAGCCGTCTTCGCGCGTGCCCCAGGCATAGCTCTGCGCGCCCAGCTCGACCCGGGCAATGTCGCCCAGCAGCACCCGCGAACCATCGGCACCGGCGCGCAGCACGATCGCCGCGAACTGTTCGGGCGTGGACAGCTGGCCTTCGGCACTCAAGGGCACGGTGATGCGCTGGCCAGGAACGCCGGGCGAATCGCCGATGCGGCCCGGCGAGATTTCAAGGTTCTGCTGCTCGATCGCGCTGGCGACATCGCCCATGGTCAGGCCGTAGCCGGTCAGGCGGGTCGGGTCCAGCCAGATCCGCATCGCCTGTTCGGCACCGAACAGCTGCACGCGGCCGACGCCGTCGATGCGTCGCAGCTCCTCGATGATGTTGCGCGCCATGAAATCGCCCAGCGCCGCTTCGCTGACACTGCCATCGGGTGAGCGCAGGCCCACCAGCATCAGGAACCCGGAGTCGGCCGCCTCCACGAACAGGCCGTTCTGGCGCACGCTGCGCGGCAGGCGCGGCTCGATCGCCTTGATCCGGTTCTGCACGTCCACCTGCGCCAGTTCAGGATCGGTGCCGGGCTTGAAGGTGGCGGTGATCGACGCTTCACCGGAGGTGTCCACCGACGATTCGAAGTACAGCAGATGCTTGACGCTGGACAGCTCGCGCTCGATCAGGCCGACCACCGCATCATTCAATGTCTGCGGGCTGGCGCCGGGATAGCTGGCATAGATGCTGACGCTGGGCGGTGCGACCGCCGGATAGCGCTCGACCGCCAGCCGCGGAATGGCCAGCACGCCGGCCAGGATGACGAAGATCGCCAGCACCCAGGCAAATACCGGGCGATCGATGAAGAAACGGGCCATGTCGTGGGTTCCTGGAAGGGCTCAGCCCTGGCGTTCGGATGTCGGCGGTGCGCTGGCACTGGCGACCGGCACCTGCCAGTCGCGCGGATCGACCAGCACGCCTTCCTGCAGGCGCTCCTGGCCTTCCACCACCACCTTCTCGCCGGCCTTCAGGCCGTGCCGCACCAGCCATTGCCGGTTGACGCTGCCGTCCACCTCCAGCGTGCGGATCACCGCCTTGCCATCGGCGGCGATGACCCAGGCATAGGCCTGGCCACCGGCGCTGCGCAGCACTGCCTGCTGCGGCAGCAGCAACGCGCTGGCCGGCGCACCACGCGGCACCCGCGCACGCACGTACATGCCTGGCAACAACTGCCGCTCCGGGTTGTCGACCAGGATGCGCAGGATCACATCGCCGGTGCGAGCATCGACATTGACACCGGAGAACAGCAGCCGGCCGCGCTCGGGCAGCGGCGTACCCGCCGCGCCGATGATCGTCACCGGCAACTCGCCGTCCACCGCGCTGCGCTGCAGGGACTGCAGCTGCGAAGCAGGCTGGCGCACGTCCACGTAGACCTGGTCGATCTGCTGCACCACCGCCATCGGCTCGGCATCGGCGACGCCGACCAGCGCGCCTTCGGTCACCAGCGCCTGATCGATGCGGCCATCGATCGGTGCGCTGACCGTGGCGTAGCGCAGGTCGAGCTGGCGTCGCGCAAGGATCGCGCGCGCCTCATTGACCGCCGCCCGGGCCTGCTCATGCTCGGCACTGGCATCGTCGCGGTGCTGCTGGCTGACCGCCTGTGCGGCCGCCAATGCCTGCAGCCGCTGTGACTGCACCCGGCTGCGACCCAGTGCCGCCTCGCTGCGCTGCAGGGCAGCCAGCGCCGAATCGACGTCGGCGCGGAACGCCGCCGGGTCGATCTGGAACAGAGGCTCTCCGGCATGCACCTCCGCGCCCTGTTCGAACATCCGGCGCTGCACGATGCCGCCGACCTGCGCACGGATCTGCGCGGTGCGCACCGCCGCCACCCGACCGGGTAGTTCATCATCGCGCTGCACCACCTGCGGGCCAACGGTGACCACGCTGACACGCGGCACGGCTTCAACGGTGGGTTCGGGGCGGGAGCAGGCCGTCATGGCCAAGGCGAAGGCCGCGACCAGCGCGACCGGAGTCCTGAAGGTTCTCATTGCTGTGCACAGTGCCGCAGACGCGGCTGAGGAATCATGAAGCGCGCAGTGTGCGTGGCGATGATGGGGTTTCGATGGAGGAACTGTGGAGATACGATGGAGGACAAGCACCTTCCGGCCTCGCCTTGCCATGCATGCCTCCCCTGCCCTCGCGGCGCTGGTCCTGATCGTCGAGGACGAAGCCGAGATCGCCGACATCCTTGCCGCCTACCTTGAACGCGAGGGCCTGCGCACCCTGCGTGCGGCCGATGGCCAGATCGCCCTGGACATGCATCGCAGCATGCGCCCGGACCTTGTGCTGCTGGACGTGCAACTGCCGCGACTGGATGGCTGGAGCGTGCTGACCCAGCTGCGCCAGCGCGGCGAAACGCCGGTGATCATGCTGACCGCGCTGGACCAGGATCTGGACAAGCTGACCGCATTGCGGATGGGTGCCGATGACTATGTGGTCAAGCCGTTCAACCCGGCAGAAGTGGCGGCACGCGTGCGTGCAGTACTGCGGCGTACGCTGCGCAGCCCGCGGGCGGATGCGCCCAGCGCCCTGCGCGTGGGCCCGCTGCTGATCGACACCGCCACCCACGCGGTGCATGTGGAGGGCGACGGCTACAGCCACGAGCTGCTGCTGACCCTGACCGAGTTCAAGCTGCTGCATTGCATGGCATTGGCCCCGTCACGGATCTTCAGCCGCAGCGAACTGATGCACGAATGCCTGCCGGAAAGCGAAGCACTGGAGCGCACCGTGGACAGCCATGTCAGCAAGCTGCGGCGCAAGTTGGACGAAGTGGGTCTCACCCAGATTCCGGCCAGCGTGCGCGGTGTCGGCTACCGATTGATGGCCGACCGCTGATGCGCCGCTCCGGGCTCAGCCGGCACATCATCGTATCGATGTCGCTGATGGTCGTTGGCGTCATCGTGATGGTGATCCTCTCTTCGTGGCTGCTGTACGCCGTACTGATCGAGTTCTTCCCGGCCAGCGCCGAAGAGCCGGAAGGTTGGCTGCCAAGCGGACCGGAGCTGGCCTGGATGGTCGGGGTGATCCTGACCGGTCTGGCGCTGGCGATCGCTGCCTCGTTCCGACTGGCCCACCGCATCCTGTCGCCGCTCAATTCACTGGTGGACAGCGTGCGTGCGCTGGCTGGCGGCGATCTCGGCGCGCGCGCCACGGCCGAGGCCAACTCGCCCGGCGAGGTCGCAGCGCTGGTGGACGATTTCAACGCAATGGCACGCCGCCTGCAGCATATGGAAAGCGAACGGGTGATGTGGCACGCGGCCATCGCCCACGAACTGCGCACACCGGTGACGATCCTGCGCGGCCGCCTGCAGGGCCTGGCCGAAGGCGTGTTCCAGCCCGATGAGTCACAGTTCCGCAGCCTGCTGGCGCAGGTCGAGGGCCTGTCACGGCTGATCGAGGACCTGCGGGTGTTGAGCCTGGCCGACAACGCGCGCCTCGACGTGCGCCGCGCCCGTACCGATGTGGTGGCCGAGGTGCATTCGGTGATGACCCTGGTGGATCCCGCGTTCCGCAGCGCCGGTTTCGTGCTGGAGCTGGAAACCAGCCGCGAGGAACACCCCGCCCATTGCGACCCGACGCGGTTGCGGCAGGCGCTGCTGGCCTTGCTGGAAAACGCGCGCCGCTATGCCAACCCGGGCAAGGTACGCATCGCCGTGCATGACACCGTGGCCCATGTACAGGTGGCGATCGAAGACGAAGGCCCGGGCATCGACCCGGCCCTGCACGCGGACATCTTCAATCCATTCATGCGCGGCGACGGCTCACGATCGCGCCTGGGCGGTGGCAGTGGCCTCGGCCTGGCGGTGGTCAAGGCCATCGCCGATGCGCACGGCGGTCAGGTCTACTGCACCCCGGGCACCAGCGGCGGCAGTCGTTTCATCATCGAGCTGCCGCGCCAGTAGGCGGCACTGCGGCCGCCTGCTCACGCACGCGCGCACCCAACACAGCGAGATTGCGGTCGATGTCATCCAGCTCGCGCTGCTGTGATGACGGCAACTGCGCGCGCAGCTGCACGCGCAGCGCCTGCCAAGCGGGTACCGCCTGTACGCTGGCAGCGGCCGCTGTCCGTGCCACCTCCGCCTGTTCGTCCGCCTGCGGCAGGCCGTAGCCAGCGTCGGCCAGCAACTGGCCCGGCCGCAACCACTGCCCGCTCTGTTCCAGCAACGCGCGCAGCGAGCGGGTAGCGCTGCTGTCCGGGTTGGCCAGCAACCGTCGCTTCAGTGCATCGCGCGCACGCAGCTCCGCGCGCCGCTGCGCCGCCTGTTCCAGCAGCAGCAGGCCGGCACTGGCACGTACATCACCACGCAGCAACCACGGTGCGCGCTGTTGCGCCGGCAGCGCCAGCCATGCGCGCACATCGTGCGCCGGCAGCGCCATCTGCGCGGCGGCAACCGCGAACAACTGCTGGTAGTGGTCGCGCGCAGAAGCAAAGTAGTAGCCCTGCGCCAGGGCCTGCACGGGATCGGCCAGCACCTGCTCGTCCAGTGCGTGCAGCCGCGCCAGGCGGCGGCGCAGCCCGCGCGGGCTCAGCTGTGCCAGGCCGGCTTCGCCCAGGCGCGGGACACCGGCCTGCAGCAGCTTCGCCGTCTCCACCGCGCAGTTGTTGCTGACGAAGTAATAGCGACCGTCATAGCTCCAGTGCACCTGGGCGGTGCGCTCGAGCAGGCTGGCGATCTCGCTGCGGTCCAGCTGCAGCGGCAGCGAGGCCAGTCCGCGCAGTTCGACCTTGGTGTATTCGTCCACCACCTGCTGCAGTGGCAGCACGAACAGGCGCGAAGGATAACCACCGGTCAGGCCGCGCCAGTTGGAGATCTGCACATCGCCAACGAAGGCGCGGAAGGACAGCACCCGATGATGCTCCAGGTCCAGCCTGCAGTCCGGACCCGGTGCGCGTCCAGGACGGCAGATCACCAGCCGCAGCATGCTGTGGCCCCAACGGCTCATCGGCTGCGCACTGCCTTCGGCGAACAGGTAGTCCACGGCATACACCCGCGCCGGGTCCAGTGCGAGCAGCGATGCAGCGCCCTCTTCCGCATCGGCCTGCAGCAGCGGAACGGTGCCCGCACAATGCGGCGCGGGCAGCGAGGGCGGCGTGCCGAAATGCGCCTGGTACCACTGCGCCAAGGCCGGACGGCGGCAGGCGAACTCTGCATCGAGCACGAAGTGTTCGGCGTTCACCGCCAGGTACTCGGCCGGGTCGGTCAGTTCGTAGGCATCGGGACTGCGGTCGCGGAAGGCGTTGTCACCGCGGCCCAGATGCCAGGGCTTGCGCTGCCAACCTGCAAGGTCACGCCAACGGGCGCTGCGTGACCAGTGCGCCCCCGTGCGGTCGGCAACATGGGTCAGTTCGTGCACCAGCGCACTGCGCCGGGCGCGTCGGGCACCGGCTACATCGTCGTCCAGCAGGTCGCGGCGCAGCGCGATGCCCCCGGCGAAGGCACGGCCATGCACGTTGGCGGGCAGGTCGTCACGCCAGCCGACCTGCACCTTCGCGGGCAAGGCCCGCAGCAGGCCGTCGGGCAGCAACGACTGCACATCAGCCAGTGTCTGCATTGCTACCTGCTGCTGCGCCGGGCTCAGCCCGGCCGGGTCCAGCTGCAGGCGGTCGGCGGCATGGGCTGTTGGAATGACCAGCCACGCCAACGCAGCGAGCCAGCCCATCCGCCTCCGTCGCGTTGGGCCATGCCCGGCAGCGTTCCACGCAGGTGTCATGAGGTTGCCGGCCAGCGGCCGGCACTACCCGGGCGCTGGATCAACGCGCCAGCAGGGCGCGTGCCAGCTGCAGGTCGCTCTGCTGCTGCGCAGCTGCATCCTGCTCACGCAGGTGCACCAGTGCCGCCTGCAGGCGCGCGCCACGGATCTGGCCATCGCTGGCGACAAACGCAGCCGCATCATCGCGGGCAGCCAGCACCACCTTGTCATCGCCGGAACTGCTGCCCGAGGAACCCGAAGAGGCGCCCGTCGCCGAACCGGCCGAGGTGCCGGCAAAACTCGAAGCGACGCCGGCCAGCGGCAGGGACAACAGGGCAAGCAGCAGGAACGGACGGATCATGGTCGGGGAGTTCATCGATTGGGTGGGTGGAGCGTAACGGCTGGGTGAAGACTTTGCCTGTGTCAAAGGTCGAACAATTTGCCGGGATTCAGCCGCCCTTCGGGATCGAATGCGCGCTTGACCGCCTTCATCAGCGCGATCTCGGCCGGTCCACGGGTGCTGTCCAGGTAGCCCTTCTTGACCAGGCCGATGCCGTGCTCGGCCGAAATGCTGCCATTGAAGCGCGCCAGCACCTGCGCCAGCAGCTTGGTGACATGCTCGCACTGGCTTACGAAGTCCGCATCGCTGGTGCCGTCCGGCTTGAGCACGTTGATGTGCAGGTTGCCGTCGCCGATGTGGCCGAACCAGACCACGTCGAAGTGCGGGTAGGCCTCGCCGATCAGCGCCTGGGTCTCGGCCAGGAACGCCGGCATCGACGAGATCCGCACCGAGACATCGTTCTTGTAGGGCTTGTAACGTGCCAGCGCCTCGGTGATGCCCTCGCGCAGGCGCCACAGCTGCGCCGCCTGGGCATCGCTGGCACTGATCACGCCGTCGCTGACCCAGCCGTTGCCCATGCAGTCCTCGAAGGCCGCCATCGCCGCCGCTTCCTGCGCCTCGTCACCGGCAGCAAACTCGGTCACCACGTAATAGGGATGCACCTCATCGAACGGTGCCTGCGCACCATGGGCCAGAACATGTTCCAGCGCCCGGTCGGTGAAGAATTCAAAGGCCTGCAGCTGCAGCCGCGCACGGAAGGCGGCGAACACCTGCATCAGCACATCGAAGCTGGGCAGCGCCAGCAGCATCACGTTGCTCGCCGGCGGCGGGTCGGTGAGTTTCACCGTGGCCTCGACGATCACGCCCAGCGTGCCCTCCGATCCGATCAGCAGCTGGCGGAAATCGTAGCCGCTGGAGTTCTTGATCAGGCCCTTGTTGAGCTCGAGCAGTTCGCCCGTGGCGGTAACCACTTTCAGTCCGGCGATCCATTCACGGGTATTGCCGTAGCGGATCACCCGGATGCCACCGGCATTGGTGGCGATGTTGCCGCCGATCGAGCACGACCCGCGCGCCGCGAAGTCCACCGGATAGATGAGGCCATGTTCAAGGGCCGCGTTGTGCAGCGCCTCCAGCGGCATGCCGGCCTGCACCACCAGGGTGCGGTCGACCGCATCGTAGTCCAGCGCCTTGTTCATCCGCTCCAGGCTCAGCACCAGCTCGCCATTGGCCGCTACCGCACCGCCGGAAAGGCCGGTGCGACCGCCGGAGGGAACCACCGCCACGCCCTCGGCCGCGGTCCAGCGCATCACCGCCTGCACTTCTTCAACCGTGGCCGGCAACGCGATCGCCAGCGGCGCCGGTGTCCAGCGCCGGGTCCAGTCGCGGCCGTAATGCTCCAGGTCGGCAGGGTCGGTCTTCAGCTTCAGGCCGGGACAGGCCTGCTGCAACGAGGCGATGCGGGAATCGGTCATGACGGTCCAGCGCGGGGCGTGAAGAACGGGCAAGCGTGCCAGTGGCCGGGCCCAGCGTCCAGCCCTGCAGGGCCTTCAATAGCTGCAGTTGCAACCAATTGCGCACTGCACCATGGGCGTTGCGATCTGGCATAGTGGTCAGCCCCTGTCCCACTGGCCGTGCCGCCCCATGTCGCCGAAGAAGACCTCGTTCCCGAAGCAGGATATCCGCGTGCTGTTGCTGGAGGGGGTCAGCCAGACCGCCGTGGAGGTGTTCAGCGCCGCCGGCTACAGCCAGATCGAGGCGCACACCAAGGCGCTTCCCGAGGACGAACTGAAGGCGCGCATCGCCGAAGCCCACATCGTCGGCATCCGCTCGCGCACCCAGCTCAGTGCCGAGGTGCTGGCCGAGGCCAAGCGCCTGATCGCGGTCGGCTGTTTCTGCATCGGCACCAACCAGGTCGACCTGGATGCGGCCGAGCTGGCCGGCATTCCGGTATTCAACGCGCCCTACTCCAATACCCGCAGCGTGGCCGAACTGGTGATCGCCGAAGCGATCATGCTGACCCGCGGCATCCCGCAGAAGAACGCCGAATGCCATCGCGGCGGCTGGTCGAAATCGGCCAGCGGCAGCCATGAGGTGCGCGGCAAGGTCCTGGGCATCATCGGCTACGGGCACATCGGCACCCAGGTCGGCGTACTGGCCGAATCGCTGGGCATGCAGGTGATCTTCCACGATGTGGAAACCAAGCTGTCGCTGGGCAATACCCGTGCGGCGGCCAGCCTGGACGACCTGCTGGCGCGTGCTGACATCGTGACCCTGCACGTGCCGGAGACGCCGTCCACGCAGTGGATGATCGGCAGCACTGAGCTGGCGAAGATGCGCCGCGGCGCCCACCTGATCAACGCCGCGCGCGGCACCGTGGTCGACATCGATGCGCTGGATGCAGCACTGGCCAGCGGCCACATCGGTGGCGCTGCACTGGATGTGTTCCCGGTCGAGCCGAAGGGCAACGGCGATATCTTCGAATCGCCGCTGACCCGCCACGACAACGTGATCCTGACCCCGCACGTGGGCGGCAGCACGCTGGAAGCGCAGGACAACATCGGCATCGAAGTGGCGGCCAAGCTGGTGCGCTACAGCGACAACGGCAGCACCCTGTCGGCGGTCAACTTCCCGGAAGTGACCCTGCCCGAGCACGCCGACAGCCTGCGCCTGCTGCACATCCACCAGAACGTGCCGGGCGTGTTGTCCAAGGTCAACGAGATCTTCTCGCGGCACAACGTCAACATCGACGGCCAGTTCCTGCGCACCGACCCGAAGGTGGGTTACGTGGTGATCGACATCACCGCCAGCGAGGAGCAGGCCAGCGCGGTGCGTGACGAGCTGGCGGCGATTCCGGGCACCTTGCGCACCCGCATCCTGTATTGAGATGTACGTCGCCGGGCGTGGCCCGGCGGAATGCGTCCGGCATTGCGTCATCCACGCGTGGCGTGGATGCGTCTTTCAGCGCGCCAGCCAACGGCGCGCCATGCGCTGCATCGATTCGTCCGACTGGGGATCGCTGGCGACCTCGGCCACCGCACGCCAGGACAGCTCCAGCGACTCTTCGCTGAGCACGAACGCTTCCCCTCCCAGCGCACGGATCACGAAACGCACGTCGTAGTGCCAGTGCCCCGGTACATCCTTGCGCTCGGGAATCCAGTGCTTGTCGATATCGAAGATGGCCGGATCATCCAGCACCAGGCCGCTCAGGCCCGATTCCTCCTCGGCTTCCTTCAACGCTACCCGGGCCAGATCGCGGTCGCCGTCGGCGTGGCCACCCAGCTGCAGCCAGCGCTGCAGCTTGCGATGGTGGGTCAGCAGCAGCCGCTGGCCATCGGCGCTGACCAGCCAGCAGCTGGCGGTGAAGTGGCCGGCCAGGCGTTCGCGGCGGAAAGCATCTTCCGCATCGTCGATCAATGTGCTGAATTCGGCAGCAAGGGCGTCGTGGGCGGGTTCTTTGCGCGCATAGTCATGCAGCAGGCCGCGCATGCGATCGTCAAGTGCGGCAAGGGATTCGGTGGTTTCGCTCATGAATGCGGGGTGCCTGGAAAAATACCTGCCATTATCGCCGTTCATTGTTGCGTTTGCGCTTGTGCGGTGCCTTCAGCATTGGCTAAGGTACAGCGGGCCGTTCGCACGGCTTTCACGATTCCAGGCCGCCGGCAATGTACTGGCGGCCCTCCCAATCCGATCATCAGGAAGTACTGCATGCTGAAAGCTCTGTTGAGGGTCAAGCCGGTCGAACCGGCCGGGCACGTCGATGCCGGCGAACCCATCGAAGGCAGCCTGGATGGCGAAGCCACGTTGAAACGGACCCTCACGGCGAAACACCTCATCATGCTTGGCATTGGTGCGGTGATCGGCGCAGGCATTTTCGTGCTTACCGGCCAGGCCGCGGCCAACCACGCCGGCCCGGCGGTCATGCTGTCGTTCGTGTTCGCCGGCATCGCCTGCGCGCTGGCCGGCCTGTGCTACGCCGAGTTCGCAGCGATGATGCCGGTCTCCGGCAGCGCCTACTCCTACTCCTACGCCACGCTTGGCGAGGGCATGGCCTGGTTCATCGGCTGGTGCCTGGTGCTGGAGTACCTGTTCGCCTCGGCCTCGGTCGCGGTGGGCTGGTCGGCGTACCTGATCAGCTTCATCACCACCACGCTGCACATGCCGTTCCCGGACGCGCTGAGCGCGGCGCCGATCGCCTGGAACGGGCACGAGTTCGCCGCCTCCGGCAAGCTGTTCAACCTGCCGGCGGTGCTGATCGTGGCGGCGGTGACCGGCCTGCTGTACGTGGGCGTGACCCAGTCCGCGTTCGTCAACGCGATCATCGTGGCCATCAAGGTCTTCGTGATCTGCCTGTTCGTGGGCATCGGCGCGGCCCACGTGGACCCGGCCAACTGGCACCCGTTCATCCCGGAAAACACCGGCGTGTCCGGCGAGTTCGGCTGGAGCGGCGTGTTCCGCGCGGCCACCATCGTGTTCTTCGCCTACATCGGCTTCGATGCGGTCTCCACCGCCGCCGGTGAAACCAAGGACCCGCAGCGCAACATGCCGATCGGCCTGCTCGGCTCGCTGGCGGTGTGCACCATCGTCTACATCATCGTCTGCGCGGTGCTGACCGGCATGCTGCCCTACCACCTGCTGGGCACCGACAAGCCGGTGGCCACCGCGCTGGAAGCCTACCCGAGCCTGTCCTGGCTGAAGACCGCGGTGGAAATCGGCGCGATCGCCGGCCTGTCCTCGGTGGTGCTGGTGATGATGATGGGCCAGACCCGCATCGCCTACACCATCTCGCGCGATGGCCTGCTGCCGAAAGTGTTTGGCAAGGTCCACAAGCGCTTCCGCACGCCTTACTGGGCCACGATCGTGGTCGGCGTCATCGCCGCGTCGCTGGCCGGCCTGGTGCCGCTGAACGTGCTGGGCGAACTGGTTTCCATGGGCACCCTGCTGGCCTTCGCCACGGTCTGCATCGGCGTGCTGATACTGCGCTACACCCGCCCGGAGCTGCACCGTCCGTTCCGCGTGCCGCTGGTGTGGGTGATCTGCCCGCTGGGCGCGCTGTCGTGCCTGTTCCTGTTCTGGCAGGCGTTCGTGGTGCATTGGCACCTGTTCGTAGGCTGGACCGTGCTGGGCCTGCTGATCTACTTCGGCTACGGCATGCGCCACAGCAAGCTGGCCAAGTCGCCCTGATCCTCCCGACGGGCCGGCCCCTGCGCCGGCCCGTCGATATCCGCAAGCATTTCCGCCCGCGCCCGGTCACCGGGCGCATCGCACAAGACCACCACACATGTTCAAGCAACTGTGGGCCACCAAGCATCCGCATGCCGCCCATGAAGACGCCAACGGCCTGAGCCTGCGTCGCCACCTCGGCCCCTGGGGCCTGACCGCACTCGGCATCGGCGCCGTGATCGGCGGCGGCATCTTCGTCATCACCGGCCAGGCCGCAGCCAACCACGCCGGCCCGGCCATCATGCTCTCGTTCGTGCTGGCCGCGATCTGCTGCGCCTTCTGCGCCCTGGCCTATGCCGAGTTCGCGGCGATGGTGCCGGTTTCCGGCAGCGCCTACACCTATACCTACGCCACCTTCGGCGAGCTCTCGGCCTGGTTCATCGGCTGGATGCTGGTGCTCGAGTACGGCGTCTCCGCCTCGGCCGTGGCGGTCAGCTGGACCGGGTATTTCCTCAGCCTGCTCAGCCATTTCGACATCCATCTACCGGCGGCGCTGGTCAGCGCCCCCTTGGATGCGCAGCTGCGGCCCACCGGCGCCATCGCCAACATTCCCGCCGCGATCCTGGTGCTGCTGTTGACCTGGCTGTGCTACGTCGGCATCAGCAAATCCTCGGCGATGAACATGGCCATGGTCATCCTCAAGACCGGGCTGATCGTGCTGGTAATCGTGGTCGGCTGGAAGTACGTGGACACCAGCAACTGGACCCCGTTCATCCCGGCCAACGAAGGCCCCGGCAAGTACGGCATGGAAGGCGTGCTGCGTGGCGCGGCGATGGTGTTCTTCGCCTACATCGGCTTCGAAGCGGTATCGGTGGCCGCGCAGGAATCACATAAACCGCAGCGCGACATGCCGATCGGCATGATGCTGTCGCTGGTGATCTGCACGGTGCTGTACATCGCGATGGCCGCGGTCATGACCGGCCTGGTGCCCTACCAGCTGCTGGGCACCGATGAGCCGGTGGTGACCGCCGTGGCCGCGCATCCGCAGCTGGGCTGGTTGCGCGTGGTGGTGGAAATCGGTGCGTTGATCGGCCTGTCGTCGGTGGTGCTGGTGATGATCATCGGCCAGCCGCGCATCTTCATGATCATGGGCCGCGACGGCCTGTTGCCGCCGGTGTTCACCAAGATCCACCCGAAGTACCGCACGCCGCATATCAACACCGTCATCACCGGCATCGGCATCGCCCTGCTGGCGGCGCTGTTCCCGCTGGACATCCTCGGCGAGCTGACCTCGATGGGCACGCTGATCGCCTTCGCGGCGGTCTGCGCCGGCGTACTGATCCTGCGCCGCACGCAGCCCGACCTGCCGCGCCCGTTCCGCATTCCGGGTGCATGGCTGGTCTGCAGCCTGGGCGTGATCAGCTGCCTGGCGCTGCTGTCGGCGATGACGTTGCACAACTGGATGCTGATGGGCGTGTGGACCTTCGTCGGCTTCGTGATCTACTTCTTCTACGGGTTCAAACACAGCCGCCTGCGCGGGAAGTAAGGTTTTCTGCATCGCAGGGCCTGCGGCCCTGCACCCGCCGTTGAAGCCGAAGCAACGGCAACAGCTGGGCTGAGGGTTTGGCGGGGCGGGTTGGATTCGCGGGGGACGCCGTGAATCCGTCCCTGGAGGCTTGGCCGCGGCATCCATGCCGCGGACACCCCCGCGAATCCAACCCGCCCCACCTCCGACAGTCTCCTGCCCCGTCCGGTAGATCCACGCCATGCGTGGATGAAGCGTTCCGGGACATGAATGTTCGGGGACGAATCTACTGTAGAGCGGAGCCATGCTCCGCTCCGAGCACGCGCAGCGAAGCGACCCGCTTCTGCCTTTCTTTCTTCAATCCGTGGCTGGCCGCGCGGAACCTGTCCGTGGCCGGTCGGGTGGGCTGCGCAGGGGTGTCCGCGGCATGGATGCCGCGGCCAAGCCCCCATGGACGGGTTTACGGCGTCCCCTGCGCAGCCTACCCGACCGGCCAACCCACGGAATCTGCTTCTGACGCCAGCCACGAGGGGCTCAGCCGTTGGCCGAATCCAGTAAAATCGCCCCCATGAACACCCCCACCTTCCCCTACGACACCGCGCGCCTGAGCGAACTGGCCCAGCTGCTGATCGACAACGTCCGCGAACTGGCCCAGGCCGGCTGGACCCCGGCCACCAGCAGCAACTTTTCCCACCGCCTGGACGACCGCCACGCCGCGATCACCGTCTCCGGCAAGGACAAGGGCCGCCTGATCGAAGACGACATCATGGTCGTGGACTTCGATGGCAAGGCCGTCGGCCGCCCGCTGCGCCCGTCCGCCGAAACCCTGCTGCATACCCAGCTGTATCGCCGCTTCCCGGAGATCGGCTGCGTGCTGCATACGCATTCGCCGGTGCAGACCATCGCCTCGCGCCTGTATGCACCGCAGGGCCATATCCGGGTGGAAGGCTACGAACTGCTGAAGGCCTTCGCGGGCAACAGCACCCACGAGATGGCCATCGACATCCCGGTGTTTGCCAACACCCAGGACATGGACGTGCTGTCGGCCCAGGTCGACGCCCTGCTCGACACGCAGACCCTCTGGGGCTACCTGATCGACGGCCACGGCCTGTATGCCTGGGGCCGCGACATGGCCGAAGCGCGGCGGCACATGGAAGCGTTCGAATTCCTGCTGCACTGCGAGCTGGAGCTGCGCAAGCTGCGCCGCTGAAGTTTCCGGCACGGCCAGATGCCGTTCTGGAATCAGGCCATCAACGCCACCCTGCTACCCTGTCCTTCCCCGAGACGTTCAAGCTGCCGCCATGAGCCGACTGCGCATCTACGACGATACCCATCCCGAATCGCCGCTGCTGGACACCCAGGACGGCGCGATCATCGCTGCCGAACTGCAGAAGATCGGCGTCACCTTTGAGCGCTGGCAGGCCATCGCGCCGGTCGCCCCGGGCGCAAGCCAGGACGAAGTGTTCGCCGCCTACCGCGCCGACATCGACCGCCTGGTTGCCGAACGCGGCTTCAAGAGCGTGGACGTGGCCTCGATCGCCCCGGACAACCCGAACCGCGCCGAGCTGAGGAAGAAATTCCTCGACGAACACTTCCACAAGGAAGACGAAGTACGCTTCTTCGTCGCCGGCTCGGGCCTGTTCACCCTGCACGTGGGCGACAAGGTCTATGAGATCGAGTGCGTGAAGGATGACCTGATCGCCGTGCCCGACGGCACCACCCACTGGTTCGACATGGGTGATGAGCCCAGCTTCGTGGCGATCCGCTTCTTCACCGAACCGGATGGCTGGGTCGGTCACTTCACCGGCACCGACATCGCGCAGAAATTCCCCCGTTACATTCCGACCCAGGCGTCCTGATCAATGCAGCCCCGCGTCATCCTGACCGACATCGAAGGCACCACCAGCAGCATCTCGTTCGTCAAGAACGTGCTGTTCCCGTACGCACGCCAGGCGCTGCCCGGCTTCGTCGCCGACCATGGCCAGCAACCGGAGGTGCGTCGCTGGCTGGATGCAATCGCCACCGAGATCGGCGGCGCCTGCCAGGACAGCCTGGTGGCCGAGACGCTGCAGGGCTGGATCGACCAGGACCGCAAGCACACCGCACTGAAGGCCCTGCAGGGGCTGATCTGGGACGCAGGCTACCGTCGTGGCGACTACACCGCGCACTTCTACCCGGAGGTAGCGCCGGTGTTGAAGGGTTGGCACGCCTCGGGCCTGCCGCTGTACGTGTACTCCTCCGGCTCGGTGCCGGCGCAGAAGCTGTTCTTCGGCTTCAGCGACGCGGGTGATCTCAGTCCGCTGGTGTCGGGCTGGTTCGATACCGAAGTGGGCGGCAAGCGCGAGGCCGACAGCTACCGCCACATCGTGCAGGCCATCGGCGTTCCCGCTGGCGAGGTCCTGTTCCTGTCCGACGTGGTCGAGGAACTGGACGCCGCCCGCGAAGCCGGCCTGCAGACACGCCTGATCGATCGCCTGGACGACTACCCGATGCCGCGCATCGGCGACGCCGCCAACGGCCATGATCGCGTCGAGAACTTCCAGCAGATCCAGTTCTAACAGCTATCCGCTGCGCTCGCCGGGCATGGCCCGGCGCTACCGGGTACGCTGCGGGAAACCGCCTTCGGTAGATGCCAACCTCGGTTGGCATTCGTAATGCCCGCCCAAAGCGTGCCAACCAAGGTTGGCACCTACCAGGGCGCCTCTCTCAACGGTCGTTGAGGGTCTTCACCTTCAAGGCCTCGCGCAGCGCAGCCAGATCCACCGGGCCACGCACGGCGATGTCGCGGGTTTCGCCCGGCAGCAGGTCCAGCAGGTTGTCTTCCACCTGCACGTCGAGCGCGCCGAAATCGATCCAGACTGCGCGCACCAGCGCAGCGCTGTGCAGCCGCAGGCGATAGTGGTCACCGTCGATCGCCAGCGTTGACGTCAACTGCTGGCGTGGCAGCACCTGGTCCTTGGCTTCAACGAAGCCGACCACCTGCCGCGCCGTCACCTTGCCATCCTGCAGCAGCTCGAACACCGCCACCGTCCGCGCCGGATCAGCGCCGGCCAGCAGCTCGGCATCCGCGTAGGTGCCGATATCGGTCACCCCGGCGGCAGCCAGGGTCACCGCCTGCTCGCGTCGGCGCAGCACCTTGCCCTCCACGTCCATCACCCGCAGGCGCCAACGTGCATCCAGCGCGGCACCATCGTTGATCAGGCGCACGCGCGTACTGCCTTCATCGCGCAGTGCGGCCACCGTAACCGGCGCGAAGAAGCGCCGCGCGGCATAGTGCAGCGCCTTCCAGCGACCGAAGTAGTCCACGCTCGACCACGATGCTCCCGGCCAGACATCGTTGAGCTGCCAATACAGCGAGCCCATCGTGTAAGGTCGCGAAGCACGATGGTGCAGCGCCGCCAGGGCGATGCCATCGGCCTGCATCACCTGGCTCAGGTAGATGAAGTCCTCGAAGTCCTTCGGCGTGCCGTAGCCCAGTTCGATGTAGTGCAGCAGGCGTGTATTGCCCTCGCCGGCCATGAACTTCTGGTGCGCACGGATCACCGGGCTGTCGATGCGCTGTTCGGCACGGGTGGCGATCTGGTCCACCGTCGCCACCGCTGGCCAGGCCTGCAGGCCGTACTCGGACATGAAGCGCGGGGTCTCGCGCAGATAGGCCTGCACCGGCAATGCCGGATTGCCCCACACCTGCCAGTAATGCTTGTCGCCACGGGTGGAGTCGTTGGCCTTCTCGTCCAGGTCGTTGCTGGGCGAACTGGACCAGTACGGCACGCCCAACCCATCTTCGCTCACCACCTGGCGCAGGTCGTTGCCGAACAGGTCAACGTAGCCCTGCCAGACCTTCGCCGCGAACGCCGGATCGGCGGACTTCAGGTCGCGGCCGTGGCCCCAGTCCTTCCACGCCGTTTCTTCTTCGTTGTTGCCACACCACAGCACGATGCTGGGATGGTGGCGCAGCCGGCGCACGTTGTCGCGCGCCTCGGCCACCACGCTGGCGCGGAATGCCGGGTCGTAACCCGGCTGCATGCCACCGCCGAACATGAAGTCCTGCCAGACCAGCAGGCCCAGTTCGTCGGCGATGTCGAAGAACGCATCGTCCTCGTAGTAGCCGCCGCCCCAGTTGCGCAGCATGTTCATGTTGGCATCGCGCGCGGCGACCAGTACCTGGCGCAGGCGCGCAGCATCAACGCGCGCGGGGAAGGCGTCGAAGGGGATCACGTTCGCGCCCTTGGCGAAGATCGGCACCCCGTTGATGACGAAGGCGAAGCCCTGCCCTCCCTTGTCGTCCTGCTCGCGGCGCAGTTCGACGGTGCGCAGGCCGATGCGCTGTTCGCGTGCCAGCACCGGATCGGCACTGCCGTCCAGGCGCGCCTGCACGGTGTAGCGGTCCTGCGCACCATGGCCGACCGGCCACCAGCGCCGCGGCTTGGCCAGTTCAACCGGCACGTCCACGCTGTTCCGGCCGGGCTTCAGTTCGACCGTGCGCTGCACCCGTGCGACGCTGCGGCCGTCGGGATCCCGCACTTCAACGTCCACCGCAATCGGAGCGGCGACCGCATCCTGTTCCACCTGCAGCACTACCGCCAGCTTTGCGTTTTCTGCATCAAGCGAATCAGTGCGTACGGCCACATCGGTCAACCGATGCGCATCCCATGCCTGCAGGTCAACGCCCCGCCAGACGCCGGCAGTAACGTAGCGCGGGCCCCAGTCCCACCCGAAGTGGTACGCCGGCTTGCGCGCGAAGTTGCCGACCATCGCGTCCTTGGGTTCATCACCGTAGGGCGAAGGATAGTTGCCGGCAATCCTGTGCGGCATCGCCTGCACGCCGGGCAGCAGCGTGCGGATCGGCGAACGGAACACGATCTGCAGCTCATTGCTCTTCGCACGCAGGCGACCTTCGACGCGGGCGCGCCAGGTGCGGTGGGCGTTGTCGGCGCGCAGCAGCGGCTTGCCGTTGAGCGTCACCTCGGCATAGGTGTCCAGGCCGTCGAAGCGCAGCTCGGCATGGGCCTTTGCCAAGCTGGCAGCGTCCACATCGAAACGGGCTCGGTACTCCCAGTCGGCCAGACCGATCCACTGCAGCTCGGCTTCGGGCGCACCGACGTAGGGATCGCGGATCAGCTCATGCGCCAGCAGATCGGTGTGCACGCTGCCTGGCACCGTGGCTGCGCGCCACTGCTGCAGGCCAGGATGGGCCGCGCCCTGGGCGTCGCCGGGCAGCAGCCGGAACTCCCATTGCGCCTGCAGCGGTGCGGCGCCTGCCGGGAAGGCGCCAAGGGCGATCAACAACAGCAGCAGACGGACAGCGTTGGAAATGCGATGCACGTGATACTCCTGTTTTTCCGCCGGGTATGACCCGGCGCTACCAATGCCTCACGCCACGGTAGCGCCGGACCACGTCCGGCGAGCGCGCAGCGCGGCAGACCTCAACGCACGACGTTCAGCACTTCGTAGCAGGCACCCATGGTGTGGTAATCCACCTTGCCGGCCGGGCTCTTCTCATCGCTGTACTTGCGGTTGTCGGCGTCGAGGATGCGGAACCATGCGCCGTATCGATGGTCGACGAAGTGCTCCCACGAGTACGCCCAGATACGGTCGTACCACTGCCAATAGCGGTCGTCGCCGGTGCGCGCGGCCATCAGCGCGGCGGTGGCCAGGGTCTCGGCCTGCACCCAGAAATACTTGTCGTCGTCACAGACGAAGCTGTCACCGCCGATCGGCGCGCCGTCCATGCCCGGCTGCCGGCGCGACTCCGGGGCGAAGCCGTAGTACAGGCCGCCGCGCACCTCGTCCCAGCTGCGCTCTACGGCCACATCGAACAGATGCTGCGCGGTCGGCACCAGCCAGTCGGCCTGCACGTGTCGGTCCAGGATCAGCAGCAGCTTGGCCCACTCGGTCTGGTGCCCCGGCTGGAAGCCCCACGGCCGGAACAGGTGCTTGGGATCGTCCAGGTTGTAGTCCCAGTCGATGTTCCAGTTGACGTCGTAGTGTTCCCAGACCAGACCGCCGGCCTTTGCCGCCTGGCGGCGGGTCATGTTGTCGGCCAGCTGCAGCGCGCGCTCGACATAGCGCTGCTCGCCACTGGCCTCGAACGCGGCCAGCATCGCCTCGCACATGTGCATGTTGGCGTTCTGGCCGCGGTAGCCGGTGAAGTTCCACTGGCCGTCGGCCTCGTCCCTGTACAGGCCGTGCTCGGCTTCCCAGAAGCGCGCCTGCAGCAGCTGCCAGGTTTCGTCCATCCACGTGCGGGCTTCTTCGATGCCTGCCTTCAACGCACAGCTGTAGGCGAGCAGCACGAAGGCCACGCCGTAGCAGTGGTTCATGTCGTCCTCTACCACACCATCGCGCAGGGTCCAGGCGTAGCCGCCGGTGGCCGGGTTGCGGTGAACCTCGCGCAGGTAGCGCACCCCGTGCTCGACCGCGTCGCGATACTCGGCGTTGCCGAATTCGCGGTAGGCCATGGCGTAGTTGAAGACGAAGCGGGTGCTGCTCACCAGATGACGATGGCTGGCATCGTAGATGCTGCCGTCGTCACGGAAGTAATGGAAGAAGCCGCCCTTCGGGTCGATGCAGCGCGGATGGTAGAACGCCATCGTGTCGGCGATGTGGGCGCGCAGGAACGTGGGGGAACGGAAATCGGGCGAGGTGCTCATGCGGGGAGATCCTGTAGCTGCAGCAGCTGCTGCACTTCATCGAACGAGGGCATTGCAGCGAACGCGCCCTTGCGGGTCACCGCCAGTGCGCCAACGGCGGCGCCGAAGCGCAGCGTGGCGGCGATCGCCTGCGGGTCCTGGCAGAACGCGGCAAAGCCCGCACCCGCCCCACCCCGCTCCAGCAGGCCAACCAGCACGCCGCCGACGAAGGCATCACCGGCAGCGGTGGTGTCCACGGTGGCGACGCGGAAACTGCTGACCTTGCCCTGCGTTTCACGGGTATACCAATGCAGCGTGGCGGCGCCGTCGGTGATGATCACCCAGCGTGCCTGCGCGGCCAGCAGGCGGCGCAGCACCAGCGCCTCGCCGTCATCGCCCAGCGGGGCGGCCAGGTAGTCCAGTTCCTCGCGCGACAGCTTGACCAGGTCGGCGCGCTCCAGCGCCTGCCACAGGCGCGGTGTCGGGTCGACATCGGCCGGCCACAGCGCCGGACGCAGGTTGAGATCCAGGCTGACCACCGCGCCGGCCGCACGCGCACGGTCCATGCCGGCGAACGTCGCTTCGGCGATGTCCGCTTCGGTCAGGCTGTTGGAACAGACGTGGAAACACTGCGCGCCATCGAAGCAGCCCGCCTGGAAATCGCTGTCACGGAACAGCAGGTCGGCCGCAGGCGGACGGTAGAAGCTGAAGCTGCGTTCGCCGCCCGCGTCCAGTGCAACGAAGGCCAGCGCGGTTTTGGCCGCGTCGGTACGCACGATGTAGTCGGTGCCGACGCCGTGTTCGCTCAGGCTCTCCGCCAGGAAGTCGCCGAACATGTCGCGGCCGAGCATGCCGACGAACTGGGTCTTCGCGCCCAGCCGCGCGGCGGCCACCGCGACGTTGGCCGGTGCACCTCCGGCGTACTGCAGGAACGCGCGCGGGGTATCGGCCGAGGCCGGCGGCTGCGCTAGTAGATCGATCAAAATTTCGCCGAAGCAGACGATGGAACCCATTTTCGACTCAGCCTCCCTGCGTGCCGGCAGCCGGCGCGCGGGCGCCGACCAGTCCGTAGAAAATGATGTAGCCGTAGCACAGCAGCGGCAGGATGAAGCTGGCCTGCACACCGATGTGGTCAGCCAGGACGCCCTGCAGGTAAGGCACCACGGCGCCACCGACGATGGCCATGATCAGCAGGCTCGAACCCTTGCTGGTCAGCGGGCCCAGACGCTCGATGCTGAGCGCGAAGATGGTCGGGAACATGATCGAATTGAACAGGCCGATCGCCACCACCGAGTACAGCGCGACATTGCCGGAGGTCATCATGGTCAGCGTCAGCAGGCCCACGTTGACCAGCGCGAAGATCGCCAGCAGGCGGCTCGGCGAGAAGCGCGCCAGCAGCGCCGAACCGGCGAAGCGACCGATCATCGCCATCGTCCAGTAGGCCGACACATAGTGGGTGGCTTCCTGCTCGCTGAAGCCGCCGATCGTGGGCATCGACAGGTAGTTGACCAGGAAGCTGCCGATCGACACTTCGGCACCGACGTAGAAGAAGATGCCGAGCACGCCCAGCAGCAGGTGGCGCTTGCGCAGCGCATCCAGATAGCTGTGCTGATGCCCCTGGTCAGCCTGCTCGGTGGTGTCGTTCAGCGCCGGCAGGCGGAACAGGAACACGAACAGGGCCAGCAGCACCAGCGCCACGGCCAGGCCGACGTACGGGCCCTGCACTGCGTGTGCCTCGGCGGTACGGTAGGCGAGCTGCTCGGCGGCCGGCAGCGCGGCGATCTGCTCGCCGCTCATGGCCGTGTTGGACAGGATCAGCATGCCGCCGAAGATCGGCGCGATGGCCGTACCCAGCGAGTTCAGCGCCTGCGCCAGGGTCAGGCGGCTGGAACTGGTCTGCTCCGGACCAAGCAGGGCGACATACGGGTTGGCCGCCACCTGCAGCACGGTGATGCCGGTGGCCAGCACGAACAATGCACCGAGGAAGGCGCCATAGACGCGCAGCTCAGCGGCCGGCCAGAAGCCCAGTGCACCGATGCCGGCGATCACCAGGCCGGCGACGATGCCCTTCTTGTAACCCAGCGCTGCAACCAGCCGCCCTGCCGGCAGCGACATCAGGAAGTAGGTGCCGAAGAAAGTGAACTGCACCAGCATTGCCTTGGCGTAGTTCAGCTCGAACACCGCCTTCAGATGCGGAATCAGGATGTCGTTGAGGCAGGTCAGGAAGCCCCACATGAAGAAGATGGTGGTGACCACGGCCAGCGCCTTGCCGTTGGTGACGGCAGGCTGGTTGCCCGGGGAACCTGATGGGCGGGGCGTTGCGGAGATCGGCATGCGGTACGCGCCTCGATGCGCGAAAGGTCGTTGGTGCGTGGAAGGGTGCAATCAGTTCAGGAGCGAAGCATCAATTCAATTCGGACGTGCGGCGCTGCTTTCGCGGATGCGCAACTGTACCGGGGCGACCGTGCGCCGTGGTGGCGCATCCGGTTCCTCCAGCCGCTGCAGCAGCAGCGAGGCCGCCTGCCGCCCACGTTCGCGTGGGTCGGCCGTCAGTGTGGTCAACGGCGGCACGGCAACCGACGCTTCGGAAATATCGTCGAAGCCGGTCACCGCGAAGTCACCGCCGGGACGGATGCCGCGCGAGTTCAGGCCCAGCATCAGGCCCAGCGCGACGGTGTCGTTGTAGCAGACCGCTGCGCTCGGCCGATGGCCGTCGACGAACAGTTCATCGGTGCGCGCGGCCGCTTCCAGGCGGTTGGGTGCAGATTCGATCATCCAGCCCGGCGGCAATGCCAGCCCGGCCTCGGCCAGGGCCTGCTGGAAACCGGCACGACGCTGGTGGCAGGAACTCGATGCCGCGTGGCCGCCGAAGAACGCAATCTGGCGATGACCGCGCTCGATCAGGTGACGGGTGGCCAGGTAGGCACCATGCTGGTTGTCCAGGGTCAGGAAGTCCCAGTCGGCGCCGTCCAGTTCGCGGTTGAACAGCAGTACGTTGGCGTTGGCGCCCAGCACCTGCCGCAGCAGCGTCGCATCGCTGCCTTCGGCCGGCGACAGGATCAGGCCCGCAGGCGTGTGTTCCATCAATGTCGACAGCACCGCCTGCTGCCGCTCGGGCGACTCGCCGGTACTGCCGAGCAGGGTCACGTAGCCGCGTCCGCCCAGTGCCTCGTCCACGCCGGAGGCGAATTCGGCGAAGAACGGGTTGGACAGATCGTTGATGACCAGGGCGATGCTGGAGGACGTGCGCCGCCGCAGGTTCGCTGCAGCGCGGTTGTAGACGTAACGCTGGCGGCGAAGCTCAGCCTCGACCCGGGCGCGGGTATCGACGTTGACCAGCGGACTGCCACGCAGCACCAGCGACACGGTCGCGCGCGAAACGCCGATGGCACGGGCGATGTCGGTCACCGTCACCGCCTTGCCGGAACGCTTGCTGGAACTGTCGCTGTTGTCGTTCATCGTCTTCCCGCACTCCGATGGATGCTCAAGCCTAATGGATCGCGGCCCTGTCGTGCCGTGCCGTTCGCTGGGTTGCCTCGAACGGCACAGCCCGGCTCAGTGCAGCTGGCTGCCCGGTGCCGCGCACCAGGACACCGGCAGGTCCTTGACCGCCGTGCCCCAGCCCTCGGTCGGCGCCCGCCCGTCAAGCGCGAAGCGCAGCTTCGGGCCCTGCTGCAGCTGGCTCCAGCCCAGCCATACCGGGGCATGTGCCTGGCCGTCGACCTGCACGCCCTGCACGTACTGCAGGCGGCGGCCATCGGCGCCAGGTGCCTCGATGCGCAGGGTGCGGCCATTGCCCAGCTCGACCTCGACCTTGGCAAAGCGCGGCGTATGCAGCAGGAACTCGCCGCTGCCCGGCACCGCCGGGTACACGCCGATCGCACTGAACAGGTACCAGGCCGACATCGTGCCGAGGTCATCATTGCCGGTCACGCCGTTGGGCGCATTGGTGAACAGCTGCTGCGCGGCGCGCACCACGGCGGCGGTCTTCCACGGCTGGCCGATCAGCGTGTACAGCCACGGCGAGTGCAGGTCCGGTTCGTTGTTCGGGTTGTAGCGGAACTGGTTGTAATAGCTGTACGGCCCGACCACCCACTCCTTGCGGGCGGCATTGAGGGGGTCGGCCTGCAGAGCGTCCATGGCGAAGAAAGCATCCAGGCGGCGGCCGGCCTGTTCGCGGCCGTCCATCGCTTCGACCAGGCCCGGCACGTCCTGCTGCGCCAGCCACTGGTACTGCCACGCCGTGCCTTCATGGAAACCGTGATGCGAGCGCGGGCTGTAGTGGCCATCGGCCGGCGTGTACCACTGGCCATCTTCGGTACGCGGGCGCGGGAAGCCGGTGAAGCCGGTCTCGGCGTCGCGCACCTGCGGGTCCCATACCTTGCGCCAGTTGCGGCCGCGCTCACGCAGGACCGCCGCATCCTGGGCATGGCCGAGCCCATCGGCCATCTGCGAAAGCGCGCAGTCGGCCAGTGCGTACTCCAGCGTTGCCGAACCACCATGATGGGGATCGACATCCATGCCCTTGGACGGGAACGCACGGTCGTAGACCACGTAGCCCTTGTCCAGGTAGGTCGGGTTGCCGGAGCGACCGGCAGCACGCGAGTTCAGCGGCGGCGTACCGAACGCATTGCGACGCAGCGCATCCCATGCCTGCCCTTCGCGGCCCTTGAGCGCGCCGAAGCGCCACAGGTCGACCATGAAGGGGGTGACCGGATCGCCGGTCATGATGTTGGTCTCGAAGTTGGCATAGCCCCAGCGCGGCAGCCAGCCGCCCTGCTCATCGATCGCCAGCAGGCTGCGGCCGATGTCGCGCGCCACATCCGGGCGCGTCAGTGCCAGCCACTGGTTCTGTGCACGGTAGGTGTCCCACAGCGAGAAGTACTCGTAGTAGGTCCAGCCATCGGCGCGATGGATGCCGTCGTCGTAGCCGCGGTAACGGCCGTCGGCATCGCTACCGGTGAGCGGCTGCAGCAGCGCGTGGTACAGCGCACTGTAGAACACGGTGCGGTCATCGCCATTGCCGCCCTGCACGCGCACGCGTGCCAACTGCTCCCGCCACGATTGCTGCGACAGCGCGCGCATGCGTTCGAAGCCCAGCAACGCCCCGCCCTGCATGCCCTCGGCGCGCAGGTTGGTGCGCGCACCTTCGGCATCCACATGCGAAATCGCGCTGATGGCGGTGACCGACTGGCCCTTGGCCAGGTCGAAGCTGAGCCACGCGCCATTCGGCTTCTGCTCGCCTTCCATGCTGTGGCGCGCGCCCGGCAGGCCGCCGCCCTCGCCCCAGGTGCCATGCGCCTTGAACGGGCGGTCGAACTCAATGCGGAACCAGGTGGTGTACTGGTGCCCGCCGCAGAAACTCTTGGTGACCAGCTTGCCTTCCACCACGCGGTCACCCACCACATCGACCACGCTGCCGATCACCGAGTGGCGCTCGTTGGCCTGACCGACATTCACCAGCACGTGGCCATCGCCCTGGCGCTGGCTGAAGGTGTAACGCTCGGCAGCTGCGCGGGTGCGCGCGGTCGCTTCGGCGTCGATGCCGCCGTAGCTGGTCAGGCGCACCTTGTAGTAGCCGGCCTGGCCGATCTCACCGTCGTGGCTGTAGGCCGACGCATAGGTCTTGTGATTGAAGGCTTTCGCATCCGCGGTATCGAAGTCGCCGCCGGGGCCGATCGTACCGGTCACCGGCAGCACCGAGACCTGCCCACCCTGCTCCCAGCAACCGGCACCGGACAGGAAGGAGTGGCCGAAGCCGCGGATCTTGTCGTCGTCGTAGCGCCAGCCCGAATAGTGGCTGCCGATCGGGCTGACCTGGATCAAGCCGAACGGTGCCGAAGCACCGGGGAAGGTGTTGCCGTCATCCTTGCTGCCGATGAAGGTATTGACCTCGCGCTCCAGCGCGGCCGGTGCGGCCTGCAGCCAGGGCGTCACCGCCAGTGCCAGCAGGCAGGCGATGCGGGCCAGGGGCCGATGGGACAATGCCGACAGGCGGCGGGCGGGACGACGGCGGGACAACCTGGTCACGGGCAGGACTCCTTGGCGGCAGGGCGGCAGCGAAGAACCGGCCGCACAGGCCGAGCCCTCGTTTCCATCGGTACAAATCCGCACCCCGGCGGATTTAGATCGATTCAAGTAGACCATGGGAATTTCGCCCAATGCATTCTGCGGCGCAGCATGAGCGGGGATGCTTCGGCCGGGCTGCGCCCGGCCCCCGCAGAGGCCTTCAAGCCGAGAAAACAGCAACAGCAACGGCGGGCTACCGAGCTGGGCGGGACGGTATGGGCAAGCAGGACACGCCGTAGACCCATCCATGGGGGCTCGATGGCGCCATCCATGGCGCCAACGGTCCTCCCTGCCCATACCGCCCCACCCCTGACAGTTTCCCGAGATCTGGTAGATCCACGCCGTGCGCGAATGGATGTTCCTACCGATTTCGAAATCATCGATTGGATTTCATCCATGCATGGCATGGATCCACGTGTCGACCAAGGTCGACACCCACCAGGACCACGCCATGCCATTCCGACAAATCGCGGAAATCTGTCGAAGGCGGGGTGGGTCCGGTTGCGGGGGCGTGAGCGCCATGGATGGCGCGACCGAGCTTACATGGACGTACTTGCAGCGTCCCCCGCAACCGGACCCACCCCGCCATCCCGCAGGAAACCAGCTGTTGCTGTTGCAGTTGCTGTGCTGTTGCCCTGGCCTGAAGGCCTCTGCGGGTGCCGGGCGCAGCCCGGCCGGCCGACCCCGTCTGCGCATGTAAACGCTTACAGCATTTTTCCGCGAAGGGTCATTTGCACGACACGTCGCTGCCATATTGCGCAGCAACATGCGTCGGCGCGTTGGCCGTGCTAAAAATCGCCCCGCCCATCGCTTAGATCGATCCAAGACGACATCGCGATGGCCCGGGAGTTGGGGAGCAGGACAGGACGTGTCAGGCCATCTGCCAGACGCTCGTTGCATCTGCAGGGCGAAGGCAAGATCGGCATCACGAATTAGATCGATTCAAGTTTCCGCGTCAGTCAGTCACCGGATCAATCCAGGAGAGAGGGAGAGATGGCAATGAAGCATTCAACACGTACGCAGGGCCACGACGCGTTGTCGCTGGCCATCGCGCTGGCCCTGGCCGCCGCCGTCGCCCCGCTTGGCGCTTCCGCCCAGCAGGCGTCAGCTACGACCGGCACGCAGGACGCCACCACCCTGGACAGCGTCCAGGTCACCGGCTATCGCTACGCGATCGAAAAGAGCCTGCAGCAGAAGCGCGACGCCAACGCCGTGGTCGAAGTGATCACCGCCGAGGACGTTGGCAAGTTCCCCGACAAGAACGTGGCCGACGCGCTGCAGCGCGTGCCCGGCGTGGTCATCACCCGCAGCGGTGGCGAAGGCAAGTCGGTCAGCGTGCGCGGCCTCGCGCCCGACCTGACCCTGACCCAGTTGAACGGCAACTACGTCGCCTCGTCGGAAACCAACAACGAAGCTACCCGCTCGTTCAACTACACCCTGCTGCCGTCGAACATGCTGTCCAGCGCCGAGCTGTTCAAGTCGCCGGAAGCGCGCATCGACGAAGGCGGCATCGGCGGCACGGTGATCCTGCATACCCGGCGCCCGCTGGAGATGGAAGCCAACTCCGGCTACGTCAACCTGGAAGGCACCTCGTCCGACACCAGCCACGACGTCGACCCGCAGGTGTCGGCGCTGTATTCCTGGCACAGCAAGGACGAGCGCTTCGGCGTGCTGGTCGGCGTGACCCAGCAGAAGCGCACCAGCCGCACCATGGAGACCAGCACCGAGGACTACCAGTGGTACGGCAACAACACCACCGCGCGCGATGCCAACGGCAACCTGCTGGAACAGGATGGCATCCACTACTGGTGGGGCCAATCCGGTTTCAACAACCAGACCGGCACGAACTACAGCGAATTCTTCATGCCGACCTCGGTGAACTTCGCGGTGAAGGAAGAGAAGCGCGAGCGCAAGGGCGGCCAGCTGACTTTCCAGTTCAAGCCGATCGACAACCTGACCCTGACCGCGAACTACTTCCGCTTCGAACTGCAGGGTGACTACACCCAGAACATGCTGAAGGTGCCGGAGTGGAACCTGGCCCGCTACAACGGCGATGGCAACTGGGCCGGTGGGCGCCTGCTCAACGGGCTGAGCTTCGATCCCAGTGGCAGCATCGTCACCGGCGCGCAGTACGAAAAGCTTGCCGGCAAGACCTATTACTGCAGCGAAGACCAGGCCGCCGCAGCTGGCCTGCCGCCGGGTGGCTGGGGTCCGGATGACTGCACCATCCCCACTCCGCAGCTGACCGGTGGCTACAGCAAGGAAAAGGCGCTTTCGCAGACGGCCGATCTGACCGTCGACTGGGACATCAGCCCGCTGTGGAAGGCCAGCTTCACCGGCGGCCGCACCTGGTCCAAGGGTGGCCCGTCGATGAATTTCCGCATGTCGGCCAAGCCCCGCCGCAAGGTCGGTGACCAGTGGCAGGCGGGCAACCAGTACACCGCGTGGGACCTGACCGGCACGCCTTCGCTGACCGTCTCGCCGGACATCCAGCAGCAGCTGATGGCCGGCATCGCCGAGGTCGATACCGGCTCCACCGATTCGTCGTGGATGCAGACCGAGGTCAAGCAGAACTACTTCCAGGCCGACGTCACCAAGATGTTCGAAGCCGGCTGGCTGGATTCCATCCAGTTCGGCGCCAAGTACCGCGACGGCCAGGTGCACCGCAATACCGGCAACACCTACTGGGTCTGCCAGGGCCTGGACCCGGCCGACTATGACAACAATCGTTACCAGGCCGGTTGCGATCCGACCGCAGGCAATGCGCAGCCGGGCTTCTTCCTGTCCAACCCGATCAGCAACATCGCCGGTGGCTTCAATGCCAACGTGTTCCCCGGCATCAACTACCCGGCCTACATCGACTACCTCAACCAGACCTACGGTGGCTCGCACAACCGTACCGAGGAAGACTTCGTCTACGACGTCAACGAGAAGATCTACTCGGGTTACTTCCAGGCCAACTTCCGTACCGACCGCGTGCGCGGCAACGTCGGCGTGCGCGTGGTGCGCACCAAGCAGTTCGCCCAGTCCAGCGATTCGGTCGAGCGCTTCAACGACTACTTCGTGGACAACGCCGCTGGTGCGCCGATGAGCTGCGATGACCCGGCTGCCGATCCGAACCTGCGTTGCCAGGGCGGCTTCGTGCGTCTGCCGGACAACCAGGTGCGCGACAAGGTCTATACCCTCAGCTCGCTGGAAAAGACCTATACGGACTTCCTGCCGAGCTTCAACATCGCCTGGGACATCACCGACAACCTGGTGCTGCGCGGTGCCGCGTCGAAGGTGATCGCGCGCCCGGGCTACACCAGCATCGCCTATCCGGGCGGCCTGCAGTACATCAGCCAGGAATACAGCAATGATCGTCGGGTCGCTGGCGGCACCGACACCCCCGGCTGGTACGGCTCGGGCAGCAACAAGGCACTGGAGCCGTTCAAGGCGGTGCAGTTCGACCTTGGCCTGGAGTGGTACTTCAAGCCGGGTTCGGTTGCAGGCGTGGCGTTGTTCCGCAAGAACGTGGACAACTTCACCGTGCCGGTCGTGCGCGACCAGCAGATGAGCGTCGGTGGTGAAACGGTGGTGGTGCAGAAGTACAGCACCGAAGCCAACGGCCGCGACGGCGTGTCGCAGGGCGTGGAGCTGTATGGCCAGTACACCTTCGACTTCGGTCTGGGCGTGCAGGCCAACTACACCTACAACGACACCAACCTGGCCTCGATCGTGCTTGATGGCGAAGAGATCGGTTCGTCGCCGCTGGTCGGCAGCGCCAAGAACCAAGCCAACGTCACCGTGTTCTACGAGAACGAGAAGTTCCTGGCCCGTGCCTCGTACAACCGTCGCGGCGAAGTGGTGGGCGGGCTCAACAACGGCCTGACCACCTACACCAAGCCGTACAGCCAGCTGGATCTGAACGTGGCCTACAACCTCACGCCGGACTGGACGGTCACCGCGGCAGTGCTGAACGCCACCAAGTCCGAGCTGCGCAGCTACATCGGCAATGACAGCCAGGCCCGACTGCTGTCCAACCTGTATGCCGGGCGCCAGCTGTACTTCGGCGTGAACTGGAAGTTCTAAGGCATTACCCCCGCCTGCGGGCGGGGACGATCCTCCACGGCAGCCGCGCTGGTACAGGTGGCTGCCGTTTTTCGTGGCCCCTGCGCCGCGGGAACCCTTGACCCTGCCATCGTTGCAAGGTGCACACTGCCTCCACCCCCAAGTGCATCGAAGGAGCTACAGATGGAATTCCATGTGGAAGGCATGACCTGCGGCGGCTGCGCGCGCAGCGTGACCAAGGCGATCGAGCTGGTCGACCCGGCGGCGACGGTGTCGGCCGACCCGCCCAGCCGCCGCGTGCAGGTGCAGACCTCGGCCAGCGAAGCGCAGATCATTGCAGCGCTGACCGAAGCGGGTTTCCCGCCGCGCCCGGCCTGATCGCCTGAGCCGCTGCATGAACGATGCCCGCCCCGTGCAACTGCCGGGGCGGGCATTTTCTTTTCCGTATGTCGTCCTCAGGTCCTGCGCGCGCGCCTGCGTACCGCCCCGGTGGGCGCCGCAACCGGCGCAGCGCCCTCCTCGCCTTCCCCCAGCCGCTGCAGGATCGGGCACTCGGGACGATCATCGCCGGCGCAGCAGCTGATCAGTGATTTCAGCGTATCGGCCATCTGCCGCATGTTCTCAATGCGCTGTTCCAGATCATCGATGTGCTGCTCGGCCAGGCGCTTGACGTCGGCGCTGTGCCGCGAGGTGTCGTTCCACAGGCCCAGCAGGTCGGTGATCTCGGCCACCGAAAAGCCGAGATCACGCGCGCGACGGATGAAACGCAGCCGGTGCACGTCGGCCTGCGAATAGGCGCGATAACCCGCGCCGGTACGGTCAGCTGGCGGAATCAGGCCGATCTGCTCGTAGTAGCGGATCATCTTGGCCGACACGCTGGATGCCTTCGATGCTTCACCGATGTTCATGCCATCACTCCTTTACTGGGCCGCATGGGACGCCTCGACCATCGGCGCCTGGAAGCGCCGCAGGCGCAGCGCATTGCCGAGCACGAACACGCTGGACAGGGCCATGGCACCGGCGGCGAACACTGGCGACAGCAGCACGCCCCATACCGGGTACAGCGCACCCGCCGCGACCGGAATCAACGCGGTGTTGTAGGCGAAGGCCCAGAACAGGTTCTGGCGGATGTTGCCGATGGTCGCCTTCGACAGCGCGATGGCATTGGGCACGCCCTGCAGGTTGCCGGACATCAGCACCACGTCGGCCGATTCCACCGCGACGTCGGTGCCGGTGCCGATCGCCAGGCCCACATCAGCCTCGGCCAGCGCCGGCGCATCGTTGATGCCATCACCGACGAACGCAATCTGCCCGTAAGCCGCCTTCAACCGGCGCACCGCCTCCACCTTGCCTTCCGGCAACACCTCGGCCACGACTTCATCGATGCCGAGCTGGCGGGCGATGGCCTGCGCGGTAGCGGCGTTGTCACCGGTAATCATGGCCACCTTCAGACCCAGCTGGTGCAGGGCGGCAATGGCGGCCGGCGTACTCGGCTTGATCGGATCGGAGACGGCGATGATCGCCGCCAGGCGGCCATCGATGGCGGCATACAGCGGCGACTTTCCTTCGTTGCCGAGGCGGTCGGCCAGCGCAGCGAACATGCCGATGTCCACGCCCAGCGAACGCATGAAGCGATCAGCACCCACTTCCACCCGCGCACCGTCGACGCTGGCACGCACGCCCATGCCGGTCACCGACTCGAAATCAATCATCGGCGGCAACGCGATGCCCTCCTCCGTCGCCGCCTCGACAATGGCGCGGGCGATCGGATGCTCCGAGCGCGACTCCACCGCCGCCACCCGCGCCAGTACCTGCGCACGATCGAAGCCGTCGGCGATTTCCAGATCGGTCAGCAGCGGGCGACCTTCGGTCAAGGTGCCGGTCTTGTCCACCGCCACCACCTTGGCGTCCTTCAACAGCTGCAGCGCCTCGCCTTTGCGGAACAGCACGCCCATCTCGGCGCCACGGCCGGTGCCGACCATGATCGAGGTCGGCGTGGCCAGCCCCATCGCGCATGGGCAGGCGATGATCAGCACGGCCACCGCGTTGACCAGCGCGAAGGTCAGCGCCGGCGACGGCCCGAAGATCAGCCACACCAGGAAGGTGGCCAACGCCGCCAGCATTACCGCCGGCACGAACCACAGCGTCACCTTGTCGACCACGGCCTGGATGGGCAGCTTGGAACCCTGTGCCTGTTCAACCAGACGGATGATCTGCGCCAGCATGGTCTGCCCACCCACCGCGGTCGCACGCAGGGTCAGCGAGCCCTTCTGGTTGACGGTGCCGCCGACCACGTTGCTGCCGGCCGACTTCTCCACCGGGATCGGCTCGCCGGTGATCATCGATTCGTCGACGTAGCTGCGACCCTCAGTCACCTCACCATCCACCGGCACGCGCTCGCCCGGACGCACTTCCAGCAGGTCGCCCAGCAGCACCTCGTTGATCGGGATATCGACGATGCGCCCTTCGCGGCTGACGTGCGCCACCTTGGCCTGCAGGTTGACCAGGCGCTTGATCGCCTCCGAGGTGCGGCCTTTCGCGCGCACCTCCAGGAACCGGCCGAGCAGGATCAGCGCGACGATCACTGCCGCCGCTTCGTAGTAGACATTCACGGTGCCCGCCGGCAGCAGGCGCGGGATGAAGGTGGCCACCACCGAATAACCGAACGCCGCCGCGGTACCCACCGCCACCAGCGAGTTCATGTCGGGCGCCAGGCGCAGCAGCGCCGGGAAGCCCTTCTGGTAGAAACGCCGGCCGGGAATGGCCAGGACCAGCGTGGTCAGCACGAACTGCAGGTACCAGCTGGCCTGCATGCCGATCGTGGACATCACCCAATGGTGCATGCCGGGGATCAGGTGCGAGCCCATTTCCAATACGAACACCGGGGCCGCCAGCACGCTGGCCAGGATCAGGTCGCGCTTCAGCGCCACCCGCTCGGCATCCTTCTTTTCCGCCGCTTCCTCGTCGACCTGGGTACCGCCATCGATCGCGCGTGCCGCATATCCAACCTTGTCGATCGCCGCCACCAGTGCATCGATGCCGGCAACGCCGCGCACGGTCGCCCGCTCGGTGGCCAGGTTGACGCTGGCGTGGCTGACGCCCGGCACCGCCAACAGCGCGCGCTCCACGCGGCCGACGCAGGACGCGCAGGTCATCCCTTCCACGGCCAGTTCGGTGGTCGCGGCGGGTACTTCGTAGCCCACCTTCTCCACTGCCTGGATCAGCGCATCGCGGTCGACCGGACCAGAGGAACGGATGTCCGCGCGCTCGGTGGCCAGGTTGACCGATACGCTGGCGACCCCCTCGACCTTGGCCAGGGCCGCTTCAACGCGGCCAACACAGCTGGCGCAGGTCATGCCTTCGATCGGCAGGCTGAGGGTGGAAACCGTCTCGTGGACGGCTGTGGGGCTGGAGGTGCTCATGGCCTGGTTTCCCTGGTTCCATCTGGAGGATGGCGACCAGCCTAGACCTTGCCATCGTGGGAAGGTCAAATCCACCCCACCCCGCCAACGACCCACCCATCCCGCGCGCGCCCAGTAGAGCCACGCCATGCGTGGCTGCCCGTCAAATCGTGGCTGGCGCCGGGCCATGCCCGGCGCCGCCTTCCCTCAGAACGTGAACACATACTCCAGCGCGAACTCGCGTCCCACCGCACCCAGCAGGCGGGTCGGCGCGAAATCGTAGTCGACCTTGTACGGGTCCTTGTGGTTCCAACTGGTCGCATTGAAAGCGTTGTTCACGTACAGATTGACCTTCATGAACTCGGTCACCTGGTAGCCGACGTTGAAATTCCAGGTAATGAATGGCCCCACCCGCCCGTAGTAGCGCGCCGTCTGCTGCCCCGCATTCGGGTTCGGATTGGCCGATCCATCCGGGCGCGTGGCGGGTTCCAGGCAGTTCAGCGACGGGCTGTCGCTGGGCACGTAGCCATCGGCGAACGGCAGGCAGCCGCCGGGATTGTCCAGGCGGTCGGTGCCCCAGTGGTAGCGCACGCCCGGCACCGAGCCGATGCGGTCGGCATACACGTTCGCATTCCAGTTGCCACCCTGCCACGCCAGGCTGGCGCGCAGCTTGCTGCGCAGGTCACGGTCGCGACGCTCAGGGTTCGGATCGTTGGCGTAACGCTGTTCTTTCGTCGAAATCTGGTTGGTGTAGTTCACCCCCAGCTGGAAGCTGCCCCATGCGGCCGTCTCCAGCCGGTAGCGCGCGCTCAGGTCGATGCCGCGCACTTCGCGGCTGGCCAGGTTGAACGGCCCGCGCTCGATCGACACCAGCCGGCCGCTGCCGTCACGGTTCACCCGGGCCAGGATGCCGGCGCAGTAAGCCTCACCTGCCGGGTTCGCCCACGGCGTGCCGTCCATGTTCTTGCCGGTCAGGCAGCCGGCCTCGCTGGCCAGCACCTCGTCCGCGCCGACGTCGACGATCATGTCTTCCAGCTTGATCGCCCAGTAGTCAGCGCTCATCGACAGGTTCGGCAGCACGTCCCACACGAAACCGACCGTCCACGAATCGCCGGTTTCCGAGCGCAGCAGTGGCGTACCCCGGCGGTTCACGTCGAACGCGTACCAGACATCGGTATTGCCCACGCCGCAGTTGTTGACCAGATAAGCGCCGCTCTCGATGCAGCGCAGGCGGTCGTAGGTCAGCACTTCGGAACTGCTGGCCTGGCCCAGCAGGTAGTGCATGTCCGGCGCGTGGAAGCTGGTCGCGTAGGAACCGCGCACCAGCAGCGACTCGAACGGCCGCCATTCCAGGCCGGCGTTCCAGGTAGTTTCCTTCTGGCTGCCGATATCCAGCGCTTCGCCGCCGCCGTCGGCCTTGTAGCTGCCGTACCGGTCGTAGCGTGCCGCCGCGGTGGCGATCAGGCTGTCGGCCAACGGGATCTTGAATTCGACACCGGCCGAGTAGCGGGTACGCTCGCCACCGCCGCGATCGACGTTCTGCAGATCGAAATCGATGCCCGCGCGCGGGTCCGGGCTGAGGTGATAGCCCTGCTTGGCCACTTCGGCCACCGCTGCGAACGAGATCGGCCCGGCCCAGCCCTGGAACAGTTCACCGGTGATGTCGGCCGAGGCCTGGTTGACGTAGGACGACGCCCGGTTCTTCGCTACCGTGCCCATCTGCCAGTATTGGTCCGGGGTGATCGGGTTCCACCAGCGCGACTCGTTCAAGGCGTAGATCGCCTCGCCATCGCCGGTGGTGCCCAGCCGTGGGCCGAGGAAGAAGTCGTACGACTTCTGCTCGTCGACCACGTTCTGCCGCTCCTCAACGCGGTAGTAGGAACGGCCGACCGTGGCGCTCCAATCGAAACGATCGGCCAGGCGCCCGCGCAGGCCTGCGCTGATATCCCACGACAACTCGCGGTTGGTATTGCGCAGCGTGTCCAGGCCACCGACTTCGTTCGGGGTGAACTGGCGCACGCCGAGCACCGGGCGATTGCGGTTGGCATCCCAGTAGTAACCGTTGGCATCGTCGATCAGCGACACGCTCGGCGGATTGGTGCCCCAGATCGCATCGGAACGGTATACCGCCAGGTTGCTCCAGGCCTGCAGATCGTTGCCGAAATCGAAGGTGGCATACAGGTTGCCCGACAGGTTCTCCGAGCCTCCGGTCAACAGCCAGTTGGCGTAGTCGGCGCTCATGCCGCAGAGGCGGCCGGTGTTGCTCACCGTATTGGCGTTGTAGTTGTAGACCAGGCGGTCGGCGGTGTAGTACTCGCCAGCGAATTTCTCGCAGGTGCCGTCGGGCGGCGCCAGGCGCTGGCCGTTGCTGGGGTCGATCAACGCCAGGCCAGCGGTGGGACGGAAGCCGACCTTGCGCTGCTCCATGTTCCAGGACGGGTACAGCGCATCGTCGGCGTCGTCCATCTGCGGCCGGTCACGGCCGAACAGCGGATCGCGCTTGGTGTACTGCAGGGCGTAGGTCACGCTCCAGTTGTCGCCGGTCTTGCCGCCCGCCCAGGACAGATCCCAGGTGTCACGCCCGCCTTCGGTGGAGGTACCGCCGCGCACGCGCACTTCGTCGCCGTCGTAGTTGGTCTTGAGGATGACATTGACCACGCCGGCGATGGCGTCTGAACCGTAGATCGCCGAAGCGCCGCCAGTCAGCACTTCGATGCGTTCGACCGCCGCCGCCGGAATGTTGCTGTAGTTGGAGAAATTGGTCTCGCCGCCATAGGGCAGCGGATAGTCGGCCACGCGGCGGCCATTGACCAGCAGCAGGCTGCGGTTGGGGCCCATGCCGCGCAGGTTCAGGCCACTCGCGTTGGGGGTGTGCGAGCCCCACTGCGATGCCGCCTCGACCGTGCCGGTCGCCTCGGTCAGGGTCTTCAGTGCGTCGTAGACGGTGACGAAGCCTTCCTTCTGGATCTGTGCGGCGCTGATCACGTTGACCGGGGCCGGGCCCTCGACGCTGGCACGCTTGATGCGCGAACCGGTGACGGTGACCGCATCAAGATCCTTGGTGGGCGACGGGGCCGCGTCCTGTGCGCCAGCGGCAAACGGCAGCAAGGCCAGGGCGAGGGCGTGGGACAGCAGATGACGGCGGTTGCGGACGGACTGAGCCATGGGTGGTTGCTCTTGGATGGTGGACGCGCGGTCGGATGGCGATCCCGGGCGTTGAATCGATCCATCTCGATTCGACCGCCCTCCCCTGTGGATCGATCCAAACTAAAGCACAGCTGAACCACGCCCAGCATGTGGCGGCGCAGCATCCACGCGACACACGTCGTTGTTGCCTGTTGGGCTGCAGATAAATCAATGGGTTGCACGACATCGTTATGGAAGCAGCACAGATGTCGATGACACGATCGCGACACCCGCGCGCAGAACGGTTTTGTCCGCCTTCAACGAGTTCCCGCGCCCGGTTGATCTGCAACAAGGCGCCCATCGCGAAGTACGTACCGGCTTGCGACCCCGCCTGTAGCGCCACCGTCCCACCATTGAATCGTGAGCCCATCTCCGCGCCAGATGACCGAGGAAAAATCGGACTCACTGCCGGGACGCCCTGAGTTCTGGCTGGCCAGAGACACGTTGTGCAGGCAACTCCCGATCAGGATCCTGCCGCGCTCAACAGGCGTCGGCGAAGTCATTTCATAGACGAACAGATGGATCTCACGCCCAGCCCCGCAGCGCCCGATCGGGTTTTCCGCGTTTGAATCGAATACCTGATACAGCAGCCGAAAGCGCTTCTTTCCAATCTGATATGCCCGATTGTCTACAAACGCGCCTTTGGCGCCTGCCTCCAAGGTCACTTCGGGCAAAGCAGAACTGATTCGGAGACTCTTGGTTCCGGCGTCATGCCAGCTCCATCCTGGCGACTGCCCACCAGCTACGGCGGTTGCACGGCATGGCAGCACGCAGATCAGCAGCAGAAACAGTCGAAACATGTGCGATTTCATAGAAGGGCTACGGTCGCCCACTGTCAACAATGCGGTCCTGCTCCGCCAGCCGGAAACGCAGATGACGTCTACTTTCCGTCACTTACGGAACGTCGCCGCGATTCAAACGCGCCTGAAACGTCATCCACGTCGGTGTTGGGTTACGAGTCCTGACGCGGGTCGAAGTCCTTCTGCGAAGGGATCCAGCCCCTGCGGCTCTCAGCCGTCGAGCGCCTTCCGCAGCGCACTCACCGTGGCGGTGTCTGTCTGGCTCCAGTCCGGGTCCAGCCCGCGCAGGGCCGGGTTCTGGAACTGCATGGCCGAACGTCGTTGCCCCTTGGCCGAGGCATGCAGTTCGAGACAGCCGGTCTTCCGCGCGACGGCGGCGATGTTGCGCGGGCCCAGCCCTGCGCCGGCCATGACGCTGATCCTGCCGGCCGCCTGCGCGACCAGCGCGGCCAGTACATCGGCACCGGCGTCGGCGCTGGCCTGGCCGCCGGACGTCAGCACCCGCTGGCAGCCCAGCCCGATCACCTGCTCCAGCGCCGCCGGCAGATCGAGCGCGGCATCGAAGGCACGGTGGAAGGTCACCTGCAACGGGCCCGCCGCGCGCAGCAGTTCGCGGCACAGCGGCAGGTCGATATCGCCCCGCGCATCCAGCGCACCGATCACCACGCCATCGCAGCCCAGCGCGCGGCACTGGGCGATGTCGCGCAGCATCAGCTCGGTTTCCAGCGCGTCGTAGTGGAAATCCCCCGGACGCGGTCGCATCAGCACGAACAACGGAATCTGCAACCGCTCGCGGGCGATGGCGATGCTGGCAAACGACGGCGTGGTACCGCCTTCGGCAAGGTTGTCGAACAGTTCGATGCGATCTGCGCCACCGGCCTGCGCGGCCAACGCCGAAGCCACCGAATTGCTGGCGATCTCCAGCGTCAGGCGCGCGTTCACGCCTGCGTGCTCGTATAGATCGACGGTGAGTCGCGCAGGTCGTCCTGGCGCTGCGCATCGCACACCGCGTAGACGAAGCCGCGATGCAGTGCATAGGCACCCACCTCGCCCTGCTTGTTCATGGCAAGGAAGCAGACCTGCAGCGTGCGGCTGGCCTCGGGGCGCTTGCGTACCACCCGGTCGATCGCTTCGCGGCAGGCCTGTGCCGGCGAACGGCCCTGGCGCATCAGCTCGACCACCAGGAACGAGGCCGCGTTGCGGATCATTTCTTCGCCCACACCCGAGGCGGTGGCCGCGCCCACGTCGTTGTCCACGTAAAGGCCGGCGCCGATGATCGGGCTGTCGCCGACCCGGCCGTGCAGTTTCCAGGCCATGCCGCTGGTGGTGCAGGCACCGGCCAGGTTGCCCTTGGCGTCCAGTGCCAGCATGCCGATGGTGTCGTGGTTATCGCTGTTGCCGGGAAGACCGCGGCGCTCGGCATTGATCTGCGGCGCGTACTTTTCGGTCTTCAGCCACTCACGCCAGGCCGCTTCGGCCTTCGGCGTCAGCAGGTGCTGGCGCTGGAAGCCCTGCTGCACGGCGAACTGCTGGGCGCCCTCGCCCACCAGCAGCACATGCGGGCTGTTCTCCATCACCCTGCGGGCCACCGACACCGGGTGCAGGATGTCGACCAGCGCAGCAACCGCGCCACAGCGGCCGTCTCCATCCATGATGCTGGCGTCCAGGCTCAGCACGCCGTCGCGGTCCGGGTTGCCACAATGGCCGACGGTGGGATTGCACAGCTCGCTTTCGGCCCAGCGTGCACCGGCTTCCACCGCATCCAGCGCACTGCCGCCCTGCGCCAGTACCTTCCACGCGGCCTGGTTGGCCGGCACGCCGAAGTCCCAGGTCGAGACCACCTTGGCGCCACCGTGCGTACGCGCCTTCACCGCCGGCAACGCTGCCACGCCTGCGGCCAGTGCACCGGCCTGCAAAAACTGCCTGCGATCCACCATCTTCGCCTCCGTCTGCATGCTGCGCCCGCCGGCCCGATGCCGGCAGCGCCGATCAATCGTGCGCGGGGGTCCGCGCTGCGTGCCAGGCTGCGGCACCGAGCACACCCAGCTGGCCATGTTCGACCCGCCACACCGGCACCTGGCGCAGCACGTCGGTCAGCACCCCCTTGTTGAGGAAGCGCTCACGGAAACGGCCGTCGGCCAGGAAGTCCTGCACATGGGTGGAAATGCCGCCGGCCAGGTACACCGAGCGCGCACCCACGGCGATCGCCGCGTCGCCGGCCAGGCTGCCCAGCCAGGCGCAGAACACCTGCAGGGTTTCCACTGCCAGCGCGTCGTCGCCTTGCCGCGCAGCCGCGATCAGCGCTTCGGTGCTGGTCCATTGCGGAGCCACGCCGCGCATTTCGCACAGGCAGGGATACAGGTTCATCAGGCCGCTGCCGGACAGCACGCGTTCGTTGTCCACATGCGGCCAGCGCTGCAGCAGCTGGCCCAGCACATGCAGTTCCAGCGCATTGCCGGCGCCCAACGCAGCGTGGCCGATCTCGCTGGCCAGCACCGGGCGCTCGCCATCGGCGAAGCGCAACGCGGCGCCCAGGCCGGTGCCCGGCCCCAGCACCAGTGCCGGGAAGGTCTTGGCCGGATCGGCATCGCCATTCAGCGGCACCAGCGTGTCGGCCTGCAGGTAGGGAATGGCCAACGCCACTGCTTCGAAATCATTGATCAGCTGCAGGTCGGGCAGGCCCGACTCGCGGCGCGTCGCCGACAGCGACACCGTCCACGGCAGATTGGCATTGATCAGGGTATCGCCGTCGAGCAGGCCGGCGATGGCGACCACCGCACTGGCCATCGGCTGGCCGAGACTGGCGGTGAAATCGGCCAGGATCGCCGCCAGGCTGGGGTGGTCGGCGCAGGCGTAGGTGCGGTAGCTGCCCAGCCGCGGCGCCTGCCCCGGCAGGGTCTCAGCCAACGCAAGACGAGCGAAGGTACCGCCGACATCGGCGACGACCAGGCTGCGGGGGACGCCGCTGCGGGCGGACTCGGATGGCGCCGGGGACACTGCTGCAACGTTCACGCTGGCCTGCTTGGATCGATTGAATCGTGCCGATTCTCAGGCATCGGACGGCCTTTGCCTAGCGCGGCGACAGCGCCGCCCGGGTCACATGCCTTCCTGCTCGGCCACCTGCACACCGTCCACCAGCACCCGCAGGCGCTGCGGGCGGAACCCGGCGAACAGCAGCGGCCGGGTCCGCTCCACCAGCACTTCATGGCCGGCGATATGGCGCTGCCACGACTGTACCAGCGAGAACGAGAAGTGCGTGCCCGGATGCAGCGGATGCTGCACCCAGACCTTCTCGCTGGCGCTCTGCAGCATCATCGCGCCGGTGAACCAGTGGCGGCTGAGGGTGACCGGGGTGGTGCCGGCCATGAAGCGGATATCCATGCTGCATCCTTTCGTGATGGAAGTTGGTGAAGGCAGCCTGGCCCGCGCTCAGGGCTGCGCGGTCTGCAGGCTGTAGCTGGTGCTGGCGGTGAACACCGCACCATCGGGCTGGGTGGAGCGCACCTCGACCTTGTGGCTGCCCACGGCCAGGTCGGTCGGCAACGCGCCACGCCACAGGTGCGGCGAGGCGGTGGCTTCCGGCGAGCGGTCGTAACCGCGCAGCGTGGAAGCCAGGTCGTCGGCCACGTTCTCCACCAGCAGGCGCGGATCAGGCTGGCTGACCTGCTTCATCGGCTGCCAGGCGCCGCCATCGACGCGGTACTCGACCACGCTGGCGTCCTCGCCCATGTACACGTTGGCATAGATGCCCCACGCCGGGTACGCGCCCTTGCGCAGCACCTTCGGTGCATGCAGGCCGATCTGCTCGCTGGCGGCCGCACCGGCCACCCGGTACTGCAGGCGATAGCTGCCGTTGCCGGCCACGTCCAGCAACGCATAGCCCTTCGGCGTGCCGTCGCTCATGGTGCTGTCCGGTACGCCGGCGGCATTCTTCACGCCCGACCAGAACGCACCGCAGTTGGCACCGACGTTGTACTCGTGCAGCGGCCTGGCGCCCTGCCAACCGTCAGCCTTGCCGTGGTAGACGTGCTGCTGGGTGTGGCTGTGGCCACTGAGCACCAGCACGTTGCGGAAGTCCTTCAGCAGGTCGAACAGGCGCTGGCGGTCGGCATGGCGGAAGGTCTCGCGCCCCGGTGCCGCATCGAACAGCGGGATGTGCATGCCCAGCACCAGCAGACGGTCCTTGTGCAGGCCCTTCAGGTAGGCAGCGAGGAAAGCGAACTGATCCTCGCGCAGGCCACCCACATACCTGGGCTTGGCGTTGGGGTCGTACACCACGTCGTCGAGGAACACGAAACTGGCGCCCCCCTCTTCCACTGCATAGGTATCGGGGCCGTAGATGTTGCGCCAGCTGTCCAGCGAATGCGCATCATTGGCCGCGTCGACATCCAGGTCGTGGTTGCCGGGTACGTGGAACCACGGCACGCCAAGTTCAGTGGTGACCTTGTTGATCGCCGGGTACAGGGTCAGGTCGTCGTTGACGATGTCACCCAGGGTGGTGCCCAGGCGGGCCTTGGTCTGGCCCACCAGCGGCGCCACGATGGACTGCCGGTAGTAGCCGATGTCCTGCAGGCTGGCGGTCTGCGAGTCGGTGAACACCAGCATCTGGAAACCACGGCGGCTGTCATGCCGGTCGTTCTGCAGGGCGAAGTCCCAGTTGCGGGCAACGTCACTGGTCGCGGCGATGCCACCGTACTTCAGCGCCGGCGAACCGTTGGGCCGGTAGTGCCGCCAGAACGACGGCAGGCCGTCGGCGGCCTTCGGGAAGGAATACGCATCGGGCTTGATCACGAAGACCGTCTGCCCGTCACGCACCGGCAGGCTGTAGCTGCCGTCCGCGGCGGTCTTGACGATGGTTTCGCCGTTGGACACCTGCACGCCGGCCAGGCCAGGATCGGTCGCACCGCGGCCCGGCTTGCCGTCACGCTCCAGATAGACCTTGCCGCTGACCACGGTATCGGCGGCCCACGCCGGCGAGGTCAGCAACAGGCAGCACAGCCAGGCGGCAGGCAGTTTCATGGGGGCGGTCCGGGAAAAAGAGACCGCCTATTGTAGATTCCGGCGATGACATCGCGCACGCGATTGCCGCTTTTCCTGTCGTGCCGGCCGCTGGCCGGCATTCCACCAGGCGTCCCTTGATCATCGGGTTGCCGGCCAGCGGCCGGCGCTACCGCACCTCTAACGATGGCGCTTTTCCAGCACGTCGCGGGCATCTTCCAGCGACAGCCCGCGCGCGCGCAGCAGCACCAGCAGGTGGTACAGCAGGTCCGACGCCTCGCCCAGCAAGGCCTCATCGTCCTGCGCCACCGCGGCCAGCGCCGTCTCCACGCCTTCCTCGCCCACCTTCTGCGCGATGCGGCGGATGCCGCCTTCGAACAGGGACGTCGTATAGCTGCCGGAGGGGCGCAGCGCCTCACGCACGGCGACCAGCTGGTCCAGGCCACCGAGGAAGTCCTTCGGTGCGCCGTCGAAGCAGCTTTCCGCACCGGTGTGGCAGGTCGGGCCTGCCGGGCGCGCCAGCACCAGCAGCGTATCGGCATCGCAATCGACGCTGATCGACTGCACCGCCAGCACATTGCCGGACTGCTCGCCCTTGGTCCAAAGACGCTGCTTGCTGCGGCTGAAGAAGGTCATGTGGCCGATGGCCAGCGTCGCTGCCAGCGACTCGGCGCTGACGTAACCCAGCATCAGCACCTGCAGGGTGTCGGCGTCCTGCACAACGGCCGGCAGCAGCCCATCGCCCTTGTCCCAGTCCAGCGTTTCCAGCGCCTGCGGCGACGGCCGCACATCAATAGACATCCCGCACCTCGATCTGCTGCTCGCGCAGGTAGCGCTTCAAGTCGGCAATGGCGATGGCGCCACTGTGGAATACGCTGGCCGCCAGCGCACCGTCAACGTCGGCCTGGTCAAAGGCCTGGGCGAAGTGCTCCATCGTACCCGCACCGCCCGATGCGATGAGGGGCACCTGGCACAGCGCACGTGCCTGGCGCAGCTGCTCGACGTCATAGCCGCGGCGCACGCCATCGCTGTCCATGCAGTTCAGCACGATCTCGCCGGCACCCCGGCGCTGCGCCTCGACGATCCAGTCCAGCGTGCGCAGCGGCACTGCCTGGGTTTTGTCCGGGTCGCCGCTGAAACGGCGCACGCGCCACTGGCCGTCGTCCTCGTGTACCGAGTCGACACCGACCACCACGCACTGCACGCCGAATTCTTCGGCCAGTTCGGTGATCAGTTCCGGGCGGCCCAGCGCGGGTGAGTTGATCGAGATCTTGTCCGCACCGGCGAACAGCACGCGACGCGCGGTCTCTACGCTGTCGATGCCGCCGGCCACGCAGAACGGGATATCGATCAGGCGCGCGATGCGCTCGATCCAGGCCACGTCCACCGACCGTGCCTCCGGGCTGGCGCCGATGTCATAGAACACCAGCTCGTCGGCGCCCTGGTCGCGATAGCGCTGCGCCAGTTCGGCGATGTCCCCCATGTCGACGTGATCGCGGAAACGCACGCCCTTGACCACGCGGCCATCGCGCACGTCCAGGCACGGAATGATGCGGCGGCTCAGCATGCCAGCGCCTCCGCCAGGTCCATGCGCTGTTCCAGCAATGCCTTGCCGAGGATCGCGCCGCCACAACCGGCGGCCTGTGCCGCAGCCACGTCGGCCACATCACGGATACCGCCTGACGCCTGTACCGCCACGCCCGGCAGCAACGCTGCGAGGTGCTGGTACAGGCTGATGTTGGGCCCGGCGAGCATGCCATCGCGGGCGATGTCGGTGCACAACAGGTGACGCATGCCGGCCTGTGCATAGCGCTCGGCCAGCGCATCCAGGGTCACCCCCGCGTTCTCGGTCCAGCCATGCACCGGCAGCTGCCATTGCCCTTGCGCGTCCTGCCGTGCATCGAGGGCGATGGTCAGCCGCTCCGGGCCGAACTCGCCCAGCCAGCCGATCACCTGCGCCGGCTCGCGCACCGCCAGTGAGCCGATCACCACGCGGCTGGCGCCGGCATCGAGGATGCGTGCCACGTCGTCACGGCCACGCACGCCGCCACCGGTCTGCACCTGTAGCGGGGTCTGCGCACGGATCGCGGCCAACAGCGGCGCCAACGTGTAGCCACCGGCACGTGCAGCATCCAGATCGACCAGGTGCATCCACTGTGCGCCCTGTGCGGCGAACGCCTGCGCACGCGGCAGCGGGTCGTCGCCATAGTGGGTTTCCTGCGCGTAGTCGCCCTGGCGCAGCCGCACGACGCGGCCGTCGCGGATATCCAGTGCGGGGTAGACGATGAAACTCATGCAGCGGTGCCCTCGAGGAAATTGCGCAGCATCAGCGAACCGGTATCGCCGGACCGCTCGGGATGGAACTGGGCGCCGAAGTAGCGGCCCTGCTCGACCACGGCGGTGAACAGGCCGCCGTGATCACAGGCGGCGACGGTATGGCTGTTCAGCGGCGCGGCATAGCTGTGCACGAAGTACGCGCTGGCGCGCTCGGGAACCCCCTGCAGCAGCAGCGACGGGCGCAGCGGCAGCAGCCGGTTCCAGCCCATGTGCGGCACGCGGATGCCACAGGCCGGCACCAGCTTGCGCACCACGCCGGGGATCAATCCCAGCGTATCCACGCCGGCCTCTTCGGAGCGGTCAAACAACAGCTGCATGCCCAGGCAGATGCCCATCAAGGGCACCTGCAGCTGGCGCAGCGGCTCGACCAAACCCTGCGCATGCAGGCGCTGCATGCCGGGGCCGGCCGCGCCGACGCCGGGCAGGATCACCCGTTGCGCGCCGGCCAGGCCTTCGGCATCGCGGACCAGCTTCACCGTCGCACCGAGCCGTTCCAATGCGTAGCGCACCGAACCCAGGTTGGCACCGCCGGCATCGATCAGCACGACCTCGCTCACAGCGCCCCCTTGGTGGTCGGCAAGGCGGTGCCCTGCCGCGCCAGTGCCGGCCGCAGTGCACGTGCCAGGGCCTTGAAGCAGGCTTCAACCTTGTGGTGGTCGTTGTCGCCACGCACCTGCAGGTTGAGGTTCAGCCCGCTGGCATCGCACAGCGAACGGAAGAAGTGCGGGACCAGCTCGGTCGGCATGTCGCCCACGCGCTCGCGCTTGAACTCGCCTTCAAACACGAAATACGGGCGGCCACTGAAATCCAGCGCAGCGCTGGCCAGGGTTTCATCCATCGGCAGGGTGAAGCCGTAACGGCCGATGCCGCGCTTGTCGCCCAGCGCCTCGCGCAGGGCCTGGCCCAGTGCAAGGCCGGTGTCTTCGATGGTGTGGTGCTCGTCGATGTGCAGGTCACCCTCGGCGCGGATGTCCAGGGCGAAACCGCCGTGCTTGCCGATCTGCTCCAGCATGTGGTCGAAGAACGGCAGGCCGGTGTGGATGTGCGCATCGCCGGCGCGGTCCAGATCCAGTTCGACGCGGATCTTCGTCTCCTTGGTATTGCGCTGGACCACCGCCGTGCGTGGTGCATCGGCCAGTGCGTGGGCGATGCCCGGCCAGTCCCACTCGCCGCCGAACTGTTCGGTGCGCAGCTGGAAACCACGGATGTTGAGGTTGTCGGCGAACTGCAGGTCGGTGATGCGGTCGCCCACCATGCCCGAGCGCGCCCAGTCGATGCTGCGGTCCTGCAGGTAGGCCGTCATCAGGCCGATGCCCGGCTTGCGCGTCGGCGCGTTGTCGTGCGGCCAGCTGCAGTCGACCAGCACGTCACGGAAAACGATGCCCTGGCTTTCGAAGATCTGCAGCATCAGGTCATTCGGGCCATCGAAGCTGGCGCGCGGGTAGCTCTCGCTGCCGAGGCCATCCTGGTTGGTGACGATCACGAACTGGTAGCCGGCATCGCGCAGCTTCAGCAGCGCCGGGATCACCTGCGGCACGAAACGCAGCTTCTCGTAGGCGTCGATCTGGAAATCCGCCGGCTCCTCGATGAGGGTGCCGTCGCGGTCGATGAACAGGATCGGCGTCATGCCGCGGCCCTCCGTGCCGACAGGGCCGCAAGCACGCGGTCGTTCTCTTCGGGGCTGCCGATGCTGATACGCAGTGCGTCACCCAGCTGCGGTGCGGCGCGCTGGTCGCGCACCACCACGCCGGCAGCGAGCAGCGCGTCGAACGCCGCCTGCGCATCGGCAAAGCGGACCAGCAGGTAGTTGCCGGCCGATGCGTATACCCGGCCGATGCCAGGCAGGCCCTGCAGGCGGTGGTGCAGGCGCTCGCGCTCGGTGATGACCGTGGCTACCCGCTCAGCGGTGCGCGCAAGCGCGGCCGGCTGCAGCGCCTGCACGGCCAGCTCGGCGCACGGCGTCGGCACCGGGTACGGCGCCTGGCATCGGCGCAGCACGGCAATCAGTTCCGGCGCGGCGATCAAGGTGCCGATACGCGCGGCGGCCAGTGCGTGCGCCTTGGACAACGTGCGCAGCACCGCCAGGTTGGCGTGCGCGGCAAGCAGCGTGGTCGCCGAAGCGCGCTGCGCGTACTCGACGTAGGCCTCGTCCACCACCACCAGCGCCTGCCCGCGCAGGGCAAGGGCCACGCGCTCGATCTCCGCCAGCGGGATATCGCTGCCGGCAGGATTGGACGGCGCGCACAGGAAAACGAGCTTGGCGCCCTGCCCCTTCGCAGCGGCAATAACCGCATCCAGGTCCGTGCGCAGGCCCTCACCATCGTCAATCAGCGGCACCTCGATCAACGGCGCACCCTGCAACCGCGCACAGACTGCGTACATGCCGAATACCGGCGGCGTCACCAGCACGCCATCGCGGCCCGGCACGCACAGGGCGCGGACCAGCAGATCGATCGCCTCGTCGCTGCCACGGCCTACCAGCAGCTGTTGCGGCTGCACGCCGTACAGCGACGCCAGCGCATCACACAGCGCAGCCGGCTGCGGCTCCGGGTAGCGGCGGCTGCCCCCGGCGGCGTCTGCCGGATTGGCCCACGCCGATTCGTTCGCGTTCAACCACACCTCGCCCTGCACAGCGCTGCTGCGCGCCGAACTGTAGCCGGCAAAGGCCTGCAGGTCCGGCCGTACAAGTGCCAGCACGCCGTCGATGTCCGCGCTCATGCGGCCACCTCCATGCGCAGTGCCACCGCACGTTCGTGCGCATCCAGCCCTTCGGCGCTGGCGATGATGCGCGCGCAGCCACCGATCGCGGCCAGGCCAGCGGCGGTCGCGCTCTGTACGCTGATCAGGTTCTGGAAGCTGGCCACGCTGACGCCACTGTAGGCGCGCGCGGCACCGGCGGTGGGCAGCACGTGGTTGGTGCCGCTGCAGTAGTCACCCAGTGCTTCCGGCGTGTAGTCGCCGAGGAACACCGAACCGGCTGCCTGCACCTGGTCCAGCCACGCGCGCGGTTCGCGCAGGGCCAGGATCAGGTGTTCGGGGGCGTAGCGGTTGCTGATCGCAAACGCATCGGCCAGCGATTCCACCTGGATCAACTGCGATGCCGACAGCGCCTGGCGGGCGATGTCCTGCCGCGGCAGCAGGGCCACCTGGCGCTCAACTTCGGCCTCGACGGCGGCCAGCATCGCCGCGTCATCGGTCAGCAGCAGCACCTGTGAATCCGGGCCGTGCTCGGCCTGCGACAGCAGGTCGGCGGCAACGAATGAAGGGTTGGCACCGGCATCGGCGATCACCAGCACTTCCGAGGGACCGGCCGGCATGTCGATGGCGGCGGCACCGTCCTGTGCCACCTGCTGCTTGGCTTCGGTGACGAAACTGTTGCCCGGCCCGAACAGCTTGTCGCTGGCCGGGATGCTTTCGGTGCCATAGGCCATCGCCGCGATCGCCTGCGCACCACCCAGCTTGAACACGCGTTGCACACCGGTCAGGCGCGCGGCCACCAGCACCGCAGGATCGGCCGTACCGTCGGCACGCGGCGGGGTGCACAGCACCACCTGTGGGCAACCGGCCAACTGCGCCGGCACGCCCAGCATCAGCGCGGTGGACGGCAGTGGCGCACTACCGGCCGGCACGTACAGGCCAACCCGGCCGATCGGCCGCAGCATGCGCTCGCAGACCACGCCCGGCGCGGTTTCCACCGTATAGCCCTGGCCCATGCCGGCCGCGTGGAAGCGGGTGATGCGTTCGGCCGCTTCCACCATGGCCTGGCGCAGCTCGGCCGGCACCACGGCATCGGCAGCTGCGAACTCGGCTGCGGAAACTTCGAAATCCTGCAGATCCACGCCATCGAAGCGCGCGGTGATCGCGCGCAGCGCGGCGTCGCCCTGCGTGCGCACCTGCGCGATCAGCGCGGCCACCGCATCACGGGTCTGCTGCGCCACGGTCTGCACCGGGCGGGTCAGCGCCGCGCTGCGTGCGGCCTCGTCAAGTTGCGACCAGATCAGACGATTCATGCCAGCGACCGCTCCACGCTCAGTACCATCAGGCCCTGGGCGCCGGCGCGCTCCAGTTCTTCCATGCGCTGCCAGGTCAATGGACCGGGGCACATGGTCTGCAGGCGCAATGCACCGCCATCGGCAGGCAAACGCACCAACGGTTCGGCATCGGCCAGCAGCTGCGACAACGCGTCGACGCGGTCCTCGCTGGCGCGGAACATCAGCAGTTTGCGGTCCTGCCGCTGCACCACACCGTCCAGGCGGCGCAGCAGCATGCTGCGCAGCGCGCCGCGCGCATCATCGGGAACGCGTACCGCACCGGCCAGCACGGCTTCGCTGTCGAGCAGGTTGTGCACCGGGGTGAGCTGGTTGGCACGCAGCGTGGCACCGCTGGAGACCAGGTCGCAGATCAGGTCGGCGGTGCCCAGGCGCGGCGCGATCTCCACCGAGCCGGACAGTTCCACCACCTGTGCATCCACGCCCTGCACGGCCAGCCACTGCTTGAGGATGGCCGGGTAGCTGGTGGCGATGCGGGTACCGGCCAGTTGTGCCGGCCCCTGCCATTGCCAGTCTTCCGGCACCGCCAGCATCAAGCGGCACTGGCCAAAGCCCAGCCCCCGCAATGCCTGGTAGGCATCGGCCAGGCCGATCTGGCGACGCGCGGCCGCCTGTTCGTCCAGTTCATTGCGGCCGACGATACCCAGGTCGCAGACGCCATCGGCGATCAGGCCGGGAATGTCGTCGTCGCGCACCAGCAACAGGTCCACCGGCAGCGATTCGCCGTAGCAGAACAACTTGTCGCGGCTCTCGCGCCAGCTCAGGCCACAGGCACTGAGCAGGTTGCGGGCGGGCTCGGCCAGCCGGCCACTCTTCTGGATGGCGATACGCAGCCGGTCTCGCGCCGGCGCTGCCTGGGTTGCACTCATGGGGGAGGTCTCGAAGTCTGGAACGGGGCGCGGATCAGCGCGAAGCAAGGCGGTCGACAGCGGCGGCATAGCCTCGATGGCCATGCTCGAGCGTGCGTGCCACCCGTCCGGTGGTGGTCACGCTGACGCCGGTGCGCTCGTGGATCTCGCGATAGGGCACGCCCTGCTGCAGCAGCGGCACCACCTTCCAGCGGTCGGCCATGGCTTCCAGCTCGGCCGGCGTGCACAGGTCACGCAGGAAGGCGACCACCTGCTCCGGCTCGCGCAGCGCGGCAAAGGCCTGGGCCAGGGATTCAAGGTCGGCTTGCGGGTCTTTGGCGGCAATGTCGGGGCGGGCTTTCACGGGCGGGGCTCTTGCATCAATGTAATAGCGTGTTAGTACATTAACGCATTCTTGCACGTCGCGTCAAAGGCACGGCCAGGTTCCGCCAGGCCCGTTCAGGCAGCGGAAACGAAAACGCCCACCGGGCGGTGGGCGTTCGGATGCGGCAATGGACAGGGCTTCGATCAGGGCAGGCAGCGGACCTCTGCCTGCAGCGCGCCGCGCCGCAGGCATTCACCGAACAGGCTGCCCTGCCGGCTGGGACGAGGCTGCAGGTTCTGCAGCGCTCCTGCCCGGCCCGGGCACGCCCGCTCGGCAAGGGCCTGCAGATCCTGCTCAAGCTGCGCTCGATCCATCACATGGCAGCGATCAGCCACCAGCTGGTAATTCGCAGGGCCGATCCGGGTGCTGCGTAACGCCGGATCGCTCTGGCATGCCGCCAGCAGGAACAGCATCAGTGTTCCTGCAGCGGCACGCGTCACGGCATGACCCGCGACTGCTCCAGTTCCACCTGCAGGGTGCTGGCCAGTTCATCACGGGAGACTTCGAACTGCTGCTCGCGCAGCAGGTCCTTCACCGCCACCACGCCGCGCGCCAGCTCGTCTTCGCCAGCCAGCACCACGAAACGGATACCGGCCTTGGCCGCGTACTGGAACTGCTTGCCGATCTTCTTCGGCTCCATCTGCACTTCGGTGTTGATGCCACCGGCGCGCAGGCGGCGGGCGATGTCCAGCGACTGCGGCATGCCCTGCTCGTCCATCAGCGCCACCAGCGCCTGCACGCTGCTGGCCTCGATGCCCTCGATCAGGCCAGCTTCGCGCAGCTGCCAGAACAGGCGCGACAGGCCGATGGAAATGCCCACGCCCGGCAGCTTGGACTTGCTGTAGTGGCTGGCCAGGTCTTCATAACGGCCACCGGAACAGATCGACCCGATCTGCGGGTGGTCGGTCAGCGTGGTCTCGTATACCGTGCCGGTGTAGTAATCCAGGCCACGTGCAATGGAGAAGTTCAGGCAGTACGCGCTTTCCGGCACGCCCAGTGCCTGCACCAGCTGCAGTACTTCGCGCAGCTCGGCCACGCCGGCACGCAGGATCTCCGAGGAACCCGCACCTTCTTCCAGCGCTGCCAGCTGTGCCAGCGCATCGGCATGACCCTGCGAACGCACGGCGACGAAGGCCAGGATCTTCTCGACCTGTTCGGCCGGAATGCCGAAGCCCTCGCCCACCAGCGTCTCGCGCACGTAGTCGGGGCCACGCTTGTCCAGCTTGTCCACTTCGCGCAGCACTGCCAGCTGGCGTTCGCCCTCGGCCACGCCCAGGCTTTCGAAGAAGCCGCGCAGCAGCTTGCGGTTGTTCAACTGGATGCTGAAGTCACCGATGCGCAGTTCGGCAAATACCGCATGGATGACCGCCAGCACTTCGGCGTCGTAACGCACGCTCAGGCTGTCCTTGCCGATCACGTCGATGTCGCACTGGTAGAACTCGCGGAAGCGGCCGCGCTGGGCGCGCTCGCCGCGGTACACGCGCTGCATCTGGTAACGGCGGAACGGGAAGGTCAGCTCGTGTTCGTGTTCGGCCACGTAACGCGCCAGCGGCACGGTCAGGTCGAAGCGCAGCGCCATCTCCGGCAGCGAACGATCGCCGGATTCAGCAGCGTTGGCCAGCGCGCCGGTGGACTGCACGAAATACACCTGGCGCTCGGTCTCGCCGCCGGACTTGGTCAGCAGCACATCGGACAGCTCGAACACCGGCGTCTCCACCGGCAGGAACCCGAAGCGCTCGTAGTTGCGGCGGATGACGTCCAGCATGCGCTGGAACGCAATCTGCTCGCGCGGCAGCAGTTCAAGGGTGCCGGGCGGGGTACGGGGCTTGATCACGGGCGGAGCTCCTGCGGAATCGGGGACGTGGGAGGGGGCGACATTCTAGCGCCCCGCATCGCTCAGCCGCAGATAAGGGGTCCAACGGCCGCTTGAAGTATCATAAAGCCCTCCCCCGCCCGCGATACGCCCACGCAACATGTCCCGGCCTTCCGGCGCTCCGCCCGCCACCAACGACCCCGCCGCGCCGTCCTGCGCCACGCTGGACTGCCTGCACTGCTCGGTACGCCACCTGGCGGTGTGCTCTGCGCTGTCGCCCGATGAGGTGCAGGCGCTGGAACAGGTGACCGTGTCGCAGCAGCTGGCGATGGGCAGCACTCTCGCCCGCAGCGGCGAAGAGCGCCAGCATGTCTATACATTGACCGGTGGCGCGCTGCGGCTGGTGCGCACGCTTGCCGATGGCCGTCGCCAGATCAATGGCTTCGTGCTGCCTGGCGATTACCTGGGCCTGAGCGGCAGCGACCACCATCGCTACGACATCGAGGCCATCGCCGACAGCCGCGTGTGCCGCGTTGCCCTGCCGCAGATGAAGGGCTTGCGCGCCCGCTATCCGCACCTGGAGCGCAAGCTGCTGCAGCGCGCCTGCCAGGAGCTGGACGCCGCACAGGATGCCGCGCTGGCGCTGGCACGCCTGCAACCGGCGGAAAAACTCGCTGATTTCCTGCTTCGCCTGGCCGCGCGCGAGGCCAAGCTGGGCGGAGATGGCCTGCGCGTCTCCCTGCCGATGGGCCGCGGCGACATCGCCGATCATCTGGGCCTGACGATGGAGACGGTCAGCCGCACCTTCACCAAGCTGCGCCAGCAGGGGTTGATCGCCCTGCCCCATCTGAACGTGGTTGAGATCCTCGACGAGGATGGCCTGCGCACGCTGGCCGGTGACGTGCAGGGCTGAGCGCCCGATCAGTATCGGCTTGCCGGCCAGCGGCCGGCACTACCCCGATCGATTGGTGACATCTGCGGTTGCCGGCCAGCGGCCGGCACTACCATGATGGATTGGTGACCTCTGCGATTGGCGGCCAGCGGCCGGCACTACCATGATCGATTGGTGACATCTGCGGTTGCCGGCCAGCGGCCGGCACTACCCGTGATGCGTGCTTCTGGTAGTGCCGGCCGCTGGCCGGCAACCACGCAGGCGCCTCCATCAACGCAACAACACCTCACGCAATGCCGCGTAGTCCGCCGCCAATGGCTCGGCATGCGCCGGACGCTGCAGCAATGCATCCAAGGCCGGCGGCACCGCCACTGCTTCGCCGATCAACGGTTCCACCACCGCCTCGAACTTCGCCGGGTGCGCGGTAGCAACCACCGCCCAGTCACCCTTGGCGCCACCGGCGCGCAGATCCTGCAGCACCTTCACCGCCGTGGCCGTGTGCGGACAGAACAGTTCACCGTCGCTGGCATGGGCGCTGGCGATGGTCGCGCGGATGGTCACGTCATCCACTGCGAACGCGCGGAACGCCGCCCGCAGCTCGGCATCGTCGCCCTGGTACAGCCAGCGCAGCCGCTCGAAGTTGCTGGGCGCGCCGACATCCATGGCGTTGGCCACGGTCGCAATGCTGGCCGCTGGCTGGTACGGGTCGCCACTGAAATAGCGCGGCAGCACCGCGTTGGCGTTGGTGGCCAGCACGATCTGCCCGATCGGGACGCCCAGCGCGCGCGCCAGCACTGCCGCCATCGCATTGCCGAGGTTGCCGGTCGGCACCACCAGGTTCAAGCGCCGCTGATGCTGCGCATGATGGCCCAGCGCTGCGTGCGCGTAATAGCTCATCTGCGGCAGCAGCCGGCCCAGGCTGATGCTGTTTGCGGAGCTCAGCGGCACCTGTGCCTGCAGATCGCGGTCGGCCAGCGCCTGCTTCACCATCGCCTGGCAGTCATCGAACGAACCGGCCACCCGCAGCGCCTGGATGTTGTCGCCAAAGCAGCCGAGCTGGTGCGCCTGTCGCGGCGACACCCGCCCATCGGGATACAGCACCACCACGCGTACACCGGGCTGCCGATGGAAGGCCGCCGCTACGGCTGCACCGGTGTCACCGGAGGTGGCCACGACGATGGTCAGATCGCGGCCCTTGCCGGTCTGCAGCCGCGACAGCACACCGGCGAGGAAGCGCGCGCCGATATCCTTGAACGCCGCCGTCGGCCCATGGAACAGCTCCAGCACATGGTCACCGCTGTTGCGCAGCGCGCGCAATGGCAAGGGGAAATCGAAGGCCTCACGGCAGATCGATGGCAAGGCCTCGGCCAGCACATCGCCCGCGAAGAACGGCGCCAGCAGGTCAGCGGCGGTATCGGCCAGGCTCGTACCGGCCTGCAGCGCGCGCGGCGCCGGCAGCACCTCCGGTACGTACAGGCCACCATCGGGGGCGAGACCGGCAGCGATGGCCGCACTGAGTCCAACGGCCGGCGACTGGCCGCGGGTCGAAACGAATTGCATGAGGTCGATATCCGGTAGGGAGGAAGGATTCAGCACAAGCAGGCTCCGGGTGCATCCAGCGGCGAGATCCAGGCATCACTGTCGAAGCCGGCAGCGGCAAACGCCGCACGCACCGGCTGCGCTGCCGCGCGCGCCTGGTCGGCATCTTCAAACCAGGCAAAGACGCTGGGCCCGGCGCCGGAAATGCCCGCGCCCATCGCGCCGGCGGCCAGTGCAGCATCGCGTGCCGCGTCGAAGCCCACGATCAGGCCCGCCCGCCGCGGTTCCACCAGCACATCGCGCAGGCCGGCGCGCACCAGCGAGGCATCGCTGCGATGGCAACCGCTCAACACCAGCGCCAGGTGGGCACTCTGCGCGACGAATTCGCCCAGCGCATAGCTGCCCTGCAGCGCCTGTCGTGCCCGCCGGGTCTCCAGCACCGCATGCGGATGCACCAGCAGGCTGTGCCAGCTGGCCGGTACCGGAATCGGCACCAGGCGATCAGCCGTGCACAGCGCCACGCCGCCCAGCAGCAGCGGGCCGACGTTGTCACCATGGCGGCCACCGCTGGCCACGGCTTCGCCATCCAGTGCGAACGGATACAGCGCCTCGCGCGGCAGCGGCATGTCCAGCAGTGCATTGGCTGCCACCAGCGCGGCCACGCAGGAGGCCGCCGAGCCGCCCATGCCGGAGCCGAACGGAATGCCCTTGTCGATCTCGATGGCGAAACCGAAGCCCAGCCCCAGCGCTGCACGCAGTGCGATCAGCGCGGCGCCGGCGGTATTGCCTGGTGCATCCAGCGGCAGTTCGACCGCACTGCCACGGATCGCATCGATGCGCACCAACGGTTCGTCGATGCGGCGCACGCTCACCGTATCGCCGATACCGGCGATGGCGTGGCCGAGGATGTCGAAGCCGACCGCCACGTTGGCCACCGATGCGGGTGCGAAAGCGCGTGCGATCACAGCCGCGCTCCTTCGCCGGCCGCCACCCGCAGCAGATCGGCGAACACGCCGGCAGCGGTGACTTCCGGGCCCGCGCCCGGGCCCTGCACCACCAGCGGGTTGTCGCAGTAGCGGCGGGTACGGAACTGCACCACGTTGTCGGTCAGCCGAAGGTTGGCGAACGCGTGGTCGGCCGGCAGCTCCTGCAACCCGACCGACGCGCCATCCGGCCCCAGCCGCGCGACATAGCGCAGCACCGCACCGCGCTGGCGGGCATCGTGCAGCCGGGCCAGCAGCGCCTCATCGGAGGCACCCAGGCGGGCCATGAAATCGTCCACGCTTCCTTCGCGCAGCAACGCCGGCACCAGGCTCTCCACCTGCACCTGCTCCAGGCTGAGCGCGTGACCGGCCTCGCGGGCCAGGATCACCAGCTTGCGCGCAACATCCACACCGGACAGGTCGTCGCGCGGATCCGGCTCGGTGTAGCCCATCGAGCGCGCCTGCGCGACCAGTGCCGAGAACGGCTGGCTGCCGTCAAAACGATTGAACAGCCAGGCCAGCGTGCCGGAGAAGATGCCTTCGATCGCCAACACTTCGTCTCCGGTATCCACCAGGTCACGCAGCGTGGTGATCACCGGCAGGCCGGCACCCACCGTGGCCTCGTAGCGGAAGCGCGCACCACTGGCCGCCGCCGCCGCGCGGATGCGCTGGTAGCGTGCCAGCGGACCGGCGCCAGCCTGCTTGTTCGGGGTCACCACATGGATGCCGGCGGCCAGCCAACCTTCATAGCGCTCGGCAACCTCTGCACTGCCACTGCAGTCGATCACCACCGCGTGCGGCAGATGCGCGGCCAGCAGGTGCTCGGTGAAGTGGTCCAGATCGCTGGCCTGGCCGGCGTCCTGCAGCGCCTGGCGCCAGTCTTCATGCAGGCCATCGGCCTCCAGGCGCATGCGCGAGCGTGACGCAAGCGCGCGCAGGCGCAGATCGACATTGGCCTTGGCCAGCAACTGCGGGCGCGCCGCCAGCAGCTGGTCCAGCAGCGCAGCGCCAACATTGCCCGGACCGATCACCCCCACCGCGAACGTCTGCGGCGACAGCCAGAACCCGGCATGCGCGGCACGCAGCGCGCGGGTCGCGTCGGCGCTTGCCACCGCCACCGAGATGTTGCGTTCGGAAGATCCCTGCGCGATCGCCAGGATGTTCACCTGCGCCCGGCCCAGCGATTCGAACAGCCGTGCGGCCACACCCGGCTGGCCCGCCATGCCATCGCCCACGGCGGCCAGCACGCTGACGCCCTCGCTGACCTGCACGCGCTGCACCTGGCCGGCGGCCAGCTCGTGCGAGAACGCCTGCACCACGGCATCGCGACCGCGCGCCGCTTCACCCGCACGGACAACGCAGCAGATGGAATGTTCGGAAGACCCCTGCGAAATCATCACTACCGAGACCTGTGCCTGGCGCAGCGCGGCGAACACCCGTTCGGCGGTACCCGGCACGCCGATCAGACCGGTGCCTTCCAGGTTCAGCAGGGCCAGATCCGTGCTCAGCGTCAGCCCTTTCACCGGGCCACGTGGCGAGCGCTCGGCGCTGATCCGCGTACCCGGATGGCTGGGCTGGAAGGTATTGCGGATGAAGATCGGCAGGCCCAGCCGGATCGCCGGTGACATCGTCTGCGGATGCACCACTTTCGCCCCGAAATAGGCCAGCTCACAGGCCTCGTCGTAGCTCAGCGCGTGCAGCTGCACGGCCTCCGGCACCAGCCGCGGGTCGGCCGACAGCACGCCGTCGACGTCGGTCCAGATATGCAGTTCATCGGCGGCGAACAGTGCGGCGAAGATCGCGCCGGAGTAGTCACTGCCGTTGCGGCCCAGCGTGGTGACGCGGTCCTGGCGGTCGCGGGCGACGAAACCGGTGGCGACCACGCGCGACTGCGGGTGCTGCAGCCGCCACGCGGCAAGGCGGCCGGCACTGGCATCCCAGTCGACATCCACGCCCAGTTCGCCGTGGCCGACCACCAGCACATCGCGTGCATCCAGCACCGCGCAGTCCTCGCCCAGCGCGCGCAGGTGGGTACCAAGCAACTGTGCGGAGAACACTTCGCCCAGGCCCTGCACGCGGTCGAGCACCTCGCGTGGCAGTTCGCCGATCACCGCCAGCGCGGCCAGCACCTCGGCCAACTGGTCGAAGCGTGCATCGATCCAGTCCACGGTATCGCCCACCTGCTCACCCAGCAGCGCTACCGCGGCACCCCGATGCCGCGCGCGCAGCGCATGCCACGCCTCCTGCCAACCGGCATCGCCCTGGGCTGCCAGGTGCGCCAGTTCAATCAGCGCATCGGTAACCCCCTTCATGGCCGAGACCACGCTGACCTGCAACGACTCGGGGCGGGCCAGCAGCAGGCCGGCGACATGGCGATAGCGCTCGGCGTCGGCCACCGAGGTGCCGCCGAACTTGTGCACGACAGTGGACGGCGCGGCCAGTGCGGACGCGGCAGGCGAATGGGCGGGAGCGATGGAAGACATGCAGACCTCGGTTGGAGGCCCCGTCGCATGCAGGTGGTCGAGTTTCCCCGTCACCTGGATGGTGCGGGGCCGTTGTTTTCGGGAGTTACACGAAGACGACGGGCCGCACCAGGGCAGTGGTGACGGTGGTGGTGGTAATGGTGGTGGTGATGGCGACCGGCGCAGTCGAACGGCCCGCGGTAGCGGGGGCGATCAGGCGGGCGTTGGCGGCATCAAGGACCATGTGCTACAGAAAACACCGCCGCGATGGTTGCTGTCAAGTGTTGCGGCGCAATATTTCTTTGCGGCGATCATCGGCCAACGTGCCGGCATTTGGTTGCAACTGAGACCAACAGGTGATCGTCGCCCTCAGTGCGTCGATTCAGCCGACATGTTCGGTGATTGCGCGCGGCGTGCGATGCGCATGCGCGCACAGCAGCACCCCGCCCACCAGCAGCACGATCGCCAGCAGTTCCAGCAGGCTGGGCCAGCGCCGCTGCCAGGCGAAGGCGTACAGCAGCGCGAACAGGGTCTCGAACACGATCATCTGCCCGGTCAGGGTCAGCGGCAGCAGGCGACTGGCCCGGTTCCAGAACGCATTGCCGAGGATCGAGGCGACCACCGCCACGCCGGCGCTGATGGCCCAGAACCCACCCCATTGCGCAGCCGTATGCGCCTGGTTGTGTCCACTGAACGCCATCGGCACCAGCAGCAGCGACAACCCGCCGGTGGTGACGCCGGTCAGCAGTGACCAGTCGTGGCTGGAAAGGTCGGGCCGCCGCGACAGCCAGCGGCTGTTGCCGATGGAATACAGCGCCCACGAGAACAACGCACCGAACGCGCACAGCAGGCCGATCAGGCGTTGCCGCCAAGGCGTGCCCAGATGCTCGGACATCAGCGCCTCCCAGCCGACCATCGCTACGCCGAGCACGCACAGCGCCAGCGCCGGCAGCAGCTGCTTCAACGGCACCGCACCCTGCTCGCGCACGCCCACCAGGGTGACCACGACCGGAATCAGGCCGACAATCAACGAAGCAGCGGCGCCACCGGCCCACTGCACCGCCGTGGCCAACAGCAGGAAGTACACCAGGTTGCCGGCCAGGCTGAGCCACAACAGGCCGATCCACTCAGCGCGACCGAGCATCGGCGCCAGCCGCTTCCAGCGCGGCAGCAGCAGGACCACGGCGATCAGGCCATAGACCAGATAGCGGCCGGCGGAAAGCTGCAGGGCATTGAACGTGCTCAACACGGCGGGCGCGAGGAAGACCACGCCCCACAGCGCACCGGCGGCGATGCCATTGGCGATGCCCAGGGCAATCGGGTTGTTGCGCATTGCAGGATCACAGCAAGAACGGGCCGCGCAGTGTAAGCGGCCCCTTGCCGGCCGGTCTTGACCGAGGCTACTGCCGGTTCGCTTCCGCAGCGTTGGGTGTGGCTCGCCGCCATGCCGCCGGCGTCTGCCCGCATTCGCGGCGCAGCGCACGGGTCAGTGCACTCTGCTCGGAATACCCTGCGGCCAGTGCGATATCGCTGATCGATGCCGGGCTGACCCGCAACTGGTGCTTGGCCCAGCGCAAGCGGCTGGCACTGAGCCACGCCTGCGGGCTGAGCCCGAACTCACGCCGGAACACCGCATGCAGGCGGCTTTCGCTGATGCCGACAAAGGCAGCCATGCGCGCTACCGACCATGCCTGCCCCGGTATCGCCTCGACCGCAGCGCACAGGCCCTGCAGGCGCGCACCACTACCGGCAGGCGCGAAGACCCGCAGCAGTTCCGGCAGCAGCGCTGGCACAGGCCGGCCCGTCTGCACCTGGGCAAGCCGCTGCCGCAGCGACAGCGGGAGATGCAGCCAGCGCTGCCGGCACAGGTGCTCCTGGGTCGCGTCATCGAGCACACCCGGCCCGCAGTCGACAATCACGAAACCGTTGGGACCTTCGGCCATCTGGTCGTGCGCTTCGCCGGCCGCCACGAATGCCCCCTGCAGCAGGTCAAGACGGCCGCCCCTGCCCTCCATCTCGAACTGCAGCTCACCCTGCAGCGGCAGCACCCACTGCGCATAGCCGTGGCGATCCAGGCCGGTGGCCTGACCGTAGTGCCGTAGATGGAAGATGGCGCCCATCCGAGCAGTCTGCGCGTGTAACACTTGCCGTGCAAACCGCTGCTATAGTCGGCCCGTCATCCAACGCAGGGAGTGCAGGACATGACTTACAGGCACGCATCCATGGTACTGGCCGCCAGCCTCGCGCTGGTGCTCACCGCCACGGCTTCGGCACAGGAACGCATGCCACCGGCCCCGCACTGCATGGACGCTGTCGGCGTCCAGGAAGTGGAGCAGGCATCACCGCGCTCGATCGCGCTGCGTGCCGCCTCCGGCCAAGCCTATCGCATCGACTTCGCCGAGGATTGCCCCGGCGTCCGCACAGCCACCACGTTGAAGCTGGAAGCACCCGCCGGCTGGGCCTGCGGTCGTCCCAGCGAGCGCGTTGTGGTCGATGGCCACAGCTGTGCCGTCAGTGCAGTCACCCCGGTCCAGGCCCGCGACTATGCCAGCGTGGCCCGCGACAGCGACAGCCTGCGCACGGCCACCCTGCCCGCCCTGACGATCCGCCAACGCAAGGACGTCCGTCGCGGCTTCGGCGGCTCGGCCTCGTACTGCTTCGCCACCCGCAATGTGCGCGGCTGGTCGTCCGACACGCAGGGCATGCTGGTGGAAACCAACCCGCTGCGTAGCGGCGGCCATCGCTTTTACCGTGTTGAACTGGGCAGCCACTGCCTCCAGCTCGACCGCTCACCGGAATTGAGCTTCCAATCCGGCATGCAGAACGGCCTGATCTGCGGCAACCCCGGCGACCGCGTGGTTACGGCCGATTTCGCCAGCTTCGACGAGCGCAGCGACGCGGTGGCGCCGCTGCCCCGCTTCACCCGCCGCGGCGCCTGCACGATCCAGGCGGTCTACCCGGCCTCCAGCCAGGCGTCGAACTAGCCGTCGACGCCGAGGAAGGTGAACGGTGCGCTGGGCACGAAATGGCCCAGTGCATCGCCGGCGAAGGTATTGCGCTGGTCACGGCCGAGATCGAGCTTGAGCACCTTTCCGCCGAAATCGACCTTGGTCAGGTCGACCCAGAAGGTGTTGGGCGTCAGTGCCGACTCGAAGAAATACAGGCGCCGCTTGTGGTCGGCGACCGTACGCCAGCGGGTGGACGAGATGTTGGGCTCGCCCGGCGTGGTGATGCCGAACGGTACCGACACGTTGCGGATCACGCTGAACACACTGGCCAGCGCCTCCACCGGATCTTCCGCTTTCGGAATCGCGTTGATGTAGAAGGAGGCCCGCGCGAAGCGGTCGGCCGAACGGTTGGTGCCCGGCAGCATCACCGTGCCACCGATCTGCTGCCAGTAGCTGTTCAATGCCAGCTGCTGGTCGAAGATCGGCGAATTGGTCATCACCTGGTAGCGCCGATCATGGTGGATCACCTGGCGCCCGCCGATGTATTCGACGATCGCGCTGTCACCCGTGGCGTCGGACAGCGACAGGTGCAGCGTCGCCTGGCGGTCCTCGCCCGGCACCTTGTCGGTGACGATCGAGTACGGTTCGCGCTGCAGCGCGGTCACCGCCTCTTCCACCGTCGCGAAATTATCCAGCACGTACTGCGCCCACAACGAGATGGACAGGCCGGGCTTGCCGCTGCGCTGGGCCGGGTACTCCGACTCGACCAGCCACAGCAGGTTGGCGACCAGGCCCTTCTCGTTCATGCCATCGGTGGTGGAAATGTCATAGCCGGTGGCCACCACGCTGCCGTAGCGTGCAGTCCAGGCGATCGACCCCGGCCCCGCCTTTCCGGTGCGCGCAATGCCACGCGGCAACACGTAGAGATTGGTGGCCACGTCCACTTTCCAGTCCATCGAGCGGGCGGTGATGACATCGCCGTTGTCGCCCAGATACACCGCGCGCGTGCAGGCTATCGCCGGCGTTGCCGCCGTCGCCAGTGCCGCCGCCAGCAACGCGCCGCCTTTCCATTTCATCCGTGCCATGTCGTCCTCCGTTCCCCGGGAAAGGTGATCTGAACCCCGCAACGGTGAGACGAACGTGAAGCCTCAGCGTAGCCAGCGATCATGCAGCCAGAAACCGGCAGCCATTGCTGGCACGAACCACAGGGCTTCGCGCGCGCCCACCGCCAACGCGGCCAGCGCGGGCCCTGGGCAATAGCCGACCCAGCCCCAGCCGACACCGAACAGCGCCGCACCCAGCAGCAACCGCGTGTCGACAGCCTGCGCCGCCGGCAGCTCGAAACGTTCGGCGCACCATGGCCGCTGCCGACGCCGCAGCCAGAATTGACCCAGTGCGCTGACCAGCAGCGCCGACGCCAGCACCCAGGCCAGCGTGGGATCGAAGTCGCCAGCCACATCGAGGAACCCCAGCACGCGACGCGGATCCGTCATGCCGGCCAGCGCGAGGCCGGCACCGAACAGGCCGCCGGCCACACCTGCCGCCCACAACCTGCGGCTCATGCCAGGCCTCCGCCGTGACGTAGCAGGAACGTGGTGAGCATCGCGCAGGCCATGAACACCAGCACCGCCACCAGCGATCGCCGCGATCCACGGGCGAGGCCACAGACACCGTGGCCGCTGGTGCAGCCGTTGCCCAGCCGCGTACCCAGGCCCACCAGGACACCGGCAGCGATCAATTGCCAGGCCGGCAGCGCGTCGCGCAGCAAGGCGCGTGGTGGTTGTCCTGCACCCGCCTGCCAACTCAACACCGCTGCCGCCGCCGACATCAGTCCGAGCAGGAAAGCCCAGCGCCAAACACGATCACCGCGCGGCGCGGCAGCGGCGCCAGCAGCGATACCGCTGATGCCCGCCACCCGACCGAGCGTGGCCAGCAGCAGCACCGCCGACGCACCGATCAGGCCGCCGCCTGCAATTGCCGCCCATGGCAGGTTCATGCCCTGCCCCTCTGCATCGCGCGCATCGGCTTGCCCTTCAATTTAGATTTCTCTAAATTAGACTTTCCTGAACTACCGGGTCAAGCCGTGCCCAGCATCACCACCGACAGTGCCGCGATGGCTACGCATGCCGCACAAGCGGCTGCCCTGCTGAAATCGCTGGCACACCCGGCGCGACTGCGCGTCTTGTGTCGTCTGGTGGAAGGAGAAGCACCGGTGCCGGAACTGCAGGCCCTGACTGGCCTGAGCGCATCGGCGCTGTCACAGCATCTGGCCGTGCTGCGCAATCTGGATGTGGTGGCAACGCGGCGGCAGGCACAGTCACTGCACTATCGGCTGCTGGAGGGTCCGGCGCTGGGGGTGCTGCAGGCATTGCACGCGGCGTACTGCGCCCCGCAGCGTTAGCGGTCAACCCGCGCTGAGTACCGGCCGCACGACCTCGGCCAACAGATCCACTGCCGTAAGCACGACGCTGTCACCGTTTACCGAGCGGGCGAATCCCGACCAGTCGCCTGCGGAAAGCTGACGCAGCAGCGCGGCGTCGACCGGCAGCCCGCGCATTGCCCAGTACGGAAACTGGCGCTGGCCCAGCCGGCCACGCGCCAGCTCGACGATGTCGACATGGCTGCCGGCCTGCAGGATGCGCTCATAGACCGAATCGATGCCATCAGGCGGGCCTTCGATGTACTGCAGGAAGCGTTCGCCGTCATGCAGCAGCACACCCGTCACCCCTGCCATCTTGTTGAAGCGCGAGGCATCCTCGACCAGCGTCTGCAGACGTGCGGCAGACAGATCCGGCTTGGCCTGGCTGACATAGGCGATGGCACGCAGTGGCATGGAGCTTCCTTTGCAAGAGTGGTGCCACGGTAGCAGTTGCGGACGGGCCCGTCTCAGTTCGCTCACGCGCCAGCTGAAGAATTCAGGAAACCGCCGGACTGCGCAAATCGGATCGACGAGGCAGCAGCGCCTCGAACACCACCTGCCCTGCCTCATTGCGCGCGCTCAACTGGCCACCATGCGCACGCACGAACTGGTCAACGATGTACAGCCCCAGCCCGAGCCCGTTGCTCTGGTGGAAGCTGGCCTTGAAGGGTTCGAACAGGCGCGGCAGCAACGCCTCATCGACATGGCCGGTGTTGCGTACGCGCAGCGCGACCACCCGTGCATCGCCACCATCGACCTGCACCTGCACCGTCGCGTCGGCGCCATGGGTGAGTGCGTTGCCGACCAGGTTGGCGACGATCTGCCCAAGGCGATCCATGTCGCCCTGCAGCGTCGAATCGCCACGGACGTCCAGCGCGATCCGATCGCTTCGATGGCCGGCACCGGCCTCGACCAGCACCGCACGCGTCACCTCGGCGAGGTCACAGACGCTGCTCTGCAGGCGCAGGCCACCGCTGCGGATCCGCGAGAAGTCCAGCAGCTGCTCGACCATGCGTGCCATCCGCAGCGTGCTGGCCTCCAGGTAGCTCAGTGTCTGCTGCGCACCGGCATTGTCGTCCGGCAGTTCCAGCGACAGCTTGTCGGCACACAGCAGGATGGCCGACAGCGGCGTGCGCAGGTCGTGGGTCAGCACCGCAGCCATGGTCTCGTTGAGCTTCAACGCGCGCTCCAGCGCTTCGTTGCGCGCCTTCAGCAGCTGCCGCTGCTGGTAGAGCTCGATGAACACATTGACCTTGCTGAGGATCACCTGCGGTGCAACCGGCTTGTGCAGGAAATCCACCGCGCCGGTCTCGTAGCCCTTGAACACCCGCAACGGATCATCCGGCGAGGCGGTCAGGAAGATGATCGGCACATCCCGGCTGCGCTGCGAGCCGCGCATCAGCTCGGCCAGCATGAAACCGTCGATCTCCGGCATGTGCACGTCCAGCAGCGCCAGCGCTACCTCATGCTCCAGCAGCAGCTCCAGCGCCTGCGCGCCAGAGTCCGCCAGCAACAGGTTGACGCCCTCGCGGCGCAGCAGCGCCTGCATGGCCACCAGGTTCTGCGGCACGTCGTCGACGATCAGCAGGTTGACCGGCGCCTGCGACTGGGCAGGGTCCGGCGGCAGCAGGTTCATGCAAACAACTCCTTCAGGCGGCGGCACATCAGTTCAAGGGGCAGCACGGCGTCGGCGCCGGCATGCTGCAGGGCAGAGGCCGGCATCATCGATGCCTCGGCCTCCTCGGGGCATTGCAACCAGGCCTGGCCGCCAGCGGCGCGCACGGCGGCCACGCCATCGCTGCCATCGCTGCTGGCACCGGTCAGCAGGATCGCCAGCACACCCGTGCCGAACGCGGCCGCAGCCGATTCGAACAGCGGATCGATGGCCGGCCGCGAGAACAGCACCGGTTCGTCCATCGACAATGCGATGGCCTGCGTGTCCTCCACCAGCAGGTGGTAGTCCGGCGGCGCGAACGTCACCGTTCCGGCCTGCAGGGGCTGCTTGTCCTCCGCTTCGCGCAGGGCCAACGTGCAGTACGGCGCCAGAACCTCGGCGATGCGGCTGGAACGGTCGCGCGGCAGGTGCAGCACCACCAGCACCGGCACCGGCAGCGTGGCCGGCAACGCACCCAGCACGATCTGCAGGGCGGCCACGCCACCGGCCGATGCGCCGATCACCACCACGTCAGGGTGGGACATCGCCGCCATCAGGCCACCTTCCGGTACAGGCGGTGCTCCCGCGAACAGGCTTCGAAGGCATCGTGATGGCGACCGAACTGCAGCGACTCCTTGCTGCCCAGGCCGAGGAAGCCGCGATGCACCAGGGCTTCGCGGAACAGGCCCACCGCCCGATCCTGCAGGTCGCGGTTGAAATAGATCAGCACGTTGCGGCACGAGACCAGGTGCACTTCCGAAAACACCGTGTCGGTGGCCAGGCTGTGGTCGGCAAACACCACGTTGCGGCGCAGCTGGCGGTCGAAGACCGCGCCGTCGTAAGCGGTGCTGTAATAGTCCGACAGTGACGCGGTGCCGCCGGCGGCAAGGTAGTTCCGGCTGAACTGGGCCAGGCGGTCGATGCCGTAGGCGCCGGCCTCAGCCGTGGCCAGTGCCGCGGGGTTGATGTCGGTGGCGTAGACGATGCTGCGCTCAAGCAGGCCTTCCTCGTGCAGCAGGATCGCCAGCGACCACACTTCCTCGCCGGTACTGCAGCCGGCCACCCACAGCTTCACCGAGGGGTAGGTGCGCAGCACCGGTACCACCTGTTCGCGCATCTGCCGGAAATACTCCGGGTCACGGAACATCTCCGAGACCTGCACGGTGAAGAACTGCATCGCCTGGGCGAACAGCTCCGGCTCGTGCAGCAGCCGATGCTGCAGGTCCGACAGGCGCTCGCACTCGTAGCGCTGCATGGCCTGGCTGACGCGACGGCGCAGGGAGGACACCGCATAGCTGCGGAAGTCGTAGTGGTAGCGCTGGTACAGCGCCTCCAGCAGCACCTTCAGCTCCAGGTCGAACAGCGCCTGCTCGTTCATTGCCGCGAGCACCAGACCCGGCACAGCGATACCAGCTTGTCCACGTCGATGGGCTTGGCGATGTAGTCGTTGGCACCGGCCTGCAGGCAGCGCTCACGGTCATCGGGCATGGCCTTGGCGGTCAGCGCGATGATCGGCAGGTCCTGCAGGTGGCGCTGCGCGCGGATCTCGCGCATCGCCTGCAGGCCATCCTTCTCCGGCATCATGATGTCCATCAGCACCAGGTCCACCTCGCGCTGGGCCAGGCGGTCGACGGCCTCCTGGCCATTGCGGGCGATCTCCAGCGTCACCCCCAGCGGCTCCAGCACGCTGGACAGCGCGAAGATGTTGCGCACGTCGTCCTCGGCCAGCAGCACGGTGCGTCCGTCGAGCACGGTGTCGCGGCGGCGCGCTTCGCGCAGCAGGCGCTGCTGGTCGCTGGGCAGGTTGGCCTCCACGCTGTGCAGGAACAGCGTCACCTCGTCGAGCAGGCGCTCGGGCGAGCGTGCACCCTTGATGATGATGCTCTTGGAGTAGCGGCGCAGGCGCTGCTCTTCTTCGCGGCTGAGGGCACGGCCGGTATAGACGATGACCGGCGGGAAGCCGACATCATCGTTGCCTGCCATGTGCTCGAGCAGGTCGTAGCCACTGCCGTCGGGCAGCGACAGGTCCATCACCATGCAGTCGAAGGTGACCGTGCTCAGCTGCTCCACCGCTGCGGCAAGCGTACCGACAGCAGCGATCTGCAGCTGATCGCGGCCCAGCAGCAGTTCCAGGTTGCGGCGCAGATCGTTGTCGTCCTCCACGATCAGCAGGCGCCGCACGTCGCGCTGGCTGGTCTGTTCAAGCTGTTCGATGGCAGCCACCAGGCGCTCGCGCGTGGTCGGCTTGATCGCAAAGCCGATCGCGCCCAGTTCGCGTGCCACCTGGCCGCGGTCCATGCCCGAGACCACATGCACCGGAATGTGCCGGGTGTCGGGGTTGCGCTTGAGCCGTTCGAGCACGGTCAGGCCCGAAACGTCGGGCAGGCCGATGTCCAGCAGGATGCCGTTGGGACGCAGGTCCGCCGCCAGCGCCAGCGCCTCTTCGGCCGTGGTGGCCACCACGCAGTCGAAATCAAGCTCGTGCGCCAGCGTCACCAGGGCTTCGGCGAAGACCGCATCGTCCTCCACGGCCAGGATCAAGCGTCCCGCATGGTGGCGGCGGCCACGGTCATCGGCCACCGCTGCCACCGGCGCGGCACTGGACCGCTGGGCAAGGGGGGCTGGTGCCACGGGGGTGGCGGGTACCGGCTGCACGGGCACCGGCGCTGCGGCGCCTGCGGCGGCCTCGGCTGCCGGCGCGCCCTGCAGCGGCAGTTCGAGAATGAAGCAGCTGCCGCGGCCCGGCTCGCTGTCCACCTGGATGTCACCGCCCATGCGCACCGCAAGGTCACGCGAAATCGACAGGCCCAGGCCGGTACCGCCGTAACGGCGACGGGTGCTTCCATCGGCCTGGCGGAACGCTTCGAAGATCAGCTGCAGCTGGTCGCGTGCAATGCCGATGCCGCTGTCGGCCACTTCGAATCGGATCCGGCCATTGCCGCCGCTGCGAACGTGCAGGCTCACCTTGCCGTGCTCGGTGAACTTGACCGCATTGGCCAGCAGGTTCTTCAGTATCTGCTGCAGGCGCTGGTTGTCGGCCACCAGCTGGCTGGGGGCCAGGCCATCGGACTCGATCTGCAGCGTCAGGCCCTTCTGCCGCGCCATCGGCTCGAAGGTTTCGCGCAGTCGCTGCAGCACGCTGTCGACCACCACCACTTCGTCGGCCAGTTCGACGTGCCCTGCTTCGATGCGCGACAGGTCCAGGATGTCGTTGATCAGCGCCAGCAGGTCGTTGTTCGACGACAGGATGGCGCGGGCGTACTTGACCTGCTCGTCGCTGAGCGAGCCGTCCTTGTTGTCGGCCAGCAGCTTGGCCAGGATCAGCGAACTGTTCAGCGGGGTGCGCAGCTCGTGCGACATGTTGGCCAGGAACTCGGACTTGTAGCGCGAGGTGGCCGCCAGTTCATTGCTGTTGCGCACCAGCTGCCCCTGCGCCACCAGCAGCGCCTGCTTCTGCGCCTCCAGCTCGTGGGTGCGCTCTTCCAGCTGCACATTGCTCTGTTCCAGCTCGGCCTGCTGCTGTTCCAGATGCGTCTGCGACTGCATCAGGCTGCGGCTCTGCTCTTCCAGTTCCTCGTTGGCCACGCGCAGTTCTTCCTGCTGTGCCTGCAGTTCTTCGCCTTGGCGCTGCGACTCCTCCAGCAGCACCATCAGCTGCCCGCGCAGCATCGAGGTACGCAGTGCCATGCCGATCGTTTCGGCGCAGCGCTCCAGCAGTTCGTCATCCAGTGCACGCTGTTCGCCAACCGCCGCCCGGCCCAGCTCGAGCACGCCCACGATCGCGCCGTCGCTGCTGACCGGGGCAAGGATCCGTTCACGCACAGGCACGCGCCCCAGGCTGGTCTGCAGCTCCAGCGGTGCCGCTTCATCCCCCTGCAGATGCCGCGCCCGCTGGTCGCGGGCCACCTGCCCTGCCACCCCTTCCTGCAGGCCCAACGTGGCCGGGATGCCGTTCGGCAACGCCAGCCCACCGGTCAACTGCAGGCGTCCGCCTTCCAGCCGGTAGAGCGCACCGACATCGGCACCCAGCTGGGTCGCCAGCGTCGACACCGCCGCTTCGGCGATCTGTTCCGGCCCGAGCTCACCGCGCAGGCTGAGCGCGACCGCGTTCTCCGCCTCCTGCAGCCACAGCGCACGCATCGCCTCGCGTCGCGCCTGGATGGCGCGCGAGGCGATGAGTGCGATCATCAGGAAAGCCGCGCCACCGATCGACCGGTTGACGAACGAGAAGGATGAGTTGTTGCTGGCCGGCGCCACGTTGTAGCCCACCGCCAGCAGCACGCAGGCGCTGACAGCCACCACGAACGGCACCCGGGCGCTGCGCTGGAACACAGTGACGCCGATGGCCATGAAATAGGCCAGCCACACGGCATAGCCCAGGGGTACCACCAGTTCCAGCGCGGCCGTAGCCGCCACCAGTACCGCCGACGTCATCCAGATCCAGCGGTCACGCGTAGTCGCACCAGGACGCATGCAGGTCGGTTCCAGTTTGGAAAAGGGGACTGATGTTACTCCTTGTCGCATTCAGCCGCATACGACCAATGGCACAGGCGTCGCATGCACGCCCTCTTCACACTCCACTGCCTACGTTCTCGTGCCTGACAGAGGTAATACGCATTTCATCGTGGTCGCTGCCGCTTCGACGCCGTCCGTGTTGACGGACCCTTCCCGACAGCTGCGATTGCTGATCGACAGCGTGCGCGACCATGCGCTGTACCTGCTCGATCCCGATGGCATCGTCTGCAGCTGGAATCCCGGCGCCGAACGCATCAAGGGCTACCGGTCGGAAGAAGTCATCGGCACCCACTTTGGACGCTTCTACCTGCCAGCCGATCGCGATGCCGGCGAGCCGCAGCACCTGCTGCGACTGGCGGCGGAAAGCGGACACCATGCCGCCGAAGGCTGGCGGGTGCGCCGTGACGGGTCTCCGTTCCGTGCCAGCGTGGTCATCGAGTCGGTGGTCGAGAACAGCGAGCTCGTGGGCTTCGTCAAGATCACCCGCGACATCACTGAACAGTGGCAGGCGCAACGGCTCCTGCGCGACGCGCAGCGGGCGCTGCGCCAGACCCAGCAGTTCGAGACGGTCGGCCAGCTCAGCCGCGGCCTTGCCCACGAATTCAACAATCTGCTGACCACCATCGTCAATGCGCTGGACCTGCTGTCCGCACGCATGGGCGATGACGAGCGTGCCAACGCCCTGCTCACCACCGCGCAGGCGGCCAGTGATCGTGGCGCACTGCTGACCCGCCAGCTGTTGGCCTTCAGCACCGGGCAGACCCTGATCCGCGAAACGCTGGACATCAATGCGCGGATCCGCGACTGGTTGCCCGCCCTGCAGGCCACCTGCCCTGCCGGCGTCACCCTGGAAACCGCGCTGGCTGCGGGCCTGCCTGCCATACTCAGTGATACCGTGCAGCTGCAGACCGCGCTCGCCAACCTGGTCGGCAACGCTGCGGACGCTACGGTGGGTGGCGGCCGGGTATTGATCGCCACCGCGCTGGAGCACCGCATGGACCCCGACGCCGACACATCCCGGCAACGGACCTATGTGACGTTGAGCGTCTGCGATGAGGGACACGGCATGGCCCCGGACATCGCCGAACGCGCGACCGAGCCTTTCTTCACCACCAAGGACATCGGCAAGGGCAGCGGCCTGGGCCTGAGCCAGGTGTTCGGATTCACCACCCAGAGCGGCGGCTTCGTAGACGTGTCCACCACGCCCGGTGTTGGCACCACGGTCAGCCTGCTGCTACCCGCCACAGAGGAACCCAACCCATGACCGATGATCCGATCCGCGTACTGATGGTGGAGGACCAGACCGATCTGCGCGAAATGATCGGCCTGGCCCTGCGCGACTTCGGCATCGACGTGGCTACCACGGCCGATGCGCAGGAAGCGGTCGCGCTGCTGCAGGGCGATACGCGTTTCGATGTGGTGTTCAGTGACATCAGCATGCCCAACGGCATGTCGGGCATCGAGCTGAGCGAGCATGTTGCGCGCGACCAGCCGCAGGCGCGGATGATCCTTTCCTCCGGCTACGCACGCTCGCAGTTGCCGCCGCTGCCCGAGCAGGTGGAATTCCTGCCCAAGCCTTACCGCCTGCGGCAGCTGGTGGAGCTGCTCAGGCAGGCCTGAGCCGTTGCCGCCCTGCCAGGCATGGCCTGGCACTACTGGGTAGCGACCGCCGCGGGCCCGCCAGGCATGGCCTGGCGTTGCCCGGTCCTCAATAGCGACCCACCAGGTTCAGGTACCAGCCGCGGTGGGTGTAGTCGAACTTCGTCAGATCGTCACTGAAGTCGGTGAAGTTGTAGCCCACGCCAACCCGGAAGTTGCGGCCGACGTCGCGGTCCACGCCGGCCAGCCAACCCTGCCGGCGACCGCCGTCCCGCACGTCCAGCAGGCGGTACTCCAGCAGGCCATGCCATTGGTAGTACAGGTCATAGCGCAGCTGTGCTGCACCGAAGTTCGTGGCTGAATCGAACCACGGACCGGTGCCCCGGCCATAGCGGACCTCGCCTTCGCGTCGGGCCAGCTTGGCCGCCACTTCCCAGCGTTGGTCGATGCGGTACACGCCTTCCAGCGACAACACCTGGGTACGCTGGTCGTAGTCCACGCCGTTGATCTGGCCCATCGTCGACAGGTCGTACAGATAGCTGTAGCGGCCGAACAGCGCCCAGCGGTCATTGTCCCACGGGCGGTAGGCAAAGCCGAGATTGCCCTCGATGAAGCGGGCGCCGGCCACCGGGTTGATCGCATCGTCGGTGTCGGCGTAGTTGAACCGCGCAGCGATCCGCCAGCTGTCATTGAGACGGTGGCTGAGGCGGTTGGTGCTGACCCATTGCGTGCGGCGCTCGGCACCGGTGTCGCGACGCCACTCCAGCTTGCTCTGCCAGTCGGTACCCGGCGACGTGCGGCCGCCGGACAGGCTGACGGCCTTGCGGTCGACCTGGCCATTGCTCGCATCCAGCTTGCCGTCGCTGAGGGTGAAGCCCACATTCCAGCCCACCGCCGGATAGAAATCCATGCCGAACGTGTTGGCCAGGCCGGATTCCTGGCCGGATTTGAGGAACTGGCTCTCGTTGAACACGTTGACCTGGTCGGACAGGCGCCAGCGCTGGCCCAGTGTCCAACCATCCTGCGCATTCGGGCTGAACAGCGGGTCGTATTCACTGCGGTCGGTGGACTGGGTGAACGCACCATAGAAGCTGTGCTGCGGGGTCAGCTTGTACTCGGCATTGACCTGCGCGGCACTGCCCCGATCACCATCGCTCACCTCCGCGCCGATCGTGGACAGGTTGGCGAAGGTGTAGGTACCACCGGCGACCACCGCATCATTGTCCGCGTAGCGGCCATGATCGTCATCGACGGTCAGCTGGCCGCCACCATAGATGTCCAGCGCGGTGCCGATGCGATGGGTGTAGCGCGCTGCCGCCAGCACACCGGCATTGCTGCCGATGCCGCGGTCTTCCTGCACCCGGCGCAGCTCGGCCGACACGCGGTCGTTGTCACCGATCCGCCATTCGGCTGTGGCCTGGGCCTGGATCAACGATTCATTGCCACGCCGTGCTTCGCTGTAACGCGCATACAGGCTGAAATCGTCGGTCACGTAGCCCAGCAGTTCGGCGCCTTGTTCGCGCACGCGCTGGCCGGTGTCGAAGCGGCCCACCGAATAGCCTCCCTCGACCTGCCGCCACCAGGCGCCGGCACTCCAGTCGCGCTGGGTCCAGCCCAGCTCGCGCAGGTTCACCCGTGCCTCCACCGCGGTCGCCTCGCCTTCGCGCGGCCCCTCGGGGTTGAGGCGGGTGAAGCTCAGGCCACCGTTGTCGGAGAAGAACACCGGCGCACTGGTCGCCTCGCTGCGGCTGTGCTCGACCTTCAGGTAGGTACCACGCCCGGCCTGCAGGGTCAGGTCCGCACCGCGCAGCGAATAGTCCTGCCCAGCGCGCTGTTCGTCCACATAGGTGGCGCCCACCGCCACGTGATCACCGAACCAGTGCTTGCCACGCACGCCAGCGGTGATGTCGTCATTGTCGAAGCCGGTCGGCACCCATTCGTAGTCGACGATCAGGCGCTGCTCGTAGCCGTCCAGCGGCACGTCGCGGCTGATCCGGCGCAGGTTCTCGCGGCTGACCTGGGCCAGCGGCCGGGTCAGCAGGATGCGCCCCTGCAACGCGTCGATCTCGTAGTCGGCACCGCGCACCAGCGACACCCGCTGTTCGACACGGCCGGTGGTGCGGTCACGGATCTCCAGCACCACCTGGTCCGAGCCGCGCAGGATGCTGGCGTGGCGCAGGTAATACAGGCTGCCGCCGGTGCCGATGAACTCGCTGTGGCCCGGCGCGGTCTCGGCCTGCGAACCGAACAGGCGCAGTTCGGTCTGCGCATCGCCCCACGCATTGGCGCCGCGTGAGCGCCACGACAGCGCCGCACCGTACAGCGAACGCACGTACTGGGCGTACTCGGTGCCGCTCAGCCCGGTGTTGTAGTTGCCCCACAGCGCCTGGTTCTTGTCCCAGTCCATGCGCAGGTAGAAGCGGCCCATGCTGTCGACGTCGCGCTGGGTCAGCGAATCGTCGCCATAGGTGGGGTAATAGAGGTCAGGGTCCAGGCTGCGGAACAGGTCCTGCGGATCGGCCGTGGTGAAACCGGTGAACAGTTCGTCCAGCGGCCGGTTCTGGGTATCGGCCTGCGCCGTCAACAGATAGCGGCCGCGGGTCTTGGCCTTCAGATAGAACGCCAGCCGCCCGTCGCTGAGCACATCGTCATCGCGCTCGCCACGGGCGACATCGCGGCCCGCACCACTGGCCTTGTTCTGGTACACCGTGACATCGGCCAGGCCCACACCGAACAGATAGCTGCCGCTGACATCCACCTCCAGCGTGCGTGCGATCGCCGGCGCGTCGGGCCGCTCCACCCGCACGTCGAACACGTGGTGACCGATCGGCATCAGGTACTCGACGGCGAATTTGCGGTCCTGGTCCAGCGGATAGCTTTCGCCATTGATCTTCAGTGCCGCGCCAAGCGGCAGGTCACGGCCACGCAGGCGCACGCGCGAGCCGTACACCGGGATGTTCTGCTGGCGAAGACCGTTGCTGTCGAACACCTGCTCCAGCAGCGACAACGAGGCCGCCTGGTTGGCATCGACGGCAGTACCGCGGCGATCTTCCAGGGCGTCACGCAGTTGCTGGTTGCCACGCTCCACTTCGGCCAGCGTCACCAGCTGAATGGACTGTGCCGAGGTCTCATCGACATTGCCCTCGGCATCGTACGCGCGCAGCACATAGACCAGGCGGTCGCCACGACGCAGCGGCGTGGACGCCGGCAGCGTACCGTCCCAACTGCCCTGCCCGACCGCAGCCACAGGCAGTTCAAAGGTCGCCAATGGCGCGACCCGGTCACTGTCGCTGCCGCGGTAGAGGCTGACCTCCAGACGTTTGATGAACGCGGTGTAGTTGCCACGCACGAAGAATTCGACCGGACGCACGATGCGGCCCTGGTCGAACGCCACCATGCCCGGCGCCGAGATCGACAGCTCGGGCTGGCCCATGGCCGGGTCTTCGGTGGCCCAGATCGCGCCACCTTCCGGCAGGCGGATCATGAATTCACCGCGGACGGTCGCCTTGCCCGGCTCGTCCAGCGCCACGCTTACGCGCCGGTCCGGCTGCAGTACCTGCGATGACGAGCGCGTCGACGTGCCTTCGGTCATCGGCTCATCGAAGCTGCGCGAGCGCAGGGTGAACAGCAGGTCGCCTGCGGCGCTGCACTGGTTGCCCTCGCAGTGGATGGGCGCGCCATCGATGGACGCGTCGTTGGCCGGCGGCGGCGCGGCCTGCGCCGTTGCTGCCAGACCCAGCAGTAGTGACTGGTACAACGCAGCGCGGTGCAGGCGGGCGGGACGCCGGACGACAGAGTGATGGGCGCTCATCGGCGGGCCTCCTGTTGGTGGGCCGCCGCGCGGGTGGCGGCGGTCTCCTCGTTGCGCACGCGCAGGCGTTGCTGCACGGCAGGGCTGAGCTGCACGCGCAGCGCTTCGAACACGGCATTGGCACGGCGCAGGCCCAACGCCTGGTTGTAGGCGTGGCTGCCACGCACATCGGTATGGCCGACCAGGCTGACCTGGCCGCCCCCCATCTGCTCCAGGCGCGCGGCGATGGCAGCCAGCAGCGGCTTGAACTCCTCGCGGATCACCGCCTTGTCGGTGTCGAACAGCACGTTGCCCAACAGCGCGCCGCCGGCATCTACGCCAGCGACCAGCGAGTGCGGATCGCGCACGTCGGTACGCAGCTGCACCGTCAATCCAGCGCGCGAACCTTCAGCCACTTCGGCCTGCAGCGCATCACGCACGGCCACGGCACGGGCGAAGGCCAATGCCTGGCTTTCGCCGTTGGCGGCAATCACCACGTCACCGCCCTGGTAGCGATCGACCACCTCGGCCATCTTCGCCAGCACCGGACGATAGCTGGCACGCAGCTCGCTGCTGCCCGGGGCGAACAACACTTCGCCCAAGGCCAGTTCGGCGCGCTCGGCGGACGCCTGCGGCGACGGCGGCAGGCGCACGCCGAAGCTGAAGCGGGTCGGCACGCCTTGGGTAACCCGACGCAGCAACGGATTCTCGGTGGTCAGTCCGGAACCCGCCGGCACCGTTGCCGGGTCCAGCTTGACGATGAAGTTGCGGCCCAACCGCGCATCGCCACCGTGCACATCGGCCAGGTGGTAACGACCGAACGGATCGGTTTCGATCAGCAGGCCCTCTACGGTGGCCAGGCGCACGCCGGGAATGCCCTGCTCCTGGATGCCGCTGTTGCGGATCACGTAGGCCACCTCATAGCCCTCGGCGACCCGCGCGATCTCGCGATGCACGGTCGGCTCGGCTGCGGTCAGGCCCTTGGCCGCCTCGCCACTGCGCTGCACGGTTGCCACACCCTGCGCATCCAGCTGCAGGCGATGGCCCTGGGCGCTTTCCAGCACGAAATCATCGGTGAAGGACAGTTCGCGCAGGCGCTGGCGGATCACCACCTGATGGCTCTCGACCGTGTCCGACGTAGACGCCAGGCCGTGTACCACGCCCACCTGCACGCCATGCAGCAGGGGCGCGCTGGCATCGGCCAACGGCTGCGGTCCATCGCCACGATCCAGCGTTGTCGAACCCGGCACGTACGCGGCAGGCGCGAAACCGCCCTGCACGCGAACACCGGTCAGTTCCGCACTGTCCTGCCAGCCGTCGCCATCGCGGTCATCGAACACGGTGCCGAACACCAGGCTGTCTTCCAGCAGCGGATCGGCATCCATGCGCACCTCTGCGGTCGCCACGTTCGACAGCGGCGTGCCGTCGCCGGCAGTAGCCACGGCCTGGTTGATGTGGTTGCCGGCACGCACGCCCGCGCCCACCCGCAACAGGTAGGTGATGGTGGCACTGCGGCCCACGGCGATGTCGACCGCGCCGATGCGCAGCGGGGTCTGGCTAGCGCCCAGCGAGAACGCACCGTCGTCGTCGGCCACGCGCATCGAGCCGTCCACATAGCTGAAGCCCGGCGGCGGCGTATCGACCACCACGCCGTCGCGCCAATGGCTGCTGCCGACGTTCTCGACCACCAGCTGGTAGCGCACCAGGTCGCCCACCTTCACCAGCCGCGGGTTGGCGGTCTTGGTGATGCGCAGCGCGAAGTCCGAGATCACCTTGTGCCGCGTTTCGCAGGTGGCGCACTCCGGCGGTGGCGATCCATCCGGGTACTGGCCGCGCAGGCGGTTGAGCACTTCCGTGCGTGCTTCCTGGTTGACGATGGCCTGGTAGACGAATTCATGTTGCCCAACGGGAGTACCGGTCGGCAGCGTGCAGAGGATGTCGGTGCCCTGCTGCACGCAGCCAGCCGGCAGCGTGTCCACGCTCAGGCCCGCATCGGGCGTATCCAGCAGCTGCAACGGCTGGCGCAGCGAAGCACGCTCGACGGTGGCCCGCAGGGTGTAGCGCAACCGATCGCCCGGACGCACTTCACTGCCACTTGCAGGGCCGGACAGTTTTTCCAGCACCACGCGCGGCTCAGCCAGCACGTGCTCGGTGCTGCAGGTTCCCGTGCAGGTGGGGGTATCGCCGCCACTGCCCAGCACCGCGTTGCGGACGCTGCCACTGGCCTGCGCGTTGACCTGCGCGCGATAGCCCAGCGTGTAGGTGCCGGGCGCGGTACCTGCCGGCAGCGTGCATACCAGCGGATTGCTGGCATTGCAGGTGAAGGCGCCCGGCTGGGTCACCGACTGCAGGTCCAGGCCTGCGCCCAGGGTATCGGTCAGGGTGAGCACATCGGTGGTCTGCGAGTTGGCGACCACCACCTCGACGCTGTAGTCCACCGCATCGCCGATGTTGACCGGCGATGCCGTGCTGGAGGACTTGCGGTAGGTGACCGTCGCCGCCAGCACCGGGGTGGTGGTGGTGCAGTCGGTGGTGCAGGTGTTGGTACCGGTGCCACTGCCAAGCACGGCGTTGCTGACGCTGCCCTTGGCCTGCGCGTTCACCGTCGCGGTGTAGTTCACCGTGTAGGTGCCAGGTGCGGTGGCGGCCGGCAACGTGCACACCAGCGGGTTGCCGGCATTGCAGGTGAAGCCGGTGGTGGCGGTGACCGTGCCGAAGTCCAGGCCCTGCCCCATCGTGTCGGTCAGGGTGAATACAGCGGTGGTGCGCGAGCGGCTGACCACAGCGGTCAGGGTGTAGGCGATGCTGTCACCCACCTTGACCGAGCCGACCGCGGCCGAGGTCTTGCGATAGTCGATCTGGCTGCCAGCCACCGGGGTGGTGGTATCGCAGTTGACGGTGCAGCTCGGGTTGTCGCCACCGCTGCCGAGCACCGCGTTGGTCACCTGGCCGGTGGCCTGGGCATTGACCACTGCGGTGTACGACAGGCTGTAGCTGCCCGGCGCAGTGCCGGCCGGCAACGTGCACACCAGCGGGTTGGCCGCGTTGCAGGTGTAGGCGCCGGCACTGGTCACGCTGCCGAAATCCAGGCCGCTGCCCAGCGTATCGGTCAGCGTCACCACGTCGGTGGTGCGCGAGTTGGTCACCACCGTGGTCAAGGTGTAGGCCAGGCTGTCACCCACCGACACGGGGCCGACACTGTTCACCGACTTGGCATAGCTCACGCCCGGCGTCGCCACCGGCGTGGTGGTATCGCAGTTGGTCGTGCACGAGGGCGTGTCAGTGCCGGTGCCGAGCACGGCATTGCGTACCGTGCCACTGGCCTGCGCATTGACCGTAGCGGTATAGCTCAGGCTGTAGGTGCCCGGCACCGTCCCTGCAGGCAGCGTGCACACCAGCGGATTGGCGGCATTGCAGGTGAAGATGCCCGCGCTGGTCACGCTGCTGAAGTCCAGGCCGCTGCCCAGCGTATCGGTCAGGGTGACCACATCGGTGGTGCGCGAACGCGCAACGGTCACGCTGAGCGTGTAGCCGATGCTGTCGCCCACCCGTACCGGTCCACCGGTGGAGGCCAGCTTGGCGTAACTCACCTGCGGGCTGGCCAGCGGCGTGGTGGTATCACAGCTGCCGACGCACGACGGATTGTCCGGACCGCTCGGCACTACGGCATTGCGCACCTGGCCAACCGCCTGTGCGTTGACGATGCCGGTATAGGAGAACGCGTAGCTGCCGGGCACGGTGCCGGCGGGCAGCGTGCACACCAGCGGATTGCCGGGCACGCAGATGAAGCCGCCGGCATTGGTCATGCCGCCGAAGTCCAGGCCAGTGCCCAGGGTATCGGTCAATGTGACGGCAGCGGTGGTGCGCGCATCGGCCACGACCACGCTCACCGTGTAGGCAACGCTGTCGCCCACCGCGACCGGGCCGGCCGTAGCGCTGGCCTTGGACACCGAGATGCGCGGCGCCGCCACCGGCGTGGTGGTGGTGCAGTTGCTGCTGCAGGTGGGAGTGTCGGTGCCGGTGCCCACCACCGTGTTGACCACCTGGCCGCTGGCCTGCGCGTTGACGGTGGCCGCATAGGTCAGGCTGTAGGTACCCGGTACGGTGCCCGCTGGCAGCGTGCACACCAGCGGATTGGCCGCATTGCAGGTAAAGGCGCCGGCGTTGGTCACGCTGGCGAAATCCAGACCGGTGCCGAGGGTATCGGTCAGGGTCAGCACGTCGCGGCTGTTGCCGTCGGCAATGGTGACATCCACGGTGTAGCTCACCGTCGCCCCCACCGCCACCGGACCGGTGGTGTTGGAGCGTTTCGCGTAGCTCACCCGTGTAACCGGAACGGTCACATCGCTGCGGGTGCAATGGTTGGCATCGGTGCAGGCCTCGCCCGGTGCGGGCGGATTGCCACCATTGAACGGATCGTAGCCACCGCCGACGCTGGCGTGGTTGCGCAACAGGCCGCTTGCCGATGCGGACACGGTCACCGGCAGGGTGAAGCTGCTGCTGTCACCGGCGGTGCCGGCTGCCGACAGTACCTGGCTGCTGGTGCAGGTCACCGCCTGGCCGCTCGCCGTACAGCTCCAGCTGCCACTGCTGAGGGTACCGGTCCAGTTCGGCACGATCCCTGCCGGCAACTGGTCGCGCACGGTGATGACACCCGCCGGCACGTTCGGCGGATTGCCGGTCGGCACGTTGGTGGTGTTGCTGATCGTCAGCGTGTACTGGGTGCCGGCCTGGCCGTAGTTCCAGATGCCGCCGGTGGCATTGTTGCTCTTCACCACCTTCAGCGCGGGTGCGGTGATGGTGATCAGGTGGTCTTCCACTTCGCCGTCGTCGGCCACGCCGGTCGGCTGCTGGATCTGCGCCGCATTGGTCGCATAGCGCAGGCGCACGTAACTGCTACCTGCGCTTACCTGCGCGGGCACGGTCCAGCTCAGGTTGGCCCCGCCACCACTGCATGCAGCGATGTTGCTGCGCTCGCCCGGGTCGAATGTGCCGTTGCGATTGAAATCGATCCAGCCGGCCACGCTGCCGCTGCCCACGCACGCCACCGGTTGGCTGATCTGGGTACCGGCCTGCATCACCGTCAGCACGTAGCTCGCCGGCCAGGCGTTCTCTTCGTTGGGATTGCCCGAAGGGAAGTTGTCGTCACCCTTCGCATCGGCGCTGTAGCTGCTCTTCTGCTCGGTATCCGGACCCATCGTGCCGAGGAAATCGGTCAGCGGCGGTGCCAGGCCACCCGGCGTATAGCCGGCGGTGTTGATGTTGGTGGGGGTGGCGTTGACCGGCAGGCCATCCGGGCGGAACTGAAGGTCGTCCACCACATGCATGGCGTCGCCGTAGCTCTGCGGCGCATCGCCGAAGTCGGCGTACGGCACCAGCAGGCCGATGGCGATGGCGGTGGTGCCGCCGCCGCGCATCGAGAAGCCCATGTTCACCGCGAGGTTGCCCGGCGCGTGCGCGGCATTGTCGAAATTGAGGAAGGTGACCGCAGCGGTGTTGTTGTCGTTGCCCGGCCCGAAGCGGATCACGCTGTTGCCGCCGCTGCTGGACTTGGTCACGTTGTAGGCACCTGCGCTGAGGTTCTTGCGCATCTCCACCACGTTCCAGGTGCCCAGTGCACTGGCTTCGACGAACTCGCCACTGTTGTTGATCGACTCGGCGTCGGCCATCACCACGCCGCGCAGGCGATACGGCGCACCGCCCAGGGTCGAGACGCAGTTGATTTCGAAAGAGGATGTACCGCTGCTGCGCGAGATGCCTGCGATCAGCTGGTTGGCGCCACCGGTGCCACCGACGTTGTACAGGTCGTCCAGGCTGTCGCCGCTGAAGCTGCCCGGGCGATAACTCTGCAGGAGTCCGCCGCCACTGATGTTGGCCAGACTGCAGCTGACACTGAGGTTGATGCCCGCGGCCACCGGCATCGAGATCGACGAGGTATCACCATTGTTGAGCGTGACCCCGGCAGTGCCCAGGTCCGTGCCGCCACCCCAGGTCAGCCACAGCACCGTGTTGCGGTACGGGCTGGTGCCGCCGGTCGCGTAGGCCGCGGCCCAGGCCGACGATGGCAGCAGCACCGACAGCAGCAGCAACAGCAGACCGGCGGCCAGCCATCGCCCGGTCCGGCCGGGATGTGCACTTTTTTCAGGATGAACGGATTCACCGCCCGCGCTGATGCGCGACGTCGTCGACTGCCACATGTTGGTTTTTCCCCGTCATCAGCCCCACAGGGGAGCCGCTGTTCAGTGGGTACCGGGGAGGGTTCTGCCGGACCCGGAGACGCGTACGAATGCGTGTCTGCCGGTTCCGTGGCGACTACAACCGTCCCTGGACCCTGTTGGTCAGGTTCGCAAAACTGTGACGAAGATAACACAATACAAACACTTGTGTGATGTAGGTCACATTTAAGTTTGCAAAATCTGGCGCCGGCCCCACGAACACAGTTGTAGCAACGGGCCCCGGGGGCCTCGTGCACGGATCCGGCAGCCGCACCGCCCTTTCCGGCAATTCGTCACGCATTTTCGGAGCCGGCGCGATGCATCCGGCGTGGGGCGCACACAGAAAAACCGCCGGGCCATGGGCTACCGGCGGGAGCTGAAGTGGAAGGGGGATCGCGCCGCGCTTGGCGGCAGCCAGGCTTCTACCAGGGCACGAAGAGCAGGATCAGCACGATCACCAGCAGCACGGCGGCGACGGTCAGCAGCACGTTGCGCTGGCGCCAGGAAGGCTTGGGGGTGCCGGGGGTATTCATGGGGGCGCTCCTAGGCAACCGATGGGGACGGCACCAGACTGCCGAGTCCGCTTGCAGCAGCGCGTGCACAGGATGTGCAGCGGGAGTGCAGAGCCCTGCCCTTTCCCGCTCAGGTTGTACGGCATGCCATGAACAGCAGCTCAGGCGTGGAGGCGTCTTCGCTGGCGACGAAGCCGAGGTCGCGGTACAGCGCCACGGCCGCCTGATTGTCCCTATAGACCTTCAACGTCAGTTGCACGGCAGCGCTGCTGCGAAGGGCTTCGGCGCACAATGCGGTCATCAATTCCCGGCCCAGGCCACGGCCGCGCGCCTGCGGCGACACGATGATGCGCCCGATGTGCATGCTGTCAGGTGTTGTCTGCCAATACTGGCCGAAGCCCAGGCAGGCGCCGTCGGCATCCTGCAGTGTCCAGCCTGGACGCGAAGGCAACGCCAATGCAGCGGCGAAGGCTTCGGCAGGCAAGGGGAAGGGAACGCCGGGACCTGCCCAGCGCAGGGTCGCCTCAGGTGAGTCGAGCCAGCCGGCAACAACGGCAAAGTGCGAAGGCTGGACAGGCTGCAGGACGTAATCCATGGCGCCGGCGCTGTTGCGGGCACGCGTCGATGCGCCCGACGTGGGCAGACGCTTCACCGCGTCATGCGGGTCCAGCTGCTCCCAACCTTCCACGTTGTCGATCATCAGATGGCCGATCTTGTGAATCAGATAGTGCTGGCTGCCGTCGCGCGGCTGCTTCAGCTCGCCGCGGATCTACGACCGGGCGGCGATGCGCAAGCGGTACCGTGCGAACTCCCGCCGGGCGCCCCTTGTGGCTGTTCATGGCCCACACGGGATTGTACCGCGGGGAGCTGGTCGGACTGGGCAAGGACTCGGTGGCCGGGCGCAGGCTCAGGGTCGAGAGCGATCCGGACGAAGATGGCCAGGGACGCACGAAGTCGGGCAAGTGGCGCGAGGTGCCACTGAATCGGTATGCGCGCTGGGCGCTGCGCCACCTACCCGATACGCTGGTCGCCGTGCACAAGGACACGGTATCCGACTGGTTCGCCTCGGATACCAAGCGTGCGGGAATCGGCGGCAGCCTCCACCGGCTACGGCACACCTTCTGCGCCCACATGGTCATGGCCGGGGTGCCGTTGCGAAGGGTGCAGATCCTGGCCGGGCACGCTGATTACGCCACGACCGAGAAGTACTACGCCCATTTGACGCCTGAAGGCGATGATGGCGCCGTGGCGAAGCTCCGGTACTGACCGGCGCCGCTGGGACCATTGGGACCAAATCCTGTGGATATGCGGGAAACAGTGGGAATTGCACGCCACTGCGCTTGCCTGACTCATTGATTTTGGTAACCCCGGCCCGATGCTCGTTTCGTACAATCGGCAGTCCCGAACAAAGGAGACGACGATGCAGGGAGGTACCACCGTTGCCACTGCGGCGCTCATTGATGAGGCAGAGCGGGAGCTGTGCGTTGTGTTTCCAGTTGAACTCAGGGCCGTCTGGCTCACGCACAACGGCACCGAGCTACCGGGTGGGTGGCGATTTTTCCCGGTCTTTGACCCTGGCAACCCGCGGAAGACGGCCGGATCGGTCACGTATGAGAACCTGCGCGGTGCGTGGGGAATGCACCTTCGATCACTTGATCTTGTGGCGCTCGCGTCGAATGGAACCGGCAACCATCTGGTGATGCGGGTTGTGGACGGCGTCGCGATACGGGACATCCTCCACTGGAACCACGAAACCGAAAAGCTGACCCGCTGGAAGCCTGGCATCGATGCCGTGATGCGCTCCGCCCGAACGTCGGCGGAAAGGCTCGCCGCCATTCGCGCCACGCTCATGAAGGACACCCCGCGCGCTCGGCTTCCTGCCAGATAGATTCGCAGACGCAGACCGACTGTGACTACTGTGACCAAACGGCATGGATATGCCGAAAACAGTGGAGTAGACGCTATGCGCCGAATGGCTATGCGCCGAATGGCCTAAGCCATTGATTATGGTGACCCCGGCCCGATTCGAACGGGCGACCTTCCCCTTAGGAGGGGGATTTCATCGCCATTTCAATCAATGGCTTGCGACGTGGCCGGGACCAGCTTGGGTCCATTTTACTCTCACACCCCGCGCCGTAGATCCCGCAGCGCTGCCCTTACCCGCGTTTTCTGCGGGTCCTTCGCCCTGGGCTTCGTCGCCGACGGCGGACGGATTGGCGCCAGCGCTTCCTTGACCCGCTCCAGCTCCTTCGCCCCCGCCTCGGCCAGACGCCGGGCCTGCTGCAGCTGTTCGGGTGTCGGCGGCAGGCCGGGCAGCGGCGGTAGAGGTTCCCCCGGGGAGCCGTCTACCATCCGAGCCACAGCGGCTCGCAGCCGCATCTCTGGGTAGAGCCTGGCCGCGCACCACCGCTCGGCGTAGCGCTTGCCCTGGTCAACGCTCGCCGCCCATACATCCTTGGTCTGCCACATCTTCCGGGCATCGAGGTGCACACGCACCCCGCGCTCCTTCGCCGGCGAAACCTGGGCGATCTGCCGGCCACTCCACCACAGCACCCATGTGTCCCTCAGGCGGACCCAGCCGGAGGGTGGAGGTGCGGTGCGGAAACCTTGATAGCCGTGCATGGGAAGCATGGCGGGAAGGATACGGCCGGCCGTCGCAGATGCTGCGATTGAATCCTGACCGGATTAAGACAGGTGCCCTTCCATCAGGGCGCCCACCTTTCCGATGTTCTCCAGCGACAGGCCGCCGATGTTCTGGGCGAACTGGCGGATAAGCAGGGCATAGGAATCTTCAAGGACGTCCGCCTCCGACTTCGAGGCGTCGATCACGCACTTGGTGCGCTCCGGCATGCCGAGGAATATCTGCCGGCATAGGGCCAGATTGTCTTCGTTCTCGAAGTGGTTGGGCCGGTCGCCGCGCGCACGAATCCGCTCCAGCCCTGTGGCCGGCTCGACGTCCAGCAGCAACATAAGGTGTGGCCGCGGCGCGAAGTCATTCGCCTTCGACAGGTCTTCTACCGGCAGGCCGGCAGCGCCTTGGTAAGCCACCATGGACGGGAAGTAACGATCCAGGATCACCACTTCGCCGCGCTGCAGGGCTGGCTCAATGAACTGCTCGACGTGATCGCGACGATCAGCCAGCAGGTACTCGACTTCCTGCTCAGGGCTCAAGCGGCCGGATTCAGCAGATTGACGAAGTTTGGTGCCCCAGGGGCCATTGGTCGGCTCTTTACTGGTCGAAACGGCCACGCCGTGGGCGCGAAGCCGCTCGGTCAGGCCCTTGGCCAAGGTCGACTTGCCGGCCCCATCGATTCCCTCGATGGCAACCAGCAGGCCACCGGGGATGGTGATGCTCGTCATGCGGGGTAGTGTATCCAATTGCCCCGGCACCGCCAGAGGGGACGCGATGCTAACGCGGACCGGTGTCACACGGCCAGACTTGACATGCCGAGTGGCCCCTCCGCCTGGGGCCTCCTACACGCCCCGGCCACGGGCCGGCGGGCTACGCTCCGGCTATGTGCGGCCGATTCGTCCAGCTCCCCGTCGTCGACTTTGGCCAGCCGGGCCTGGCTGACCTTGCCCCCGGCCTGGCCGAGATCCAGCCCAGCTTCAACCTCGCGCCCACGCAGCGAGCGTCGGTGATCCTGGACCGCGGCGAAGGCCGGCAGGTGACGCGGCTGGCCTGGGGCCTGCTGCCGTTCTGGGCGAAGGTCAAGGGCCTGCAGGGCTCGACCATCAACGCCCGGATCGAGACGGTGGCCACCAAACCGGCCTTCCGATCGGCGTTCAAGAAGCGCCGGTGCGTGATCCCCATGGCCGGCTACTACGAGTGGTCGGTGAGCCCAGAGGACGGGAAGAAAGATCCATGGTTCATCCACGCCACCGGGCCGCTGCTGGCCGCTGGCCTTTGGGAGGACACCAGCCCTCTCCTGCCCGACGGCAACCTCGGCACCTTCACCATCATCACCGGCGACAGCAGCGGCGTATCGGCCGACATCCACGACCGCATGCCGGTGTGGCTGCAGGCCGGCCAGATCGATGAGTGGATGGCCGCCAGCCCGGACGACGCCATGGCGATGCTGCTGGCCAGCGAGACGCCGGCCATGGAGGCCTACCGCGTCAGCCGTGCGGTGAACACGCCGCGGAATAACCGCGAGGATCTTCTGCAGCCCGTGGCCTGAGGCAGGCAACTGCGTCTCATCGTAAAGGGTGAACCCGTGGCACAATCCGCGCCGATGCCATGGAGGGAGTTTCACTATGCAGACAGCCGTTCTCTTTATAGCGATCACTGGGTCGACCCTATCCTTAGCGGCTCTAGTGCACCTGCAGCTGGCTTCATGGCTGTTCCCCGACTGGGTCCGCAGCCTATACACGCCGGGCGGCCGCTACCGTACCGTCGGCATCGTTCTGCAGGTGCTGGCCTGGATAGCTGCGGCCGCTATCACCGGTGCCGGCGTTGCCTTCATGCTGTCTTGGATGCCAAACAGCTGGGGGTCAGCCGATGAGCTGGGCGACTTCACGGCCTACGCTCAGGACTTGGCATGGCTCGCCGGCCTGTTCATGGGATCTGGCTGGGTCTGGGCACTACTGCAAGTTGGTCGCCGCCAGGCTCAATGATCGGTCGACGTGAGGCGTGTTCGAACGTTCGCGGCAGCCAAACGCGAACGGTTTTCCGTAAGGCACCTGCCCTGGATTGGGCGTAACCTCTCCCTTGTTCGCAGCACAACACAAGGAGAGCGTCATGCGCGTATCGATCTTTTCCGCAGTTCTGGCCGCCGTCGTAGCCAGTCCAGTCCTCGCCGCTTCAGCGCAGGACCCCACCCAGCTTTACGAAGAGATTTCGACGCCTGGCGAGACGATGGACGGGTTCGTCGCTCGAATCAGCCCGAAGGCTATCGAGGTCACGGGACAGCGGCGCGTTTCCATCTGCGGTGTGATCGGGAAGTCGGGGGAGCGGTTCGGGATCCGCTTGGGCACGAGCAACACCTGGAAGAAGTGCGACATTGACTTGGCCAACACTGTGGCCGGCTTCACGTCGACAGGTATCACCTTTCACACCACTACCAGCGATGAGGGAAGCCAGCGCGGGTTCTCAGCAGAGAACTTCAAGCGCCCCGGCGGATACGTCGCGTTTGGCAACGTGGTTCGTTATCAGGAAGGCCGCACCAAGGATCGGCCGGTCAGTACCCGGTGATGTCCAGAGCCAAGTAGGCGGCCACGCCGTTGGAGATGTATCCGATGTCGGCCGGCGTGCCTGGGGAGGATTGTGTCACATCCACGCGCATGCTCAGGCTTGACAGAACCCCATTGAGCACGCGTGCGCCGATGATGTTGGTGGTCTGAGCCACCACTGCCGGCTGTGTCTCGGGTTGATTCTGCCATTGCCTGACCTGATTCATGGCTGCCGCAGCGAACGCGACGGCATAGGTCCGCGATGGGTCGGGTAGTTGCACCGAAGCATCGGCCCCCAAGAGTTGCCCCGCCACCCGCATCCAGCTCATCCCTGTGTCGAACACCAGGCGCCCGTCGCTGGGGCGCCACACCTTCATGCCGACGGTGCTCGCCGCAATGTATGCAGGGATGGTGAAGATGTACCAGCTGAAATCGACCGGCCCACCCTGCGTTCGAATCAGGAAGCTGTAGATGTTGCCATTGGCCGACGCCCCCACGATCCCGATGTACTTCGAAGGGTCGTGGGTCCGCAATGCCAGCTGAGGAATGGCCGCGCTTGGCAGCGTGAGCGTTAGCGTATACAGCCCATATGCCAATGACGCATCCGCGGCGGATGTCTGCCCTGTCCCCGAGCTATAGAGCGACAGGTTCTCATAGGACTCGTCGATTGTGAGGACGCTTCCATTGTTGGTCCAGACCTTGAAGCCAGTCGCCATCACCAGAGTCCATAGTAGAGAGTGCAGGGTGTGCGGACGTTTTCCATGAACGTCCACGACAGGCGATTCCCAGAAACACCGATCACCGGTATCCCGCGAGTCGGCTGCGCCGGGTTATTGGAGATGATGAAGAAGAAGACCTGGTTTCCCTGGTTGGGAACATCCAGATACCCGTCCTGATTGCCAGTCTGCACCTGACCCAGCAGCCGGGTCAGGCGGGTCGTGACTTCGAACTTGATGGAACCATCGGGGTTCCAGACCCGCATTCCGGTTGCCATCAGATTCCATCCCCGAGGGCGACCAACGGCTGCCCGCCGGCGGTGCGGACGAAGATGTTTCGGTCATTTATCGCCAATGACCCACCACCGACCGGGCCGTTCATCGTAAGGCTGCCGTTCTTGTCCAGCTTCCAGCGAGGCAGTCCGCCAGCACCGACAGCCGTCGACTGGATCACATCCCCGATCATCGCGTTCTGGATCCAGCCGGTGCCGATCAACGCCTGGCTGATGAAGGTCTGGCCGTTCTGCACCACGAACGGCGCTGTCGTCACGTTGTTGGCGATGTTGATCAGCGCGAACCGATCCACCTGGAACAGTGCCTGGCTCTGGAAGCTGCCGTCGGGCTGCTGCTCGACACCCAGGCCGAAGCCGGCGCCGTAGATGCGTCCGTCGGAGGTGACCTGGGCGCGCAGGGTATACGTCGCGCTCACCCTGCCATTGAGGTCAACCACTGCCTGGCTGACCTGCTGCACTGATGCCTGGATGCCCCCAAGGTCGATATCGCCGATGGATGCTTCCACGGTGTCCACACGCTCTGCGAGCGCCCGGTCACCCTCGGCGATCACGGTCTGGATGGTCACCGAGCCAGCGAACACAGTCTCGTCGCCAGCGCCCCAGTCCTGATCACCAGCCGCCTGCACGTCCAATTGGGCAAACAGGCCATCTGTCTTACGGCCGATGGCCTGCAGACCGGTTTCGGGATCGTTGACCTCCAGCTCCAAGGTGTTGACGCGACCAACGATGGCACCGGCCTGAGCAATCGCATCCCCCACGTCCTGCCAGTTCGTACCCGGTGGCTCCTCGTTCCCCGGCTCGGTTCCCTGCCAGCTCCAGATCTTCCCGTTGTGCACCACCGTCTGGCCCGGCTCGTAGGTCGCAGCAGCGTCCCAGATCAGCGGCACGATCTGGTCGATGCTGTCGATCTTCTCGCGCAGCGCTTGGCCCAGCGCGCTCTCGCTGATCTTGCCGGCGAAGTAGGCGTCGTAGTCGGACTGGTTGGTGCTGGCCTCGCCCATCACCCCGGTGCCTTCCGGATACCAAGGGCCGATGTTGCCGGACCGATCCACAAGCCGCGCCCAGAAGAAGAAACGAGCACCGGCAGCCAGGCCATCTAGTTCAAGGCGGTTCTGCGGGTAGGCGTAGTCGCCCAGCTTCGTCGCGGTCTCGCGATTGGGGCTGGGACTGCGCCAGATCTCGGTGCGCTGCGTGTCCGTCGCCCCGGGTGGGAATGCCCACGCCAGTCGGATGCCGAACACGATGGACGTGGCGGTCAGCGAGGTCACCGCCGGCGGCGGCTCGGTCTTGCCCGCAATTGTGGTCAGCGGGCTCATGGCCGGCAGCGAGACGGCATTGAGCGCGTTCACCGCCCGCACGCGCGCGAGGTACTGGCCAGCGTAGATGCCGGGCACCTCGATGCTGCTGGTGGCCACCCGGCCTGCGCGAACCCAGTTCAGGTCGTCCCGGCGCCACTCCACGTCGTAGGCGATGGCCTTGTCTGCCGCGTCCCACTGGATGGTCAGCGTCGGGGTGGCTATGCCCTGCTCGATCACCACATGCGAGGAAAGCGCCACGTTGGTCGGCGGCGGCTGCACGCTGGGCGGGATGATGCTGATCGGCGGCAGCTCCAGACGGGTGCCGTCGTCGATCGCGGCGTACTTGCCGGGGACGTGCTTCAGTGCTGTCACGTTGAAGGTCAGCCCCTCGCCTTCTTCGATGCCAATCACACGGAACAGCTGTAGCACCAGCTCGCTAGACTCCGTTGCCCATACCGACTGCGGAACTGGCACAGCACTCCACGGGGCCGATACGGTAACGACTCCTGTCGATGCGTTGACGCCATTGACCGTCCTTGCCTCCGTCCCGCCGCTGGGGAGCGTGGCGCGTAGCGTATCCCCGACGTCCATTGTGTCCGGCACAAGGTCCAGCGTCAGACTGTTGGCGGTCGCCGCACGAATCCGACCAGCGTTCCGACGACCTGCGCGGTTGGGATCTGACACCTGGATCACGTCACCAGGCATGCAGTTCAGAGAGTCAAGGCCGACGGCGAATCGAATCGTCTCGGTTTCAAGGGTCTCCGTGAAAAGGATGTGGTTGCCGATCCGCTGCGCCTGGCCACGCGAATGGCAGCCGATGGCGGTCACCTCCGTCTGGTTCACACCATAGCGTGCGATACCATCCAGATGCTGCACTGGCTCAACCTTCTGGCGACCGAAGTCGTCAGGATCGGTCCATGACACCAATGCCACGGTGTGCCGAGCCCTGCGGCCGCTGCCTTCGTAGCGGAACTGTCCATCGATCACGTTGGCCGGGCTGAATGTGGCACCTGGATCCTTCGGCATGTCAGCGGAGGCCATGACCTGCCCAGCAGCGTAGAAGCTGATGCCACGGAACATACTGGCCATGTCCTGCACCACTTTGTACGCGTCTGCTCGCGTCTGGAGATACAGGCTGCAGGTGAAGCGTGGCTCCTGACCGCCCTGCCCGTCGCTGACGAGCTGATCGCAATATTGGGCAATCTGGTAAAGCCGCCACTTATCCACCCAGTCAAGAGGGATACGGTTGCCCAGGCCGAAGCGGTCGTTCGTGACGATGTCGAAGAACGCCCATGCTGGGTTGTTTGTCCATGCAGCTTTGAAGGTGCCGTCCCACACCCCGCTGTAGGTACGGCCCATGGGGTCATAGTTACTCGGCACGCGGACGATGCGTCCCCAAATGCGGTAGGAACGCGACGGCACGCTCTGAAAGGCGCTGGCGTCCACCTGGACCGCAGCCAGGGCGCAGTTCGGGTAGCGCAGCTTCACGTCGATGATCTCGGTCATCGAGAGCACGTTCACTGTGTCCGAGATCAGAGAATTGTTCTGGTTGGGGGTAAGCCGGCGGATACGGATCTGCCACTGTGATCCCGCAGGCAGGTCGATGCGGCGGCTGCGCTCGTACTGCGTGGTCGTCTTGCCGGTGATCGCGTCATTGAGCACCGTCGTGTAGGCGCCGCCGTCAACGGAGAGGTCCACCGCGTAGCTGATGGAATACCCGTTGCGGTCTCCATTCGCTTCGTCGACCTTCTGCAGTGCTGGCACGGCCAGCCGGATGCGAACTGCCGATAGGTCTGACCCGCTCACCGTGCGCACGATCGGCTGATCACTGCGCAGTTCGACATTGACCCCGATCTCATTCTCCACGGATGGGAAGCCGGGGATGTACTCCTGGTCCTGCGTCCCGGACCGGGTATCCACGGTGACGCCGGCGAAGTTCAGCCCACCGTCCGGGTTCTGGATGGGAACCTGGTTCAGGTAGATCGACTGATTGCCGGCGACCAGGCCACGGATTTCACCCTCGCTGACCAAGTCGATGATTCTTGCAACAGCCATCGAGTGCAGGCTGTCGGGAGTTTCCACGGGCGTGCGGCCGTTGCTGCCACTCTTGCCACCGGCGCCGGCCAGCTGCACGGCACGCGCGATAGGAGTTGCGATGGGCAGGTTCAAAGCTGGTCCTCCGCCATGATGCCGCCGCTGATGACTGCGGAACCGGTCAGCATCCCCTTGGTGTCATGGCCGCCATACGCCACTGGCACCGGGTTGCCTTGTGCCTGGGTGTTGACGGTGCCGTTCATGCTGTAGTTCGGACGGTTCTCAGGACTATCCTGCGAGCCCAAGCCCTTCGGTTGCGGCCCAAGCATCTGCACAACGCCGCCGATGACCATCGCGATACCGGGCTCCAGCAAGTAGGGGGCGGTCACTGGGAAGACATAAGAGATGATGATCAGCACCACGCCGATGATCGTCTGGAGGGCACCTCCACGCTTACTGCCGAGCAGAACCGGTGCAATGCGGATGTCCTCATTGCCTGGCGGGTCCTGCAGCTGATCCTTCGTCAGGTTCTGCCTACCGACGAAGACGGCGAAAGCCATGCCGTTCTCCTTCGCCCGAGCCAGGTACTGCTGGAAGCCCGGAAGGATCGCGCAGAGCGCGCGCACGGCCTCGGCCGGGCTGTTCACAGCCAAGCGGAACGAGCGCCCGAAGCGGCTGCCCAGCTGGCCGTACAGGCGGATGGTGCGCAGGCGCTCAGACACGGGCTGCCTCCTTGTGGCGGACGATGTAACGGGTGCGCTCGGCCCACATGCCGCCGTAGGTGATCACCTCCGACAGGCGGCCGTGCATGTGGTGCAGCATCTGGCCGTCGCCGAGATAGACGCCGGCATGGTTTGGGACAGGTGACCGGATCTGCATCAGCACCATGTCGCCGCGCTGCGGGGCGCCCTCGATCAGGTTGAAGCCCTCGGCGCTCAACCGCTCCAGGCTGTATAGGTCCTGCCCCTTCTCCCACCAGTCATCGTCGCGGTCGTACTGGCTGAGGCTGATCCCCAGCTCTCGGTCATAGAAGTCCCGCACCAGCGTGTAGCAGTCGAGGATGCCGTGGGCGAACTGCCGACCCACCAGCGGTGCGACGTAGCCGGCCGGCTCGATCGATTGCAGGTCGCCACACTCGGGTTCGGCACCGGTGACCTGGCCCACGCTGACAATGTGCCACGGCAGGCCGCTGGCTTCGCACATGACTCGGTCCGCGTCCGAGGGCGTGGCTGGTGCATTCGGGTGGCTGTGCACGACGGCCAGCACCGCGCCGATATCCTCGGCATCGGCATAGTCCTCGGCCGGCAGCCGGAAGTGCTCGCTGGGCGTGGTGGCCACGTTTCGGCACGGCAGGTAGGCCTCGCCATCAGCACCGGCCACGATCAGCCCGCAGCACTCGCGCGGGTACTCGGCCACGGCGTGCGCCTGGACAGCCTGCAGGGTGGTCAGTTCCATGGTTCGCTCATAGAAAAAGCCCGCGCAAGGCGGGCTGTAGGGTGCGGAATTGTTAGGCGCTTCAGGTGCGCAGCAGGCCAGCGGCCGGGAAGCCCCCGTATGGCAGCGGCTTGTCCGCGCCAAAGCGTAGCTTGCAACTGCCAACCCTGCCCCCGCACTGGTCACGCGCCGGGTCCGTCGTGGGCACATCGTTGGCATCGGCGACCGCCGGGCCGTTGTAGCCACAGTAGGGCCCGCGGTAGCCGCCACGGATCAGCCAGCCGCACACGCCGGCGATAACCTGCCGCCCGGGCAGCTGCTCACCGTTGAGGTCGATGGCCGTGGTCAGCTCGAACTCGACCATCTGCTTGTCCTCAGCGACCTTGCGCTCGATGAACCAGATCTCGTCCAGGAAGTGCTCATTCGGGTCAGCCGTCGGGTTGCCGTCGGGGAAGTTCGCCGCGTCCAGGTACTTGGCAAGCGTCTGACGGCGGATTACTCGCGCGCCCACCAGGTCGTCGAAAAGGAGGCATAGAGCCGTGATCCGGCCATCGATGTTGCTCACCTTCAGCCGAGGGTTCGGCGGCTGATCGCTGGTGCGCGCGAAGCCGGTTGCTTCGATGGGCCACGGCCCGTACTCCTGGCCCTGCCACCAGATCACGCCAGACTGCAGGTGGGCGTGGAAGAACAGCTGGTCTGCACCGAAGCTGCTGGCGTCCAGTTCGAACAAGGTGATTCGCCCGCCCGGCTCGAGCTGTTGAGCATCAGCAGTAATCATGGGATCGGTGACTCCGGAAACTCACATTCAGGAAAGCCAGGGTGATCGGGCAGTTCTCGAAGGAGGCGGCGATACTCCAATATCAGAACCCGCTTCTCCTCGCTCAACGGTGAATCCGGCCATAAGGCCAACGCTGTGTCCCTCAGCGCATCATCCCTGCGTCGAATGGCATCCTGCCTCGCTATTGAACCCCAAAGTGATTCCGGAACCTCTTCGACTGCTATTTCGCCCTCGGCCAGGTCGTCGGCGCTAGCTATGACGCGGAATCCAAGCTCTGTGATCGCGTACATGGTTACCTCTCGAAAACATAGCCGTTGCACCAAACAGTGAGCCCACCGGTGCTGCTCACAGCTCTCGCATAGTTGAACTGCTGGCTCGAATCCAGCGTAAGTTCGCCATACAGGACGCCACCTGTGCGCAGGAATGCCAGAATGTTTCCACTTCCGGCTGGCCCTGATTCACTGTTAGAAATGAACACTAAGGCGCCGCTGCTGTCAGCGACGTTCTCTGCGAACACATTGATAATTCGGGCGCTTGCCGGCACGCAGTTCGAGCAGCTGATGTTGGTGCTTGTGGTACTGACCCCATTGACGAGCGGACGAAGGAAGCTCTGGTTTATGTCTTCCAAGTAGCGGACGGCGTTGTTCGCCGGATTGTGTATGAACTTCGCGAGGGTATTCGCTGCAATGGATCGAATGCTTCCGATGTAGCGACGAGTTGTATCACCCGACTTGGTCCTGGCAGAACCACTGTATGGCGCCGACATCGCGGTGGTTACCCACTCTACTGCTCCCTGCCCGGGCGAAGACTCATACAGGTAGCCGTGGAGATACGTACCCGCAGGGACAGCCAACCCCGTTGACACGGCTGGTGAAGCCAGCACCACGACCTTGTTGAGCCCCGGGACGTAGGCGAATCCTTCGCTTACGGATACCGAATTTGCTCCAGTGCGCGTGATCTTGAGGCCCGCCCCTGATATCGCTGAAACACCGAGCGGTCCTGCGACTTGGGCGAAATTTGAGTTTGCCTTCTCAAAGGCGATTTTTGCTGGGTCGCCTTTATACGTCCCGTGATCCGTGACAGTGTCAATGATCTCGATGGTCATGGTCTTCCTTTACGGCTGGAACGTCTGTTCGAATGTGGCATTGAGCGTGAACAAGCCATTGCCATGGGGAATAATGGTGTAGGTCTTGCACAAGTACAGGCCCTGAACGCCCAGCGGTGGCGTCCACAGGAAGGACACGGCCCCTTTCCTCGCGCGCAGGAAGGCAAGCGCCGGGCCAACCTTCGACTCGCGGCCAACCATCGAGATCGGCCACTGCTGCGTTTCGTTGTTCAGTCCATCGGCGGCGGTCTGTCGGTAGCCGTCGCCGAACTGCGCCTCACGGGTACGGAAGTCACCGGTGCCGGTGATCTCGGTGCGCACGCACCAGGTGAATACCTCAGCCATTGCGCACGCTCATCTGGTGGAAGAGGCCGCCCGGGCGAGACTGCTGCACGGCCCACTGATTGATCATTGCCAGGAACGCCCTCTGGATCTGCTGCCCCTTTTCGTCCCCACTTCCTTGCTGGGTGGTGCTGGTGCCTTCCGAGGTGACGTTGAGGGTAGTGTTGAACTGATTGGTGGGACCGGCGCCACCGGCCATCGAAGAAGCAGGGAGCCCTGCGGTGATGGGGCGGACGGATCCGGCATCGCCAGGAATCAGGTAGGTCTTTCCACCTTGGTCGAACAGCTCCGGACGACCGCCCTCGCCAACGCGATACATGCTTCCTGCCGCTACCGGACCACCGCCAGCGCGTCCACCTGACGAGCCAATGGCCGAGCCGATCGCGTTGACCCAGCCGGCACCGGCGCCGCTGTAGCCGCTCGCCCAGCTGCCGATCATCTTGAAGATCTGCGACGCAGCTGCCTGCGCGGCCATCTTCTGCAGGGCCTTGGCGAATCCCTGCACCATGCCACCCACCCCTTCGGAGAACGGATCGAACAGGAAGTCGGCGAAGGCGTCCTGCATGTTGCGGGCGGCCTGGTCGGCAAAGACGCTCATCTGGCTGTTCGCTTCTTGGGTCTTGCTGGCCAGATCCTGTAGACCGTCTCCGTAGAGAGCGGCGAAGTCGTCCTGCGCGTCCTTCACCGCGGCCAAGTTGCGGAGCACCTCCGCCTGTGCCTCACTCAGCGCACCGAAGGCGTTGGTCTGGATGTCGTAGTTCAGCTTTGCCGATTCGCTCAGATCGCCATGCAGAGCGATCTCTCGTTCCAGCTTTGCTATCTGGTCATCGGCTCGGCTGCTGCCGGCGCCGTACAACGCCTCGTAGTCCTCCGCGATCTGCTCCAGCAGCGACTTTTCCTTGGTCAAGGCGCCCGTACGCCGATCCGAAGCTCCAGCAGCACCTGCCCCGGTAGCTGAACCACTCCCAGGAATACGCGCTGTGCTATCTACCGAGCCAGTCACCCCCTTGAAGCTCTCGCCGGCGGCCTCCGACCTGTACCGCTTTGTCAGTTCCCTCTGGATGTCGAGCCGTTTGGCTTCAAGGTCATTGATGCGCTTCAGGCGGGCTTCCTCCTGCCCGTCGGTCAGCGGAAGGCCGAACAAGCCTGAGGTGTTCTTCTTGGCGTAGTTGATCTGGTCGGTCAGCCGCGCCATCTGGGTGTTCAGGGCATTTTCGCCGGCGTCGCCGACCATTCCGCCCGCGTCCAGCTTTCGCAGCTGGTTGGCCTTGTCGATGAAATTGACGATCAGCACGGCGCCGTTGGCCATCTCGGCGGCCAAGTCGCCCACCCACTTCGTGATCGAGACGAACGCGCTCTTCGTTTGGTCCGAGCCCAGGAACGCTGTCAGCTCCTTGAACTGCGGAAGCAGCTCGGCCGCGACCTCATTCTTCAGGCCCTGGAACGCCAGCTGGATCAAGTTGGACTGTTCCTTCACCTCCTTCATGGCCTTCAGGGTGTCGGCATCGAGCACCGCGCCCAACCGCTGCGCCTCATCGCCCCACTTGCGGAAGCCCTCACCGTTCCGCGCCAGCAGCGGCGCCAGCAGCGACGAATCGCTGGCGATGGCCTCCATGTAGAAGACCATCTCGGCCTGACTGGCCCCGGCCTGCTCCAAGGCGCTGTAGTACTTCTGTAGCACCTCCGGCCCGCTCAGGTGCTGGAGCTCCTTCGCAGTCAAGCCGATGCGCGGGGCGATCTGCTCGAAGAAGTCCTTCATCGCGCCGCCGCCGGTCTGCAGGAAATCACCCAGCTTGTCCTGGGTGTCCTTGAAGATGTCGGCCAGCTTGTCCTGCTGGATGCCAACGGTGGCCGCACCGGCGGCCATGCGCTGGAACACCTGCTCGTTGGTTCCGGACAGGCGGGAGAACTTCTCCAGCTCCGCCGAAGCATCTACCAGCTGTCGGGTCCAACCGAGTACCGCAGTGCCCGCCGTGGCCAGGCCGCCAGCAACGGTGCCACCGATCAGACCGAAGGCACGCCCGATGCTCGCGGCGGAATCGCCAGCGTCCTTACCGAGCTTTCTGAGCGACTTCGCGGAGCGCTCGGTATCGGTCTCGAACGAGCCTGTCTTCATCAACAGGTCGATGACGATGGAGCCAGCTGTGGCCATGATTCAATCCAGTGAGGTTAGAAGCCGAGGGCCTTGGATACATCGCGATCGGCGTCGCTCAGAACCGGATCGTCCGGGCTAGGCGCGAGGAAGCCGATGATGCTTTCGTATTTGCCGCCAAAGGCGCCGCCGATCACTGCAGCCGGCCGGTGGAACCGGTGCAGATCGTCGAACGGATACAGCTCGTAGAAGGCACGCCAGCCGTTCAGTTCAGCGGCCGGCATTGCGTCGATCTCGCCGAGGGTCTTCCCGAGGCTCAGCGCGAGCTGGTATCGGAACCACTCTCCGCTTCCGCGGCGGGCGAGCTGTCCTTTCCCTGGTAACTGTGCACCTCGCTGATTGCCTGGGTCAGGGCGATCTGGACAGCGAACTTCAGACGCTTGGCGTCCACCAGCGAGAGCGCAGGCTTGCCCTCTGGATCGCAGATGGCCTTTGCGATCAGTCTCGCCATTGAATCTGCCTGCTTGTCCGGATCGTCGCTTGCCTGCCCAGCGAAGAAGCCGCGCAGCACTCCGGCATCCTGCTCACGGATGAAGAACGTGTTCTTGCGGCCATCGGCCAGCTTCACCTCCCGCTCGTGCACGTCGTCAGAAATGAACAGCGAAGGGTCGAGCAGCGGCACTGCGGTGTTGATGTTCTCGGTCATGGGACAGTTCCGTAGGGAGGGTGCGCCACGGCGCCACTGGGGCGCCGGGCGCTTGGATGGGCTCAGGCCAGCGGCTTACCGTAGCGGGTGACGCCGCCGCTGCGCTGGACGGTGACCGTGCCCCGCACGATCTCGTTGGTGGCGATGTCGATGTTCACGTCGGAGATGTAGCCGTTGAACAGGAATCCGGAGCGGGCTGTGGCCAGCGGCGGGACCAGTTCGTCTTCGCTGTCGAGCGTGGGCGTTGCCGTGCCGTCGCTCAGGCCGATGTACCAGCTGACGTTCTCGCCGGTGTCCTTCAGCTTGAACAGCGCGTCGTGCGACGCGTCGCTGGGGATGTAGTTGAACGGGATGGACACTTGGCCCGGGTTGCCCAGGCCGCGCTGGTACTCCTTGTCCACCGTTGCATCCAGGCAGGTGGACTCGATCTGGTCGGCAGCACCGCCCAGGCCGGATGCGCCGGTGGGGCAGGCGAATTTGACGATCGCCGGGCCGCCGGCCGCATTCGGGTTGACGAAGAACAGATGGGTGCCCTGGGTCTTGACGACGCCCTCGGTCATGGCAGTTTCCTCTGAAGGGCCGCGCGAGGGCGGCATTACGGATGACCAGCGTTCAGCGCTGGTCGATGAAATCGGCTTCGAGGCCGATGCGGTACAGCTTGGTATCTGGATCGACGTTGTTGATCGCTACGCGGTTGACTATGAGGACCGCATCCAGCGCGTCGCGAACTGCCTTGGCCAGCTGCTCCACACCGGCATCCGTAGGGTGGTAGCAGTCGATCTGCACTGTGGTGAAGTCGCCGCCGGGCGCCGCGCTCAGGTTGTCGTACGCCTGGCCGCTGACCACCTGCCAGACAACGTACGGACGCTTCTCGGTGGGGGATATCTGTCCGTGCCGCCCGATGCGATCCTCGACAATTGCGGCAACTGCCGGCGTCCTGATGGTTCGAGCCACCTTCGGGAGCATCAGCGCGTCCCCGCGTTCTGAGCGGCCAGCTTCTTCACGGCAAGATCCACTCGGCGCGTCAGGTCATCTCGGGTCGCGGTGATGATCTGCCCACCGTGTTGCATCACTGCCGGCCTCAGCCACGGGGTTGCCGGCTGATGGCTTGAACCCCATTCGAGCAGGTTCGCCGTCATCAGGGGATTGGTGCGCACGCCATCCGCATTGAGGTAGTCCTTCTTCTTGATCCGGACCAGGTAACGCTCGCCTTTCGTTCCGTTCGGAGCCTTGCCGCGCGAGGCGATGACGCGCTTCTCGAGCTCTCCGGTACTGCGCGTGGTGGGCGCGTTGGCGATGGCAGCCCGAAGGTTCTGCTTTGCGTACCCGCGAAGAATCCGCGCGCCGCGGGCGAGGGCCATCTTCACCGGGCCGCCGCGCTTGGACACCACTTCAGCGGGAAGGCTCTGGAGCGTGCCTATCGTCCCGTCCAGGCCCGTGATGTTCATGGTCATGCCAATCCGGCTCATCGATACGCCTCCTCATCACATCCGATCCAGTCCCGCAGCAGCGCACCGGTGGGGTCCGGCTCACCCTTGAACCCGGCGTCGTGCCCCATGCCGATGCCGCCGCGACCAGGCAGGCCCTTGATGCCGACAACGCGGTGTCCGCCGAACAGGCGCCGGTCGCGCGGGCGGCGCCACAGTTCCAGGTCGATGAACTTCGGACGCGATCGGCAGGCATCGGCGAAGTCCTGCAAGGCCGAGCCGCGCATGGCCGTGCTGCAAAGGCTGGCGTGGCCGGTGTTCACCAGCTGTCGGCCGCGGCGCTTCTGCACGTTGTAGTACCGGGCGCGGTGCTCGCCTACCAGCTCCGCGTGCTGCAGCTCCGCGGCAACCGTGGTCAGCCAGTCCGGCGCATACCAATCGTCGTCCTCGATGATCACCAGGCTGTCAGCCGGATCGACTGCGGCCAGCCCCTTCAGCAGGTTGCGAGCCTGCGTGTTCTGGCCGGGTGCCCAATGCGGCGAAGGGCGCACCAGCACCAGCTGCCAGCCCTCGCGGCGGAAGGTCACAGGCTGCGGCTCAGGGCCATCGTCCACGATGATCCAGCGCACCGGGCCGGCGTAGTCCTGTCGCGCCATCCAGCGCTCGCACAGCGTCCAGGCAGCGGGCCGGGCACCGGTGGCCGTCAGCAGCGTCAGCATCGCGCCACCGCGAAGGTGTGCATCGGCAGCCGGCGGCGGGCCACGCCTCGCTCGCCATGGTCGTTCAGTTCAATCGGCACCTCGCCGGCGTACTCGGTGGAGATGTCGCTGAACCCAGCATCGGCCAGCAGCAGCCGCAGCCCGCTCTGGCTGTACCGGTAGTAGTCCTCGGGGTAGCCGTGTTCCGGGAAGGCGAACAGCGTGGTGATCACCAGCAGGCCACCCGGCTGCAGCACCCGGCGAAGCTCCGGCAGGGCCAGCCATGGCCGGGCGACGTGCTCCAGCACCTCCGAGCACACGATGCCGCTGAAGCGCCCAGACCATTCGGCCGGCAGGTCGTGGATGTCGGCCACCTGGTCGACGCCCTCACCTGCCTGCATGTCGATGCCCGTCCACTGGCCAGTTGCCAGATCGCGATTCGTGCACCACCACGCAGCTGGGTCATGGATGCGGCTGCCGACCTCCAGCACGTCATCGCCCAGGCCCCCGACATGGCTCTCGATGTAAGCGCGGATGCGACCGCGCACCGAGTTAAGCGGCAATCTGTTCATCGAATTCGAAGCACCTGAGGGCTGAGCCGGGCGTGCAGTTCACGACCCGGACGTGTGGGTTCTGCCTCGCCCACTGGGCGAACTGCTGCTTGTGAATCTCGCGCCGCGCCGGCGCCGTGTTGGTCAGGCCGTTGGCGTACGGGCCGAAGAAGTGGCTTCCGTGCATATCGAATCCGTGCAGGCGGACCAGCGTCGCGCCCAGGTGGGCAGCAACTGCCAGCGCCAGCACGCCGCTGTTCCAGTTAGTCAGCGCGCCGGGCAGCTGCAGCACCCCACCAATCCGGTGGCTGCTGTAGCGGGCACCGGCGAACTCCCGGGCCTGCGGGTACTTGTCCCACCACTGCCGGTCGCTTGCCGCCAGGAATTCAGCCCACGGCGCCAACTCGTAGGCGTTGCCGACCACGCCAACCCGACGGCCGCGCAGCCGTTCGGCCAGGCTTGCCGATGCGCTCGGGCCTGGTCCAAGAAGGTCGAAATCGATCATTGGCCGTCGTTGACCCCGGCCGAGACGGGAATGGTGATGTATTCCAGACCCGATGCCTTATCCGGCAGCAGGCCGGCAATGTTGAAGATCTCGCCGCGGTGGATCAGCCGCATCGTCGGCAGCATTCCCTCGCGGTAGCGCATGGTGATCCGCGCCGTGATAGCAGCCTGCGTCTGCCCGGACTGGATGAACTCGCGGGCCGACAGCGGCTCTACCGAGGCCCACACCGTGGCCACGTCTACCCACGCCGTCTGTTCGACGCCATCGCTATCCCTGGTGGTCACCTGCTGCTGGATCAGCACGCGGTGCCGCAGGGTTCCGGTCGCCACGTTGCTCATCAGGCCACCGTCGTGCGGCGCAGCGGCGCCAGCTGTGCGGTGGCGGCCTTCGAAAGCACGTAGCCGTGTCCGGCATCAGCCGGCACCACGTTGTCGCCCTCGCCCTCCCGGAATCGGTACTGCGATGCCAGCTCCAGCAAGGTGGCGGCGATCACTGCAGGCTGCAGGATCGGCTCGCCGTTGCTGTCTTCGGCCGGCACCGGGCGGCCAGCGCTGTCGCGCACCAGCTCGCCATCCGAATCGCGCTGCAGCACGTACAGGCGCCAATCCTGCTTCAGCCAAGCGGCGACCGAGGCAGAAACAGCCGGGATCCAGATGGCCAGCCAGCGGTCATCGGCGTCGCTGTCGATGCGCATCTGCTCGCGGGCGTCGGCCTGGGTGACGAACTCACGCATGGCTGCCACCCAGCTGCACAGGCTCGGCCGGCACGCGCACGCTCTTGCCGTCCTTGCCGTCGCGCCCCTTGCGCGCCGCCAGGATCCAGTCGTCCGCGTTCTCCAAGCAGGGCCGCGAAGCGTTGTCGCGCTTGGCAATCCACAGCGCACCGTCGTGCGTCACCGACTGGCCCGCCTTCATTCCCAGGCCATCGCGATGGAAGCCGCGGTGCACCATGTACGGCAGGACGAACTCCTTTCGGCGGTCGCCGGTGCCCAAGGTGAGCACGAAGCCGCGCTCGGCGTCGTATTCGCCGGCGGCCGTTTCGAAGCTGAGACCATCGCGGCCATCCTCACCGACGACCTTGCCCAGCCTGATCGCCTCGCCCTTCGTTGTGGTGATCACCAGTTCCCCAGCACGATCGATCATGGCGCCGGCCAGGCCAACGCCATCTGCACCAGCCTGCGGCGGGTTGTCGGTCAGGTGCTTGGCGACCGCCTCGGCCAGCTGCTGCTCGGTGACCGGATCGGCGTCGCGGCCATCCTTCGGCGCAGGCAGTGCCTCGACAGCGGCCTTCACCGTTGCCTCGATCACCGCAGGATCAGCATCGCGGCCAGGCTGCACCGGGTTGGCTTCGAAGTGCTTTGAGACAGCTTCGGCGGTGGCCACATCGACCAGCGTCAGCAGGCGGGGCGATTCCAGCAGCTTGGCCACAACCAGGTCGGCCAGCGCATCCACGTCCACCGGCTCCGCATCCTGGCCGGGGTCACCCTTCTCTGGTCCGCGCTCGCGCAGCTCCTCCAGCTCCCGCTTCACCGGCGCGATCGCCTCACGGATTAGGCCGCCGATCTCCTTGCCGAAGTCGATGGGGTCAGTCATTGCGGAATACCTCGGCTCGCGCGGCGTGAAGGGCCTTCATCATGAAATTCTCCTGCTGCAGCGCGCGCATTTCGTCGCTGTCGTCAGGCGGCGTGTCGTCGGGTTCGGCGGGAGGTGCCGCCGGTGCGGCATCGGGCTCGGCCGTGATCTTGTTTTGCCGTACCTGGTCGAGCGGGTAGTCCTGCTGCTGCATGTAGACGGTGTCACCACCCTCCAGCGGCGCCAAGTTGAAGGCCAGCCGCGCTTCGTTCGGCGTCTTGACGTTCCCGCTCACCAGCTTCGTTTCGACCTCTGCCTGCTTACCCACGTCCATTCGCAGGAGCGGTCCCAGATCCAGTTCCACGCCCATCGGGCGGGAGATGCCCAGCCCTTCGTCCAGAAGCGCCTCTATTGCCTCGATGTGCGCCTGCAGAGCATCTGAGTAGTACAGCTGGTTGATGTCGTCGACCTTCATACCCGCAGGGATGGAGCCGATGCCGATCTTGAACGGCGGGATGCCGAACGGCTGGCATACCTGCTCGTCGGAGTACCGCATCTGTTCGACAAGCTGCGAATCAGCGGCCTTGAAGGCGAACGGCGTGAACTTCATGTCGGCGCCAATCACGGCCACCTTGCCGGCGTTGGAACCCTGAAAACTGTTGTTCCAGTAGTCCTTCACTTCCTTTGCGTCCTCGTCGGACATGCCCGCCGGAGCCGTCAGGATGCCGCCAGGGTTGGCGCCGTTGGAGAAGAAGGTGGTCGAATCCTTCAGGATCTTCAGGTTCTTCACCGCTGGCCAGTGCGCCGCACATAGCGGAGGCACACCAATCAGCTGGTGGTGAAAGCAGTTCATGCGGTCGTGGATGATCTCGCTAGCCGGCACGATCAACTGGCTGCCCGGGTAAGCATCCGGTAGCAGATTGGAACCGGTGCTGTAATTCAGCTGGTAGAACACCTCGCCACTTTCGGACACCATCGGCTGGACGCTGCACGGGTCGAGTATCCACAGCCGGTTGACCACCCGGCGTTCGTCCCTCCCCTTCAGCACGTAGACATTGCCTTGGATGAGCTTCGAGAGGATCCAAGCTGCGAGGAACTGGCCCGCAGTCTGGTAGCCGTTGGGCTTGCGCAAGACAGGCCAATAGGCAGTGTTGCCCTTATCGACACGCCAGATCCCGCTCCCATCCTCCACCTTCAGCAGAAAAGGCAGCTTGCCGATGTCCGAGGCGATGCGGTTGAGGCAGGCATAGAGCGTCGGATAGGTGAGGACCGTGGTAGCACGCTCCTCCATGTTGCGCTGCCATGCCCCGGTAAATGGCTCATGCACGGTCAGCGTATGCCACGATTCCCGCCCCGGTGCAGCAACGGCCGGCGACAGCGATTTGAGGTAGTCGACGCCATGCCGGCGCACGCCAGCGGCGATGGCCAACTCCCGGGGCGAGAAACCGGTCATACGGATGCGTCCTTGTTCGGCTGGCCAGCCTTGTCTGCCGTCTTCTTGGCCTTCTTTTTCGGCTTTTTCAGCGGAGTGGCCGTGGTAACCGGCTGGGACGTGGTGGGCTGGTGCGCCACCATGTCACGGCGCAGGTAGCCGCCGCGCTGCTCCATCGCCGCAGCAACACGATGATGGACGCTGATCACGCGGCCGCCACGTCCAACGATATCGACCTTGCTCATGGGAACCTCGCAATACGGGAGAGAGTGACGGGGCCCGAAGGCCCCGCCACGTGTCGGTTACGAGCTGGACGGAACCGAACCGCTGCCCCAGTTCACGCGGGCCCAGGCGACGGCCTGTGCGCGACGACGCTGCCAGTTGATGAAGCGCTCCACCAGGAAGGCCACGCTGTTGGTCTGCCACAGGGACACGACCTGCTGCGCGGTCGGGGTCGTGCTGTTCATGGTCGGGGCGTCATCCATCACCAGCGACGCCTGATCCGACATCGAGACCTGCAGGCCACCTTCGTCGCCCAGGAAGATCTCATCGCCCTTGATCAGCGCGATGACGGCACCGTCCTCGTCGTCCGGCACGTAGGCCGAAACGAACGCCGGCAGACTGAGGAACGTCCCTCCGGTGAAGCTGATGCCCGGGAACTCCGATGCACCCAGCGGGTTCGTCATCAGCGACAGCGCGATCGCAGTGCGCTCCGACATGGCCCAGAACGAGCCAGCCAGCGACAGGTTGGAACCGGCAATCGCATTCATCAGCGCCGCAGCGCCGGCCCGGATCGAATCCGGGTCGCTACCCGCCGGGACTGTGGTCGCAGGCACGCCGTTCAAGATCGACGCGGGCGCCTCATCGGCCACGGCCGCCGCGTCCGGATCGATGAACTGCGTGTCGATTGCCTGGTTGACCGATCGGCCAAGCTCATCGCGCAGCAGCGCATCGGCCGCGGGCGTGGCGCGCATCATCGTTTCCTTGGTGGCAGCGGCGATCGCAGCAACCTTCAACGGGGTCAGCTTCGCCCGGGTGTACGACCACTTGGTCAGCGGCTTCGCGGCGCCTTCCTTGACCCACTTCGCCGTGGCGGCCGAACCCTGCACCAGCACCGGGGTATCGAACGGAAGGTTGCGAAGGCGGTCGGTGACCTGGCCAAGCAGCGAGCGCGGGCGCAGCCACTCTACGAAGTCCGCGAAGGCCACGCCACCGTCGGTGATCAGGTTGCCGGCCCAGGTCGCATTGCCGGTGCTGGCAGCCTGCACAGCGGCCTTCTCCTGGATGATGCCGTGCAGGCGCTCATCGTTCGGATAGATCGCGCGCGCCACATCCAGCGGATTCTGGTGGTGCACATGCGACACGGCCAGGCAGCGCGCCATACGGGCGAAGCCGATGCCAGCATCGGTCTTGTCCAACGTCTTCAGCTGAGCCGGTTCCAGCGTGAGGCCTTCGGCGCCGACGGTTGCCGAACCCTGCGCCTTGACGATGGTCGCAACAGCGGTGGCCGACTTTGCCTGGATCGCCTGCAGGTGCTCGTAGCGCTCGATGTCGCCATCGATCGAGGTGATCTGGCTCTTCAGCGAGTCGAATTCTTCCTGCTCGCCGGTGTTCAGCGAGCGCTGCTCGTCGGCCGGCTTCTTCATGACGGCGGAGAGCTGCTTTTCCAGCTCGGCACGGGTTGCGCGGAGCTTCTCCAGCTGTTCTGCGATGTTCATTTTTCGGTTCTCTTTCGTAGGCGCAGCCGTTCGGCCCGGGTTCCACGCCGGGCAGTGCCTGCAGATGATGGGAGGCGGGTTCCACCCCGCAGGGCCGTCAGGCCCGGTGCTTCAGTGCAGCAACTTCACCGCGCCGTCGGCCGGTCGTTCGACCGGTGCCGCCTTGCGCTGGATGAGCGGAACGCCATAGTTCACTGGGCGCCGGGCGCCGGTATCCATGGCCTTGATCGTCTGGATGGTCGCCGCGGCGTTGGCCGGGATGGTGACCAGGGAAAGCTCGTAGATCTCGGTCTCGGTGAACCGGATGCCGCCGCCTTCCATGTAGCTGTACTCCAGCGCGCGGAAGCCGATCGACACGCCGCGCACCAGTTGTTCCTTCACCGACTGCCAGGCGAGGTCGCAGAGATCCTTCAGCGCGCCAGGCGTCGCGATCTTCGCCACGCTGGCGGTGAACGGGATGCCCTTGGCCGTCGGCTTGCCGAACTTCACGATGCCGACCGGGCTGTCGTGGCGATGCTGCCACAGCAGCGGCAGCTCGGCGGCGAACTTGGCACCCAGCGGCTCAACGATATCGCCATAGCGATCCGGCTCCGGCGTGGTGGCCAGGCCGGTGATCACCTGCAGGTCGTCGTCGTAGTTCTTCACCTCCAGCAAGCTGTAGGCGCGGTTCTCGTTGTTCATCGGGCTCCACCCAAGGTCATGAGGACGAGTTTCTTGTTCTGCGGCTCGGGGTTCCGAGACATCAGCTCGACGGCGTTCATCGCCGCCATCAGGGGATCGATTTTCCCGACCCCGCTGGCCGCCTTGGTCACGTACAGCGCGTTCTTCGACGCCTCGACCTTGGCATTGCCCACGCACCAGTCCATCAGCCGCGAGCCGTCATGCGTCAGCAGGCCATCAGCCAGCCAACGCTCGAACACCTTGCACGTGCCGGTCAGCTGCCAGCCCTGCCGGATGCCGACGATCAGCTCGGCGTCGATCTTCTCGGCCGCCAGTGCGTCCAGCACCGTGCCCAGGCCAGAGGGATCGACGCCGATGCCGGCCAGCAGCCGGGCCTTGGCCACCCGCTTCACCATCGCCGCCATCTCGCGCAGGTCCGTAGCGCCTTCTTCTTCCTCAGCGCCGATCAGCAGGTGACCGTCAGCCTTGAAATCTTCGTAGCGTGTCTCTTCGCTCTTCCGGCGCTTCAACGCCTTGGGATGGGCGAATGCCCGGCTCAGCAGCAGCTTCCGCTTCGTGTGCTTGTCCCTGCCGCAGAACGACAGGCCGAGCAGGTCATCCAGTCCGCCGCCATCGATACCGACCGTGATCGCATCGCAACGGCTGATCATTCCGTCCAAGGTGATCCGCTTGTCCGCCTGCCCTTCCCAGAACTCGGCACCGGCCCAGCTGCCCTGGTGCAGTGCCACGCCGATCTGCACGTTGAGGTGCTGCGAGGCCCAGCTGCGTAGCTCTGCCTCACTGGTACCGACCGCGTCGTCGAACTCCTCGACCATGCGCTCCAGGGTGATGGCCCGGCCGATGTTGGGGTTCAGCAGCGGCCACAGCTGAGGGTCCTTCCAGCGTTGATCCTTCGACTCCTGCAGCTCCTGCGGGAACTCGAACAGCACCGGCAGCATCTTGCCCACCCGCTTTCCGTCGCGGATGTCGCGGGCCTTCTGAAGCTCATCGGCGAACACCCCGACGGGCTGTTCGTCGCTCTGCGTGGTGATGAACCACAGGAACGCTTCCGGGTACGGCACCATGCCGCCGCGGATCTGTCGCAGTGCCTGCGGCGCCTTCGACTTCTTCGCGCAGACGTGCAGCTCATCGATCAGCGCACCGCCGGACACCTTGATGCCGGTGAGCACGCCGGGGTCAAACGTCATGATCTCCAGCGAGGCCTTCGTCTCGCGGTGGATGATCGTCTTCAGGTGGTGGCGGATGTGGAACTTGGCATCCAGCACCGGGTCCAGCTCAATCGCGCCGGCGGCGGCGTCGAACGCCAGCTGCGCCGTGTCTTGCACCGGTGCCGTCATCAGGAACGTGGCACGCGGGCGCTTGTTGAGCAGCACCGCGGTGACCATGCCCAAGGCGCCGAACGTAGTCTTCGCGTTCTTCTTCGGCACCAGGGCGAACAGGTCGCGAATCTCGCGCTGTCCGGTCGCCGGATCCACCGCACCGAACATGCACCGGACCACCTCCTGGAACCACTCACCGCCTGCTTCGGCCACCGTCGGCGTGCCCGGCACATCGGCCAGCCGCAGACGGCCAAAGATGGCAGCAGCGCGCTCGGCCTGGCCGGTCCACAGCGGCAGGTTGCCGACCGGGACCTGACCGGCCTGAAGACGCTCCCACCAGTCCCGGCAGGAGAGGTCCCAGCTCACTTACCCGCTGCCCGATGGATGGGTGTGACGTTCTCGCCCAGCAGCCCTTCCCACCCGGTACCGACCTCAGCCCCCACCGCCTTCGCGTTGGCCAGCGCCTTCTTCCCTTCCGGCTTCGGCGCTTCCGGCTCCTGCTGCTCGGGCGCTGCCGGCGCCACTTCAAACTCCGGGGAGTGCTGCAGGTACAGCCTGGCGGCCGACGTGTTGCCCTTCTTGGTTGCCGACCGGAAGGCCACCGCAAGGACCTCCATTCGCTTCAGGGACGCGCCCGAGGAAAGCTCGGTGGCGTAGTGCTTGCGCAGGGTTGGAATGGTGATGCCCAGCGCGTTGGCGATCTCTTCGTGCCGCATGCCGCCACCGGCAGCGACGGCGACCTTCAGCTGCGTGGCCTTGGTCGGCTTGTGTGCGGGTCGTGCCATGTCGGGTCAGCCGTTAATTGCTGCGAAAGGCGCTCCGGTGAAATCTCCGGGGCGAGAAAAAAACCTCTGAATGAGTGGGCGGCGGGTGTCCGACCCCTCGACCGAAAAATCGAAGTTACCCCCCCCGTTCATGTTTCACGTTCATGTTCGTCATTCATGTTCCACGGTTTCGCCGTTCAGCTTCGCGTTCACCCTGTTGGGTTCCACACTCACCGCCTTGCGGCTCCACGTCGTGCCTCTGCCTGGGTCTTCAGCCCATGGCATTCGGTGCAGATGGCCTGCAGGTTCGTGTCGTCGTCGCTGCCGCCTTCGGCCACGTTGACGATGTGATCCACCTCAGTGGCTTCCGTGATCCTTCCCCGCTGCTTGCAGGGCTGGCACAGGTAATGGTCTCGCTGCATGACGGCATCCCTCTTCCTGCGCCATGGCCTGCCGCCTCTGCCCTTCCCATACGTCGGCACCACCGGTGCGGTGGGCTTCAATCTGCTGGGTGCGCTGGCGATGCGCGGGGCCAGCGTGGTGACGCGAGCCATCAGCCCAAGCTCTGCGACTGGTCCCGCTCGCCGGGCACCAGCTCACCGTCCAGGCTGCGGGTCGGTTCGTCCTGCTCTTCCTCGCCTTCGGCAGCCAGCGCTTCCAGCAGTGTGTCGAGCTTGCCTTCCACACGGGCGGTGGCCAGGCGCTGCTCTTCCTGCTGCTGCTCGATGCGGCGCAGGCGGTCGGCGAGGCTCACGGCGTCACCTCGGCACGGTCTGCTGCGATGACGGCTTGGCTGGCGCGGACGTGGTCGTCTGCGTCTCGGCCGACTTGAACAACAGCTCCCGCAACCTCTGCTCGTAGTTCGGCGTGCGCATCACGTTCGATGGTGCCGGCGATAGCTTGGGACAGGAGGCTGGTGCTGCAGGTGGCGAGGTCGTCGCGCAGCTGGAGGTTGCCAGTGCGCAGGTCAGCCACAACAGCAGCAGGGACGGCCTCGGCCGCAGTCCGGTCTTCTTCATGCTTGGCTCCGATGGTGGCCAGCGCTGCGGCCTGGTTGTGCTCGGTGACACGGGTCTGGTTGACCTGCTGCACCTGGGCGGCACTGGCGCTGGCCTGCTGCCGGGCTTCAGTGCCCTCGGCGCGATCGCCGCGCCACGCCCAGCCAGCACCGAACATGCCGGCCGACCAGGCGACGAACACCAGCACCACGATCACGGTCCGATTCACGTCAGGCTCCTGCGCCGCGGCGGCCAATGTTGAAGTAGAACTGGATGATTCCGCCCATGGCCGTGTTCAGCCCGCCGATGAGCATGAGGAAGGCGTCCTTGTTTCCCTCGGGGATGGCCACCGCCAGCATTGCGGCCATGCCCATGCCGATCAGGAACAGGATCAGGATCGCGATGCCAGCCCTGGCCGCGCCCACGTTGCGTGTTGCGAAGGTCATGCGGCACCTGCCAGTGCGTGGATTTCCTCCAGCGCCCAGTGATAGAGCTGCTGGTCGACGATGGTCACGCGGGTGAGGCGCTTGCCCCGCACGACCTTGATGGCGACCTGGGTGGACTGCTGGACCGCCAGCAGCACGAACGCGATCCGCTGCTTGGTCGGGTCCGGCTCCTGGAGCACCGCCAGCGCGTCGCTCACCATCTCGCGGATGGCGGTCAGCAGCTCAGCGGTGGGGTTCTTGGCCTTGCGGCTTTCCAGCACCACCAGCACGCCCTGCAGCTGGCTGACCGGCGAGAGCTTGGCAGCCTTGGCCTTGGCCGCCGGCATCAGTTGTCCTTGGCGGCGTACCGCAGGTTGCCGGCCACACGCCGGGTCCAGCCGCGGCCGAAGGTGTCGAACGTACCCAGCTTGGCGTAGAACTCCAGGCGCTCAGCGTTGAACAGCAGCACCAGGTCGGCTGGGTCGGCTGCAGCCACCGCGGCCAAGGTGCGGGGGCCGATGATCCCATCGTCCGCCACGCCGGCAGCCCGTTGGATCCATCGGACGGCGTTGCCGATGCCGTGGTTGACCGCTGCGTCCAGTGCCTGGAAGGCGAAGGCCTTCGGCAGCTGGTCGCCGCTCACCCGCTGCCAGAAGTCCCGGCGGTAGATGGCCACGGCATCCGGCCGGGTCAGCGCACGGATGTTGAGCTGCGGATACGACCGCTTGCTGATGCCCCACCGGGTTTCGCCGCCTGGGTCGCGCGGGTCGTTGACGTAGCCGCCCTCATGGGCCAGCACCCGGTCGATGATCTGGTCGAACTGGCTCATAGGGGTTTTCCGAAAAGGTGCCCGCCACCGCAGCCCGGAATTTCAGGGCGGTGTGGTGTGTCCGGTAAGGGTTGACGGGCGTAGGTGGTGCCCCGGAAACGCAGAAGCCCCGACGCAGGGCCGGGGCTTCAGGGACAATTCTTGACAGTTGCAGAAATGGTGGTCCCGCTTGTGCAACTTGTCAATACCCCATCCAACAGCGTATCAACACAGGTCCATTTAGGAGACTCCTGTGACTTCACCAATCCGCTTCGTTTCGTTCGGCAATTACTCCATCCGTGTCGATCACATCAGCGCCGTCAGCGACGTGATCAATAGCGGCAGCGTTGGAAGCATCCAGTATCAAGTGCACGTGATCGTCAACGGCTACGCACTTACCGAGTATTTCGCTTCCGAGGATGCCGCAGATGCGGAAGCTGAGCGGATCGCAAAGGCGATGGGCGTTTACGCCGCCTGAGACCCAGTAAGCCAGTCGACCCCACGCTGAAGCTCCCGGCGGTACTGCCAGACCGAAAGCGTACCGCCGTACTTCTCCGCCACCATGCGAGCCTTCACCGCCTGACTGGCCGACACCGTGTACTCGGTGTGCAGCACCAGGGCGCGCAGCGGATGCTGCCGCATCATCGAGGCGAGCGCCCGGTCGACCCAGCGCAGTTCGTCCGGGATACCCACGTCGACCGCGATCTCGGGGTTATCGTGGGGCTTGTCGGCGTCGTTACTGGACCGGATCGGGTCCACGGCCCATGTCGGCAGCATCGCCAGGCCCTGCACCCCGCTCCGCTCGGCCATGAAGCGCCGGCGGCTGGATCCGTCCCGCCCCACCAAGTCGCGCAGGGCCCGTTCGCGGGTGCCTGGCGCCATGTCGCGCGCCTTCTCCAGCACGTGCGTGCTCCGGTCGGCGTAGGTGAGCGCGAACCGATTGGCCTGGGCGAAACCCCAGGCACGCAGCTGCGCCGTCAAGTTGTCATCGGTCGCCATCGCGCATCCCCTTCAGTACGTTCTCGTCGAATCGGAACACCGGCAGCAGGCCGTCGGTGTCGCAGCTCCCCTGCCGGTCCGGCCGGCGCTGGCAGTGCGCCGGGCTGCTGCCGCGCTCGCGCATGGTGCAGACGGCGCACACGCCGTGCCGGCGCAGGTAGGCGTTGTATCGCTTCCGCGTGCGGGCCTCAGCTGTGGTCATGCGCCGCCCCTCAGCAGGCTGTCGCCGTACAGGCCGATCAGCAGCGCATCGGCTCGGCCGTTGTCCTTCTTCCGCTGCAACTGCACCGCCGCCGCCGGGAATCGCTGGATCGCCAGCACTCGGCCAGCGTCCTTGCCCTTTCCCGACAGGTCGAAACGCCGCTTCCACACCGACGGCTGCACCAGCACCAGGTGGATGCCCAGCAGCCGCACCGTCGCCTTCAACTGGCCGAAGCCCTCCGCAAGGTTGTGCCTGGCCACCGAACCCTCGATGGCCTTTCCCTCGTCGTTCCGCATCGGCCGGGCATGGATCCGCTCCAGCGCCACGGCAATCACTGCGCCAGGGTTGGCTTCTCGCTGCTGCCGGAGGAAAGCGGCGACGGCGCGCGCGTCCACTTCCCCGTCCATCACGGGCATGTCGACCATCGGGCCGGGCTCGCCATCCAGCAGCGTCACGATGGCGCCCGTCAGGCCGGGGTCAATACCGAAAGTCAGTCGGCTCGCCATGGGCTGCCCTCCTTCATGTGCTTTTCGATCAGGGTGTTCTGCAGATCCAGCAGGTAGTCGTCGCTGCCGATCTCCTGGCGGAACTTGCGGGGTTGACGGGCGTAGGACGGACCAAACAGCTCCTCGCAACGAGCCGCCGACCATCCGCAGAACGGCTCTCCACGGTGGGACCATGGGTTAAGGCCGACAGTGAAGTCGTGTCCCCGGCGCTTGGCCCCGTGCTTGCCGCCGACCGTCAGGTGATGCACCTCGGCGGGGATCGGCATGTCTCCCAGGTCGATCCCCAGGCTGTGGGCAACGATGCAGCCGATCTCGGCGATAGCGTCCATACGCTGCCGCTGAGCGGCCGTAGGGTTGCCCGTTGAGCGGCCGCGCTTCATGCTTTCCTCCAATGACACAGGGGGCTGGCATGGATTGCGGATGGATTGGCTGGTGCGTGATGAAGCCCGAAGTGCAGGCTGCATGGGTTCAGGCGGTTGGCAGTGTGCTTGCGATCATTGCCGCAATTGTCATTGCGTGGTGGCAGCAGCGGGCTTCGCGCCGAGACCTGGCAGAGCGGGACTATCGGGACAAGATTGGTAGGCACGTCCGAGCCAATCGAATCCTCGACCGCTTTGATCGGCTGATCTCCAAGCAGATCGAAGAAGCGCAGGGATACCGCGGGGCCTATCGGTCCGGAAGCATGCAGGTCCTTCGCGTCCCAGACGATCTGAGGGATATGGAGAGCGAGATGCACCTCCTCGACAACCGCGCTGGCGGACCAGGCTTCACCGCGATCAACCTGTTTGAGGAAGCGCAGGACCTTATCCGAAATGGCTCCTTGGCTATCACCGACAACGACCAGTTCATCGAAACATTGGTGTTCGCACAGAAGGAATGCCGAGACGCCAGCGAGCGAGTTGAAGCCTTCCTCAGCACTTTGTCGGAATGAACGTTCCATCACGCCACCCTCCTGTTCTGCCCAGCCATTTCCCAGAACTCCGCGCGCACTTCGTCGAGCATCACGTGGGTGTAGTGGCGGCCGATGTGCTCAGTGATTCCATCGAACAGGACCTGGAATCGGTCCTGTTCCATTTCGTCGAACGACAGGCTCTCGGCCTGCTTCACCATCAGGCGGCCGACGCCGGGGACATCGATCTCCATTTCCTCGCAGCAAGTGCCGGACTCGCGCTGTAGACGCTTCACTGCGTCGTGGCTGCCGAGCTGTTCCCACCCCTCGACGTTGTCGACCATCAGCTGGCCGATCTTGTGCACCAGGCGATGCTGCCAGCCCTCGCGCGGCTGCTTCAGTTCCGCGCGCACCTCGCGACCCACCTTGAATTTGCGCTCTCGCAGCAGGCGCTGGTCTACCTCATGTGCCGGAACCAGTGCGCCGACCAGTTCACCGGTTGCCGGATCGATCAGCTTGGTCACGACCATGTAGATCGGGCGGCGCGCGCGCTTGGCGCGGATCTTCTTTGCTGCAGCAGTGAGGGTCATGCTCGGTCTCCTGCAGCTCGATCCTTGCCACTTCGACGATGGCCGGCCGGGGCATCGAAGCCGCCGTCATCGTCTCCAGCGGTGTCCCGAACCACTGCCTTGGGCGTGTAGTTCGGCTTCTCGCCGTGGTAGTTCTCGAACCGGCTGCACTCCAGGTGGTGACGCAGGTAAGCGGTACCGGTCTCGCCCTGGCGGTTCTTGGCCAGGATGAATTCCGAGATGCCCGGGGCGCCGCAGGCGTCCTTGGTGTAGTAGTCGTCGCGGTAGATGAAGGCGATCACGTCGGCGTCCTGCTCGATGCCGCCGGACTCACGTAGGTCCGCCATCACTGGCCGCTTGTCGGTGCGCGTCTCGACGCTCCGGTTGAGCTGCGACAGTGCGATCACCGGACATCCCAGCGTCTTGGCCAGCTTCTTCAGCGTTCGGGAGATGTAGGACACCTCCTCGGTGCGGTTTCCTGCCTTGGCCTGACCCGACAGCAGCTGCAGGTAGTCGACCGCGACCACGCCCAAGCCGCCCTTGACCTTGGCGTGCATCCGCGACGCGCGCGCCACCAGCGAATCCACCGGCAGCGAGCCACAGTCGTCGATCGCCAGTGGCAAGCTGTGCAGGTAGTTCCTGGCGATGCTGAGCTTGTGCCAGTCGTCGTCGGTCAGCTCGCCCTTTACCCGCATACGCGAGAGCGGGACACCCGAGTGCATGCTCATGAGCCTCGCGAGCAGCTGGCGCCGGCTCATTTCCAGACTGAACACTGCAGCGTTCTTGCCCTGATCGGCAACGCTGTAAACCCACTCAAGCATGTTCGCGGTCTTGCCCATGGACGGCCGTGCCGCAAGGATCATCAGGTCGGTCGGCTCCAGCCCTGGCAGCTTCCTGGCAACGTTCTGCCACGGCGGAACGAGACCCAGGTCGGCAGTGCCTTCGTAGCGGGCTTCCATTTCCTCCCACATGCCCTGCAGATCGCTGCGCACCAGCACCAGACCACCGGTGCCCCCAGACTGCACGCTCAGGTTGGCGAACGCCGCAGTGGCGCTGGCCACCAGTGCGTCGGCATCCTCGTCAGCAGTGCCGTAGGCGTCGTTGGTGATCTCGGTGGCACGCTCAATCACGCCACGCAGCAGTGCCTTGTTCCTCACGACCTCGGCGTAGCCACGGATGTTTGCCGCCGACGGCGTGGTGCAGGCCAACTCGACCAGGTAGGAGCCGTTGGCGACCATCTCCAGCTTCCCCTGGTTCTCGAACCAGTTGGCCAGCAGCACCGCGTCGAACGGCTGCTCGCGGTCGGCAAGGTCACAGATGGCCTGCCAGATCAGCTGGTGGTCGCGACGATAGAAATTCTGCTCTGTCAGCAGATCGCGGACTTCCCGTAGCGCTTCTGGTGCCAGCATGAGGCCACCCAGCACCGCCTGCTCAGCGTCGATCGAGTGCGGCGGCACCGGCAGGTAGGCGTAGTCGTCGCGGTAGACAGGCTGGGCGCTCATGCGGCCTGCTCCTGATCCTGCTCACGGGCGCGCTCTGCGTCGCGCTCTCGGGCCAGCTGCACACCCGCCGTCGTCAGCTCGCAGGGCCCGGTTGCCGGGAACCACCAGAGCTTGAACCAGTTGCGGCGCACCGCGTCTCGGAAGTGTGCGCGCCAATCCTTCTGCATCCGGCCGCTTTCGCGATGCCGGGCAGCGAACTCGCGCCATGCCAGGTGCAGGAAATCCTTCGGGATCCCCGTATCCTTGGCAAACGTGAAGATCGGATCGGTCCTCGGGATGGCCGACTCCCCCGCTTCCAGGCACAGGTCGAGGAACGCGGCGAAGGTGATCTTCTCCCGCTTACGACGGCCGGGCTTCGCCCCCTCGGCGGTAGCCGGGGGGGTATGGGGGGGCTCTTCTTCTTTTGGAGACGGAGACGGAGACGGAGACGGAGCATTGCTAGAAGCTGCTGGACGCATTGCTGCATCACTGCTGCCAGCATTGCTAGTAGCATCACTTTTCTTGCTACCAGCATCCGAATCGGCGTTTGCAGCACGAATCCGTGCATATTCTGGAACCTGCCGATCAGCCTCTGATTCTCCGTGGTGACGCTTCACCGCGTTCCATTTCGCCTTGAGTGAACGCAGATCCGACCCTGCCGACCACGGCTGGTGATCAGCCCAGTCGTGCAGTTGGTAGTCCCCTTCCACGCCATCCAGGAATCCGACGGAGGCAAGCTCACGCACGAACGCATCGTTCTCGCCAGTCCAGTCGGCTGCCAGTTCGATGTCTTCGGCCGACATGCCAGAGAGATCACCGTCGGGACGATTTGCACGGGCCCACAGGATCAGGCACACCAGCGACCAGCCAGCCGAGGCATTCAGACGGCGGATCAGCTTCTTCGTCTTCGGGTGGCCCGGAAGGCCGACGCTCAGGCGGGCATCGGTGCTCATCACGCACCCCGCAGCAGCGGCAGGCAGCCGGCGATGTGCCAGCGCTGCCTGACAAGCCAGATGGCATGGGCGATGGAATCGTGTTGGCGCTTCATGCCACCGTCCTCGCTGCAACGTGCGCACGCTGGGCAAGGTCTGCAGCGTCGGCCTGGATGGATGCGCAGAGGCGCCCGATCTCGCTGGCTTCGTTCTGCGAGATCTTCCCGTCCTCCAGCGACTCGGAGACGGCCTGCGCGAGGTTGCCCTGACGCGCAGCCACCGCCAGCAGCGCCGTCACCACGCTGCCGCCCGGCGAGCCCTCAGTGCGGCGCAGGACATAGCCATGCTCGGCGGCCAGTGCGTGCAGAATCCGGTCGTCACCGGTCACGCCCATGATCTCGCTGGCCTCGGCCAGGGTCAGGTGATGCGTGTTGTTGTTCGGATTGACCTTGTTGCGCAGCACCGCAGCGGACATGCCGATGCGGACGGCCAGCGCTTCACTACCACCGGGGTAGTCCTTCACGGTCTTGTGTGCGGCGTCTGTGATGTTCATGGGCGGTCTCGGTGAACGTGGTTTGCGTTACGACGCCGGCGCAAGATGCGCGGCATGGAGAAGCGAGCGAAGAAGGAAGAAAGGCTGCTGTGGGCGCCGAACGTGGTTCGACTGGTGCACATGGGCGGTAGGTCGTACGCGGTGCGGAGGATCAAAGGCCGGGATGTGGTGCGGTGCCTGCGCCAGCCCCGCCGAGCGCCACGGATGGCGCTGGGGGAAGTGGTGCACTTCCCGTGCGGCGGGCGTTGACCGTTCATGTCAACTTGGGACCTGCTTACGTCGCGCCTGTCTGCGGCGAGCCGCGACGGCCAACTCGACCAGCGCACGCCCCACCTCGTAGGTGGGCTGCATCTGGCCGCGGCGAATCTTGTTGATCGTCGACTGCCCGGCACCGACCTTGGCCCCAATGGCCTGTTCGGTCATGCCGGCGTCCCTCAGAAGCTCAATGGCGGCGGATGGGTTCATGCGCCAAGTATGCCTATAGGAATGTGTCGGTCAAGCACATTCAATGCCTATAGGCATTCGACCTGACGAACGGTAGACGCGAACCTTCCCGCATGGACTTTCTCATCAAGAATCTGCGCCACCTGACTACGTCTCAGGCACAGGGCAGCCAAGGCCGTGCCAGCACGGCCGCCGGTGTCGGGCAGCCGGCAATCAGCAAGATCATCAACGGCACGACCAAGATGCCTGGGTACGCGACCGTTGCAGGGCTGGCACGCCATTTCGGCGTCTCCATGGACGACCTGGTCTGGCGTGACTTGGAGGCAGACGGGCCCAGCAAGCCGTCTCAGGCTGTGGGATTGGAGCCTGCGAAGCTGGCCTCCCTGATCGAAACGGTTGAGGCGGCAGCAGAGCAAAGCGGACGGACGATTCCCGCCCGCCTTAAGGCTCGGATGGTAGCCACCCTCTATGCCCACGATCCGGAATTAGCCGCGAGCACGCCACAGACCGTGCAAGCGCTTCTGGCGGGAATAATGATGACGGTGGAGGAAACATGAACCCTTTGCTTCGTGACGAGCTTGCAGCGTTGATCGCCGATGAGATGCGGCGGCCCGAAGAGAGGCGCAAAGAGTCAGCCACGAGGCGGGATGCGATGCTCCGCAGGATCATCGACCTCCAGACCCTATATCAGCTTGGGTGGCTGGTGCGGCAGGAGACCATGCACGTCTATGGCGTCTTGGAGTGCTTACCTGATGAGGAGCTGGAAGGTCTTATCGCGACCCTCCTGCGAGCGGAACAGGCGGTACACGACGGGGTCCCGTTCGTGGAGGTTGGGCTGATCAGGGGCGCCACCTGCACCTGGGTGGCATGATGGGCTTAGGCCGGCCAGTCGCCGGCCATGGAGGAAGCATGGATTCGATTCTTGGACCGGGGAACCTGATTCTCCAGGTGCTGTTCTTGATCATGGCCATTGTCTGGCTCTTCGTGCCTTTCGCTGTTCTTGCCATCCGGCGGCTACTTGCTCAGCTGGTTCAAAAGCAGGACGAGACGAACGCCCTCCTTCGGGCACTTGTTGCACCTGCCTCTGGCCAGGCCGCAACGAGCCCGGAAGCTGATCGGGATCGTCCCACTATCGGCAACATCCTGAAGCAAGTCCGCGACCGCTAAACCACGCTCTTTCCGATGAACCGGCACCTACCGTTCGTCGGCTGCTGCAAAATTGTATTCCTATAGGCATTGACCATCCAATTCCTATAGGCATACTAGGTCCCGACCCGCCAGCACCCCGCTGGAACGTCGGAGGCCGAGATGTTCGAGAACCTGCCAAGGAACACCACGCGGTCCGGCTACCTGGGCCTGCGGTCGCACCTGCGGTGCCAGGACGAGTGCCGGGAAGAGCGCGGCCTGCCTCTGCATCCGGTCAACGGCTGGGCCACCTGCCCGGACTGTGACGGTACCGGCGAGCACGCCCACAACGACAGCGGCACCGGTGATCCTCAGCGGGATTCGGGCGTGCCCTGCTCTCGCTGCAACGGCGAAGGCGAACTGGCAGATGGCTTGATCGACCCGCTGCTGCTGGTGGCGAAGTACCGCAAGGGTCGCTTCGGATGGGCCATGAGCGAGCGCCGCGCCGCCGACCGCCGGCACAACTACGCCCTGTATCGCCTGCGCGCTATGCGCCCCTGCAGCGGCCTGCTGGAGGCCGACACGCTGGCCCGGGTGCAGATGTGCGCCAACGACACCGACCGCGCCTTGAAGGCCATGCAGGTGGCCGCATGAGCGCCGTCCTCCTCCACTTCCCCTACCGCCGTGTGCGCGCCGCTGCAGTCGCTGAGGCGGTGCGCCGTGCGGCTGTGCGTCTCGGATACCACCAGCACCACGCAGACAACGCTGCTGCCATGGCCCGCCGTGACTTCCTCAGCGGGCGCCGCAGCGCCGCAGCAGCCATCAGCGAGATGAACGACCTGCTGCGCACCGCGATGCGGGCAATCCGCACGGGCGAAGGCGGCGGGGCATGAGGGCGCGCACCCACAGCGTTCGGTCGGCGTTCTTGCTGGCCTTGGTGGTGGCTATGTCGCTGCCCAAGGCCGACCGCAGCCCAGCCGAGCCCCAGCCAGCCAAGCACCGCTGGCTGATCACCACCAGCGTGCGTGGCTGACCGCTCCCCCTTCCCGCCGGCGCGGCCGGCTCCTACGAGAGGCACCACCGATGTTCCAACTCGATCAACACGATGCGGTGTTCTCGCATCTGAACCTGCGGAAGGAAAAGCACGGCGACGAAGACGCAGCCGCTGCCGACCTGAAGTTCACCCTGACCGCCCAGAACACGATCCTCGACACGATCGACCCGAACATCGTGCGCGCGTTCTGGAAGAAGGCCGAGAAGGGCCAGCAGCAGTCGCTGCCGATGGAAGGCAGCACCGACCTGGTGGCGCTGAACCTGCCGCTCTTGGGCGAGCAGGACATCACCGGCAAGTTCGAAGGCTACGAGCTGAACATCGGCTCCCTGATGGACCACATCGAGCCGGTGTTCTTCGCCGACGCCAAGGTGAAAAAGATCACCTGGAAGCCGCTCGAAGGCGGCAGCGTGGCCATGGGCTTCACCGTCTCGGTGCTGCTGGACGAGAACGAAGACGCCGAGCTGATCTCTGCATGGCGCCGCGGTGATGTGCGCCTGACCCTCACGCCGCCCAGCGCGCCGGCGCAGCAGGAAGACCTGGCCGCGTAACGCATTCCCCCGCCCTTACGGGCCCCGCGCCGGCCGGGATTCCACGATGCCGGCATTCATTCCACCTACCAGCAGAGCAGCCATGAACCAGATCGTCACCATCGAGGATTCGGTCTACGGCACCAAGGATTCCTTCGCCTCGGTGCTGACTGACCGGTCCATCAACTTCGACCGCGAGGCCGAGTTCGCCCTGCAGGCGCTGTACGGCAACGAGTACGCAATGAAGATCGCGATGCAGAACCGGCAGTCGGTCATCAATGCGGTCGTGAACATCGCGGCCATCGGCATCAGCCTTAACCCGGCCAAGAAGCAGGCCTACCTGGTACCACGCGACGGCAAGATCTGCCTCGACATCAGCTACATGGGCTTGATGGACCTGGCCATCGACTCTGGGTCGATCCGCTGGGGACAGGCAAAGCTGGTCTACGAAAAGGATCAGTTCGAGCTGGTAGGGATTGACCAGCAGCCCATCCACAAGCACGCCCCTTTCAGCCGCGACCGCGGCGAAGTGATCGGCGCATACGTGGTGGTCAAGACCCCCGAAGGCGATTACCTGACCGAGTGCATGGACCGCGAGGATATTGACCGGATCATGGGCCGCTCGCAGTCAGTGAGGTCTGGCAAGTCGTCGCCCTGGAAAACCGACTGGCACGAAATGGCGCGCAAAACGGTGGTGAAGCGCGGCTACAAGTACTGGCCGAAGACCGACCGCATGGACAAGGCGATTCACCACCTCAACACCGAGGCTGGCGAAGGGCTGGCTGTGATCGAAGGCCAGCAGCTGCCCACCAATCGCGCCGCCTTGCCGCCGCCGGAGGACACCCCGGAGCGCCAGGAGCTGTACGCCAGCCTGCAGGACATCGCGACCGATGGCGTCGACGCGCTTGGCGAGGCATGGGCGAAGTTGACCAAGGAGCAGCGGGCAATGATCGGCCAGACCGGTCTGGTTGCGTTGAAGGCTGAGGCCGAGAAGGCAGGCGCGGAGGTGGTCGAACACGATGGTCGCCCCACTGTCACCGACCTGATCGACCGCGACATCGAGCGCAGGGAGGCTGCAGGATGCGACTGATTCATTGCGACCAGGGCAGCGACGCGTGGCACAACGCCCGCGCCGGCATCATTACCGCCAGCATGTTCGCCACCGCGCGCTCACGTGTTGGCGAGCTGACCGACCAGCAGCGCGCCTACGTGGATTCGGTGCTGGCCGGTGTACATCGCAAGCACGCCGCCATTGAAGCTGGATATGCCGCAGTCCCGCGTTCGGCCATCATCGAGAAGGCGCTGGCCGGCGAGCCCATCGGCGATTTCAGCGAGGCAGCGAAGAACTACGCGTTCCGCTTGGCCGTCGAGCGCATCAGCGGGCAGCCGCTGGACGAAGGTTTCGAGACGTACGCCATGCGTCGCGGCCACGAACTTGAGCCGTTCGCCCGCGCTGAGCATGAGGTGCAGTCCGGCCTGCTGGTGAAGCGCGCCGGGTTCGTCCTGAGCGACTGCGGCAACTACGGCTGCTCGGCGGACGGTTTCATCGGCGATGCCGGCGGCAGTGAATACAAGTGCTTCATCAACCCGGAGAAGCTGCGCGCCTTCCACATCGATGACGACGCCAGCGAGGTGTTCGAGCAGGCGCAGGGCTGCATGTGGCTGACCGACCGCGAGTGGTGGCACATCGGCCTGTACTGCCCCGCCCTGGCCTCGGCGAACCGCCAGCTGTGGTGGCGCCGCTTCGACCGCGACGAGGCGTTCATCGCCAAGATGCGCACCGACCTGGATCAGTTCCGGCAGATGGTCGACGGGTTCGAGCAGTCCCTGCGCGCTGGTGATCACCACCAGGAGGCAGCCTGATGGACGTCACGATCTACCCCAGCCACGCCAAATGCCTGCGCCGTGCCGGCCTCGCGCGAGCCCAGCTGTACGCCCACGTGATCGAGGGCAAGCGCTACACCACCGCGCAGGTGGCCGAGATCCTGGGCATCTCCAACGACGCGGCATACGAGCGGATCAAGCGCCGGGCCCACCCGCTCACCTGGGCGAGCCTGATCAAGGTGCGTCGACCATGAAAACCTGCACGAAGTGCGCCGCCCGACTGCCGCTGCGGTTCTTCCCGCTGGTGAACGGCAAGGCCACGGCCGACTGCGCGCCGTGCCGGAACACGGACCGCCGCCTGCGCGATCCGCTGAAACCCCTGCGCGCCGATCCGTTGCAGGTCCAAATCAACAACGTCGTCCAACTGTGGCACGGGCCTGTGCGCCGCGAGCCGATGAGGAGCATTGCATGAGCAGTAAGCACACGCCGGGTCCGTGGGAAGTTGCAGAGGAAGATGGTGAGTTGTTCGTGCAGGTCGTGAACCAGCCCGCCAGCTGCCATCCCATGTTCGACCGCTACAGGATCATCCACGGCTACGTCGGCGGCGATCCGACCGAGAACCCGACGCCAGACCTTGGCACACCCGAAGCCAACGCCCGCCTGATCGCTGCCGCGCCGGAGCTGCTGGAGGCCGCGCTTTCAACTATCGACACCATCGAGGGTGGCCCAACGCAAGTGGCAGACGCGATCACCGCACTGCGCGCTGCCATCGCCAAGGCCACGGGAGAAGGCGCATGACCAACATCCACGTACAGCCGACCTTCGACCTGGCCACGCAGGCCGAGAAGAACCGCCAGCGGCAGGAGATCGCCGACGACGTGGCGCAGTTCCTGCGCTCCGGCGGCAAGGTCCAGAAGCTCGGCAACAGCCCCATCGACCGATCCACCATCACCCGCCGCGAGGTGGTCGAGGGTGGCCACGGCCGCCGCACCGCGAACAAGGGAGCACGCGCATGACCACCGACAAGACCCCCGCCACCCTGGCGACCGCGAAGCACGGCGGATGCGTGCAGTTGCTCAACTCGGAGCGCGAGCGGTTTGAGGCGTGGGCCAAGCATCGTGTCTCCTCGATGGCACGCGCGGCAGATGGGGAGTACGTAAGTAGTTTCACGCATGCTCTGTGGTGCGCATGGCAAGCCGCCCTCTCCGCCCAGCCCTCCCCGGGTGGTCAGGATGTGCTGGCTTCCGAGCTGCTGGCGTATGCCGAAGGACTGGAACGCATGGCGGCCGGCGACCGGGAGACGGGCGAAAGCATCGAACAAGCCATCGAAAATGGCGAAGGCTACACCCCGGACGAGCCTCAGGACGTAGCTGCTGGCTTGCAGCACGGCGCCACCAAGGCCGAGGAAACTGCAAACCTGCTGCGCAACGCGGCAGCAGCCCTCGCCGCCCGCCAGCCGGTGACGGAGCCGGTGGCGTGGGTTCCTGCCAAATTCTTCGATAAGGGCATCGTGGCCATGACGGCTCGCCGCACCCCTCCTTCTGCAATGGCAGTAGAGCTGCACGGTAAGTACGTGCCGCTCTTTGACGCCCCGCCCGCGCAGCAGCCCGCGCAGGCCGTGGACCTGGGCGCGGCGATCAAGGCCGCGTTCCCGCTGCTCACGGACTATGGTCTGCATCACTCGCAGTGCTGCGCGTACAAGCTGATTGACGAGCGCCACCGGCTGCACAACTTCATCGACAGCCAGGCGGTGGGCAATGGCTAAGCTCAGCAAGGCTCAGATCAAGGCACACAAGGAAGTTATGGACCTAGTGGATCTGGATCGCCCCCTGTTCGAGGACGAGAGGGAATTCATCCTGGACAATTTCCAAGAGTCGGCCACGAACGTGAACTCCCAGCACGGCGCGTTCTTTACGCCACGCGGGCTCGCCGTCGACCTTTCCATTGAGATCGGCAAGGGGTCGATAGTAGATCTGTGTGCGGGGATTGGCAGCCTTGCCTATGCGGTTCGTGACAGAGCAACCCGCCTTGTGTGCATCGAGTTCAATCCGGAATACGCCCGCGTAGGCCGACGCGTAGTGCCGGAGGCAGAGTGGATTGTCGCCAGCATCTTCGATCCGCTCATCGCTGGCCTCGGCTGGTTCAACTATGCCATAAGCAATCCGCCATTCGGATACATCGCAGCGGAAGGGTTCGATGGCAAGTACACCGGCAAGAGCTTCGAATACAAGGCAATCGAGGTGGCGTCACGGATGGCCGCGTATGGGGCTTTCATCATTCCGCAGTGCTCGGCTCCTTTTGCCTACTCCGGCAAGCGGTTGTACAACTCCAAGGAAGGCGCCAACCCGCGCAAGTTCCGCGAGCAAACCGGAATCGTGATGGAGTTCGGCACCGGCGTAGACACGGCCTACTACCAGGACGAATGGAACGGGGTCAGTCCTCTTTGCGAGATCGTGGTTTGCGACTTCGTAGTCCCGGAGGAGGAGGTGGCCGACCTCCAAGAGTCAGCTCCCGGCCCGTCGGAAGCGACTGCTGCCACGGAGGTGGATCTGTTCGGATTCCCGATGGAGGCTGCAGCATGATCGCGCCAATGGCTGACCAGCTGCTCACCGCTGCAATGGTCCACGTGTTCGCCGGCATCGGGTTCCTGGCCGGCATCGCCACCCTGTGGGCGATCAGTCGCGCATACCGCGCCGCGCGCGCAGGGCTGCGCTGGTGCTGGCGGAGGTGCGCTCATGGCTGAGGCACAGCGCGAGCGCGTTATGCACCAGGAGATCGGAATGGACCTCGCGGAGCGTGTCGTCCTCGACCTGCTGGAAAGCGGCTGGTCGCGCCAGTCGCTGCGGAAGCACGAGGCCGCCGGGCCGACCCCGTGCGGTTCCGCCTTCTACCTGTTGCGGGAGGGCGGCATCGCCGTTGCCTACTTCCCCATGGCCCAGTTCACTGACGCGAACGGCCGCGGGCTTTTCTTCCCCATCTGCGACTTCTTCCCGCCGGTCCACAAATCTGCGCACGGCGATGTCGATAGCCTGGAGCCTTTCGCGGTGGGTGACCAGGTTCTCTCGATGGACCGCGATCTGGATGGCTCTTGGCACTACGAAGACGAAGTGCGGGCCAGCGGGTGGCACCTTCTGATTCCCGTTTTCACTGTCGTTTCGGTGCGGCGACGTCCCGGGCACCACACGCAGTTCGGTGGTCGCGACTACTACCAGGTGAAAGTCAAAGACCGGGAGCGTGGTGGCGGTGGCTACCACGACCTTGTTCCCATCGCCGGCCGCCCGTGGCAGATGCGCGGAGAGGGTGAATGCTTGATCCGCGTAAAGCCTTCGGTGCTGGCCATCGCCACCTCTTCGCCGGCGCTCCCGGCCCAACTGGAACTGTTCGCATGATCCACATCGGAGACTGCCGTGAGGTGCTGGCCACCATGCGCCCGGCATTGGCAGACTGCTGCATTACTGACCCGCCCTACGGCGATACCTCGCTGGAATGGGATGCGGTCTGCCCTGGCTGGATCGAGCATGTAGCCCGTGCCTTGAAGCCCAACGGGTCGATCTGGGTCTTCGGATCCATGCGCTTCCTGGCGCCCCTGTTCGCCGAGATGGCCGCCCACGGGTTCCGCTACTCCCAGGACGTGGTTTGGGAAAAGCAGAACGGCACCGGCTTCAACAATGACCGGTTCCGTCGCGTCCATGAGCACGCCGTCCTCTTCTACCGGGGGGCGTGGGCAGACGTTTACCACGCCACCCAGTTCACCAACGACGCCCGTGCCCGAGTGGTCCGCAAGAAGGAGAAGCCAGCGCAATGGCACGGCGCCACTGGCTCGACTACCTACGTTTCCGAGGATGGCGGGCCCAGGCTGATGCGCAGCGTAATGCAGGTCCGCAATGAGCATGGCCGCGCCATTCACCCGACCCAGAAGCCCCTCGAGCTGCTCCTGCCACTGATCCGCTATTCGTGCCCCCCGGGAGGCGTCGTTCTGGACCCTTTCGCTGGCAGTGGCAGCACAGGGCTTGCCGCAGGGGTCGAGGGCCGCCAGTCGATCCTGATCGAAATGGACGAAGCAATCGCGAGAAGCGCAGCCCATCGTCTCGACCATGACGCCCCGCTACTGCGTGGCATCGCATGAACACCGCCACCGAGCAGCTCCGCGCTGCGCTGGCCACGAACTGAAGGAGAACCCGATGGGAGCTGCTGAAAAGCTGGACATCGTCGGAAAGGACTGGCTGACCGTGGACGAGGCCGCGCACTACTGCGGCGTGTCCCGAAGCCAGTTCGATTCGAACATCGCCGACTACGGCATCGAACCCCGAAATTTCATGGGCAAAAAGCTCTACGAGAAAGCTGCCCTCTACTCTGCAATCTACGGCTCCAGACAATGGTCAAGGTCACAATCTTCTGGCGGGACGGCGCCGCGTACCTCAACTGGCGGGAAGGCGGCAAGCGAAGCCGTGTCGCCATTGGTCGCGTCGGCCCACGCGAAGCTGAGGGCGTACGAGCAGCGAAAGAAGCGGAACTGACCCATGGCGTGCGCATCCTTCCCCGGCTACCGACTGTCAGGGACTTCCTGGAGGCGTACCTGGATTGGTACAAGGCCGAGCACCCGACCACGCACGGCAAGGCCAAGAGCGAGGTTCGGTTGTTCATTGCCCGGTTCGGCCATCGCCCCATCGATACCCTGCGGCCGATGGAAATGGAGTCCTACAAGACGGATCGCTTGACCAAGGACAAGGTGGCCCCGGAGACCGTAGGCAAGGAAGTGCGCAGGCTGCAGGCGGCATTTCGTCGCGGCGTGAAGTGGAAGGAACTGGACTTCAACCCGCTGGAGGAAACCCAGGCACCGCGCGGCGTCCGTAGCGTCGCAGTGCGGTTCTACGACCGGGGGGCGATGCGCAAGCTCTACCGAGCAAACCCCAGCCGGGCGCCCCTGTGGCTGTTCATGGCCCACACGGGGCTGCGCCGTGGCGAGCTGGTTGGGCTGGGCAAGGATTCAGTGACCGGGCGGAAGCTCAGGGTCGAGAGCGATCCAGACGAAGATGGCGAGGGACGCACCAAGTCGGGCAAGTGGCGCGAGGTGCCGCTGAACCGGTATGCGCGCTGGGCGCTGCGCCACCTACCCGATCCGCTGGTCGCCGTGCACAAGGACACCGTGTCCGACTGGTTCGCCTCGGATGCCAAGCGTGCGGGGATCGGCGGCAGCCTGCACCGGCTACGGCACACCTTCTGCGCCCACATGGTCATGGCCGGAGTGCCGTTGCGAAGGGTGCAGATCTTGGCCGGCCACGCCGATTACGCCACGACCGAGAAGTTCTACGCCCATCTGACGCCTGAAGGCGACGATGGCGCTGTGGCGAAGCTCAGGTACTGAGCGGGACCACTGGGACCACTGGGACCAAATCCTGTGGATATGCGGGAAACAGTGGGAATTGCACGCCACTGTGCTGACCTAAGTCATTGATTATGGTGACCCCGGCCCGATTCGAACGGGCGACCTTCCCCTTAGGAGGGGGACGCTCTATCCAGCTGAGCTACGGGGCCATGCAGCCGCCAAGTTTACAGGCAAGCCGCCCTGCCCTCCAAGCTTTCATCTGCCACACCTTTGCCACTGGCGCGGCGCACCATGGCCAGTCCGGGCGCTCTGCTACCATCGGCGGCTCAGTTCGTCGCGCCCCCACCTGCCCGCGACGGCACCAAACACAACGTAACGAAACACAGGAGTCTGCATGTCTTCCGAGCTGCTCAAGTCCCTTGGTCTGGACGCGATCAACGCTGGCACCTACCTGGGCAACGGGGAGTGGTCGAGCGCTACCGGTGGTGAACTGATCACCCCGATCAATCCGACCACGGGCGAGCCGATCGCGCAGGTCCGCGCCACCACCGAAGCCGAGTACGAAACCGTCATCGCGCGCGCCCAGGAAGCCTTCAAGGTCTGGCGCACCACGCCGGCCCCGCGTCGCGGTGAAGCCGTGCGCCTGTGTGGCGAAGCGCTGCGCAGGAACAAGGACGCCCTCGGTTCGCTGGTTGCGCTGGAAATGGGCAAGAGCAAGCCTGAAGGCGACGGTGAAGTGCAGGAGATGATCGACATCGCCGACTTCGCCGTGGGCCAGAGCCGCATGCTGTACGGCTACACCATGCATTCCGAGCGCCCCGGCCACCGCATGTACGAGCAGTACCAGCCGCTCGGCCTGGTCGGCATCATCAGCGCGTTCAACTTCCCGGTGGCGGTGTGGGCATGGAACTCGTTCCTGGCCACGATCTGCGGCGACATCTGCCTGTGGAAGCCGTCCAACAAGACGCCGCTGACCGCCATCGCCTCGATGCGCGTCTGCAATGAAGCGCTGCGCGATGCCGGTTTCCCGGACCTGTTCTTCCTGATCAACGACGCCGGCACCGCGCTGTCGGAAAAGATGGTGGCCGACAAGCGCGTGCCGCTGATCAGCTTCACCGGCTCGACCCAGGTCGGCCGCACGGTCGCCGAGAAGGTCGCGCACCGCCTTGGCCGCTGCCTGCTGGAACTGGGCGGCAACAACGCGATCATCCTCGACGAAACCGCCGACCTGAAGCTGGCCATTCCCGGCATCGTGTTCGGTGCGGTCGGCACCGCCGGCCAGCGCTGCACCACCACCCGCCGCCTGATCGTGCACGAATCCATCCATGACGACGTGCTGGCCACGCTGGTCAAGGCGTACAAGCAGGTGGAAGGCAAGATCGGCGATCCGACCGACCCGGCCAACCTGATGGGCCCGCTCAACAGCGACGGTGCCGTGCAGCAGTTCCTGGCCTCCATCGAAAAGGCCAAGGCCAGCGGCGGCACCATCGAAACCGGCGGCACGCGCATCGACCGCCCCGGCAACTTCGTGCTGCCGGCCATCGTCACCGGCCTGAAGAACAGCGATGAAGTGGTGCAGCACGAGACCTTCGCGCCGATCCTGTACGTGATGAAGTACAGCACGCTGGAGGAAGCCATCGACATGCAGAACGGCGTGCCGCAGGGCCTGTCCTCGTCGATCTTCACCACCAACCTGAAGACCGCCGAGCGCTTCCTGTCGGCGGCCGGTTCGGACTGCGGCATCGCCAACGTCAACATCGGCACCTCGGGCGCGGAAATCGGTGGCGCCTTCGGTGGCGAGAAGGACACCGGCGGTGGTCGCGAGTCCGGTTCGGATGCATGGAAGGTCTACATGCGCCGCCAGACCAACACCATCAACTATTCGGATTCGCTGCCGCTGGCCCAGGGCATCAAGTTCGACCTGTAATGGCAAACGGTCCGGCCATGCACATGGGTCAGAGCCCCTCCGGGGATCCGACCCATGCCGTGCCGACCACTCAGGGTCGGATCCCCACAGGGGCTCCGACCCTCGATTTCACCGGCCGCCGGGTGCTGATCGCCGGTGGCAGCAAGGGCATCGGCCGCGAACTGGCGCTGGCCTTCGCCCGCGCCGGTGCGCAGGTCTCGGCCTGCGCCCGCGGCCAGGCCGGGCTTGACGCCCTGCAGGCCGATGCGCAGGCCCAGGGCACGCAGCTGCACACCTTCGCCACCGATCTGGGCGACCTCGGCCGCATCGGCGCCTGGCTGCAGGCCGCTGCCGATGCGCTCGGCGGCATCGATGTGCTGGTCAACAACGCCACCGGCTACGGCATGGCCGATGACGAAGACGGCTGGGCCGCCAGCCTGCAGATCGACCTGATGGCGGCGGTCCGCGCCTCGCGCCTTGCGCTGCCGTGGCTGCGCGCCTCGTCCGATGCCTGCATCCTCAACCTCTCTTCAATCGCCGCGCAGCAACCGCGTCCCGGCGGCGCACCGTATGCGGCGGCCAAGGCCGCGCTGTCGCACTACACGACGTCGCAGGCCCTGGCGCTGGCGCCGGACCGGATCCGGGTCAACGCCATCGCACCGGGCTCGATCGAATTTGCCGATGGCCTCTGGGATCGACGTCGTGTCGAAGATCCCGCCCTGTACCACGGCACCCTGGCGAAGATTCCGTTCGGCCGCTTCGGGCAGCCGCGCGAGATCGCCGATGCCGCGCTGTTCCTGTGCTCGCCGCTGGCGCGCTGGATCACCGGCCACGTGCTCAATGTCGATGGCGGCCAGGTGCTGATGGGCTAGCGCCGATCCCTCGGTAGCGGCCAACCTTGGTTGGCGCCGCATTCGTCGACCAAGGTCGACGCCTGCAAAAGCCACCCCGCGCTCGGCTCCGATGGTTGCCAACCTTGCCTGGCAGCCTTGCATTGGCCGGACCATGGGATTGCCGGGGCAGACGCACTATCATGTCGGCACTGCCACGGAGGACTCGATGAGCGTGCCACCCCGACAGAGCAACGCCCTGGCCGTGGTCAGCCTGATCGCGGGCATCTGCAGCTGGACCGTGCTGCCGGGTGTCGCCGCCCTTGTTGCCATCATCACCGGGCACCTGGCCCGCGCCGAGATCCGCCGCCGCGCCGGCGAACAGGACGGCGATGGCATGGCCCTGGCCGGGTTGATCATGGGTTGGCTCAACATCCTCGCTGCGGTGGGCCTGGTGGCGATCCTGATCTTCGCGATGGTGGCCGCCGGCGCCGACGCCAAACCTGGACTGCGCTGGTGAAAGCACGATGACCTCCGCCGACAGCACTGAACGCTTCAGCAGCCGCGTCGCGGACTATGTCCGCTACCGCCCGGACTATCCGCCTGCCCTGATGGACTGGCTGCATGGCTCCATGGCCGTGGCAACCAGCGCGCGTGTCGCTGACATCGGCGCCGGCACCGGCATCTCCAGCCGGCAGTTCCTGGCCGCCGGCCATCCACTGGTCGCCGTCGAACCCAACGCGGCGATGCGCGCCGCCGCCGAGCACTGGCTGACGCCGCAGTATCCGCAGTTCTCCGCCGTCGATGGCCGCGCCGAGGCCACCGGGCTGGCCGATGCCAGCGTTGATCTGGTCGGCGCCGCGCAGGCCTTCCACTGGTTCGACACCGTGGCCGTGCGCGCCGAATGGCAGCGCATCCTGCGCCCGGGCGGCCTGGCGCTGATCTACTGGAATTCGCGCCTGCTCGATGCCAGCCCGTTCCTGGTCGGCTACGAACAACTGCTGCTGGACTACGGCACCGACTACACGGCCGTGGCCGAACGCTACCAGGACGACGCCACCATGCAGGCCTGGTTCGGCTCCGGCCTGCGCGGCATGGTGCAGCTGCCGAACGTGCAGCACCTGGACCTGGACGCCCTGCGCGGGCGCCTGCTGTCTTCTTCCTACGCGCCGCAGCCCGGCCATCCGCGCCACGCGCCGATGCTGGCTGCGCTGCAGGACCTGTTCGCCGCCCATGCGGTCGACGGCCAGGTCGCTTTTGAATATCGAACCCGAGCCTTCCTCGGCACGCTGGACTGAAACCAACGCATGTATTCGCTTGCCCGCCCCTTCCTGTTCTCGCTCGACGCCGAACGCGCCCACGGTCTCGGCCTGTCCGCTCTGGACCTGGCCTATCGCACCGGCACCACGCCGCTGGTGGCCGCACGCATCGCGCCGATGCCCAGCACGGTGTTCGGGCTGACGTTCCCCAATCCGGTCGGCCTTGCTGCCGGCCTGGACAAGAATGGCGAGCACATCGATGCACTGTTCGCGCTGGGCTTCGGCTTCGTGGAGATCGGCACGATCACGCCGCGACCGCAGGCCGGCAACCCCAAGCCGCGCCTGTTCCGGCTGCCGGCGCACAACGCGATCATCAACCGCATGGGCTTCAACAACGCCGGCGTGGATGCGCTGGTGCGCAACGTCGAACGCGCGCGCAACCGGCGCGGCCTGCTCGGCATCAACATCGGCAAGAACAAGGACACCCCCAACGAACAGGCGGCCGATGACTACATCGCCTGCATGGACAAGGTGTACCCGCTGGCCGACTACATCACCGTCAACATTTCCTCGCCCAATACGGCCGGCCTGCGCGAGCTGCAGGAAGAGACCGCGCTGCGGCAGCTGGTCAGCCAGCTGCGTGAGCGCCAGGAAGCACTGGCCGCGCAGCATGGCCGGCGCGTGCCGATGCTGGTGAAGGTGGCCCCGGACCTCAGCGAGCGCGACATCGATGCCGCCGCGCGCGTACTTGGCGAACTGCAGGTGGACGGCGTGATCGCCACCAACACCACCATCGACCACAGCCGGGTTGCCGGCGATCCGCTGGCCAATGAAGCCGGCGGGCTGTCCGGCGCACCGGTGCTGGAACAGTCCACCCTGGTACTGCGCCGCCTGCGTGCACGCCTGCCCGAATCAGTGCCGCTGGTCGGTGTCGGCGGCATCCTGTCCGGTGCCGACGCCGTGGCCAAGATGGCCGCCGGTGCGGCGCTGGTGCAGTGCTACAGCGGCCTGATCTTCAAGGGCCCGGCATTGGTCGCCGACTGCGTGGAGGCGATCCGCCGCCGACGCGAGGCGCCCAGCCGCGGCGCGGTGGCACCCCTGTGAGCACGCCCATGGACGACACCAACAACGCTGCAGCACCGCTGCGCTGGACCCTCACCCACAACGCGCCACTGCAGGCCCTGAACACGTTCCACGTGCAGGCCAGCGCAGCGCAGTTGCTGGAACTGCACGACGCCGCGCTGCTGCCGGAGGTTCTGGCGTTGCCGGAAGTGGCCAATGGCCCGCTGCTGGTGCTCGGCAGCGGCAGCAATGTGCTGATCGCCGAAGACCTGCCCGGCACCGTGCTCGTGTTCGGCAACCGCGAAATCAGTTTCCTCGAACACCGTGCCGACCACGCCGTGATCCGCGCTGGAGCCGGCGTGTCCTGGCACGGGCTTGTGATGTGGTCGCTGCAGGAAGGCCTGTCCGGCCTGGAAAACCTGGCCCTGATTCCCGGCACCGCCGGCGCATCGCCGATCCAGAACATCGGCGCCTATGGCGCGCAGGTCGGCGAGTTCATCCAGACCGTAGAGGCCTGGGACTGCCAGGAAAAAGCCTGGGTACGGATGGACAACGAACAGTGTGGCTTCGCCTACCGCGACAGCGTGTTCAAGCAGCAGCTGGACCGCTACCTGATCACCGCCATTGAACTGAAACTGCCGCTGCTGCACGACCTGCGCATGGGCTACGCCGGCATCCGCGAAGAACTGCAGGCGCAGGGCGTGGAACTGCCGAGCGCGGTGGACGTGGCCAATGCGGTGATCGCGATCCGTCGCCGCAAGCTGCCCGACCCCGACGTACTGGGCAACGCAGGCAGCTTCTTCAAGAACCCGGTGCTGCCGCTGGAACAGGTGGAGGTGCTGCTGCAGCACTTCCCCGAGCTGCCGGTGTTCCCGGCGGACCGCGACGACCGCCGCAAGGTCTCGGCGGCCTGGATGATCGAATCCTGTGGCTGGAAGGGCTTCCGCGAAGGTGATGCCGGCGTTGCGCCCAGCCACGCGCTGGTGCTGGTCAACCACGGCAACGCCACCGGCACTGAACTGCTGGCGCTGGCACGGTGGATCTCTGCCTCGGTACTGGAGAAGTTCGGCGTGCCGATCGAACCGGAGCCCCGCCTGCTCGGCGCACAGTGGTGAGCACACCCGCCCTACCCGCCAGCGCCACCCCATTGCGGGCGGCGCTGCTGATGCTCGGCAGCACCATGGCGTTTGGACTGATGGCGGTGGCGATCCGCTACGCCACCCGCTACGTGCCGACCCAGGAAGTGGCGTTCTTCCGCAATGCCTTCGGCCTGCTCGCCCTGCTGCCGATGCTGCTGCGCCCAGGCCATGCCCCGTTGAAGACCCAGCAGCTGCCGCGCTATTTCCTGCGCAGCGCGATCGGCCTGGGCTCGATGCTGTGCGCGTTCTGGGCGTTGGGCCACCTGCCCCTGGCACAGGCCGTTTCGCTGTCCTACTCCACCCCGTTGTTCGTCACCATCGCGGCGGTGCTGTGGCTGGGCGAAACGGTACGCGTACGGCGCTGGGCAGCGGTGGTGGTCGGCTTCATCGGCGTACTGGTGATCGTGCGGCCGGGCACCGCCGGCTTCACGTCCGGCAGCCTGATCGCCGTGGCCGCCGCCGTGCTCAGCTCGCTGGTGGCGATCCAGATCAAGCAGCTCACCCGGATCGACAGCGCCGACACCGTGGTGCTCTACACCTACGTGTTCTGGGTACCGCTGTCGCTGATACCGGCCTTGTTCGTGTGGGTCTGGCCCACCGGCATCGCCTGGCTCTGGCTGCTGGCCACCGGCGTGCTGGGCACCATCGGCCAGTTGCTGTGGACACGCGCACTGCGCCTGGGCGAAGTCTCCGCGTTGACCCCGATCAGCTTCCTGCAACTGCCGCTGGTGACCTTGTGTGGCTGGCTGTTGTTCGCAGAGACGGTGGATCGCTGGACGATCATTGGCGCCGGCATCATCCTCGCCGCCAACGCCTACATCGCCCATCGCGAAGCGGTGCTGTCACGGCGTGCAGCGAGCGTCGCCGCGAGCGCAGCGGCCAAGCCGGCAGAGTAAGAGGTCCGGCCGGGCTGCGCCCGGCACCCGTGGTAGTGCCGGCCGCTGGCCGGCAACCTCAACAGCAAAAGCAACAGCGGGCGTTCCGTGGGATGGCGGGGCGGTGTCGGATGGCGGGGACGCCGCAAGTACGTCCTTGTAGGCTTGGCCGCGGCATCCATGCCGCGGACACCCCGCAATCCGACACCGCCCCGCCTTCGACAATTCCCCGGTGTCTGGTAGATCCACGCCATGCGTGGATGAACTTCCATCGAAATCGAATATTTCGACAATTGATCAAATGATCGAAGAGCATCCACGCATGGCGTGGATCTACCGTGTCGACCAAGGTCGACACCTACCAAGAGCAAGCCATGCCATCCCGACAGATTACGGAGATCTGTCGAAGGCGGGGTGGGTCCGGTTGCGGGGGCGTGAGCGCCATGGATGGCGCGACCGAGCCTCCATGGAAGGATTTACGGCGTCCCCCGCAACCGGACCCACCCCGCCATCCCACAGGAGGCCAGCTTTTGCTGTTGCTGTTGCTTCGGCTGTTGCTGTTGCTTCGGCCTCTGCAGGTGCCGGGCGCAGCCCGGCCAGACCCCCTACAGCACCTGGTACGCGCGCTCGGCCGCATCGAACACATTGCCCGGCGCGAACTGCTCGCCCAAGTAATGCAGTGCTTGCCGGTGCTGCTGCAACGAGCGCTGCGCCGCGCCGGGGCCCAGCAGCATCTGCTCGAATTCGATCAGGTCCTGCAGGATGCGCCAGTGCCGATACCACGCAATCCAGCGCGGATCGCCCAGGTCGCTGCCATAGCCTTCGGCGAAGCCGAGTGGATGCTCGCGCCCCCAGCGACCACCTACCGCGGCGCCGACAAACATCAGGTCGCGCTCGCGCGGGGCCAGTGCCAGTCCGTCCCAGTCGATCAGGTGCAGTGCATCGTCCTGCCCCATCAGCAGGTTGCCCGCGTGCAGGTCGGTGTGGCACAGGCGCAGCGCCGGTGCCTCACCCTGCAATTGGCGATGCAGCGCTTCTGCACGCTGGTGAAGTTCGGCGATGCGCGGCCGCCGCTGCTGCCACAGCGCCAGGAACGCACTGCCGGACCGATCCTGCGCCTGCGCCAGCGTCGAGGGATCGCGCAACCATGTCCCCACCGTGTCGACCGCTGCGGTTTCAAGCCGCAGCGTCGGCAGGGCCTGGCGCAACGCCGGCGGAATCTCGGCCTCATGCAGGCGACGCAGCACTCCGCCCAGCTGGCGCCATTGCGCACGGCTCAGCGGTGCCTCGAAGCCCGACTGCCCTTCGATGTAGGGGAACAACGTGAACTGCAGGCCCCAGCGCTGCACCGATGCGCCGCCGGTCAATGCCGGCCACGGCGCAACAATCTCTTCGATGCCCAAGGTGCCACGCAGCCAATGCAGGCTGTCCCACACCGCGGGTGCCACCTGGAAGTTGCGGCACTTCAACCACCAATGGTCGTGGCGGGCATCGATACGGAACACGCACGCATTGGCGTCGGCGCCCACCGGACGCGGCACCACCGCGGTCGCGTTGATGTCGTAGGACTGCTGCAGGACTTCAACGATCTGCTGCGCCGAAGCGAATGACATGGATGCAGGCGTGCTTTGGTGACGACACCTACTATCGCAGATGGCCTTGCATCCGCACAGGCAAACTGGTCACAACATCGCTCTCCTGCGACAAAAGAACTAGCCGGCGATGCGTCGCATGACCGCTTCCAACGGACCGCGCGCGAACTGCCACGACCACAACCAGGCCGCCGCGGTCGCCAGCATCACGAACAACAACGCGGCCATCAGCACCCACGACAGGCTGGCACTGCCATCAAGCAGTCCAAGCGATTCCAGCACGCCCATGCCGATCAGGATGTGCGCCACGTACAGGCTCAGCGTCATCCGTCCGGCCGCGGTGAACGGTTCCAGCCAATCGCCAGGATGCAGCCGCACCAGCCACAGGCATGCCGCGATCAGTGCACACGCCGCGCCTGCGCCGGTCAGCAGATAGGCCGGACCGGGCGGCATCGGCTGCGTCGCCAGCCACACCTGCCACACCGTGCCGTGGCCCCACTGCTGCAACACCTGGCCGGCCCCCATCAGCAGCAGGCCGAGCAGCAGCAAGGCACGCTGCACCCGGGGTTGCGACAGCGGCAGCCGCGCCAGCAGCATGCCCAGCAGGAAAAAGCACAGCCACGGCAACACCGGATGAAAGCCATTGAACAGCAGGTTGCGCATCGCACCCGGCCAGTGCCACAGCCCCTCGTAAGCCAGCGTCTGCCAGTTCCAGCCCTGGCTGTAGTCCCAGCGCAGCAGGGACCAGAACGCGACCATCGCCAGAGCCACCATGCTGCCCAGCAGAACACGGGGCGACGCGCGCAGCCACAGCACCGCCAGCGCGAAGTACACCGCGTAGTAATGCAGGATATCGGCAGGAAACACGGTCAGGTTGAGCAGGCCGAGCACGGCCAGGAACACGGCCCGCCGCCAGGTCTGCACGCTTGCCTGCCACCACGCCAGTCGCTGTGTGGCCAGCATCAGGCCCACCCCGGCCAGCGTCACGAAGGTCGCCGAAGCCTTGCCTTCCAGCAGGTGGAAGAATCCAGCAAGCCAGCCGCCGCCGTCGGTCTCGACAGCCATCGCCAGGCGGAAGTTGACCAGCACCATGCCGGCCAGGGCGAGGTAGCGCGCCAGGTCCAGCCCATGCAGCCGCCGATCGTCAGTGCTCACGCACGCGCCCCAAGCAGAGCTGCCAGCAGAGCGGGATCAAGCACGTCGGTATCGGCATCGCTCGCCTCACCCAATCCCTGTCGCAGCGCAGCGCTCTCGATCGCATCCAGCAGCACCTGCGCCTGCAGCGCGGGCGCCAGCACGGGCCGGCGGCGCTCACGACGTGCGACCTCCTGCAAAGCCTCGGCAAGACCACGCTGCAACTGCGCGCGGTTGCCAGCGAATGCCGCCGCCACCGCCGGATTACGCGCGCTCTCGGCCAGCACTTCCACGCTCAACAGCGCCCATTCCGGCTGCCGGCACAGGGTGTGGAAGTCCCGCAGGACCCCCTGCACCTGCGCACGTTCGCCATTGCATCCCGCCAACCGCTGCAGCAACGGCTGCAGTTCGTCCTGTTCGGCCTCGGCCGTCGCCAGGATCAGCGCCTCCTTGCCGGGAAAGTGGTTGTAGAGATTGCCCAGGCTCACCCCGGCCGCCTGCGCGATGTCGCGCATGCTGGTCTGGTGGAAGCCCTTGGACAGAAAGCACTGCAGGGCCGCCTGCAGGATCTGCGAAGCGCGTTGCTCATTGCGGTCGGTGCGGTTCATGCGGCAAACAATGAACGAACGTTCGTCCATTTAAAAGCCGAATCCCAGCCTTCGGCCAGTCGCCGTTCAGCGCGTCGCGCTTGACCTCAACCGCTGTTGAGGACCGATCCTGCCGCGCCCTGCTGCAACTGCGGACCCTGCATGCACCTAGAAGAACTCGTCCAGCAGGCGGTAGAACGCGAGTCGGCGTTCATCGGCACCGATGCCATAGCGGGCCAGCAAGGGCGCAACCCAGCGGGTGTCGTCATAGTTGTGGACCAGGCTGCGTGCGGCCAACGCCAGGTCCTGGCAACGATCAGCCACACCCAGCCGGCCACAATCGATGAAACCGCTGAAGCGGCCGTCGACCGCCATCAGATTCGGCAGGCATGCATCGCCGTGCGCTACCACCAGATCTTCATCCGCCGGACACGTTGCGATCAGCTCGGCATGCACCTGCTCGGCGCTCTGGCCCAGGCGCTCATCGTCGAAATCATCCGCATCGATCAACCCTGCGGCAACGCGCGCAGCGACCTCCGGCAAGCGCGATGCAAGGCGATGATCGAACGGACAACCGGCAACCGGCAACGCATGCAGGGCGCGCAGCGCGTCAGCCAGCAGCACGACCACCTGGGCGGGCGCCAGCGTCGGCGACGATGCCAGGTCATGGCCGGGCAACGCGCTCATCAGCAGCCAACGCCGACCGCCCTCCTCCGCAGTGTCCAACACCGTTGGCACCGGCTGTCCCTGTGCCCGCAGCCAACGCAGACGCAGGATTTCGCCATCCAGCTCGCTGAAGGCATCGATCACTTCCGATTTCAGGAACGCATCCGGCGTTCCCGGGCGTCGCACCCGCGCCACATCGGCGCGCGACACGCCGATGCCCTGCATCTCGATATCTGCATCGCGCAGCACGCTGCGCCATTGCGACGGCAAGGGCATTACACCGCCATCGCTCGATCCTGCTTCCATCCCCACCGCTCCGGCCCCGGTCACAGCCTGGATTCTCTCCGAATCGGACACCCCACAGCAAAGGACACCGCATGAAACTCATGGTCATCGGCGCCAGCGAAGGTCTTGGCCGCGCCTTCGTGGAAGGCCTCTGCCGGCCCGGCGATACCGTCATCGGCGTATCGCGCACACGCCCCACGCAGCTGGACTGCGGCGAGGGCGTCGACCTGCACTGGATAGAAGCAGACCTGAGCCAGCCAGCACGGGCCGCCGCCAGCATCGCGGCGCAGGCGCCGCCGGATCTCGATGTGCTCATCCATAACCTTGGCATCTGGGAGGAGACCGCATTCAGTGACGAGTACGATTTCCTCAACGAAAGTGACAGCGCGCTGGCGCAGCTGGTGGACGTCAACATCACCGCCACCCTGCTGCTGCTCAAGCAGCTGCTGCCGCGCGTGCTCGGCGGGCGCCGCCCGCAACTGGTGTTGACCGGCTCGACCTCGGCGCTGCCACGCAGTGGCCGCCCCGAGGTGGCCTTCGGCGCGTCCAAGTTCGCGCTCAACGGCATTGCCGATGCCCTGCGCGAAGGCTTCCGCCAGCAGCGGCTGGCCGTGACGACGCTACAGCTGGGCTACCTCAATACCGAAGATGCACTGTCGGTGCCGCTGCAGCAGGCGGCCGCACGCGGCAATGGCGAGTACGTGCCGGTGCACGACGTGGTGTCGATGGTGCGCGCCCTGCTGCAGCTGTCACCGTCCAGCTTCGTGCGCGAGCTGGTGCTGCCCGCCATCGCCGATCCGCGTTACTAGACCAGCGCTCAGCACACACTGGCAGCCCCGGTTTGGCCGTACACGCGGCCGTGGTTTACTCTGCGTCTACTGGCAGTTGGCCGCACACAGGACCGGCTATGGCTATCGATGCGCTATCGAGGCTCTCGACCCGGGTTCTGGACAGCGCCCTGCCCAGCCTGCCGCTGTACCTGCTGCAGGCCACTGCGGTGATCGGCATGATCGGCGTGTTCCTGATCGCCACCCGCCGCGGCGGCCATGCCATGGAAGGACGCCGCGTCTACATCGGCGCGATCCTCGGCCTGATCTACCTGTTCAATTCATGGTTCGTGGCCGGCTACGCGCAGGGCGTGGTCAAACTCAACCTCGGCATCGACATCCTGCTGATCAGCGGTCTGCTGGGCGGCTGGCGCGGCGGCGTGACCTGCCTGCTGGCCAGCCTGCTGGCGCGCTACCAGTTCTCCGGCACGCAGTATTTCCTGCCCGCCAGCCTGGAAGCGGCGCTGCAGGTGCTGGCAGGCATCTGGCTGCGCGGGCGGATATACCCGCGCATGCTCACCCACTTCTCACTGCGGTTGATCCTGCAGGCCTGGGCGGTGCGCATCGCGGTGACCTTGATCGGGCTGGTGTTGGGCGTGGCGATCATCGGCAGCGCGCAGCTGCCCCTGCTGGAACTGGCCACCCAGCGCGTGCTGGCCCTGCCGGTGTCACTGCTGGTGCTGGTGGCCGTATTCGCGCTGGTCTACAACGATGCGCAGATCGATGCCCAGCGCCAACGCGAACATGCGTGGATGCGCATCGACCCGGTGAGCGGCCTGCCCAACCTGCGCGCCCTCGACGAGCGTCTGCAGCGTCATTGGCGCAGCAGCGACGACCGCGGCAATGCGTGCCTGATCGTGACCGAGATGGGCAACCTGCAGGACCTGCTGCTGCGCTATGGCCCGCTCAATGACAGCGGCCTGTGGAACCCGCACAACGCCGAGGCCGTGCGCCGCACCCTGCTGCATGCGCGACCGACCGATGCGATGGAGATCTATCAGTTCGGTGACAGCGCGCTGGCGATCCTGCTGCCGGACGCAAGCCTTGCCGATCTCCGCGCGGATACCGGGCTGCCTGCGCTGGCCGACCGCCTGTCCACGGTGATCGGCGATGACTGGCCGGGCTTCCGCCCGGTGTTCCGCTGCGCGGTGGTCGAGCTGCAGCCGCCCACGCAGGACGACAGCTCCATCCCGTTCCGCGCGGTCACCCTGGCCTTGAACGCGATCGAGTCCGGTGTGGTGTTCTTCGATGATCCTATCCAGCGCGACAGCGAAGTGGATGCCCTGATCGAGACCGCGCTGGACCACTGGCTGCAGCACGCCGATGCACCACTGTACTACCAGCCCAAGTTCCGCCTGCAGGACCGCCACCTGGTCGGCGCCGAGGCGCTGCTGCGGATGCGCGATGGCGATGGCCACCTGATTGCACCGATGCGGGTGGTTTCGCTGCTGCGCCGTCGCGGACGCCTGGCCGAACTGGAATGGGCCACGCTGCAGGCGGCCACCGCCTTCCTTGGCCACTGCAGGGATGACGGGCATACGCTGACGATCGCAGTGAACGTGTCCGCCGAATCGCTGCGCCAACCCGGTTTCGGCGCACGCCTGTGCACCTTGCTGGAGCAGCAGCGCATACCCGGCGCGATGCTGCGGCTGGAGATCGTCGAGTGGACCGAAATCGTCGAGCGCGACGTCGTCGATGCCAACGTCGTCGTTCTGCTGGCCGCTGGCATGAGCCTGTCACTGGACGACTTCGGCGCCGGCTATTCGACCCTGATCCTGCTGTCGCAGCTGTCGGTGGCCGAGGTCAAGATCGAGCGGGCATTGATCGCCACGCTGTCCGATGCCAAGTCGCAGTCCATCGTCCGCTTCATCGTGGAAGTAGCCCACCGCTGCGGTGCCATCGTCGTTGCCGAAGGCACCGAGACCCCGGCGCAGGAGCAGCTGCTGCGTGCGCTGGGGGTGGATGTGGGCCAGGGTTATCTGTATGCACGGGCCCTGCCACCGGAGCAGTTCCGGCAGTTGGCCTGAGCGGCCTTCAGGCCAGCCGCATCGACAGCTCCACATCGTCGGCGAAGGGCACGGACAGATAGCCTGCATTGCCCGAGCGCATGCGCTGCTGGTAGCGCGGGCTGTCGTCGGCGTTGTCGGCGATCACCACTGCGCCCGGGCGCAGCCGCTCGTGCAGCAGCTCCAGCACATCGTCGTACAGCACCTTGGCACCATCGAGCAGCACCAGATCGATCGTATCGGGCAGGTCCACCGCCAGGGTCTCCAGTGCGTCGCCCACGCGGATCTCGACCAGATCGTCCAGGCCCGCTTCACGCAGGTGGCCGGCGGCACGGCGCGCCTTCTCCGGTTCGAACTCGGTGGTGATCAGGCGGCCGCCGCCGTTGTCACGCAACGCCGCAGCCAGATGGATGCTGGAGATGCCGAACGACGTCCCGAACTCAACGATGCTGCGCGCGCCACTGCTGCGCGCCAGCAGGTACAGCAGGCGGCCGGTTTCCGGCGACACCGGCAGCCACAGGTCCTTCAGCAGCTCGCCATACAGGCGCCGGTATTCGGTGCGGCTGCCCAGCAGGCGCTGCCGCTCTTCGGGGGAGACGGAGGTCAAGGCCGGGCTGAGCGCGCTGTCGGCTTCGGTGAACAGGCGTACCAGCAGGGGCGCGACCGGGGTTGAGATCAGGGTGGACATGGACGGATGTTCCTTGCGATGACGGGGTTAGAATGCGAATGATTCGTCGCAATCAAGAATACGGACGATCTCCGGTTCCGCCTATTCGCATTGGAAAAGCCCCATGTCCGAACGTCGTCCGCCGCAGATTTCCTCGAGAAAACAGCCTCGCCAGTCACGATCGAACGACCTGGTCGCGGCCATTCTCGAAGCCGCTGCTCAGGTTCTGAAGCACGAAGGCGCCCCCCGGTTCACCACCGCGCGGGTGGCCGAACGCGCCGGCGTCAGCGTCGGTTCGCTGTACCAGTACTTTCCCAACAAGGCGGCAATCCTGTTCCGCCTGCAGCGCGACGAGTGGCAGCAGACCGGCGCGATGCTGCGCGACATCCTGCAGGACACACGACAACCGCACCTGCAGCGCCTGCGCACGTTGGTGCATGCCTTCATCGTGTCGGAATGCGAAGAAGCGCAGACCCGTGGCGCGTTGAACGATGCCGCGCCGCTGTACCGCGATGCGCCGGAAGCGCAGGAAGCACGCAGCGAGACCGACGAAGCGATGCTCGTGTTCATGGCCGAGCTGCTGCCGCAGGCCTCGGCGGGCACGCGCCAGCTGGCGGTGGATCTGATCGATACCACGCTGGGTGCCACCGGTCGCGAATTTTCCAGTGAACCGCGCACTGCCGCCGAGATGCGCGTCTATGCCGATGCGGTCGCGGATATGTTCTGCGCCTATCTCAGGCAGCTGGGCGCGCACTGACGTGCAGCCGCCGGCTTACACCGCGTAGAAGCCCAGGAACATCGCCACCGCCGACTCGGCCACGCGCGTGCGTTCGGCCTGCGCCAGCGGCGCCTGGCCCATCGTCACCTGCGGCCAGAACGCGAAGCTCTTCACCAGGCCCTGCAGCTGATGGCCGGCGAATTCCGGATCGACCTGGCGCAGCCGCCCATCGGCAATCGCCGCACGGATCCATGCGCTGACGCCGCTCTCCTTCTCGCCCATGCGGCAGACGATCGCCTGCGCGCGCTCGGGTGAATGGATGATCTCGGCCATCGCCACCCGCGCCAGATCGATGAAGTTGGCATCACCCAGCAGGTCCAGCTTCTGCCGCAGCAGCTGCAGCAGCTGCACATCCAGCGGCTGGTCGGCGCGGTACGGCAGCTCGACGCTGGCCACGCTGCTCTGCCACAGCTCTTCCAGGATCAGCGCGAACAGTTCTTCCTTGCTCGGGAAGTGGTTGTAGACGGTGCGCTTGGAGACGCCAGCCACCGCCGCGATGCGGTCCATGCTGGTCGCCTCGTAGCCGGCCGAACGGAACTCTTCCACCGCCGCGCGGACGATGGCCTCGCGCTTGCGGTCGGTAAGGCGTTGCGGGGTACGGGGCATGGCGGAACCAGACAGCTGAACGGATGCCACCATTTTACACCCAGCAGTGTACTTTCTGAAATCCGGAAACTACACTGTGCAGTGTACCCTGCGGACGTCACCCATGAAGCGCCTGCTCCTTGTCCTCCTGCTCGGAATCCTCGTCGTGACCGCCTATACCTTCTGCAAATCCTGGTCCCTCCCCGACTTCCCCGATTCGCCGCAGTACCGCGAAGGCAAGTTCCGCAATGCCCTGCCGAAACCGGCAATGGGCCTGCGTGATGGCTTGGAGATCTGGTGGACCTTCCTGTTCAACAAGCCCAAGGGCACCGTGCCCGACCACCCCATCCCGGTGCAGGCGCTGGACCGCACCACCCTGGATGCGGCGCCCGACCGCAGCCTGTTCCGCCTGGGGCATTCGACGATCCTGCTGAAGCTGCGCGGGCAGTACTGGCTGACCGATCCGGTGTTCTCCGAGCGCGCCTCACCGGTGCAATGGATGGGCCCGGCACGCTTCCATGCGCCGCCGATCAGCATCGACGAACTGCCGCCGATCGCCGGCGTCATCCTCTCGCACAATCATTACGACCACCTCGACCACGCGGCGGTAATGAAGCTGGCCGGCAAGACCGCGCGCTTCATCGCACCGCTGGGTGTGGGCGACCAGCTGATTGCCTGGGGCGTGGATGCAGCCAAGGTCGAGCAGCTGGACTGGTGGCAGTCCACCGAAGCCGCTGGCCTGCGCCTGACCGCAACCCCCGGCCAGCATTTCTCCGGCCGCGGCCTGGGTGACAGCGATCGCAGCCTGTGGGCGTCGTGGGTGATCCAGGACGGCGACTTCCGCATCTTCTTCAGCGGCGACACCGGCTACTTCGACGGCTTCAAGGCCATCGGCGAGAAGTACGGTCCGTTCAACCTGACGATGATCGAAACCGGTGCCTACGATCAACGCTGGGCATTCGTGCACATGCAGCCCGAACAGACCCTGCAGGCGCACCTGGACCTGCGTGGCAAGTGGCTGCTGCCGATCCACAACGGCACCTTCGACCTGGCCCTGCACGAGTGGCAGCAACCGTTCGAACGCATCAGCGCATTGTCTGCCGCAAAGAACGTGCCGGTGGCCACGCCGATGATGGGCGAGGCACTGGACATGCAATCACCGACCGCTGGTACGCGCTGGTGGGAGCGTGTGCAACTGTAACGGCCTGTCGCGCAGCGACCCTCAGCCGGGATGCTGAACCAGCCGTTCCTGCTCCTTCGCCACATTGATCTGCAGCGCCGCAGCAGCGAGCTCCGCCAGCTCGCTGCTGACCTTCTGGCTGCCGCGCGCCTGCATCCACGAAAGAATATCGGCCAGATGCCAGATCGACGCGCTGCCTTCGTGCACCGGTGCCGGAAACGTCTGCGGGTGCGCGAGCAGCAACTTGCGCATGTTCTGCCGTGACATGCCCAGCAGATCAGCGACATCCGTCAGCCCAACCAGATCGGGACTGACTTCGATCAGCTCTGCACCGGGTACGGCTTGTCGTACATCTGCAAGCGCGGAAAGTACGGCCTCCCGGGCGCTGGTCGCCTGACGGCAGAATTCAAGCGCCAACCTGCCCGGCCTGCCAATGCCCAGCAGCGCATCATCACAGCCGGCATCGGCAAGGCGTTGCTCAAGCGAGCCAGCATCGGTACCTGTATCCGGTAGACGGTATTTGAGAATGAAGGTGAATTCCATCATCGATGTGTCCTTGGGAGGATGGCGACTGCGTCATCGCTCACGGCTGCAGTTCTCGACAACGCGACACAAGGCCCGCGCATGGTTCAAGGCATTCCGGGGCGTGCTCCATACGCTCACCACACAGAATTCCCCGCATCGGCAGTCCTTGTCGTTGTAGGGACAGTACATTCGTCCCCAGGCATGACTGCCGCCGATCCGCAGCCACCATCCACGCGACTCGGCGAAACGGAGGGCAGCTTCAATGTCTTTGTCCGGATGGCGCGAACGGGGCATTCCCTTCCCTCTGAGTCTGGATGCGATCGCAAAGGTTGTCAAGTGACAACCCGTGATGGTGCGATCAGTCGCTTCGACCCTACAGCCTCTCCGCCATGGGTCCAGAGCCATCCGCGTCAGTGATCCGGGTGCACCTGTTCCTGCACGTGAACTCCCAACCCTGCCTCACCCTCGGCCAACTCAGGCCGCAGGCTCAGTGCAGGGATCAGATAATCACCACCGTTCTGCCGCCGGTAGGCAATCACCGGATCGCTCGCCAGCCCATCCAGCCGCGCGCCCAGCCCCTCCAGCACGCCAGGCAAGGACGCCTCATCGATACGGCTGCTGCGGTAGATCACATGCGCGGGCAGCACGTCAAAGCCGGGATAGAACAGGATGCCGTGCTGGATCGGGAACAGCACATCGTCGATCGGCCCATTGATGCCGCGCGGACCGTAATGCGACTCCCAACCACCGGTGGTGACCACCAGCATCGCGCGCTTGCCGGACATCGCGCCCTCGCCATAGCGGTCGCCCCAATGCCGGTCGGAATGTTCGCCCACGCCATAGGCAAAACCATAGGCATACACGCGATCCACCCAACCCTTCAGGATGGCCGGCATCGAGAACCACCACAGCGGGAACTGCAGGATCACCGCGTCGGCCCAGCGCAGTTTTTCCTGCTCGGCGGCGATGTCGGCGCTCTGCCGGCCCGTCCTGAAGGCGTCGCGCGAATCCAGTGACGCGTGGAACGGCACCGAAGGATCCCGCCCGGGGTGATCGTCGGCATCGATCTGCGCCTTCCATTGCATGGCATGCAGGTCGGACACCTGCACGGTGTGGCCGGCGCGTTGCAGGTGCTCGACGGTGAAGGCCTTCAGGGTGCCATTGAGCGAGGTGGGTTCGGGGTGGGCGTAGACAAGCAGAACGTTCATGGTGGTACCAGGGAGGGAATGCCGGCCATGTTGGGTGCCGCCACGCTATAGTTGAAATGAATTCCTGCAATCCCCGGCATTGCCATGGACAATACCCTGCGTCGCATCGACCTCAACCTGCTGGTAACCCTGCAGGCCTTGCTGGAAGAGCAGAACGTCACCCGCGCGGCCGAACGCCTGCATCTGGCCCAGCCCACGGTCAGCGTGCAGCTGGCGCGCCTGCGCCACCTGTTCGATGATCCGTTGCTGCTGCCGGGGCCACGCGGCATGCGTGCCACCGCACGTGCCGATGCGCTGCGCGAACCATTGGCCGAAGCACTGGCTGCACTGCAGCGTGCGGTCGCACCGGTGCAGGCGTTCGATCCGGCCCAGGCCAAGCAGACCTGGCGCATCATGGCGTCGGACTTCGGCGAAACCACGATCGTCCTGCCGGCATTGGCCGACCTGCGCGTGCGCGCACCCGGCACGCGCCTGGCCGTGGTCAGCCTGGCGCCGGCGCAGATGGTGGCGCAGAGCGAACGCGGCGAGATCGATCTCGCCCTCCACATCACCTCCGACGCGCCTCCCTCCCTGCACCATCGTCCGCTGTTCCAGGAACGCTACGTACTGGCCGGGCGTCGCGACCATCCACGACTGAAGCGGCGGCCGACGCTCAAGCAGTTCTGCGCGCTGGACCATGTGATCGTGTCACCGGATGGCGGCGGTTTCCATGGCGGCACCGACAGCGCGTTGGCGCATGTAGGCGCGCGTCGCAACGTGGTGCTGTCGGTGCCGCACTTCCTGTTCCTGCGCAGCGTGCTGCTGCGCACGGACCTGGTGGCGATGATGCCCTCGCGCCTGGTCGCGCAGGACCCGGCCTTGAAGGCGGTTGCCGCGCCCATTGATGTGCCCGGGTTCGAGATGGTGATGCTCTGGCACGAACGCGTGCATCGCGATCCGGCACATCGCTGGCTGCGCGAGCGTATCTGTGCGCATTCATGAACCCTCGTGCCAGGACCCGCCCGGGAAATATTGCGACGCGTCATGTAACCGGTTACATCCCTTGCTAGCGTAGGCCCGCCCGTTCCCGGGCCCTGCCGATGTGAGGCCTTCGCAATGACGTTGTGCGCTGACCGCTGGACCGCTCCACGCCTGCCGAACCGGCGCCTTGCCGCGGCCCTGCTGCTCGGCCTGTCACTGGCCGCCACCGCCACCGCTCAGAACCTGCCACCGCGCGCGCAATGGCAGGCCAGCGCGTCGTCGCAGCAGGTTCCGGCGATGGCGATCAGCCACCTGATCGACAACGATCCGAAGACGGTGACCGGCGGCGCGTTCAGTCCCGGCCACTGGTTCCAGGTCGATCTCGGCAAGCCTGCGATGCTGGCCGGTGCACGCCTCACCTGGGATGTCTCCAACCCCGAAGGCTATTCGCTGCAGACCTCGCTCGACGGCAAGCAGTGGCAAAGCGCCTACGTCATGGGCGATTCGCTGGGTGGCATCGAGACCCTGTACTTCGCGCCGCGACAGGCCCGCTACCTGCGCCTGGCCAGCCCGCAGCGCACTTCCGACTGGGGCGTATCCATCTTCGAAATGGAACCGCTCGACACCACGCTCAGCGCACGGGTGACCGGGCTGGACGCCACCCAGTCTGCTGCGCTGTGGCAGGGCGGCGGCACGGTTGCCATCCCCGCAGGCAAAGGCGGCATCCACACGCTCGACATCACCCTGCCCCGTGCGCAGCCCAGCACCGGGCTGGCGGTGGACTGGGCCAACGTGCACGGCGCTGCACGCCTGCAGGCGCAGGACGCACAGGGCCGCTGGCACGAACTGGCGCGCGATGCGCAGGCAGCGACCCGGCAGCACAGCTGGCTGGCGGCCGAGGCGCCACTGGACATCAAGGCACTGCGGCTGACCGTGGAAGGCGATGCACCCCAGGTCAAACGCATCCGCCTGCTCGGCCCGAAGGCGGTGATGACGCCGATGAAGCGGTACCAGATCGCCGCCAGTGGCGCGCAGCGCGCGTTGTTCCCGGCCTCGCTGCACATGCAGCAGACCTACTGGACCGCGGTCGGCGTGCATGCGGGCCGGCAGAAATCGATCTTCGACGAATACGGCAACATCGAAGCCTACAAGGGCGCACCGCTGGTGCAGCCGATCTGGCGCCGTGCCGATGGCCGCGCGACCGGTGCCGCCGAACAACCGGTGCAGCACGCACTGCGCGATGGCTGGAAGCCGATGCCGTCTGCCACGTGGTCACCGCAGCCCGGGCTGGAACTGCGCAGCGAGGCCTTCGCCATCGAGCGCGACGGGCAACCGGTCACCTTCGTGCGCCATCGCCTGCGCAACACCGGCAGCGCGGCCATCGAAGGCACCCTGACCCTCGCAGTGCGACCGATGCAGATGAACCCGCCGTGGCAGAACGGCGGCCTGTCGCCGATCCGCCAGGTGGTCGTCGAAGGCAACAGCGTGCGCGTCAATGGCCGCACGCTGCTGCAGTCACTCAGCGCGATGGATGCCGCTGGCACCGCCCCCTTCGGCAACGAAGGTGACACCGAGATCACCACGGCCATCGCCAGCGGACAACTGCCTGCCGCACAGCAGTCCAGCGATGCCGCAGGCCTGGCAGCGGCGGCGTTGAGCTACCGCGTCACCCTGGCACCCGGTGCCAGCGACGCGGTGGTGGTGGCCTTCCCGCTCGGTACCGCCACCGCCGATGCCAATGGCGTGCTGCCGGAAGCACCGGCCCTCAACCTCGCCTCGCTGCCGCGCGACGGCGACAAGGCGTTCGACACGCTGGCCAGCCGCGCCTCCGCCGATTGGCAGGCGCGGCTGGGCCAGGTCGGCCTGCGCCTGCCCGACCCTTCGCTGGTGGACATGCTGCGCGCACAGGCCGCCTACATGCTGATCAACCAGACCGGCCCGGCCATGCAGCCCGGTCCGCGCAACTACAACCGCTCCTTCATCCGCGATGGCATGGCCACCTCGGCCGTGCTGCTGCGCATGGGCGAAGCGAAAGTGGCACGCGACTACCTGGCCTGGTACAGCGAACACGGCGTGCACGGCAATGGCCTGGTGTCGCCCATCCTCAACGACGATGGCAGCGTCAATACCGGCTTCGGCTCGGACATCGAGTACGACAGCCAGGGCCAGTACGTCACCCTCGTTGCCGACGTCGCCCGGCTCGATGGCGGGCCGGAAAGCGTGCGTGCCTACCTGCCCAAGGTGAAGGCCGCGCTGCGCTTCCTGCAGGAACTGCGCGAACGCACGCTGGTGCCGGGCTACATGGCTGACCAGCCCTCGCCGGAGCGCTTCGCCGGCATCCTTGCGCCGTCGATCAGCCACGAAGGCTACCCCTCACCCACCCACAGCTACTGGGACGACTACTGGGGCCTGAAGGGCTGGCATGACGGCGCGTGGTTGGCCGAATCGCTGGGCGACCACGAAACCGCCACGTGGGCGCGCGAACAGTACAAGGCGCTGTATGACGCACTGCACGCCTCGATCCGCGCGACGATGGCGTGGAAGGGCATCGACTTCATTCCGTCATCGGCCGACCTCGGCGATGGCGACCCGACCGGTGTATCGATCGCGCTGGATCCCACCGGTGCGCAGAGCGTGCTGCCGGCCGAGGCCCTGCGCACCACCTTTGCCCGCTACCTGGACGATGTGCGCAAGCGCAACCAGCCCGGTGCGCTGTATGCCTACACGCCGTATGAAATCCGCAACGTGCTGAGCTACGTGCACCTGGGCCAGCCCGAAGCGGCCGACGAGCTGCTGCAGGGCCTGCTGCACGATCGCAGGCCGCTGGAATGGCAGGTGCTGGCCGAGGTCGTGCACTCGCGGTTGCGCTTCCCACGCTATCTGGGCGACATGCCGCACACCTGGATCGGCGCCGAATACGGCCGCACCCTGTTCGGCATGCTGATGCGCGAGGACGACGATGCGTTGTCGCTGCTGCCGGGTACGCCCCCTTCGTGGGTCGCTGGCGAGGGCCTGGCCGTGGAACGCTTGCCCACTGCCTATGGCACCCTGCAGATGCAGGCGCGGCAGCGCAACGGCAACCTGACCGTGTCGCTCGGCAAGGGGCTGCGCAAGGGCACGACGGTACGCGTATGGTGGCCCAGCCGTACCCTGCCCAAGGACGTGCGCGTGGATGGGCGATCGGTACGGAACTTCGACAAGGACGGCGTGCTGCTCGATGGCCCGTTCCGAACCTTGGAGGCACGTTGGCAGTAATGCCGATGCAGGAACCGAAGTGATCGAACTTCTACTCGATGGCAGCCCTGTCGCCGCCGCTACCGACGATCAGCTGGCCAGCGCACTGGCGCTGGCCGCATCCATGCCCCAGTTCGAACTATGGGCATCGGTGCCCGACGGTCCATCGCTGTGCATGCTGCGCAATGCCGAGCATGCATGGCTGATGTACCTGCGCGAGCCCGGCGACGGCGGCTTCCACTCTTGCGGAAACGAACACCGCGCCGGCAACGCCTATTTCCGGCTCGACAATGGCCAGGTGGATGGCTATCCCCTGGCGTGGTGCATCGGCATCGAGGTGTGCTTCGCCGCGATCAGTTTCTTTCACGGCAATGGAGGCGCCCGCCTGGAACACATCGATTGGCAGCCCTGACCCCGGTGGAGGCCGACCTTGGTCGGCATGCCCCGCCTCGCATTCCGGTGGGTGCCAACCGTTGGTTGGCACGCCCTCCGGTAGAGGCCGACCTTGGTCGGCACGCCTTCCGTCGAGCAAGCTCGACGCCTACCAAGCGGCATCGCTAGAACCCCGGCAACCCCGGCGGATTGGTCTGCGACTGCGGCACCGCTTCTTCGGCCACATTCCAGCGCGCCAGCACCTTCGCGTAGGTACCGCTGCTGATCTGGGTGTTCAATGCCTGGGTCACCGCATCGGCCAGGCCACTGCCCTTGCGGGTGGTCACCGAAATCGCCGCTGCGTCCGGCCAGCCACCCGGGAACAGGCCGACCCGGCGCACCTTGCCATCGCGCGCCGAATAGGCGCCGGTGGCATTCGGCTCGAACGACACGTCGGCGCGGCCGGTGATCACTGCCAACCGCCCGATCACCGCATCATCGAAGTACTGGTACTCCACCGGTTTCAGGCCTGCGGCGATGTTCTGCTTGTCCCATTGGCGCAGGATCTGGTCCTGGTTGGTGCTGGCCCCCACCACCACTTTCAGCCCCGCAATGTCGGCCGGTGTGGCGATCTTCTGGATCGGGCCATCGGTGCGGGTGTAGATGCCCAGCAGGTCGAAACGATAGCTGGAGAAATCGAACTTCTTCTTGCGTTCTTCAGTGACCGTCACGTTCGAGAGCACCGCATCGTACTTGCCCGATTCCAGCCCCAGCGGCCAGTCGGCCCAGGCCACCGGCACCACCACCAGCTTCAGGCCCAGGCCATCGGCGATCAACCGCGCGATGTCCGGCTCCACGCCCACCACTTCCTTGCTGTCGGCACCGTAGTCGGCCAATGGCAGCTGGCCGGGATGGGTGGCGATGGTGAACGCGCCGGGGGTGACGAAGCGATAGCCGGCCGGAATCAGCGCCTGCGCCTTCGGATCGGGCGTGCCCTTCAGTATCTGCGCGTTGCTGGCCGCCAGCGAGGTCGCCGCAACGGGCACGCCGTCGGGGCCCTGGCGCACGCGCGAATAGACGATGCCGGCAATGCCGATGACCAGCGCACCGACGATCAACAGGGTGCTACGGGCGGGACGTCGCTGCGATGCTGGGCTCATGGCGGTTCTCGAAAGGGAGTTACAGGGTCTTGGCCAGGAAATCGGCGGTGCGTTGCTGGCGCGGGTGTTCAAACAGCGCGTCCGGCGTGCCCTGCTCGATCACCCGGCCCTGGTCCATCATCACCACGTGGTCGGCCACGCGGCGGGCGAAGCCCAGTTCGTGGGTGACGATCACCAGCGTGGTGCCGGAACTGGCCAGTTCCTCGATCACGCTCAGCACCTCCGACACCAGCTCCGGGTCCAACGCGGAGGTCGGCTCGTCGAACAGCAGTACCTTCGGCTGCAGGGCCAGCGCGCGGGCGATGGCCACACGCTGCTGCTGGCCGCCAGACAGCTGGCGCGGGAAAGCATCGGCCTTGTCGGCCAGCCCCACCCGCTCCAGCAGGGTGCGTGCCTGCTGCTCGGCCTGGGCGCGCGAAATGCCGCGCACCGCGATGGGCGCTTCGATGATGTTCTCCAGTGCGGTCATGTGCGGGAACAGGTTGAAGCCCTGGAACACCATGCCGACTTCCGCGCGGCGACGGCGGATCTCACCTTCCGGCAACTCGTACAGGGTGTCGCCGTCGCGGCGGTAACCGATCAGCTGGCCGCCCACGGTGACGAAGCCGCTGTCAGCGCGTTCAAGATGATTGATCAGCCGCAGCAGCGTGGACTTGCCCGCACCGGACGGACCAATCAGTACGGTCACGCTGCCGGCCCTCAGTTCCAGATGCACGTCATCAAGCACCGTCTGCTCGCCGAAGGCCTTGCCCACGCCCTGCAGGGACACAGCCGCGCCCGTTCCGGCCTCGATCGGCACGGCAAATGCCGCCCGGCTGGGCACGCGTGCAGCGGTCGCCGCCCGCGGTGCTGCAGACGGTACCCGCGACACGCTGCGCTCATGCTGCAGCTGGCCGCGCGCGAAACGCTGCTCCACCCGCCGTTGCAGCAGCGACAGCACGGTAAGGATCACCAGATACCACACCGTGGCCACCATCAGCAGCGGCACCACCTCCAGGTTGCGCCGATAGATCACCTGCACGGTGTAGAACAGCTCCGGCAACGCCAGCACGTAGACCACCGAGGTGCTCTTGGCCAGGCCGATCACATCATTGAACGCTGCAGGCAGGATCGAACGCATCGCCTGCGGCAGGATGATGCGGCGCACCTGGCGCCCACGCGGCAGGCCCAACGCTGCGGCCGCCTCGTACTGGCCGTGGTCGACCGACAGGATGCCACCACGGATCACCTCGGCCGAGAACGCCGCCTGGTTCAAGGTGAGGCCGAGCACGGCGGCAGTGAACACGCCGATCAGCTGCGTGGTCGGGTACGAGAACAGGCTGATGCCGGTGAAGGGAACGCCCAGTTCGATGGTGCTGTACAGGTAGCCCAGGTTGTTCAGCAGCAGCAACAACACCAGCAGCGGAATCGAACGGAACAGCCACACGTAGCCCCACGACACCGCCGACAACAGCGGTGAACCGGAGACCCGGGCCAAGGCCAGCAAGGTGCCCAGCGCGAAGCCGAGGCCGGTACCGAGTGCGGTCAGCAGCAGCGTTCGCCCCAACCCTTCCAGTACCGGCCGGGCAAAGAACCACTCGGCGAACGTGCCCCAGCCCCAGCGCGGATTGCCCAGCACCGACTGCAGGCCGATCAGGATCAGCGCGAGTGCCAACACCGTGCCGATCACCTGCAACGGATGCCGCGCCGGCACGATCTTCAACGCCGTGGCCGGCTGGCGGACAATGCCCTCGATGGCAGTGGAAGGCGTACTCATGCCGCCGCTCCATGCAGTGCGAGGGTAGCTGCGTCGCCCGCCTGTGACTGTGGCTGTGGCACCAGGTGTTTTTCGAACGGCAGATGCGCGATGGTTTCCGGGTCCGCATGCAGATCGAACAACGCGGTGTAGCCGTGGCTGAGGTACAGGCCGACCGCCTCAGGCTGGCGGAAGCCGGTGGTCAGGAACACGCGCCGATAGCCCTGCCGTGCAGCCTGGTCTTCCAGTTCCTGCAGCACGCGCCGGGCGATGCCCTGCCGACGCAGGCCAGGCAGCGTCCAGATGCGTTTGAACTCGGCGGTGTCCTCATCGCGATGCGGCATGAACGCGCCGCCGGAAATCGCCACGCCGTCGCGCAGCAGCAGCACGAATGCACCGACCGGGGCAGCGAAGGCTTCGGCCGGATAGCGCTGCAGCTCCTCGCGGGCACTGCCACCGATACGCCGGCGCACGTCCGCATAGCGGTGGTCGTACTCCTGCTCCAGGCCGTCGAACAACGGGCGCGCCAGCGGGTCGTCCACCGAGGTGTACAGGAACCGATCGTTGTCATACCGCACGCTCATGCCACGTCCTCCACCAGATAGTGCTCGGCCAGACGCGCCCACAGGCTGGCCGCCGGGGCGATGGCCGCGTCGTTGAACACATAGCGCGGGCTGTGCAGCGGCGCGCTGTCGCCGTTGCCGACGAACACGAAACTGCCCGGCCGCGCCTGCAGCAGGAAGGCAAAGTCCTCGCTGGCGGTACGCGGCGCGAAGGCCTCCACCACCTGCCCTGCACCGAACCCCTGTATCGCCACCTCGCGGACGTAGGCCGTCTGCTCGGGGTGGTTGATCACGCTGGGGAAGCCGCGCGGGAATTCGATCTCGGCACGCGCACCGAAGGCAGCGGCGGTCTGCTCGGCAATGTCGGTGACCCGCCGGCGCAGCGTATCGCGCACCTCTGGCAGGTAGGCGCGCACGGTCAGTTTCAGCTCCACCACATCGGGGATGACATTGGCCGCCTGCCCACCATGGATCGAGCCGACGGTGACCACGCCCATCTGCCGCGGATCGACGTTGCGCGACACCACGCTCTGCAGCGCGGTGATGATGTGCGCGGCAGCCAGGATCGGATCGACGCTGCCCTGCGGCTCGGCGCCGTGGCCGCCCTTGCCGATCACCCGCAGACGCGCCCAGTCCACCGAGGCCATCGCCGGTCCGTCGACGAAGCCGAAGTGCCCCACCGGCACGCCCGGCCAGTTGTGCAGGCCATAGATGGCATCGACCGGGAAGCGTTCGAACAGGCCATCGGCGATCATCTTCGAAGCACCCGAGCCGGTTTCCTCGGCCGGCTGGAACACCAGCTGCAAGGTGCCATCGAAACGCCCGTGGTGCGCAAGGTAGTGGGCAGCCGAGAGCAGGATGGCGGTGTGGCCATCGTGGCCGCAGGCGTGCATCAGGCCTTCGCGCTGGCTGGCATAGGCCAGCCCGGATTCTTCATGGATCGGCAGCGCATCGATGTCGGCACGCAGACCCAGCCGGCGACGGCCCTGCCCGCGCTGCAGCGTACCGACCACGCCGGTGCCACCGATGCCGGTGCTGACCGCGTAGCCCCATTGCTGCAGCAGCTCGGCCACGCGGGCGCTGGTGCGGTGTTCTTCGAAGGCCAGTTCCGGATGCTGATGCAGGTCGTGGCGGATCGCGATGGCCTGTTCGGCACGTGCCGCGATCTCGGGCAGCACGCCCGTTGCCGGCGAATTCCGCCGGGCATGGCCCGGCGCTACCGAAGTGTCTCCGCTCATCGCCTTATCCCACCTTCCGCGCCGGCTCGGCGTCGGTGCTGTAACGGCTTGCCTTGCGTGGCAGGCCCAGGTGGTCGCGCAGGGTCTGTCCTTCCAGCGCACTGCGGTGGTAACCGCGTGCTTCCAGCAGGGGCAGCACCAGCGTTACGAAATCATCCAGGCCTTCGCGCTGCGCGGCGAAGCCGAGGATGAAGCCATCGCTGGCGCCGGCGTCGAACCAGCGGATCAGTTCGTCGGCCACATGTTCCGGCGTGCCGATGAAGTTCGGCCGCGGGCTCACCGCCTGCAGTGCCACCTGGCGCAGGATCAGGCCCTGCTCGCGCGCATCCTGCTTGATGCGGTCGGTGGTGGAACGGAAGGAATTGGCGCCGATGTCGCCCAGCTCAGGGAACGGCGCATCCGGGTCGTACTGGCTGAAATCATGGTGGTCGAAGAAGCGGCCGAGATACGCCAGGGCATCGTCCAGCCCGGCCAGCGCGGCAATCGCCTGGTACTTGGCCTCGGCTTCTTCCGCCGTACGGCCAACGATCGGGCCGATCCCCGGAAAGATCTTGACGTCACCGGCGCTGCGGCCATGGGCGATCGCCGAGTTCTTCACCTTCTGGGTGAACGTACGGGTCTCCTCCAGCGACGGCGCGTGGGTGAACACCGCATCGGCGTATTTTCCAGCCAACGCAATGCCATCGTCGGACGAACCGGCCTGGAAAATCACCGGCTGCCCCTGCGGCGAGCGCTGGATGTTGAGTGGGCCTTCCACCTGGAAGAAGCGGCCCTTGTGGTCGAGGCGGCGGAACTTCTCCGGCGCGAAGAACGTGCCGCTGTCGCGGTCACGCACGAACGCATCGTCATCCCACGAATCCCACAGGCCCTGCACCACTTCCAGGTACTCATCGGCAATCTGGTAACGCAGCGCGTGTTCCGGATGCGGACGCCCGTAGTTTCGTCCCGAGCCTTCCAGCGGCGAGGTCACCACGTTCCACCCTGCACGGCCACCGCTGAGCAGATCCAGCGAGGCGAACTGGCGCGCCACGGTGAACGGATCGCTGTACGAGGTGGAGAGCGTGCCGGCCAGGCCGATCTTCTTCGTCGCCGTCGCCAGCGCCGACAGCAGCGAGATCGGCTCGAAGCGGTTGAGGAAATGCGGGATCGACTTCTCGTTGATGTACAGCCCGTCGGCAACGAAGCCGAAGGCGATGCCGTTGTCCTCGGCGGTACGCGCGATGTCGATGTAGTAGCCCAGGTTGACGCTGGCATCGGACACGTTGGACGGGTGCTTCCACGCATGCATGTGGCTGCCGGGGCCCTGCAGCATGATGCCGAACGGGATGGGACGCGGGGTCGTGGTCATGGGGTCGCTCCAGCAGTCAGGCCACCGCCGCGCGGGGTGCGGGCGACAGCAGTTCAAGGGACGTCAGGCGTGCGTCGAGGTCGGCCACCGGCGCGTCGAGGATGAATTCACCCACGCCGAAGCGTCGATGCAGCGCATCCAGCTCGCTGCGTACGTGCTGCGCGTCGCCAGAGAGCACGCTGGGGCGTGTTTCTTCGACGCGGAAATCAGTGACCCCGACCTGCCGTGCGTATTCGGCAGCGGCTTCGGGGCTGGGCAGGTTCACCGTCTGCCCTGGGCCCAGGTGCAGCTTGTAGACCCGCAACGCGCCGATATGGCGGGCGGCGGCCTCGCTGGTGGGCGCGGCGAAGGCCACGGTCGCCAGCAGCGGGGCGTGCGCGGACACCGCGCGATAGGCCTCGAAGGCGGCCTCGATGTGCTTCGGGTCGCCATCGAAGTGGGCGGCGTAGACGAAGCGCCAGCCAAGCTCTGCGGCCTGCCGCGCACTCTGTGGACTCGCGCCCAGCAGGAAGCGCTCTGGCGGCGTCTGCGGAATCGGTCGCGCCTGAGCGTCTGCCTGCGCATCGGACAGATAGCCTTCCAGGTCGCGTACCTGCTGGTCGAAATCGGCGAACGGCGGGCGACCGGCGGCCAGTGCGGCAGTCGATGCCGGCAGACCACCCGGCGCCTTGCCCACGCCAAGATCCACGCGTCCGGGCGCAAGGGCGGCCAGCAGATTGAAATTCTCGGCCACCTTGTAGGGGGCGTAGTGGCGCAGCATCACCCCGCCACTGCCGATGCGGATGCGCCGGGTCTGCGCCAGCACCCACGCCGCCAGCACTTCCGGTGCCGGGCTGGCCAGCGTCGGCGCGGCATGGTGTTCGGCAAACCAGTAGCGGTGGTAACCCAGTTGCTCGGCGCGCTGCGCCAGTTGCAGGCTGTTGCGCAGCGCTTGTTCGGGCGTGCTGCCGTCGGCCACCGGGCTCTTGTCCAACACGCTGGTGAGGTAGCTCATCGTCACATCCTCGCTCAGGGATGGGCCACGGGAATGCCAAGCAGGCCATTCAGTGCCGCCAGGATCGGCTCAGCACCGGAGATGTACTGGCGCTGCTGGTACTCACCACTGGCGTGCTCATTGACCACGCCCTGCGGCAGCACCAGCTTCGGCAGCGACTGGTCCTGCTCACCGATCTCGGCGATCACCTCGCGGCGCGGCCGGCTGAAGCCGATGCGGCGCACATCCAGCTGTGCGTCCAGGCCATCGATGCTCGACAGCGCACCTTCCAGCAGCAGGCTGTGCCGGCAGAAGAAGCGTTGGCCGGGCAGCTGGCCGTCCTCGAACTCGCGGTCCAGCAGGAACAGGATGGGTTTGTGGGTTGCGTCTACAGCCACGGGATCGTCCTCGTAGGGGCCGGCAATGCACTGCCGCTTCGATATCGATGCTAGAGAAGGACGGCCCGATTCCAGCGCCGGAACTCGACAATCCACGGTCGGATCCGGCCATGCAGATGCAGGTTGGCAATAAGCAGACTGCCGGCCGTTATGGGCACGGGCGGCATCACGCCGCTCGCGCAGGTGCGCGCCAGCCCAGTGCCGGCGCGATGTCCTCGATCACCGTGGTGAGGATGCGCCGGTAGTCCTGCTCGGGCAGTTCATAAGGCAGCTCCACCCGCAGCTCGTCCACCTGCTGCAGCAGCGGATCAGCCTGCAACCGCGCGATGATCTGCGCCGTGCTGCCGACCACGTCGGGTGCGAACATCGTGCGTCGCGGCCCTTGCGGGGCCAGGGTGCGCGCACGCCGCTGCGCACTGAAGGCCTCGATCCGCTGCCGCGTGGCCGCATCCACACCCTCGGTGGGCACCAGCACCCGCCCCACCGCCACGCGGCGTGCGCTGCCCACCGGCAATGCCGCACGATAGGCCTGCAGGTGCTGCAGCTGGGCGCCAAAGAAGTCATCACTCAGCTCGGCACGGTTGACGTTGCCCAGCAGCAGATGCAGCCCCTGCTCACCCGCAGAACGCGCCGACTGCAGGGAGCCAGCGCCATACCAGACCCGGTCCACCAACCCCGGCGCATGTGGCTGCAGACGCGGGCGATAGCGCGTGGCGGCGTTGCCGACTTCGGCATCGGCGGCGCCCAACGGCTCACCACGCAGCGCTTCCAGCAACCGCGCCACCCGGCCATGGGAAAAGTCGATGCGCGCAGGGTCGCTGTCGTACAGCAAAGGCCCTACCAGCTCCCCGTGCGGCGGCGCGCCAGTACTGACGCCTATCTGCAGCCGGCCACCTGCCAGCGCATCCAGCAATGACAGATCCTCAGCCAGGCGGAAAGGTGTTTCGTAGCCCAGCTGGATGACCGCACTGCCCAGTTCGATGCGCGTGGTGTGCTGGCTGGCCGCCGCCAGGAACACCGCTGCCGAGCTGATGCCCGGTTCCAGATGCCGATGGCGCACCCACGCGCCGTCATAGCCCAGCTGTTCGGCAAACGCGATCAGCGCCAACGTCGCGTCCAGGCCTGCGCGCGGTTGTTCCGGCAGATAGCTTCCCGGCGTGAGGAACGCCAGGTGCCGCAGCTGCACCGCCACGTCCTAGGCGATCCTGCGCAGCGGCGCAGGCAGCGCCGCCGCCAAGTGCGCCACGTGTCCAGCCGCACGCTCGGCCGCCAGTTGGATGCGTGCCTGCAGTGCAGCGCTGTTGATCCGGTCGCCGTCGAAGTCGGCCGGCGTGGCATACACCCCGATCGGCAACGTATGCGCCTGCAGGAAGCTGAAGAGTGGACGCAGCTGATGGTCGATCACCAGCGCGTGGCGCTCGCTGCCACCGGTAGCCGCCAGCAGCACCGGCGTATCCACCAGCGCGTCCAGCCCGATGAAGTCGATCAGGTGCTTGAACAGGCCCGGATAGGACCCGCGATACACCGGCGTGGCCGCCACCAGCAGCTGCGCCGACTCAATCGTGGCCAGCGCGCGCTCCACCTGCGGCTCCACTTCACTACGCTGCAGCGCCTGCCCCAGCGAGCGCGCGATCGGCGCCAGCTCGACCAGCTCCACGCTGACGTTGATCCGCTCACGCAGTTCTTCCAGCAGATGCCGCACCAGCAGCAACGTGCGCGACGTCGCCGAACTGGTCGGCGACCCCACCAATGCAACCACCTTCAATGCAGATGACATGACCCCCTCCTCGGTAGCGCCGGGCCATGCCCGGCGACGTTTCACATGAACCTCAGAACCGGTAGTTGACGCGCCCGTACCAGAACGTCCCGACGTTGCTAAGCACATCACCGCTGTCCCAGGTGGTCTCGATGCTGGCCACATCGGTGGCGCTGCGTGCGTACGCGGGCACCTTGCGGGTGCGCTTGTCGAACAGATTGTTGATGCCCAGCGCCGCGCTCCAGCCCGCGCCCAGCTCTACGCCACCGGACAGGTTGGTCACCAGCACCGGCGGCTGCTTGTACTCCACGCCGTTGTTCAGGCGCTTGATCGGGCCGTAGTAAGTGAAGTCCACGTTCGAACGCCAGCGCCCGTTCTGCCAGCCCAGCCCCGCCACCTGCGTGTACGACGGCGTGCGGAAGCGCAGCGCGTACTCGCTCGACTTGGTCAGCAGGTTGATGTTCGGCAGCCCCTGCAACGCCTGCGGAATCGCGCTCACTTTCTGGATGGTGGTGCGGCCCACGTTGGCCGCGTAGCTCCAGCGCAGCTTGCCCCACTGCGTTTCCTGGTTGGCTTCCAGGGTCAGCTCCACGCCGCGCGTGCGGGTGTCGCCCACGTTGGTGAAGTAACTGGCGTAGAACGCATCACCGGGCAGGATGCTGATGCCGGCCGTGCCCAGCAGCGCGTCGATGGTGTTCTTCTGCGCGGCGGTCAGCACGGTGCCACTGTTGTCGGTCACCCGCGCCGGGTCCTGCGCGTTGTAGCCGATCTGGCTGGACTGGCCCAGCTGGCCACGGATGTCGATCTGGTACGCATCCACCGCCAGATGGAAGGCCGGGCTCGGGTCCCATGTCACGCCGAGGCTGTAGTTGGTGGCCTTCTCCGGCTTCAGTGGCGTAGCGCCCAGCGCCACTGCTGCCGGCGAAGCGACCTGCGCCACCAGCGTGGTACCGCACGGGCAGCTGCCGGTGGCCTGGTAGAACTGCGCGCCCAGGCTCGGCGCGTGGAAGCCATTGCTGACCGTGGCACGTACGCCCAGCGCATCGGTGAAGTCGAAGCGCGTGGTCAGCCGACCGGTCGACACCGTGCCGAAGTCCGAGTGGTCTTCCCAGCGCGCGGCGGCGTCCAGGTACCAGCGCGACGTGATGTTGGTCGCTGCACCGGCGTACACCGCCTTGCTGTTGCGGGTGGCCTTCACCGCATCGGCGGTCGAATAGCCCACGAAGGCGGCCGCACCGAAGCCGGTGTGCGACTCCCACTGCCCTGCCCCGCGTTCGTATTGTTCGTGCTGGTACTCGGCACCGGCACTCACTTCCAGCGGCGATGCGAAGGCCGCCACCTCGAAGCCGCGACTCAGATCAAGGTTGGCGATGCCCTGCTGGTAATCCAGCTTGCCGTCATAGAAGTCGGTCGGCGAGCCGGGGTACGGCAGCGAGTAGTTCACCGAATTGCGGGTGTAGGTGCGCACCGTGTCGCGGTTGCCGGTCAGGCTGAAGTCGTAGTCCCACCCCGCAACCTGGCCCTTCAACCCAGCCGTGCCGGTGTACTGCTTCTCCTTGGTTTCCAGCACCGGCAGGAAGCCATCGGGAAACACGCTCAGCACGCCCGGCGCCTTGTAGGTGGTGAAGATCGTTGCCGGCAGGCGGAAGTTCTGGATCGCCTGCGCGGTGCGGTCGCTGGCGGTCGCATTGGCGTAGAACTGGGCGTTCTCGCCCAGGCCATGGCCCACGTTCACCGCGAAGGCCTTCAGCGCATACGACGGCGAGCTGAGGATGATGTTGGCCTCGGCATCGCGCCCGGCCTCGGCCGGGTTCGGCGTCGCTCCAGCCGGCAAGCGGTTGTTTGGACGCAGCGCCACCAGGTTGCCGTTGCCATCCACGGCGGGATAGCTCAGGTAGCCGTCGATGTAGCGCCGCGTGCGGATCGCATGGTGCTGGCGCGTGCTCTCGCCGGACAGGTTGATGAAGCCATCCTCGCCCCACGGCAGGCCGATGTTGGCGCGCACGCTGGTGCGGCTGCCGTCGCCATCGGTGCTCTGCCCGCTCTCCACCGAGACATCGCCACCGTGCGCCTGCGATTTCAGGATCACGTTGATCACTCCGGTGATCGCGTCCGAACCGTAGATGGCCGAAGCACCATCACGCAGCACCTCCACATGGTCGATGGCCGACACCGGAATCAGCGCCAGATCGGCCCAGGCGTGGCCGGGATAGCCGCCACCGTTGGCGCCACTGACATACGCGCTGGCGTTGCGGCGCTTGCCGTTCACCAGCACCAGCGTGTAACCCGGCGACAGGTTGCGCAGCTGGTAACCGCGGATCAGGCTTTCCTGGTCGCTCTGGTAACCGCCGATCTGGCTCAGCGATGGCAGGCTGCGCTGCAGCGCTTCCAGCAGGTTGGCCTGGCCGGTCGCGGCCAGATCCTCGGCAGAGATCACGTCGATCGGTGTCGAGCTGTTCTTCACCGTGCGCGTGCTGGTGCGTGAACCGGTCACCACCACCGCATCCAGCGTGGACGCAGCAAGGTTGGCAGAAGTAGCAGTGGTCGCCGACGGTGAATCGGCCTCAGCCGCATACGCCGGGGCAGCGGCAAGAGTGGCGGCAATCAGCAGGGAGAGCGTGGACAGCGCAGGAATGTGGGCAGCAGGCATGGGGGCTCGTGGGGGTGGGCCGGAGACACGCCTCCATTCAAGAGCCCACGCCCAACACGCAACAGCGGATATCGCGTCATGTGACCGTCACATCGCGCCAGCCACATGACTGCTGGTAATGACCTTACGCAGCATGCACACACCGGGTCGGATCCCTTTCCAAAGGAAAAGGCTCTGACCCCATACACGCGAATCCGCAGGGTCAGAGCCCTTCCTGCGGAAAGGATCTGACCCAGGCCTCCATATACCCTGCGGGCATCACCTCATGCCCGCGCGCCACTCAGCGGCACGTGCCTGCGTCGGTAGCATCAAGCCATGCCCACCGTGCCTGCCGATCCGACCGCGCCCACCGTCGCCATCGTGGCCTGCCACGGCCAGGGCCTGTTCGAATTCGGCTGCGCGGTCGGCCTGTTCGCACCCATCCGCCCTGAACTGGGCGTGGCCTGGTACCGCACCCAGCTCTGCGCTGGCGAACCCGGTGCACTACGCATGCTCGGCAGCGCGCAGGTGCAACTGCCCTACGATCTGAGCGCTGTCGACGACGCCGACATCATCGTCATTCCCGGTTGGCGCGAACCCAGCGAGCGCCCACCGCAGGCGTTGCTTGATGCCCTCACCCGCGCCCACGCGCGCGGCGCACGCATCACGTCCATCTGCTCCGGTGCATTCGTGCTCGCCTGGGCCGGTTTGCTCGATGGTCGCCAAGCCACCACCCACTGGCGCCTCACCGAAACGCTGGCGCGCGAGTTCCCGCGCATCCACGTGCGCGACGATGTGCTGTACGTGGACGCCGGCAGCATCATCACCTCGGCCGGCTCGGCCACCGGCATGGACATGATGCTGCACATGGTGCGCAAGGATTACGGCGCGCGCGTGGCCAATCTGGTGGCCGAACGGCTGGTACTGGCACCCTGGCGCGATGCCGAACGCAGCCAGCGGGTCAGCCGCGCAATCCCGCTGGGCGAGCCCACGCGGCTGGCGAAACTGATGGAATGGATGCGTCGCAACCTGCGCGAGCCGCATTCGCTGGGCAGCCTCGCCGAACAGGCCGCACTCAGCCAGCGCACCCTGCAGCGGCAGTTCCTGGAAGCCACCGGCCTGTCGCCCATCGACTGGCTCATCCGCGAACGCGTGGCCTACGCACGCGAACTGCTGGAAACCACCGACCGCCCGCTGCAATGGGTGGCCGAACAGGCGGGGTTCGGCTCGCAGGAATCGTTCCGCCGGCACTTCCGCGGCATGGTCGACGCCAGCCCCATCGAATACCGCAACCAGCACCGCAGTGGCCTCAGCGCCGACCGGCTGGTGGGCTGCTGAGCGCCGCCCGGTTATTCAGGCCACAGACGTACATCGCGTGTGCCGACCGGGAGCATGCCCCTCGGCTTGCAGAACACCAAGTCCCGCCCGACGCAGTTGTCGCGCGTGAAAATAGCGACGCCGCCCTCGCTGCCGAACACCGCATAGTGCGACGTCAACTGGCAGACCAGGGTGTGCTCCGCGTCAGGGTGATGCCGCCAGAACGGACTTTCCGCGTAGTAGGGAAACAAATGGAGCTGCGCGTTGGCATACCCGCGCTGGATGGAATAGTCAGCAAACCCGGAGTGCTCAACCTCCACACTCCGAAGCGCTTCGCCAAGCTGCTTCATCGCAGCCGCTGCGTCCTGCGCTGGCGGCATTCCTTCGAACAATTCCAAGGCCAACTTTAGTCGTTCGCTCTTTCTCATCACCTGATCCGTGGATAAGCAGCTTCCCTGGACAGGATTGTAGAGCGTTGCCGCGATGGGCACAGCGTCTGTTCGACCGCATCAGAGTCGTGTCCGCGCGCGAATCCGCCAGCACTGCGCCACGAATCCGATCGCAAAAACCACCGCGCACCCCAGCAACGTCTGCAGGATCACCGGCGCCAACGGTGCAGGCGCAATCGGGTGCGCCACCGGCAAGCGTGTCAGCGTTTCATTCACGCCTGGCACCAGCGACAGCAGGAAGCTGAAAGACAGCGCGAACGTGGACAGATAGGGTGCCAATCGCCCAAGGAACCGCAACCGAGCCGCCAACACCCCACCGAACGCAATCAGCAGAATCACCACACCAAACGCGTGGCCAGGATTGAGGCCCCCGGTGCTGGAGACGGTGAACGAGGTCACCACCGACAGCACCAACCCCAGCAGATAAAGCTTGCCGGCGCGCGTAGCCGGATCGATGCCGCGATGGCGGATGAAACCGTACAGGCCGGCGGCGATGGGAACCAGGCTGATCGCGGTGTGCACAATGCCCAAGGAAGAAAGCGGATGACTCATGGCGACCTCTGTTGGAGTTTTTAACCTACTAGTAGGTAGGCTCAATGGACAAAAAGAAGGCCCGCTCCACGCAGGCCTTCGTCGAAACATTCAGACCGCCGGCACCAGCCGGGCAATCGACAACCGTGCGAGCGCCGCGAACGTCGCCGTATCACCAAACCCACGCGCGGCCAGCATCGCGCCGTGCACCGAGGCCATGAACGCCTTGGCCTCATCGGCAGGCGTGCCCTGCAGCCTCAGCTGCCCCTGCGCCGCCCCCTTTTCCAGCGTGATCGTCAGCCAGCCGCTCAGATCCTCGAAATGCCCGCGCACTTCATCGGCAATCTCGTCGGGGATCATCGGCGCTTCGGCCGCCAGCATCGCGCAGATGCAGAACGACGAGGTGCCACCGGCAATGCAGCTGGACCAGTAATCCACGTAGGCGTTGAGCGCCAGCAACGGATCGCCCAGCTGCCGGTCCAGCAGCGCCAGGCCTTCCCGTGCCTCCGCCCGGTACAGCTCCACCACCGTCCGCACCAGATCCGCCTTGCTGGGGAAATGGTGGTGGATGCTGGCCTTGCTGATGTTCACCCGCGCGGACACGTCGGCATAGCTGAAACCGTTGTAGCCTCCGGCTTCCAGCAGCGAACGGGCGTGGGCCAGGATCTCGTGGGCCTTGGGGGACAGTGACTCTTTCATGGATACAAACCTACTAGTAGGTAGACGCCCTGTCAACCGACTCGTTCGCCGGGCATGGCCCGGCGCTACCTGACACGGGCTTCCCTGGTAGCGCCGGGCCATGCCCGGCGAGCGCAGCGGTCAGTGCGAAGACACATACAGCGCATCGGCCGGCGCCGGCGGCAGCGCAAAACTTCGCCGCATGCGCGCCACCTCGGCCGCCGGCGGCAACCCGAACAAGCGCTTGAACTCCCGATTGAACTGCGACGGGCTGGCGTACCCCACCGCCAACGATGCCGCCTCGGCCGTCATGCCCTGCCGCAGCATCAGCAGCCGCGCCTGGTGCAGCCGCGTCGACTTCACGTACTGCATCGGCGAGGTACCGGTAATGCTGCGGAAGTGATCATGGAACGTGGCCACGCTCATCTCCGCCTGCGCTGCCAGCGCATCCACATCCAGCGCCGTCGAGTAGGCCGCATGAATATGCCGCAGCACCCTGCCGATGCGGCCGAAGCGCCCGCGCATCGCCAACGCCTCGCGCAGCGCCCCACCCTGTGCGCCGGTCAGCACCCGGAAATACAGCTCGCGCACCAGCGAGGGCCCCAGCACGTCGGCCTCCAATGGATCGGCCAGCGCTTCCAGCAATCGCAGCACCGTGGCCTGCATCGCAGGCTGCATCGGGCTGGACATCATGCTTCTTGCCGGCGCTTCGGTGCTGGCAGTGCGCTCGCCCAGTTCTATCAGCAGATCTGCGGCCAGCTGCAGATCAAGATGCAGGTAGATCGCCAGCAGCGGCGCCTCGGCCGTGGCCTCGGTTTCCATGGTGAAGGGCACCGGCACCGACACCGCCAGGTAGTGCTGCGCGTCGTACTGGTAGACCTGCCCGCCCAGATAGCCACGCTTCACGCCCTGGCAGACGATCACGATGCCGGGGTCGTACAGCACCGGCGTGCGCGCCAAGGGACGGTTGGAGCGCAGCAGCCGCACCCCGGGCACTGCCGTCAGCGTGTAGCCCTCGTCCACGGCCAGCGCCTGCAGCAGGCCGACCATGCGTGCCTGTGCGGGATGTTGCAGCGGATCATCGGCCGACCGCATCGGGCGCCCCATAGGAATAGGCAATAAAGCCCGAAGCTTAGGCCTGGGCGGCCGCGCACTCAATCACTAACGTGCAACTCCCCAGCCACGAGCCCTCAGCCATGACCGAATCCCGCCTCCTCCTCATCACCGGCGTCAGCAGCGGCTTCGGCCGCGCCCTGGCCCAGCAGGCCCTGCTGGCCGGCCATCGCGTGGTCGGCACCGTGCGCAGCGAATCTGCCCGCCAGCAATTTGCGGCGCTCGCCCCCGGTCGCGCCTTCGGCCGCCTGCTGGATGTCACCGACGCCGCGGCCATCGATGCACTGGTGGCCACCGTCGAAGCCGACATCGGCGCCATCGACGTGCTGGTCAACAACGCCGGCTACGGCCACGAAGGCATCCTCGAAGAATCCACGCTGGACGAACTGCGCCATCAGTTCGAAGTAAACGTGTTCGGTCCCGCCGCGCTGATCAAAGCCGTGCTGCCGCACATGCGCGCGCGCCGCCGCGGCCACATCCTCAACATCACCTCCATGGGCGGCTTCATCACCTTGCCGGGCATCGCCTGGTACTGCGGCAGCAAGTTTGCGCTGGAAGGCATCAGCGAGGTGCTGGGCAAGGAAGTGGCGCCGTTCGGCATCCATGTGACCGCGATCGCGCCGGGTTCGTTCCGCACCGATTGGGCCGGCCGTTCGATGGTGCGGGCCTCGCGCAGCATCGGCGACTACGACGCGCTGTTTGACCCGATCCGCAGCGCACGCGAGGAAAAGAGCGGCCATCAGCTGGGCGACCCGATCAAGGCCGCGCAAGCCATGCTGCAGGTGATCGACACCCCCAACCCACCCACGCATCTGCTGTTGGGCAGCGACGCCCTGCACCTGGTACGCGGCAAGCTGGCTGCCATGACAGAACGCATCGATGCCTGGGAGCGGCTGAGCCGCTCCACCGACAACGCGGCGTTGCGGTAGCGTCGGGCCATGCCCGGCGAGCGAAGCGGCGCCAAAAGAAGCCGCCGGGCATGGCCCGGCGCCCCCCGACGCCCCGCTCGCTCAATCGTCCTGCACCAGCCCGAACTCGCGCAGCAGCCCGCCAATCTGGGTCTTGTCCAGCTTGTTCATCAGCAGGTTGCGCAGGAACGCCGGCCCCGGGATGTCCAGTTCCTTGCCATCGCGAAGACGCCCGGTCGCTGCCAGCAGCGTGCGCACGTCGTAGGTGGAATTGAACACCTCCGGCACGCCGCGCTCGATGCCCAGCAGCGTGTACACCGCTTCCATCGGCGTGCGCACCGAATACTCGGTGGTGAAGATGCAGTCGCGCTGCTTCGACTCGGCAAACTGGCCGATGAAGGCGAAGTTCACCGCGCCCTCCGGCACCACGTCCGGGCGGTCACCGGCCTGACGCGGCATGAAGAACGCGGTGATGTACGGCATCATCACCGGCACCGTCTTCGCCCCGGTCGCCGCCAGCTCGTCGATCTCCTCCACCGGCACACCCAGGTGGTACAGCCACTCGCGGGTGATCTCCTCGCCCGTGCAGTCCTGCATCGGCTTGTTCACGTAATCGCCCGGCGTATCCACGAACAGCGAATACACCCACACCACGATCTGGTCCTTCGGCTGGCTCTTGAAGTGCGGCTGGCGGTTCACCGTCCAGCTCATCAGCCAGCGCGAGTCACGCACGCTCACGATTCCACCAGTCACCACCTTGCCGCTGAACGGATCGCGCTTGGCAATCTTCTCGATGTACGCCGGAATGCGCGCGTCCAACGTGGTTACCGTCGCCGATTCCCACTTGGTTTCCGGTATATGCGCACCGAATACATCCGGGCGCCCGAACGCGGCATCCTTGGCCGCGATGCGCCGCCACAGGTCCCACGCCGGTGCAGGGCCTTCATTCAAGCGTGCGGCGGTGTCATGGTCGCCGTTGTCGGAATTCTCGGTCAGCGAGCCGATCGTCATGAACACCAGATCGTCCGCGCCCAGGTCCACGCCACCGGCCTGTCCATCCTGCATCCAGTGGATGCGCGTGGCCTGCTTGCGGCCCGCCTGCAGGTCGAAGTCCACATCGGTCACTTCAGTGCCGTATTGGAAACGCACGCCGTGTTCCTGCAGCCACTTGACCAGCGGCAGCACCAGCGACTCGTACTGGTTGTACTTGGTGAACTTCAGCGCCGAGAAATCCGGCAGCCCGCCGATATGGTGGATGAAACGATGCAGGTACAGCTTCATCTCCAGCGCCGAGTGCCATTCCTCGAACGCGAACATCGTGCGCCAGTACAGCCAGAAATTGCTGTCGAGGAAATCGCGGCCAAGCACTTCGTTGATGCGCTTGTTCTCCATCTCCTGCCGGGTGGCCAGGAACAGCGCGATCACGTCCTTCTGCGCCTGCTCGCTCAGGGTGAACAAGCCATCGGTATGCGCATCTTCGCCGCGATTGATCGTGGCACGCTGCAGCGAATAGTTCGGGTCGTCCTTGTTCAACCAGTAGAACTCGTCCAGCACACTGGCATCGTCTATTTCCAGCGACGGAATCGAACGGAACAGATCCCACAGGCACTCGAAGTGGTCTTCCATCTCGCGGCCGCCGCGGATCACGAAACCCTTCTCCGGCACCTTCAGGCCATCCAGCGCGCCACCGGCAATCTGCTGCTGTTCCAGGATGGTGATGCGCTCGCCGGGCATGCGCCCATCGCGCACCAGGAACGCCGCACCGGCCAGCGAGGCCAGGCCCGAACCCACGAACCAGGCCGTCTTGTTGTCCACGCCCGCCGGCTTGCGCGGGCGCGCGAAGGCCTCGTAGTTGCCACTGCTGTAGTACATGCGTGTCTCCTTCCTGGATGGGGTAGCCCCCACTCTAGCGCCGAACCGATGTACCGCATCCTGCAGAGAGACTGCGACGCAGTGACGCAGGTGCTTCCCGTCCCAGCGTTGCAAGCGGCCTCATCCGCGGTCAGCAGTCGCCTCGGTAGTGAACCAGCGCTGGAACCCCTGGATGGCGTCAGGCATCAGCGTGCTGGCGCGCTCGTAGACCAAGGATTCGGCGTGGCGAATGGCACTCACTGCATCCGGCTGCGCACACAACGCCATCGCCACATCCGACGCATCCAGCATCGCCAGGTTCACGCCCACGCCCACCGGCGGCATCAGATGGGCAGCATCGCCGATCAGCGTCACGCCGTTGCGCGGTGTCCAGCGGAAATCCGCCGGCAGGCTGTAGATCGGCCGCCGCACGAAGTCGGTGCACGCCTCCAGCAGCCGCCGCAGGTTCGGTGCCCAGCCGGTGTAGCTGCCTGTCACCAGCGCACGCATGCCTTGCTGCGCGATCTGCGCATCAAGCCAATCAGAAGGCCGCTTCAGCGCCGCGTACACGCAGAGTCGATCGCCGCTGTTGCGCTGCACGAACAGCGCCTCCTCGCCGCCAAAGCAGAACAGGCTGCCCTGCCCCACCATGCCCGCGATATCCGCCGCAGGCTGCGCGATCCATCCTTCAAAGAACGTAATGCCGGTCGGCAGCGGCTGGCAGGCACTCAAGGCAGCGCGGACTTTCGACCACGCACCATCGGCACCGATCACGATGTCCGCCTCGGCCTGCACGCCATTGGCAAAACGCAGGCTGTGGCAGCCGGCATCTGCAGGTTCCATCTCGCTCAGGCAATGGCCCCACTGCACCGTGTCGGCCGGCAACGCGTCCAGCAGCAACTGGCGCAGGTCACCGCGGTCGATCTCCGGCTTGTCCATGCTTCCCTTCGGCCCGAACCCACCTGCGGTAATCGCCCCGGACCACGGATCACCCATCCGCTCCTCCTGCCCTTCATGGCGCGCCACCGCCCGGAACGCCTCCAGCAGACCGGCGCGCTGCAACGCCACCTGGCCGGAATCCTCGTGCAGGTCCAGCGTGCCGCCCTGGGTGCGCTGCTGCCCCGATGATTCGCCCTCGTACACGCTCACGCGATGACCGCCGCGATGCAGGATGAGCGCAGCCGTCAGGCCGGCGGGGCCCGCGCCGATGATGGCGATACGTGGAGGGTGCGGCATGATGCGACCTGCAGAGTGGTTGATATATCAACCGTAGAACGTTCGAGTTGACACGTCAACCAACCACTGGCAACGTGAGCGCATGACCCCACCCACCATCACCCCTGACGAGTGGGCCGCCTGGCGCGGCTTTCGGCGTATGGCCGAGATCACCTCCGGCCGCATCGTCCACGACATCACCCGCAGCACCGGACTCTCCAGTGCCGACTTTGTCGTGCTGATGGAACTGAGCAAGGCCAAGGACCGCTGCCGCCGCCAGCGCGAACTGCTGGACTACCTGGAATGGGACAAGACCCGGCTCTCGCACCAGCTCACCCGCATGGCCGGTCGTGGCCTGATCGAGCGTGACACCGACAGTGACAACGTGGTGGTGATCCGCATGACCGCAGAAGGTCGCACCCAGCTAGGCGCAGCGCGGCCGGTACACGTCGCCAGCGTGCGCCGGAATTTCCTCGATCATCTCTCAGCCGATGACCTGGCCGCGCTGCAGCAGATCACCGACAAACTGCATGCAGCACTACAGGACGCGGAAAACTGAGACGCCGCCAATCGCCCGCGGCGTCCCGGTAGTGCCGGCCGCTGGCCGGCAGCTGCAGTTCCCCAACTCCACCAGGCTGCCGGCCAACGGCCGGCACTACCCCAACCGACAATCCACGCCGCGTCATTGACCGGTAGTGCCGGCCGCTGGCCGGCAACTGCAATCACCCAACCCCGCCCAGGCTGCCGGCCAACGACCGGCACTACCCAAACCGACAATCCACGCCGCGTCATTGACCGGTAGTGCCGGCCGCTGGCCGGCAGCTGCAATCACCCAACCCGCCCAGGCTGCCGGCCAGCGGCCGGCACTACCACGGCCGTGCGTTCACGGCGGCGGAGTTGACATGCAGGCATTTACCTGCCCATTGTGATCCCACGGACGGCACCCCGCCGCCCACCGTGGAGCCGCAGTCATGGTGGATATCGCACACAGAGTCGGCATCAACGCCCCATCAGCCCAAGTCTACCAAGCCCTGGCCAACCCCGGAGGCATCGCCGCCTGGTGGGCCGAGGACACCACCGGCGACCGCCACCCCGGCGGCACCGTCACCGCCCGCTTCACCGCCAACGGCCAGGAAATCGGCGCCATGCAGATGAAGCTGCTGCAGCTGCAGCCGAACGAGCGGGTGCTGTGGGAATTCGTCGACGGCCCACCGGAATGGATCGGCACCACCGCGCGCTTCGCCCTGCACCAGGACGGCGACTACTGCATCGTGCTGTTCAGCCATGAAGGCTGGAAGGAGCGCGTGGAGTTCCTGCACCACTGCAGCACCAAGTGGGCCATCTTCCTGATGAGCCTGAAATCCCTGCTGGAAACCGGGCGCGGTCAGCCCAGCCCGCACGACGTCAAGATCGACAACTGGAACTGAAGGCACCCCATGGATGCAGACAAGGTGTTCAAGGCACTGGCCGACCCCACGCGCCGCACGCTGCTGGACCTGCTCTGCAAAGACAACGGCCAGACCCTCAGCCAGCTCTGCGAGCATTTAGACATGGCCCGGCAATCGGTCACCCAGCACCTGGGCCTGCTGGAAGACGCCAACCTGATCAGCACCGTCAGGCGTGGCCGCGAGAAGCTGCACTTCATCAACCCGGTGCCGCTGCACGATGTCTATACGCGCTGGGTAAGCAAGTTCGAGCAGCAGCGCCTGAGCCTGCTGCATGACCTCAAACAGGAACTGGAAGGAGAATGACGATGAGCGCTGAATCCACCCGTTTCATCCACGTGATCTATATCGCCTCCACGCCGCAGAAGGTGTTCGAGGCCATCACCCGGCCGGAGATTGCCCGCACCTACTGGGGGCACGAAAACGTATCGGACTGGAAGCCCGGCTCGCGCTGGCAGCACGTGCGCGCCAACGACGAGCGCACGGTCGAACTGGTCGGCGAAGTGGTGGAAAACACCCCACCCTCGCGGCTGGTGATCACCTGGGCCGCCGCCTCGCAGGCGGACAACCCGAAGGCCTACAGCCGGGTGACGTTCGAGATCGTGCCGTATGAGGACATGGTCAAGCTGACAGTGACCCATGACGAGCTGGAACCGGGCAGCGGCATGGATACCGGCATCCGCCAAGGCTGGCCGATCGTGCTGTCGAGCCTGAAATCGTTGCTGGAAACCGGCAAAGGCCTGGACGTATTCGCCAAACCCCAGTAGTGCCAGACCATGGCTGGCAATCCGCCCACGGCCCAAGCCGACGCGTGAAGGCGCCTTGATCCCGCTGAACGACGCATGCAACGCGTGCTGGCCGCTCATCCGCAAAGTACGCGTTACGTCACGTCAACACGGCATCATTGCGTTGCAGTTTCAATACCCTTCCACAGGTTCCTCTTGCAGCCCTCTTCCCCTTCGGCCGGTGAACCGGCCCCGTCGTCGCCAGCCTTCATTGAAGTTGTTGTTGTGCGGGCCGGTACCCACCTGTTTGCCATCGATGTCGAAGCCGCGATTGAAATCCGTGGCCCGGAAACCTTTGATCGCCCCGGCAGTGGCGCGCGCCCGCACCTCACCGTACGCGGCCACGCCCTGCCGGTGGTCGACCTGCGCCAGGCCAGCGGCTTGAGTGGGTTTGCCCATGGCTGCCCGGCCATGCTGCTGATGCAGAACGGCACGGAGACCTTTGCCTTGGCCGTAGACGAGGTACGGGACATCGAAAGCGTGCCAAGCACCAATGTGCAGCCCGCCGCAGATATCCCGTTCGGATTCTGCAGTCATCGCGTCACGCTGGATGCGCTGGGCGAGATTCCCCTGATCGATCCCAGCCGGCTTCGATAACGCCGAACCACCGCACCGACCTCCCGATAACACCGGACCCCACACCGATCTCCCGGTAACACCGGACCCCACACCGATCTCCCGGTAACACCGGACCCCGCACCGATCTCCCAGTAACACCGGACCCCGCACCGATCTCCCGGTAACACCGGACCCCGCACCGATCTCCCGGTAGCACCGGACCCCGCACCGATCTCCCGGTAACACCGAACCACCGCACCGACCTCCCGATAACACCGGACCCCACACCGATCTCCCGGTAGCGCCGGGCCATGCCCGGCGGGCAGCCGGCCAGCTAGCGCGCCGTCCAGCCCCCATCCACCGGAAGCGCCGTACCCGCAATTTGAGCCGCAGCATCCGAGGCCAGGAACACCACCATCTCCCCCAGCTGTTCAGGCGTCACGAACTGCAACGAGGGCTGTTTCTCGGCCAGCAGCGCGCGAGCGGCGGACTCCTGATCCGTACCCTCGCGCTCAGCCAGTGCCGTGATCTGCTGCTCAACCAGCGCCGTTCGCACCCACCCCGGGCAGATGGCGTTGGCGGTGATGCCCGTGCCGGCGTTCTCCAGCGCGGTCACCTTGGTGAATCCCACCACGCCATGCTTGGCCGCCACATAGGCAGACTTGTTCACCGAGCCAACCAGTCCATGCACCGACGCGATATTGATGATGCGGCCGGATCCCTGCTGCTTCATGTAGGACAACGCCGCCGCCGTTGAGTGGAACACCGCCGACAGATTCAGCGCGAGGATCGCATCCCACTTCTCGACGGGAAATTCCTCGATCGATGCGGTGTGCTGGATGCCCGCGTTGTTCACCAGAATGTCGATGCGCCCCATCTTCGCCACGGCGTGGTCGATCATGTCCCGAACGGCGTCGCCGCGAGACAGGTCGGCGCCATCGTGCGCCACCCGTACACCGAACTCGGTTTCCAGGTTGGAACGGATGCGTTCGATTTCCTGCGCATCGCCGAAGCCATTCAGCACGATGTCAGCGCCTTGCCGCGCGAGCGCGGTGGCAATACCAAGACCGATACCGCTGGTGGAGCCGGTGACCACCGCGACCTTTCCGTTGAACATGGGCAAGCTTCCATCGGGTGTAGGCGGCCAGTGTAGCCTCACGGCCCCGCCCCTTTGAATGGCCTGCCCGTGTCGCGGACCACGGTTAGAAGAGCAGGCCCGCTCGCTCAACGGTCGCCAGGGGATTGGCTTTCCGCACCGCCTCCAGGAAGAGCAGGAAGTCGCGGTTGAACAGCGTCAGATTGTTGGTGAACGTTACGCTCTTTCTGACCGCTGCTTTGCTGAAGCACACCTGCCAGACATAGCGCTCGTAGATCATGTCAGAGGTTCGGGTGACGGAGGTGATCTGCGAGAGCGGCACCGCCGTGGGCACTGGGCCCCGCTGCAGATAGAAGGTATCTGTATCAAAGAAGTAGTGCTCTCGAGCCTCTTTCCCATTAACCATCACCAAGGTCATGGACGTACCGGAAATCCGGCGAGGCGGGTTCAAGCGCAGCCCAGATTCCAACGCGGAACGGGCGCTCTGGGTCCTTCGCCGCTGGATGAACCAGATGGTCAACAAAGGAAGCACCGCAAGGACAATCAAGCCTACGGTCTTCAAAACAGTCTCCAATGTGCTTGGCACACAGATCTCCAGGGTGAACGTTCAGGCATTGGCGATGCCCAAGTAGATCCACGCCACGCGTGGATGCTCTGGCTTCAACGCCCCATCACTTCCAATGATCCGGCCCCAGGAACGGCAGGCTCAACACAAACACCGGAACCGCCACAGGTACCAACGCCGCACCCAGCACCTTGCCGGTCGCCGCACCCACGCCCGGCTTGTCCTTATCCTCCGGCTGGATCCGCTCAGCCCGCGCGGTAATCGACTGCGGCAACTTCGCCTTCGCGGCCAGCGCAGCAGCGTCCGGCAATTGCACCCGTTCGCCATCGCCCTCGAACAGCGCGCTGTAATAGCTGCCGCCCTTCCTGGAAAGATTGCAGTCCGGGTCGGCCGCCAGTTCGTAGCGGCTCCGGGCTTCAAGGATGTACGGCCGGCGCGTCAACTCGTCGATGGCCTTGGCCACCCGCGGACTGATTTCCAACCGCTCCAGCTTGAACTGGGCAGCCTGCTCCGGCGTCACCTGCTCCGGCCGCAGCAGCAGCGCGTAGCTGCCATGCACCTTGGTCCGGTCAGCCGGCACGCGCCAGTCCTCACGGATGTACATCTGCGCGCAGACCACGGCCTCGCGCAGCGGGCTGTCCATCAGGGCGCGGTAATCACGGAACGGCGCCGCATCGAAGCGCATCGGCTCGTCATAGACAGGCAACAAGTACAGCTTGCCGTCGTCGGCCACGAACGCGCCGGTGATCTCGCGACTGTAATGGTGATATTCCGGCCCGCTGGCGCAACCAGACAGCAGGGCGAAGCACAAGGCGGAGTGAATGAAGAGGACGAACGTTCGCATATCTGTTGAAGGGCTTCCCTGGGAAAACGGCTGACAGTGTGACTCCACCACGCCAACGACGCGATCAAACCTGCAGTTGCGCAGATCCTCACGACTCAACCAGAACGTGGCCTGACCACAGTCGCCAAAGACCAGATCAATCGCCGGATCACACGCCAACTGCAGCAGACAGACTTCTCCGCCCTCGCCCTCCACCTCCGGCACGACGCCGTGCAAGCGTGGTACGTGCCCCAACATCTGGTGCACGCGCGATTCAGCGCAGCGCTTGCGGCCGTCAGGCAGCGTGCGCATGCTCTCATCAAACGGCAAATGCTCGTCCTGCAAATGGCGGTCGCGCTGGTCGGCGTGGTACATTGAATAAGCCTGAGCATCCATTTCAGTGACGTCCTTTTGAGTCTGGATCGAGCGCTACAGGTATATCACCGTCCGGCCTTTATGTAGCGCAAGGCGATGACCCACTCACCAGCGAGCAAGAGTGCTCCTTGGTTGGCAAAATGAGCCAGTGGGTGCGGGCCGCGTCTTGGCCAGGGGCCAGAGCAGCCACTCGGCAGGCATTTGAAGAAGCGCCGCGATATAAACCGCAATTCAAGCGTGCCGATTACGGCATCAGCCGGTGGGCGACGCCGTGATGCGAGTTCCATCTCAGCTTCAATTCTGGCTGGTGGTGCTCGTATTGTGTTGTTACGGCGCGGCGCACTGTCCCGCTGCAGCAGCGCCTGATGGACTTAAAAGACACTCTGGCGTTCCGCATTGGCGGGGGTTGCAGGCCATCCCCCTTTTCGCCTTGGACCGACGCCGGCAGCTTCGTGACTGCTGCCAGGCTTGTCGCAATCGCCAAGCACTTTGCCCCGCTAGCGGGGAACGGATGAAGAAGAATGCCCACTCTTGAGAGGAGAACTCTGTAATGAACGCAGATGATGTGAAGTCGATACCGATGATGGACCCGCTCGCGAAGCAGCACCCAGATGGATCGAGTGCACCCAGACGCACAATCTATGTAGATCTTGATGGTGTGATGGCCGACTTCGACGCGGCATTTCCCGCCCTGTTTGGCCTGGACCATCGCTTGCTCGCCGACGATGAAATGTGGGGGCACATCAACAACCACCCGTCATTCTTCCGCGACCTTCCGCCGATGGACGGTGCAGTGGAGTTCTTCCACAGCATCCACCACTTGAATCCGGTGATTCTCACTGCCTGTCCGAAATCGAACTATCCGCTCGCTGCGATGCAGAAGCGACAGTGGGTTCGCGAACACTTGTCAGCAACCTGCCTGGTGTTGCCTGTGCTCGGCGGCAGGCACAAGCCTCTCTTCATGCACCAGCCGGGCGATGTTCTGATCGATGATTTCAAGGAGAACTGTGATGCCTGGACAGCGGCGGGAGGCGTGGCGATCAGGCACGCCGGCGATTGGGCACTGACGCGTCATGCGCTTTCCGAAATAGAAGATTTGTCAGGAACAGCGCGCGTGGCGGGCTGATTCCTCCTGTAACGGCCACGTTGATATCTCCATAGACAGGCCGAGGGACTGGCCCCTCGGCCCCCAAGGCGGGCAACCTGCTTTGTAGCCCGGCCTTACTTCAACCGCTCCACCAACCGCTGCCCCACCTCCAGCGCCGACGCCGGGTTCTGCCCGGTAATCAACTCGCGGTCCACCGCCACATGCCCCGTCCACGGCGTGGCATTGCTGCTGAACTTCGCCCCCGCCCGCTGCAACGCGGTCTGCGGGTAGAACTTCATCTCACCGCCGCCCAGCAACGGCTTGGCCTGCTCCTCTTCCTGGTTGCTGATCACCGTCATCTGGTAGCCGCTGTAGATCCACTTCGGCGTAGCCGGCATCGCACCCGCGTCCAGCTTCGCCACGAAGCCATCGGCATCCGGCAGCGTGGACAGCAGCGCGATCGGCCCGTGGCAGACCAGCGCGGTGGTCTTGTTGCGCTGGTGGAAGTCGGCCAGCAGCCGGCCCAGCGCCGGGCTCTTCAGCAGGTCCTGCATCGGCGCGTGGCCACCGGGAATGTAGACCGCATCGAAACGCGCATAGCCCTGCTGCTCGACGCGTGCCAGGCTGACCACCGGCGAGGCGGTCGGCGAGGTCAGCGCCAGTTTCTCCAGCAGATCCTTGTGCAGCGTCAGCTGCGCGGCATCGTTGCCGAAGTACGCCGGCGTCACCGAGGACGCATCCACCGTTGGCGCCCGCCCCTGCGGCGTGGCGAAGGTCACCTCGTGGCCCGCGTCCAGCAGCAGCTTGACCGGCTGCATCAGCTCGTTGAGATAGAAGCCGGTGGACAGCACCTTGCCGTCCTTCAGGTCCAGGTGGTTTTCGTCGGACAGCACCACCAGCACGTTGGCGGCATGCGCGCCGCTGGCGGCCAGGGTCAGGGCCAGCGCTGCGGCCAGCCGGGTCTTCAGGTTCATGGGGAGCTCCTGTCGGGGAATGGCGGCCACTTTATTCATCGCCCCAGCGGCGATAAATTGGCCGCATCGCAAAACATCTGTTCCCCGGAGAGCCAAATGAGCCGCAAGTTCGACTACCTGGGCGATGTGGAGGTGTTCCTGGCGGTGGTCGAGCACGGCTCGTTCACGGCCGGCGCGGTGGCGCTGTCCACCACGCCCTCGGTGCTGAGCCGTGCGGTCACCCGCCTGGAAGCGCGGCTGGGCCGGCAGCTGCTGCAGCGGACCACCCGCCGCGTGGGCCTGACCGACGCCGGGCGGCTCTATCGGGAACAGGTGCGCACTGCCTTCGGCCTGCTGGACGACGCCGAGCGCGACGTACTGGCCCAAGACGGTGCGCTGGCCGGCCGCGTGCGCCTGAGCGTGCCCACCACCTATGGCCACTACCGGCTGCCGCCCGTGCTGGCGCGCTTTGCGCAGCAGTACCCGCAGGTGCAGGTGGAACTGAACATCACCAACCGCAACGTGGACCTGGTGGCCGAAGGCTTCGACCTGGCCATCCGCCTGGGCCAGCTGCCGGACAGCGGGCTGGTGGCGCGAAAGCTGGAAGACGCCCGGCTGCTGCTGGTGGCCGCGCCGGACTACCTGCAACGCCGCGGCACGCCGCAGACGCTGGACGACCTGCAGCAGCACCTGTGCCTGCCCTTCGTTATGCCACGCACCGGGCGGCTGGCACCCTGGATCTTCCGCGACGACGGGCGCAACGTGGACTGGCTGCCGCGTTCGTCCATCGAGACCTCCGACGATGTGCTGGGCGTGGTGTCGCTGGCCGAACAGGGCATCGGCATCTGCCAGAGCTATGAGTTCATCGTGCGCGAGCGGTTGCAGCGCGGGCAGCTGGTGGAAGTGCTGCCGCAGCTGCGGGGAAGATCGCGGCCGTTCTCGGTGATCTATGCGCCGCATCGGCGGCAGTCGGCGGCGGCACGGGCGATGATTGAGTTGCTGGTGGGGAATGCGGCGGTGGTTGAGGACGGCGTCGGCTAAGGATGCGATGCCTTCTTGCGGTGTCGGGTTTGAACCGATTTTCGGACCACGCGGCAGATCAGCCGGCGTGGCCACCCGATGCGGACTAAGAACTGTTGCAAAGAAGGCCATCGCACTATTCGCTTGCGGCACGGGCGATTGCGCCACTTTGATTCGCAATAAGCAGAGCATCTGCACGAATGCGTCTTGTGGCGTCGCGTGCTGCACGAATGGTGCGTGCAACAATAGTTCTTCGCTCTCGAATCGCAAGATTTCTTCGCGAATTTCAATTTGCATTCGAAGCGACCGCGTAAACACCATGGCGCGCCACCGACAACGGGTGGCCGGGTCTGCAAACCCGAATTGTTAGTTGTTTACGCTTACCCGTCGGCACCGCCCTTAACCGGTGCCGGCGGGTAATCCGTCGGCCTTTATGGCGGGCGGTGCGTGGGGGTCTTCGGGCCCGCCGGGTACTGACAACTAACGTCCGGTTTGCAGCCACGCATCGTCCGCCACCCCGCCTACGCGGTGGCGCTGTTAAGCACAGCCAAGGAAACCGACGCCATGAACGATTCCGACACCTTCTCCTCGTACGCCGCTGTTGAGCCCATCAACGACGACACCCCACTGCCGGACCTGAGCACCTTCTTGGGCATTCTCAAGCGCATGCGCGGATGCGAGGGGGCTGATGGGCTGCCCTGGCCGGAGAACGACGTGTCACCCGGCCGTCGTGTGAGCCTGGCGAGGACCGAGCGCGCGTTGGTGGGGCTGCTGACAGTGCTGGAGGTGCTGCATTCGGCAGACCGCTGCCGGGTGGCAGCGGAGCCGGAACGGCATTTGGACGAGGGGGTGGTGGATGGATTGTTTCTGGCTTGCCGGGGGTTGGCTGAGTGGGCGTGTCAGGAAATTAGGCCGAAATAAATTAAGATTCTTCTCGACTTGCTCTTCGAGGGGACACACTCGACCGAACTCAGCGATATAGATACCTATCAGACCGGACGAACCTTTCATCGCCCGGCCAGAAGCACGCGAACCTCCGCTCTTAACTTGATAAAAATCACCAAATTAGAACACAGGACCTGAAAAATTCTCCGCCCTATAACTTGAAGATGATTCTAGAAAAGCGTAAAAGCTACGCCTCTCACTAGGATCATGCAGATCATAAGTGGCTATGTGATGGTAACCATGAGGACGAACGTGGCTATAGAGCCTGACATCCAGATCCTCTGTATTTATTTCCACAGATAACCCAGCGATATCTATATCGTAAAGCGCCCTAGTGATTGAATGAGCGGAACTCGGAAAATAGTTCTTATATTTCTCGTTATACTTCGGCTGAAAGTATCGAATCAACCCAGCCTCAGCCAAGCAGATCTCTATCCGCCGACTTAAACCTGCCTCAATCGCTTCCAAATCAGCCACCGGGTCTCGATCTGGAGCATCATCCAAGCTACCTCCATCGTTATCGAACTGAAAAATAGCAATCGGATCATCATATTGCACCATAACGATCATGGCCTCCGATTCTGGATCATCAGCACTGATGTCCGCCAGAACCTGCTGCAAAGTAGCGTGCCCCTTGAGACGATCCTTCGCAGAGCGATTGCCATCTCCATACGCCATTCCAACATATACCACTTCCAAATTCCTAACCGCAGGCGTATCAGTCCACGCGAAGAGACTTGGCATGAGATATGCCGGCAGGGTATGCACCACCTTTCCTTCTCGAATCAAATCAATCGTGCGATGCGGAAATGGAGAGTAGGCAAGCTCCAGTGACAATTCGCCTTTCATGGCGAACTTTATTGGGAGCCAGAAACCTCCTTCGCTATACTCCATAACGCCTTCAGTACGACCTTCTCCAACCCTGATTGAACCAGGAACGAAGCGCAGGCGAGGCCGCTTCCCAATAATGTAGATATGACACTCCTCTGCCAATTCTCGGAGATCATCGGGCAATCCGTCGATCATCGCCAAATCTTTTGGATGTACAAGCAATGTCCCCTGCGATGGAAGAGAAACAGCAATCTCGGTCATCTGTTTACGACGGATCATTCGCATACTCAGAGACTAGTTGGACAATTTTTATGCAGTTTTGGCGACTATAACACCGCAAGCCCGGATGTTGGATTGACGACCAATACATGAGACGATCCACAGCTCCAGTGACAGCCAACAACCTGCCCGCTACCATGATCGAGATATTGCCATCAGCGCAGACCTCCGTCCAGAAAGGAAATGCACTGGAGGATGCGGTCTACCATCAACTGACCCAAGATGTTGCCGCTGGTAAATTTGGAATTGACCAATCCTGCTGCAGAGTCTTCCAGAAGAAGGGGTATTACTCGAAGGATCGCGAATCAGACATCATCTTTGATGTTTCATTGGAATTCTGGATGCCAGGGGCATCGGAATGGTCAATTCTTTTAGTTTATGAATGCAAGAATTACTCGCACAAGGTACCGGTCAGCGACCTAGAAGAATTCTTTCAGAAGGTCGAGCAAGTTGGAGCCGCAGGTACAAAGGCTGTAATTGTAAGTTCAAACTCTTTCCAAGAAGGCGCGCTCTCCTTTGCTCGCTCAAAGCGAATGGGAGTGGCAAGATATTTTCCAGACAGAGACCTAGAATGGATACTCCGCAGAGCGCCTTCGGAACTTCGGACTCAGAAGTCGTTCTTCCATTCAACCGCCGACTCGGAAGCACTCACTTCCGACGCATATGTGAGTCGCTACTTTGATTATCATTGCGCACTCGGAGAAGAGCGAACAAATTCATTGTTCGACCTAACTTACGAAATGATCCTTGATTTCCCGGAATTGGCGGCGACACTAAATATCGACCCACATTTATACCAACAAGAAAGTAACGAGACCTGGATTCCCTTCTTGTCGTCCGAGTTAATCGAGGCCACTGCCCGGTCTTGCATATTGAAGGCGACGCGAAGCCAACCCGAATACCTTCTAGAAGATCTTTGCCTCAGCCTTCAGGACGAACGAGGACTCATCGTACACTCGGCCACCCTGCCTCAAGGCGTCTTGGCAGAACTTTCGTTTGACCCGCTGAAGATTCAAATTGATGACGCCCAATCTGGAACTGACGCAAGGAGGCGATTTACGCTCGCCCATGAGCTTGGTCACATCTACTTAGACCATGGCAGATTTATGAAGCGTGAGAAGCTAAGAGTCTCAGATACCGCCATCGACCAACCCAGCGGAGTTACCATCTCCGCCATAGCCCGTCTTGAGTGGCAAGCAAACTACTTCGCCGCCTGCCTACTTTTGCCTAGACGTGCATTAATCGCAGAGGTAAGGAAACAGACGAGTAAGCGCCAAATAAGAGATAGGGGATTTGGCCTTCTCTATCTTGATGATCAGAAATGCAACATAGATTCATTCCTAATCATTTGCTCCGCTATATCACATCACTTCAAAGTTTCGAAAGCGGCGGTTCGACTTCGACTCACTGAGCTAGGATTACTTCGAGAGGCATCCACTGTAAAAAACGCAGGTATTCTGAGCGAGAACATTTTGCGAAACATCCACCGCACTGACCCATAGCCCCTTCGCAAATCGCACTTGTGCGTCTCGAATTATTATTTCCCTAAGGGTGAGCGGGTCACACTTTCACAACAAGGGCGCCTCTCGGCGCCCTCGTTCTTTCAACTCATTCCCACTCCATCATCAACAGGTCTCGCAAGCCCGCGTGGTTAAGGGATTTTCGATGATCGACATGGGCCATTACCGTCGCTTTTACCGTCATCCGACAAGAGCTTTGTCTGGTGCGGCAGATGGAGAGATTTGCAGGGCGACGACTCTGGCAACACCATCGTCAATCACCTTCCAGGACAGCGCAGACAAGCGCAGCGGTCTTCCTCCTATCCTCACTTCACTGAGACCTTCGAAATCGCCTGCCCTCCCCTCTTGAACCCATGATCCCGCGCGCTTAGCCGTTCAGCAGACGGCCGCCGTCCAGGACGATTTCAGAGCCGACCGTCCAGCGCGACTCGTCCGATGCCAGATACAGCACTGCTTTGGCCACCTCGTCGGAGGTACCGAAACGGCCAAGCGGAATGGTTGCCGCGATCGCTTTGTTAACCTGCTCGCGATAAGCTTCCGGAATACCGGCCTTGTCGTAAAGCGGAGTCTCGACGGGGCCAGGGCTCACTGCGTTGACACGGATGCCGCGGCCCAGCAGTTCGGTCGAGAGCGTCTTCGACATGTTCAGCAATGCGGCCTTCGTTGCGGCATACACCGACGAGCGATCTGCGCCTGCATGCGCGCTGACGGAAGTGGTCAACACGACGGAAGCAGGATTTGCGAAGACCGGCAAAAGCGCCTGCATCAGGAAGTACGGCCCTTTGACGTTGATGTCGAAAATGCGGTCGAACATGTCTTCCGTCCATTCCTCAATGGGCCGCCAGACGGATACGCCGGCATTGAGGAAGGCAACGTCGAGTTGGCCGTAGTGTTCCTTGATGGCTTGTGCCAGCTCCTTTTGTGCAGCAACGCTGGCCGAGTCGGCGCGCAGCACCGGCACTTCCGGGCCCAGTTCGGCCTGGGCCCTTGCAATCGAATCGGGGTTGACGCCCGTTACGATCACGCGAGCGCCCTCCGCCAGGAACTGCTTTGCCGTTTCCAGCCCAATGCCACTGGTGCCGCCAGTGATGAGAGTACGTTTACCTTGCAAGCGCGCCATTTGAATTCTCCGGTGAATGACGACCACCGTGGTCGACATGGAGAAATATGCGCTCATGCCTCACAGCAGATAAGACTGTCTGTTCGCATATAATTCATGCAGATCAGGCATGAATAGAGGCGGCGCCGTGGACCGATTTCTTTTGATGACATGCTTTGCGCGTGCTGTGGAAACCGGGAGCTTTTCGGCAGCAGGGCGGGATCTAGGGTTGGGGCAACCCAACGTGAGCCGCTATGTAGCAGCTCTGGAGGATCATCTGCAGGCGCGCTTGCTCCACCGGTCTACGCGGAAGTTGTCCTTGACGCCGGAGGGCGAACGCTACTACGCGGACATCCGGCGCATCCTGGATGCGGTGGATGAATCCGAATCGTCCTTCAGGAGCAACGTCGACCCATCAGGGCTCTTGCGCGTAGCCTGTCCGACAGCTCTCGCACATGCGTTTGTGCTGCCGCATGTGCCGGCCTTTCTGGAGCGCTACCCTCAATTGAACCTGGATCTCCAACTCAACGATCGATACGTAGACCTGGTCAATGAGGGCACCGAACTCGCGATCCGCATAGGACAGCTGGAGGACAGCGCCCTGCGCGCGCGGCCTCTTGGATGGTATGAGCGGGTCTTCGTCGCCAGCAAGGACTACTTGGCCAAACGTGGAGTTCCGCAGACCCCGGATGATCTACGCGACCACGATTGCATCATCTACACCTTGCTGTCGTCCGGGGCGACCTGGCGATTCCGGGATGCGGAAATTCCGATCAGCGGCAGGCTCAGGGTCAACTCGCCCGACGCCGTGAGTGCAGCGGTTGCGGCGGGCCTGGGTGTGGCACATGGACCTGCGTGGCTCTTTCAGGACGGATTGAACAGCGGCAGATTGCAGTTCATTCTCAGCAACCATACGGCTCCCCCTGTCCCCGTGCAGATGGTCTACGTCGCCAATAGGCTGCTTCCCACGCGGGCTATCGTGTTCATGGATTTTATGGCTGAGGTGTTTTCAAGGATTCCAGCCTTGAACGGCAGCATCCCTGTGCCGACTCGATAAGACGAGACGACAAAGCGTGCGTCCAGAAATGAAAAGAGCGCCGAAGCGCTCTTTTCATTCAGCTCTATCAACCAGCAGGATCATTCCCACTCAATGGTCGCCGGCGGCTTCCCCGAGATGTCATAGACAACCCGCGACACCCCCCGCAACTCATTGATGATCCGGTTGCTCACCGTACCCAGGAACTCATACGGCAGATGCGCCCAATGCGCGGTCATGAAGTCGATCGTCTCCACCGCCCTTAGCGCAATCACCCACTCATAAGCGCGCGCGTCGCCCACCACGCCCACCGACTTCACCGGCAGGAACACGGCAAACGCCTGGCTGGTCTTGTCGTACAGGTCGGCCTTGCGCAGCTCGTCGATGAAGATCGCATCGGCCTTGGCCAGCAATTCGGCGTACTCACGCTTCACTTCGCCCAGAATGCGCACACCCAGGCCCGGGCCCGGGAACGGATGGCGGTAGACCATGCTGCGTGGCAGGCCCAGCTCGACGCCCAGGCGGCGCACTTCGTCCTTGAACAACTCGCGCAGCGGCTCCACCAGGCCCAGCTTCATGTGCTCCGGCAGGCCGCCCACGTTGTGGTGGCTCTTGATCACATGTGCCTTGCCGGTCTTGCTGCCGGCCGACTCGATCACGTCCGGGTAGATGGTGCCCTGCGCCAGCCACTTGGCGTTCTTCAGCTTGTTCGACTCTTCGTCGAAGATCTCAACGAACAGGTTGCCGATGATCTTGCGCTTGGCTTCCGGGTCGCTCACGCCTTCCAGCGCGCTGAAGTAACGGTCGGCGGCATTCACGCGCACGACCTTCACGCCCATGTGCTCGGCAAACATCGCCATCACCTGGTCGCCCTCCTGCCAGCGCAGCAGGCCGGTATCCACGAACACGCAGGTCAGCTTCTCGCCGATGGCCTTGTGCAGCAGTGCGGCCACGACGGACGAATCGACGCCGCCGGACAGGCCCAGGATCACTTCGTCATCGCCCACCTGTTCGCGCACGCGGGCGATCTGGTCGTCGATGATGTTGGCGGCGGTCCACAGGGTCTGGCAGCCGCACACGTCCACCACGAAGCGGCGCAACAGCGCCTGGCCCTGCAGGGTGTGGGTCACTTCCGGGTGGAACTGCACGCCGTACCAGCGCTTCTCTTCGTTGGCCATGGCGGCCACCGGAATGCGGTCGGTGGTGGCGGTGATGGTGAAGCCCGGCGGCGCAACGGAGACGTGGTCGCCGTGGCTCATCCAGACATTCAACTTCGGCTCGCCGCCGTGGTCGCTCAGGCCCTTGAACAGCGCATCCGGGTTGATGACGTTCACTTCGGCGTGGCCGAATTCGCGCTGGTCAGCCGCTTCGGTGGCACCGCCCAGCTGCGCGGCCAGGGTCTGCATGCCGTAGCAGATGCCGAAGATCGGCAGGCCGCTGTCGAACACTTCCTGCGGCGCGGCGGGCGCGCCCGGCAGCGTGGTCGATTCCGGGCCACCAGACAGAATGATGCCCTTGGCGCCGAAGCCGGCGATCTCGGCCGGGTTGTGGTCCCACGCCCAGATTTCGCAGTAGACGCCCAGCTCGCGGATGCGGCGGGCAATCAGCTGCGTGTACTGCGCGCCGAAATCGAGGATGAGGATCTTGTCGTTATGGATGTTGGTCATGGCGCCCCGGCAATGCAGTAGGGAAAACGAAAACGTCAGATTTTTCAGCGGCAGATGGAGAAAGAGGAACGGGAATCAGCTTCCTCGTTCCTCTTTGCTCGTCCCGCATCAGGAGCGGTAGTTCGGCGGCTCTTTGGTGATCGTCACGTCGTGGACGTGGCTCTCGCGCTGGCCGGCGCCGCTGATCTTCACGAACTTGGGCTTGCTGCGCATGTCCTCGACGGTGGCGCAACCCACGTAGCCCATGGTGGCGCGCAGGCCGCCCATCAGCTGGTGGATGATGCCGCCCACCGGGCCGCGGTACGGCACGCGGCCTTCAATGCCTTCGGGCACCAGCTTGTCGGCGGTGGCGGCGTCCTGGAAGTAGCGGTCCTTGGACCCCTTCTCCATCGCGGCCAGCGAGCCCATGCCGCGGTAGCTCTTGTACGAACGGCCCTGGAACAGCTCGGTTTCGCCCGGCGATTCCTCGGTACCGGCCAGCAGGCCACCGATCATGATGGTGGACGCACCGGCGGCCAGTGCCTTGCCGATGTCGCCGGAGTAGCGGATGCCACCGTCGGCGATCAGCGGGATGCGGTCCTGCAGCGCTTCGGCCACCAGGTCGATCGCGGTGATCTGCGGCACGCCCACGCCTGCCACCACGCGGGTGGTGCAGATCGAGCCCGGGCCGATGCCGACCTTCACTGCGTCCGCGCCGCTGTCCAGCAGCGCCAGCGCGGCTTCACCGGTGCAGATGTTGCCGCCGATGACCTGCACGTTCGGGAAGTTCTTCTTGACCCAGCTGACGCGGTCCAGCACGCCCTGCGAATGGCCGTGCGCGGTATCGACCACGATCACGTCCACGCCGGCAGCCACCAGCGCTTCCACGCGGCGATCAGTATCGCCGCCCACGCCGACGGCCGCGCCGACCAGCAGGCGGGTGGCGACGTCCTTGGCAGCGTTCGGGAAGTCGGTGTTCTTCTGGATGTCCTTGACGGTGATCAGGCCACGCAGGGCGAAATCATCGTTGACCACCAGCACCTTTTCGATGCGGTTGCGGTGCAGCAGCTGCAGCACTTCATCAGACGCGGCGCCTTCCTTGACCGTGATCAGGCGATCCTTCTTGGTCATGATGTGGCGGACCGGATCGTCCAGCTCGGTCTCGAAGCGCATGTCGCGATGGGTCACGATGCCGGCCAGCAGGCCGTCGCTGCCCACCACCGGCACGCCGGAGATGTTGTGCGCCTGGGTCAGGGCCAGCACGTCGCGGATGGTGGTTTCCGGGCCAACGGTGATCGGGTCGCGGATGACACCGGCCTCGAACTTCTTGACCTTGGCCACTTCCGCGGCCTGCTGCTCCACGCTCAGGTTCTTGTGGATGATGCCCATGCCACCCAGCTGTGCCATGGCGATGGCCAAGCGTGCTTCGGTGACGGTATCCATGGCGGCGGACAGAATCGGAAGCTTGAGCTTCAGGTCACGCGTCAACCGCGTTTCGAGGTTGACGTCCTTGGGCAGGATGGTCGAATGAGCGGGGACGAGCGAGACGTCGTCGTAAGTGAGTGCTTCAGCCTGGATGCGCAGCATCGGCATACCCGAGATGTGGGGAAGCGCGACATTTTACCCTGTTTTGGCGACCAAGAACAGTAATTTTGGTAACCGGAAATAGGTAATCCTGCGACACAGTGTCGCGCGGGCGGGGATCTGTTCAGGGCACCTACCGAAGCGGGTAGTGCCGGCCGCTGGCCGGCAACCTCATGAACCTTCGGATGGCATACCGGGTTGCCGGCCAGCGGCCGGCACTACCGTCAAACCCCAGCTTCCGCCGCTTCCAACGTGTTCTGCATCAGCGTGGCCACGGTCATCGGGCCCACGCCACCCGGCACCGGGGTGATCCAGCTCGCCCGCTGCGCTGCGGCCTCGAACCCGACATCGCCCACCAGACGGCCGTCATCCAAGCGGTTGATGCCCACGTCGATCACCACCGCGCCCGGCTTCACCCACTCGCCCGGCACGATGTCCGGCCGGCCCACCGCCACCACCAGGATGTCGGCGTTGCGCACGGCCTGTTCCAGCACGTCCTTGGGGGTGAACTTGTGGCAGCTGGTCACGGTGCAACCGGCAATCAGCAGCTCCAGGCCCATCGGCCGGCCGACGTGGTTGCTGACGCCGACGATGGTGGCGTTGCGGCCGCGCACCGGTTGGTCGGTGTGGCCCAGCAACGTGGTGATGCCACGCGGGGTGCACGGGCGCAGGCCGAACTCGCGCAGGGCCAGGTGGCCGACGTTTTCCGGATGGAAGCCGTCCACGTCCTTGCGCGGGTCGATGCGCTGGATCAGCCGGCGCGCGTCGGGAATGCCCGGCAGCGGCAGCTGGATCAAAATGCCGTTGATCTTCGGGTCGGCGTTGAGCTGGTCGATCAGGTCGAGCAGCTCGGCCTCGGTGGTGCCGGCCGGCAGATCGTAGTCATAGGCCTCGATGCCGACCTTCTCGGCCGCGCGGCGCTTGTTGCGCACGTACACGGTCGAGGCCGGGTCGCCCCCCACCAGCACCACGGCCAGGCCGGGGCGGCTGCCACCGGCGGCGACACGGGCGTCGACCCGCACCTTCAGGCTGTCGAGCAGGTCCTCGGCGATACGGCGGCCATCGAGGATGCGGGCAGGAAGCTGGGGGGCGGAGTCGGTCATCGGGTGCGGGCGTGGGGCGGCGGGGACGCTATTGTCCCCGATTCACGCCCCCTCGCCCACCGGCACAGACGGGGTCGGATCCCTTTGCCAAAGGCAAAGGGCTCTGACCCCATCGACCAAGCACGCACGTCGGTAGTGCCGGCCGCTGGCCGGCAACCTCATGAGCGCAGGAAGCACCGTGCAGTTGCCGGCCAGCGGCCGGCACTACCATGCTTCAGATCATTCCTCTTCTTCTTCCGGCACTTCATCCGCATTGAGCGTGCGTGCCTTACGCTTGGGCGCGGTAAACGGCGTCGGCGTCGGCACACCCGGCAGCGCGCTGCCGAACACCATGTGCGCGCCGGCCCTCAGGCTGCCACCGGCCATTTCCAGTTCGAAGCGCTCGGCATCGCGCTCGCGGATCTGCTCGGCGATCTCGCGAGCGTCATCCTCGTCCGCGCCCAGTTCCACCAGTGCCGCCTGCCCGAACAGCAGTGCCGACTCGAAGGTTTCGCGGATCTGGAAGTCCACGCCGGCATGGATCAGCCGCAGCGAATGTTCGCGGTCGAACGAGCGCACCAGCAGCTTGGCCTGCGGGAACTGATGCGCGACAAGTTCGACGATGCGGTCAGCATCCTCGGCATTGTTCACGCACACCGCAATCGCCCGCGCACTGCCCGCGCCGGAGGCATGCAGCACGTCCAGCCGGGTGCCGTCGCCGTAATAGATCTTGAAACCGAAGCGCTCGGCGTTGTGGATCATCTCCACATCGTTGTCGATGATGGTCACGTCCACGTCGCGGGCCAGCAGCGACTGGCTGGCCACCTGGCCGAAGCGGCCGAAGCCGATCAGCAGCACGCTGCCGGACAGGCCATCGGCGGTATCCACGCCTTCCAGGCTGACGGTCGGCGTCGGCGCCACGCGCTTGTAGACCAGCACCACCAGCGGCGTCAGCGCCATCGACAGCACCACCACGGCAGTGAAGTTGGCATTGATGTCCAGGCTGATCACCCCGGCACTGGCTGCGGCGGAGAACAGCACGAAGGCGAACTCGCCGCCCTGCGCCATCAGCACGCCACGATCCAGCGCCTGCGCATGGTCACTGCCCATCAACCGCGCCACCACGTAGATGCACAGCGCCTTGGCCGCCATCAGCGCGACCACCAGGCCGAGGATCATCGGCCAGTTGCCGGCCACCACGCCCAGGTCCAGCGCCATGCCCACGCTGAGGAAGAACAGGCCCAGCAGGATGCCGCGGAACGGTTCGATGTCCGCTTCGATCTGGTGGCGGAAGGTTGATTCGCTCAGCAGCACGCCGGCCAGGAACGCGCCCATCGCCATCGACAACCCGGACAGCTGCATCAGCAGCGCCGCGCCCAGCACCACCAGCAGCGCGGCAGCGGTCATCACTTCGCGCGCTTTCGATTCGGCCAGCACGCGGAACAGCGGATTGAGCAGGAAGCGGCCCACCAGCACCAGGCCGACGATGGCGCCCACGCCGATCGCCACCGACATCCAGCGCGAGCCCTCGCCATCGGCACTGCCGGCCGCCGGCGCCATCCACGCGACCAGCGCCAGCAACGGCACGATCAGCAGGTCTTCGAACAGCAGGATCGAGACGATCTTCTGCCCGGACGGCAGCGCGATATCGCCGCGCTCGGCCAGCAGCTGCATCACCACTGCGGTGGAGGTGAGCACGAAACCGGTGGCGCCGATGAAAGCGATCTGCCACGGCAGCCCGAACAGCTTGGCGATGCTGGTCAGCACCAGCGCGCAGGTGACGATCTGCAGCGTGCCCAGCCCGAAGATTTCCTTGCGCAGGCTCCACAGGTGCGAGGGCCGCATTTCCAGGCCGATGACGAACAGGAACATGACCACGCCGAGTTCGGCGGTATGCAGGATCGCCTGCGGGTCGGAGAACCAGCCCAGCCCGAACGGGCCGATCGCCAGGCCGGCGGCGAAGTAGCCCAGCACCGAGCCCAGGCCGAGCCGACGGAACAGCGGCACCATCACCACCGCTGCGCCCAACAGGGCGACGACCTTGACCAGCTCGCTGGTCGCTGCTTCTACCGCCATGCGGTGGGTTCCCCGGAAATCGAAATCGGCCTCAACGATAGAGCAACACCGATGACGGCAATAGCACGTGTGTTGCGTTTTATTGTCTTGGAGATGGAACGATGCCAGGGATGACCCCCAATATCATCCCGAAACCGGACGCATCCATCCACGCATGGCGTGGATCTACCAACGCATTAGTAGATCCACGCCATGCGTGGATGACGCGCCGACCGGTTCACCCGCCCCGGCAGAACGCGGCGTAATCGATATACCCCGGGAACGGCACGCCGGGTGCGCACAGCGGGCACTGCGGGTCGGGGCTGATGCGGGTCTCGCGGAAGCGCATGCCCAGCGCGTCAAAGCGCAGCAGGCGCCCCACCAACGGTTCGCCGATGCCCAGCAGCAGCTTCAGCACCTCGGTGGCCTGCAGCACACCTGCCAGGCCGGGCAGCACGCCCAGCACGCCGGCCTCGGAACAGTTCGGCGCGAACTCCGGCGGCGGCGGCTCCGGGAACAGGCAGCGGTAGCACGGTGCCACGCCGCGCTGGCGGCCGGCATCGAACACGCTCACCTGGCCGTCGAAGCGCTCGATGGCGGCGTAGACCATCGGCGTGGCGTGCTTGATGCAGGCGTCGTTGAGCAGGTAGCGCAACGGGAAGTTGTCCGAACCGTCCAGCACCACGTCAACGTCCTGCAGCAGGCGATCCACGTTCTCCGAGGTGACCCGCTCGGGCACGGCCTCGACCTCGATGGACGGGTTCAACGCCAGCAGCCGCTCACGTGCCGAATCAACCTTCAGCTGGCCGACGCTGGCCTCGGTATGCACGATCTGCCGGTGCAGGTTGCTGCGCTCGACACGGTCGTGGTCGGCAAAACGCAGGTGCCCTACCCCGGCGGCCGCCAGGTAGAACCCGGCCGGCGCGCCCAGGCCGCCCGCGCCCAGTACCAGCACCCGCGACTGCTGCAGGCGGCGCTGCCCAGCCTCGCCCACCTGCGGCAGCAGCAGGTGGCGCGAATAGCGGTCGTAGAAATCGCGGTCGGCGGCGCTGGTCAGTGGCTGCACCAACGGCAGCGCCAGCTCGCGCCAGGCCACGGTGCCGCCGGCAACGGAGCTCACGTTCGTATAGCCCGCATCCAGCAGCGCCTGTGCTGCATCAACCGAGCGCTTGCCGCTCTGGCAGATCAGCAGGATTTCCTGTTCCGGCAGAGGCAGGTGCGCGGCCGGGTCGGCCAGAAGTTCATCCTTGGCCACGCCACGCGCGCCCTCGGCCATGCCGCCGGCCCGCTCGTGCGCCTCGCGCACGTCGATCAGCACCGCACCATGGGCCACGCGCGCGCGCGCCCGCTCGGGGGAAAGCTCTGGAATGCTCATGGCGTCCATTGTAGAGCCGGGCCCCATGTTGACGGAGCCGACGGCGCGTAGGACCCTCTGGCCGGTGAAACCATCGATCAATCCCGTACAGACCGAGCACCTGGTGCTCCGGCCGTTCTCATGCGCCGACGGCCCCGAGGTCCTCGCCGGCATCACGCCAACGCTGACCCGCTTCATGGCATTCGATCCGCCGGACTCTTTTGCGGCATTCGAAAAGATCGGCCAGGAATGGCTGCGCCTGATCGAGGAAGGCGCGGAATACACGTTCGTGATCCGGCATCTGCAGGACGGACGCTTTGTGGGCATCGCCGCCGTGCACCGCGCTACCGAGGGCGAACCCGAGCTTGGCATCTGGATAAGCGAGCGCGAGCACGGACAGGGCTACGGCCGCGAGGCAGTGCGCGCCGTCGTCCACTGGTGCGCGGAACGGCTCGCTGCGGTCGCCTATCGCTACCCGGTGGCGGTGGACAACGTGGCCAGCCGGCGGATTGCCGAAGCACTGGGCGGCCAGGTGGTCGGCACCGAGCAGAGCGCGAAGTTTGCGTCGGTGGTCTATCGGATTCCGGTGCCGGGGCTGCCTGGCTGAGGTTGCCGGCCAGCGGCCGGCACTACCGACAGGATCGCCACAACGAGAAAGGCGGCCCTGCGGCCGCCTTTTCGTGGATCACTTGCCCTTGACGTGCTTCATCAAGCGCCGCTTGGCCTTGACCTGCCGTTCGGTCAGCACGTTCTTCTTGCCTTCGTACGGGTTGGCACCCTCGCGGAAGATGAACTGCACCGGCGTACCGATCAGCTTGAAGCGCTTGCGGAAGAAGTTCTCCAGGTAGCGCTTGTACGACTCCTGCAGTTCCTTCAGGCGGGTGCCGTGCACGATGAAGGTCGGCGGGTTGGCGCCGGCCGGGTGCACGTAACGCAGCTTGGAGACGTGGCCGCGGATGGTCGGCGGCGGGTTGGTCTCGTAGGCCACTTCCAGCGCCTTGTTCACTTCGCTGGTGGTGAAGGTCTTGTTCGCCGATTCGTGCGCACGGTGCACCGCACGGAACAGCTCGCGCAGGCCCGAGCCGTGCTTGGCCGAGATGCGCACCGATTCAGCCCACGGCACGAAGCCCAGCCGCAGCGACAGCATCGTTTCCGCCTGCTCACGCTGGTAGTCGGTCAGGCCGTCCCACTTGTTGATCGCGATCACCAGCGCGCGGCCGGCATCCAGCACGGCGCCGAGCACGGTGGCGTCCTGGTCGGTCACGCCTTCGGTGGCATCGAGCATCAGCACGGCCACCTGGCACTGCTCGATCGACTGCATGGTCTTGACCACCGAGAACTTCTCGACGACCTCGTCCACGCGCGAACGGCGACGCAGGCCGGCGGTGTCGATCAGGCGGTACTCGCGGCCATCGCGCTCCAGGTCCACCGAGATCGAATCGCGGGTGGTGCCCGGCACGTCCGAGGCGATCATGCGCTCTTCGCCGAGGATGCGGTTGACCAGGGTCGACTTGCCCACGTTGGGGCGGCCGACGAAGGCGATGCGCACGCGGTTCGGATCGTTGTCCAGCTCTTCGCCGCTGCCCTCTTCCGGCAGGCGCTGGATGACCTCGTCAAGCAGGTCGTCCAGGCCCTGGCGATGGGCAGCCGACACGGTCAGCATCTCGCTGAAGCCGTAGCGGGCGAACTCCGAACGCACGGTGTCCTCGTCGGTGCCGTCGATCTTGTTGATCAGCAGCAGCGTCGGGCGCGACAGCTTGCGCAGCCAGGCCAGGATCTCATCGTCCATCGCCGAGGTGCCCTCGCGGGCATCGACGACGAACAGGATCAGGTCAGCTTCGCCAGCGGCAGCGCGGGCCTGGCGCGTGGTAGCACCAGCCAGGCCTTCTTCTTCCTCTGCGATGCCGCCGGTATCGACGACGAGGAAATGGTTGTCCTCGTCAAGCCGGCAGACGCCATAGTTGCGGTCCCGGGTGACGCCGGGCTGGTCATGGACCAGGGCGTCACGTGTACGGGTCAGTGCATTGAATATGGTCGACTTGCCGACATTCGGCCGTCCAACCAGGGCGACCAAAGGCAGCATCGCGATTACTCCGTATTAATTTGCCAACCGGAATGCGGTCAGCTTGCCATCAACGTTCTGCACCAGCAGCACTCCATCGACGACGATTGGCTGGGCCAGAAGCGCATCACCGCCGCTTTTCGCCCGCGCCGCCATCGCGCCATCGGAGGCCTGCAGCCAATGCAGGTATCCCTTGTAGTCACCGACCACCACGTAGTCGCCGTGCAGCGCCGGACCGGTCAGCGAGCGCCGGGCCAGTGCGGTCTGCGACCACATCGCCGCGCCGCTGGCCTTGTCCAGGCCGAACACGCCGCCCTTGTTGTCAGTAACGAAAACATTGCCCGAAGACACCGCCACACCGCCGGCACCGCCGTGGTCACGCGCCCACAGCGGGCGACCGGTCGGGCCTTCGATGGCCATGGTCTGGTTCTTGAAGCTGCTCACGAACAGCGTGTTGCCGTCGAGCACCGGGGCGCCATCGACGTCGGCCATGCGGTCCAGCTCGGTACGGCCTTCGCCGGTACCCACGTTCTGGTCCCACAGCGTGCGGCCGTCCTGCATGGCCAGCGCAGACACGCTGCCCTCGTCCTTGCCGATGAACAGCACGCCCGGACCGGCCACCACCGGCGCGTTGCCACGCACGGTCAGCGCCGGCAGCTCGCTGGGGTTGAACCACTTCTGGGTGCCGTTGCCGGCATCGAACGCGGTGACGCGACCATCATTGCTGCGCACGAAGACCATGCCCTGGGCAATGGCCGGTGCGGCGATGACTTCGTTGGGCACGCGTGCGCGCCACTTCTCGCTGCCATCGTTGATGTCCAGCGCGATCACCTGGCCATCGAGGGTACCGATGACCACCAGGTTCTCGCCGACGCCCGGACCACCGGACAGCCGCAGCTTGGCCTTCTTCTTTTCCTTCTTCGGCTCCCAGGTCCAGACCTTCTTGCCGGTCTGCAGGTCGATGGCGTGCACGCCACCGGTGATCGCCGCGGCGAACACGTGGCCATTGGCCACTGCCGGGCCCTGGCGCACGCCGATGCGGCGCTCGCCCTTGCCCAGGTTGACCGACCAGGCCTTGTTGACCTTCAGGGTCGGCTCGAACTTCACCAGTTCCGCCGGTTCCTGTGCCTTCTTCGCTGCTGCGTCCTTGCCAGCGAACCAGCCCTTCATGGTGCTGCAACCGGACAGCGCCATACCGAGCAGGAGTACGGTGGCGACGCGCGTGATCATGACCTTCTGACTCATCAAACCGACTCCGCAGGGGCGGCGACGGTGCCGCCGGCGTCCATAACCTTGGTTTCCAGCAGTCGCCGCTGCGGCGCTGCCACGTCCAGCGTCTTCAGCGCCTTCTCATACTGTTCGCGGGCCGCGTCACGCTTGCCCTGCGCCATCAGCGCATCGCCATGGATTTCCAGGCTGCTGCTGTCGGTGGCGCTGCCCAGCAGCTTGATCGCTTCATCGCCCTTGCCGGTAGCCACCAGCAGGCGTGCCACGCGCTGGTCGACCACGCGCTGCAGGTCGCCTTCGACCTTCACCGCGCGCAGGGTGGCCAGCGCCTCTTCATTCTTGCCGGCATCGACCTGGGCCTTGGCCAGCTGCAGCGCAGCCAGGTCGCCGTAGATGCTGGACGGGCCAGCCTCCAGCGCCTTGACCGCCTTCGCAGCGTCGTCGAGCTTGTTCTGCTGCAGGCCCACCAAGGCCTTCTGGTACTCGACATTGGCCGAGGCCAGCTTGCCGCCCTGATCCTTCTGGTACCACTGCCAGCCGGCAATGGCACCGATGGCGATGACTACGCCACCGAGGATGCTGGCACCATTCTTCCGCAGCCAGCTGCGGACGCGTTCACTTTGTTCGTGCTCGTCGAGCAGGTCGTCGATCGCCATGCGTACTCTCGCCCCGCCCATCGGGAGGGACCATTGGGATTATCGAAGGTGGTGAAACCGCGCCTCAGTGTGAAACCGGGACAACGGAGCCTTCAGAGGATACCTGAAAGCGTGCCACGTTGGCTCGCTGATAGGGCGTCAGATCGACGATAGCGCCATTCTGCTGAACCTGGACCGCCGAGGCGTTGCCCAAGGTGACCCGGGCCACCTGGCCGGGGGTGAAGCTGCGGGTCTCGCCCGCCTTGATCAACGCCTTCTCGACGCTGCCGCCATCCGGACCGGCGATATCGACCCAGCTGTCGCCACTGAACTGCATGTCCAGGTTGGCGGCAGCAGCCGGCGCAGCGCGTGGCACCGGGGCCAGCGAGGCAACGTAGGGGGTAGCAGTCGGCTTGGTGACAGGCGCGGCCGCCACCTCGGCGGGCGCCGCGGCGGCGGACCCGGGACCGGCCGGGGTAACCGGTACGGCGGCCGGGATCACATCCAGCGAGGCGGTGTTCGGCGAAGGTGCGGTGCCATCGAAGTGACCGCGGGTGGCGAACCAGACCGGGACCGCCAGCACGGCGGTAATACCGACATACAGCGCACGGCGGCCGAGATTCTCGGCGATCCGGCGCGCACGCGGGGTATGGGTGTGGCTGACCAGGGTCGGCGGAACCACCGGGCCAACCTGGGCCTGTTCCAGCAGTTCGCTGACGTCGACACCGAGCAGGCGGGCATAGCTGCGCAGCTGGCCGCGCACGAACACCGGCGCGCCGAGCTTCTGCCACTGCTCCTGCTCGAGCGACTTGACCACTTGAACCGGCATGCGCAGGCGCTGGCCGACATCTTCAAGGGTCAGTCCGGCGGCCTCGCGGGCCTGGCGCAGGCGGGTGCCGCAGCCGGCCACAGTCTCGAGATCGCTCACAGTCTGGTCATCAATCACAATGCATCAACCCTGGAGTTAGGAGCCCGCGTCCTGCGGAAATTCCTGTCGAATCCGCTGAAGATAGCGATCAGATGCTGCCTGATCACCCAGCCGCGCCTCGATTTGAGACGCAAGTTGTAACACGGAACGCGTGGCCGGTGCAGCCGCAATCCTACGTTCGGCGAAGGCGCGGGCCTCCATGAACTGGCCGCGACGGAAGCTCAGCTGGGCCATCGCCTCCAGCGCGACCGGGTTGCCAGGCACCTGGGACAGGGCGGCACGCAGGTTGCGTTCGGCGCGATCAAGCTGCCCGGCATCCAACGCACAGCTGCCGCCGTTGGCCTGCGCCTCGGCCGGCGTGGTGTAGCTGCGCGCCTGCAGCGCACGATCGAACCAGGCCAGTGACTCGGCAGCCTGTCCGTTCTGGCACAGCCAGGCACCATAATTGTTGAGCACGTCCCCCCGCTGCGGCGCCAGTTCGGCGGCCCTGCGGAAACCTTCCCCGGCCTGTCGGGTGCGGCCACGCTGATCATCGATGCCGGCCAGCAGCACCAGTGCATCGGGGTCGGCAGGCGCCAGCTTGATCGCATCGCGCGTCTTGCGCTCGGCCGCATCGAGGTTGCCGCTCTGCATGTCGCGGGCGGCCAAGGCGAGCAGATCCGCGGCGCGGACCTGCCGGCGAACACCCTCAGGGTCGCGGACCGAATAGACCGTCGCCTGGCTGGGGCCCAGCTTGGCTTTGGGTTGCGACTTGCAAGCGGTGACCGAGAGGGCCAGCACGCCTGCAAGCAGTGCCAGCCAGAAGCGATCAGGCCGCGGCATCGCTCCCCTTCCCTGCCTGCAGTGTCTTGTTGAACTCAGCCTGGCGGCGGGTGCGATCCATCACCTGGCCCTTGAGCTGGCCGCAGGCGGCGTCGATATCGTCGCCACGGGTACGGCGCACCATCGTCAGCACGTTGCTGTCGAGCAGGATCTTCTGGAAGGCGCGGATATGCGCCTCTTCGGACCGCTCGTAGCGGGTGCCCGGGAACGGGTTGAACGGGATCAGGTTGACCTTGCCCGAATCCTTGGCCTGCACCGCGTTGTCGAACTGGCGCATCAGGCGGGCCAGCTCGCGGGCATGCTCGGGCTTGTCGTTGATGCCCTTCATCAGGGTGTATTCGAAGGTGACCGATTCGCGGCGCTTGTTGGCACGCAGGTAGCGTGCGCACGAAGCCATCAGCTCGGCGATCGGGTACTTCTTGTTGAGCGGCACGAGGGTTTCGCGCAGCTCATCGTTCGGCGCATGCAGCGACACCGCCAGCGACACGTCGCTTTCGGTGGACAGCCGGTCGATCTGCGGCACCAGGCCGGAGGTCGACAGGGTCACGCGCTTGTTGGCCAGGCCGTAGCCCAGATCGTCGCGCATCACGCTCATGGCACGCACGACGTTGTCGAAATTCATCAACGGCTCGCCCATGCCCATCATCACCACGTTGGTGAGGCGGCGCATCTGGTGCGGCACGTTGCCCAGGTGGCGCGCGGCGATCCACACCTGGCCGATGATCTCGGCGGTGGTCAGGTTGCGGTTGAAGCCCTGGGTGGCGGTGGAGCAGAACGTGCAGTTCAGGCCACAACCGACCTGCGAGGACACGCACAGCGTGCCGCGGGTCTTGTCGGGGATGTACACGGTCTCGATGGCGTTCTTGCCATCCACGCCCATCGCCAGCAGCCACTTGTGGGTGCCGTCGGCGGAGGGCTTGTCGAAGATGATGTTCGGGACGAGGACCTCGGCATGCTCCTGCAGCTTGGCGCGCAGAACCTTGCCGAGGTCGGTCATCTCATCGAACTCGGTGACGTAGCGATGGTGGATCCACTTCATCACCTGATGGGCGCGGAACTTCTTCTCGCCGAGAACCTCGACGAAAAACTTCTCCAGGCCCGCGCGATCGAGGTCGAGCAGGTTCTGCTTGCCAGCCGTGGGTGCCGACCTCGGCAGCGGCTGGATGGCGATTTTCTGTACGACCTCGTTCACGGCATTACTCTCAGCGCGAGACGACTTCGGTGGCGGCGAAGAAGTACGCGATTTCAATCGCGGCATTCTCGACCGAGTCCGAGCCGTGGGCGGCATTGGCATCGATGGATTCGGCGAAGTCGGCGCGGATGGTGCCCGCAGCGGCTTCCTTCGGGTTGGTGGCGCCCAGCAGGTCGCGGTGGGCCAGGACGGCGTTCTCGCCTTCCAGGGCCTGGATCATCACCGGGCCGGAGATCATGAACTCGACCAGTGCGTTGAAGAACGGACGCTCGCGGTGCACGGCGTAGAAGCCTTCGGCTTCACGACGCGACAGCTGCTTGTACTTGGCGGCCACGACCTTCAGGCCGGCCTTTTCGAAGCGGGCGTAGATTTCGCCGATGACGTTCTTGGCAACGGCGTCCGGCTTGATGATCGAAAGGGTGCGCTCCAGCGCCATGGGATGTCTCCAATGGAATCGGGCCGCTGATGGCCCGAAGGGTAACAAAAAAAAAGCCGCGTCGAAACGCGGGCTTAGCCTGATAAACGTGCGCGGATTGTAAAAGATAAAGCGGCAGGGTGGTAGTGCCGGCCGCTGGCCGGCATTGGGCGCAGGGGTCGGATCCCCGCAGGGGCTCTGACCCCATTACGGGGCCAGCACCGGGGTCGGAGCCCCAGGGGGGATCCGACCCCAGCCACCACCCCATTCACCCACCTGAGCGGATTCTGACCAGCCCGGGCATTTTTGCTGCACTGCAAAATGCCATACGGTACCGTCTGGTTCTAGTATCAAACAATCGTTTGATTAAGGTCCGCCCGCCCGATGGCCAAGCCCGCCCACTTCTCGACCAAGGACCGGATCCTCGGCGCCGCCGAGGAGCTGTTCGCCCAGCACGGCTTCGCCGGCACCTCGCTGCGCCAGGTCACCAGCCAGGCAGACGTCAACATCGCTGCGGTCAACTACCACTTCGGCTCCAAGGAAAACCTGGTCAACGAGGTGTTCCGCCGCCGCATGGACGAGATGACCGGCGCCCGCCTGGCCCAGCTCGAGCGTGCCCGCAACGAACACCCCGGGCAACTGCGGCCGGTGCTCGCCGCCTTCGTCGAGCCGGCCCTGGCGCTGGCCCAGGACCGCCAGAACGGCGGTGCCTTCGTCCGCGTGATCGCCCGTGCCTACGCTGAAAAGAACGACAACCTGCGCAAGTTCCTGTCCGACCACTACGGCCACGTGCTGCGTGAGTTCGGCAAGGCGATCGCCACCTGCGTGCCCGGCCTGAGCAAGGAAGAGCTCTATTGGCGCCTGGATTTCCTCGCTGGCTCGCTGACCTATGCCATGGCCGATTTCGGGCTGATCAAGCGACCTGCCGGTGTCACCGAAACGGCGCATCGTGCCCATGCCGCCCATGAACTGATCCATTTCGCCGAGGCCGGATTCCGTGCCGCCGCCCGCAGCGGCAGCGCCCTGCCCGCCTCCATTGATTCCACCCAGTAACTGCTGACCAACAAAGGCCCTACACCATGTCCAATTCCCTGCTAGTCCGCCGCGCCGCCGTGCTGGGTGCCGGCGTCATGGGTGCCCAGATCGCCGCCCACCTCACCAATGCCGGCGTCGACACCGTGCTGTTCGACCTGCCTGCCAAGGAAGGTCCGGCCGATGGCATCGTGCTGAAGTCGATCGCCAACCTCGGCAAGCTGAGCCCGGCGCCGCTGGCCAGCAAGTCGCTGGCCGAAGCCATCACCCCGGCCAACTACGAGACCGGCCTGGAACAGCTGAAGGACTGCGACCTGATCATCGAGGCCATCGCCGAGCGCATGGACTGGAAGCAGGACCTGTACAGGAAGATCGCCCCGTTCGTGGCCGACCACGCCGTGCTGGCCTCCAACACCTCGGGCCTGGGCATCAACAAGCTGGCCGACGTGCTGCCCGAACAGCTGCGCCACCGCTTCTGCGGCGTGCATTTCTTCAACCCGCCGCGCTACATGCACCTGGCCGAGCTGATCCCGGCCACCACCACCGACGCCAGCGTGCTGGAAGGCCTGGAAGCGTTCCTGGTCACCACCCTGGGCAAGGGTGTGGTGTACGCCAAGGACACCCCGAACTTCATCGGCAACCGCATCGGCGTGTTCTCGATCCTGTCCACCATCCACCACACTCAGGAATTCGGCCTGGGCTTCGACGAAGTGGACGGCCTGACCGGCCCGCTGGTCGGCCGCCCGAAGTCCGCCACCTACCGCACCTCCGACGTGGTCGGCCTGGACACCATGGCCCACGTCATCAAGACCATGGGCGATACCCTGCCCAACGACCCGTGGCATGAGTTCTTCAAGTCGCCGAAGTGGCTGGATGCGCTGATTGCCAAGGGCGCACTGGGCCAGAAGACCGGCGCCGGCATCTTCCGCAAGGTCGGCAAGGACATCGTGGTGCTGGACCTGGAAAAGCAGGACTACCGTCCGGCTGACCGCGCCGCCGCACCGGAAGTGGTCGAGATCCTGAAGATCAAGAACCCGGCCGAGAAGTTCGCCAAGCTGCGCGAGAGCCAGCACCCGCAGGCGCAGTTCCTGTGGGCGACCTTCCGCGACCTGTTCCACTACAGCGCCTACCACCTGGCCGACATCGCCGAGACCGCGCGCGACGTCGATCTGGCCATCCGCTGGGGCTACGGCTGGTCGCTGGGCCCGTTCGAAACCTGGCAGGCCGCCGGCTGGAAGCAGGTCGCGCAGTGGATCGCCGATGACATCGTCGCCGGCAAGAGCATGAGCAACGCGCCGCTGCCGGACTGGGTGTTCGATGGCCGCGATGGCGTGCACGCCGCCGAGGGCAGCTACAGCCCGTCGCGCAACGCCAAGCTGCCGCGTTCGTCGCTGCCGGTGTACCAGCGCCAGCGCTTCCCCGATCCGCTGCTGGGTGAGAAGTTCGCGCCGGGCGAGACCGTGTTCGAGAACGACGGCCTGCGCATGTGGCACGACGGCGATGGCATTGCCGTGGTCAGCTTCAAGACCAAGATGAACACCGTGTCCGACCATGTGCTGGATGGCCTGCAGGAATGCGTCACCCGCGCCGAGAAGGACTTCCAGGGCTTGGTGATCTGGCAGCAGAAGGAGCCCTTCTCCGCCGGTGCCGACCTGGCTGGCGCCCTCGGCCTGCTGCAGGCCGGCAAGGTCGACCAGTTCGAAGCGATGGTGCACAACTTCCAGCGCACCAGCCAGCGCATCAAGTACTCGCTGGTGCCGGTGGTGGCTGCGGTGCGTGGCCTGGCCCTGGGTGGCGGCTGCGAGTTCCAGATGCACAGCGCCAAGACCGTGGCCTTCCTGGAAAGCTACATCGGTCTGGTCGAGGCCGGCGTCGGCCTGCTGCCGGCAGGCGGCGGCCTGAAGGAACTGGCCGTGCGCGCATCGCAGGCCGCCGGCCCGGGCGGTGACGTGTTCGCCGAACTGAAGAAGACCTTCGAGACCGTGGCGATGGCCAAGGTGTCCAACTCGGCGGTCAACGCCAAGGAACTGGGCCTGCTGCGCAGCACCGACAAGGTGGTGTTCAACAGCTACGAGGCCCTGTACATCGCCAAGGCCGAAGCACGCGCCCTGGCCGAAGCGGGCTACCGTCCGCCGCTGCCGGCACGCCGTATCCAGGTGGCCGGCGACGTCGGCATCGCCACCTTCAAGATGATGCTGGTCAACATGCTGGAAGGCCGCTTCATCAGCCCGTACGACTACGAGATCGCCGAGCGCATCGCCACCGTGCTGTGCGGCGGCAAGGTCGACCGCGGCACCTTGGTCGACGAAGAGTGGCTGCTGACCCTGGAGCGCAAGCACTTCGTCGAACTGGCCCAGCAGGAAAAGACCCAGGCCCGCATCGCGCACATGCTCAAGACCGGCAAGCCGCTGCGGAACTGACGGAAGACATCGGTAGTGCCGGCCGCTGGCCGGCAACCTCTTCCAACCCCTATTCAAGAGATCACTGCAATGACCAAGCAAATCCAGGACGCCTACATCGTCGCCGCCACCCGCACCCCGGTTGGCAAGGCGCCCAAGGGCATGTTCCGCAACACCCGCCCCGACGACATGCTCGCCCACGTGCTGCGCAGCGTCGTGGCGCAGGCGCCGGGCGTGGACGTCAACCGCATCGATGACGCGATCATCGGCTGCGCGATGCCCGAAGCCGAGCAGGGCATGAACGTGGCCCGCATCGGCGTGCTGCTGGCCGGCCTGCCGAACACCATTGCCGCGCAGACCGTGAACCGCTTCTGCTCCTCCGGCCTGCAGGCCGTGGCGCAGGCGGCCGACGCGATCCGCCTTGGCAACGCCGACCTGATGCTGGCCGGCGGCACCGAATCGATGTCGATGGTGCCGATGATGGGCAACAAGATCGCGATGGCCCCGAGCGTGTTCGACAACGACCACGTCGCCATCGCCTACGGCATGGGCATCACCGCCGAGAAGGTCGCTGAAGAGTGGAAGGTCTCGCGCGAAGAACAGGACGCGTTCGCCCTGGCCTCGCACCAGAAGGCCATGGCCGCCATCCAGAACGGCGACTTCAAGGACGAGATCAGCCCGTACGAGATCGTCTCGCACCAGCCCGACCTGGCCGACGGCAAGCGCATCATCACCCGCAACAAGGTGGCCGACACCGACGAAGGCCCGCGCCCGGATTCCTCCGCTGAAGGCCTGGCCAAGCTGCGCCCGGTGTTCCGCAACGGCCAGTTCGGCGGCACCGTCACTGCCGGCAACTCCTCGCAGATGAGCGATGGCGCCGGCGCAGTGCTGCTGGCGTCGGAACAGGCGATCAAGGATTACGGCCTGACCCCGCTGGCCCGATTCGTCAGCTTCTCGGTGGCTGGTGTGCGCCCGGAAGTGATGGGCATCGGCCCGATCGCCGCGATTCCGAAGGCACTGAAGCAGGCCGGCCTGAGCCAGGACCAGCTGGACTGGATCGAGCTCAACGAAGCCTTCGCCGCGCAGTCGCTGGCGGTGATCCGCGATTGCGGCCTGGACCCGAGCAAGGTCAACCCGCTGGGCGGCGCGATCGCGCTGGGCCATCCGCTGGGTGCGACCGGCGCGATCCGTACCGCGACCCTGCTGCACGGCCTGCGCCGTCGCCAGCAGAAGTACGGCATGGTGACGATGTGCATCGGCACCGGCATGGGTGCGGCGGGCATTTTCGAGGCGCTGTAAGTTTCAAAGCGTTGCCTCGTTGGGCTTCAAGGCGTGGGCCGGGTTGGCAGGGCTGCCCGGGACACGCCGTGAACCCATCCATGGGGGCTCGATGGCGCCATCCATGGCGCCAACGGTCCCGGGCAGCCCTGCCAACCCGGCCCTTCCAGCCTCCCCGCGGCGGTGGGATAAGAAGAGGCAAGAGCAGTAGATCCACGCCATGCGTGGATGCTCCGAAAACGAAAAAAGGCAGCCATCGGCTGCCTTTTTCGTTTCTGCCCTGCTCTTGATTCCGCCCTACCCGTCCGCGCCCGCAGGAAACTGTCGAGAGGCGTGGGCAGGCCGCTGCAGGACCGTTGGCGCCATGGATGGCGCCATCGAGCCCCCAAGGATGGGTTTACGGCGTGTCCTGCAGCGGCCTGCCTGCGCCTCCCCCAGCTATGCAGGAAGGCGCTGCCGGAGCGCTTGAAAACCCTTACTCCGCCAGCATCGCCGCCAGCTTCTCGCGCGCCGGGCCGGCCAGCTTCGGGTTGTCCAACGCGAAGCGGATCGTGGCCTCGACCAGCCCCAGATGGGTGCCGCAGTCGAAACGGGTGCCCTCGAAACGATAGGCATCGACCTGGTCGGTCTTCAGCAGTTCGGCGATCGCATCGGTCAACTGGATCTCGCCGCCGGCACCGGTGCGGGTCTGCTCGAGCAGCTCGAAAATCTTCGGGCTCAGCACGTAGCGCCCCACCACTGCCAGGTCACTCGGTGCGTCTTCCGGCTTGGGCTTCTCCACGATCTGCGAGATACGCCCCTTGCGGCCGTCGAACGCCTCGGTGGCGACGATGCCGTAACTGGCCGTCTTGTCGTGGGGCACGTCCTCCACGGCGATGACGCTGGCACCACTGGCCTCGTTGAGGTCGGCCATCTGCTTCAGCGCACCCGCGCCGCGGTTCCAGATCAGATCGTCGGGCAGCAGCACGGCGAACGGCTCGTCACCGATGACCGCCTTGGCGCACAGCACCGCATGGCCCAGGCCCAGAGCCTCGGCCTGGGTGACGAAGATCGCGCGCACGCCTTCCGGCAGCACATGGCGGATCAATTCGAGTTGCTCGTGCTTGCCCGCGCGCTCGAGCTTCTGCTCCAGCTCGTAGGCCTTGTCGAAATAGTCGGCGACGGCGTGCTTGTAACGGTTGGTGATGAACACCAGGGTGTCACAGCCTGCTTCGATCGCCTCATCCACGGCGTACTGGATCAGCGGCCGATCGATGATCGGCAGCATCTCCTTCGGCACCGTCTTGGTCGCCGGAAGAAAACGCGTGCCCAGACCCGCTACCGGGAATACCGCCTTGCGAATGCGCTTGCTCATTGGTGCCTGTTGGCCTCACGTGCCGGAAAGGGCACAACCTTAGCGGATGAAATGTAAGCATCCTGTTCGATTGGCGAGAATTCCGGCATGGTCGCAAACAGGATTTCCTGGATCGTATCGATGTCGTACCGGGCAATGGCCTCGCGCAGCTTCGGCACGTTGCCCAGCACGATGTCCCGCGAGAACGAACGGACGCCGGCCTCGAGGATCTTCGGGTGCGCGGTCGGCCGGTAGTCCTCGTCGGAATAGAACAGCGTCTCGTGCAGCTTCTCGCCCTGGCGCAGGCCGGTATAGATGATCGGAATTTCCTTGTAGGGCTGCTTGCCCGCCAGCCGGATCATCTGCTCGGCCAACACCCGGATCGGCACGGGCTCGCCCATGTCCAGGGTGTAGATCGCGCCGTGCGACGCCGACGCGGCCGCCTGCAGGATCAGCTGGCACGCCTCGGGAATGGTCATGAAATAGCGGCTGACCTCCGGGTCTGTCACCGTGACCGGGCCGCCCTTGAGGATCTGCTCGCGGAACAGCGGCACCACGCTGCCGGCCGACGCCAGCACGTTGCCGAAACGCACGGTCACGAAACGGGTGTGCGTGGACTTCTGGTCCAGGCTCTGGCAGATCATCTCCGCATAGCGCTTGCTGGCGCCCAGCGCATTGACCGGGTCCACCGCCTTGTCGGTCGAGATGAACACAAAGTGCTCGACGTGGGCTTCCAGGCAGGCGCGGGCCACGTTCTCGGTAGCCAGGATGTTGTTGCGCACGGCTTCACGCAGCTGACGCTCCAGCACCGGCACGTGCTTGTAGGCAGCCGCATGGAAGGCGGTGTCGACCGGGTGCAGCGACAGCGCGTGGCGGATCACCGCGGGATCGCCACAGTCACCGAGCACCGCTTCGATCTCGACATCGGGGAAGCTGCGGCGCAGCTCGCCCTCGATGGTCAACAGCAGCAGCTCACTGATCTCCAGCAGCACGATACGACCGGCACCATGGCGCGCGCACTGGCGGCACAACTCGGACCCGATCGAGCCACCGGCACCGGTCACCATCACCGTGCGCCCGCCCAACCAGCCACGGATGAGGTTCCAGTCCGGCATGATCGGCTTGCGGCCGAGCAGATCTTCGATCGCCACTTCCTTCAACTGGCCCGGCAGCGACTGCCCCTGCAGGATGTCGCTGAGCTTGGGCACGGTCCGGAACGGAATGCCGGTGCTCTCGCAGATGGCCACCACGCGCTGCATGCCCACCGCATCCAGTGAGGGCATGGCGATCACCAGCAGCTTGGCTGCGGTCTCGCGGGCCACCGCCGGTGCGTCGTCCAGGGTCCCCAGGATCGGCAGGCTCTGCAGCTTGGCGCCACGCAGGTGCGGCGCATCATCGAGCAGGCCGACCGGCTCGAAATTGCCGGACCGGCGCAGGTCGCGCACCAGGGTCTCGGCGGCCTGGCCGGCGCCGAGAATCAGCACTCGGCGCGCGGTGGAGTCGGACTGCAGCGACTGATAGTCCTTCCACGCCCGGTACAGCAGGCGTGGCGCGCCCAGCAGCGCCGACAGCGCGAACGGATAGATCACCAGCACCGACATCGGCACGCCGTCGAAGCGCTTCCAGGCCAGTACCAGAACAATGGCGATCAGGCCGATGAAGCTGGCCTTGAAGATGTTCAGCAGGTCGCTGACGCTGGCAAAACGCCACAGGCCGCGATAAAGGCCGATACGCCAGAACACCAGTCCCTGCAGCGCCAGTACCAGCGTCGTATCCACGTTCCACAACGGCAATGCGGGAGCATCGGCGAGGATCGAGTAACGACCTGCATGCAACAGCTGCCAACAGGCCCATACCATGAACAAGTCGTGGCAGACGATGGCCGTACGCGGCATCAGGCCGAGGATTCTGTCCCGCCAGGGTGAAGACATAGATCGAGTAATTCCTTATCGGTGGCGCAATCCATTGCGCAGGAGGAGCCACAGCAGGGTCAGCGCGGCAAACCACGCGACCGCTACGGCAGCCTCCCACCTCGGCTGCAAATTGGTGCAGATATTGAACACTGTAATACTGAACAGGCCCAAAACAAAGTACATCCCTGTCACCAGGGCATGGCTGGCTCCTGCCTGCACCGCGCGCTGGTAGACATGCTGGGTGTGGGGTTCCATCCAGCGTTGGCCTGAAAGCATGCGCGCCAACAGCGTGAAGCCCGCGTCCACAAGAAATGCAGACAACGGCAGCAACTGCAGGATCCAGTTGATGTCGGTGTGCAGTGCCGCGACCGCCAGCACGACGGCCACGGCGTAGCCCAGCGCGCCACTGCCCACATCACCCATGAAGATCCGCGCCTGCGGGAAATTGAACGGCAGAAAACCCACGCACGCCAGGCCGAGAACAACGGCCACCAGCGAATAAGGCCACGGCAGCACGGTGGCAAAGCCCAGCGCAACGATGACGGCCTGGCTGCTGGCAATCCCGTTGATGCCATCCATGAAGTTCCAGATGTTGATCAGCGAGGCGGTGAAGAACAGCACCAGCAGGCTCAACAGCCAGCTGCCGCCGTGCATCTTGACCAGCCCTGCCAGCAACAGGGCGGCAAGGAAATGCACCAGCAGCCGGCGCATGGCTGGCAGCGGCCGATGGTCATCCCACCAGCCAATGCCGGCCACCAGCAGCAGGCCAAGACTGGAGACGGCCAGGCTGGGCGCGGCGTCCGGCCAGAAAAAAGCGGCCACGGCCGCGGCAACCAGCAGACTGATCACGATGGCGATGCCGCCACCGCGAGGGGTGGCGACACTATGGCTGCGGCGCTCGCCGGGCTGATCCAGCAGCTGCCTGCGCAGCGCATACACGCGCGCCGCCCAGGTCAATGCCGCGCTGAGCAGGGCCAGGCCCAGCAGCGCGGCCATCACAAGCCACGGCATGGTTCAGAGCACCGCGTAATTCAACAGCGGCTTGACCGTGCCCCATTCCTTGCAGCTGGGGCATTGCCAATGGTGGGTGCGGGCGCCGAACCCGCAGCGGGTGCAGCGGTAAGCGGGGTTACGCACCAGCAGCTGGTCGGTGATGTGCTTGAGGTCATGCAGGGTCGCGGTGGAATCTGCGCCCTCGGCCAGGGTGAGGTCGATCAGCGCCGATTCGCCACGCACCGACGGGCGATCCTTGAGCTGGCGGCCGAGGTAGGCGCGGGCAGGTGCAACACCCTCCTGCTCTTCCATCAGGCGGGTCAGCGCCAGCACCGGGGCGATGCCGCGGTAATGCTCGGTCATCTCGGACAGGAACGCGCGCGCGCCGCCGAGGTCGCCGACCTTGCGGTAGTTTTCCATCAGCGCCGGTAGCACTTCCGGCAGGTACTCCGGATCGTTGCGGGCGGCACGCTCGAAGGCGCGCACGGCCGCCTCGGCGTTGCCTGCATCGGTTTCCAGGCGGCCCTCGATGATGCCGGCACGGACCGACATGGCATCAGCCTGGTAGGCGCGGGCAATGGCCGCCCTCGCCTCTTCCAGCTTGCCAGCGCCACGGAAGCGCTCGGCGAGCTCGCATTCAAACTGCCCGATCAGCTTGCCCATCGGCTCGCCGGTGACATCTTCGAAGCGGGTAGCGTTGTCGATCGCCTTTTCCCAGTCGCGCTCGGCCTGGTAGATGCCGATCAGGTGCTTGAGCGCCTGCGGTGCGCGCTGGTCCAGCTGCGCCAGTTCGGTGAACACGGTTTCGGCACGGTCCAGCAGGCCGGACTTCATGTAGTCCTCGCCCAGTGCAAGCAGGGCCTGCACGCGCTGCGCGTCGCTCAGGTCCTGGCGGTTGACCAGGCCCTGGTGCAGGCGGATGGCGCGGTCCACTTCGCCACGGCGACGGAACAGATGGCCCAGCGCGACCTGGGTCTCGAAGGTTTCCTTGTCCAGCTCGGCGATGTGCAGGAACAGTTCGATGGCCTTGTCCGGCTGCTCGTTGAGCAGGTAGTTCAGGCCACGGAAATAGGTGCTGGACAGGTGGCTGACCTGGTTGTCACCGTGGCGTTGACCGCCGCGGCGTCCGATCACCCAGCCGGCCAGGGCCGCCAACGGCAGGCAGAGGAAGAACCAGAACCACTCGGAAACGAATTCCATCGTCGATCAACGTCCATCAAAAGATTGGGAGGGGGCAACCGGCGCCGACGGTGCGGCCGCCGACTTGTTGGCTCGGCGCAGCTGGCTGTAGAGCGGAATCACCACGCTCACCAGCACCAGACCAGCGCCGACCACGACACCAATCAGCAGGGCGGCGATCAGCGCCACACCGACGGACGTGTTCAACTGGGTAAACAGCAGGTTGATCGACATGGCCGTCATGTTGACCGCACCGATGATCAGACCAAGGATCAGAACCGCCAGCAGGACCAGCAGACGAAAAACTTTCATGCGACAGCTCCATTGGCAGGAGGCCGTAGCTTATCCGACTCGTGGTGGGATTCGCACGAAGTCGCGCGACGGATGGCTCAGGCCGGATCTGCGTCCAGCGGCAGCACACTGCTGACCCGCTCGCGCAATTCCTTGCCTGGCTTGAAATGAGGGACATGCTTGCCCGGCAGGGCAACCGATTCGCCGGTCTTCGGGTTGCGACCCAGGCGCGGCGGACGGTAGTGCAGCGAAAAGCTGCCGAAGCCGCGGATCTCGATGCGATCGCCAGCCGACAGTGAGCCCCCCATCATTTCCAGCAATGACTTGACCGCCAGATCGACATCATCGGCCTTCAGGTGCGCCTGCCGGCGCGCAAGGATTTCGATCAGTTCGGATTTGGTCATTACCGGCTCACATCAGGGGCATCTCAGCCTGAAACGGCCCGGGCAGTGCCCGGGCCGTCCAGGAAACAACGAACAGCGTAAGGCCGATATTACTCGGACTTGTTGCCGTTCAGCTGTGCACGCAGCAGCGCGCCCAGCTGGGTGGTGCCGCTGGAAGCCGAAGAGGACTGGTATTCCTCCAGCACTTCGCGCATTTCCGCGTCGTCCTTGGCCTTGATCGACAGCTGCAGGGTACGACCCTTGCGATCCATGCCCACGAACTTGGCTTCAACCTTGTCGCCGACCTTCAGGTGCTGGGTCGCGTCGTCAACACGCTCGTTGGCGATGTCGCGAGCTGCAACATAGCCTTCGATGCCGTCGGACAGCTCGATGATCGCGCCCTTGGCGTCGACTTCCTTCACCACGCCTTCGACCTTGGAGCCCTTCGGATTGGTCGCCATGTACTGGCCGAACGGATCCTGCTCCAGCTGCTTGACGCCCAGCGAAATGCGCTCGCGCTCCGGATCGACGGCCAGGACGACTGCGTCCAGGTTGTCGCCCTTCTTGAAGTTGCGAACGATGTCTTCGCCAGTGGTCGCCCAGCTGATGTCGGACAGGTGAACCAGGCCGTCGATGCCGCCGTCCAGGCCGATGAAGATGCCGAAGTCGGTGATCGACTTGATCTGGCCCGACACCTTGTCACCCTTCTTGTGGGTGGCAGCGAAGGTTTCCCACGGATTGGCGGCAACCTGCTTCATGCCCAGCGAGATGCGGCGACGCTCCTCGTCGACGTCCAGGACCATGACTTCAACTTCGTCACCGACCTGCACAACCTTGGACGGGTTGACGTTCTTGTTGGTCCAATCCATCTCGGAAACGTGCACCAGACCTTCGACGCCCGGCTCGATTTCGACGAATGCGCCGTAATCGGTGACGTTGGAGACCTTGCCGAACACGCGGCTGTTGGCCGGGTAACGACGGGCGATGTTATCCCACGGATCTTCGCCCAGCTGCTTCAGGCCCAGCGAAACGCGGTTGCGCTCGCGGTCGAACTTCAGCACGCGCACGTCCAGCTCGTCGCCGACATTGACGACTTCGGACGGATGGCGCACGCGCTTCCATGCCATGTCGGTGATGTGCAACAGGCCGTCGATGCCGCCCAGGTCCACGAATGCGCCGTAATCGGTCAGGTTCTTGACGACACCCTTCAGGATCGCGCCTTCCTGCAGCTTGTCCATCAGCTGCTCGCGCTCTTCCGAGTGCTCGCTTTCGACGACAGCGCGGCGCGAGACCACGACGTTGTTGCGCTTGCGGTCAAGCTTGATGAGCTTGAATTCCAGCTCCTTGCCTTCCAGGTAGGCCGGATCGCGCACGGGGCGCACATCGACCAGGGAACCCGGCAGGAAGGCGCGGACATCCTTGATGTCCACGGTGAAACCACCCTTGACCTTGCCGCTGATGCGACCGGTGATGGTTTCGTTCTTTTCCAACGCTTCTTCCAGCTCGTCCCACACCATCGCGCGCTTGGCCTTCTCGCGCGACAGGACGGTTTCACCGAAGCCGTTCTCGATCGAGTCGAGGGCGACCTTGACGATGTCGCCTTCGGCAACATCGATTTCGCCAGCGTCGTTACGGAACTGTTCGATCGGCACGATGCCTTCCGACTTCAGCCCGGCGTTGATCACCACGACGTCGCCGCGGACTTCAACAACGGTACCGCTGACGATGGCGCCCGGCTTCAGCTTGGCCAGGTTGGCCTGGCTGGCTTCAAACAGTTCGGCAAATGATTCGGTCATTAGATTTACTCTGTTGGACACATGGGTCGGTTGGCTTCCCTTCAGGGAATGGCTACCGCCCGCCTGTTGGTCGACCCCGGAAATGCAGGTCGTGTGTGGAAGTAGGAAAACCGCCACGTATCATTGCGCGACGGAGCTTTTACAGCACTGCAGATGCGCGACCTCCACCGATGCTGCTGGCAGAGCTCCCGCGCGAACGGATCAGGCAGCCGGAACCGGAAGCAGATCCATCACTCTGGCAACGACATCTTCGATGCCGATGCCTGTGGTGTCGATGAGGACAGCATCGTCTGCCGGCTTCAGGGGCGCCACGGTACGCTGAGCATCACGGGCGTCGCGGGCCATGATCTCGCGCAGGAGGTCTTCAAAGTTAACAGAAACCCCCTTGTCTTTCAACTGCTTATGCCGGCGCTCGGCGCGCTCCTCGGCACTGGCGGTCAGGAAGACCTTGTAGGGGGCGTCCGGGAAGATCACCGTGCCCATGTCGCGGCCGTCGGCGACCAGACCCGGCTCCATCCTGAATGCGCGCTGGCGCTCCTTCAGGGCGGCCCGGACCTCGGGGATGGCGGCAATCGCCGACGCCAGCGCCCCGGTGGTCTCCAGCCGCAGCTCGTCGGTGGCGTCGGTGCCATTGACCAGGACCCGCATGGCATCGCCCTGCTCGACGAACTGGACATGCGTATCAAAGGTGCAGCGCACCAGCGCGGAAGCATCGGAGGTGTCGATGTCGGCCCAGCTGGCCGCCACGCCGACCGCGCGGTACAGAGCGCCCGAATCCAGGTAGTGCCAGCCCAACCGGCGCGCCACGATGCGGCTGATGGTACCCTTGCCGGCCCCTGACGGGCCGTCGATGGTCAGGACGGGAACGAGTGGATTCATGGGGGTCCTTGCGCGTGTGAAGGGGGCATTCTAGCCCCTGCCGGACACCCCGTAACGGGCCTTTTGTGCAACCACTTGAAACCATGGGGAAAAGCCCGGTAGAATGGCGGGCTTGAACGAGCGTCCACTGCCGATTGTCTTTCGCATATCGCGGCCACGCTCCACCCGAACAACTACTGTTTACGCCGAGGTATGCCATGAAAGTTCTGTCCTCCCTGAAGTCGGCGAAGGCCCGTCACCGTGACTGCAAGGTCGTGCGTCGTCGTGGCAAGATCTTCGTCATCTGCAAGTCGAACCCGCGTTTCAAGGCGCGTCAGCGCTAAGCCCAACGGTCCTTGTGACCGCGGCTGGCCCCACGCGGGGCCGACCCGATGCAAAAAGCCGCCTTCGGGCGGTTTTTTGTTTATGCGGTTTTTTCCTGCCGTTTTTGCTGTAATCGCTGTTCTTGACCACTGGGGAGTAGATCGAGATGACGCGTTACCTGTGCACCCTGGCCGTACTGGCCACCCTGGCTGCCGCCACTCCGGCGATGGCCGATACCCTGCTTGTCGACCGCGCCCGCGAAAAGCCGGCCGGCGCCCTGCCCGTCCGCGGCCAGAGCATGCAGCAGGTGCAGTCGCAGTTCGGCGCGCCGGCAGAGCAGCTGCAGCCGCGCGGCGGGCAGAAACGGCAATGGCCGACCATCCACCGCTGGGTGTACCCGCAGTTCACCGTCTACTTCGAGAAGCAGAAGGTGATCGACGTGGTGGCAAACCAGGCGGATCCGAACGAAATCGGCCCCAAGCCGCCGATCCGTTGACCCCCATGCCCGCCACCGGCGGGCGCGTGTAGCGAGACCATGAACCAGACCCTTCGTTTTCCTGCCGAATGGGAAGCCCAGAGCGGCGTCCTGATTGCCTGGCCCACCGCCGACACCGACTGGGCCGACCGCCTGGGCCAGGTGGAAGAGACCTACATCGCCCTGGTTGCAGCGATCACCCGCTTCCAGCCGGTGCTGATCTGCGTGGCCGACGATGACGTGGAGACCTACGCCGAAATGCGGTTGCGCTCCAACCGCATCGACATGGACAAGGTCCACTTCACCACCGCCGCCTACGACGACACCTGGCTGCGTGATTCGGGCCCCATCACCCTGCGCCGTGCCGACGGCAGCTTCCAGCTGCTGGACTTCCGCTTCACCGGCTGGGGCGGCAAGTTCGACGCCACCCTGGATGACCAGCTGGTCGGCGCGCTCGACCAGGCCGGCGTGTTCAACGACGCGACGGTGCGCAGCATTCCGTTCGCGCTGGAGGGCGGCGGCATCGAGACCGATGGCGAAGGCACCCTGCTGACCACCTGGAAGTGCCTGCACGAGCGCCATCCCGACCGTGACCGCGACAGCCTGAGCGCCGACCTGGCCGACTGGCTGCAGCAGAAGCGCGTGCTGTGGCTGGATCATGGCTATCTGGAAGGCGACGACACCGACGCCCATATCGACACCCTCGCCCGCTTCGCCTCGGCCGACAGCATCGTCTACCAGGCCTGCGACGACGCCAGCGACTCGCATTACGCCGAGCTGCAGGCGATGGGCGCCGAGCTGGCCGCGTTGCGCACCGCTGACGGAAAGCCGTACCGCCTGTTCCCGCTGCCGTGGGCACAGCCGGTGATCGATGAAGGCCGTCGCCTGGCTGCTTCGTATGCCAATTACCTGATCGTCAACGGCGCGGTGCTGATGCCGGCCTATGGCGACCCGGCCGATGACCTGGCCCGCGACGTGCTGGCACAGGCCCACCCTGGCCGCGAGATCGTGCAGGTGCCGTGCCGCTCGCTGATCTGGCAGAACGGCAGCCTTCACTGCATCACCATGCAGCTGCCGGCTGGGCTGTTGAAGGCATAAACCACGCGGTAGCGCCGGGCCATGCCCGGCGAGCGCGGCGGCATCTGGAAAATCCGCCGGGCATGGCCCGGCGCTACCGGTTGCGTGCACCATTCAGCAGCCAACACGCTGTCGTGGCGCATCCGCGTTAACATGCGGGTTTTCCCCCGCAGGATCGCCCCGCATGAACTCGCGCAGCCCCCTTACCGTCGCCCTGATCCAGGAGCGCAACCACGGTGATGCCGCCGCCAACCTGGCGGTGATCGAAGCGCGTGTTGCCGACGCCGCGGCGCAGGGCGCGAAGCTGGTGCTGCTGCAGGAACTGCACAACGGTCCCTACTTCTGCCAGCACGAATCGGTCGATGAATTCGACCTGGCCGAGCCGATTCCGGGCCCGAGCACCGAGCGCTTGGGCGCGCTGGCCAAGAAGCATGGCGTGGTGCTGGTCGGCTCGCTGTTCGAGCGCCGCGCTGCCGGCCTGTACCACAACACCGCCGTGGTCTTCGAGAAGGACGGCACCTTGCTGGGCAAGTACCGCAAGATGCACATTCCCGATGACCCGGGCTTCTACGAGAAGTTCTACTTCACCCCGGGCGATATCGGCTTCAAGCCGATCGACACCTCGGTCGGCCGCCTTGGCGTGCTGGTGTGCTGGGACCAGTGGTACCCGGAAGCAGCGCGCCTGATGGCGCTGGCCGGTGCTGAGCTGCTGCTGTACCCCACCGCGATCGGCTGGGACCCGGATGATGTGCTGGACGAAAAGACCCGCCAGCGCGACGCCTGGGTACTGAGCCACCGTGGCCATGCCGTAGCCAACGGCGTGCCGGTGCTCAGCTGCAACCGCGTCGGCCATGAGGCTTCGCCGCTGGGCGCCTCGGGCATCCAGTTCTGGGGCAACAGCCACGTGCTGGGCCCGCAGGGCGAGTTCCTGGCCGAAGCCGGCACCGACGCGACCATCCTGATGTGCGAGGTCGACCTGCAGCGCAGCGAACACGTGCGCCGCATCTGGCCGTTCCTGCGTGATCGTCGCATCGACGCCTACGGCGACCTGCTCAAGCGCTACATCGACTGACCCGGAGCCCGCGCATGGCCGTACTCATCCGTGATGCCGGCCCTGCCGACATCGCTGCGATCACCGCGATCTACGCGGTGGAAGTGACCGACTTCGTCAATACCTACGAGTACGAGATCCCTGACCAGGCCGAGATGCTGCGCCGCATGCGCGACATCATCGACCGCGGCTTCCCCTACCTGGTGGCCGAGGTCGACGGCCAGGTTGCCGGCTATGCGTATGCCAACACCTACCGCACGCGCATCGCCTACCAGTGGACCGTTGAGAACTCGGTCTACGTCGATGCCCGTTTCCAGGGCCGTGGCGTCGGCACCAGCCTGCTGCAGGCACTGATCGATGCCTGCACCGCGCGCGGCCATCGACAGATGGTGGCGGTGATCGGCGAGCCGACCAACACGGCCTCCATCAAGCTGCACGAACGCTTCGGCTTCCAGCTGGTGGGCGTGTTCCGTGGCCTCGGCCGCAAGCACGGCCGCTGGCTGGACACCGTACAGATGCAGCGCGCGCTCGGCGATGGCGCCGATTCCGCTCCTTCCAATGAATGATTCCATGACCGAAACCCTTCCCGAAACCGGCGACGATCTGTTCGCCGGCCAGCCAGTGCGCGTCGTCGAGCGCGATGGCGTGCGCTACACCCTGCTGGGCACTGCCCACGTCTCCCATGCCAGCGTCGAGGCGGTGGAGAAAGCAATCGACAGCGGACGATTCGATGCGGTGGCCGTCGAGCTGGACCCGCAGCGCCTGCAGGCGCTGAGCGACCCGGACACGCTGGCCAAACTGGACCTGGTGGAAGTGATCCGCAAGGGCCGCGTCGCGTTGTTCGCGGCCAACCTCGCGTTGTCGGCCTACCAGCGCCGACTGGCCGAACAGCTCGGCATCGAGCCGGGCGCGGAACTCAAGCGTGCGGTGGACCTGGCGCGCGAGCGCAACCTGCCGGTGCACCTGATCGACCGCGAAGTCGGCCTGACATTCCGTCGTGCTTCGCAGCGACTGGGCTTCTTCGGCAAGCTGAAGCTGGTGGCCGGGCTTGGCGCCGGCCTGTTCTCGTCCGAGGATGTCGGCGAAGACGAGATCGAGAAGCTGAAGCAGGGCGACATGCTGGAATCGAGCTTCGGCGAGTTCGCCAGCGAGAACCCGGCGTTGTACGAAACGATCATCGGCGAGCGCGACCGCTACATGGCCACGCGCCTGCGCGAAGCGCATGATCCGCAGCAGCGCGAAGTGCTGGCGGTGGTCGGCGCCGGCCATCTGGCCGGCCTGGCGCGTTACCTGGAAACCGATACCGAGGCGCCTGCGCCGTTGCGCGAGCAGCTGGAAGCGGTGCCGAAGAAGCGCAACATCCCGTGGTTCACCCTGGCGATCCTCGCCATCGTGGCCACCGGCATCGGTGTCGGCTTCTATCGTGGTGGACTGGGCGTGGGCACCGAACTGCTGGCGACCTGGGCGATGTATACCGGCGGCCTGGCTGGCCTGGGCTGCCTGGTGGCCGGCAGCCACCCGCTGAGCATCCTCACCGCGATCGTGGTGGCGCCGTTCAAGCCGTTCCGCCTGAGCATCCCCACCGGCGCATTCGCGGCACTGGTGGAAGCGCGCCTGCGCAAGCCGACCTACGAGGATTTCCTCAAGCTGCGTGACGATGCACAGTCGTTGAAGGGCTGGTACCGCAACCGTGTCACCCGCGTGGTGCTGACCTTCATGCTGACCAACCTGGGCAGCATGCTGGGCCTGTGGCTGACCGCGGGCAAGGTGTGGAGCAAGGTGGCGAGCTGATCGCCCTGCCCCGCCGGGCATGGCCCGGCGCTACCGGTAGGTGCCAACTTTGGTTGGCACGTCATTTACATCCACGGCGATGGTAGCGCCGGGCCATGCCCGGCAAAAAAAAGGGGAGACCGCCCCACTACGACCGGTCTCCCCCCACCACAACACGTTTCCGCCCCTCCGGTCGAGCAAGCTCGACCACTACACCTACACCGGGGTTCCCGCCACGACCTCGCGGCCGCGAGCGCGCTGGATCAGCCGCACCACCGCATTGCGCAGGTCATCAAGCACCGCGTAGATCGTCGGCAGGAACAGCAGGCTGACCACGGTAGAGAACGCCAGGCCACCGGCAATCGCACGCGCCATCGGCGAGTACTCCGGCCCGTTGCCGAACATCTGTGTATCGGTCAGCGAGATCGGCACCATCGCCAGGATCGCCGTGCCCATGGTCATCATGATCGGGCGCAGACGCTCGCGTGAGCCCTCCACCAGCGCCTGGGTACGGCCCATCCCGCCCCGGCGCAGATTGTTGATGTGCTCGATCATCACGATGCCGTTGTTCACCACCACGCCCATCAGCACCAGGATGCCGATGAAGGAAATGATCCCGAACGAGGTGCCGGTGATCCAGAACAGCCAGAACACGCCGAAGATCGAGAACAGCACGCCGCTCATGATCGCCGCCGGGAACAGCAGCGATTCGAACACTGCGGCCATCACCACGTAGATCATCACCAGCGCGATCAGCAGGTTGAACACCATCTGCTGCATCGCCTCGTTGTCATCGCCGTAGTCGCCGCCATCGAAGGTGAAGCCGTAGCCGGCCGGGAAGTTCATCGGCCTGAGCACTGCTTCCATGGCCTTGCGGCCGTCCGGTGCGGTGATCTTCTCGGCCAGGTTGGCCTTGATGGTCAACGTGGTCTGGCGGTTGGTGCGACCGATCTGGGTCGCTGATGAACCCACATCGACACTGACCAGGCTCAACAGCGGTACGCTGCGGCCATCGCCGGTGCGCACGCTGAAACCGGCCAGGTCTTCAGGGCTGCTCTGTTCGGCACCGGCGAAGCGCACCCATACCGGCACTTCGTTGTCACCACGACGGAACTCGCGCATCGGTGCACCACGCAGCGCCAGGCCAACGAAACTGGCAACCTGCTCGGCATTGAATCCGAACGCCGCTGCACGCTCGCGGTCGACGTGCACTTTCAGCTCGCCGCCCTTCTCGCCGTTGTCGATGCGCACATCGCGCAGCTCGGCGCGCTGCGCCAGCAGCGGCAGCACTTCCTGGCCGATCTCCTGCAGCATCGCGCTGGAGTCGCCGACCAGCTGCACCTGCACGCCTTGGTTGCCGCCACCGCCACCATCACCGCCCTGGTTGCCGACGAAGTAGTCGGTACGCGCGGATTTCGGCAGCCCTTTGCGCAGCTCTTCCTGCAGCGCCTTGATGTCCTTGGCGTACTTCTCGTCCAGGGTGACCACGGTCGAACTGCCTTCCTGTTCGCTGTACCAGGAATAGACCTGCTGCACGTGCAGGCGCTCGCGGTTCTGCTCGATCCAGCCTTCGACGCGGGCCACTTCCTCGGACATCTGCCGGTAGGTGTAGGCGCCCTTCCACATGTAGCCGATGAAGATGTCCTTGCCACCATCGCCACCGAACATGTCGATCTTGGTCAGCTTCATCGGCACCAGGCTGACCAGCACCACCAGCAGGATGCCCAGCAGGCTCCAGCCGCGATGGCGCAGTGACCAGTCCAGCAGCTGCGCGTAGCGGCGCTGCAGGCGCGCGATCACGCCGGTCTGCGAGTGCACCAGCTTCGGCGTGGCCATGCGTGCGGACAGCATCGGGATCAGGCTGACCGCCACCAGCCACGAGGCCAGCAGCGAGACCGAGATGGTGATCGCGATCTGCGCCATGAAGATGCTGATGTTGTTGGTTTCGCCGAACAGGTTGGGTACGAACACGATGCAGTGGCACAAGGTGCCGGCGCTGAGCGCGATGGCAACGTTGCGGGTGCCGATGATCGAGGCCAGGCGTGGCTGGTCCGGCAGCCGCTCACGTTCCTGGTAGATGCTCTCGACCACCACCACTGCATTGTCGACCAGCATGCCCACGGCCAGCAGCAGGCCCATCATGGTCAGGATGTTGAGCGTGACGCCGGCGAAATACATGAAGCCCAGGGTGATGGTGAAGCAGATCGGGATGGCCAGGGTCACCATCAACGTGGACGGCCAGTGGCGCAGGAAGAAGAACAGCACCGTCACCGACAGGATCAGGCCGACACCGCCGGCCTCGGCCAGCTCCAGCAGGGACGAGGTCACCGCCTTGCCCTGGTTGTCGATCACCTTGATCTGCACGTCGCGCATCGATGCCTGCGCGCGGATCGCTTCAACCTCGGCAAGCGCGCCGCGCGAGACGTCCACCAGGTTGGCGCTGCGTTCCTTGTAGATGTCCAGGCCGACGGCAGGATTGCCATCCAAGCGGCGGCCATAGCTCATCCGCGCCGGCTTCAGCCGCACATCGGCAATGTCACCCAGGCGCAGTCCCTTGGCATTGATCACCAGGTCACGCATTTCCTGCAGGTCGGTGATCTCGCCCACCGGCTGCACGCGCACGCGCTGGCCGTTGTCGTCTATCTGCCCGGCCGAGATCGAGAAATTCAGCGTGCGCAGGCGATCGCTCAGCTCGTTGATGCTCAGGCCGTGGGCGTTCAGGCGGTTCGGATCGATCGCGATCTCCACCTCGTTCGGTGGCGCGCCGGTGATCTCGACCCGGGCCACGCCCGGAATCCGCTCGATACGCCGCTTGAATTCGCGGTCGAGCATGTCATAGGCGGTGGTCAGGTCGGTGGTACTGGCCAGACGCACTTTCAGCACCGGCTGGTCGCTGCTGGACCACTTGAACACGTTGTAGCGCTGCACATCGTCAGGCAGGTCACTGCGGATAGCGTCGATGCGCTCGCGCGCGTCCGAAGCGGCGATGGCGATATCACGATCCCAGTCGCTGAACTCGATGAAGATCGACGCAGCTTCGGAGGTCGCCGACGACCGCATGCGCTTGATGCCGGTCATCGTCGCCAGCGACTCCTCCACCGGCCGGATGATGGTCCGCTCGACTTCTTCCGGCGTGGAGCCGGTATAGGGAATCTGCACGAACAGGAACGGTGCGGAGATGTCCGGCAGCGCTTCCAGTGGCAGCCGGAACGAGGCGATCAGGCCGACCACCACCAGCGACACGAAACACATGATGGTGGTGACCGGGCGGCGGATGGAGAACTCGGCAACGCTCATGCCGGTTCCTCCGCACCCGACGCACTGCCCTCGGCATCGTGCAGGCCCTCACCGGCATGCTTGCGACCGCGTTCGCGGTAGTAGGCATCGCCGCGGCGGTCCATCAGGTCGTACACCACCGGGATCACCAGCAGGGTCAACAGGGTCGACACCAGCAGGCCACCGATCACGGTGATCGCCATCGGTGCGCGCACTTCGGCGCCCTCGCCCATCGCCACCGCCAGCGGCAGGAAGCCGAACAGCGTGCACAGGGTGGTCATGATGATCGGCCGCAAGCGCGAACGCGCACCTTCCACCAGCGCCTCGTGCTTGGCCACGCCGGCCTCGCGCAGCTGGTTGACCTTGTCGATCAGGATGATCGCGTTCTTGGTGACCAGGCCGACCAGCAGGATCAGGCCGATGAACACCACCACCGAAATCGGCTTGCCGGTCAGCATCAACGCCAGGATCGCGCCGACCAGCGCCAGCGGGATGGTGAACAGGATCACGAACGGATGCAGCAGCGATTCGAACTGCGACGCCATCACCAGGTAGACCAGGAAGATCGCCAGGCCGAAGGCGAAGATCAGCGACTTCGCCGCCTGTGCCAGTTCCTCGCCCTGGCCGCCGATGTGCAGGCCCACGCCAGCGCCCAGCGGCTGTTCGGACACCATCTGCTGTACTTCGCGCATGGCCGCGCCCAGGTCGATGTCGCGCAGGTTGGCCGAGACCACGGCCACCCGGGTCTGGTCGGCACGATGGATCTCGCTGGGGCCGGTGGTGGCCACCACGTCGGCAACCGCATCCAGGGTGACCGGACGGGTGCTGCCCGGATTGACGATCAACCGGCGGATGCTCTCCACGCTGGCACGATCGGTTTCCTGCGCGCGCACCAGCACGTCGATCTTGCGGTCGCGGAAGCTGTAGCGGGTGGCGACATCGCCGCGCACCTTCTTCACCACCACATCGGCGATCTGCCGCGTGGTCAGGCCCAGTGCGCCGGCTCGCTCCTGGTCGAAGCGGATCTGGATTTCCGGGAAGCCCTCTTCCACGGTGGATTTGACGTCGGCGTAGTGCGCATTGCCGCGCAGCAGCGCCGCCAGGCGCTGGCCCGCCACTTCCAGGGTCGCCATGTCCTGCCCACGCAGTTCGATTTCCAGCGGCGTGGAGAAGCTGAACAACGCCGGCCGCGCGAAGTCGACCTGCGCACCCGGGTGCTGGCCCATGGTGTCGCGCAGGCGCTCGGTGATCTCCGCTTCGGTCTGCGGGTTGCCGCCGCCTTCCATCACGATGGTCAGCTTGCCGATGTTCTCGCCACTCTCGGTCGGGCTGGCATCCAGGCGGGTACCGCTGCCGCTGACACCGTACAGCGATGCCACGCCTTCGCCCTTGCCATGCGCCAACTGCAGCTCACGCACCAGCGCATCGGTCTGCTTCAGCGGCGTGCCGGCCGGCAGCTTGACCGTCATTTCGAAACGGTCCTGCGCCAGCTGCGGGATCAGGTCGGCGCCGAGCATCGGCACCAGCGCCATCGTGCCGACAAACGCTAGCGCAGCCAGGCCCAGCACCTTGCCAGGGTGGGCCAACGCACCCGGCAGCAGCCGCAGGTAGCCACGTTCGGCACCGGCATACGGCTTCATGGCGATGTCACTGGCCTTGCGCATCACCGGGCCGACCACTGCAGCCACGCCACGGCAGAGGCGCACCACCAGCCATGCCAGCGCGTAGAAACTCCAGCGCATCGTCGCCACCGCACCACGACGGCCGAGTGCGACCGGCTTCTGCCAGCGGCTCTGCGGATGCCACGGCTCGGCTGCGGCTTCTTCCGGGAAGGCCAGCGGCGGCCGACCCTTCAGCGAGCTCAGCATCGGAATCAGGGTCATCGACACCAGCAGCGAAATCGCGATGGCGATGGCCACGGTCAACGCCTGGTCGCGGAACAGCTGGCCGGCGATGCCGTCGACGAACACCAGCGGCAGGAACACCGCGATGGTGGTCAGGGTCGAGGCGACCACGGCCATGCTCACTTCACGGGTACCGGCGATCGCCGCCTGCAGGATGCCCAGGCCGCGTTCGCGCGCCTTGGCGATGCTCTCCAGCACCACGATGGAGTCATCCACCACCAGGCCGGTGGCCAGTGCCAGGCCGCCCAGCGACATCACGTTCAAGCTCAGGCCAAGCTGGCCCATGAAGAAGAACGTGGCGATGATCGAGACCGGCAACGACAGGCTGATCACGAACGTGCTCCAGCCGTCGCGCAGGAACAGGAAGATGATCAGGATCGCCAGCAGGCCACCGATCACCGCGTCCTTCTTGACGTCGGCGATGGCATGCTCGATGAAGCGCGACTGGTCTTCGATGGTGGTCAGTTCGGCATCGGCCGGGAACGTTGCCTTGATCTGCTCCAGACGCTTGCGCAGCGCTTCGGCGGTGGCCACGGTATTGGCGTCGCCTTCCTTGTAGATCGCCAGTTCGACCGATTCCTTGCCGCCCAGGCGGATGACCGCTTCGCGTTCCTTGTAGCCCTGGCGCACGGTGGCCACGTCCTTCAGGCGCACCGGCACGCCGTTGGCGACCACGCTGGAGGCGCCGCCAGAGGAAGCGCTCTGCGCAGCGGAAGCGGCGGCGACGGCTGCAGCCGAACCCGTAGAGGCAGCGATGTTGAACATCTGCTGCAGCGCCGAGTCGGCCGCGCTGCCGTTGGCGGACTGGGTGGTGACCAGCAGGTTGCGGATTTCTTCCAGATCGGCGAACTGGTTGACGGTGCGCACCAGGAAGCGCTGCGAGCCCTCCTCCAGGCGGCCGCCGGAAATGTTGATGTTCTCTTCCTTCAACCGCTTGATGACGGTGTCGATCGGCAGGTTGAGCTGGGCCAGTTTCTGCTGGTCGATGTCGACCTGGATCTCGTCTTCCAGGCCACCGCCAACCTTCACCGCCGCCACGCCGGTAACCGGCTCCAGCTTCTTCTTCAGGTCTTCGTCGGCATAGCGACGCAGGCCGGTCAGTTCACGGATCGCTTCTTCGTCGGTCGCAGGCGCGGCCTTGGTCGACAGCACCAGGCGCATGATCGGCTCGGTGGACGGATTGAAGCGCAGCAGCACCGGCGCCTTGGCTTCCAGGGGCAGGTTCAGCGCTTCCATCTTGTCGCGCACTTCCAGGCTGGCCTGGTCCATGTTGGTGCCCCAGGCGAACTCGAGCACCACATCACTCTGGCCGGTACGCGAGACCGACTTCAGCTTGCGCAGGTTCTTGACCACGCCCACGGCTTCTTCGACCGGCTGGGTGATCAGGGTTTCCATTTCCGTCGGCGCCGCACCGGTGTACTCGGTGCGCACGGTCAGCGTCGGATAGCTCAGGTCGGGCAGCAGGTTGACCTTGAGGTTGCCCAGTGCGATCAGGCCGAACAGCAACAGGGTGACCGTGCACATGGCGATGGTGACGCGGCGGCGGGTGGCGAACTCCACCAGGCCGCCACGCATGCCTGCGGCGGCGCCATCGCTCCCGGGCGAGGCACCGTGATCGTGGCCGGGCGCGGTCATTGCGTGCTCCCGGCCTTCTCTGCCGGCTTGGCCGAGGCGGTTACGGTCTTCGCCTTGGCCTTCGGATCGGCGATCACCTGCACCGCGGTGCCGTCGCGCAGGGCGACCTTGCCGGCGGTGACGATCTGGTCACCCGCCGCCAGTCCCTCACGGATTTCCACCCACGGCCCTTCGGCGTAGCCAAGCTTGACCGGCACCCGCGCGACCTTGCCCTCGCGCACGCGGAACACTGCCGGCTCACCATCGTCCAGCAGCGCCAGGCGCGGTACCACCAGTGCATCGGCACGCTGGTCGTAGTCGATGCGGATACGACCGAACATGCCCGGCTGCAGCGACTGCGCGGCGCCATCGAAAGCACTGACCACACGGAAGGTGCCGCTGCCCGAATCCACCACCGGCGCGATACGGTCCACCACACCAGTGAAGGTCTGGCCCGGCAGCGCATCGGCCGACAGCGTGACCGGCTGGCCCGCACGCAAGGTCGCCAGCTCGCGCTCGGGCACGTTGAGGGTGGCTTCCAGCCGCGAGTTGTCGACAATGCGGAAGATCGGCGTGTTGATCTGCACGAAGTTGCCGGTCTTGATCGATCGCGAGGCGATCACGCCGGAAATCGGTGCGACCACGGTGGTGTAGGACAGTTCCAGCGTGGCCAGGCGGTACTGCGCGCGCACGTTTTCCAGGTCGTAGCGCAGCTGGTCGACATCGGCAGCGCTGACCATCTGCTGGCCGACCAGCTTCTGTGCGCGCTGGTAGTTGTTCTCCAGCTTGCGCATCTGCGCCTCGCTCTGGGCAACGGCCAGGCGTGCGCGGTCCGGATCCAGCCGCACCAGAGGCTGCCCGGCGCTGACCCGCTGCCCTTCCTCGACCAGTACCGCCAGCGCGACGCCCGAGGTCTTGGCGACCACCTGCGATTCGGCGCGCGGCTCCAGTGCCGCCGTTCCGGTGTAGCTGGCGGCCACCGCGCGATGGCTGGCCACGGCCACTTCCACCGGCACCGCGTCGACCTTCTTCTCGTCCTTGGTCTCGGCCGCCTTGGCCTCGTTGTTGGGCCCAGCGGCGCAACCGCTCAGCAGCAGGGAGGTGGAGAGCAGCAGCGCGGCAGCGCAGAGTCCGCTGCGGGGGCCGGGCAGGAAGGTTTGGTGCGACATCGTCAGATCCCTGGAGGATGCGTGGGCAGGTGTGGTAGCAAAGTAATGCACCACTTCACGGCAACACCATATCCCAAAGGTCATGGTGTCTTCACGCCGCCGGTCGGGCCGACCCCATTTCAGCTAGATGAAACCTGAGGCTATACTCGGGTCGTTCCGTACCCCACGCCGGAACGACCAGACCCGAATCCCCGGAAAAGACACCATGCGCCCGCAGCCGCTCGCCGCTTGTCTCGCTCTGGCCGTCCTCCTGCCCCTCGGGGCCGCCGCACAGCCCGCACCTGCTCCTGCAGCACCACCCGCCCCGGCACCGGCTCCGGCCCCTGTGCCGGCGGCTGCCACGCCCACCGGCAGTTTCGACAATGGCCGTGTGCTGGCCTACACCTGCCAGGGTTGCCACGGCATTACCGGTTACAAGAACGCCTACCCCAGTTACCGGGTACCGAAGATCGGTGGCCAGACCCAGCAGTACCTGACCCAGGCCCTGACCGAGTACCGCCAGGGCAAGCGCCGGCATCCGACGATGCAGGCGCAGTCGATGAGTTTCAGCGAACAGGAGATCGCCGATCTCGCTGTTTACCTGTCCACCGTCAAGTAAGGCCCGCCCATGTCGAAAGCCGCGCATCCACTGCGTCACGCCATCGCCCTGTCCGTCGCCCTGCTGCTGGCGGCCTGCTCGCAGTCACAGGTGGAGAACAGCGAGAAATCCGCCGGCGATCCCGGCCACGCCAGCGGCGAGCACGGATCGTCTTCCTCCGCGGGCCTGCCTGCCGGGCGTGAAGCCGCCGGCGAGGCCCGCGCCAAGGTCAAGAGCAAGGCCACCAGCCAGAGCTGCATCGATTGCCACGGTGCCGACGGCAATGCGCCGATCGATCCGACCTATCCGAAGCTGGGTGGTCAATACGGCGATTACCTGGCGCATGCGCTGCAGGCCTACCGTGCCGGTGATCGCCAGCATGCGCTGATGACACCGCAGGCGAAGGACCTGAGCGATCAGGACATCGCCGATCTGGCCGCGTACTTCGGCAGCCGGCCGAGCCAGCTGCGGGATCTGCACGGGGTCAAATGACCGCCGGCCCGCCCCAGTGGGTGCGGACCGTTGGCCGGTGGGTGCGCACCGTTGGTCCGCACGTATCCGGATATCCACGCATGGCGTGGATCTACTGAATCCGACCGGCGCTCAGCCTTCCAGCTCTTCCCAGCGTGCGTACGCGGCATCCAGTTCAGCCTGCACCTTGGCCAGCTGCTGGGTGTGCGCGGTCACTTCGGCGCTGCTGCGCGTGTAGAACGACGGATCGTTCATTGCCGAGGTAAGCCCTTCGACATCGCCTTCCAGCTTTTCGATGGTCTTCGGCAGCTGTTCCAGCTCACGCGCTTCCTTGTAGGCGAGCTTGCGCTTGGGCGCTGCCGGTTCCGCAGCAGCCGCCGGGGCAGCGACCACCGGCTTGGCGGCAGCAACCACCGCAGGCGCAGCGGCCACGCTGGCCGCGTAACGCTGCCAGTCGCTGTAGCCGCCCACGTACTCGCCGATCACGCCATCGCCTTCCATCACCAGCGTGGAGGTCACCACGTTGTCGATGAAGTCACGATCATGGCTGACCAGCAGCAACGTGCCGTTGTATTCGCCCAGCAGCTCTTCCAGCAGCTCCAGGGTTTCCACGTCCAGATCGTTGGTCGGTTCGTCCATCACCAGCAGGTTGGACGGCTGCGCGAACAGCTTGGCCAGCAGCAGGCGGTTGCGCTCGCCACCGGACAGGCGGGTGATCGGCGCGCGCGCGCGCTCAGGGGTGAACATGAAGTCCTGCAGGTAGGCGTGCACGTGCTTGCGCTTGCCGTTGAACTCGAGGAAATCGCGGCCTTCGGCCACGTTCTCGATCGCGCTCCAGTCTTCGCGCAGCACTGCACGGTACTGGTCGAAGTACGCAACCTGCAGGTTGGTGCCGGCGTTGACCTCACCCTTCTGCGGCTGCAGTTCGCCCAGCAGCAGCTTCAACAGTGTGGTCTTGCCACTGCCGTTGGGGCCGATCAGGCCGATGCGGTCACCACGCAGGATGGTGGTGGAGAAATCGCGGACCATCGTGCGATCGCCGAAGGCGAACGAAATGTCCTTGATGTCGATGACCTTCTTGCCCGAGCTCACGCCCTGGGCCGCTTCCATCTTGACGTTGCCGCTGAGGTCGCGGCGCGCGGAACGCTCGTTGCGCATCGCCTTCAAGCGGCGTACACGGCCTTCGTCGCGGGTGCGGCGTGCCTTGATGCCCTGGCGGATCCACACTTCTTCCTGCGCCAGCAGCTTGTCGAACCGTGCGTTTTCCTGGGCCTGCGCGTTGAGGCGTTCTTCGCGACGGCGCTCGTAGTTGGCCCAGTCGCCCGGCCAGCTGGTGACTTGGCCGCGGTCGATCTCGACGATGCGGGTGGCCAGCGCACGCAGGAAGCGGCGGTCATGGGTGACGAACACCACGCTGCCGTTCCAGTTCTTGAGGAACATTTCGAGCCAGTCGATGGCTTCGATGTCGAGGTGGTTGGTCGGTTCGTCCAGCAGCAGCAGGTCGGGGCTGGACACCAGCGCGCGGCCGAGCAGCACGCGGCGCTTCATGCCGCCGGACAGGCGCGCGAACTCCGCGTCGCCATCGAGGTCGAGCTTGGTCAGGGTCTCGCTGACGCGCTGGTCCAGGCCCCAGCCGTTGGCGGCATCGATCTTGGCCTGGACGTTGCCCAGCGCTTCGCCATCGAACACGTCGGCGTGGCTTAGGTGATGGAATTCGGCGAGCCATTGGCCCAGTTCGCCCAGGCCGTCGGCGACGACGTCGAACACGCTGCCAGCGGCGCCATGCGGCACCTCCTGCTCCAGGCGAGTCACGCGCACGCCCTGCTGCACGCGCACTTCACCGTCATCGGGCTTGTGGTCGCCGGACAGCAGCTTGAGCAGGGTCGATTTGCCGGCGCCGTTGCGGCCGATCAGGGCGATACGCTCGCCCGGCTCGATCGACAGTTCGGCTTTTTCCAGCAACAGCGGGCCGCCGACGCTGAAGTCGACGTTTTGCAGAGTAATCAGAGGCATCCGGCCATTGTAGCGGGTTGCGGGGCCTGGCCGGGCGGCGCCCGACACCCGCAGAGGCCACGTCAACCGCCGAGGCAACAGCCAAAGCCGGCTTCCTGTGGGATGGCGGGGTGGGTCCGGTTGCGGGGGACGCTGCAAGTCCCCCTCCGGGGCCCGGCCCAGCCGCTGGCGGCTGTGCGTTCGGGCGCTTGCGAAGCAGTGCTTCGCAAGCAAAGCGCCCTCACCCCTGTAAGCTCGGTCGCGCCATCCATGGCGCTCACGCCCCGGCAACCGGACCCACCCCGCCTTCGACAGTTTCCCGCTGCTGTTGGTGGGTGCCGACCGTTGGTCGGCACGGGGTCGGATCCCGTTGCTGCGCAATAGGCTCTGACCCCTACGTGGAATTCACGCTGTGGAAGATGGATCCCGGCTACTGCACTTCCCCCAACAACGCCTGCAAACCCGGCAACCATCGCTTGCCGGGGTGGCGTACCAGCCACAACGTGCGGTGCAGGGCCGGCAATGGCGTTTCAAGGATGCGCAGGCGGCCGAGGGCCAAGGGTTCTTGCAGGGCGTGGCGCGAGAGGCAGGCCAGGCCGAGGCCGGCGATGGCGGCTTGCTTGATGGCTTCGGTATTGCCCAGCTGCAGGGTCTGGGCGAAGCCGCGCAGATGCGGCAGCAATGCCTGTTCGACAGCCTCGCGGGTACCTGAGCCGGGTTCGCGCAGCAGCCAGCGCGCTGCGCGCAGTTCATCCAGCGACCAGCGCGGGGGCGCATCCGCAGCCGCCACGATCACCAGCGGGTCCTGCTGCCACGCGGTCACCTGCAGCCCGCGTTCGTGGCACGGGCCTTCGATCAATCCTGCATCCACGTCCAACCGTTGAACGGCCGCCACCACGCCTGCGCTGTTGTCGATGCGCAGATCGACCTCGGCCTGCGGTGCCTGCCGCAGCAGCTCGGCGATGCGCGGCGGCAGCAGGTAGTTGCCGATGGTGGTGCTGGCGGCCAAGACCAGCCGCAGCGGCGCGCCTTGGGACGGGTCACCGCCCGCCGCCAATTGCCGCTCCAGATCGGCGGCATTGACCAACAGCGCGCGCGCCGGCTCCAGCAAGGCCCGGCCGTGGCCGTTCAACGCCAGGCGGCGGCCAATGCGGTCGAACAGCGGCGTGCCGAAGTGCGCTTCCAGCTCCTGCAGGGCGGCGCTGCTGGCGGACTGCGAAAGCGCGATGGCCTGGCCTGCGGCGGTGGTGCTGCCCTGGTCGGCGATGGCAACGAAGACCTGCAGCTGGCGGAGCGTCAGGCGCATGCCAATTACCTGTGTTATGGGTAGGTTTCACCGATATTATTCGTTTTACGGGTTGATCGCATGGATGCAGGCTGTACGCCTCTCTCCCGCATCCCACCCGCCATGAACGCGCCTGCCCTGTCCCCCTGGTCCCTGCCCGCCCTGCGCCAGCGCTGGCAACCGCGCCTGCCCGGCCTGCTGCTGGTCGGCCTGGTGGCGGCGGCGTCGCTGTACCTGGCCGAGCTGCCCTGGCTGCAGGCGCATGGCCTGAGTGCGCTGACCGTCGCCATCGTCGCCGGCATCGTGGTCGGCAACACCGTTTACCCGCGACTGGCCCCCGCCAGCGCGGCGGGCGTGGGCTTCTCCAAGCACTGGCTGCTGCGTGCGGGCATCGTGCTGTACGGCCTGCGGCTGACCTTCCAGGACATCGGCCACGTCGGCCTCGCCGGCGTGCTGATGGACGTGCTGGTGGTGGCGAGCACCTTCGGCCTGGCGTGCTGGCTGGGTGTACGGGTGTTCAGGATGGAGCGCGAGGCCGCCATGCTGATCGGTGCCGGCAGCGCGATCTGCGGTGCGGCGGCGGTGATGGCCGCAGAGCCGGTGGTGCGCGGCCGCGCTGCGCAGGTGACGGTGGCGGTATCGACGGTGGTGGTGTTCGGCACGCTGGCCATGTTCCTGTACCCGGCGCTGTATGCGCTGGTGCAGTCGCACGGCTGGCTGGCAATGGACGCGCGGCAGTACGGCCTGTTCACCGGCGCCACCGTGCATGAAGTGGCACAGGTGGTGGCTGCCGGACGTGCGGTGGGCGAGTCAGCCGCCGATACCGCGGTCATCACCAAGATGGTGCGGGTGATGCTTCTGGCACCGTTCCTGATCGCACTGTCGCTGTGGCTGGCCCGTGGTGGCAAGGCGGCGGCGGACGGTGGCAAGGCCCGGATCGTGGTGCCGTGGTTCGCGTTCGGTTTCGTGGCGGTTGCCGGGCTCAACTCGCTGCATCTGCTGCCGGTGGGTGTGCAGGCCGGCCTGGTGCAGCTGGATACCGTGCTGCTGGCCATGGCGATGGCCGCGCTGGGCCTGACCACCCATGTGTCTGCGCTGCGCCAGGCCGGGTTGAAGCCGCTGCTGCTGGCATCGATCCTGTTCGCCTGGTTGCTGCTGGGTGGCCTGGCGATCCACGAGGGTGTGCTGGCGGTGCTGGGCTGAGGGCAACGTGGATCGTTAGACTTGAGGCATGCCAGTCTCCCCCGCCCTGCTGCAGATCCCGCTGCGCCTGCTGGATGATCGATATGGGCGGGGCAATGTCGATGAAGCCGAAGACACGCTGGTCGAGATCGTTCAGGCGGTGATGGGCGTGCAGGCAACCTGTTCGTTCGACGTCGACACGCGGCACGCCAACCCGTGGTTCCACCAGCTGCTGCTGGAGCCCCGGGTCGCTGGAAAACCGGCCACCCCGGAGCAGTTGCAGGCGATGGCTGCGCGGCTGGTGGTCATCGGGCTGGGTTGAGGGAACGTTCGGCCAAGGTGCCGACCAAGGTCGCCCGCTACCGGGCGCCCCCACAATCGTGAACGACGGCGGGACCGGGCGCGCGCGCAGGTACAATGCGCCATGACTGATTTCTCGACCCTGCCGCTGAGCCCGGCCCTGCAGCCCGGCCTGGATGCCCTCGGCTACACCACCCTCACGCCGATCCAGGCGCAGAGCCTGCCCGCCATCCTTGATGGCCGCGATGTGATCGCCCAGGCCCCGACCGGCAGCGGCAAGACCGCCGCCTTCGGTCTTGGCCTGCTGCAATCCATCGACCCCAGCCTGATCCGCGTACAGGCGCTGGTGCTGTGCCCCACCCGCGAGCTGGCCGACCAGGTGGCCAAGCAGATCCGCAAGCTGGCCACCGGCATCCCCAACCTGAAGCTGTTGCTGCTGACCGGCGGCACGCCGCTGGGCCCGCAGCTGGCGTCGCTGGAAAGCCACGACCCGCACGTAGTGGTCGGCACGCCCGGCCGCGTGCAGGAACTGGCGCGCAAGCGCGCACTGAATCTGGGCGCCGTGCGCACGCTGGTGCTGGATGAAGCCGACCGCATGCTCGATATGGGCTTCGAGGAACCGATCCGTGAGATCGCCGGCCGTACCCACCGCGATCGCCAGAGCCTGCTGTTCTCGGCCACCTTCCCCGACACCATCCGCGCCATGGCCCGCGACCTGCTGCGCGATGCCGTGGAAGTGACCGTGGAAGGCGCCGACCAGGCCCCGGCCATCCGCCACCTGTTCTGCGAAGTCGAACCGGCACACCGGCAGAAGGCACTGGCTGGCCTGCTGCTGAAGTACACGCCCGAATCGGCCGTGGTGTTCTGCAACACCCGCAAGGACGTGGACGAAGTGGCCAACTCGCTGCAGCAGTTCGGCTTCTCCGCGCTCGCCCTGCATGGCGACATGGAACAGCGCGACCGCGAGGAAGTGCTGCTGCGCCTGGCCAACCGCAGCTGCAACGTGCTGGTTGCCAGCGACGTCGCCGCACGCGGGCTGGATGTGGAAGAACTGGCGGCGGTGATCAACTACGAGCTGCCGACCGACGTCGAGAGCTACCAGCACCGTGTCGGCCGTACCGGTCGTGCCGGCGCCAGTGGCTTGGCGATCAGCCTGGTGGCGGGCCGCGAAAAGAACCGCGCCGACGCCATCGAAGCACAGCGCGGCGAGCCGCTGGATTGGCAGAAGACGCCGCTGGCGACGTCGCGCCCGGCCGAGCTGCCGCAGGCGGCGATGCGCACCCTGCGCATCGATGGCGGCAAGACCGACAAGCTGCGCGCAGGCGACATCCTCGGCGCCCTCACCGGCGATGCCGGCCTGTCGGCCAAGTTCATCGGCAAGATCGCGATCTTCCCGACCCGTTCCTACGTGGCGATCGCCCGCGAGCAGGTCAACAAGGCGGTGGCGAAGCTGGAAGCGGGCAAGATCAAGGGCCGTCGTTTCCGCGTGCGGATGATGTAACGGGCAGGACATCCGCCGGGCATGGCCCGGCGCTACCTGCTTGCCGTGGGTAGCGCCGGGCCATGCCCGGCGACGCAATCAGAACACCAGTTCGGTGTGCAGCGGCAGATCCGCTTCCCAGCGGCCACGGCCGCCCAGGCCATCCAGTTCGACCAGCACGCCGGCGCCGACCACGTCCACGCCCAGGCGGCGCACCAGCGACAACGCAGCAACCAGCGTACCGCCGGTTGCCAGCACGTCGTCGATGATCGCTACGCGCGCACCGGCGGGCAGCGCGTCGGCATGCACTTCAATGCAGTCGCTGCGGTATTCCAGCGTGTATTCCTCGCGCAGCACCTTGCCCGGCAGCTTGCCCGGCTTGCGCACCGGCACGAAGCCCACGCCCAGTTCCAGCGCCATGGCCGCACCGAGGATGAAGCCGCGCGATTCGATGCCGACCACCGCGTCCAGCTTCTGATCGCGCCAGCGATCGGCCATTGCCACAATCGCGCCACGGAAGTCCTCGCTGTGAGCGAGCAGCGGCATGATGTCCTTGAACAGGATGCCCGGCTTCGGGAAATCAGCGATGTCGCGCAGGCGTGAGGCCCAGGCGGGGACGGCCACGGTGGCGTCGGTCATTGCAGCTACCAGCTTGTATGGCGGCATAGGGTAACCGGTTCGCCCCTGCCCTGCCCGTTCCCGGCACCACTGCGCCGCTGCGTTCCACCGATGGCGCCATGGGGCATCACGCCAAAATCGCACACGCGTGCGATAATCGCCCTAACCGGTCATTCACCCAGCCTGCGTCATAAGCAGGCCGACGCCTGCCCGCCGTCACGGCCCGCAGCCGCCCGGGATGCCGTTGGCCCCCGCCACGCCTGGCGCGCGCGGGGCTTTCCCCGCCTCCGCGCGGGTTTTTCGCAATGAGGTTCATGCAACGTGGACGAGACGACGAGAGTTCCGGCCCTGTGCCGTGTGCTGGTGGTCCTGCTCGGCATCCTGGTGACCCTGTTCGGCCTGGCTCTGCTGGTCGGCGGTGTACGCCTGGTGCAGCTGGGGGGCAGTTGGTATTTCCTGCTGATGGGTGCGGTGTCGGCGGTAGCCGGCGTACTGCTGGCGATGCGCCGGCCGAACGGTGCGCTGCTGTACGGCCTGGCCTTCCTGGCCACGCTGCTGTGGGCACTGGTGGATGCCGGCTGGAATTTCTGGCCGCTGGTATCGCGGCTGGTGATGCCGGCGGTGCTGGCCCTGCTGGTCGCCCTGGCGTGGCCGGTGCTGCGCCGCAGCCGAGGCCAGGTTGCCGGCCGCGGCGCCTATGGCGTAGCCGCCGTGCTGCTGGTTGGCCTGCTGGGCACTGCGGTGTCGGCGTTCCAGCCGCGCCCGGTACAGACCGCGCAGGGCACCACGCCGCCGGTGGTGCCGGTGGCCAAGGGCGCTGAACAGCGCGACTGGATGCACTGGGGCAACACCACCGCCGGCACCCGCTTTGCCGCGCTGGACCAGATCACCCCGGCCAACGTGAAGGAACTGCAGGTTGCCTGGACGGCGCGCACCGGCGATGTGCCGGAAAGCAACGGTTTCGGTGCCGAGGACCAGAACACCCCGCTGCAGATCGGCGACACCCTGTTCCTGTGCACCCCGCACAACCAGGTGATCGCCATCGATGCCGATTCCGGCAAGCAGCGCTGGGCCTTCGACCCCAAGGCCACCGCGCCGAACTGGCAGCGCTGCCGCGGTCTGGGCTATTTCGACGCAACCACTGCACCGTCTGCTGCAGTTGCAGCCGCTCCGGCACCTGCGCCGCTGCCGGCCGCCGAAACGGCCAGCACGGGCCCGGCGCTGTGCGAGAAGCGCATCCTGATGACCTCCATCGATGCGCGCCTGTTCGCGCTGGATGCGAAGACCGGCGCGCTGTGCCCGGACTTCGGCAGCAACGGCGTGGTCGACCTGAAGGCCGGCATGGGCGAGATCAAGCCGGGCTTCTACACCCTCACCGCCGCACCGTTGGTGGCGGGCGAACTGATCGTGGTCGGTGGCCGCGTGGCCGACAACATCGAAGTGGGTGAGCCGTCCGGCGTGGTGCGTGCCTACAACGTGCGCACCGGCGCGCTGGCCTGGGTCTGGGATCTTTCCAGGGAAACCCCGGACGTGCCGCTGGATCCGTCGATCCACTACACGCGCGCCACGCCGAACGTGTGGACCTCGATGGCCTACGACCCGCAACTGGGCCTGGTCTACCTGCCCACCGGCAACACCACCCCTGACCAGTGGGCCGGCGAGCGCACCCCGCAGGATGACAAGTACAGTTCGGCGGTGGTTGCGCTGGACGTGGCCACCGGCAAGGAGCGCTGGGTCTACCAGACCGTGCACCACGATCTGTGGGACTACGACCTGCCCGCGCAGCCGACCCTGACCGACGTGCCCGACGGCAAGGGCGGCACGCTGCCGGCCCTGCTGCAGATCACCAAGGCCGGGCAGATCTTCATGCTCAATCGCCAGACCGGGGTGCCGATCAGCGAAGTGCGCAACATCCCCGCGCCGCAGGGCAATGCGCAGGGCGAACGCTATGCCGCCACCCAGCCGCTGTCGGTTGGCCTGCCGCAGATCGGCGCGCAGACGCTGACCGAGTCGGACATGTGGGGCGCCACCCCGATCGACCAGATGCTGTGCCGCATCCAGTTCAAGCAGTTCCGCTACGACGGCATGTACACGCCGCCGGGCGAAGACCTCGCGCTGCAGTGGCCCGGTTCGCTGGGTGGCATGAACTGGGGCAGCGCCTCGGTCGACCCCACCACCGGCTACCTGTTCGTCAATGACATGCGCCTGGGCCTGTGGACCAAGCTGATCCCGCGCGCGCAGATGACCAGCGGCGACGGTGGCGTGGAAATGGGTGCGGCCTCGCAGACCGGTACGCCGTACGGCTCGCTGCGCGACCGCTTCCTGTCCAAGCTGGGCATTCCCTGCCAGAAACCGCCGTTCGGCACGATGTCGGCGATCAACCTGGCCACCCGCCAGCTGGTCTGGCAGGTGCCGGTGGGCACGGTGAAGGACACCGGGCCGATGGGCATCAAGATGGGCCTGCCGATTCCGATCGGCATGCCGACCCTGGGCGGTTCGCTGGCCACGCAGTCGGGCCTGCTGTTCTTCGCCGGTACGCAGGATTACTACCTTCGCGCCTATGACAGCCGCACGGGCGAGGAAGTGTGGAAGGCCCGCATGCCGGTTGGCAGCCAGGGCACGCCGATGACCTACATCTCGCCGAAGACCAGTCGCCAGTACGTGGTGATTTCCGCCGGTGGCGCACGCCAGTCACCGGACCGTGGCGACTACGTGATCGCCTACGCGCTGCCCGAGCGCAAGTGACCGGCGCCATGCGGCGCAGCCTCGCAGGCTGCGCCGCGTGGGTACCGGTTGCTGGTTCGAGCCCTTACCATGCGAGGTCGAACCCGATGAAAGCTGCTGCCATGCCTGCCGTTCCTCCCAGCCGTCGACCCAAGCGCCCCCCTGCCCCACCGCAGGATCGTGGCCTGGCCCATGAGCTGATGCAGCAGATCCAGGACAACCAGGGCGATCCGGACTTCATGACGTCGCTCGGCCGCGGCCTGGCCGTGCTGAGCGTGTTCTCGCAGCATCCGCGCGAAGTGACGATGTCGCAGATCAGCAGCGATACCGGCATTTCCCGCGCAGCGGTACGGCGCGTGCTGTACACGCTGGAAAAGCTCGGCTACGTGGGTGAACAGGGCCGCGGCTTCGTGCTGCTGCCGCGCGTGCTGGGCATGGGCGGCGCCTATGTCGCGTCGTCGTCGATGACCGCTGCTGCACAACCGGTGCTGGATGCCCTGCGCGATGCCGTGCACGAATCCTGCTCGCTGGGCGTGCTCGATGGCGATGACATCCTGTACGTGGCGCGCGCGGAAACCGTACGCATCATGTCGATCGGCCTGCGCGCAGGCAGTCGCCTGCCGGCCTACTGCACCTCGATGGGCCGCGTGCTGCTGGCCTCGTTGCCGCGCGACACGCTGGAAGGCTACCTGGAACGCAACCCGCTGCGGCCGCGTACTGAACGCACGGTCACCCGCATGGATGACTTCCTCGACCTGCTGGAAAAGGTGCGCCGCGAAGGCGCGTCGCTGGTCGACCAGGAACTGGAGATCGGCCTGCGCTCGATCGCCGTGCCAGTGCGTTCGCGCAGCGGCGATGTCGTGGCCGCGCTGAACATCGGCACCCAGGCGGGCCGTATCGGCCTGGGCGTGATGCAGACCCAGCTGTTGCCGCGCCTGCGCGAAGCCGCACAGCGGCTGGGCACGTTGTTGAATTGAGGTACAGCCGCCGGGCATGGCCCGGCGCTACCGGGGCCGCGCGCTGGTAGCGCCGGGCCATGCCCGGCGGACGTTCGGCGTCAGCGCTCTGCGGCCTGCTCTTCCAGGATCGGCTTGGCCAGCGCGAACGCATGGTTGGCCGCGGGCACGCCACAGTAGATCGCGGCCTGCAGCAGCGCTTCCTTGATCTCCTCCGGCGTCACCCCGTTGTTGCGGGCGGCACGGATATGCAGCTTGAACTCCTCGTCATGGCCCAGCGCCACCATCATCACGATGGTCAGCAGCGAGCGCGTATGCCGCGGCAGGCCCTCGCGCGTCCACACCGTGCCCCACGCCGTGCGCGTGATGAATTCCTGGAATTCGGTGGTGAACTCGGTGCGCGCCTGCAGCGAGCGTTCGACGTGTGCCTCACCCAGTACCTGGCGGCGCACCGCAAGGCCGGCTTCGTAGCGTTCCTGTTCGTCCATCGTGGTCTACCTGTTGTGCGGGATCAGTGCTGCGCCGAAAGATGCGCGGCCAGTGCGGAGGTGAACGCCTGCGGCGATTCCAGGTTGCAGATGTGGCGGCCCGGCACGGCGGCATGGTGGCCATGGGCCACGCCGTCGGCGATTGCCTGCAGCTCGGACGGAGCGCACACCGGGTCGTCATTTCCGGCAATGGCCAGCAGCGGCACGCCAATGCGGCCCAGCGCATCACGGAAGTCGGCCGTGCCCACGGCGTTGCAGCAGCCGGCATAGCCAGCCACGCTGGTGGCGAGGAAGCGCTGCAGGATGTCTTCCACCTGGCTGGCATGGGTCTGCGCGAAAGCGGCGGTGAACCAGCGTTCGCGGGTGCCATCGACCAGCGGCAACAGGCCATCGTGCTGGACCTGGGCGATGCGCGCCTGCCAGCCGTCCAGCGTGCCGATCTTCGCTGCGGTCGCAGCCACCGTGAGCGTGCGCAGGCGATTGCCAGCATGCACGCCCAGCCACTGCCCGGTCAGGCCACCGATCGACAGCCCGCAGAAATGGCTGCGCGCGATGCCGAGGTGGTCCCACAGGGCCAGCACATCAGCGCCCAGTTCGGCCACGCTGTACAGCCCCGGCGGCGCGCTGGACTGGCCATGGCCGCGACGGTCATAGCGCAGGATGCGGTACTGCGAGGCGAGTGCATCCACCTGCGGCTGCCACATGCCCAGGTCGGTACCCAGCGAATTGCAGAAGGTCAGCCACGGCCCGTCGGCGCGGCCCTCGGTCTGGTAGTGCAGGCGATGCTGCGGAAGGTCGAGGAATGGCATGCGTGCTCCAGCGTTGAACGTAGGATCAGCCGCGCGCGAGCACGCGGTCGATCCAGGTATCGGCCATGCCGCGCCAGCTGTCTGCGGCGAACAGGGCATCCAGTTGTGCGGCGGAAAGCTGCGCGGTGACTTCGGGCATCTGCCCCAGCACCACGCGCAGGTGCTGCGATTGCGCAAGCGCCTGCCTGGCCGCTTGTTCAACCAAGGCATGCGCGGCCGGCTTGCCGATGCGCTCGCCCAGGGTGACCGCAACGGCTTCGGCGTAAAGCAGGCCGCCGTGACTATCCAGGTGCTGGCGCATGCGCTCGCGGTCCAGCTGCAGGCCCTGCACCACCACATCCACCTGGGCCAGGCTGCCCGCACACAGGCGCACGATCTCCGGCACGGTGTCCCATTCGGCGTGCCATTGGCCTGCTGCGCGCTCGTGCGGCTGCGGCATGGCAGTGAACAGCGTGGACAGCAGGCCCGGTACGCGCGTGGCGGCGGCAATGGCGGCCACGCAGCCCACCGGATTGCGCTTGTGCGGCATTGCCGAGGAACCGCCCTTGCCCTCGCCCGCCGGCTCGAAGGCTTCGGCCACCTCGGACTGCATCAGCAGCACGATGTCGGTGGCGATCTTGCCGAGACTGCCGGTCAGCAGTGCGAACACGCTGCCGAACTCGGCAATGCGGTCACGCGCGGTGTGCCAGGGCAACGCCGGCAGCGGCAACTGCAGCTCGGCAGCCAGGGCTTCGGCCACGTCCAGCCCGCGCGTCTGCAGCGAGGCCAGGGTGCCGGCGGCACCGCCGAACTGCAGCACCAGGGTGTCTGCGGCCAACGCATCCAGCCTGCGCTGGCTGCGCTGCAGGGCGTCGAGCCAACCGGCCGCCTTCAGGCCGAAGGTCACCGGCACTGCTTGTTGCAGCAGCGTGCGTCCGGGCAGCCCGGTGCCGCGCTCGGCCTCGGCCAGCCGCGCCAGCGCCATGCACAGCACGCGCAGGCGCGCCTGCACCTGGCTGACTGCCGCGCGCAGCTGCAGCACCGCGCCGGTATCGATGATGTCCTGGCTGGTGGCGCCCCAGTGCACCCAGCGCGCGGCCTCGGCATCGTTCGCCTTGACCTGCGCGGTGAGTGCCTTGACCAGTGGAATGGCCGGATTGCCAGCCAGTGCGGTGGCTGCCGACAGCGCCGGCAACGAATACAGATCGGCACTGCAGGCCGCTTCGATCGGTGCCAGCGCGGCTGCGGGAATCACCCCGCACTGCACCTGCGCGCGCGCCAGAGCGCGTTCGACATCGAGCATCGCCTGCAGGCGTGCTTCATCGCGGAACACGGCGTCGACGGCGGGGTCGCCGAACAGACCGCCCAGCAGCGTTGGGAAGTGGCTCATCGGTGCAGTCCATCCTGGGTAATCACAGCTTACCCGCGCCCGCCGCACGCGGGCGTGGAGTGGCCGGAAGGCGCGTCGGGCGCGCCGCGATCAGTATGCGAAGAACACCGTCTCGTCCGGGCCCTGCATGCGCACGTCCCAGTGGTACAGGCCCTTGCCCTGCGCCTGTGCGACCAGGGTGTGGCGGCGTTCGGCCGGCACCAGCGCGAGGATGCCGTCCTCGGCGTTGCTGGCTTCGTCACTGAAGTAGATGCGTGCGCGGGTGGCCTGCAGCAGGCCGCGCATGAACACCAGCACCACCAGGTGCGGCGCCTGCGGCTCGCCACGCAGGCCTGGCACGCGGCCCGGCTTGACGGTGGTGAAGGCGAAGCGGCCCTGGTCGTCGGTGGGCACGCGGCCCCAGCCGTCGAAGGCCGGGTCGTGGTCGTCCCGGCGCGGGTCTTCGCCATGGGCATAGATGCCCTGCGCGTCGGCCTGCCAGATTTCCAGCACGGCATCGGACACCGGCACGCCATTGCCATCGAACACCTGGCCCTGCACTTCCACGCGCTCACCCTGCGCGATGGCCGGGGCGATGTCGGTGCGGTACAGCGGTTCCAGGCCCAGGCGGTAGTACGGGCCCACGGTCTGCCATGGAGTGGATTGGAAACTCATGGTGTTACTCCCAGACGGTCATCTTGCGACCGCGCAGCACGATGTCGAAACGGTAGCCCAGTGCGAATTCATTGGCGGTGTTTTCCCAATCGAACGAGGACACCATGCGCTCCCGCGCCTTGGCGTCGTCCACGCAGTTGTAGATCGGATCAAACGCCAGCAGCGGATCATTGGGGAAATACATCTGCGTGACCAGGCGCTGGCCGATGCCTTCGCCATGCAGCGAGAAGTGGATGTGTGCCGGGCGCCAGGCGTTGTAGTGATTGCGCCACGGGTACGCGCCCGGTTTGATGGTGGTGAAGCGGTAGCGGCCTTCGCTGTCGGTCAGCACCTGGCCGGTGCCCTTGAAGTTCGGATCCAGCGGCGCGTCGTGCTGGTCGCCCTTGTGCAGGTAACGGCCGGCGGCGTTGCACTGCCATACCTCCACCACGGTGTTGCGCACCGGGCGACCGTTCTCGTCCAGCACACGGCCGCTGACGATGATGCGCTCGCCCTGCGGCTGGCCGGGGAAGCCGGCGGTCAGGTCGGCGGCATGCTCACCGAGGGTGATGCGGTTGATGCTCGGGCCGGTCACTTCCGAGAGCGTCACCGGGATCGCGATCGGGTCGGTTCCCGGGCCGCGCAGCGCGGTGGAGGCGTACGGCAGGTGGATGCGCGGCGGCTGGCTGCCGGGGTACGGCTTGCGGTAGCCGCGAAGTGGGGTGGGATCGCTCATGGCGTACTCCTGTTGGCGAGCGGCCCGGAAGCCGCAGCTGTCTTGAGATTACGGAATCAGGGGATGGTTCACACGCGCTCGATGGCCAGGGCCACGCCCTGCCCCACGCCGATGCACATCGTGGCCAGGCCACGGCGGCCACCGCTGGCCTCCAGCTGGCGCAGCAGGGTCAGCGCCAGGCGCGCGCCGCTCATGCCCAGCGGGTGGCCCAGCGCGATGGCACCGCCGTTGGGGTTCACGTGCACGGCATCGTCGGCCAGGCCCAGCTGGCGCATGCAGGCCAGCCCCTGCGAGGCGAAGGCCTCGTTCAGTTCGATGGCATCGAAGTCGGCGATGGCCAGGCCCAGCCGTGCCATCAGCTTCTGGCTGGCCGGCACCGGGCCCATGCCCATGATCGCCGGCTCCACGCCGGCACTGGCAAAGCCGAGGATGCGCGCGCGCGGGGTCAGGTCCAGCGCCTGCACCTGCGCACCGGAGGCCAGCAGCAGCGCGGCGGCACCATCGTTGATGCCCGAGGCGTTGCCGGCAGTAACCGTGCCCGGCTGGCGGAACAGCGGCTTCAGCTTGGCCAGTGCTTCGGCGGTGGTATCGCCGCGCGGGTGTTCATCGCGGTCGACGGTCACGGTTTCGCCGCGTTTGCGGCCCGGTACGTCCACCGCCACGATCTCGCCGTCGAAGAAGCCGCGCGCCTGCGCGGCGGCCGTTCGCTGCTGGCTGCGCAGGGCGAACGCATCCTGGTCCTCGCGGCTGACGCCGTAGCGCTCAGCCACGTTCTCGGCGGTCTGGCCCATGGTCTCCACGCCGTGCAGTTCACGCAGGCGCGGGTTGATGAAGCGCCAGCCCATGGTGGTGTCTTCGATCTGCTGGTCACGGGCAAACGGCGAGGTTGCCTTGCCCATCACGAACGGCGCGCGCGACATTGATTCGACGCCGCCGGCAATGGCCAGGCCGAGCTCGCCGGCAGCAATACCACGGGCCACGGTGCCGATCGCATCCAGGCCCGAACCGCACAGGCGGTTGATCGTGCTGCCGGGCACGCTCACCGGCAGGCCGGCCAGCAGCAGGCTCATGCGGGCTACGTTGCGGTTGTCCTCACCGGCCTGGTTGGCGCAGCCCAGGTAGACGTCCTCCACCAGCGCCGGGTCCAGTTGCGGGTGACGCGCCAGCAGTGCCTTCAGCGGAATCGCGCCGAGGTCGTCGGCGCGCACACCGGACAACGCGCCGCCGTAGCGGCCGATCGGGGTGCGGATGCCATCGACGATGTAGGTCTCGTGCAGGGGCATATCAGGCTCCCTCGGCCAGTGCCAGCGGCAGGCCGGTCAGTTCACGCAGTTGATCGATGTCCACGCCCTCGACCATTTCCAGCACGGTCGCGCCGTCGGCGCCAAGGTCGAACACCGCCACATCGGTATACACGCGCGACACGCAGCGCAGGCCGGTCAGCGGATAGCTGCATTCGGCCACCAACTTGCTTTCACCCTGCTTGGTGAACAGGTCCATCATCACGAACACCTGCTTGGCCCCGATGGCCAGGTCCATTGCACCGCCCACGGCGGGAATCGCATCGGAGGCGCCGGTGCTCCAGTTGGCCAGGTCACCGTGCGCCGAGACCTGGAAGGCACCGAGCACGCAGATGTCGAGGTGGCCGCCACGCATCATCGCGAACGAATCGGCGTGGTGGAAATAGCAGCCACCGGTCAGCAGGGTAACCGGCTGCTTGCCGGCATTGATCAGGTCCGGGTCTTCCTGGCCGGGCGCCGGCGCCGGGCCCATGCCCAGCAGGCCGTTTTCAGACTGCAGCAGTATCTCCTTGTCCGCCGGCAGGAAGTTGGCCACCGTGGTCGGCAGGCCGATGCCCAGGTTGACGTAGGCCCCTTCGGGAATATCGCGCGCCACGCGCGCGGCCATCTGTTCGCGGCTGAGCTTGTTCATGCCTGCACTCCTTCTGCGGCCACCGGCACCACGCGCTGCACGAAGATGCCGGGGGTCACCACGGCCTCCGGGTCCAGCTCGCCCAGCGGCACCACCTCACGCACCTGCACGATGGTGCAGCGCGCGGCCATCGCCATCAGCGGGCCGAAGTTGCGTGCAGTCCGGCGATACACCAGGTTGCCCCAGCGATCGCCGCGGTCAGCCTTGATCAGCGCGAAATCGGCATGCAGCGGGTACTCGAGCACGTAGTGGCGACCGTCGATCTCGCGCGTTTCCTTGCCCTGGGCCAGCTCGGTGCCATAGCCGGTGGGCGTGAAGACCGCGCCCAGCCCGGAACCGGCCGCATGGATGCGCGCGGCCAGGTTGCCCTGCGGCACCAGCTCCAGTTCGATCTCGCCGGCGCGGTAGGCCGCGTCGAAGTGCTGCGAATCGGCCTGGCGCGGGAAGGAGCAGACGATGCGGCGAACGCGCTTGTGCTTGATCAGCGCAGCCAAGCCGGTATCGCCGTTGCCGGCGTTGTTGTTGATGATGGTCAGCTCGCGCGCACCCTGTGCAATGAGCGCATCGATCAGCTCGTCGGGCATGCCGGCAGTGCCAAAGCCGCCGATCATCACGGTCGCGCCATCATGGATATCGGCCACCGCTGCTTCCACGCTGGCTACGCTCTTGTCGATCACTGCATTGCTCCTTGCCCTGCCTGCCGGCGGTCATCACCGCCACGCTGCAGGGCCACTGCGAAGGGAAAACACGACCCGGACATGGTCGCCATGGCACGCCGCCCGGTCAATGCGATATTCGGCCATTCGATTCGATAATCGCACATTGAGTGATGTGCTCCGGCCATCGGTTCAACGCCGGTTCTGACCCACGCCCACGCGCAGGCCGAGGCACGCCCATGCCGCCAGCAGCAGCGGCGCAGCGCACAGCACGTACAACGAGGACGGCTGCCAGCCACCATCGACCAGAACACCCACCGTGAGTGGCGAGAGGATCGCGCCGACCCGGCCGATGCCGATGGCCCAGCCCAGGCCGGTGGTCCGCACTTCGGCGGCGAACACCACCGGCGCGGCCGCATACAGGCCGGCCATCGCTGCGAACAGTGCCGCACCGATCACGAAGGCCAGCGGGAAGGCCACGCCCAGCTGCGTGCTGAAGGCCGCAAAGCCCAGCATCGAGACCATCGCCAGCAGCAGCGCGCCGGCCGTCAGCCTGGACAGCGACCAGCGCGAGGCCAGCCAGCCGAACAGGCTGCCGCCAACGATGCCGCCCAGGTTCAACAGCACGCCACCGGTGATGCCCTGCTGCGCCGACACGCCGGCCGAGACCAGCAGCTTCGGCGTCCAGCTCAGCACGAAATAGAACGCGAACATGTGCAGGAAGAACGCCAGCGCGATCAGCAGCGCGACGCGGCGCAGGTCACCCACGAACAGCGCGGCATAGCCCTGGCGCTGGCCGTCGCGCACCGGCGCTGGCGGCAGCGCCTGCAGCTCCGGCATGCGCATGCGCGAGAGCAGCGCGTTCAAGCGTGGCAAGGCATTGGCCGGGCGACGCGCGACCAGGAAATCCAGCGATTCGGGCAGGCATTTGAGCACCAGCGGAATGCACAGCAGCGATGCCGCTGCGCCGACCAGGAACACGCTGTGCCAGGCCCAGTGCTCCAGCATCCAAGCAGCCAGCAGACCGCCAGCGGTCGCACCGATCGGGTAGCCGGTGGCCTGCAGCGCGACTGCGGTGCTGCGCCACTTGGCGTTGGCGTACTCGGCGGTGATCACCCCCACACCGGCCAGCATGCCGCCGATGCCGATGCCGGTGTACACGCGCAGCGCACCCAGCTGCCAGGCGTCGGCGGCCAGCGCGGACAGCGCCATGCCACTGGTGAGGATCAGCAGGCAGCAGACGATCATCGGCCGCCGCCCCCAGCGGTCGGCCAGCGGTGCCAGCAGGAACGAACCCAGCGCCATGCCGACCAGGCCGGCACTGAGCATCAGCCCCAGTACCTTGCCCGACAGCGCCCAGTCCGCCGAAACATGCGGCGCGGTGAAGGCCATGACCATCACATCGAAGCCATCAAGCATGTTCAACAGCACGCAGATGGCGATGGCGGTCCACTGGAAGGGACTCATCCGTTCAAGGACAAGCGACGGTGCGGCGGCGGAGGCGTGGCTCATGGTGCGGTTTCCTGCAACAGCGTGGTGCGGTGGAACGTCCGGCGGGGAAGGTCTCAGTGACCGGCCTGGCTGGATGCATGAATGACCTGCAGAACGTCCTGGAGGCGCTCAACCTCGACCTGGCCTGGCGCCGACGGGGTGCCGATCATGCCGAAGGTCAGGGCTTGGCCGAAGGTTTCGCCGGCCAGCCGCGAAACCACGCCGGTGCCGCCCATCGACATGGTCAGCAGCGGCTTGTCGCTCTGCTGGCGCACCTGCCAGGTGGCATCGAGCAATGCCAGCACATCGCCAGCGTCGCGCGGCATCACCGCGATCTTCAGCACGTCCGCGCCAAGGGCCTGCTGCTTTAGCAGGCGTGCGACGATTTCCTCGCGCGGTGGCGTGGCGTGGAAGTCATGGCTGGACATCACCACTTTCACGCCAGCCTTGTGGGCCTGCGCCACCAGCGCCTGCACCACCTTCGGATCGCGGAACATCTCCACGTCGATCAGCTGGGCGACACCACCGCGCAGCAGCGCAGCGTAGAGCTTGCCGTAGTCGGCATCGCTGATCGGCTTGGCGCCCCCTTCGGCCTTCGTGCGGAAGGTCACGATGGCCGGCTTGCCCCCCAGCGTGGCTTGGATGCGCTTGCCCAGCGCGACCAGCGCCTTGCCATCGGTGGCGATGTCCAGGTAGTCGATGCGCCACTCGGCGATGTCGGTGGATCTGCTGGCGGCGATCGCCGCGGCCTGCTGCAGAGCGACATCCGCGGTGGCACCGGTAATCGGAACGATGGTGCGCGGGCTGCCCTCGCCGATGCGTAGTTGGCCGACCTGCAGCACCGCCGGTGGTGGCGAGGCCAGGGCCAGCAAGGGGGAGGTGGCGAGCACGCCGGCGAGGACAACGGAAGCGAGCGGAATTTTCATCGCAGTCACCACAGCATGGAAGGAGCGCGCGGCCATCAGAAGGTCACCTTGGCCTGGACACCCACGGCCCAGGCGTTGTCGGTACCGCTGTAATTGAACGTGCCCGGGTTGACGATGTACTGCACGTCCGGGCGGATCATCAGCCAGGGGTTCACCTGGAAGCTGTAGGACAGCTCGAACAGCTCCTCGGCCTGGCTGAGGTTGTACAGCGGCGAATCGGTGGGCACGCCCCCGGCGGCCAACGTGGCGCGCCGCGCATCGACCAGGCGGTCATTGATGTCAGCGCCGACGTAGCCCAGTGCGATGCTGTCCTGCGCACGCGCGCCGATGCCCTGGTAGACGCCGCCCAGCGCGTACCAGCGCTTGATCTGCGCGGTATCGGTGTCGGACACCATGTACTGCGCGAAGGCGGTCAGGCCGCGGCTCGGGTCGGCCGATTCCTGGGTCAGGCGCTGTTCGGCCAGCACGTAGGCGCCGTGCCGGCCGGTGGTCGGCGAGGTATCGAGGCCGCGCCTGTCCACGCGCGACGTGTCGTAGTAGCCACCGAACTTGTAGACGCCGGCGTAGCGGCTGCCCTTGGCCGGCGTCCAGGTCACCTCCACCGGAAACAGCGAGCCGGTGGTGCCCGAAACGAACGGACGGAATGCGTTGCGTTCGATGTTGCCGCCCAGGTTCGGGTTGACCTGGAACCAACCCGTGCGCACGTTCACCGCCGGGCTGATCTGCTGGGCGAACTCACCGCCCCAGCGTGCCATCGGATAGTTGTACCAGCCGCTGTTGCCGGACATCGCCAGCGGGTGGGCGCAGAATGCGGCGTTGACGAAGTGGGTCAGCAGGCTGTGCAGGCCGAACTGGTTGCCCATCGCGTAGTACCCCAGCTTGTAGTACGACCGGCCCGCATTGAAGGTCTGGTCGTAGCTCAGCTCGGTCAGCCGCGTGTACTGGCCGCCATACGCCTCCTGGATCGGGAAGCGGTTGCCGACGAAGTCCACCGAGGTGCTGCGGCCACGACGGTCGTTGAGGGTGAAGTGGAACGCACCGCCGTCCCAGCCGGCCAGCTTGCCCATGTCCAGGTCCACGCCCACCCGCACCTGCTGCGCATAGCGCGCGCCGGTTTCGCCGTAGCCACCATCGACCACGCCCATGGCCTCGCCCACGTAGTCGCCGCGGAAGGCAACGCCGCGCTCGAACAGTTCGGTGCGGGTGCCTCCCCAGTCGCCGGTAAGCGTCTTGCCTTCGTAGCGGTTGCTGGACTGCGCGCTGGCCACGGCTGGCAGCAGCAGGGCGGCCAGCAGGCCCAGGGAAACAGGTTTCGCAGGATTCATGATCGCGGTCTCGTGGAGGTGATCAGCGCAGCGACAGCGGCGCACTCAGCGGGGAGGTGGCGCCCTGCGCCGAGGTAACCGTGGCGGTCAGGCTGCCGGCAGCGGCAGCGTCGGTCCCTGCACCGAGCGGGAAGGTGAAGCTGCCCTGCCCCTGCGCGTCGGTACGTGCTTCCACACTGCCCAGCACCCACTCGGCCTCGCTGCCGGTGGCGGCGCGGTTGCCGAACACTTCCACCTGGTAGCGGGCATCAGGCACGCCCTGGAAACGACCGGTCAGCAGGCGCTGCGCACCCTTGCCCTGCACTGCGGTCAGCTGCGGCGCGGCCTGGCCGAGGTTCGGCAGTGGCTGGCAGCCAGCCCGGCCGGCAGCGGTGCAGATGCGCGCACGCTTGGACGCATCGTTGTCCACGCCACGGCCACGGGAGCCGACGAAGCTGGCGTGCTCCAGGCCCGGCACACCGAACACGATGGCGCCACGCGGCTGGCCCTTCACGCAGGCCCCGCCGGCTTCGCAGCGCTCGATCGGCAGACCGTTGCCGTAGATGCGGTTGCCGGTGAAGCGGTTCGGCGCACTGACCGGCTGCGGGCGCACGCCGATGCCGATGCCATTGCCGGTGATGGTGTTGCCGTCGACCACGTTGCCGCTGCCGGTGATGCTCAGGCCCAGCGAATTGCCGGTGAAGGTGTTTGCCGCGATGTAGTTGCGGTTACCCCAGTTGATCTGCAGGCCATCGGAGTAATCGACGAAGCGGTTGTGGACCACGCTGTTGTCGTTGCCCCACAGGATCTCGATGCCCTGCGAGGGTTCCGGGTTGGCCCTGGTGGATTGGAACAGGTTGTCGGCCACCAGGTTCCAGGCCGCGCCGCGGGTCAACTCCAGGCCGTCGCCGTTATCGAGGAATACGTTGCGCACGATGCGGTTGTGCACGGTGGTGGCGGCGGTGGACTGGCCCTTGCCGTCATCACCGGTGAGCATGATGCCGGCGCCGCCCTTGTTGGCGACGATGCGGTTGTCATGGATCTCGTTGTGGCTGGAGCGGTTGACCAGCACGCCGATGCAGAAATTGCGGATCTCCAGGCCGGCCAGCTCCACGCCCTGGGTATCGCGCAGGACCAGGCCCGGCAGCGTGGTGGTGCGCACGTTGGTGCCGGACTGGCCCGGCTCGGCGCCTGGGCAGGCATCGGTACCGGTGCCGGTCACGTAGGCCGAGCCATCGATGGCGACGTACTGGCCATCGCGTTCCCAGGACGTGCCGATGATCTGCACCGGCCCCTTGATCTCCGGCAGCGGCGTGGCCGGCGTGATGACGTAAGGCGCAGCGCCCACGGCCGCGATCTCGATGCGGTAGCGACCCGGCACCGCATTGGCAGTGGTGATCGCCCAGCGCAGCGAGCCGGCGTTGGCGTCGTCGGCGTAGCGGTCCACGCGCAGCACCTGCAGTGCTTCGCGCGGCGGTTCGGCCTGGTAGGCCAGCGCCAGCGACGGCAGCACGGCAAGCAGGGACAGGGAAACAATGGACAGACGACGGCGCATGCGATCACTCCGCGCAGAGGAAGGAAAATCCGGCGGCCTTCCCCCTGCACCTGGCATCAGCACCGGACCGGCTGCTGCCCTCGCCCCGCCAGGGGTGGATCGCTTGGACTGCTATGAAACTGCGGAAATGAAAGTAGGTTTATCGCACTGCACCATTCAAGTGCGGTAATCGACTGCGTGTGCGAATATCGCACTGAATGGGTACTACCATCGTTGTAGGCGAGGTGTTTGCAGGGCTTGCAGCCCTGCACCTGCTTGGAGCCAGAGCAACGTCGAGGTCAAGGGAGGCTCGGGTTTTCTGCTGGCTGGGCGGGGCGGTGCGGGTGGGCAGGACACGCCGTCAACCCATCCTTGGGGGCTCGTAGGCGCCATCCATGGCGCCTGCGGTCCTGCCCACCCACACCGCCCCACCCCTCGACAATTTCCGGATGACGGCTGGTCCATCCACGCTTCGCGTGGATCACATCTGGTTGAAATCGAATATTTCGAATTGAAATCGAAAACATCCGCGCATGGCGTGGCTCTACTGGCCACCGGGGGTTTACGGCGTCCCCGCAAACCCACAGTGCCCGGCCATCCCACAGGATCCCCGCTGTGGCTGTTGCTCCGGCCTCGGCGGGTGCAGGGCGCAGCCCTGCAAAGGAAAACCCTACGAACTGCAGGAAAGCATCGAACAGCCTGCGCGGTCGTCAGCCCACGCCGGCCGCTTGCCGGCGTAATGCTCCAGCCCCGGGCGTTCGGTGTACGGATCACGCAGTACGTCCTGCAGGGCATGCACAGCGCCCAGGTCGCCCTGCTCGGCGCGGTCGATCGCTTCCTGTGCCAGCCAGTTGCGCAGCACATACAGTGGATTGGCCGCACCCATCTTCGCGACACGCTCGGCTGCCGGCAGCGGATCGGCACGCAGCCGCGCCGCGTACTCCTGCAACCACTGCTGCAGAGGTTCCTGCACCGCGTGCTGGCGCTCGGCGTCGTAGAAGACCTCGGCCAATACGCTTGCATCGGGTGCGTTGGCATCGATGCGCATCAACGCACGCCATGCCAGGGTCATGTCCATGCCGCCGTCCTGCATCAGCTGCTGCCAGCGCTGGTAAAGCTGCAGATCGGCATCGTCGGCCGCGGCCAGCCCCAGCTTGGCCGCAACATCGCGGCGGGTGCAGGCGACCAAGGTCGCCTGGTAAGCGGCCAGCCCTGCCTGCAGTGGCTGCACGTCGGCGAACAACGGCGACAGCGCCTGCGCAAGCCGGTTGAGATTCCAGTACGCCACCTGCGGCTGGGTGCCGAAACGATAGCGGCGTCCCTGCGCATCGGTGGTGTTCGGGGTCCAGTCCGGGTCGAAGTCTTCGACCCAGCCATAGGGGCCATAGTCCAGCGTCACGCCGAGCACGGAGAGGTTGTCGGTGTTCATCACCCCATGCACGAAGCCCACGCGCATCCAGTGCGCGATCATCTCTGCGGTGCGCACGGCGATCCGTGCGAACCAGTCGCCATACAGCGCTTCGCCCTGCCCCGTCAGTTCCGGGAAATCGCGGGCGATGCACGCCTCGACCAGTTGCTTCAGCAGTGCGGTCTCGCCACGTGAAGCAGGCAGTTCAAACGAACCAAAGCGCAGGAACGAGGGCGATACCCGGCAGACAATCGCGCCGGGCTCCGCGCGCGGATGACCGTCGTAGAACATGTCGCGCACCACGTCTTCGCCGGTGCCGACCAGCGACAGGGCGCGCGTGGTCGGCACACCCAGGTGATGCATGGCCTCGCTGCACAGGAATTCACGGATCGACGAGCGCAGCACCGCACGGCCGTCGGCGCCGCGCGAATACGGCGTCGGCCCGGCACCCTTCAGCTGAAGCTCCCAGTGCCGGCCATCGGGGGCGATCACCTCGCCCAGCGAGATGGCGCGGCCATCACCGAGCTGGCCGGCCCAATGGCCGAACTGATGGCCCCCATAGTTGGCCGCCCACGGCTGCATGCCCGCATACAACGCGTTGCCGCCGAACACCTCGGCGAAGCCTTCGTCATCGACCTGCGCAGGATCGAACCCCAGCATCCCGGCAACCTCCGGCGACCACGCCAGCAGCACCGGCGCTGCGACAGGCGTCGGCATTACCGACGACCAGGCCGCACCCAGCACTTCGCGCCGGCGCGGACCGGACTCGGGATCGCCCGGCAGCAGATTCAGCAGGCGGTTGTCGAACTGGGGGGCAGTGGTATCCATGGGCAAAGCATGGGGGCGGCGACGGCCATCCTCAATCGCCGCGCAAGGCCTGCAATGCCCCGCCGTGCGCCTCGGCGCGCCGGTAGGCCGGACGCTCACCGATGCGCTTGAGGAAGCCACGCAACGCCGGCTTGTCGTCCAGCCCGCCGCCGCGTGCGGCCGCCGCCTGGATCGGGAAGCTCATCTGGATGTCCGCAGCAGTGAAGCGTTCGCCTGCAAACCATGGGCTTTCGGCCAGGCGCCGTTCCATCCAGTCCAGATGCAGGCGTCGCTGCGGGCCGATGAAACCGCGCTCGGCCTTGTCGGCGATGCTGCGGGCGATCGGCCGCGCGAAGAACGGCATCGGCGCGCTGCGGATGCGGCTGATCACCAGGGTCAGCAGCATCGGCGGCATGGCCGAACCTTCGGCATAGTGCAGCCAGTAGCGGTAATCGATGCGCTCTTTGCCTTCGGCCGGTACCGGCGACGGCGACAGCTGGCGATGCACGTCGTAGCGGTCAACCAGGTAGTCGAGGATGGCGCCGGATTCGGCCAGGATGAGGTCGCCATCCTGCAGCACCGGCGCCTTGCCCAGCGGATGCACCTGGCGCAGTTCCGGCGGCGCCAGCAGGGTCTTCGGGTCGCGCGGGTAGCGGCGCAGTTCGTAGTCCAGCCCCAGCTCTTCCAGCATCCACAGCACGCGAAGCGAACGGGAATTTTCCAGATGATGGACGATGCGCATGGGCGGCTTCCGCAGAAAGGTGCCCGATGGTAGCGCGGCCTGGTGCACGCAGGTGTCTGCTACCCTGCCCGGCCGTGGAAGGCCTGCCAGCATGGACACCCCGCCGTTCGATGCACTGCTTGGTTACCTCGGGCAATCCGAGGACCACAACTGGACGCAGTACATCTGCGAACACGTCGCCAAGGGCGTCCTGCGCAGATTCGAAGCGCACGATTGGCAGCGCCTGCAGAAGATGATCGCAGCGCAGCCCGCGTTCTGGCAGCAACGCTGCACCGACGCGCTGGGTGAATGCATGAGGCCCGAAGCCTTGCCGCTGCTGTTCAGTCAGCTCCATTCCAGCGATGACGACAGCCGGATACTGGCGGCCTATCACCTGCAATGGATGGAAGTGCCGGTGGGTCCGGAGGTGGTTGATGTCCTGCGCGAGATCCTGTCGCGCATTCCGGCAGCCGAACGCGCCGAGTACCAGGAAATAACCCAGCTGCTGGAGCGGGCGCTGGCTGCGGGTTGAACCCGTCGTGCGACGCAAACGAAAAACGCCGGGAGCTTTCGCTCCCGGCGTTCTGGCTACCAAACGGTAGCAGACGGATTAGACCGCCTGCACCTGGTCAGCCTGCATACCCTTCTGGCCCTGGACGGCGACGAAGGTAACCTTCTGGCCTTCCTGCAGGGTCTTGAAGCCGGTGCCCTGGATCGCGCGGAAATGCACGAACAGGTCCGGGCCGCTTTCCGGGGTGATGAAGCCGAAGCCCTTGGCGTCGTTGAACCACTTGACAGTGCCGGTCTGACGATCAGACATATTTACTAACTCCTGAAACACATGTTGAAAAAAATCGCAGCCACCGGGTATCGGGGCCGAGACTGAGTTGCAGGCGTTGGTAAAGCGGATCGATGAGCGGATCGTGAGATCAACTGCACCAGGCCACGATTCACGGTGACCCTAGCAAACACAGTGGGCCAGACGATACGCGTGTTTTGAGCAAAAAGCGATAGCCATGATATTCAGCGTCAAACGGCCAGCCCCTAGACAGGGCAAGGGGTTGCACCAGATCGAGGCTAAACCCGGGTCCCCATTCAGGTTTTTCCTACCCTACACTGGGTAAATGACTGAAGCTGAAACCCGAGCTGAACCCCTGCTCCCCCGCATCTGGGTGGACGCAGACGCCTGCCCTGTTGTCATCCGCGACATCCTGTTCCGCGCAGCTGAACGGGTCGGCGTGGAGCTGACCCTGGTCGCCAACCAGTGGATCCGCACCCCGCCTTCGCGCTGGCTGCGCTCCATCCAGGTTCCGCAGGGACTGGATGTGGCTGACAGCGCCATTGTCGAACGGATGGCTGCCGGCGACCTGGTGGTCACCCAGGACATCCCCTTGGCGGCCCTGGTGCTGGAGAAGAAGGGCGTGGCCCTGAACCCGCGCGGCCAGCTGTACACCCCCAACAACATGGCCGAGCGGCTGTCGATGCGCAATTTCATGGAAGAACTGCGTGGCGCCGGCGTCCAGACCGGCGGGCCACCGCCGCTCGGCGCGCGCGACCGCCAGTTGTTCGCTGCCGAGCTGGACCGCTGGCTGGCGCGACGACCGGGCAGGTGAATCCGGCTGTGCGTCAGCCGGGAACGCACAAGGTGCGCGTGCTGCGGAAGCTGCGTCGCTGGCCGGTCAACGGATCATCGAAGGCCAACACCTGCGCCAGCAGCTGCAACGGCGGCTCGGCCGCACCCTCTGGCCGCACGTGCAGCTGCGGATAGAGCTCGTCCCCCAGGATCGGCGCCCCGAGCACGGCCATATGGACGCGCAGCTGATGCTTGCGCCCGGACTCGGGCGCAAGCCGGTAGCGCCAGACCGGGCCCTGCGCATCAATGACCTCGACACGGGTCAGCGCATTCGGCTCGCCGGGAACTTCAGCCATACGGAAGAACGGTTCCCCCGGCTGCAGCCGGCTATGCCGCTCCAGCGGAAACCGCAGGTCCGGCATGGCCGGCGCCAGCGCCTCGTAGGTCTTCTCGATGCGGCGCTCACGAAACAGCCTCTGGTACGCGTCGCGCGTTTGCGGCTGGGTGGAAAACAGCACCAGGCCGGCCGTCAGCCGGTCCAGCCGGTGCAACGGCACCAGATCGGCGTTGCCGGTGCGCTCGACCAGGCGTGCCAGCAGGGTCTGGCGCACAAATGCGCCGGCCGGCGCGGTCGGCAGGAAGTGCGGCTTGTCGGCCACCAGCAGGTGCGCGTCGTGATGAAGGATGTTCTCTTCGAAGGGAATCACCGGCTCATCGGCCACTTCACGGAAGTAGCGGATCTCCAGCCCCACCTGCCACGGCATGTCCGGTGCCAGCGCCCTGCCCTGTGCGTCCTGTATCCGCCCGCGTGCGAAGCGACTCTCCCATTGCAGCCGGTCGATGCGCGGGAAGCGCGCGCACAGGCCGTCCAGCAGGGAATTCCAGTCACCGGGCGGCAGCTGCAGTCGGCTGGGCGTGGTCATGGCGCGATCGGGGCGCCATCGCTCTGCAGACGGCGCGGACGTGAAAGGGACATACGACAGGACACGCCAGAAGCATCAGGGCGGCCAGCGTGCCACCGATCAGGCCCTGCCGACACCCCCATACCGGACACCCCCGGGGCAAACCTCTATCATTGACGGTCTTTACCCCTCTGGATCTTCATGGCCCTCACCGCCACCATCCGCAAGGCCGAACTGCAGATCAGCGACATGGATCGCGGCTACTACGCGACCCACAACCTGACCCTGGCCCAGCATCCGTCCGAAACCGACGAACGCCTGATGGTGCGCCTGCTCGCCTTCGCGCTGAACGCTGGCGACCGCCTGGAATTCGGCCGCGGCCTGAGCACCGACGACGAGCCGGACCTGTGGGAACACGACTACACCGGCGACATCCTGCAGTGGATCGACCTCGGCCATCCGGACGAGTCGCGCATCCGCAAGGCCAGCAACCGCAGCCGGCAGGTGCAGGTGGTCAACTACGGTGGCAATGCATCGGACATCTGGTGGCAGAAGCAGGGCAAGGGCCTGGCCCGCTTCGACAACCTGTCGGTGGTCGACCTGGACGGCGGCTTCGTCGATCTGTGGGGCCAGCAGATCCAGCGTGCGATGCGCTGGAGCGTGCTGATCCAGGACGCCGAAGTGCAGCTGCTCAACGATCAGATGCAGCTGGACGTGATCCCCAACTGGCGAAAGCGCGCCAAGGCATGAGCACGATCCGCTGCGACGTACTGGTGATCGGTGCCGGCGCTGCCGGGCTGATGACCGCGATCACGGCGGGCCAGCGAGGCCGGCATGTGCAGGTGATCGACCACGCCAACAAGATCGGCAAGAAGATCCTGATGTCCGGCGGTGGCCGCTGCAACTTCACCAACACCGGCACCACCCCGGCCAACTTCCTGTCGGCCAATCCGCATTTCTGCAAGTCGGCACTGGCGCGTTACTCGCCCTACCACTTCATCGAGATGGTCGAGCGCCACGGCATCGCCTATCACGAGAAGGAACTGGGCCAGCTGTTCTGCGATGTCTCGTCCAAGCAGATCGTGAAGATGCTGGTGGACGAATGCCAGCAGGCCGGCGTGCAGATCCGCACGCAGTGCAGCGTGGAGCGCATCGAGCACGGCACTGACGGCTTCCGCGTGCACACCACGCACGGCCTGTTCCATTGCGCCTCGCTGGTGGTCGCCACCGGCGGCCTGTCCATTCCCAGCCTGGGTGCAACCGGGTTCGGCTATGAGATCGCGCGCCAGTTCGGCCACCAGGTGCTGCCCACCCGCGCCGGCCTGGTGCCGTTGACCCTCAGCGGCACCCACCAGGAGCGCCTGGCCGAGCTCAGCGGCGTCGCGCTGCCGGTCGAGGCCAGCAGCAACGGCGCCCGCTTCCGCAACTTCATGCTGCTGACCCATCGTGGCGTCAGTGGCCCGGCCATCCTGCAGATTTCCTCGTTCTGGCAGCCCGGCGACGCGCTGTCGCTGGATCTGCTGCCCGGCCAGGATGCCGCCGAATGGCTGCGCCAGATGAAACGCGAACGCCCCGCCGCGGAACTGCGCACGGTGCTGGGCGATGTGCTGCCCAAGCGGCTGGCGCAGCGCCTGTGCGAGCACTGGCTGCCCGACCGCCCGGTACGCCAGCTGGACGAGCCGGACCTGCGCAAGGCCGCACAGGTGCTTTCAGCGTTCCCACTGGTGGCCAGCGGCACCGAGGGCTACCGCACCGCCGAAGTCACCCTGGGCGGCGTCGATACCAACGAGGTCTCTTCCTCGACGCTGGAATCCAAGCGCGTACCCGGCCTGCATTTCGTCGGCGAGGTGCTGGACGTGACCGGCTGGCTGGGCGGCTACAACTTCCAGTGGGCCTGGGCCAGCGGGCACGCGGCCGGCGGCGTGGTGTGAACCGCATCGCCGTTCCATGCACGCAACCGTTGCGCGCATGGACGCGCCGCCACGCATCGTGTATCTAGATTTGCAGATTGGGGAGCAGTGCATGCAGAACGCGAACGACATCACCATCCGCCTGCTGATCGTCGATGACAGCGGCGAGAACGCCGAAGCCATCGTCAGCACCCTGCGCAACAGCGGCATCGCCGTGCGCCCATGGCGCCCGCAGGACTCGGCCGAGCTGTCGCAGGTGCTGGCCAGCCAGGCGATCGACCTGGTGCTGGCTGCGCCCTCGCAGAGCATTCCGCTGCCACTGGTGGCCCAGCACATCGCCGCCAGCGGCAAGGACATCCCGCTGGTGCTGCTGGCCGAACGCATCGACGAGGACGAACTGGTACAGGCCAGCAGCAACGGAGTGCGCGCCCTCGCCCTGCGCCAGCGCGCCGAACACCTGCTGGCGGTGGTCCGCGACCAGTGGGTCGACCTGCAGGCGCGCCGCGGCCTGCGCCGGATCGAAGCGCAGATGCGCGAGACCGAGCGTCGCTGCGACGCGCTGATCGCCTCTTCGCGCGAGCCGATTGCCTATGTCCACGAAGGCATGCATATCCGCGCCAACGATGCCTACCTGGAAATGTTCGGTTACGAGGATTTCGAGGAGGTCGAAGGCATCTCGCTGCTGGACATGGTTGCCGCCCAGCACGTGGATGATTTCAAGCAGCTGCTGAAGTCACTCAGCCGCGGCGAAGCACCGCCGCCGCAGTACCAGCTGGATGCCCGCCACCAGGACGGCAGCGCCTTCCCGGCGACGATGGAATTCACCGCAGCCACCTACGAGGGCGAATCCTGCCTGCAGGTGGTGTTCCGCCGGCGCATGGAATTCGACCCGGAGCTGGCGCGCGAGGTCGAGGACCTGCGCCAGCGCGACCAGGTCACCGGCCTGCTCAACCGCCCCACCTTCATGCTGCAGGTCGAGGACGCGGTTGCCCAGGCCGGGCGCAGCGAAGGCCAGTTCGGCCTGCTGATGGTCGAGCCGGACCATTACGCGCGCCTGCTCCCGGATATCGGACTGGCCTCGGCCGACGCCCTGATCGGCGCCCTCGCCGCCCTGCTGGCCGACGTTGTTGGCGACGATGCGCAGCTGGCCCGTTTCGGCGAACACAGTTTCGCCGTACTGCAGTCCGGCCCCTATGCGCAGACCGTGGCACTGGCCGAGCGCATCCGCGAAGCCTACGCCGCACACGTCTTCAGCATCGGCGCGCGCTCGGCCACGGTGACCGTCAGCATTGGCGGGGTGCAGGTGGGCGAGAAGATCGCCAGCATCGGCCAGGTGCTGGCGCGCGCCAGCGAATGCACGCAGGCCGCAGCCGCCCTCGGCAATACCTGCCGCATCTTCGACCCGGCCGCTGTTGATCGCGTGGAGGAAGAGCGCGTGCAGCGCTGGGTCGCACGTATCCGCGAAGCCCTGGCAGGCGATGGCTTCCAGTTGCATTACCAGCCGGTGCTGAACCTTCAGGGCGAGTCGCTGGAGCTGTATGAAGCCTACCTGCGGCTGGAACACAACGGAGAACTGCTGAGCCCGACCGCCTTCCTCGGCATTGCCGAAGAACATGGCCTGCTGGCGGACATCAACCGCTGGGTCGTCTCGCAGGCAATCGCGGTGCTGGGCGCGCGTGCCCGCGAGGGTCATCCCACCCAGGTGCTGGTGAAGGTCACGCCGGAATCGTTCGATGATCCGAAGATGATCGCCACGCTGCGCCAGCAGCTGCAGGCGCACGGCGTGCCGGGCGAACGCCTGTGGCTGCATGCACCGGAATCGAAGGTGTTCACCCACCTGCGCAGTGCCCAGCAGTTCCTGGCGGAAGTGGCACCGCTCGGTTGCCGGATCGGCCTGGAGCAGTTCGGCTCGGGCCTGGACTCGTTCCAGCTGCTGGCCCACTTCCAGCCGCAGTTCCTCAAGCTTGATCGCGGCTTCACCAGCGACCTGGCCGCCACCCGCGAGAACATCGACCGGGTCAGCCAGATAACCGCACGCGCGCAGGAAGCGGGCATCCGCACCATCGCCGAGTTCGTCAGCGACGCCAACTCGATGACACTGCTGTTCAGTGCCGGCGTGGACTACGTGCAGGGCGATTTCGTCGGCCCGGCAGCGCCGGCGATGAACTTCGAGTTCGGCTGACACCTCACCGGTAGCGCCGGGCCATGCCCGGCGGGTGGCCTGCAGACCGCTGCGCTCGCCGGGCATGGCCCGGCGCTACCCATGAAGAAGGCCGGCTTGCGCCGGCCTTTTCCGCTGATCAGGTCAGATCGACCAGGTTGTCGATCTTCACGTCCGGGTTGACGTCGGCTTCGTAGTCGACACCTTCGACGCCGAAACCGAACAGGCGCAGGAAATCGGCCTTGTAGCCGGCCAGGTCGCTGATCTCGTACAGGTTCTCGTTGGTCACCTGCGGCCACAGCGCCAGCACCTTGCCCTGCACGTCAGCGGCCATTTCCTTGTAGTCGGCGCGCAGGCGGCCTTCCTCATCGATCAGCGCAACGGTATGGCCATCGCCATCGACCAGGTCGTGGCGCAGGCGATCGACCGCCACGCCATCGGCCTTGGCGCCGTACAGGATGTCGTACAGCACGTCGAGCTGCTCGATGCAGCCTTCGTGGGTGCCCTTTTCCTTCATCACCTTGAACAGCAGCGACAGGTACAGCGGCATGGTCGGAATGGCCGAGCTGGCCTGGGTCACGACCGCCTTCAACACCGACACGCGCGCATCCCCGCCGATCCTGGCCAGCTTCTCACGCAGCCCCAGAACCTTGTCGTCCAGATCCTTCTTGGCAGCACCGATGGAGCCGTTCCAGTAGATCGCCTGGGTGATCTCTTCGCCCACATAGGTGAAGGCCGTGGTGGTGCAGCCGTTGGCCAGCACGCCGGCATCGGCCAGCGCGTCGATCCACATCTGCCAGTCCTCGCCGCCCATCACCGCGACGGTGCCGGCGATTTCTTCCGGGGTGGCCGGCTGCAGATGGGTTTCGGTCAGCACTTCCTTGTCGGTATCCAGGCCACGCAGGGTGATCGGCTCGCCGATCGGCTTCAGCGTGGAGCTGATGATCTCTCCCGTCTTGGGATGCTTGCGGCGCGGTGCGGCCAGGCTGTAGACCACCTGGTCGACCTGGCCGAGATCGGCCTTGATCATCTCGATGGTCTTGGCCTTCACCTCATCGGAGAACGCATCGCCGTTGATGCTCTTGGCATACAGACCCGCTTCGTCGGCGTACTTGTGGAACGCCGCCGAGTTGTACCAGCCCGCCGTGCCCGGCTTGGTTTCACTGCCCGGGCGCTCGAAGAAGATGCCCAGGGTTGCCGCGCCACTGCCGAAGGCGGCAGTGATGCGCGCGGCCAGGCCGTAGCCGGTCGAGGCGCCGATCACCAGCACGCGCTTGGGGCCGTTCTGGATCGGCGGGCGCGCACGGATGTAGTCGATCTGCTGCTTGACGGCGGCGTCGCAGCCGGTCGGGTGGGTGGTGACGCAGATGAAGCCGCGGACGCGCGGTTTGATGACCATGAAGACCTCGGGTTGGCAGGTGCGGCGCGCGGGGCGCTCAGCAGGAATACGTGGCGCGCGCGTGCGCGCGAACCGCAGGATCGTAGTGCGCGGGGGAAGATTGCACAACCGACGGCGGCGTAGGGTGGAGTTTGTTCTGCAGGGTTGCACCCTGCACCCGCAGAGGCAACGTCGACGGCAGAAGCCGGGTTCCTGTGGGTTGGCGGGGTGGGTCCGGTTGAGGGGGACGCTGCAAGTACGTCCATGTAAGCTCGGTCGCCGCATCCATGCGGCTCACGCCCCCTCAACCGGACCCACCGCGCCTTCGACAGTTTCCCGCGATCTGTTGGAACAGCGTCCGGCCCTGGTAGGTGTCGACCTTGGTCGACACGGATGAGTTCATTCGATATCCGACAGATGTGTCGACCAAGGTCGACGCCTACCAACAGCCGCAGGAATCTGTCGGAGGTGGGGCGGTGTCGGAGTGCGGGGTGTCAGCCGCATGGATGCGGCTGCCAAGCCTACAGGGACGTACTTGCGGCGTCCCCGCACTCCGACACCGCCCCGCCAAACCACGGATACCCGCTTTGGACGTTGACGTTGCTCTTGCCTCGGCGGGTGCAGGGCGCAGCCCTGCCAACAAAAAACCCCGCTTGCGCGGGGTTCTCTGTGTACTGCGTGCAGCAGAGGCTTACGGACGGCGCGCCAGGGCCTCGACGTCCTTGGCCTTGGGCAGCAGGTCCTGCTTGGTCACGCGCAGGGCACCTACGGTCAGCATCGGCACCGCCACCAGGATCGAGGACAGCACCACGATCACCGCACCGATCATGTGCGTCTCGGCCAGGCCTTCCATCGAGCTGCCACCGTACAGGTACAGGGCCAGTGCGGACAGGAAGAACATCACCGCGGTGATCACCGTACGCGACAGCGTCTGGTTGATCGAACGGTTCAGCACTTCCATCGGCTCCACGCGCAGGCTGCGGAAGTTTTCGCGGACGCGGTCGAACACCACGATGATGTCGTTGATCGCAAAGCCCATCACCGACAGCAGGCCGGCCAGCACGGTCAGGTCGAACTCACGGCCGAGCAGCGACACGTAGGCCACCGTCACGATCAGGTCGAACATCGCCACGATGCTCGCGGTGACCGCGAACTTCCATTCGAAACGCACCGCGATGTAGATCAGGAAGCCGGCCAGCATGAAGATGGTGGCGTACAGGCCATTCATCGCCAGGTCCTTGCCGATCTGCGGGCCAACGAACTCGTTACGCAGCACGGTGGCCTGGTTGTCAGCCGAAGAGACCGCCTTGACCACGGCCGCGGCAGTCGCCTTGTCCTCGGCCGAAGCGCCGCCGGTACCCGGAGCGTGCTCACCGTGCGGGGCCAGGCGGATCAGCAGGTCGGTGTTGCCACCGACGCTCTGTACCTGGGCGCCATCGAAGCCGTTCTGCTCAAGTTTGCTGCGGACGTCCTCGACATCCACCGCGTGTTCGAAGCGGGCTTCGATCAGGGTGCCACCGGTGAAGTCCAGAGCGTAGTTGAAGCCCTTGAAGCCGATGATGCCGATCGAGGCCAGGAACACGATGATCGTGACGACCATCGCGACATGGCGCCAGCGCATGAAGTCGATCTTGGTATCGTTCGGGAGGATGTGCAGCGGAAACAGTTTCATGTGCGTGTCGTCCCGTCAGATGGCCACGTTCTGGAGCTTCTTGCGACGGCCGTAGATCAGCGTCGCCAGTGCACGCGATACGGTGATCGCGGTGAACATGGAAGCGAAAATACCGATGATCATGGTCAGCGCGAAGCCCTTCAGCGGACCGGTACCGAATGCGAACAGCGCCACACCGACGATCAGGCCGGTCAGGTTGGCGTCGAGGATGGTGCCCGACGCGCGCTCGTAACCGGTCACGATCGCGGTCTTGCCCGGCACGCCGGCACGCAGCTCTTCACGGATACGCTCGTTGATCAGCACGTTGGCGTCGACCGACAGACCGACCGACAACGCCAGACCGGCGAAGCCCGGCAGGGTCATGGTCGCGCCGAACAGCGACATCACTGCCACCACGATCAGCAGGTTGAACAGCATCGCGATCGAAGTAATGAGGCCGAACATGCGGTAATAGATGGTGAAGAACACCAGGGTGAACATGAACGCATAGACCACCGCGGTGATGCCGTTCTTGACGTTCTCCGCGCCCAGGCTCGGTCCGACCACGCGCTCTTCGACGAAGTCCATCGGCGCAGCCAGCGAGCCCGACTTCAGCAGCTTGGCCAGGTCCTCGGCTTCCTTCTTCTGCAGACCGGTGGTCTGGAAGTTCTTGCCGAACACGCCGTTGATGTTGGCCACCGAGATCACTTCCTCGTTGACCTTGAAGCCACGCACTTCCTCACCGTCGACGACGGTCACGGTCGGCACGCGCTCGGTGTAGACCACCGCCATCGGCTTGTTCACGTTCGCGCTGGTGAAGTCGAACATGCGCTGGCCACCGACGTTGTTCAGCGTCACGCTGACTGCCGGGGTGCCGCTGGTGGAGTCGGTCACCGCCTGCGCGGCGACCATCTGGTCACCGGTGACGATCACGCGCTTGTTCAGCAGCACCGGGCCGCCGTTGTCACGGCGCTGGTAGACCTTCGCTTCCGGCGGAATACGACCCGACGCGATGGCGTCCTGCGCGTTGCCTTCCACCACAGCCCGGTATTCCAGGGTGGCGGTGGCACCGATCATGCGCTTGGCTTCGGCCGTGTCCTGCACGCCCGGCAGCTGCACCACCACGCGATCAGCACCCTGGCGCTGGATGATCGGCTCGGACACGCCGAGCTGGTTCACGCGGTTGCGCAGGGTGTTGATGTTCTGCTCGATGGCGCCGTTGGCGATCTGCGTGATTTCCGCTTCCGGAATGGAGACCGTGATGCGGTTGCCACTGACGTCATAGCCGAGGGTCGGCTGCGCCTTGGCCAGCGCGGCGCGGGCACGGGTACCGGCGTCTTCGCCGGCCGACGGGCTCAGGTTGGCGACGATGGTGTTGTCGGCACGACGCTCGACCGACTGGTAGGCGATGCGCGCATCACGCAGGGTGCTGCGCACGTCCTCGGTGTAGGCGTCCAGGCGCTTGTCCAGCGCGGCTTTCTGGTCGACCTGCAGCACGAAGTGCACGCCGCCCTGCAGGTCCAGGCCCAGCACCATCGGGCGGCCGCCGAGCTTGGCCAGCCAGTCCGGCACGGTCGAGGCCAGGTTCAGGGCAACCGTGTAGTTCTCGCCCACGCTGTCACGCAGCGTATCGCTGGCGGCAGACTGCGACTTCAGGTCCGACAGGCGGACGATCAGGCTGTCCCCTTCCTTCTCTGCACCGATCGTGGTGACACCGGCCTTCTTCAGGTCGGCCAGCACACGGTCGCGCAGCGCATCGTCGATCTGCCCGCCACGGTTGGCGGTGATCTGGATGGCCGGGTCCTTCTGGTACATGTTGGGCAGAGCGTACAGCGTGCTGAGCGCCAGTACGATCACGATGACGACGTACTTCCAGCGTGGAAATTCGAGCATTGCTTGGGTCCCGCGCGGCGCCATCCCCGGCGCCGCGGTTGTGCTTCAGAAAGGGAGTGGCTTACTTGGCCGAATCCAGGGTGCCGGTCGGCAGCACGCTGCCGACAGCGCCCTTCTGCACGCGGATGCGCACGTTCTCGGCCACTTCGACGGTGACGAAGTTGTCGCCGATATCGGTGACCTTGCCGGCGATGCCGCCGTTGGTCAGCACTTCGTCGCCGCGCTTGATCTTCTCCAGCATGGCCTTGTGCTCCTTCTGCCGCTTCATCTGCGGGCGGATCATCAGGAAGTACATGATGGCGATCAGGATGATCGGGAACAGCAGCGTGGTCAGGCCCATGCCCTGCGGTTGGCCGCCAGCGGCCTGGGCGTGGGCGGCGGGAATCAGGAAGGCAAGCAGGTTCATCGTTGGTCCTTTGGTTGGGCGGCGCTTCGGCCGTTTCACGGGCACGAGGTGTCGACCGCGGATCTGGGTCAGCCTTGAAGTATGCCACGGCCCCGGGCGTTCGTCCTTGGGCCGTTTGGCAGGGGGTGCTGCGGGTTTACAGGGGCGGCGCTACCGCCCCGCGTGCTGCGTAGAAGGACTCGCGGAAGGCCAGGAAGGTTCCCGCCTCGATGGCCGCGCGGATGTCGGCCATCAGTTTTTCGTAATAGAAGAGGTTGTGCTGGGTGCCCAGCATCGGCGCCAGCATCTCGTTGCAGCGGTCCAGATGGCGCAGGTACGAGCGCGTATAGCCGCCGGCACAGGCCACGCAGCCACAGCCCGGCTCGATCGGGTCCATGTCCCGCGCGTACTGCGAATTGCGGATGCGGACGGTGCCGAACGAGGTGAAATAGTGGCCGTTGCGCGCATTGCGGGTCGGCATCACGCAATCGAACATGTCCACGCCACGGGCGACACCCTCGACCAGGTCTTCAGGGCGGCCAACGCCCATCAGGTAGCGCGGACGGTCGGCCGGCAGCTCCGGGTCCAGATGGTCGAGCATGGCGTTGCGCTCGTCTTCCGGTTCGCCCACGGCCAGGCCGCCAATGGCATAGCCGTCGAAGCCGATCCCCTGCAGGGCCTCGGCCGAACGGCTGCGCAGGTCGGTGTGCACCCCGCCCTGGACAATGCCGAACAGGGCCGCATCGTTGCCCAGTTCGTCATGCGCGTTGCGGCTGCGCTGGGCCCAGCGCAGGCTCAGTTCCATCGACCGGCGGGCGACGTCCTCGGTGGCCGGGTACGGCGTGCACTCGTCGAAGATCATCACCACGTCCGAATCGAGCACCTTCTGGATCTTCATGCTCTCCTCCGGGCCCAGGAACACCCGGGCACCGTCGGTCGGCGAGGCGAAGGTCACGCCCTGCTCGGTGATCTTGCGGCGGTGGGCCAGCGAGAACACCTGGAAGCCGCCGGAGTCGGTCAGGATCGGGCCATCCCAGCGGCAGAAGCCGTGCAGGCCGCCGTGGTCGGCGATGATGTCCAGGCCCGGCCGCAGGTACAGGTGGAAGGTGTTGCCGAGGATGATCTCGGCGCCCAGCGCACGCACCTGGTCCGGCAGGATCCCCTTGACCGAGCCATAGGTCCCCACCGGCATGAAGGCCGGCGTTTCCACCGTGCCACGCGGGAAGGTCAGGCGGCCACGGCGGGCGCGGCCATCACGGGTCTGGAGCTGGAACTGCAATCGGGACATGGAGCGGTCGTTCGGGCAAATAGTTGTCTATTGTCTCCCAAAACCGGGCCCACCGGCCATTCATGTCTGAACTGCATTAACCCGCCCGCCTTGCTGACGCATTTGGCCTTGGCGGTTGGAAGCCGATTTCCTAGGGTAGCTCGCCAGAAAGCTGAGACTTCATTCATGCCCTCCTCGCACCAGATTCCAGTCGAACTGCCGTGGTCTCCGGAGGCGCTGGCGGCTTTCGAATTTCCTGGCGACCTGCTTCTTCCGCGCGGCCCCCGGAACTATGTGGGCGCCGTGATGTGCCTGCGCCTGACGCTGTACTTCAAGGACGCACACACTGCCGCAACCAGAGAGCGCCTGTGCCTCTGCTTCGACGCGTTCCGCGAGCTCGCTGGGGATGCACTGTCATGGCTGTGGCGCGAGAAACCACCGCGCGGCATGCCGAAGCAGCGCGTCAAGAACAGCCAGCCCTTGCGCGACATGATCGGAACCATGTCGGAAGATGACCACCTGAGCTTCTGCTATACCAGCGGCGCCAACGCCGAGGACGCTGGAGCTTGGCAGTTCCTTGTTTACGGTAAGCGCGGCTGGCAATCCCGGATGGGCGACGACATGAGTGTCCTCGAGTTGTCTGTCCCGACCGGCCATTTCTCAGGAGAGAAATGCCAGTTCATTGAATTTGCGATCAAATGTGCACATTGGTTGAGGGCCGCACATGGGCATGCGGGCTACGCCTTGAATCTGAGCCCAGTGCGCCGAGAGCGCAATGAGCCCATTGAAGCAGTGCTGGCCCAGCGCCTTCCAGGCCTGGACGCGGGGATCGCTGCCCTCCTGGCGAACCGGGCGGAACTCAAGCATCTCAAGTTCAAGACGGTGAGCTGGTTGACCCTACTGGATGACGCCCGGCTAGCGGCGGCTGGAGGGTTTGATCAGCTCCGCAGCGCTCTTTCCGAGCCATATTTCAGGCTCCAAGGGTATGGCAGTGGTGTCTTGATCCAGGCTGGAGCAAGACCCCTCGCCTACGCTGATGCAGAAGATCCTCGACCCCCTGAATATGTACTGCTCGACCATCAACTCCGGGGCCTCCGACCTGCGTCGGTCGGAAATCTCCATTTCAACCCAAAGTCCGCAGAGCCGAGGCTGATCGGCCGGCTCGCCGATCAGTGGATGCGTCGATTTGAAGTCGATGCTTCAGAGATTCCGATCCACGAAGCAAGGCTTGCTCGGCAGCATCCACGCACATACGAATGAGCAAAGGCGAGCAAATAAACAACGACCGAAAAAACCTGGAAAGAATTCTGGGGGGAAGAATCGAGCAACGAGCCGATCGAATCGCCCCGGGCATCAATCCCGTAGCCGGAGTGGAAGTTATCTACTTCGAGGCTGACAGAACGGCCCGCGCGGCAAGACAATTCGATGCGCTGCTGGACTCTGCTGGCGAGCTCACCGTGAGCAGCGGTGGCATCGTATCGGACAGTTGCTGGATAACCCTGCCCAGCGGCCAGTGCTTCCTCGCCCTTTCCTTCCACGCCGATCTGGATGGATGGCGGAAGGCGGTAGAAGCTGGTGCAAGGACCTTGATCTACTGATTCCAGCGGCAGTAGAGCCACGCCATGCGTGGCTTTCCTGGCCTCCAGACATCTGCAAGTGCGCACCAACGGTGCGCACCCACCACAAGCAAGCAGAGATCAGCGCGTCAACCCGCCTGCGGGAACAGCAGCATCGCGTCGCCGTAGCTGAAGAAGCGGTAGCGCTGCTCGATCGCGTGCTGATAAGCCTCGAACACGCGCTCCTTGCCGGCAAACGCCGAGATCATCATCAGCAGCGTGCTTTCGGGCAGATGGAAATTGGTCACCATCGCGTCGACGCTGCGGATCCGGTAGCCGGGGGTGATGAAGATCTGCGTTTCGCCCGCGAACGGCAGCAATTCCCCCTCACGCATCGCACTTTCCAGCGCGCGCACCACGGTCGTGCCGACGCCGATCACCCGGCCACCGGCCGCACGCGTGCGTCGCACCTGCTGGACCAGCTCGGCACCGACGTTCAGCCACTCGCGGTGCATGACGTGGTCCTTCAGGTCGTCGGCGCGCACCGGCTGGAACGTGCCTGCGCCCACGTGCAGGGTGACGTGGCCGAAATCCACGCCCTTGTCCTTCAGTGCTGCCAGCAGCGCCTCATCGAAGTGCAGGCCTGCGGTCGGTGCCGCCACGGCGCCCACTTCGCGCGCGAACACGGTCTGGTAGCGCTCGCGGTCGTCCACGCCGGGCTCGCGCTGGATGTAGGGCGGCAACGGCAGCCGGCCAGCGTGCAGCAGCCACTGCTCCAGCGATTCCGGCACATGGAACTGCAGCACGTAGAACTCGCCATCGCGGCCCAGCACTTCGGCTTCGCCACCGGCATCCAGGGCAATGCGGCTGCCGGCCTTCGGCGACTTGCTGGCACCGACCTGGGCCCGGGCCTGCTGGCCGCCGAGCAGCCGCTCGATCAGGATCTCCACGCGGCCACCGCTGGCCTTCTGCCCGAACAGGCGCGCCGGAATCACCCGGGTGTCGTTGAACACCAGCAGGTCGCCCGGTTGCAGCAGCGATGGCAGGTCGCGCACCTGCAGGTCGGTGAAGGCGGTCGGCGCCGGTGGCACCAGCAGAAGGCGGCTCGCCGAGCGTTCGGCCAAGGGGGCCTGGGCGATCAGTTCGGCCGGCAGTTCGTAATGGAAATCGGACTTCTTCAAGGCAGTGGACGGCAACAGGTCGACAATGGCGCGCATTGTACGTCCAGCGTCTGCGAGCCGGCACGAGCGAGGCCGAACGTCGCGCAAAATGCTGCTATGCAGCAGTCTTTTGCGGGGTTATCGCGCAAAAAAACAAGTGCTAGCATCGACGAGGAAGTCCGCTGCACGAGCCCGCCCCAAGCGCGCGTGAAGACGCGCGTTTTGCTTTTGAAGGCCCGTGCGACCCAACGTTTCAGGAGATCTGCAATGAGCTTCATCGAACGCCTCGCCCCCCTCCGCACCCAGCCCGGCACCCGCCTCACCAACGGCCTGGATGACGCAACCCTGACCGCCCTCGCCGCCAACCACCCGCAGCTGGTCGCCGCGGTCGATGCCGCTGCTGCCGAATTCGCGCGCGTGCAGGCTGAGCTGGGGCCGCTGCTGGCGCAGGATGAGCAGGCGCAGATCGATGCCATGCAGGACGGCTTCGTCAATTTCTACGCCGATGATGCGGTGACCCCGTACGTGGCGCTGGCCGCGCGCGGTCCGTGGGTGGTCACCCTGAAAGGCGCGGTGCTGTACGACGCCGGCGGCTACGGCATGCTGGGCTTCGGCCACACCCCGGACGCCGTCATGCAGGCGATGTCACGGCCGCAGGTGATGGCCAACATCATGACCCCCAGCCTGTCCCAGCAGCGCTTCATCACCGCGCTGCGGGCCGAGATCGGCCACCGTCGTGGCGGCTGCCCGTTCACGCGCTTCATGTGCCTGAATTCCGGCTCTGAAGCGGTTGGCCTGGCCGCGCGCATCGCCGACGTCAACGCCAAGCTGCAGACCGACCCGGGTGCCCGCCATGCCGGTGCGGCAATCAAGCGCGTAGTCATCAAGGGCAGCTTCCACGGCCGCACCGACCGACCGGCGCTGTATTCCGATTCCAGCCGCAAGACCTACATGCAGCATCTGGCCAGCTACCGTGGCGAGGAGTCGGTGATCACCGTCGCCCCGTACGACGAGGCCGGCCTGCGCAAGGTGTTCGAGGATGCCGCGCACAACAACTGGTTCATCGAAGCGGTGTTCCTGGAGCCGGTGATGGGCGAAGGTGACCCGGGCCGCTCCGTGCCGCCGGCGTTCTATGCACTGGCCCGCGAACTGACCCGCGCCCACGGCAGCCTGCTGCTGCTGGACTCGATCCAGGCCGGCCTGCGCGCCCATGGCGTGCTGTCGGTGGTCGACTATCCGGGCTTCGAAGGCCTGGACGCGCCGGACATGGAAACCTACTCCAAGGCACTGAACGCCGCGCAGTATCCGCTTTCGGTGCTGGCCGTGACCGAGCACGCCGCGCAGCTGTACCGCAAGGGCATCTACGGCAACACCATGACCAGCAATCCGCGTGCGCTGGACGTGGCCTGCGCCACCCTGGCCCAGTTGACCCCGCAGGTCCGCGCCAACATCGCCGAGCGCGGTGCCGAGGCCGTGCGCAAGCTGGAGCAGCTGAAGAACGAACTGGGCGGCCTGATCACCAAGGTGCAGGGCACCGGCCTGCTGTTCTCCTGCGAACTGGCCCCGCAGTTCAAGTGCTATGGCGCCAATTCCACCGAGGAATGGCTGCGCCAGCACGGCATCAACGTGATCCATGGTGGCGAGAACTCGCTGCGCTTCACCCCGCACTTCGGCATGGACAGCAGCGAGCTGGACCTGCTGGTAGGCATGGTGGGCCGTGCGCTGCGTGAAGGGCCGCGCCGCGAACAGGCGGCCGCTGCGTAATCCCAGACCCTCGTAGAGCCGGGCGCTGCCCGGCTGAAGGGCTGGCCCTGATCTGAACGAAATATCGCCGGGCAAAGCCCGGCGCTACAGAGAACAACGGCAAAGCCTCATAATTGCCCGGACACCCCGCCCTGCGACCGGCTTCACTGGTTGACCGCGGGGCGTTTTCGTTTCCGGCCAAGACAGGAAGATCCATGAAGTCGATCTGTGTGTACTGCGGTTCCAACGCTGGCAGCAAGCCGGTCTACACCGAACGCGCCATCGCGCTGGGCGATCGCATCGCCCGCGACGGCATGCGCCTGGTGTACGGCGGCGGCAATGTCGGCCTGATGGGTACCGTGGCCAATGCCGTGCTCGCCGCCGGCGGTGAGGTCACCGGCGTGATTCCGCGCCAGCTGGCCGACTGGGAAGTGGCCCATCGCGGCCTGACCGAACTGGAGATCGTCGGTTCGATGCATGAGCGCAAGTCGCGCATGTTCGATCTGTCCGATGGCTTCGTCGCCCTGCCCGGCGGCTTCGGCACCATGGAAGAGATCTTCGAGATGCTGACCTGGCGCCAGCTCGGCATCGGCAACAAGCCCTGCGCGTTCCTCGATGTGGACGGCTTCTATGCGCCGCTGATCGGCATGATCGATCGCATGGTGGAAGAGCGCTTCCTGCACCCCGAGCAGCGCCAGGACCTGTGGTACGGCTCGGACATCGAGGAGATGCTGGCCTGGATGAAGAACTACCAGCCGGCCCAGGCCTCGAAGTGGATCGACGAGAAGCGCCGCGCGGCGCTGCGTTGAGGACTACGTGCGCGGTGGCTCAGGCTGCCGCGCGCGTCCACGGTGCCGGCCGGCCCAGCAGGTAGCCCTGGCCGTAGTCGCAGCCGAGCTCGAACAGCGTGGCACGCTGCGCCTCGGTCTCGATGCCTTCGCCGATCGTCTCGATGCCCAGCGTGCGTGCCAGCGACAGCACGCCTTCGACCAGCGCGCGCGTGCTCTGTGCCTCCGGGCCGTGCAGGCCGGCGATGAAGCTCTGGTCGATCTTCAACGTGCTGATCGGGAAACGGTGCAGGTAGGACAGCGCCGAGAAGCCCGTGCCGAAATCGTCCAGCTGCACCTGGATGCCACGTTCACGCAGGCCCTTCAGGATGCGTAGCGTGTGTGGACCGTCGTCGAGCAGCGCCACCTCGGTGATCTCCAGGCGCAGCCGCCGCGGGTCCGCGTTGCTCGCCTCCAGCAGGCCATACAGGCGCCCGCTGAACTCGGCGGAGCGGAAATGCCGTGGCGACACGTTGACCGACACATAGCCACGCCCGCCGTCGGCAAGGCCGGCAATGACCTGCTCATAGATCAGCCAGTCGACCTGTTCGATCAGGCCACTTTCCTCACCCAGTTCCAGGAACGCGCCCGGCAGCAGCAGTCCACGGCGCTCGTGCTTCCAGCGCAGCAGGGCCTCGTGGCCGACCACCTCGCCGTCGGAGAGGCGCACGATCGGCTGGTAGAACGGCACGAAATCACGGTTGTTGATCGCCCGCCGCAGGTCGGCCTCGAGATCCAGGCTGCGCAGCGCCTGCTCGCGCATTTCCTCATCGAAGATCGAGCAGCGGTCGTGGCCCTGGGCCTTGGCCCGGTACATCGCCGCATCGGCGTCGCGCAGCAGTTCCTCGCCGGTGCGATAGCGCGGGTTCCACAAGGCGATGCCCAGGCTGCCGGAGGGGAACAGCTCGCGACCGGCGATCCACATCGATTCCTGCAGCGCCAGCAACAGCCGCTGGCCGAAATCCAGCGCCTGCGCCAGGCCCTCCGGACAGTGCAGCAGCACGGCGAACTCATCACCGCCCAGGCGCGCCACCACATCGTTGTCGCCGGCCATGGACACGATGCGCTTGGCTACTTCCACCAGCATGCGATCGCCGGCGGCGTGACCGATGCTGTCGTTGACCAGCTTGAAGCGGTCAAGGTCCAGGAACAGCACCGCGAACACCGGGCCACCTTCGCGCCGGGCCAGCGCCAGCGCATCCTGCAGCCTGTCCAGCAGGTGCAGGCGATTGGGCAGTCCGGTCAGCGCGTCGTGCATCGCCTGGTGGGTCAGTCGCTGCTCGGCGCGCAGGCGCTCGCCGATCTGGCCCAGCAGTTTTTCGTTCACCTCGCCCAGCTCGCGGGTGCGCTCCTCCACCCGCTTTTCCAGCTCGGCATGCGCCGAGCGCAGTCGTTGCTGGTCGCGCTGGCGCGCAAGACCGGTGCCGATGTTCTGCGCAACGAAGATCAGCAGGCGCTGGTCATGCACGCTGAAGGCGATCTGCTCGGTGTAACTCTGCACCACGATCGCACCGACCACTTCGTCGTCGCGCAGCAACGGCACGCCGAGCCAGCACTGCGAACGTGCGCCGGATTCGCGCACCTCGCCGGTTTCCAGCAGCGCATCGATCTGCGCACGCGAGGCCAGCAGGGGCCGACGATGGCGGACTACGTACTCGGTCAGGCCACGACTGAACGCGCGCGGTGCACGACTCGCGTTGTGCTCGTCGACCGAATAGACGAAATCCAGCCCATCGCCCTCGGCATTGACCAGCGCGATATAGAAATTGCGCGCATCCAGCAAGCGCCCGACCACGCCGTGCACCTGCCCGTAGAACTGCGCCAGGCTGTCGGCCGACATCGCCATTTCGGCGATGTTGTACAGCGCGGTCTGCAACTGCTCGGCGCGGCGGCGCTCGGCCACTTCATCCTGCAGGCTGAGATTGGCGCGCTGCAGTTCCTGCGTGCGGCGTTCCACCTGCTGCTCCAGCCGCACCTGCGCCTGGCGGCGGTCCATGGCGGTCTGCACGTGCTGGGCGACAAAACCCAGCAGGGCCCGTTCGGCCTCGCCGTAGCGGTCGGCATGCTCGTAGCTCTGCACCACGATCGCACCACACACCCGGCCATCGCGCAGCATCGGCACGCCCAGCCAGTCCAGGCTCTCCGGACCGCGCTGCGGGTCGTGCTCCTGGTCTACCCGCGCCAGCAGTTCGCGCGAAGGCCCGCTCAACGGCCGGCCATGCCGCAGCAGCGCTACTGTCAGGCTGCGCGGCATCTGGTCGATGTCGTAGCCCTGGGCAGGATCGGCGACGAAATCATCGACCTGGTCGGCGAAGTACAGGAAGCGGATCTGCCGGCGGGCATCGTCATACTCGACGATGTAGCAGTTCTGCGCATACATCAGCGTGCCCAGCACGCCATGCACGTGGCGCAGCATCTCGCTCATTTCCAGGTCGGCACCGGCCAGGTCGGCAATCTGGAACAGGGCCTGCTGTAACCGCTCAGCTTCTTCCAGCGCCTTGATCTGCCCCGCCTGGCGGCCCCGCTGCAGGGCCAGCTCCATGGCCTGCCGGGCCAGCCCCCACCAGGCCGGGGAAGGCGTCGCGCCGCGTACCGACAGCAGCAGCCGGGCGCCGTCGTATTCCCAGCCGTGGCGGCCTTCAGCATGGTCGGCCAGCGGCTGCCAGATGTCCTCCTCGCCACCGCCGATCGGCCAACCGCCCTGCCCGCTGCCGAGCTGCGGATCGTCCCAGCCGACGCGCACGATCGCCGTTTCCGGCAGCAGCGCATGCAGCGCGCGCACCAGCGCTGCGCTCAGCACAGGCTCGTTGTTTGACGCTTCCAGCGCGCGGTCGGCTTCGGTGGACAAATGACGTTCTCTTGGCGCCGCCTGAGCGCCGCCTCCCCTGAATTACCGAGCATAACGCGCCACCCGGGGGGCAATGGAAGCCCGGCAACCCCGAAACGTGCCCTCGGGCGTTTTTCCTTTCGATCCCCTCCCGGTTCCTGCCGTGACTGTCGCCCTGTCCCACCCCATCGCTGGCTATGCGCCACCGCCTGCAGGGCTTACCCTGTACGGCGTGGATGCCAGCGCCCTGCCAACCGATGAAGCCTTGATGCTGGCCTGGGCCGCCGGTGAAGTGCACGCGTTCGAAAGCCTGTATGCCCGTCATCGCAAGCGCCTGTTCGGCTTCCTGCTGCGGCAGCTGCGCGACACCGCGCTGGCCGAGGAGATGTTCCAGGACGTCTGGCAGCGGGTGATCAGCGCGCGTGCAGGCTGGCAGGCCGATGCCGCCTTCAGCACTTGGCTGTTCCGCATCGCCCACAACCGCCTGAACGACCACTGGCGCGCCGCCCGCCATCGCCCCCCTGCACCGGCCGATGCCGATCTGCGCTTGGCCGCGCTGGAAGATGGGCAGACACCGGAAGCGGAACTGTCCGAATTCGAGCAACGTCGCCGCATCCAGCTGGCGATGGAAGAATTGCCCGCAGAACAGCGCGAAGTGCTGCAGCTGCGGCTGGAACAGGAACTGAGCCTGGAGGAGATCGGCCAGATCACCGGCGTTGGCCGGGAAACCGTGAAATCGCGGCTGCGCTATGCGATGGACAAGCTGCGTGCGGGACTGAACGCATGAACCGAGACGATGCACTGACGCCGGAAGAACGCGAACTGGCACGCCTGCTTGGGCGCCGCACCGAACAGGGCCCTCCGCCGGCACTGGATGCGGCGATCCTCGCCGCTGCGCGTGCGGCCGTGGAGACGCCAGCACGCGAGGCGGCCCCAGCGCCGGTGGCACCGCGCACGCTGCGCCCGCGCCGCCGCTGGCCGGCCGTATTCGGCGTGGCCGCATCGGCGGTGTTCGCCGTTGGCATCGCCTGGCAGATGCGTCCAGAGCCGCCCTCGGCCCCTGCCGAGGCAGTTGCCACCGCGCCGGCTACACAGGAAATGGCGGCCGATGCGAGCGCCGAAGGCACGGCCTACGACAGCGCGGCCGCCGATGTCGCGGCCACCGAAGCCGCACCGGTACCTGCACCGGCCGCAGCACCGGCACCTGCGGCGGCCAAGGCAGCACCGGCACCGGCACCGACCATCGCGGAGGTGGTGAAACCCGCGCCTGCCGCACCCCGGCAGGCACCTGCTCCGATGATGGCGCCGGCACCGCCACCTGCGCCGGCAGCCGACACAGCGTTTGCGCCGCCTCCGATGCCAGCGGCAGCGCCCCCCGCGGCCGAAGCCTATTCGGCACCTGCGCCTGCGGCCCCTGCCGCGGCGATGAGGGCGCGCAAGGCCACTGCGGCGGCGGCCGAATCAATATCCTCCGCACAGGCCACGGCCGAAGACCGCGTCGCGCTCACCGCGGCCAAGCAGGACGCGGCCGGCAGAACCGCGCCTGGCGTCATGCGCCGCGCAAGCGACGCGAACCTCAGCGCGGACGCGGTACAGGCCGAAGTGCAGGCCGATGCCCGGCTGCCACGCCGGCAATGGCTGCAGAAGATCCGCGAGCGCCGCGACGCCGGCCAGCGCGACCTGGCCCGGGCGAGCCTGGAGCGTTATCTGCAGACCTATCCAGAGGCGCGCCTGCCAAAGGATGTGCGACCGTTGCTGGACGACTGAGGCACGTCGGCGGCAAGCCCGTAGAATGAAGGGAATGCCCGACACCCTCGCCCAACCGGTCAACCACACCCTGGACGTCAAGCACAGCCGCTTCATCGCGCATGCCGCGCCGATCGAGAGCGCGTCTGCGGCGATGGCATTTCTGCAGGACGTATCGGTAGCCGATGCGACCCACAACTGCTGGGCCTACCGGCACGGCCAGGACTATCGCTCCAGCGATGACGGCGAGCCCGCCGGCACCGCGGGCCGCCCGATCCTGGCCGCCATCGATGGCCAGGGATTCGACCGGGTGATGGTGGTGGTCACCCGCTGGTTCGGCGGCATCAAGCTGGGCGCCGGTGGCCTGGTCCGGGCTTACGGCGGCGCCGCTGCCGAATGCCTGCGCACCGCGCCGCGCCTGCCACTGGTGGCGATGGCGCGGCTGCAGCTGGTGGCTGGATTCGAGGACCTGGGCGCGCTGCATGCGGCCCTGCCGGCCCACGCGGCCGAAAAGCGCGATGAACAGTTCGATGCCAATGGCGTGAGATTGCGGGTGGAATTGCCCGCAGAGCAGGTCGACGCATTGAAAATCCGCCTGCGCGACGCCACCCGTGATCGTATCCGTATCCAAGATGACCGCCTCGATGACTGACAAGGACGCACCGGCGACCGACCCGGCCTCCCCGCCGCTGCGCCGCCTCGGCAGCCTGCGCACACTGTGGCCGTTCGTGCGCCGCCACAGCGGATTGTTCAGCGCCTGGCTGCTGGCCCTGGCCGTTTCTTCAGCGGCGACCCTGAGCCTGCCGCCGGCGGTGAAGCAGATGATCGACCACGGCTTCAGCAGCGGGGGCCAGATCAACCGTGCCTTTGCATTGCTGATGCTGGTCGCTGTGGTGCTGGCGTTGGCGACGGCGGCGCGCTTCTACTTTGTTTCGCTGCTCGGCGAGAAGGTCGTGGCGGATCTGCGCAGCCGGCTGTACGCGCACCTGATCCAGCTCGGCGCCGGCTTCCACGACCGCAGCCGCAGCGGCGAGCTGGTTTCGCGCCTGACCGCCGACAGCGAACTGCTGCGCAGCGTGGTCGGCTCGACCATGTCCGTGGCGCTGCGCAGCAGTGTCACCGTGGTCGGCAGCCTGGCGATGCTGTTTGTCACCAGTCCGCGGCTGGCCGCCTGGTCGCTGCTCGGCATCCCGCTGGCAGTGCTGCCGATCATCATCGGCGCGCGCAAGCTGCGTACCATCGCGCGCAGCAGCCAGGACCGCATTGCCGATGCCAACAGCCTGGCCAGCGAAACGCTGGGCGCGGTGCGCACCGTGCAAGCGCATGCGCGCGAGCCCTATGAACGCGGCCGTTTCGACCATGCGCTGGGCGATGCGATCCGTGCCGCGCGCCGGCGCATCGGCGCGCAGTCGCTGGTGACCGCCAGCGCCATCCTGCTGGTGTTCGGTGCGATTGTCGGGGTGTTGTGGCTGGGCGCGCACGACGTCATCGACGGGCGGCTCAGCGCCGGTACGTTGGGCCAGTTCGTGCTGTACGCACTGATCGGTGGTGGTTCGGTCGGTGCGCTGGCCGAAGTGTGGAACGAACTGCAGCGCGCATCCGGCGGCATGGGCCGCATCGGCGAGCTGCTGCAGGAAGACATCGAGATCCGTGCGCCGGCCAAGCCGCGTGCGCTGCCACAGCCGCTGCGTGGCGAGATCCGTTTCGACGACGTGGTGTTCAACTACCCGCAGCGACCGGACCAGCCCGCGCTGGACCATTTCAACCTGCACGTGCGGCCGGGTGAAACCGTCGCCCTGGTCGGCCCGTCAGGCGCCGGCAAGAGCACGGTGCTGTCGTTGCTGCTGCGCTTCCACGATCCGGCAAGCGGCCGCATCTGCGTGGACGGCATCGATGTGCGCGAGGTCGATCCGGCCGAGCTTCGCGCGCAGCTGGCGCTGGTGCCGCAGCAACCGACATTGTTCGCCTCCAGTGCGCGCGACAACATCCGCTATGGTCGGCTGGAGGCCAGTGACGCCGAGGTGGAGGACGCAGCCCGTGCCGCCGAGGCCGACGCCTTCCTGCGTGCGCTGCCAGAGGGCTACGACAGCGAACTGGGCGAGCGCGGTGCCCGCCTGTCCGGTGGCCAGCAGCAGCGCGTGGCGATCGCCCGTGCCTTGCTGAAGGACGCACCGATCCTGCTGCTCGACGAAGCCACCAGCGCGCTGGATGCACAGAGCGAACATGGCGTGCAGCAGGCGCTGGAACGCTTGATGGCGGGGCGCACCACGGTAGTCATCGCCCACCGGCTGGCGACCGTGCTGAAGGCCGACCGCATCGTGGTGATGGACCATGGCCGTATCGTGGCCGAAGGCACGCATACGCAGCTGCTGGCTGAAGGCGGCCTGTATGCGGAGCTTGCACGCCTGCAGTTCATCGATTGATGACGGCCGGCTAACACCGGCCGGATCACTCTGGTGGCGTAGCGAAGAACCACTGAAGGAGGCCAAGCATGTCGTTCCGTCAGTTCCCTGCTGTCGACAGCAATGGCGAAAGCCACATCATCATCGAGTTCAAGCCCGAGGCCAGCGGCAGTGGGCATGGCTCCGAAGCGACGCCGCGTTATGAGCTTGATGACGGACGCCAGCTGGTACGCAACGGCCGCGAGTTCACCACCAGCGGCGGTGAGGTCAGGTTGTCGATCTAGCGATCCACCGCGGAGCCGGGCATGCCCCGGCTCTACTGCTGTTCAGGCCAGAAAAAAGGTTGGTCATTTTTTGACCAACCATCTTGACAGCCTTGCACGCCAAGGCCTGCCGCCGGTTATCCACATGTTTGCGCAGAAGCCATCCACACGCCCTGTGGATGAATGGCGTTACGCCAGCACCCGGCCGATCCCGCTGGCATCCACTTCGGCCGCGGCTGCCGCTATAGCCCCTGGCTCACTGCCGGCCACGAAACCGATGCGGAAATGCACTTCGCCAGCAGGCGTGCGCGAGGAGTGGATCGAGGCGAGGCTGATGCCATGCTGCTCGAACACGTTCAGCAGCTCACGCAACGAACCGGCGCGGTCTTCAGGCAGATGCACCGACAGTGCATTGCGCTCCGTCAGGTCGGCCAGCAGATAGCCGACGCGCTCGAAGGTGTAGTTGCCCGCAGCCAGGGCCTGATCGCCGAAGGCACTCCTGTTGGCCTCCAGCAGGTGATCGCGGAACGCGCCCCGCGCAGCGTCGTCGCCCTGCCCCACCTGTACCTGCAGCGTCTGCAGCTGGCCGATCAGGCGTTGCAGCATCGGCGCCACATAGGGATTGCCGAACTGGATGTCTTCGTAGATCGCCGGATTCAACGACAGGATGCGCGAGATGATCGCGGTATCCAGTTCGAACGAGGCCGATCGATACGGCAGCATCGCCGCCAGCGTGCCCAGCTGCGGCTGGTACTCGCGCAGCACACCTGCCTGGGCCAAGTGGGTCGCATGCACCATCGCCTGCACCAGCGCCATCATCTGGTCATGGTGCTGCGGGGTGGCGCGTACGCATTCGGCCTGCAGTGACAGGCACAACGCGTCGACCCAGGGCCGCCAATGCAGCAGCCTGGCCTCGCAGACCACCATCACCCGGCCCTTCAGGGTCGGCGCCTTGGGCGGCGCCGTCATCGGATGCAGGCCCACCACTTCGGCGCACGAGGCCAGCATCGCCTGCACCGGCGCTTCCTTCACCGAGGTCACATCCAGCCACAAGCGTTCCTGCTCGCGGCCCGCCGACAGGCGCGCGTACTCGGCGATCAACGTGGACGTGTGCCGGATCGGTGCGGAGAACACCAACACGTCGGCCTGTTCCAGCAACTGCTCCGGCGCATGCGAACCCGGATCGGCCGGATCGTGGCCGATCACACGCACCTGCATGTGCTGTTCGAAGAACCGGGTCAGCCAGCGTCCATAGGCGCCGGCACTGCCGACGATGCCGACCGTGCGCGGCGTGCGTTCGTGCAGATCGCTCATGCCAGCCGTTCGGCGCGGAAGCGCATGCCGTCGGCCAGTGCCGCCGGTGCGGCCGCGATCACGTCGAACTCTTCGAAGCCGTGGGCCAGGGTCGCCTCCAGCGCCGCATGGGTGCCGGCGATGGCCCGCGAGATGGCCATCTGCATCGGCTCACCACGCAACAGGAAGGACACCATCAGCGACATCAGCACATCGCCGGTGCCTGCCACATCCACCGGCAGCAGCGGCGAGGTCCAGCGCCAGGTTTCCTCGCGCCCCACAGCCAGCGTCACCAGCTCGCCCGGATTGCCGCCGACGCTGTGTGCCAGCACCCACTGCGGCCCCCGTGCCAGCAGCGCGCGCGAAGCAGCAATGGCATCGGCTTCGGCCAGCGCCGGCATGCCGGTCAGGCGACCGAGTTCGAAGGCATTCGGGGTAACCAGCCATGCATGCGGCAGCAGGCGCTCAGCGAAGATTGCTTCCAGTCCCGGCTCCACGTAGGGGCCAGTGTGGGTATCGCCGATCACCGGGTCCAGGCAGTAGCGCAGCTGCGGACATGCCGGCAGGATCTCGTCCAGCCAATCAGCAAAGGCCGTACCGTTGGCAGCGCTGCCGAAGTAACCGGAGACCAGCATCTTCGCCCGCTGCGGAAGACCCCGTTCATGCGTGCCGAGCAGCAGATCGGCAAACCAGTCGCTGGGCAGCACACGGCCACGGGTGGTCTCGTAGAACGGCGCATTGCTCAGCAGCGTGGTCGGGATCGAGGCCACGCGCACGCCGAGCGCACGCATCGGGGGCAGCGCGGCGCTGTTGCCGGCATGGCCGTAGACCAGTTGTGATTGGACCGAAATGACATCGATCGGCGAAGGGCCGTCGGGCCGCTGGCGGCGGCCGTGGACCAGGTGGTTGTCGAGGGATTCGCTCATGCCCGCATTCTACGCCCAAGGGGGTTTTCGGCAGGGCTGCGCCCTGCACCTGCAGAGGCAACAGCCACAGCCAAAGCCGAGGCAACAGCAACAGCCGGCTCTGGCTATTCTCTGGTTTGGCGGGGCGGTATGGGGCTGCAGGACACGCCGTAAACCCATCCATGGGGGCTCGATGGCGCCATCCATGGCGCCAACGGTCCTGCAGCCCCATACCGCCCCGCCCCCGACAGTTTCCCGGTGACGGATGGTGATGGATCCACGACATGCGTGGATGAATCTCCATCGGAATCGAATATTTCGAATTCGAATCGAAGAGCATCCACGACGTGTCGACCAAGGTCGACACCCACCAAGAGCAAGCCATGCCATCCCGACAGATTGCGGAAATCCGTCGAAGGCGGGGTGGGTCCGGTTGCGGGGGCGTGAGCGCCATGGATGGCGCGACCGAGCTTACAGGGACGTACTTGCAGCGTCCCCCGCAACCGGACCCACCCCGCCTACCCACAGGGAACCTGCTTTTGCTTCGGCCGTTGCCTTGGCTTGAAGCATCTGCAGGTGCAGGGCGCAGCCCTGCCGAAGAACACCCCTCAGTGCGCAGTAGGCCTGGACGGCGGCAGCCAGGCCGCGACGATGCCCAGCAACGGCAGGAACGCGGTCAGCTGGTAGACGAATTCGATGCTGGTCTTGTCAGCCAGCAGACCGAGCACCGCTGCGCCGAGGCCGCCCATGCCGAAGGCAAAGCCAAAAAACAACCCGGACACCATGCCAATGCGGTGCGGCATCATTTCCTGCGCATAGACCACGATCGCCGAGAAGGCCGAAGACAGCACGAAGCCGATCAGCACCGCCAGCACCGTCGTCCACAGCAGGTCGGCATGCGGCAGCATCAGCGCGAACGGTGCCACGCCCAGGATCGAGGCCCAGATGATCGGCTTGCGACCGATACGATCGCCCAGCGGACCGCCGAAGAATCCACCCGCGGCGGACGCCACCAGGAAGGCGAACAGATGCAGCTGCGCCTGCGCCACCGGAATGCCGAAATGATGCATCAGGTAGAAGGTGAAGTAGCTGCCGATGCTGGCCATGTAGAAGTACTTGCTGAAGATCAGCACCAGCAGGATGGCCAGCACCCGGGCGATCGTGCGCGGCGGATGGCGCGCGGCAGTCACACCGTGTGCTGCTGGCCGGGGCGCGCCCAGATGCAGCGAGTACCAGCGACCGACATAGGTCAGCAGGGCAATGCCGATCAACGCTGCACCGGCAAACCACGATGCGGCATGCTGGCCATAGGGCACGATCACCGCTGCGGCGATCAGCGGCCCCAGCGCCGTGCCGAAGTTGCCTCCCACCTGGAATACCGACTGCGCCAGGCCATGACGGCCGCCGGAGGCGAGGCGTGCGATGCGCGAGGCTTCCGGATGGAAGATGGCCGAACCGATACCGACCAGCGCGGCGGCAAGCAGCACCATCGCGTAGTTGGGCGCAAAGCCGAGCAGCAGCATGCCGCACAAGGTCGAGGCCATGCCGATCGGCAGCGAGTACGGGGCCGGCCGCCGGTCGGTGGCAAGGCCGACCAGCGGCTGGAAGATCGAGGCGGTGAGCTGGTAGGTCAGCGTGATCAGGCCGATCTGGGTGAAGCTGAGATTGAAGCCGCCCTTGATCACCGGATAGATGGCCAGGATCAGCGACTGCATCATGTCGTTGACCATGTGCGAGCTGGAGATTGCCGCCAGCACTCCGGGCGATACGGGGCGGGCGGATACGGCGGGAGAAGCCAGAGTCGACATTGCGCACGGTCAGGATGGGGGCGAGCCGTGCATGCTACGGTGGCCACCCGCTCCCTTCTGCCGCGTTCTGGTCATGGCCTATCGCAAAAAGGACACCCCCTGCCCCATCCGCGAAACCGCGCCGTGGAACGAGGTGCCGGTGCATCGCCCGGTCACCTGCCGCGCACGCGACTACCGCGCCGGCACCCACATCGCGGCGCACAAGCACCGGCGGCACCAGCTGGTCTATTCCATGTCCGGGCTGATGGTGGTGCGCTCGGAGGTCGGCCGCTGGGTGGTGCCCTCCACCCGCGCCATCTGGATGCCGGCGGGCATGGCGCATGCGGTCGACTGCATCGCCGAGGTGCACATGCGCAGCCTGTACATCGAACCGTCATTCGCCCCGCAGCTCCCCGCCGAGCCCTTCGCCGTGCAGGTGGCCCCCCTGCTGCGCGAACTGCTGCAGGCAGCCATCCTGATCGACGGGCCGCATGAAGAAGACAGCCGCGATGGCCGCGTGGTGCGGCTGATGCTCGACGAACTGCGCCGCATGGACGTACTGCCGTTGCACCTGCCCGAGCCCGTCGACCCGCGCCTGCACAGGATCTGCCAGCACATCCAGAAACATCCCGGCGACGAGGCGACCCTGCAGGACTGGGCGCAGGCGTTGGCGATCGACGTGAAAACCATCCAGCGCCACTTCGCCAGCGAACTGGGCATGACCTTCGGCCAGTGGCGGCAGCAGGCGCGCCTGCTGGCCGCGATGGAACGGCTGGCCCGCGGCGAGAAGGTGATCGATGTTGCGCTGGCGATGGGCTACGACAGCCCCAGTGCATTCACCAGCATGTTCAAACGGCAGCTGGGGCAGACGCCGGCGGCATTCTTCCGTTGATCCGTCGCACCGCGTCCACGCATGGTGCGGATCTGCTGCGCCGGAAACGAAAACGCCGGGCATGGCCCGGCGCTGTCGTTCAACATTTCCCTCAAGGGATCAGGACGTCATCCGATCCCAGAAGCCCTTGACGCCGTCGATGAAGGTCGCCGACTTCGGCGAATGCTTGCGCGCATCCTCGCCGTTGAAGGTGGCTTCGAACTGCTCCAGCAGCTTGCGCTGGTCGCTGGTGAGGTTGACCGGCGTCTCCACTACCACGCGGCAGTACAGGTCACCCTCGCTGCGGCTGCGCACCGAACGCACGCCCTTGCCGCGCAGGCGGAACAGCTTGCCGGTCTGGGTCTCGGCCGGGATACGGATTTCCGCTTCACCACCGAGGGTGGCCACGCGCACGGTATCGCCCAGTGCGGCCTGCGAAATGCGGATCGGCACTTCGCAGTGCAGGTCGTCACCGTCGCGCTGGAAGATGTGGTGCTCGCGCACGCGCACTTCCACGTACAGATCGCCCGGTGGCGTCCCCGCAGGGCCGGCCTCGCCCTCACCCGCCAGGCGGATGCGGTCGCCGGTATCCACGCCCGCCGGCACCTTCACCGACAGCACCTTGTCTTCTTCGACACGGCCGTTGCCGTGGCAGGTCTTGCAGGGCTTGGCGATGATCTGGCCACGGCCACCACAGTTGTGGCAGGCCTGCTGCATGGCGAAGATGCCGCGCTGGATGCGCACCTGGCCACGACCATGGCAGACGTTGCAGGTCTCGACCTTGCCGTCTTCCGAGCCGCTGCCATCGCAGTCGCCGCATTCGGCCAGGGTCGGAATCTCGATGCGGCGCTCGACGCCACGCACCGCTTCTTCCAGGTCCAGCTCCATCACGTAACCGATGTCGGCGCCGCGACGCGCCTGGCGCGGGCCACCACCGCCGGCACCACCAAAGATGTTGCCGAAGATGTCGCCGAAAATATCGTTCATGTCCGGGCCGCCCGGACCACCGCCACCACCGCCCATGCCGTGTTCGAACGCGGCATGGCCATGGCTGTCGTACATGCGGCGCTTGTTGCCGTCGGACAGGACTTCGTAGGCTTCCTTGCACTCCTTGAAGGAGGCTTCGGCCGCCGCATCGCCCGGGTTGCGGTCCGGGTGGAACTTCATCGCGCAACGGCGGTAGGACTTCTTCAGTTCTTCGTCGGTGGCGGTGCGGGCAACGCCCAGCACTTCGTAGTAATCGCGCTTGCTCATATCGTGGATCGCATTCCGGAAAGTCGGGATTCGTCAAAGCGGAAGAGCGGAACCAGGTCCGCTCTTGCGTCGGGCGCCCCGACACGCCAGAGGGCGGTCAGGACCCTGGTACGACAACGGGACGCTGGAAACCAGCGTCCCGTGTCGGTCCGGATCAGGACTTCTTGTCGTCCTTGACTTCGGTGAACTCGGCGTCCACCACGTCATCCTGCGCCTTGCCCGCATTGCCGGCGTCGGCACCCGGGGCTGCACCGCCCTGGTCGGCCGAAGCCGCAGCGAACAGCGACTGGCCAGCTTCTTCCAGCACCTTCGACTTGGCTTCGATCTGCGCCTTGTCGTCACCCTTCATCGCGGTTTCCAGATCGGCCAGGGCCGCTTCCACCTTGCCGATCACTTCGCCACCAACCTTGCTGCCGTGCTCGGTGATCGCGCTGCGGGTGCCGTGGATCAGGGCATCGGCCTGGTTGCGGGCCTGCACCAGCTCCTGGAACTTCTTGTCTTCTTCGCGGTTGGCTTCCGCGTCGGCGACCATGCGTGCGATCTCTTCCTCGGACAGACCCGAACCGGCCTTGATCTCGACCTTCTGTTCCTTGTTGGTCTTCTTGTCCTTGGCCGACACGTGCAGGATGCCGTTGGCGTCGATGTCGAAGGACACTTCCACCTGCGGCAGGCCGCGCGGGGCCGGCTCGATGCCGGACAGGTCGAACTTGGCCAGCGACTTGTTGAAGCGGGCCTGTTCGCGCTCACCCTGCAGCACGTGCACGGTCACGGCCGACTGGTTGTCCTCGGCGGTGGAGAACACCTGCGAGGCCTTGGTCGGGATGGTGGTGTTCTTTTCGATGATCTTGGTGAACACACCGCCCATGGTTTCGATGCCCAGCGACAGCGGGGTCACGTCCAGCAGCAGCACATCCTTGACGTCGCCGCCAAGCACGCCGCCCTGGATCGCAGCACCCAGTGCCACGGCTTCGTCCGGGTTGACGTCCTTGCGCGGTTCCTTGCCGAAGAACTCGGTGACAGCCTGCTGCACCTTCGGCATGCGGGTCTGGCCGCCGACCAGGATCACTTCGCTGATGTCGCTCGAACGCAGGCCGGCGTCATTCAACGCAACGCGGCACGGCTCGATCGACTTCCTGATCAGCTCTTCCACCAGCGACTCCAGCTTGGCGCGGGTCAGCTTGATGTTCAGGTGCTTCGGACCCGACGCGTCAGCGGTGACGTACGGCAGGTTCACTTCGGTCTGCTGGGCGCTGGACAGCTCGATCTTGGCGCGCTCGGCAGCATCCTTCAGGCGCTGCAGGGCCAGCGGATCCTTGCGCAGGTCGATGCCCTGGTCCTTGTTGAACTCTTCAACCAGGTACTCGATGACGCGGTTGTCGAAGTCTTCGCCACCCAGGAAGGTGTCGCCGTTGGTGGCCAGCACTTCGAACTGCTTCTCGCCGTCGACATTGGCGATCTCGATCACCGAGACGTCGAAGGTGCCGCCGCCCAGGTCGTACACAACGATCTTGCGATCCTTGTTGTCGCCCTTGTCCAGGCCATAGGCCAGCGCGGCCGCGGTCGGCTCGTTGATGATGCGCTTGACGTCCAGGCCGGCGATGCGGCCAGCGTCCTTGGTTGCCTGGCGCTGGCTGTCGTTGAAGTAGGCCGGCACGGTGATGACCGCTTCGGTGACCTTCTCACCGAGGAAGTCCTCGGCGGTCTTCTTCATCTTCTCCAGCACCTTGGCCGAGATTTCCTGCGGTGCCATCTTCTTGGCATCGCTGGTGGCCACCCAGGCATCGCCATTGTCATGGGCCAGGATGCTGTACGGGACGTGCGCGATGTCCTTCTGCACTTCGGCGTCGGTGAACTTGCGGCCGATCAGGCGCTTCACCGCGTAGAAGGTGTTCTTCGGGTTGGTCACGGCCTGGCGCTTGGCCGAGGCACCGACCAGGACTTCGCCGTCCTTGGTGTAGGCGACGATCGACGGGGTGGTGCGATCGCCTTCCGAATTTTCGATGACGCGGGCCTTGCCGCCGTCCATGATCGCCACGCACGAGTTGGTGGTGCCGAGGTCGATACCAATGATCTTGCCCATGGGGGAGACTCCTTGAAGGATGTTGTTTTTGTCAGTCCGGCCGTTCGGCCGGTGGATGAATGGGATGTGGGGGAGGCTCGTGGAACATTCAAGCCATCCCCCGAACGCTGTGTTTCCGTTCGCCCAACACGTTCAGCGTCGGTCGTGCCGATGCCCCGGTCGCGGCGGGAAAACCCGCGCCAGGCCAGGCCCGGCGCCCGCGGTCAATCGGCGGCAACCACCACCAGCGCCGGCCGCAGCAGGCGCTCGTTGAGCAGGTAGCCCTTCTGGAACACGGTCACCACGCTGCCCGGGGCGGCGCCGGGGGCAGCGACCTGGCTGATCGCCTGGTGGTGTTCCGGGTTGAACGGCTGCCCGGTCGGGTCCAGCAGCACCAGGCCGTTGTCACCAGCGACCTTCAGCAGCTGCTTGTAGGTCAGCTCCAGGCCCTCGCGAAGCGGATGGGCATCGTCGCCGGCGGCCTTGAGGCCGGCATCGAGGCTGTCGAATACCGGCAGCAGTTCGCCCAGCAGCTTCTCGTTGGCGAACTTGCGCGCCTGTTCGATGTCGCGGGCCACGCGCTTGCGCTGGTTGTCGAGGTCGGCGCGCTCACGCAGCGCTTCGGCCTTGACCTGCTCCACTTCGGCACGGAGCTGTTCGATCTGTTCGTTGACGCCCTCGGCGGCAGCTGCGTCGGCGGCGGCCTGCTGGGCGGCGATGTCTGGCTGATCTTGATTCATGTCTGGGTCCCTGGCGGTCACTCTCCGCCTCCACCCACCCTAGTGTGGGCGGGATGCTGCGTTTCAAGCGTCCGATGCACCCGGAGTTCGCCCGCCCGGCGAAAAGGCCGCGCCGAGCACATCGGCGGTGGCCTGGACCAGCGGAATCATGCGGTCGTAAGCCATCCGCTTCGGCCCGATCACGCCCAGCACGCCCAGTACCTGGCCGTTGGCGGTGTACGGCGCGGTGACCAGCGAGACGCCCTGCAGGGGTACCACGCCGGTTTCCTCGCCGATGAAGATGCGCACGCCGGGGGCCTGGATGGTCCGCTCCAGCAGCTGCAGGATCTCGCGCTTGCTGGAAAACAGCTCGAACAGCTCGCGCAGGCGCTCCAGGTCGGACAGGTCCTGCACCCCCATCAGACGCGTCTGGCCGGCCACCAGCATGTCGTCGGCCGGCGGCTGCAGGGCCTGCTCGGCCAGCTCGACGCTGTGCGCCAGCACCTGTTCCAGCTCGGAACGGGCGTCGCGCAGCTCCAGCAGCAGGCGGGTACGGATCTCGGCCAGGGGCAGCCCGGCAAAGTGGGCATTGAGGTAGTTGGCCACCTGCTCCAGCTGCCCCGGTGCGAAGTCCTGGCGGGTCTCGATCACCCGGTTCTGCACTTCATTGTCGGCAAACACCAGGATCGCCAGCACCCGGCGCCCGTCCAGCGCCACGAAATCGATCTGGCGGAAGGCGAACTGCTCGCGGCGCGGCGCGCTGACCACGCCAACGAAGTGGCTCATCGCCGACAGCAGCTCCGACGCACTGCCGAGCAGCGCCTGGGTACTGCCGCCTCCGGCCAGCTCCTGACGCAGTCGGGCCAGCTCCCCTTCGCCCGGCGGCTGCATCTGCAACAGGCTGTCGACGAACACCCGGTAGCCATGGGCGGTCGGAATCCGGCCCGCCGACGTATGCGGCGAGGCCAGCAGGCCCAGGTCTTCCAGGTCACCGAGGATGTTGCGGATGGTGGCCGGACTGACCTCCAGGCCGGCCACGCGCGCCAGCGTCTGCGAACCCACGGGCTCGCCATCCTGGATGTAGCGCGCGATCAGCGTGCGCAGCAGGTGCCGCGCGCGCGGGGCAAGTTGGTCGGGAGAACCGTGCATGGAATCAACCTGTGAGACAGGGACATTAGATAATGGCGACGCATCCCCTTGGCAAGTCATTGGACGACCCCGCCGCGCGTGCTAGCGTTGCGCGGCTGCAGACACCCCCTTACCCATGCTCAGACATCTTTCAATCAAGGATTTCGCCGTCGTCCGCGCCACCGAACTGGAGTTCGGGCCGGGCATGACCGTGGTTTCAGGCGAGACCGGCGCGGGCAAATCGCTGATGGTCGACGCCCTGGGCTTCCTGTCTGGCCTGCGCGCTGACAGCGGCGTGGTCCGCCATGGCGCGGCCCGGGCCGAACTGTCGGCCGAATTCGCGCTGGACCAGCTGCAGGCCGCCCGCCAGTGGCTGGCCAGCAATGAGCTGGACGATGAAGACCAATGCCAGCTGCGCCGCGTGATCCGCGCCGACGGCGGCTCGCGCTCGTGGATCAACGGCCGCCCGGTCACCCTGGCGCAGCTGGCCGACCTCGCCGGCCTGCTGGTGGAGATCCATGGCCAGCATGAGCAGCAGGCCCTGCTGACGCGCCCGTCGCAGCTGGCCCTGCTGGACGCCTATGCCCGCAACGAAAGCGAACGCCGCCAGGTGCGCCGCGCTGCCGCCACCTGGCAGGCGCTGGTCGATGAATCCCTCGCACTGTCGCAACAGGGCGACGTGAGTGACCGCATCGGCTTCCTCGAACATCAGCTGCGCGAACTGGACCGTGAGGATCTGGAGCCGGAGTCGATCACCGCGCTCGGCGCCAGCCATCGCCGTCAGGCGCATGCCAGCGCCCTGTTGGCCGCCTGCCAGGCAGCTTCGGACCAGCTCAACGGCGACGAAGGCCACTCGGCGCTGGATCAGCTGCAGCAGGTGCGGCATGAACTGGCCAGGGTGGCCGAACATGACCCGCGCCTGGGCGACGTCGATGCCCTGATCGACAGCGCCTCCATCCAGCTGCACGAGGCGCTGGCCCTGCTCGACCGGGTGCATGACGACCTGGACGCCGATCCAGACCAGTTCGAGGAGAACGAGCGCCGCCTCGGCCGCCTGCACGACCTGGCCCGCAAGCACCGCGTGCCGATGGATGAGCTGGGTGCGCAGCGTGAGCGCATGCACGCCGAAGTGGAACAGCTGCGCGGCGCCGACGAGCGCCTGCAGCGTCTGGCCGGCGAAATTGAGAAGGCCGCAGCGGCCTGGCGTGTCGAGGCTGCAGCACTGACCACCAGCCGTCGCACCGCTGCTGCCGAGCTGTCGGCCACCACCACCGGCATCATCGCCGAGCTGGGCATGGGCGGCGGCCAGTTCCTGATCGAGCTGGAGCCGCAGGACAACGGCAAGCCGGACCCGCAGGGCGCCGAGCGCGTCGAGTTCCTGGTGGCAGCCAATGCCGGCCAGCCACCGCGTGCGCTGCGCAAGGTCGCTTCCGGTGGCGAGCTGTCACGTATTTCGCTGGCCATCGAAGTAGCCGCGCTCGACCTGGATGCAGTGCCGACCATGGTGTTCGACGAAGTCGACTCCGGCATCGGTGGCGCGGTGGCCGATATCGTCGGCCAGAAGCTGCGCGCCCTCGGCGAAAAGCGCCAAGTATTGTGCGTGACCCATCTGCCGCAGGTCGCCTCCAAGGGCCACGCCCATTACCGGGTCAGCAAGGCACCGGTGGAAGGCATGACCCAGAGCGCGGTGGAGAAGCTCGACGCAAAGGCCCGCGAGGAAGAGCTGGCGCGCATGCTGGGTGGCGTGGAAGTGAGCAAGGAAGCCCGCGCCGCCGCGCGCAAGCTGCTGCAGGTGTAGGCCCCTGCACGCCTGTTGGCGCGCGTGAATCGCGGGCATTCATCCACGCATGGCGTGGATCTACTGCAGGCCTGACGCCTGGTAGTGCCGGCCGCTGGCCGGCAACCCGACGCACGTGGACGAGGACCTGGTAGTGCCGGCCGCTGGCCGGCAACCCGACGCACGTGGACGAAGGTCATGACGCTGCCGGCCAGCGGCCGGCACTACCCCCGCGGCTGCGTCAGGTCGACGTTCTCCACCAGGAAATCAAGGAACGCGCGCACCCGCAGCGGCAGGTAGCCCCCCTGCCCCAGGAACACCGCGTGCACCTCTTCCAGGTCGCCCGGGTTGGCGTCCTCCAGCACCGGCAGCAACCGGCCTGCCGCGATGTCGGCCTGCACCTGGAACGCCGCCAGCCGGGCCAGGCCCAGCCCACCCAGCACCAGCTGACGCAGCGCGTCGCCATTGCTGGCGCGCGCATTTCCGCTCGGCAGTACCCGCTGCTGCTGGCCATCCTGCAGCAGCGGCCAGCCCTGCACCGACCGTGCATGGCCGATATCCAACCGGTTGTGCGCCAGCAGCGCATCGGCATTGGCCGGCAGTCCGTGTCGTGCCGCATAGGCCGGTGCCGCCACGATCATCATCCGCGTCGCCCCCAGCCGGCGCGCGACCAGGCTGGAACTCTTCAACGGACCGGCCCGCACCGCCACGTCCGTGCGCTGCTCCAGCAGATCGATCACCTCGTCGGTCAGCGTCAGGTCCACACCGACCTGCGGATGACGCTGCAGGAATTCCGGTAGCAGCGGCAGCAGGAAATGCTGGCCGAACGGCACGTTGGCATTGACCCGCAGCCGCCCGCGCGGCTCGGCGTGGGCGCTGGCACAGCGTTCGGCCTCTTCCAGATCGGCCAGCACCCGCAGGCCGCGCTCATAGAACGCGCAGCCCTCCGGGGTCAGCTGCAACTGGCGGGTGGAGCGCTGCAGCAGACGCGTGCCCAGCCGTTGTTCCAGCCGCGCAACCAGCTTGCTGACCGCCGACGGTGTCATCTCCAGGCTGCGGGCGGCGGCGGAAAAGCCGCCGGTTTCGATCACCCGTACGAACACTTCCAGTTCGCCGGATCGGTTGATGTCGGTGCGTGCCATGCTAATGAATTCGATTCACAGATGATTGTCCATGCGCAGTCTAGTTCACAGATGACCCTGGACGCACCATGACCGTCCCTCCCACCGGGTCATCCCGATGAATCGCCTGAGCCAACTGACCTCTACCGCCCTGCTTGCCCTGTCCGGCGCCGCCGCCGCGTCACCTGCCCCGCACTGGGTGGCCAGCTGGCAAGCCAGCCCGCAGCCGGTGTGGGGCGGCGATTTCCTGTTTCCTACCCTCATTCCCGGCCAACTGCAGGACCAGACCTTTCGCCAGAGCGCTCGCGTCAGCCTGGGCGGGTCGCGCCTGCGGGTCCGGCTGAGCAATGTATACGGCACCCAACCTTTGCGGATCGGCGCTGCCAGCATCGCCGCCCATACGGGGGACACGCCGCAGCCGCTGCGCTTCGACGGCCAGCCCGGGGTCGTGATTGCGCCCGGGCAGGACCGCCTGAGCGATCCGCTCCCCCTTCCCACCGCTGATCGGCAGGCGGTGCAGGTCAGCGTTTACCTGCCCGACCGCACGCCGCTGCAGACCTTCCATTGGGAAGGACGGCAGATCAGTTGGATTGCGCCGGGCGACCAGCATCAAGGGCCCGCGCTGCGGGACGCCAGCAGCACCACGGCCCGCCTGCTCCTGTCGGCTATCGACGTCGAGGCCCCGGCCATCGCGCGCAGCGTGGTGGTGATCGGCGATTCAATCACCGATGGCGCCACCGCCAGCCTCGACCAGGACCAGCGCTGGACCGATCACCTCGCCGCGCGGCTGGCACCAGAAGGTGTAGCGGTGGTCAATGCCGGCATATCCGGCGGTCGCCTGCTGCGCGATGGCATGGGCGAATCGGCCCGCAAGCGTTTCCAGCGTGACGTGCTCGACCAGCCCGGTGTCGCCAGTGTGATCGTGCTGATCGGCATCAACGACATCAGCTGGCCGGGCACGGCCTTTGCCCGAGCGCAGGCCCGGCCCAGCCTGGCCGAGCTGCAGGCCGGCTACCGCGACCTGGCCCAGCGCGCCCACGCACGCGGCCTGCGCATCCTCGGCACGACCCTGACCCCGTTTGCCGGCGCCCTGCCCGGCACCCCGTTGGACGACTACTACGCCGCGGACAAGGACGCCCTGCGCCAGCAGCTCAACGCCTGGCTGCGCACGGACAGCCCGTTCGACGCGGTGATCGACCTCGACGCGGCCCTGCGCGATCCGGCCGATCCCTCAAGGATGGCGGCTGCCTACGACTCCGGTGACCACCTGCACCCGGGCGATGCGGGGAACCGGGCGATGGCCGAGGCGGTGGATCTGGACGTCCTGATGGGGCCATCCACGCAGGGCGTGGATCTACCGCGACGCTGAGGCCAGACAAACAAAAACCCCGGGCATGCCCGGGGTTTCGTCGCAATCAGCTGGCTGCGGGGATTACTTGCGCTTCTTGCGCACGTACAGCACCAGCGAGTGCTCTTCCAGCTCGTAGCCGTGATCGGCCGCGATCTTGCGCTGCAGGTCTTCGATCTCGGTACTTTCGAACTCGATGATCTTGCCGCTGTCCACATCGACCATGTGGTCGTGGTGGCCGCCGCGGTCGAGTTCGTAGACGGCCTGGCCGCCTTCGAAATTGTGCTTGAGCACGAGGCCGGCGGCCTCGAACTGGGTCAGCACCCGGTACACCGTGGCCAGACCGATCTCGTCGCCATGCTCCAGCAGCTGGCGGTAGATGTCTTCGGCGGTCATGTGGTGCTGGGCATTGCGCTGCTCGAGCAGCGCCAGGATCCGCATCCGCGGATGGGTCACCTTCAGGCCGACTTTACGCAGGTCGTGGGTTTCCATAGGTCTCCGTTCATTGGCGATTTAGCGCCAGCTGCCTCGGATTGGGTCGCGGTGGCACGCCGGGAGTGTATCATCGGATTGATTTCCCCAACCGCCAGTCCCGATGCGCAATCTCCTGTTGGTCGCCGCCGTCGCCTTGTCCACCACCGGGTGCGGCATCATCTACAAGCAACCCATCTACCAGGGCAACCTGATCCGGGAAGATGCCGTGGCCAAGCTGCAGGTCGGGCAGAGCAAGCAGCAGGTCAACGCCCTGCTGGGCACCCCCTCTGTGCCGGACCCGTTCCACGCCCAGCGCTGGGACTACACCTCGACCGAGCGCGTGAACCGCCTGGGCCGTACCGACGTGAAGAATTTCGTCGTGTACTTCGAAAATGATGTGGTCACCCGTTGGGAAGGCGATTACTTCCCGGCCAACGACAAGGCCCTTGCCCAGCAGACCGTGCGCCAGTTCGGCCGCAATCTGCCGAAGGACAAGAAGAAGAAGGGCGGCCGCTGAGCCACCCTGCCCGTCCTCCGGGACGGGCCTGGGAATCACCCGCCGCGCGCGCGACGCCGGCGGTTGTCCTTGGGGTCGGCCTGCAGCACGCGCAGCAGCTCGACACGATCGCCATCCAGCAGCACCTGCTGCGGTCGCGCCAGTACGCCATGCACGGCGGCGGCCGGACAGTCGGCACTGCCTTCGAGCCCGGCCGTTGCTATCGCATCAGCCACGGTCGTCCCTTCGTCCAGCTGCAACCGGCGCGACAGCACCCGCTGTGGCCAAGCCAGCACGACCTCGACCTCGATCATCGTTCAGTCCTCGTCGGCGACGCGGACGAAATCGTTGACCATGCGATCGGCCAATCCCTGGAAGCCGATGGCCAGCGCCGGACCCAGCAGGCGTGAACTCGGCTCGAAGTCCAGGGTGAGGGTGACCTTGCAGGCATCTTCGGCCAGGGCATGGAATTCCCAGCGGCCGTGCAGTTGCTTGAACGGCCCCTCGCGCAGCTGCATGTCGATGCTGTGCGGGCGTTGCAGGGTGTTTTCGGTCTGGAACCAGGTGCTGAACGAACCCAGGCCCAGGTCCAGGCGAGCGACCAGCCGGTCTTCGCCCTGCTCGAGGATGCGGGCGTCGGAGCACCAGCGGAAGCGGCGCGGATAGGCCTGGACGTCGTTGACCAGATCGAACATGCGCGCGGCCGAATGTTCGACCAGGGCACTGCGGCGGATAGTAGGCATGAATACAGGACGCTTCGGCAATCGACCGGGCGGGCCCGAATCGGAGACAATACGGAAATGAGCAAGAACACCGGCAAGGATAAAGCAAAGAGCGCGACGGCCAACAAGACCATCGCGTTGAACAAGCGTGCCCGTCACGAGTACCACATCGAAGACCGCTTCGAAGCCGGCCTGGCCCTGCAGGGCTGGGAAGTGAAGTCGATCCGCGCTGGCCGCGGCAACATCGTCGACGCCTACGCCTATGTGAAGGACGGCGAGATCTTCCTGATCGGCGCGCAGATCACCCCGCTGATCCAGGCCTCCACCCACGTGGTGGCCAACGACCGGCGCGAGCGCAAGCTGCTGCTGCACCGGAGCGAGATCGACAAGCTGGTTGGCAAGGTCGAGCGTGATGGCTACACGATCGTGCCCACCGCCATGTACTGGAGCAAGAACAAGATCAAGCTGGAAGTGGCGCTGGCCAAGGGCAAGCAGACCCACGACAAGCGCGATGCCGCCAAGGATCGTGACTGGGCGATCGAGAAGCAGCGGGTAATGCGTCGCGGCAACCGCGACGCGTAAGGACGCCTAGCCGCCTTCGTATGGAGCCGAGCCATGCTCGGCTGCTTTCATTGCGACTTCGATCAAGCCTGATCAGGTCCAAGATCTGCGCGCGCGTCGGGCACTGCGAAAGACCAATCAACCCGCCAGCATGCCCTGCCCGCACAGACGCGGTGACAGCGCCGCGTGCATCACCGCCAGGTGCATCACCACCGACAACTCCGGGGCATGGCGATCATCACCGGCACGCCACTGCTGCGCCAGCCGCGCGGCGTCGACGGGCAGCAGGGCCAGCAACTGGGCGTCGTCCAGCGCGTCGGCGGAGGCCTGCAGCTGCCGCGCCAGTTGCCGCGACTGCCACACGTGCACGCCAATACTGAGACTGGCCAGCGACATCAGGGTCAAGGCCAGGCCATGTTCGAACCACTGTGACAGCACATCCGGACCCCACAGGAGTGCGGCCAGTACCGCCAGGGCCGGCAGCCGCCAGCCCAGCCAATGGAAGCGGCCACGCCGAGGCCAATGCACCACCACCGCACTGGCGATCAGCGCAGCTGCAGCCGTGGCCGGCAACTCGGTTGCCCAGGTTGCAGCCAACAACACCGCCAGCACCGCCCAGACCCAGCCGGGCGGCAGTGCCCGCCGCTGGTAATCGGCCCCTACCGGGCCAACCAGCTGACGCAGGCTGCGCTGTTGCATTGCTTCGGTCACCGGCCGTCTCCGTATCTGTCCTGGCTGGAATGGTCGTAGCCAGTGTGTCGCAAATTCGTGCCCACGACGTTAGCAATCCGCTATGACGGACGCTCTACAACATGTTGCGGATTGACGTGGCGACCGGCCGACGCCTGCCATTCACGCCGCGCGGAGATCCTTGCTGAGGAACACGCGACTGGTCCCCGGTGGATCGCACGGGACCTGGCCGAATACGGTCCAGCCATGCTTCACATAGAAGTCCGGCGCCTGGAAGCTGATGGTGTAGAGCACGGCGGAACGGCAGCCGCGCCGGCGCGCTTCCTCTTCGGCAGCGGCAAGCATCTGCGACCCCAGGCCATTACCCCGCTGTGCGGGCGGCAGGTAGAACAGGTCGATGAACAACAGGCCCAGCGAGGTGCGCCCGCTCAAGCCACCCACCACTTCGCCGCTGGCCGGATCGGTGGCCAGCACGGCCAAGGTGCGTCGATCGGCATGGCCGGCCGCCTGCAGATTGAACTGATCCAGGCCATCGGCAATCAACTCCAGTGCTTGCGGGCTGGGGGCGTCGGTCACGGCGATTTCGAGCTGCATGCGTTCCATTCCCTGGGCGACTATCGGAACCGCCGATGCTAGCAAGCGACCTGCGGAAGCGGGTGACTGTTCAGGTTTTTTGGCGTAGCATGCGCAGCGTTGGGCAGGTACTGACCGTGGCGACACGGAACAGGCCTCGTACCTTGCAGAACTTGAAGAAACCGGGGGTGCATTGGTTTCGACGGGGGTTGTGAAGTCGCCTGGCGCATGCCGAGGGGGTAGCTTTCCTCGTAAATCCAGCTGCAAAACTCTAGTTGCCAACGACGACAACTACGCTCCGGTCGCTCTCGCAGCCTAAAAACTGCGGTGCGTGACCTTCTGCCGACTTAGGCGGAGCCTCGAAACTGCTTGTGTCCATGCTCGCAGCGTAGAGTCATTATCATGGAATCGCGCTGGGCGGCTGCCTGTCAGTCCGGCACAAGAACACAACAGGCTGGTTCCCGGGTGCGCTTTGCACACCGTGCTGCTCGGGGATGAGATTCAACGGTGAGCTAAGCATGTAGTGCTGGGGATGGAGTGCCTTCGGACGGCGGTTCAATTCCGCCCACCTCCACCATTTGTACCGCCCTTCGGGGCACGAAAAGCCAGATCTCCCGTCGATTGGGGTCTGGCTTTTTTGTTGGCCGCATCAGGTCCAGAACCGCTGCCTCGACAAGGAGAAGCACCGTGGCGTTGATGAACAGCTCCGAATGCAACTGCAAGGCACGCAGCGATACGGCGATCTGCCCGACCTGCGATGCAGCTGCCCCACCGGCCACTCAGCAGCCAATCGACGCTGTCTATGCGGCACCGGTATCGCAATCCCCGCCTATCGCCAGGAACCGTGCCATCTACATCCTGCTCGCCTTGTTCCTGGGCATTTTCGGCGTCCACAACTTCTACGCCGGTTACCACGGTCGCGCGATCTGCCAACTACTGATCACGCTGTTGTTGGGCTGGCTCTTGATCGGCGTGCTGTTCACCGGCCTATGGGCGCTGGTGGAAATGATCACAGTGGAAACCGACGCCTCTGGCGTGCAGATGGTGTAATCCTTGGCTACGGGAGGGGCCGCCATGGATCTCGACAGAATCGACGTTGTCTCTTGGCTCGACCAGATCCTGGATCAGGATCCGGCAACCTATGAAGACGCCTACTGGGGTCCCCGCCCGGCCGCGGCCATTGCGGTGCCCCACCTGCTTGCCCGGCTGCCGGCGGTGGATGATGGTTACTCGCGCGGAAAGCTGCTGGAACTGCTCGGCGAATCAGGCGACAGCACGGTCAGCCCGACCCTGCGGGCTGAGCTGCAGCATCCGTTGGAAGAGGTCCGCCAGTGGGCGCAACTGGCCTTGGATGCCCTTGATCGGGGAATCCCTTGGCAGCCCAGCGAGGGGGCCTAGCCGACAACGCTGCCCTGCCCCACACTTCAGCCTGTCTTCCCGGACTTGGTGCCGGCGCCTACGCTGCTCCGCGACATACAGAAGGATCTGCAATGAACAAGCCGCTTATCGCCCTGATGCTGGGCCTGGCCTTGACAACCGCCGCTGTTGCCGCACCTCCGGCAACCAGCACCGCCGCGCTGGAAGCCCTGCTGGCCTGCAAGGCGGGTTCCGATTTCACCGAAGCGCAGGTGGAGCAGGCATTCCATGCCGCCGGCCTGAGCCGCGACCCCGGCAGCGTGTTCGAGCCCAAGGGCAAGCCGGTGGCGCTGTTCGGAGGCACCGTAGCCAGCGCGGATGTGAGCATTTCCAAGCCCTACAAGAGCCTGCATGTGTATCTGCAGGGCGTCGATCACCAGCGTTTGGCCCGATCCTGGGGAGTGACGACGGTCAACGACGCGGCCGAAACCGAAGCGCCTTCCTACCTCAAGAAGATTGATGCCACGCACACGCTGCATGTGGGTGCCGGTGACGACTACGAAGGTTATTCGGCTGCGGTGACCTGCCTGATCGAGGGATGATCTGCGGGGAGACCGGCTGACAGGCGGGGTTCGCCGGGCACGGTCCGGCGCTGCCGCAGGCCTGCTTCCGCGTTGACACGCCTGCCGCTAGAGTGGCGCCAGCGCAGGGAGTTCACATGGAAAGAACAGGCATCGGCGTCATCCGCACCACCTTCGTCCTCGTTGCCCTGCTCGCCCTGAGCGGGTGCGCGACGCTGCGCCAGTTCGGCCCATCGGTGCAGGTGGGCACGGTCACGCCAGGACAGTACATCGCGCTCAAGCGCGGTGACATTCTCACCAGCGGCAAGCTCAGCGCGGCCACCATGGAGACCCTGCGCGTGGCCGGCCTGGACGAGGGCGCCTGTGCCAAACCCGGCCTGCCCTGCATCGAGGCGATGGAGGGCAGCATCGTCGTCCGCGAGGAGGACAAGCGCTCGGCGCTGGCCGAACTGTGGGTGCAGTACGCGATGACGATGCCGGCGCCGAAGCGCGAGTCGGCGTCGGTGGCCCGCAGCAAGGCCGCGACCGCCCCGCCTGACCCGACCTTCCAGCCGCGCCTGGATGCGTGGATGCAGATCGCGCGGCAATCCTATGCATATCTGTTCTTCACCGAACGCACCGCCAACCAGCGTGGCTTCGAAGACCGCCAGACCCAGGTGCGCGACTACTACAACCTGGCCGTGCAGGAATCAGCCGTGCTGCTGTTCGAAGCCTATTCGAGCAAGCAGGTGCGCAACGACAACGGGCGGTTCCAGCTGGGACGCTGGACCTTCGTACTGGCGCCTGCCGACGATGGCCCGGCAGCGGACACCCGCGAGCCGCTGGAACTGGTACCGGCCGCATCGATGTCCTTCACCGGCACCCTGCGCAGCGTGCATCGCCGCGATGGCTTCGGCGCCGAACTGGTGGCGGTGATGGCAGACCCGGCCAGCACCGGCCTGGCGGCCGCCGCCGCTGGTACCGCAACGACGGCCGAGCGCGACTGGAGCGAGATGCCGTCGCCGTCGATGACCGTGCTGCTGCGTTTTTCCGGCAACAACCTGTGGGAAGTGCTGCACGACGACGAGCCGGAACTGGAGATCCACGACCCCTACCAGGTAGCGGTGGTGGAACTGCACGGCGAACAGGTGCCACTGGCGGCGAACTTCACCGCCGGTTACGCGCTGTGGCTGGCCCGCTCCAACTTCAGCCGGCAATCGCTGCGTACGCTGTTCGGCGGCAAGGGCGGCATCGACAAGCCGCATCTGTTCATGATGCAGCCGTACGATCCGGACCGCCGCGTGCTGCTGATGATCCATGGCCTGGCCAGCAGCCCGGAGGCGTGGGTCAACGTGGCCAACGAACTGATGCGTGACGATGAGATCCGCGGCGACTTCCAGATCTGGCAGTTCTACTACCCGACCAACATGCCGATCGCCCTCAGCCACGATGAGATCCGGCGGATCCTGCATGAGGCACTGCAGCACTTCGACCCAACCGGCAAGGCGCTCGCATCGCACGACATGGTGGTGGTCGCGCACAGCATGGGCGGGGTGATTTCGCGGCTGATGGTGTCCTCCTCCGGCGACCATCTGGTCGACACCCTGCTGGCGACTGCGCAGATGACTCCGGCGCAGCGCGAACTGCTGCGTACGAAGGGCGCGCCGGTGCTGACATTCCAGCCGGAACCGGAGATCTCACGGGTGGTGTTCATCGCTACCCCCCATCGCGGCACCGATGTTGCCGGCACGCGCCTGGGGCGCTGGCTCGGCCGCTTCGTGCGCCTGCCGCTGACCGTGCTGGAGGATGTCGCGACATTGGCAAACGACGGCAAGGTCGAGCGCAACGATGACAAGCACGGCTACCAGATGAACAGCATCCAGAACCTGGACAAGGACGATGCCTTCGTCAAGGCCGTGGCCGATCTGCCGATATCGCCGAAGGTGCGTTACCACTCGATCATCGCGCGGACCCAGACCGAAGGCCCGCTTGAAAAGACCGACGATGGACTGGTTCCCTACTGGAGCTCGCATCTGCCGAAGGCCGTCTCGGAAAAGGTGATCGTGTCCGGTCACAGCGTGCAGGAAGCCACGCCGGCCATCGTCGAACTTCGCCGCATCCTGCATGAGGACATGGAGGCTCATCCTCTGCCGGCGAAGTAGCGCACGACTTACAGCAACCATGGCCCGCGCTTTCCCGTCCGGGCCACCGACAACGAGGCAATGGAATGCATATCTCAACACTGGTCGAGCTGCTCGGCAGCAAGGGCTCGGATGCTCATCTGCAGGCCTGGTTCGCGCAGCACGGTATCGGCAAGCCCCCGACCACGATCAGCGCGAACCAGGGGCAGAAATCGGTCAAGGACAAGCTCCACGACATGGAGTTCTACTTTGCCTTCGACATCATCAATGATCGCTTCTATCCGCCCACCGTCGGAGCGCGTGGCAGCCTGCTGAGCCACTTCAAGTCCGCCACCCTGTTCAGTCGCCGGCCCAAGGGCAATCCGCCAAAGCCCGACGGCTTCTGGGACGGATACGTGCAGCCATCAGCCACGCTCCAGGACTGCCTGGCGTACTTCAACGGCCGTTTGGAAGAATTCGGCGACACCGCCTACTTTGAAAAGCCGCTTACCGGGGACGTCGACATCAAGCTCTGGTTCTGCAAGCGCAGGCAGCGCGTGGACACCATCCAGCTCAATCTGCATGAGGACCGCGAGTTCATCGGCCATCATGATTTCGACCCTGGCAATGAACACAACACCACCCCGCAGGCGGCAACGCTGGTACTGAAGTGGCTGTTCGATCGCCGGCACCTGCGGGTGCCGCAGGCACTCTACGAGGCCGGGTTGGAGGATGATCACCAAGCGATCCTGCACTTTGCCGAGCAACATCTTGGCAACCACGTCTGGGCAGGCCAGCTTCACGATTCACCTGCGCTGCGCAGCGTGCTGGCCCACACCAGGACCACCCGCCCCCTGCGACTGGACAACGGCAGCCCGCTGCACCTGTTCGACAAGTGGCTGTACCTGAAGGCAGGCGGAGCATGGGAACGGCATCAGGCCCTCTACAACGACGACACACTGGCGGACTGGAGTGCGAGCGTGGATGCGTTCGAACGCGCGGTGGTGCTTGATGCCGCGCAGCGACAGGCTTTCCTGGCAATGCTGGACGACGCCTACCAGCGGGTTCAGCAAGCGCACCCTGCCTGATCGCATTGGGGGAAATCCCTCATCGTGCGTACGCATCGCTCTGGCTAAGGTGACCACTCTCTTCCGCAGGAGGTCCGCATGAACACGTCAGAGCCCAGCCGTCAGCCCAGCCCCGATCCGGCCGAGCGCGATGCGTTTTTCCCGTCGCCGTACTCGCTGTCCCAGTTCACTTCGGCAACCACCGATCTGTCCGGCGCGGACTATCCCGATGCCCGCCGTGACGGACGCTGGAAAGTGCTGATGATCGCCGCCGACGAACGCTATCTGCCGACCGCCAACGGCCACCTGTTCTCGACCGGCAACCATCCGGTGGAGACGCTGCTTCCGATGTATCACCTGCACAAGGCCGGCTTCGGGATCGACGTGGCGACGCTGTCGGGCAACCCGGTGAAGTTTGAATGGTGGGCGTTCCCACGCGAAGACCGCGAGATCGGCGGCCTGTACGAACACTACGAACCCCGCTTCCGCCAGCCTCTGCACCTGGACGACGTGGCGGCCACCCTCGATGCCGGTTCGGACTATGCCGCGGTGTTCATTCCCGGCGGTCACGGTGCGTTGATCGGCCTGCCGGAAAGCCGCGCGGTGAAGGCCACCCTGCAGTGGGCGGTGGACAATCAACGTCACATCATCACCCTCTGTCACGGCCCTGCCGCGCTGCTGGCGGCTGGCGTGGATGAAGCCGGTGGCGGTTCATTGTTCCGCGGTCATCGGATCTGCGCCTTCCCCGATGCGATGGACCGGCAGACCCCGGATATCGGCTACATGCCTGGTCAACTGCCGTGGTTCTTCGGTGAGCGCCTGGCCCAGCAGGGCGTGCAGATCGTCAACGAGGGCATCGATGGCAGCGTGATGCAGGACCGCCTGCTGTTGACCGGCGACAGCCCGCTGGCGGGCAATGCGCTGGGCAAGCTGGCTGCGCGCACCCTGCTGGATGCGTTGGCTGCACGCTGACCGGCATGGATACCGTCGTGCAGTCATTGCTGGTGCTGGAACGTGCACGTTCGCTGGCAGCCATCGGTACCGTACTGCGCGGCGTCGGTGCGCCGCTGGGTTATGACCGCACGCTGATGTTCGCTACCGGCACCGATCTGGACCGAGGCGCGCAGCGCCTGTACTGGATCGATGGCGATTGGTTCGGCGAGGGCGCCAGCAGTGGCGTGGCGCACTACCTGCATGCGTGCCCGGTCAATCGCCATGTGCTGGACAGCGATGCGCCGTTCTTCTGGAGCAAGCAGCAGGGCGTGCGCGGCGAGCGCTATCAGGTCGTGCGGCAACCGCGCGGCGAAGGACTGCACGGCCTGCAGGTGCCGGTGTTCGGTGCGACCGGCCTGGAAGGGGCGGTCAGCTGGGGAGGACGCACGATCGACGCATCTCCATCGGCACGGTTGCTGCTGGAGCTGATTGGCACCGCCGCCTTCCGTATGGCGCATCGGCTGTCTGTCGCCCCGGCGGTTGTGCCTGCCGGCACCCTCAGCGCCCGCGAGCGTGAGGTCCTGCGCTGGGTTGCCGCTGGTCGTCGCCAGGCCGATATTGCTGCGACTTTGGGGCTGTCCACACGCACGGTGGAAAACCACCTGCGCAGAGCACGCCAGCGGCTCGGCGTGGCGACCACGGCGCAGGCAGTGCGCGCGGCCAGCCGGCGCGGTGAGATCGGGGACTGAGCGCAGGCGCGGCACTTCCGGCTACTGCGGACGCATGTTAAACAGGCCAGGCGCATGTGCGCGATTGCAGAAAGCAAGGATGATGCTTATGAAACTGCAACTGGCCTCGATGGCCGCATTGGTGTTGGTAGTCGGCAGCTTGGCGGCGATGGGAGACGCCCACGCAGACCCCTCGGGCGGTGCCATCTGCGTACCAGTGAAAATGGGCCCCCACTATCACCAGCGGTGCGAGATCCACGACATCGACGAGAACGGAAATCCCTATACCTGGGTGTACTGGATCGACCAGAACGGTCAGTGGTACCTCCCGGCGGACTGATCTGGATTGAACACCGACTACGACTACAAGGAGTGTGATCAATGACGTTGCACAATCGAATGACCGCTTTTTCCTTCGCTGCAGTAGTTGCGCTTGCCGCGCTGGTGCCTTCAGCGCCGGCAAATGCCGCCGAAGAAGTCGGGCTGCAGGAAGAGTGCGTGCCCTTCCGGGCCGGCTTCGGCATCCACCAGCGTTGCACGCTGTACGTGGTCTATGACGATGGCACCCGCGTGGCCAGCGACCACTACAACCGCGACGAGAACGGGATGATGTACGACCCCTGATCGCCCAGCGGCATCAGCCGGGCGGTCGCACGCCGTCCGCCCGGCCCTTGCAGCCGCCCATCCCGGCATACCGCTGCACTTGCCTTCCATGGCATCCTCCATGAAACCGCTTTCATGGAATGGAGGGATTCCACGATGTTGTCTCGCTTCCGCACGTCCGCGCTCTGCGCACTTCTGGCTTTTGCACTGCCCGCCGCCAGCTGGGCAGCATCGCCCGCGCCGTTGAAGGTGATGTCCTTCAACGTACGCACGCCTGCCGACACCGACCCTGGCAAGCGCTGGGAAGACCGCCGCGATGCCATGGTCAAGGTGATCCAGCAGGCGCACCCGGCGGTGATCGGCACCCAGGAGCTGGTGCTGGAGCAGGCCAATTACCTGGCCGAACACCTGCCCGACTATCGCTGGTTCGGCGAAGGCCGCCGCGGTGGCAGTGGCGACGAACACATGGGCGTGTTCTACGACAGCAAGGTGCTGGCGGTGGAAGAGTCAGGCAATTTCTGGCTGTCCGATACGCCCGAGGTCGCAGGCAGCATCAGCTGGGGCAACCTGTTCCCGCGCATGGTCACCTGGGCCGTGTTCCGCCGCCTGGATGATGGCCGTCGCTTCTACTTCATGAACACCCACCTTCCCTACCGCGACGAGGACGAGCCGCGTCGGATCAAGGGAGCCGAACTGATTGCCACGCGCGTGGCCGCGCTGCCTTCCGACCTGCCGGTGGTACTGACCGGTGATTTCAACAGCGAGCCCGGCGGCGGCACCTATCAGGCCTTCACCCGGGTACTTCAGGACACCCGTCGCCAGGTCAAGTCGCCGCGGGGTCCGCGCCTGACCTTCCACAACTTCACAGGAACGGCGACCGCCGAGCTGGACTGGGTGCTGGTACGTGGCTTCCACGCGCGCAGCTTCCTGACCGATGACCGCCGCATCGACGGCGTACTGCCCTCCGACCACTTCCCGCTGGTGGTTGAGCTGGACTGGCCGAAGCACTGAACAATGCAGCGACCCTCGCTACGGCGACGGTCGCTTGCCCAGCAGGCGGTACAGCGCCTGGTGCTGGTCGCGCGCCTGGCAGATGCGCGCGCCGACGGCAAGGAACACCGCAATGCCGACAAGGCCAACACCCAGCATTGAATCGGGCAGGCGCACGAAGCCGATCACCGCGGCCATCGCTGCCAGTACCAATAACACCACCACGCCGACCGACAGCCCGGCCCCCGGCAGGCCGGGATCACCGAGCAGCGTCCGTTGCGCCGATTGCTTCTGTTCACCCATGTCCTGTCCTCCCGTGGTTTTTCCCCACTAGTTACACGGCGGGCGGCACTTCCGGCAGAGTCAGAAACGTCACAGCGGCGAGAACGTCCACGGCGGCCCACGCGCTACCCTGCCAGCATCCTCGTTGAGCGGAGACAACGCATGACCCATCGCAGCCGACTGGCCGGGTTCATCATCGATTGCCAGGACACACCCGCCGCAGACAGCGCGCGCTTCTGGGCCGCAGCGCTGGGCCTGCAGGCCGAGCCCGCCCGTGCTGAAGGCGACGCAGAGTATGCCGATCTGACGGGCGCGCCGGCGGGATTGAACGTGGAGGTGCAGCGGGTCGATCACCCGTCGCGGGTGCATCTGGATATCGAAAGCGACGACATCGACGCCGAAGCCGAAAGGCTGGAAAAACTCGGTGCCCGCCGGGTCGGTTTCGTCAAACGCTGGTGGGTGATGGAAGCGCCCACCGGCCATCGATTCTGCATCGTGCGCATGCGTGATCACGATGCTCCGGCCAACCACTGGCCGTGATGAAAAAAGGGACGGAAGCAGATGCTTCCGTCCCCCGTTGATCAGCGCGCCTGCGCCACGCTCGGCGCCTGCGGTGACTGGCCCCAGCCACCAAGTGCCTTGTACACACCCACGACACTGACATTGACCTCTGATTCGGCGGCCGCCAGTGCATCATCGGCCACCAGTTGCGTGCGCTGCGCGTCCAGCAGGGTCAGGAAGTCCTCCGACCCTTCGCGGTAGCGGATCTGCGCCAGCGATTCGGCACGCCGCGCCGCCTGCGCCTGCTCGACAACGATGGCCAACCGTGCCTGCTGCTTGGAGTAGCGGGTCAACGCGTTTTCGGTGTCCTCCAGCGCCAGCAGCACCGCCTGTTCGTACTGCGCGGCCACGCCCTCGGCCTCGGCCTTGCTGGCACGCAGGCGTGCCCTGACCGTACCGAAGTCGAATGCCGCCCAGCTCAACGACGGGGTCAGCGACCATGCCTTGTTGTTGCCGTTGACCAGGCCACTGGCATCGCCGCCAAGGAAGCCGACGAAGCCGGACAGCGACAACCGCGGGAACAGATCGGCCGTGGCCACGCCGACACGCGCGGTGGCGGCAGCCAGGCGACGCTCGGCCACGCGCACGTCGGCACGCTGGCGCAGCAGTTCGCGGGTGTCACCCAGCGGCAGTGCCTTGGCAAACGCCGGCACTTCGTGCGGCGCCAGCATGGCGGTCAGCACTTCCGGGCGCTGGCCAAGCAGGACAGCCAACCGGTTGCGCGACTGCGTCTCGGCCACTTCCAACAGGGGGATGTCGGCCTCGATGGCTTTCAACCGTGCGCGGCTGCTCTGCACGTCCAGCTCGCTGCCGGCACCCAGTTCCCAGCGCGCCTCGGTCAGCCGCTGCGTATCGCGCAGGTTGACCAGGGTGCGCTGGGCCACCGCGATGCGCTTCTGGGTGCCACGCAACTCGAAGTAGTTGCGTGCCACTTCGGCAGCGATCAGCACCTGCGCGTCGGCAAGGTTGGCCTGCTCGGCGTCCAGGTCGGCACGCGCAGCCTCTGCAGCACGGCGCTTGCGGCCGAACAGATCCAGCTCCCAGCCCGCATCGAAGCCGAGCTGGTAGCTTTCACTGAACACCCGCTGCCCACCCAGCTGCGGATCGGGTTGCTTGCGGCGGTCGTAGCTGCCGCCAGCGGTAACGTGTGGCGCCTGGTCGAAGCGGCTCTCGACAAACACGGCACGGGCCTGGCTGACACGGGCGACAGCCACGCGCAGGTCCAGGTTGTCCGACAGCGCGCCGTGCACCAGTTCTTCAAGCACGGGGTCATCGAACTGCGCCCACCAGCTGGCCACCGGCGAGGCGGTGCTGAAGACCGGCTGCTGTGCACCCTGCAGGACGACGGGCTCCTGCACCGGTGCCTTGTAGTTGGGGCCGACGCTGACACAGCCCGCCAGCACCAGGCTGGAGACGGCCATCGCCAGGGTGCGGATCACCATGGCAGCACCTCGCCCAGGTAGGTGAAGCTGCCGCTGGCGCCGGACTCGCCGATCAGCGCCATCTGCACGCTGGAACGCGCGCCCTCGGCGATTTCGATCTCGCCGTTGCCACCGTTCATATCGGTTTTCACGTAGCCGGGGTGCACGGTGTTGACCTTGATCGGCGTACTGCGCAGTTCATGGGCCAGGGCCAGGGTCCAGCTGTTCACCGCGGCCTTGGACGCGTTGTAGGCCGGGATCTTGAAGTCGTAGATGCCCGAGGTCGGATCGGCATGCAGGGTCTGCGAGCCGAGCATGCTGGAGACGTTGACGATGCGGCCGGACTTGGCCTGCTTGATCAGCGGCAGGAACGCCTGGGTCACCGCCACCAGCGCATACACGTTGGTCTCGAACGTGCGACGCCAGGTGTCCAGCGACTGCTCCGACGGCAGTTGCGCTGGGTTCTCGATCATGATGCCGGCGTTGTTGACGAGGATGTCCAGACGACCATGGCGCTGACGCACCTGCTCGACCGCCTCGGCGATGCTGGCGCCATCATTGACGTCCAGCTGCAGCGCTTCCACCGGCAGGCCCTCGGCCTGCAGCTTCAACGCCAGTTCCACTGCGGTTTCGCGCTTGCGCCCGGCCAGCAGCGTGTGCACGCCGGCCTGTGCCAACTGGCGCACGGTTTCCAGGCCGATGCCGCGGGTTGCGCCGGTGACCAGCGCGATCTTGTTCTGATGGGTGTTCATGGATTCGTTGCCTTGGTAGGGGGAAGCGGGCGCCGGTGATTGCCGGCGCCGCTGTTTTCCATGTCAGTGGTGGATGGTCGGCTCGCCGTGCTGCACCAGCTGGCCACCACCGTTGCGGGTGACGAACTTGCGCAGTGCCACGTAGAACACCGGGGTCAGGAACAGGCCGAACAGGGTCACGCCCAGCATGCCGGCGAACACCGTGATGCCGGTCACCGAGCGCACTTCGGCGCCAGCGCCATGCGACAGCACCAGCGGCACGGTGCCGGCGATGAAGGCGATGGAGGTCATCACGATCGGGCGCAGACGCAGGCGGCAGGCTTCCAGTGCCGCTTCGACGATGCCCTTGCCGCCCATTTCCAGCTCTCTGGCGAACTCGACGATCAGGATCGCGTTCTTGCACGCCAGGCCCATCAGCACCACCAGGCCGACCTGCACGAACACGTTGTTGTCGCCGCCGGTCATCCACACGCCGAACAGCGCGGACAGCAGGGTCATCGGCACGATCAGGATCACCGCCAGCGGCAGCGACCAGCTTTCGTACAGCGCGGCCAGCACCAGGAAGGCGAGCATGATCGCCACCGGGAACACGATGAAGGCCGCCTTGCCCTGGGTCGCCTGCTGGTAGCTCAGGTCGGTCCATTCGGTAGCCATGCCCACCGGCAGCACCTTGGCGGCGATGGCGGTGAGGTTGTTCATCGCTTCGGCCGAGGACAGCACACGCGGGTCGGCTTCACCGGCCAGGTCAGCGGCGGGGTAGCCGTTGAAGCGCAGTACCGGGTCCGGACCGTAGGTTTCCTTGACGGTGACCATCGAGCCGATCGGCACCATCTCGCCACGGTCGTTGCGGGTCCGCAGCTTGCCGATGTCTTCGACGCTGTCACGGAACTGGCCATCGGCCTGCGCGATCACCTGCCAGGTACGTCCGAACTGGTTGAAGTCGTTGACGTAGGCCGAACCCAGGTAGGTCTGCAGCGTATCGAACAACTCGGTCAGCTGTACGCCCTGGGCCTTCGCCTTGACACGGTCCACCTCGGCATCCAGCTGCGGCACGTTGGCCTGGTAGCTGGTGATCGGGAAGGCCATGCCCGGGGTCTGTGCAACCGCACCCTGCATCGACTGCACCGCGTTCTGCAATGCGCCATAGCCGAGGTTGCCACGGTCCTGGATGAACATCTGGTAGCCGTTGCCGTTACCGAGGCCGAGGATCGGCGGCGGCATCATGGCGAAGGCGAACCCTTCCTGCAGGCCTGCGATCTTCTGGTTGATCTCCGCATTGATCTGCGCCGCGGTGCGGCCATGGCGCTCACTGAACGGCTTGAGCGGAATGAACGCAACACCGGTGTTGGGCGTGTTGGTGAACTGCAGGGCATTCAGGCCCGGGAACGAAATGGTGTGAGCCACACCGTCGGTTTCCTGGGCGATCTTGGCGACCTTGCGCAGCATTTCATCGGTACGCGCGATCGACGAACCCTCCGGCAGCTTCACGCCGGCGATCAGGTACAGCTTGTCCTGGGTCGGAATGAAGCCCGGCGGCACCAGCTTGAAGATGAAGCCGGTACCGACCAGCAGCACCGCATACACCACGAACACCGCACCACGACGACCGAGGATCTTCGACACGCCACGCTCGTACTTTTCAGAGCTGGACTTGAAGAAGCGGTTGAACGGACGGAACACCCAGCCGAACAGACGGTCGATGATGCGGGTCGGGGCATCCTTCGGCGCGCCATGCGGCTTGAGCAGGCGGGCCGCCAGGGCCGGCGACAGGGTCAGCGAGTTGATCGCCGAGATCACCGTGGAGATGGCGATGGTGACCGCGAACTGCTTGTAGAACTGACCGGTGACGCCCGACAGGAACGCCATCGGCACGAACACCGCACACAGCACCAGCGCGATGGCGATGATCGGCCCGGACACTTCGCGCATCGCCTGATGCGCAGCGGCCAGCGGGGTCAAGCCTTCTTCGATGTTGCGCTCAACGTTTTCCACCACCACGATCGCGTCATCGACCACGATGCCGATCGCCAGCACCAGGCCGAACAGGCTCAGCGTGTTGATCGAGAAGCCCAGCAGGTACAGCGCGCCGAACGTACCGACGATCGACACCGGCACCGCGATGAGCGGGATGATCGAAGCACGCCAGGTCTGCAGGAACAGGATCACCACCAGCACCACCAGCGCGATGGCTTCCAGCAGGGTGGAGACCACGGCCTTGATCGAGTCGCGCACGAAGATGGTGGTGTCATACACCGCTTCGTACTTCACGTCGGCCGGCATGGTCTTCTGCATCTCGTCCATGCTGGCCATCACCGCATCGCGGATCTCCAGCGCATTGGCGCCGGGGGCCTGGAAGATACCGATACCCACCGCGTTCTTGCCGTCCAGCTGCGAGCGCAGCGTGTAGTCACCGGCACCCAGTTCGACCCGGGCCACGTCCGCCAGCCGCACCACTTCACCGTCGGTGCCGCTCTTGAGCACGATGTCGCCGAACTCCTGCTCGCTGCGCAGGCGGCCCTGGGCATTGATCAGGGTCAGGAACTGGCTGTTGGGCATCGGCTCGGCGCCGAGCTGGCCGGCCGAGACCTGCACGTTCTGCTCGCGCATGGCGCGCACCACATCGCTGGCGGTCAGGCCGCGCGCGGCCACCTTGTCCGGGTCCAGCCAGGCGCGCATGGCATAGTCACCACCGCCGAAGATCTGCGCGTCGCCGACGCCCTGGATACGTGCCAGCGCGTCCTTGACGTGCAGGCGGGCGTAGTTGCGCAGGTACAGGGTGTCGTACTTGCCGTTGGGCGAGGTCAGGTGCACCACCATCAGGAAGGTGGGCGACTGCTTCTGGGTGGTCACGCCTTGCCGGCGCACGTCCTCGGGCAGTCGCGCCTGGGCCTGGGCAACGCGGTTCTGCACCTTCACCGCCGCTTCGTCCGGGTCGGTGCCCGGGCGGAAGGTGATGGTCATCTGCAGCACGCCGTCGGAACCGGCCACCGACTTGAGGTAGATCATGCCCTCAACGCCGTTGATGGCCTCCTCCAGCGGGGTGGCCACGGTTTCGGCGATCACCTTCGGGTTGGCGCCCGGGTAGACCGTGCGTACGACCACCGACGGCGGCACCACTTCGGGGTACTCACCGATGGGCAGCATCGGAATCGAGATCAGGCCTGCGGCGAAGATCACGATCGACAGCACCGCCGCGAAGATCGGCCTGTCGATGAAGAAACGGGAAAAGTCCATGGAAGAATTCCTGGAAAAGGCCGTCGGCGGGCAACAGCCGCCCTGCCCCTCGCCAATCTGGCGAAGGCAGTGACGGCTGCCGCTGGCACCGGCAGCTAAGCGGGGACGCGGATCAGGAGCCGGCGGATCAGTGGTTCAGTGCGGCAGTTGCATCGCGACCCGGCGCCGGCGCAGCGGTGGGCTGCATCGCCACCGCCTTCGCCTGCACCGGCATACCGGGCATGAAGACCTTCTGCACGCCATCGATGATCACCTTGTCACCGGCGGCCAGGCCCTGCTCGACGATGCGCAGGCCTTCGGCGGTGCGGCCGAGGCGGATGTCACGGCGCTGGGCCTTGCCATCCTTGTCGACCACATAGACGTACTTGCGGTCCTGGTCGGTCAGCACGGCCTTGTCGTCGATCAGCATGGCCTGGAACTGGCCGCTGCCGAGCAGCTGCACGCGGGCGAACAGGCCCGGGGTGAACTGGCGATCGGCGTTGTCCAGCAGTGCGCGGACGCGGATGGTGCCGGTGCTGCGGGTCACCTGGTTGTCGAGGAAGTCGACCTTGCCCGAGTGCGGGTAGCCTTCTTCACCGGACAGGCCGATCTTCACCGGCAGCTCGCTGTCGCGCTCGCTCGGGCGCTCGCCCTTGCGTGCCATCTGCGCGTAGCGCAGGAAGGTGCTTTCGTCGGCATCGAAGTACACGAACACCGTATCCAGCGAGACCAGCGTGGTCAGCACGCTGGCGCTGTCGCCAGCGGTGACCAGGTTGCCGGCGGTGACCATCGCCCGGCCGGCACGGCCGTCGATCGGCGCACGCACCTTGGTGAACTCCAGGTTGAGGCGGGCGGCATCCACCGCGGCCTGCGCAGCCTGCACTGCCGCACCGGACTGGTCGGCGGCCGCACGACGCTGTTCGGCGGTCTCGGTGGAAATCGCCTGCTGTTCGGCCAGGCGCTTGGCACGCTCGGACTCGCTGCGGGCCAGCACCGCCTGGGTGCGCGCACGGGCCAGTTCGGCGTTGGCGCGGTCGTACTCGGCCTGGTAGCTGCGGGCATCGATGGTGAACAGGACGGCGCCCTTCTTCACTTCTTCGCCTTCAACGTAGTTGACCTTGTCGATGTAGCCGGACACGCGCGGGCGCAGCTCGACGCTCTGCACGGCCTCGACGCGACCGCTGAATTCATCCCACTGGCTGACCTGCTTGAGCAGCACGGGGGCAGCTGAGACCTGCGGCGGGGGCGGCGCGCCGGCTTCTTCGGCATGGCCACCGCTGCAGGCCGCCAGGACGGCGGCAGCGAGGATCGACACGCCAGCCATCGCGATGCGATGACCGAAACGATGTGGAGTGGTATTGGGGGAAGTCATGGCATGCATCCGTACGGAGGGGTGGTACAGCTATTTGAGAATTGCTATCAACTTTCGGCGGCGTATCCTGCGACCTCAACCAAAGTCGAGGTCAAGCAACGCCTGCGGTGTCGCGCCACAGCGGCGGTATTTCCAGGTGCAGCAGGCCGCGTGGCAGTTCGGCATCACTGCTGTCGCAACGGACGATTGCGCGGTTGTCGCGGCACCCGTCGAGCAGGGACACCACGCGGCGACCGACCAGCAGTGAACTCGGCCATTCAATACAGGCGTTGGCAGCGTTGGCCGGCGTGCAGACCGGACTGCACACTTCCAGCATCTGCGCGCGTACGCCTACGGCCTGCGCTTCCTGGTGCACCACCTGCGCGTACATGCGCAGCGCGGCGGTGGTGATCGAGGTCTCGCCATAGCCTGCCCAGGGCTTGAGCCCGGCCGGGCTGCCGATCATCACGTAGCGGCGAGCATGCACGTTGTCCTGCAGCAGCGGCAGCAGGTGGTGCACTGCGTGCACATGCGGCATCAGGTCCGCCTGCAATGCCGCCGACAGGGCGTCACCGCCACGCTCGACCACGCGGCCACGGTTGTACGGGCCGCCCATCGCGGCAACCACCGCTGCCAGCGGGCGCGGGCGCTGCGCCACGCGTTCGGCCAGCGCACGTGCCGAACTGTCGTCGCTGAGCGAGCCCAGCATCGTCTGCAGGCCCGGCTCATCGGCGAACTGCTCGTGCAACGCCGCCAGGCGGCCGGGATCGCGGCCGACCACCAGCACGGGGCTGCCGGCCTCCAGCAATGCGCCGACCACACCCTGGCCCACGGCACCGGTGCCGCCGAGAACCAGGACCTCGGGCGTCAGAATCCCATTCACGGGACATTTCCTCCCAAATCCGGGATAGTCCCGATTCGGCGCAGTCGGTCACCCTTGTGTGAAGCAAGGTGCAAGGCACCGCCACGCTGCTGACGCATGGGCGCGGTAAACTCCCGAAAATCCTTGTTAACCAAGGAGCTGGGACGGGATTCAACGGTCATTGCCAGGTCCAGGGCGTTCTGGCCGGCAATCCGGAAGCGGGCAAGAATGTTGCGCAGGCTCATGGCGGACGGGCTCCAATTAGCGAATGGCGCCACGATAGACCTCAAACCCCTACTTGATTAGTCCTGATTAAGGGGAATAATCATCCCGTCCCCGGTCCAATCGTTCTGTCACGATTGCCCCATCCCCGACGTCCAGGATCCCTGACCATGTCCCACGATCTCAACGAGACGCTGATCTTCGTCAAAGTGGTCGAGCAAGGCAGCTTCATCGCGGCTGCCAAATCGCTCGGCCTGCCCAAGACCACGGTCAGCCGCAAAGTGCAGGAACTTGAGACGCGCCTGGGTGCGCGCCTGCTGCACCGGACCACGCGCCGCCTCGGCCTCACCGAAGCCGGCTCGATCTATCACGAGCATTGCCAGCGCATCGCGCGCGAACTTGAAGAAGCCGAAAGCGCGGTCAGCCAGCTGCAGTCTGGTCCACGCGGATGGTTGCGCTTCACCGTGCCCTATTCGATCGGCATCACCTGGATCGCACCGCTGCTGGGCCAGTTCCATGCGCAGTACCCGGAAATCCGCCTGGACATGCACATGGGCAACGAGAAGCTGGACCTGATCGCCGGTGAGGCCGATCTTGCCCTGCGCGTGGGTGCCCTGCCCGATTCCAACCTGGTGGCGCGCAAGCTCGGCAGCCTGCGCACGCAGGTGTTCGCCAGCCCGGCCTACATCGAGCGCTACGGCGAGCCGCTGCATCCGGAAGAGCTGCAGTTCCACCGCATCCTGGCCATGCGCAAGCCGTACCACACCGGCAATTCGCCGCGCTTTACCTGGCAGCTGGGCGAGAACGGTGGCGAGCTGCGCGACTTCCCGGTGACGCCGCTGATGACGGCCAACGACATGTCTGCGCTGAATGGCGCGCTGGTGTGCGGCGAAGGTCTGCTGCTGACCGGCGACGTGATGGCCAAGCCATTCGTCGAGTCGGGCATGGTGCGCCGCGTGCTGGCCGGCTGGACCGGGCCCGAAGTGGATTTCAATGCGGTGTTCGCCGGTGGCCGCCTGGTGTCGCCGAAGGTGCGCGCGTTCGTCGATTTCCTGGTGGAGAAGCTCAACTTCGATGCCAACTACATGCTGGCGCAGTGCCCCGGTGCGAAGCTGGCGCGGCAGCAGCAGGAACAGGAAGAAGCGGCGCTGGCGAGCAGCGGCAAGCGGATCCTGGAAAAGGTGGCTGCTTCGGCGGCGTAAGCTGCAGCGATGCCGCCTGTACCCTGCTCTCCTGGATGGCCTCCGGTAGATGCCGACCTTGGTCGGCACGGCTCTCCACATGGGCTATCGGCGTGCCGAGCACACTCGGCACCTACAGAAAATGCCGCCTGCTAGGGCGGCATTTTCGTTCCGGCTGCGCCGGAACAGCGATAACGCTGCGCGTTATTGCTTGAGAGGAATCACGCGGATCTCGACGCGGCGGTTCTTGGCACGGCCGGCATCGGTGCTGTTGTCAGCGATCGGGTAGGCCTTGCCCGCGCCCAGGGTTTCGATGCGCACGCTCTGCACGCCCTGGCCGATCAGGTACTGCGCCACCGAATCAGCACGCTCCTTGGACAGGCGGTTGTTGACCGCGTCGCTGCCGATGCTGTCGGTGTGGCCGACCACTTCGATCATGGTCTGGTTGTAGTCACGCAGGGTGCCGGCAACGCCATTGAGCGAGCCGTAGAACTGCGGCTTCAGTGCCGACTTGCCGAAGTCGAAGGTGATGCCGTCGGGCAGGTTCAGCATGATGTTGTCGCCCTGTCGCTCGACGTCGATGCCGGTGTTGGCGGTGCGCTCGCGCAGCGCGCGCTCCTGGCGATCCTGGTACTGGCCCACCGCGGCGCCACTGAGTGCGCCAATGCCCGCGCCGATCAGCGCATGCTGGCGACGCTCGGTCGCGCTGTCGCCGGACAGCAGGCCCGCGGCCACGCCGATGGCGGTACCGATCAGGGCATTGCGGCCGGTGCGGTTCTGCTGCTCGGTCGGGTTGCCGTACGGATCACTCTGCACATAGGAGCCGCCGGTGGCGCAGGCCGACAGGACGGCCGCACTCATCAGGGCCAGTGCGACGTTGCGGGTGGTGTTGCGGATCATGGTGTTCTCCTTGGTTTCCGGTCGGGCCGGCGGCTTGCGGGCGGCAACGAGGATAAACAGCCGGACGCGATGTCGGGATGATGATCACGCCGGTCGACAGGGGCGTGTTCAGCTAGCTGTCTGGACCGCTCAGCCAGCGCTTTACCCCGCCGCCGACTGACGGTAGGCGGCCAGAGCGGCATCCCGGCCAGCGGCGAGGTCCACCAGCGGCGTGCGTGGGTAGCCCGGCGCGCGTTCGGCCAGCAGGTGCGGATGCTGCCATGGAGCGAACCGCGCTTTCACCGGCAGCGCCGCCAGCTCAGGCACCCAGCGGCTGATGTAGCGCGCCTGCGGATCGAACTTCTCGGCCTGTGTGACGGGATTGAACACGCGGAAATACGGAGCCGCGTCGGCACCGGTGCCGGCCACCCACTGCCAGCCCATCGTGTTGTTGGCCAGGTCGGCATCCACCAGTGTGTCCCAGAACCAGTGCGCACCGTGCAGCCAATGCGCACGCAGGTGTTTGCACAGGTAGCTGGCGACGATCATCCGCACCCGGTTGTGCATGTAGCCGGTATGCCAGAGCTCGCGCAGACCAGCATCGACGATGGGGACGCCGGTATTGCCGCGCTGCCAGTCGTGCAGCTGGGCGGCACTGGGGCTGGCCCACGGGAAGCGATCGAAGCGTGGATTGAGGTTGTCGGTCGGCGTCTTCGGGAAGTGGTGCAGCAGGTGATGGGCGAAGTCACGCCAGCCAAGCTGGCGCAGGTAGCCATCGATGTCAGCATCGGTACCGGCACTGCGCAGGCCTTCCAGCGCGTGGGCGATGCGCCACGGCGCGATTTCGCCGAAATGCAGGTGCGGCGACAGCCGCGAGGTACCGACCCGGTCCGGCAGGTCGCGCTGCTCGCGATAGCCGCGCAGCGCACCATCCTCGAACACGGACAACGCCTCGAGCGCACCACTCTCGCCCGGCTGCCAGAGTTCCCAGAACCCGGTATCCCAGTGAAGCGTGGGCGCCAGTTGCAGCGTATCCAGCGCAAGGCTGTCGACCGTGTGCGCCGGCAGCGTCTCCGGTGCAGCCTGCAAGGCGGGCAAACGCCAGTGGCTGAGTACGTTGCGCCAGTACGGAGTGAATACCTTGTAGGGCTGCCCCTGCTGGGTGGCGATGTCCCAGGGCTCGAACAGCAGGCTGCCGTTGCAGCTCTGCGCATCGATGCCCTGCTCGCGCAGCGTGCGTTTGATGGCGGCATCGCGCGGTTGCGTGGCCGGTTCGTACTTGCGGTTCCAGTACACCGCTTCAGCGCCGGTCTGCTCGATCAACGCCTGCAGGGCAGGCAGGCTGTCACCGGCACGCAGCACCAGCGATGAACCCCGTGCACGCAGGTCGGCGTCCAGCGCTGCCAGCGAACGATGGCGCCATGCATTGGAGGCCGCGCCCGGCGCCCACTCGCCCTCTTCGTGCGGCGCGTGGATGTACACCGGCACCACATCGTGACCCGCTTCCAGCGCCGCCTGCAGCGCCGGATTGTCCTGCAACCGCAGGTCCCGACGGAACCATACCAACGCTACCGACACGTGCACTGCCTCTCAGTTGCTGGGCGGCCATGATAGCCAGTGACGGTGAAGGCGATGCGTGCGACCGGCTGCTAGGCTGCGCGCTCTTCCGCTTCCGCCCGGCCCTCGTCATGGATGATCTTCGCGCCACGTTTGCCCGCTTCGGCCCCTTGCAACCGCAATCCGCCGACGCGTGGCAGGGGCCGTTCCCGCTGCCGGACGTGCTGGCCGGATTCTACGCACACGTCGGCCCGTTCGGCGAGGTATTCAATCCTGCAAAAGGCCCCTGCGGCATCACCATTCCAGGCCTTGAGGTGTGGATACCGCCCTTGCAGCGCCTGTGGGCCTACCAGGCAGGCTATCGCTGGAACGGCAACGATGGCGAACCGATCAGCGATTGGCCGGCGCAGTGGCTGGTGATCGCCGACCGTGGCGCCGATCCCCTCATCCTCGACATCGACGACGGCCGCGTACTGTTCGCCCGTCATGGTGCGGGCCACTGGGACGCCGGCGGGTTCGCCGCCGACGTGCCGACCCTGATGGCCGCGTTGGCTGCGGCCGGCAGCGTTTACCTCGATGCCGATGAGGATCTGTACAGCGATGACGATGATGGCGGGATCCGTCCGGTTCATCGCGAAGCGGCGCTGCGCGCTGTCGCTGTGGTGCTGGGCAGCACGGATGAAGCAGAACTGTTCCTGGACGCGATGCAGTAGAGCCACGCCATGCGCGGATGGTGCACGGAAAGGTTCAATCCACGCGTGGCATGGATCCACTTCTGGACTGCTGCATCGCTTCGCTGATCACCCGTCCGTCGTTCTTTCCTGCGGCACCTGCTCCGGCTGAGCGGCCAGGAACGGGTGCAGTACGGTATCGGCAGCAGCCACCGCGCCCACCACCAGCAGCAGGGCAACGGCAATGGCGGCCATCGGAACGAGGCGCGGGCGCGTGCTCATCGGTCGTTCCTCACTCCCAGCACCGGTCGGTGCGGCCCTTGGCGGTCTGGGCACGCGCGCAGTCACGCGGCGTGATCCGTCCCTCTCGCTGCTCCACCCGTTGCTTGCCGCCATTGTCATCGCGCTTCAGCTCGAAGGCGTCGTACAGGCGCCCGGTCACCGTGCGGGCCTCGTAGCGAAGGCGCTGCGGATCGATGCGCAACACCTGGAACAGCTGGGTGTCTTCGCCCACGGGGTCCATCGTCCTGCGTGCCTCGTCCGACAGGCGGTACTGCTTCGGTCCAGCCACTGTCACAACGTACTGCGGTGTTGCCGCCTGCCCTTCGCCGCGACGGCCGTAGGTATGGTCATGCCCCTGCAGTACCAGATCCACCTTGTGACGGCGCACCACCGGCAGCAGCACCTTGCGCAGGGCAGCATTCTCGCGGCCCTCGCGCGGCGAATAGAACGGCTGGTGCAGCAGCACGATCGTCCACGGCTGCCGGTTGCCGGACAGCACCTTGTCCAACCACTGTGCCTGCGCCTTGGCGGTACCGAGATCCAGCGCCGACGTGCCATCGACCACGGCCACGCGCACGCCCTGTGCGTCGAACCAGTAGCTGGTACCCGCCGCCGCGCTGGCACCGTTGCCCGGCAGGGCGAAGGTCACCGGCCAATGGCGGCCCAGCACACGGCGCTCCTGTGGCGTGTCCTCGAATTCCTCGAAGTACTCGTGGTTGCCGATCGCCGGCGCCACCAGCGTCTCCTGTGCCAGCCAGCTGGTGGCGGCGAACCATTCGCCCCATTCGCTGTCGTCCATGTTGTCGCCACCGCTGACCAGGTCGCCGGCAAACAGACTGATCCGTGCATCCGGCGCGGCCTTCTGTGCAGCCCGCACCACGCGGCTTACATGGCTGACGTTCTTGTTCTGGGTATCGCCGAAATACAGCAGGGTCAGCGGCTGGTCGGCAGCGGCCAGCGTACGCAGCTGGTTCCACGCGCTCCAGCTGCCATTGCCCTGTACGCGGTAGACATACAGGGTGTCCGGCTGCAAACCATCGATGTCGGCGCGATGATGATGCGACAGGCCGTTCTCGGTCTGCAGCACCTGGGTCTTCGCGCGCACCTGGACGATGCCCTCGATGGCCGGCGAATCGTCGGCCCGTGCGATTTCCAGCAGCGGCGACTGCACGCTGCCATCGGTGCGCCAGGCCACTGCAAAGCCGTGGCTGGGGTCGACCGATGGAGAGGCAACGATGCGGTCCGGCACCGGTGTGGCCGCGTAGTAGCGGCTGCCCGACGGCACCTGCGTATTGGGCTCGGCCGCAGCCGTCGCCATCGATGGCAATGCCAGCAGCAGCCCGATCGCAAGCAAGCGCACCAAACGCGCGCTCACGAGCCACACTCCAGCGGCAGGGCCAACTGCTTGGCGATGCTCTCCCAGTCGAAGGCCACCACACCCTGGTCATCGTGCACCGCATACAGGGCACCGTGCGGGAAGCGTGGCGTCGGCTGCTGCATCATCCAGATGCCATCGGTGTTGGCCACGGTATTGCCCTGGAACGCACCCACCGGCTTCAGCGTATGGCGGTCGAACAGATGGAACACGCTGCGCTGCTTGCCCTGCTCGGTGGTGATCCACCAGCCGTCCTTGCCGCAGGTGCGCAGCATCACGCCTTCGGCCTGCGCCTTGAACACGTCGCGACCGAAGGTGGTGCCGGTGAAGCGCCCCGCCAGGGTGTAGACCTTGAATTCGCTGGCGTAGCTTTCGTCCTCTTCGGCGATCAGCAGGCGATCATTGGCCGGATCTCCCCAGATCGATTCGACCACACGCAACGCGCCGGCTTCGCTGGTATCACCGATGCTGGCCGACAGTGTTGCCTGCACCTTCGTGCCATCGCGGGACACGTGGTACTGGCGCACGCGCTTGTCCAGCTCAGCCAGCGGCGGCAGGATGTCCTTGCCCTGTGCGTCCTCGCCGTTGTCCCAGGAGTCGGTGACGTAGACGCTGTAGCCATCGGCACGGCGGTCCACCCACAGGCCGTAGGGCTTGCGCAGGTCGTCGGCACCGAAGGTGGCCAACGGAGTGAAGTCCGGCAGCGAAAGCACCTGCACACGGTGGTTGTCGCGCTCGACGATCCACAGCAGGTCATCGATCACCGCGATGCCGTTGGGACGATCGAACTGGCCCAGGCCGGTGCCGGTGCTGCCGACGTCGCGCAGGTGCTGGCCGTTGCTGCCGTCGTAGACCACCAGCTTGTCGGTGGTCTTGGCCGTGGCGATCAGCCAGGTCTTGCCATCCGGCGCCTGCCAGGACGCGGGCGAATCGATGTTGTCGGCCGGGGTCATCGGGGTCAGGAAGGCCTCGGCGATGGTCGCCACGTTGCGCTCGACCGGTGCCACAGCGCCGGTCGCTGCAGCCGCTGCCGGCGCCTTGTCCGCGGCCGGCGTGCAGCCGGCGGCAAGAACGGCTGCCAGCGAGGCCGCCATCAGGGTCATGCAACGCGCCATCACAGCGCCACCTTCAGGCCCACGGCGTAGGTGCGGCCATATTCCTCCATCTGCAGGGTGCGCGAGCGCGTGCCCTGGTAGAGCTCCAGGGGCTTGTCCAGCAGGTTCTGCGCTTCAAAGTACACGCTTACGTTCGCGTTGAACTTGTAGTCCAGCGAGAAGTCCAGCTGGGTGTTGGGCGCGACGTAGATGTCGAACGCACGGCCCTTGCCGATGCTGTCCAGGTACTCGCTGCGGTACACCGCCGCCAGACGGGTGCTCAGGCCGTACTTTTCATAGCCGATGTGGGCGCTGTACACGTGCTTGGAGGCACGCGGCAGGGTGAAATCCTCACCGGCGCGATCCTCGATGCCAGCGTCGAATCCGGTATCCAGCCAGGTGCCGCTGGCGCCCACCAGCAGGCCGTCCAGGCCGGCGGGCAGGAAGGCCAGCTGCTGCTGCCAGTTCAGCTCCGCACCACGCACGGTGGCTTTGCGGCCATTGATCGGCTGGGTCACGTCGAAACCACCATAGGCCGGATCATTGGTGCGCACCGTCTCGACGATATAGCCGTCGATGGACTTGTGGAACAGACCGAGCGAAACGATGCCGGTGCTGCCGAGGTACTTCTCCACCGACAGGTCGATGTTCTTCGACTCGTACGGGTCCAGCTCAGGATTGCCCAGGCGCACTTCCTCGTCGCCGCGGCTGTAGCCGACGCGCGGCGAGATATCGCCGAAGGACGGGCGCGAAACGGTCTTGTTGGCCGAGGCGCGCAGCACCCAGTCATCGGCCGCGTCATAGCGCAGGTGCAGGCCCGGCAGTACGTTGGTATAGCTGCTGTTGGCCACGCGCGGGGTTACGGTGTAGCTTCGGCCGTTGGCCGCCACATCGACCTGGTTGCCTTCGGCCCTGAAGCGCGTGTTCTCCACACGCACGCCACCGATGATGCGCAGCGCACCGACATCCCAGGTCCCCATGGCGTAGCTGGCGAAGATGTCTTCACTGGCGGTGTAGTCCTCTTCCAGCGAGGTCATCGCGTTGGCGCCGGCATCCTGCGGGCGGGCACTGAACTGGCCGCGATTGGCCGCCCAGTACGCGCGCATCGCGTCCGAATCCATGCCGTCACCCAGGGTGCCGTGGCGGTGATCCGGGGAGCCGGTGGTCCAGCTGGACAGGGCAACCTTCGGGCCGACGCGCAGTTCGCTTTCGTCGACGTTGACGTCGCGGTCGCGCCAGCGCCCCAGCAGGCCGAACTTGATGCTGCTGCTGTCGCCGTCGAAGCGGACGTTGACCTGTGCGCTGTGCTCCTTGTCGTTCACCTGCTTGGGTGAAATCACGAAGCGGTCGAACGCGTAGTTCGCGTTGTCCAGCCACTGCGGATTGTCGAAGCTGTAGCTGGGCATTCGACTGCTCTGGTCCAGCGTACCGTTGAAGGCCTTGCCGTTGAGCTTGAAGCGCGCCTCCATTTCATCGTTCACCCGCTCTTCGGTGCGGGTGAAACCAACCTTGTAATCGACCACGGCGTTGGTCAGCGTGTTCTCGCCGCCCAGGCTGGCCGCGAAGGTGTTCTCTTCCTTGGTGCGGTAGCGCATGCGCTTGTCGATGGAATCCTTCGGCATGCCGTCCAACCGGTACTGGTCGGTACCGGTCTTCACCATCTTGGCGTCATCGAAGTTGAAGATCACCCGCTGGCGGGTTTCGGCATCATCGAACTGGCTGTACAGCGCACGCAGGTAGTACTTGCTGTCCTCGTTCGGGCGCCAGTCCAGGTTGAGGTTGGCGCCGATGCGCTTGCGCTCGATTTCGTATTTGCGGTGCTGCAGGTTGATCGCGGTGACGTCGCCCGGTGCGGCATCGTCTTCGCCGTCGTACTCCACTTCGGTGTTGTCCGATTCGAACGTGCGCTTCTGGTAGTTCACGCCCAGCGCGACGCCGAAGGTGTCGTTGAACACTTCGCTGTAGTTGAAGGCCGCCTTCGGGCTGGTTTCGCCGGACAGCTGCTGGTGGCTGGCTTCGATCTTGCCACGCAGGCTGCGGCCGTCACGATCGAAGGCCGAGGCCGATTCAACCAGGATCGCGCCACCGATGGCGTCGCCCGGCATGTCCGGGGTGGGCGACTTGACCACGCGCAGGCGCTCGGTCGAATCGGACGGAATCACATCCAGCGGCGCCGCGCGGCTGGAATCTTCCGGGGTGCCGATGGCGATGCCGTCGACGCTGACGCTGTTGAGGTTGGCATCCAGGCCACGCACCACCACGAACCGGCCTTCCCCCTGGTCGCGGGTCACGCTGATGCCCGGCAGGCGCTGCAGCGACTCGGCCACGTTCTTGTCCGGGTACTGGCCCAGCGCGTCGGAGGACACGGCGTCTTCGATGGCATCGCTGCTGCGCTTCAGGTCGACTGCGCGTACCTGCGATTCCAGCTGTGCACGCACTTCGATGCGGTCCAGATCGGTCGCTGCGGCGGCACCCCCTGCCACGGCAGCGGCAGCGTTTTCGGCCGCCAGCACCGACGGGCTGGCCGTCACCAGCAGCGAGAGGCTGATTGCCAGGCCCAACGTGTTCTTCTTCTGCACAGCTATCCCCAACGGTGTAAAGATTGGGTCAGCACGGTATGTCCGGCAGGTTGCATGGGCATGACACCGGTGGAGCCTGGCCTGCCGGACCCGGCTCGGCACCACCGCGCATTCCGCTTAAAATGGGGGCCTCCCCTTCTGCCAGACCCTCCCATGAAGATCGTCGAAGTGCGCCACCCGCTGGTGCAGCACAAGATCGGCCTGATGCGCAACGCCGCGCTCAGCACCAAGGATTTCCGCGAACTGGCCAACGAACTGGGCACGCTGCTGGCCTACGAGGCCACCGCCGACCTGGAAACCGAGCCGCACACCCTGCCGGGCTGGTCCGGCCCGGTCACCGTGCAGCGCATCGCCGGCGCCAAGATCACCGTGGTGCCGATCCTGCGCGCCGGCCTGGGCATGCTCAGCGGCGTGCTGTCGCTGATCCCGGCCGCCCGTGTCAGCGTAGTCGGCCTGCAGCGCGATGAGGAAACCCTGCAGCCGGTGCCTTACTTCGAGCGCCTGACCGGCCGCCTGGAAGAGCGCGACGCGCTGATCCTCGACCCGATGCTGGCCACCGGCGGCACCCTGATCGCCACCATCGACATGCTCAAGCGCGCCGGCGCTCGCCGGATCAAGGGCATCTTCCTGGTTGCCGCACCTGAGGGCATCGAAGCGGTGAAAGCCGTGCACCCGGACGTGGAGATCTACACCGCCGCGATCGATGCGCAGCTCAACGACAAGGGCTACATCCTGCCGGGTCTGGGTGATGCCGGCGACCGCATCTTCGGTACCCGCGTGGGCTGAGATCGACCGGGTCGGAGCGCTTTCGAAAGGAAGTGCTCCACCTGCTCCAGGCACCTTCACGCCGGCTTTGCGGCAACGGGCGAATGCTCCGCGCACCCGCCCTGCCCTGGAGCCACCATGAAAGCCTCTTTGCTGCTCGCCGCCGCCCTGCTGGTCGGCCTCCCGATTTCCGCCAACGCAGCCACCCCACAGCAGCAGCGCATGGCCGACTGTTCGGCAAAGAACAAAGGGCTGAAAGGCGACGCCTACAAGTCCGCGCAGAGCGCATGCCTGAGCTCGCACGCAGCCGCACCGGCAACCCCTGCCACGCCGCAGGAGCGCATGAAGAAGTGCAACGCAGACGCCGCCACCCAAAAGCTCGCCGGCGACGCCCGCAAGACCTTCATGAGCAGCTGCCTCAAGGCTTCGTAAAAACAGCGAAGAAAGGCCCCATCCACGCATGGCGTGGATCTACTGACCGTCACTTGGAACCTGTCCGTCGAATGGGGTCAGAGCCCATTGCGCAGCAACGGGATCGGACCCCGAAAGATCCACCGGGTGTCCCATCCGTCACCGGAAAACTGTCGAAGGCGGGGCGGTGTCGGATTGCGGGGTGTCAGCCGCATGGATGCGGCTGCCAAGCCTACAAGGACGTACTTGCGGCGTCCCCGCCATCCGACACCGCCCCGCCACCCACGGATAGCCCGCTGTTGCTGTTGCCGTTGATTCGGCAGGTGCAGGGCGCAGCCCTGCCGGCAAACCTCACCCCAGCGCGCGCGCCTTCAGTTCGCCCTGCTCATGCAGCGTCACGAAACGTCCCTTCTCATCCCGCCCGACCTGCGCCAGCGCCACCTGCGGATCATGGGTGAAGAACAGATGCACGTTGCGCGCCAGCTTGTCTTCCAGGAACTGTCGCTTCTCGTCGATCAGCAGCTCGGCGTTGCGGTCGTACCCCATGGTGATCGGCACGTGCACCCACGAGCGACCCGGAATCAGATCGGCGCAGAACACCACGCCGCCGTGCGCCCCCTCGCCTGCGCGTGCCTGCCCGACGATCTCGGCCAGCATCAGCCCCGGCGTGTGCCCGTCGCTGTAACTGAAACGCACGCTGTGGCCGAGCACCTTCGAATACTCGCCGTCCACCACTTCCAGGCGGCCACTGGCCTGCAGCAGGCCCGGCAGTTCTGGAATGAAGCTGGCGCGATCGCGCGGGTGCGGCTGCAGCGCGCGCTGCCAATGCTGCGCACCGACCACGTACGTCGCATTGGGGAACAGCAGTTCCGGTTCACGGCCTTCGTGCCACGCGGCCAACAGGCCGCCGGCGTGGTCGAAGTGCAGATGGCTGAGCACCACCACGTCGATGTCTTCGTGCTCGAAGCCGGCTTCGCGCAGCGAATCGATCAGCACATGCTGGCTTTCCTGCACGCCATAGCGCTCGCGCATGCGCGGCTCGAAGAACGCACCGATGCCGGTTTCGAACAGCACCGTCTTGCCTTCCAGCGGGCTCGCCAACAACGCACGACAGGCCAGCTCGATGCGGTTGAGCTCATCCGGTGCTGCCCACTTTTCCCACAACGCGCGCGGCGCGTTGCCGAACATTGCACCGCCATCCAGGCGTTGGGTATTACCGCGGATCGACCATAGTTTCATGACGCAATTATCGGTGGCCGCTCGTTAAATAATCGCTAGTGGGAAAATGAAAAACCCCGCCGTTGCGGGCGGGGTTCTCAGGTTTGCGTCCGCCGGGCATGGCCCGGCGCTGCCGCCGGATCAGGGAGCCGGCACAATCTGGGCACTGCCGACCGGGTTGCGCGGGTCACTGCCGCCAAACAGTTTGTTGGCCTTGCGGTCCCACTCCACCGTCTGCAGGTTGCCCCACACGTGGCTGGAGCCGCGGCCGCCGGCAGCGACCTCGCCCGGCAGGTCGATCTTGTGGCCCATCGCCTGCAGCTGCTTGATGGTGCCAGCGTCGAAAGCATTGCTTTCCGCCTCGATCAGGTCCGGCAGCCACTGGTGGTGGTAGCGCGGCAGCGCGGCGACCTGCTGCGCATCCAGGCCAGCGTCGTAGCCCAGGATACCCAGCAGCACCATGGTGATGATGCGGCTGCCGCCGGGCGTGCCCAGCACGATCACCTTGTCGTCGTTTTCCATGAAGGTGGGCGTCATCGAGCTGAGCATGCGCTTGCCCGGCTTCGGCGCGTTGGCCGCGTAGCCCATCACGCCAAAGGCATTGGGCGTTCCCGGCTTCAGCGCGAAGTCGTCCATCTCGTTGTTCAGCAGCACGCCGGTGCCCTTCGGAATCAGGCCGGAGCCGTACAGCAGGTTGACGGTCTGGGTGGCACCGACACGGTTGCCATCACGGTCGATGATCGAGAAATGGGTGGTCTCGTCATCCTCCAGCGGCGTCGGGTTGCCCGACAGCAGGTCGCTGGGGGTCGCCTTTTCCGGGTGGATGGTTGCGCGCAGGCCCTGCGCGTAATCCTTGCTGGCCAGCACCTTCTGCGGGATCTGCACGAAATCCGGATCGCCGAGGAAGAAGGTGCGGTCACGGTAGGCACGACGCATCGACTCGACCACCAGATGGGTGCGGTGCGCGGCATCCATCTGCTTGATGTCCCAGCCTTCCAGGATCTGCAGCATGCTGGCCAGGGCGATGCCACCGGAGGACGGCGGCGGTGCGGTGGTGATCTTCCAGCCGTTGTAGTTGAAGACGATCGGCGCGCGCTGCTTGACGCGGTAGCCGGCCAGCTCTTCGGCGGTCCACTTGCCGCCCGCCTGCTTCACGCCGGCCAGCAGCAGCTTGCCGGTCTGGCCCTTGTAGAAGCCGTCGAAGCCACCGGCCGCCAGGCGCTCCAGGGTCTGCGCCAGTTCCGGCTGCTTGAACAGGTCACCGGTGGCGATCGGCTTGCCATTGCGCAGGTAGACCTCGCGCGTACCGGGATAACGCTCCATCACTTCACGGCGCGAGGCATAGCCCTTGGCCATGCGGTCGTACACCGGGAAGCCTTCACGCGCGATGCGGATCGCCGGCTGCAACGACGCTGACAGCGGCAGCTTGCCGTGCTTGGCCGACAGTTCGACCAGCGCCGCCGGCAGGCCCGGAATGCCGGCCGACCACGGGCCGTTGACCGAGCGGTCGCGGTCCAGGTCACCCTTCTTGTCGAGGAAGGCCTGCGGCGTGGCCGCGGCCGGCGCGGTCTCGCGCGCGTCCAGCATCACGTCCTTGCCGGTGGCCGCATCATGCAGCAGGAAAAAGCCGCCGCCACCGAGGCCGGAGCTGATCGGCTCGACCACCGCCAGGGTCGAGGACACTGCCACCGCCGCGTCGAAGGCGTTGCCACCCTGGGCCAGTATGTCGACACCGGCCTGGGTGGCCAGGGCGTGACCGCTGGCGATGGCCGCGCCATCGGGGCGCTCGGCACGGACCGGGGCATCAGCCCAGGCGACGGAACTCAGCAGCAGGCCGAGCAGCAACAGGGGGCGGGCGAACGACTTCATTCGGATGGGGGCTCCGCATAGAGTTCGGGATGATCGTGCTGCAGTTGGCGCAACTTGGCCAGCAGCTCGATTTCGGTTTCGACGATGTCCGGATCGGGGTCGATGCATTCGACCGGGCAGACGACCACGCACTGCGGTTCGTCGAAATGGCCCACGCACTCGGTACAGCGGGCGGGGTCGATCACGTAGATGGTTTCACCCATCGTGATGGCCTGGTTCGGGCAGGCGGGCTCGCATACGTCGCAGTTGACGCAGAGCTCATTGATTTTCAGCGACATGGCGATACTCCACGCCCGCGCCTTGGGACAAGGACCGGCCTGCGCGGGCGCGCGGGCCGGTCAGGTCATCAGCGGCGCCCATCGCAGGGCGCCGCCCGGGCCGTGCCGAAGCACGACCGCCTCGGCTCGGTCTTACTTGGCTTCGACGAAAATGTACTCGGCACCGGTCGGCTGGACCACGGCCTGCACGCGGGCGTTGTCGGCGGACTGGCCGATGAAGACGACGCGCACGCCCTTCATCGAATCCGGCGAGACATCCTTGAACACGGTCTGGATCATGTCAGCCATCTTGCCCGAGGCCGACGAACCGAAGGCCAGCATGTTGCCCGGCTGCACGCCACGGGCCACGGCCTGGGTCGCGCTTTCGGTCTGGCGCTCGTACTTGGCCTGGAAGTCCGGATCCGATTCCGGCGACAGGTAGTACAGGAACGGGCTGTTGGTGATGTTGCCCATGTTCTGGATGGCCACTTCCTGCAGGTACTTCTTCCAGCCTGCGTCGTCTTCCTTGGCCGGCGCGACCAGCGCCTGCTTGGCTTCGTCGACCGGAGCGGCTTCTTCCTTCTTGCAGGCGGTGAAAGCCAGGGCAAACGAAGCGATCAGCATCGCGCGCATGGTGTTGTTCATGGGTTTCCTCCCGGAATGTTGCGTGTTGGTGTGCGTAATGGAATGCGTGGTGCTACAGGATCTACTGCTGGCCAGGGCTTACGACTGCGCCGACTTCGCTTCGCGGACCTTGCGCAGCGCCTCGAGCACGGCGGCCGGCACGAAGCCGGACACATCGCCACCCAGGCGAGCGATCTCGCGGACCAGCGAGGACGAGATGAAGCTGTGCTGCTCGGCGGGGGTCAGGAACAGGGTCTCGACCTCCGGAATCAGGTGGCGGTTCATGCTCGCCATCTGGAATTCGTACTCGAAGTCGGACACCGCGCGCAGCCCGCGCAGCAGCACACCGCCCTGCACCGAACGCACAAAATGGGCCAGCAGCGTATCGAAGCCGATGACCTCGACGTTGCTGTGGTGGCCCAGGGCGCCACGCGCCAGCTGCACGCGCTGTTCCAGCGGCAGGGCCGGTCCCTTCGAGGGGCTCTGCGCCACGCCCACCACGACCTTTTCAAACAGCGGCGCGGCCCGGCTCACCAGGTCGATATGACCATTGGTGATGGGGTCGAACGTGCCGGGATAGACGGCGATGCGGCGGTTGGCCACGGTCATGGGCGGTAGCAGATGTTCAGATGAGGTCAAAGTGTAGCAGCGGCGCGGCGGTACAGGGCAAAGCGCACCTCGCGGGTGCCGCCATCGCGGTGCAGCAGCCATTCCGGGGGCAGCACCGGCACGTGGCTGGCCGGCGATTCCAGGTACAGCCAGGCATCGGCGGCCAGGTGCCGCGGCAGCTGGGCCAGCACGTCCTGCCACAGGCCATCGGCGAACGGCGGGTCGATGAACACCAGATCCGCCTGCTGTGCCGGCGCGGCCTGCAGCCAGCGCAGCGCATCGGCCTGGGCGACCGTCACGACGTCACCCGCCTGCAGTCTGGCCACGGCCGCCGACAGGTTGCGCGCGAGCTGCGGGTCGCGCTCGACCAGGGTGGCATGCGCGGCCCCCCGCGAGACCGCCTCCAGCCCCAGCGCGCCGCTGCCGGCGAACAGGTCCAGCACGCGCGCCCCGCCCAGCTTGGGCATCAACCAGTTGAACAGGGTCTCACGCACGCGGTCGCTGCTGGGCCGCAGGCCCGGCAGGGTCGGAACCGGCAGTCGGGTATTGCGCCAGCGCCCACCGATGATGCGCACCTGGCCTTCGTTGCCACCGCGGCCGCTCACAGGCGCCCCTGGCGAGATTCATTCGAGAATTTCAGCATGAGCGGGATTGTAGTTCGGCCGGGCTGCGCCCGGCACCCGCAGAGGCCGAAGCAACGGCCGAAGCAACGTCAAAGGCTGGCTTCCTGCGGATTGGCGGGGTGGGTCCGGTTGCGGGGGCCGCCGTAAATCCGTCCATGGAGGCTCGGTCGCGCCATCCATGGCGCTCACGCCCCCGCAACCGGACCCACCCCGCCTTCGACAGTTTCCTGCGATCTGCAGTAGATCCACGCCATGCGTGGATGAACATCTGTCAGATATCGAAGGGTTTGATGAGATCGGAAGCCAGCCGTCGGCTCCGCCACCGGAAACTGTCAGAGGCGGGGCGGTGTGGGTTGGCAGGACCGCAGGCGCCATGGATGGCGCCTACGAGCCCCCATGGAAGGGTTTACGGCGTGTCCTGCCAACCCACATCGCCCCGCCAAGCAAACAGACAACCCAGAGCCAGCTGTTGCTGTTGCTGTTGCTGTTGCTTTGGCCTCGGCGGGTGCCGGGCGCAGCCCGGCCGACCAACCCCTTGATTTCGGGACAATCACCCCTACCCCTTGGCGAGGCCGCACGCGCTTGCGCGGCACCGCACATGGAGCCCTACCCGATGACCGAGACGACCCAGACCGAAACCCTTGGCTTCCAGACCGAAGTCAAGCAGCTGCTGCAGCTGATGATCCACTCGCTGTACTCCAACAAGGAGATCTTCCTCCGCGAGCTGGTCTCCAATGCCGCCGACGCCGCCGACAAGCTGCGCTTCGAAGCCCTGACCCAGCCTGAGCTGCTGGAAGGCGACAGCGAGCTGCGCGTGCGCGTCAGCTTCGATCCGGCCGCCCACACCATCACCATCGAAGACAACGGCATCGGCATGAGCCGCGCCGATGCCATCACCCACCTCGGCACCATCGCCAAGTCCGGCACCGGCGACTTCCTGCGCCAGCTGTCCGGCGACCAGAAGAAGGACTCGCAGCTGATCGGCCAGTTCGGCGTCGGCTTCTACAGCGCCTTCATCGTCGCCGACGAAGTGGAAGTCACTTCGCGCCGCGCAGGCCTGGCCGCCAATGAAGGCGTGCGCTGGACCTCGCGTGGCGAAGGCGATTTCGATGTCGCTACCATCGACAAGGCCGAGCGCGGCACCCGCATCGTCCTGCACCTGAAGGACGGCGAGCACGACTTCGCCGACGGCTGGCGCCTGCGCAGCATCCTCAAGAAGTACTCCGACCACATCGGCCTGCCGATCCAGATGCCCAAGGAAGGCGGCGACGAAGGCGCCGCGCTCGAGTGGGAAACCGTCAACCGCGCCAGCGCGCTGTGGACCCGCCCGCGCACCGAGATCAGCGATGCGGAGTACACCGAGTTCTACAAGCACGTCGCCCACGACCACAGCGACCCGCTGGCGTGGAGCCACAACAAGGTCGAAGGCAAGCTGGAGTACACCTCGCTGCTGTACGTGCCGGGCCGCGCGCCGTTCGACCTGTACCATCGCGATGCGCCCAAGGGCCTGAAGCTGTACGTGCAGCGCGTGTTCGTGATGGACCAGGCCGAGCAGTTCCTGCCGCTGTACCTGCGTTTCATCAAGGGCGTGGTCGATTCCAACGACCTGTCGCTGAATGTCTCGCGCGAGATCCTGCAGTCCGGCCCGGTCATCGATTCGATGAAGGCCGCGCTGACCAAGCGTTCGCTGGACATGCTGGAGAAGCTGTCCAGCGACAAGCCCGAGCAGTACGCCACGTTCTGGAAGGAATTCGGCCAGGTGCTGAAGGAGGGCCCGGCCGAGGACTACAACAACCGTGAGAAGGTCGCCGGCCTGCTGCGCTTCGCTTCCACCCGTGGCGAGGCCGATGCGCAGACCGTCTCGTTGGCCGACTACATCGGCCGCATGGCCGAAGGCCAGGACAAGATCTATTACCTGACCGGCGAGAGCTACAGCCAGGTGCGCAACAGCCCGCACCTGGAAGTGTTCCGCAAGAAGGGCATCGAAGTCCTGCTGCTGACCGATCGCATCGACGAGTGGCTGATGGGCTACCTGACCGATTTCGACGGCAAGGGCTTCGTCGACATCGCCCGCGGCGACCTCGACCTGGGCGCGCTGGAGAGCGAAGCGGACAAGCAGGAGCAGGAAGCCGCAGCCAAGGACAAGCAGGGCCTGGTCGAACGCCTGAAGAACGTGCTCGGCGATGACGTGGCCGAAGTGCGCGTGTCGCACCGCCTGACCGATTCGCCGGCGGTGCTGGCCATCGGCGAACAGGACCTGGGCCTGCAGATGCGCCAGATCCTGGAAGCCAGCGGCCAGAAGGTACCCGACAGCAAGCCGGTGCTGGAGATCAACCCGGGTCATCCGCTGATCGCCAAGCTGGATGCCGAAGCCGATGGCGCACGTTTCGACGACCTGGGCCGGGTGCTGTTCGACCAGGCCGCACTGGCCGCCGGCGACAGCCTGAAGGACCCGGGTGCCTATGTGGCCCGTCTGAACAAGCTGCTGCTGGAGCTGTCGGCCTGACCGATGCCGGGATCGCCCGGCCTGGTGGTGCCAACCTCGGTTGGCACCGCCATTGCCCCGGTAGATGCCAACCTTGGTTGGCGCTGCTGTTGGCCTGGTAGATGCCAACCTTGGTTGGCGCTTGAAAAGCTGCCGAGCAGGGCTTGACTGCAAAAGCGTGCCAACCAAGGTTGGCACCTACCAGAGCCGGTCGGATCAGGCACGCACCAGAGCCGGTCGGATCAGACCCATCCCAGATGCGGTCGGATCAGGCCTGCCGATCCAGCAGCGAGCCCAGCATCTGGTCCTCGCGGCGGATCAGCGCGGCATTGGCAGCGAAGGCCACCACCTCGGCCTTGGCAGCCAACAGGTCGCCCAGCGGTGCGGTCGGATCGGTGTCGCCATGGGACGTCACGCGGGTGTCCACCCCACCCTGCGCTGCGGCATCGCGCTGCAGTTGCAGTCGTGGCGCATCCGGGGTCGCCAGGTTGGCCACATTGTGCGCGGCCACCTGCACGCCCTGCTGGGCCGCACGCATCCCGCTGAGCGCAACACCTGTCACATCGTTCATCGGCGGTCTTCCAGGCCACCCAACGCAGCCCTCCGGACCGGTTAACGGCCGCGTAGCTGCGACCTTGAGTCCACGCCGGCCATACAGGCCCGGGTGGTAGCATATCCCTCTGATTTCAGCGCCTTTTGCCAATGCTCAGTTTTTTCCGCCGCAAGAAGCCCCAGGACGCCGCCACACCGGACGCGCCCAAGACCCAGCACTACTCGGCTGAAGAGCTGGCGGCGGCATTCCCGTCGGCCGCGCCACCCGAGCAGGCCCCGGCCGCACCGGTAGCCCCGCCGATGGTGGAAGCGCCTGTGCCAGCTGCCACGCCCGAGGTCGTTGCGCCCGCAACGTCAACCGCGCCGGCCCCGCAAGCAACACTGCAGACGGCGCAGGAAACCATCCCCGAAGCCGCGCCCGCCCGCGTGCTGGCGCCGGAGAACTTCGAAGCCGAAGCGGCCGCCGCCGCCGCGGTGCTCGCCCCGCTGGCCCCGGTCATCCCGGCGCAGGAACCAGCCGCCCCCGCCGCCGACCTGCCGGTACTGGTCGATGCCCCGGCTGCTGCGGCGGGCAAGCCTGGCTGGCGCGAGCGCCTGCGCAACAGTGCGTTTGCCCGCAGTTTCGGCGGCCTGTTCTCGCGCAACCCCAAGCTCGATGACGACCTGCTGGACGAGATCGAGACCGCGCTGCTGACCGCCGACGTTGGCGTTGCCGCCACCACCGACCTGATCGCCGACCTGCGCAAGCGCATGAAGGCGCGCGAGTTCATCGATGCCAATGCCCTGCTGGCGGCACTGCGCGCGGACCTGATCGCGATCCTGCAGCCGGTATCCAAGCCGCTGATCATCGACCGCAACGCCAAGCCCTTCGTGGTGCTGACCGTGGGCGTCAACGGCGTCGGCAAGACCACCACCATCGGCAAGCTGGCCAAGCGTTTCAAGGACGAGGGCCACAGCCTGATGCTGGCCGCTGGCGATACCTTCCGCGCCGCCGCCGTCGCCCAGCTGCAGATCTGGGGCGAGCGCAACGGCGTGGCCGTGGTCGCGCAGGGGCAGAACGCTGATGCCGCCTCGGTGGCCTACGATGCGCTGCAGGCCGGCAAGGCCCGCGGCACCTCGGTGCTGATTGCCGATACCGCAGGCCGCCTGCACACCCAGTCCGGGCTGATGAACGAGCTGGGCAAGATCCGCCGCGTGCTCGGCAAGATCGACGAGAACGCGCCGCACGAAGTGCTGATGGTGATCGACGGCACCACCGGCCAGAACGCGCTTTCGCAGCTGCGCCAGTTCAATGCCGCGGTCAAGGTGACCGGCCTGGTGGTGACCAAGCTGGACGGTACCGCCAAGGGCGGCGTGGTGTTCGCGCTGGCCCGCGAGTTCGGCATTCCGATCCGTTTCGCTGGCATCGGCGAGCGCCCGGAGGACCTGCGCGTGTTCGATCCGGAAGCCTTCGTCGACGCCCTGTTGCCCGAAGCATTGGGCACTGCCTGACGCGCCCGCATCCACGCATGGCGTGGCTCTACTGCAGCCCGGTAGAGCCACCCCATGGGTGACCGGCCGCTGCCGTAGTAGAGCCACCCCATGGGTGGCTGCCCCCTGGAGTACCGATGCCCCGCCAGCCGAACGCCAGCGCCACGTCCGACCCTGAGCACGGCTTCGTTGCCCGCCTGCTGCACTGGTTCGACGACCACGGCCGCCACGACCTGCCCTGGCAGCATCCGCGCAGCCCGTACCGGGTGTGGTTGTCGGAGATCATGCTGCAGCAGACCCAGGTGGCCACGGTCATTCCGTACTTCCACCGTTTCCTGCAGCACTTCCCCACCCTGCCCGACCTTGCCGCCGCCAGCAACGACGCGGTGATGGCGCAGTGGGCCGGCCTGGGCTACTACGCACGTGCACGCAATCTGCACGCGGCCGCCAAGCGCTGCGTCGTCGAGCACGGCGGCGACCTGCCGCGTGATTTCGATGCCCTGCACGACCTGCCCGGCATCGGCCGCAGCACCGCCGGCGCGATCCTCAGCCAGGCCTGGAACGACCCGTTCGCGATCCTCGATGGCAACGTAAAGCGCGTGCTCAGCCGCTATCACGGCGTCGAGGGCTTCCCTGGCCTGCCCGCCATCGAGAAGCAGCTGTGGGCCATCGCCGAAGCGCAGGTCGCCCAGGTGCCGGCTGGACGCATGGCCGACTACACCCAGGCGCAGATGGACCTCGGTGCCACGGTCTGCAGCCGGTCCAGACCGGCCTGCGTGATCTGTCCGCTGCAGGCCAATTGCGTGGCACGTCGCGAAGGCCGCACCGCCGAGCTGCCAACCGCAAAGCCAAGCAAGACGCTGCCCGAACGCGAGGCGGTGGCTTTGCTGCTGCGCGACAAGCAGCAGCGCGTACTGCTGCAGAAGCGGCCGGACACCGGCATCTGGGCACAGTTGTGGACGCTTCCGCAGGCCGAAGCGGGCAGCGAGCTGCAGGACTGGTTCGACGTCCACGTCGATGGTTCGCTGGAAGATGCCGAGGAACTGCCAGTGCTGCAGCACACCTTCAGCCACTACAAACTGCACCTGCAGGTATTGTCACGGCAGGTGCGCGGCCTGCGCGTGGAAGAACCCACGCTGCGCTGGGTTGGCGCCGCCGAACTGCCTGCACTGGGCTTGCCTGCGCCCATCCGCAAACTGCTTGAGGGCGCGCCCATCAAGAGCCCGAAGCGAACTTCCGCAAAATCCCGCAACCACGAGTGAGTGCCATGCCCCGAACCGTCTTCTGCCAGTACGAACAACGCGATGCCGAGGGCCTGGACTTCGTGCCTTACCCGGGGGAACTGGGCCAGCGTGTGTTCAACCACATCGGCAAGCCGGCGTGGACCGCATGGCTGGCACACCAGACCATGCTGATCAACGAGAACCGCCTTTCCCCGCGAAAGCCGGAGCATCGCGCCTTCCTGGAGACGGAACTGGTGAAGTTCCTGTTCGAGAAGGACGCGGAGAAGCCCGCCGGGTTCACCCCGGAAGCCTGACCTGCCGGTAGCGCCGGGCCATGCCCGGCGTCCAGCCATCCGCCGGGCATGGCCCGGAGCTACCGCCCTACTTCGCGGATTCCTCGCGCTCCTGCACCTGCGCCTGGCGCAGCTCCTGCTCGGAGGCGCGTAGCGCCTTCACGTCGAGCTTGCGTATGGTCTTGATGAAGCACGGCATGCGCGGGCCAGCGGTCGGGTCACGTACCAGCACCTTGTCGAACGGCGCCGAGACGCGGTTCATCCGGCTGGTCAGGCCGATGGCGGTCGCATACGACAGATCCTGGCAGGGACCATTCAATTCCAGCAGGTAGGCCTCGCTCGGACGCGTCCAGACCGCCAGCGCACTGTCGCCCAGCTCGGTCCAGCCATTGAGGCTGCCGAAGAACTGCATGTCCTTCTGCGGTGCGCCGGCGTGGGCACGATACAGCTCCAGCTTCTCGGCACTGCCCAGGCGGCCGGTGGTGGCACAGCCAGCCAGAGCCAGGCACAGCCCGGCGATCAACAGTGGGGTCTTCATGGCCATCTCCACGGGGGAACTGTGCCGATCATGCACCCGCCGGGGTGGTGCCGGCGCAACGGCCGGCAGCCTGGTTCAGCCGTTGGTCGGCGGCCCCCAGCCGACCAGGCCCTGCATCGAATCCGGTAGTCGCCAACCTTGGTTGGCGCTTGGCCGGCCGCTCAGACGTCGGCGTGGGCCAGCGCGTGCAGGCGCCCTTCGCGCAGCTCCAGCACCCGGTCCAGACGCCGTGCCAGCGAGCGGTCATGGGTCACCAGCACCAGGCTGGTATGCCGCGCACGGTTGAGCTCCAGCATCAGCTCGAACACAGTCGCAGCCGTGCGGTCATCCAGGTTTCCGGTCGGCTCGTCGCCCAGCACGCAGGCCGGGTGATTGACCAACGCGCGCGCCACCGCGGCACGCTGGCGTTCACCGCCGGACAGTTCGCCGGGCTTGTGGTCCAGGCGATGGCCCAGGCCGACCGATTCCAGCAGCGCAGTCGCACGCGTACTGGCCTCGGCCACCGCGGTACCGGCCAGCATCACCGGCATCATCACGTTTTCCAGCGCGGTGAATTCCGGCAGCAGGTGGTGGAACTGATAGACGAAACCCAGCGCCTGGTTGCGCAGCAGGCCGCGCGAGGTGTCCGACAGCGCCGACATGCGCTGACCGGTGACATAGACCTCGCCCGCAGTCGGCGTGTCCAGCCCGCCCAGCAGGTGCAGCAGCGTGCTCTTGCCGGCACCGGAGGCACCGATGATCGCAACCGTCTCACCTGCAGTCACCGTCAGGTCCAGCCCGTCGAACACCGGTGTCTGCATGCGCCCTTCGGCGTAGGTCTTGCCCAGCCCTTCGGCACGGATCACTTCATCGCCGCGGTTGAAGACCTTATTCATAGCGCAGGGCCTCCGCCGGCTGGGTGCGTGCTGCCCGCCAGGCGGGATACAGAGTGGCCAGGAAGCTCATCAGCAGCGCGACCAGGGTGATCACCACGATGTCACTGGTCTGCATGTCGGTCGGCAGGCCGGTGATGTAGTACACATCCTCCGGCAGCAGCTTGACGTTGAACACCGACTCGATGGCGCCGAGGATGCGTTCCAGGTTCAAGGTCAGGGTGATGCCGCCGATCAGGCCGGCAAGGGTGCCGAAGATGCCGATCAGCGAGCCCTGCACCATGAACACCTGCATCACCCCGCCCGGGGTCAGGCCGAGGGTGCGCAGGATCGCGATGTCGGCCTGCTTGTCGGTCACCAGCATCACCTGCGAGGACACCAGGTTGAACGCGCCCATGGCGATGATCAGCGAGAGCAGGATGCCCATCACCACTTTTTCCATGCGCAGCGAGTGGTACAGGTTGGCGTTCTGCTGGGTCCAGTCGCTGACCCGATAGGCACCGCCGAGGTTCTGCGCCAGGTCCACGCCCACCTCCAGCGAGCGGTCCATGTCATGCAGTTTCAGGCGCACGCCGGTGGCGCCATCGGAACGCAGTACGCGCTCCAGGTCTTTCATGTTGGCAAAACCCACACCGCGATCGACCTCGTTGTAACCGGCCTCGAAGATGCCGCTGACGGTGAAGCGCTTCATCCGCGGCACCGCGCCCGCTGGCGTGCCCTGCACTTCCGCGAAGGTCACCAGCACCTGGTCACCGACGTCCACGCCCAGCCAGACGGCCAGTTCCTTGCCCAGCAACAGGTTGAAGCTGCCCGGGGTCAGGCTGCCGTAGCTGCCCTTGGTGACCTTCTTGTCGATCACCGACACCTTCGGTTCCAGTGCCGGGTCGATGCCCTGGATGATCGCACCCTGCACGCGCGGGCCGCTGATCATCGACTGGATCTCGATATACGGCGCAGCACCGGCCACGCGCGGATCCTTGTTGGCCACATCGACCACGCGCATCCAGTCCGGCATCGGTTCGCCGTCGCGGCTGATGGTGGTGTGCGCGGTCATCTGCAGCAGGCGGCTGCGGATTTCCTTCTGGAAACCGCTCATGACCGCCAATGTGGTGATCAGCACCGTCACCCCGAGCGCGATGCCCAGGATCGATGCCATCGAAATGAAGGAGATGAAGCCGTTGCGGCGCTTGGCGCGCAGGTAGCGCAGGCCAATGGCCACGGGAATGGGTTTGAACATGCAGGCACGCCAGTCGATTCAGCCTATGGTGCCACCGACCGGGGCCGACGGGAAACGCTTCTTGCGGCCACGGCCAGTCGCAGTTCACGTCGTTGTGCGCGATCAAGCACGTCCGGCCAGAACAACAGGCGCCTGCGACGCCAGCCCTCGCGCCAGTGCAGCAGCAGCCAGGGCCCGCGCACCACCAGCCGCGGCTCGGCAATATCGCCGCCGTCCAGCCGCAGCAGCGCTGGCAGGGGCGGCAGCTGCAGCACGACAGGGCGCCGCCGCAGGCGCCAGGCCAGCTCAGCCAGGCCAAGCGCCCAGACCCCGATCAACGCCGGAAGCAGATGCGCGGATGGCAGATCCGAAGCATGCAGCAGCCACGGTGCGGCCAGCAGTACCGCCAGCTGGGCGCCGGCCTGCAGCCGCGACGGGCGCCACTCAAGGCTTGAGGGCGAGGATCCTGTGCATGAGGGGGACGGCGTGTGCATGCGGGCAGGCCTCGTAGCCCATGAACCAGCGCCACAACTTATCGTCCTCGCAATCGAGCAGGAACAGGAAAACCTCGCGGTCTTCGGTCGGCGCACTGCTCCATTCGCGGTCCAGGTAGCGACCGAACAACTGGTCCAGTTCGCGCATGCCGCGCCGGCAGCGCCAGCGCAGCTTCTTCAGCAGGATTTCTTCATCCATTGTGTTTCTCCAGATACAGCAAAGCCACGCATGGCGTGGCTCTGCTGGGGGCATGCAACTACCCGGCACCGTATCAGGCGCGGCGTTCCATCATCAGCTTCTTGATCTCGGCGATCGCCAGCGCCGGGTTCAGGCCCTTCGGGCAGGTCCGGGCGCAGTTCATGATGGTGTGGCAGCGGTACAGCTTGAACGGATCTTCCAGATCGTCCAAGCGCGCACCGGTGTCCTCGTCGCGCGAATCGATGATCCAGCGGTAGGCCTGCAGCAGGATCGCCGGGCCCAGGTAACGCTCGCCGTTCCACCAGTAGCTCGGGCAGCTGGTCGAGCAGCACGCGCACAGGATGCACTCGTACAGACCATCGAGCTTCTTGCGGTCTTCCGGCGACTGCAGGCGCTCACGGTCCGGCGGTGCCGGGGTCTGGGTGCGGATCCACGGCTTGATCGAGGCGTACTGCGCGTAGAAGTGGGTCAGGTCCGGAACCAGATCCTTGACCACGTTCATGTGCGGCAGCGGGTAGATCGGCACTTCCTTCTTGCCGCAGTCCGAGATGGCTCGGGTGCAGGCCAGGGTGTTGGTGCCGTCGATGTTCATCGCGCACGAACCGCAGATGCCTTCGCGGCACGAGCGCCGGAAGGTCAGGGTCGGGTCGATCTCGTTCTTGATCTTGATCAGCGCGTCCAGGACCATCGGGCCGCAGGCGTCCAGATCGACGTCATAGGTGTCGGTGCGCGGATTGCTGTCGTCGTCCGGACTCCAGCGGTAGATCTTGAAGGTGCGCACGTTCTTGCCGCCGGTCTTGGCGGGGAAGTGCTTGCCCTTCGTGATCTTGGAATTCTTGGGGAGTGAAAACTCGGCCATGGCTGCTCTCGTTGGCTCAGGCGGCCCGCGCCCGAGGGCGCGGATTGCATGTTAGGCGGGGTCGGATCAGTACACGCGCGGCTTCGGCGGCACCACGGACACGTCATCAGTCAACGTGTACATGTGCACCGGACGGTAGTCGAAGCTGCACTTGCCCTTCTCGTCCACGCTGACCAGGGTGTGCTTCTGCCAATTGACGTCGTCGCGGTCCGGGAAGTCCTCGTGCGCGTGTGCGCCGCGGCTTTCCTTGCGCTGCTCGGCCGAGTTGATCGTCGCCACTGCATTCAGCAGCAGGTTGTTCAGCTCGTAGGTCTCGATCAGGTCCGAGTTCCAGACCAGCGAACGGTCGGAGACCTTCACGTCCTGGAACGAATCGAAGATCTTGTCCATCTTCTCGCAGCCTTCCTTCAGCGTCTGGCTGGTACGGAAGACCGCCGCGTCGGCCTGCATGGTGCGCTGCATGCGATCGCGGATGACCGAAGTCGGGGTATCGCCGTTGGCGTGACGCAGCTTGTCCAGCAGGCCCAGCGCCTTGTCGCAGGCGTCGGCCGGCAGGGTCTTGTGCGCCGCACCCGGGGTGATCGTCGCCGCGCAACGGTTGGCCACCGCACGCCCGAACACCACCAGGTCCAGCAGCGAGTTCGAACCCAGGCGGTTGGCACCGTGCACCGAAACGCAGGCCGCTTCGCCGATGGCGTACAGGCCCGGCACGACCGCATCGGGGTTCTCGCCGTCCTTGCGCACCACTTCACCGTGGTAGTTGGTCGGGATGCCGCCCATGTTGTAGTGCACGGTCGGAATCACCGGGATCGGCTGCTTGTGCACGTCGACGCCGGCGAAGATGCGCGCGCTCTCGGCGATGCCCGGCAGCTTGTCGTCGATCACGCCCGGGCCGAGGTGGGTCAGGTCGAGCAGGATGTGGTCCTTGTGCTCGCCCACGCCACGGCCTTCGCGGATCTCGATGGTCATCGAACGGCTGACCACGTCGCGCGAAGCCAGGTCCTTGTAGTGCGGTGCGTAACGCTCCATGAAGCGCTCGCCGCTGCTGTTGCGCAGGATGCCGCCTTCACCGCGGACACCCTCGGTGATCAGGCAGCCGGCGCCGTAGATGCCGGTCGGATGGAACTGCACGAACTCCATGTCCTGCATGGCGATGCCTGCGCGCATGGCCAGGCCGCCACCGTCGCCGGTGCAGGTGTGCGCCGAGGTGGCGCTGAAGTAGGCGCGGCCGTAGCCGCCGGTGGCCAGCACCACGCCCTGGGCGCGGAACAGGTGCAGCGTGCCGTCGGACATGTCCAGCGCCAGCACACCACGGCAGGCACCTTCGTCATCGAAGATCAGGTCGAGTGCGAAGTACTCGATCATGAAGCGTGCATCGTGCTTCAGCGACTGCTGGTACAGCGTGTGCAGCATCGCGTGGCCGGTACGGTCGGCCGCCGCGCAGGTACGCTGCGCCGCCGGGCCTTCGCCGTACTGGGTGGTCATGCCACCGAACGGACGCTGGTAGATCTTGCCTTCGGCGGTGCGGCTGAACGGCACGCCGTAGTGCTCGAGCTCGATGATCGCCGGAATCGCTTCACGGCACATGTACTCGATGGCGTCCTGGTCGCCCAGCCAGTCCGAACCCTTGATGGTGTCGAAGAAGTGGTAACGCCAGTCGTCCTCGCCCATGTTGCCGAGCGCGGCGGAGATACCGCCCTGGGCGGCAACGGTGTGCGAACGGGTCGGGAAGACCTTGGTCAGGCACACGGTCTGCAGGCCCTTGGCGGCCAGGCCGAACGTGGCACGCAGGCCGGCGCCGCCGGCGCCCACCACGACCATGTCGTACTTGTGTTCGGTAATCTTGTAAGCGGACATCTAGTCTGGATTCCTGTCTTGGCGCCTGGGCTCAGGCAACGCCGAGGGCGATGCGGCCCACCGCAAACACACTGACGATCATGCCGAGCACGGCAACGAACTTCACCGCGGTCTGCAGCACCAGGGCCAGCAGCGATTCGTGGATGTAGTCCTCCAGCACGACCTGCAGGCCGAGCTGGGCATGCCAGAACATGGCGATCAGCAGGCCGATCAGCGGAACGGCGTTCCACGGCTTGGCGATCGCGGCGGTGGCGGTCACGTAATCCGAGCCCAGCAGGCCCAGCACGAACACCAGGAACCAGATGCCCAGCACGACCAGCGCGGCGGCGGTCAGGCGCTGATGCACGAAGTGCTCGGTGCCGGTCTTGGCCGAACCCAGACCGCGCACGCCCTTCAACGGGGTACGGAACTTGCTCATGCGGCACCTCCGAACAGCACATAGGCCCACACCGCCAGGGTGATCAGCAGGCTGCCGATCACCGACATCCAGCTGCTGCGGATGAAGGTGGCAATGCGGAATCCGATCGCGAAGTCCTGCACGATATGGCGGATGCCATTGCACAGGTGATAGGCGAACGACCATGTCCACGCGAACAGGAACACGCGGCCATACCAGGCCCCGGCATGGCCGGTGAAGCAGTTCCAGGATTCGGGCCCCATCATCAGAGCCAACAGGCCTCCGGCGATGATGAGGGCACCAACAGACAGAAAGACGCCAGTGGCTCGATGCAGGATCGAGGTGGCCATCTGAATCTGCCAGCGATACACCTGAAGGTGCGGAGAAAGGGGACGTTGTCTGGTCGCCATTCGCTGGGCTCGTTGTCTCGGCTGGGCGGCATAAGGCCGCGTTGGCTCAATGCTGATCAAAAATCGATGCAGCGTCCGTTTTTTTCCCAATCGCCATACCGCACCGGATCAAGTCCGCCGCGGCCACCGAATTCTTCTTCCACCTCTGGTTGTTCCACGGGCACAGGGACCGGGGGAACCAGCGGGGCTTCAGCTTCGGCGTCGGGAGTGGGGGTTGTTTGGCCTATCATGATGGGTCTCGCAACGCACAAATTTTAGACCTCGTTCACGTGCCTGACAACCTTCCCCCTGCTTTCGTCGCATATCCGCGCCTGCCCGGCCATCAATTGCTGAGCCTGCAGGGCGTGGATGCAGTGGCTTTTGCCCATGCCCAGTTCAGCAGCGACGTGACCGCCCTGCCCCTGCTGCACTGGCAGTGGAGCGCGTGGCTGAGCGCCAAGGGCCGCACCCTGGCGGTGTTCCAGCTGCTGCGGCTGGCCGACGACCATGTGCTGCTGGTGCTCGCCGACGGTGATGCCGATGCGATTGCGTCGCAACTGCAGCGCTTCGTGTTCCGCCGCAAAGTGAAACTGCAGGTGCATGCAGACCTGGCCGTGGCCGGTGCCTTTACTGCGCCGGAAGCCGCCGCTGGCGCCGCCATCGCGCTGGTCGGCAGTCAGGGTTGGGAGCTGGATCTGGGCAGCGACGCACTTCCCCGTACTTTGCGCATCGGCCCGGTCGAGGCCTTCCCGGCCAGCGACGAAGCCGAAGATGCCGCCTTCGCCCTGGCCTGGCGCCAGGCCGACCTGCGCTTTGGCCTGCCACGCTTGGCAGAGAGCCAGCGCGAGGTGTGGACCCCGCAGCAGCTGGGTCTGGACCGCCTCAACGGCTACAGCGTGAAGAAGGGCTGCTACCCCGGCCAGGAAATCGTCGCGCGCACCCATTTCCTCGGCAAGGCCAAGCGCGCGGTGCAGCTGCTGCATACCGCTGCACCTGCGCAGGCAGGCGATGGCGTGCAGCAGGACGGGGGCGCGCTCGGCACCCTGGCCAGCGTGGCCGGCGATCTGGCACTGGCTGTGCTGCCGCTGGAGACCGGCGACAGCGAACTGCAGGTGGGCAACGCGGTCGCGCAGCGGATGCCGCTGCTGGACGGCCTGGCGCGCTGAGGCGCCGATCCGGCATTTCATCCACGCATGTCATCCACGCATGGCGTGGATCTACTGGGGATCACGGTGGGTGCGGACCGTTGGTCCGCACGCCTTCGGCGAAGGAGGGTAGTGCCGGCCACTGGCCGGCAACCACGCCGGGTTGAGGTTGCCGGCCAGCGGCCGGCACTACCGGTTACAGGCGCTCGCCGGTTTCCGGGTTGAAGAAATGCAGGCCCTGCGGGTGGATCGCCACCCGGATGTCCTCGCCCACGCCCGGCAGCGACTGCGGCGCCACGCGCATGGTCAGCGCGTGCTGGCCGCTGCTCATGTTGACGAAGATCTCGTTGCCGACCGGCTCGATGCCTTCGATGCGCGCGGTGAACGCATGCGTGTCTTCACTGCCTGCCGGCTGCAGGTGCTCGGGACGCACGCCCACGGCGATCGGCTTCTGCAGCCACGCCGGATCGATCGTCGCCTGCCCCAACGGGGCACGCCACTGGCCATCGACCACGGTCACGCCACCGGCGTCGCCCTGCAGCGTGCCGCGCAGCACGTTCATCGCCGGGCTGCCGAGGAAGCCGGCCACGAACAGGTTGGCCGGGCGGTCGTACAGCGCCATCGGCGTATCGATCTGCTGGATGATGCCGTCCTTCAGCACCACGATGCGCTGGCCCAGGGTCATCGCCTCGACCTGATCGTGGGTCACGTAGATCATGGTGGTGCCCAGCTTGCGGTGCAGCTGCGCGATCTCGGTGCGCACGCTGTGGCGCAGCTTGGCATCCAGGTTGGACAGCGGCTCGTCGAGCAGGAACACCGCCGGCTCACGCACCAGCGCACGGCCCAATGCAACGCGCTGGCGCTGGCCACCGGACATCGCCTTGGGCAACTTGTCCATCATGTCGGTCAGCCCCAGCGTCTGCGCGGCTTCGCTGATGCGCTTGTCGATGGTCGCCTTGTCGTGCCCGCGCAGCTTCAGGCCAAAGGCCAGGTTCTCGGCCACGGTCATGTGCGGATACAGCGCGTAACTCTGGAACACCATCGCGATGTCGCGATCCTTCGGCGCCACGTCGTTGACCACGCGATCACCGATGGTCAACGTGCCGCCGCTGATCTCTTCCAGCCCGGCCACCATCCGCAACAGGGTCGACTTGCCACACCCCGACGGACCGACCAGCACCATCAACTCGCCGTCGGCGACCTCGAAGGTGGCGTCCTTCACTGCAACCTGGCCGTTGTCGTAGACCTTGCGCACACCCTGCAACTGCACTTTTGCCATTTCACTCATCCAGTCCGCCCGACGCCGGGCTGTCTTTTGGGACTGCCTCGGCCCTCCCGATGGCAGTGATGATTGCGCGGTTGCCGCATGACGGCGACCACTGCAATCGAATACAGTTGCCCATTCTGCCATGTAAACGTTTTCACGTGGCACTATCCGACAGTCGGTGCGCGCCGACCTGCATCGTCGACCGAACGAAGGGTTGCCGCTGTAGTGGTTTCGATTGGAACGGTGCTCCGGCAAGCCGGAAAACCGATCCAGATGAGCCTCGGACAGGCAGTTGCGCGGATGTCCCCCGAACCCAGCCATGAAGCGATTGACAACGATGTCACCCGGATCTGAAACTCGAGCGATGCACGACACACTCTTCCTGTTTGGTGCCACAGGTGATCTGGCCCAGCGCTACCTGTTCCCTTCGCTGCTGCGCCTGCTCGGCGACGGCCTGCTGCCGGAGGATTTCCGCATTCGTGCGCTGGCCCTGTCGGGCCACGACACCGAAGCCTTCCATGACATCCTGCGCCCGCGCCTGCAGCAGGCCATGCCGATGGCCAGCCAGGAGGACATCGCCTCCCTGCTGCGCCGCATCGACTACCGCTCGGTGGACCTGCGCGACGTCGACTCGGTCGCCGCTGCCGTGTCCGACCTGGTCGACCGCCGCTGCGTGAGCTACCTGGCGATCCCGCCGGGCCTGTACATCTCCACCTGCGAGGGCCTGGCCAAGGGCGGCGCGCTGGCCGCACCCGCGCGCCTGATGCTGGAGAAGCCGATCGGCAGCGACAGCGAAAGCGCCGAGGAGATCATCACCACCATCGGCCAGTGGATCGACGAAGACCGCGTGTTCCGCCTCGATCACTACCTGGGCAAGGCAGCGGTACAGAACCTGATCGCGCTGCGCTTCGGCAACACGCTGCTGGAAGCGGTGTGGAACCGCAATTACATCGAATCGGTGCACATCCTGGTCGCCGAAAGCGAAGGCGTGGATGGCCGCGATGCCTACTACGCGCGCTCCGGCGCCCTGCGCGACATGGTGCAGAGCCACATCCTGCAGCTGCTGTGCATGGTGGCGATGGAGCCGCCGGCGTCGCTGGAAGCCGACCGCATCCGCGATGAGAAGGTCAAGGTGCTGCGCGCACTGCGCCCGCTGGATGCCAAGCACGCCGCGCGTGACAGCGTGCGCGGCCGCTATACCGCCGGCAGCATCAACGGCCAGCCCGCACAGGCCTACCAGCCGCCGGAAGGCAGCGACGTGGAGACCTTCGCCGGTGTCACCGCGCACATCGACAACTGGCGCTGGAGCGGCGTGCCGTTCCACCTGGTCACCGGCAAGCGCCTGCCCGAGCGCACCACCCGCGTGGTGGTGACACTCAAGCCGGTCACGCATTGGTTGTTCGAGCGTCCGCAGCGTGCGCAGGCCGCACCGAACCGCCTGGTGTTCCAGCTGCAGCCGCAGGAGAACATCGAACTGGGCCTGATGAGCAGCCTGGCCGGGCCGGAATGGGGCGCGCTGGAACTGCAGCCGCTGGAGCTGGAGCTGTCGGTGCCGACCGGCCTGCATCGCCGTATCGCCTACGAGCGCCTGTTCCTGGACGCCTTCAACGGCAACCACACCCTGTTCGTGCGCGATGACGAAGTGCGTGCCGCCTGGGCCTGGATCGACAGCGTTGCCGATGCCTGGAAGGCGGCCAACCTGCCGCTGGAACCCTACCCTGCCGGCCAGTGGGGCCCGGCCAACGCGGTCGACTTCCTGCCGCAGGGCGTGGATGCGCCAGATAGCGGAGCGTCGGAATGAGTGCCAGCTCGCAGCCCGTGCTGGTCGCCGACATCGGTGGTACCAATGCCCGCTTCGCCCTTGCCGACACCTCGCAGGACGCCCCGCTGCTGAAAGAGAGCATCCGCGAGTACGCCGTGGCGGAGTTCCCGTCGCTGGGTGATGCCGCGCGCCACCATCTGGAGCAGATCGGCGCCACCGCAAGCCGTGGCGTGTTCGCAGTCGCCGGTCGTGTCGATGGTGACGAAGCCCGCATCACCAACCATCCGTGGGTGATCTCGCGCAGCCGCACGGCCGCGATGCTTGGTTTCAACGAGCTGCACCTGATCAACGACTTCGCCGCGCAGGCGATGGCGATTTCGCTGCTGCAACCCGATGACGTCGTCCAGGTCGGCGGTGCCGCCTGGGTTCCGGGCAAGCCGGGTCAGCCGCGCAACTACGCAGTGATCGGCCCAGGTACCGGCCTCGGCGTCGGCGGCCTGATCCTTCGCCACGGCCGCTGTTACCCGCTGGAAACCGAGGGCGGCCATGTCAGCTTCCCGCCGGGAACGCCGGAAGAGATCCGCATCCTGGAGATCCTGTCCGAGCAGTTCGGGCGCGTCTCCAACGAGCGGCTGATCTGCGGCCCCGGCCTGGTCAACATCCATCGCGCAATCTGCGAGATGGCGGGTATCGACCCGGGCCAACTGCAACCGGTGGACGTGACCGCCCGCGCCCTGCACGGCGATCCACAGGCGATGCGTACCGTGGATGTGTTCTGCGCGGTGTTCGGCGCCATTGCCGGTGATCTGGTGCTGACCCAGGGCGCCTGGGATGGTGTGTTCCTGACCGGTGGGCTGACTCCGAAGATGCTCGATTCATTGCAGCACTCCGGTTTCCGCCAGCGCTTCGAACACAAGGGCCGGTTCTCTTCGATCATGGCGCGGGTGCCGTCGCTGGCCGTGATGCATCCCCACGCCGGACTGCTGGGCGCCGCTGCCTATGCTGCCGACGCCGAACGTGACGCACCAGGAGTTGCCGCATGACCCCCATCTTCCAGGACGACCGTATCGACTTCATCAACCATGGCGATGCCGATGGCTGGATCGAAGCGGTTGCAGCCGAAATGGCGCAGGCGATCAACCACGACATCACCGAACTGGGCCGCGCACGCATCCTGCTGTCCGGCGGTACTACGCCGGCACCGGTGTACCAGGCGCTGGCCGAGCTGGACGTGCATTGGGACCGCGTTGAAGTGAGCCTGGCCGACGAGCGCTGGTTGTCGCCGCAGGATCGCGACAGCAATGCGTGGCTGGTGCGCGAGAACCTGCTTACACGTGCCGAAGGTGCGCACTTCGATCCGCTGGTGCGGATCGGCAAGCCGCTGCCCGAGTGCGTGTACACCGCCAACCTGCAGGCCCAGCACAGCCAGGCCCCAAGCCTGGTCGCACTGGGCATGGGCAACGACGGCCATACCGCCTCGCTGTTCCCGGGCTCGAAGGACCTGACCCGCGCGCTGGAAAGCACCCTGCCGTACGCCGCGCTGGATGCCACCGGCTGTCCCGGTGCCAACCAGTGGCCGCTGCGCATCACCCTGACTCCGCGCGGCCTGGCCCAGTGCCGCCAGCGTCTGCTGCTGCTGCGCGGCAAGCAGAAGCTGCAGGTGCTGCGCCAGGCATTGGACAGCAACGACCCGCAGCAGTATCCGATCCTCAACGCGATCAACCTGGAAGGCGCGCGCCTGCGCGTCCACTGGGCTGATTGATGTCGGCGGCGGCGCCCTGCTGCCGCTTGCCTCTCGCCACCTCGAACGCCGGTAGCCAATGAGCCTCCATCCGCAACTGCAAGCCATCACTGAGCGCGTCATCCGCCGCAGCGCCGCTTCGCGCGCCGCCTATCTGGCAGCGATCGACGCCTCCCTGCGCGATGGCCCGTTCCGCAGCCGCCTCAGCTGCGGCAACCTCGCCCACGGTTTCGCCGCCTGTGGTGGCACCGACAAGAGCCGCCTGCGCGGCGGCGTGACGGCCAACCTGGGCATCATCACCGCCTACAACGACATGCTGTCGGCGCACCAGCCGTTCGAGACCTATCCCGAACAGATCCGTGCGGTGGCCCGCGAACTGGGCGCGACGGCACAGGTGGCCGGCGCTGTGCCGGCGATGTGCGACGGCGTCACCCAGGGCCGCGGCGGCATGGAGCTGTCGCTGTTCTCGCGCGATGTCATTGCCCAGGCCACCGCGATCGGGCTCAGCCACGACATGTTCGATACCACCGTGTACCTCGGTGTGTGCGACAAGATCGTGCCGGGCCTGCTGATCGGCGCCCTCGCCTTCGGCCATCTGCCGGCGGTGTTCGTGCCGGCCGGCCCGATGACGCCGGGCATTCCCAACAAGCAGAAGGCCGAAGTGCGCGAGCGCTACGCCGCCGGCGAAGCCACCCGCGAAGAACTGCTGGAAGCCGAATCGGCGTCCTACCACGGCGCAGGCACCTGCACCTTCTACGGCACCGCCAATTCCAACCAGGTGCTGCTGGAAGCGATGGGCGTGCAGCTGCCGGGCGCATCGTTCGTCAATCCGGACACGGCGCTGCGCGATGCACTGACCCGCGAAGCCACCGAGCGCGCACTGGACATCACCGCGCTGGGCGACGACTTCCGTCCGCTGGGCCGGATCATCGACGAGCGCGCGATCATCAACGCGATCATCGCGCTGATGGCCACCGGCGGCTCGACCAACCACACCATCCACTGGATCGCGGTGGCACGTGCGGCCGGCATCGTGCTGACCTGGGACGACTTCGACGAGCTGTCGCAGCTGATCCCGCTGCTGGCGCGCGTCTATCCGAACGGCGAGGCCGACGTGAACCGCTTCGCTGCAGCGGGTGGCCCGGCGTTCGTGTTCGGTGAACTGATCAAGGCCGGCCTGATGCATGGTGACCTGGTCAGCGTGGCCCGTGGCGGCATGGCCGACTACGCGCGCGAGCCGCAGCTGCGTGATGGCAAGCTGGTGTACCTGCCGGGCCTGGAACGCAGCGCCGATGAAGAAGTGGTGCGCGGTGTCGACAACCCGTTCGAGAGCCAGGGCGGCCTGCGCCTGCTGCGCGGCAACCTTGGCAAGTCGCTGATCAAACTGTCGGCAGTGAAGCCGCAGTACCGCACCATCGAAGCGCCGGCCGTGGTGGTTGATGCGCCGCAGGTGCTGAACAAGCTGCACGCCGGCGGCCTGCTGCCCGAGCATTTCGTGGCGGTGGTGCGTTACCAGGGTCCGCGCGCGAACGGCATGCCGGAACTGCATTCGCTGGCGCCGCTGCTGGGCCTGCTGCAGAACCAGGGTCGGCGCGTGGCGCTGGTCACCGATGGTCGCCTGTCCGGTGCGTCGGGCAAGATTCCCGCCGCCATCCACGTGACGCCGGAAGCTGCACGCGGTGGTCCGCTGGGCAAGGTGCGCGAGGGCGACATCATCCGCCTGGATGGTGAGGCCGGCACGCTTGAAGTGCTGGTGGACGCAGCCGAATGGGCCGCGCGTACTCATGCGCCGAATACGGCGCCGGCCGCCAATGACCTGGGCCGCAACCTGTTCGCGATCAACCGGCGTGTGGTGGGTCCGGCCGATCAGGGCGCGATTTCGATTTCGTGCGGTCCGGCGGCGGCTGACGGTGGGCCGTGGGACTACGACGCGGAGTATGAGCTGGGGCACGATGCTGCTGCGGCGGCGGCGCCGCATGAGGCGAAGGACGCCTGAGGGATTGAAGCGCGTTGCGGGTATGTGGCGGCGGTTGGTTTCCAGGGGGCGGCGAAGGGCAGGCCGTCGCCAGGACACGCCGTAAATACATCCCTGTAGGCTCGATCGCGCCATCCATGGCGCGAACGGTCCTGGCGACGCCCTGCCCTCCGCCGCATCACAGTTTCCGGCGCCGATACGCCGCGAAGTGATCATTGAAAGCACAACTAGAGCGAAAGCAAAGGCAGAAGCAGAGCTATGGGTATCGAACAACATCAGGTGCGGGCGGCGGAGTTGTTGCATGCGGCCGGCATCCTGCCAGTGGTGACGATTCATACGCTGGACCAGGCACGTGCGGTCAGCGCGGCGCTGCTGGAAGGCGGATTGCCGGCGATCGAGCTGACGCTGCGTACGCCGGTGGCGATGGAAGCACTTGCGATGCTCAAGCGTGAGCTGCCGGATGTGGTGGTCGGCGCCGGTACGGTGCTGACGGTTGAGCAGATGCAGCAGTCCATCGATGCGGGCGCCGATTTCCTGGTGACCCCGGGCACGCCGCCGGTGCTGGCCGATGCGTTGGCTGCGGCAGCGCTGCCGGTGGTACCGGGTGCGGCGACGCCGACCGAACTGCTGGCGCTCTACGCGCGCGGGTTCCGCGTGTGCAAGCTGTTCCCGGCCACGGCCGTGGGCGGCCTGGCGATGATCAAGGGCGTAGCCGGCCCGATCGCCGACCTCAAGCTGTGCCCGACCGGTGGCATCACCGAGAACACAGCCGCCGACTACCTGGAGCAGAAGAATGTGGTCTGCATCGGTGGCTCGTGGATGGTGCCGGGCAGCTGGATCGACGCCGGCCAATGGGACAAGGTGCGCGAAAGCGCCGCGCAGGCCGCGAAGATCGTCAAGCGCGTACGCGGTCACTGACGCACTGCGGGTGAGAGCCCTTTCCCGCCTGGAAAGGGATCCGCCCCCAAGCGCGCAAAGCGCGCGACCCGCTCCTTCCGTTCCCTTCTTCATTCCGCGGTGGCAGCGTACGGAACCTGTCCGTGGCCCTGCGGAGGGATCGCGCAGGGGCGTAAGCGCCATGGATGGCGCGCCCGAGCCTCCAGGGATGGATTCACGGCGTCCCCTGCGCGATCCCTCCGCAGGGCCAACCCCACGAACTCCGTCGCACCACCGCGAGGGGCTCAGCCGTTGGCTGAAATCCTTACAGCGGCCGTGCCGGATCCACCAGCCCGTACTGGCTGGCCATCCGCGCCAACGCGATGTTGTCGTGGATTCCCATCTTCTCGAACAACCGCGCCTTGTGCGTGTTGACCGTCTTCGCGCTCAGGCTCAGACGACGGGCGATATCTTCCTGGCGCAGGCCCTGGGTCAGCAGCAATGCCACTTCCAGCTCACGCGGCGACAGGTTGTCGAACGGCGAGCCGTTGCCTTCCACGGTGGACAACGCCAGGTTCTGCGCGATGCTCGTGCCCAGGTAACGTCGTCCGGCGGCCACGTCGCGCACCGCACGCAGCAGTTCCTGCGCATCGCAGCCCTTGCCGATGTAACCGGCGGCGCCGGCTTCGAGCAGGCGCTTGGGCAGCGGACCGTCTTCCAGCACCGACACGATCACCACCCGCGTGCTGCGGTGGCCACGAACGATGCGCTCGGTTACTTCCATCCCGCTCACGCCGGGCAGGTGCAGATCACACAGCACCACGTCCGGTTGCAGCTGGCGGATCGCGGGCAGCGCGTCTTCGCCCGTTTCGGCCTCGCCCACCACTTCAATGTCGGTTTCACTCGACAGTATCATTTTCATCCCGGTGCGGACCAACGCATGGTCATCCACCAGGTAGACTCGAATCGTCATTCACGTACCTCTTCGGATGCGGCCAATACGGGTCAACCTAGGCAGGAGCACCTGACCACTGCAAGCGCGGATGTTGCGCAATTCCGGCGTTCTGCCTTGCGCATCACATTCTTCACGCACTGATCGTGCCCCTTGCCCTGCAGAACCCGTTACAACGAAACAACCCGTCCCTCAGGTAGACGCCCTTGGGAGGGCATCCACGTCACTCCCCTTGCGTGATCGCTTCGCTGGCCGTCGCTGGCGGCGAACCGTGCCGTCGCCATGGATGACGGCGGCTGAACATGACCAGATAGCACCCTACCACCCAAACCAGCGCGGCACACCACCCGGCGAGGATGTCGGAGGGGTAATGCACCCCCAGATAGACCCGGGAAACGCTTACCAGCAGGCTGAACGACGGCGCCAGCAGCAGTACCGGCCAGCGCCAGCGGGTATTCCAGGCCAGCAGCACCAGGGTGACCGCCAGGGTCATCGAGCCCATCGCGTGGCCACTGGGGAAACTGAACGTGGATTCCGGCGCGATCGATTCCCACAGGCTGGGCCGGTCGCGCTGGAAGAAGTGCTTGCTGCCCATGTTGAGCAGCGCCGACCCTACGAAGCTCACGGCCACGAAGGTCGCTTCACGCCAACGCCGGTGCCAGGCCAGTGCACCGACAATCAGCACATCGGCCGGGATCAGGAACCACTCGTAGCCCAGCTTCGACAGCAGCACGAACACATGGTCCAGCCACGGCGAATGCAGGCCGTGCATCTGCCACAGCAGCGGCGCATCGAAATGGAAGGATTCGAACTCGTGCACCTCGTCGGCCAGGGCGACGAATCCGGCCAGCGGCAGCAGCACGCCGGCAAACAGCAGCAGCAGCCGCCAGGCATTGCGCGCCATCCAGTGGCGGAAGCCGGAGGCGGGCTCCGGTGCAGCGAGGATCGTCGGCTTACCCGGCGCTTCGGACATAGGTGCGTTCAACGTAATCATCGATCAGGGCGACGAATTCCTGGGCGATGTTCTCGCCACGCAGGGTCACCTTCTTCTCGCCATCGACGAACACCGGTGCCGACGGTGCTTCACCGGTGCCCGGCAGCGAGATGCCGATGTTGGCATGCCGCGACTCCCCCGGCCCGTTGACCACGCAGCCCATCACCGCCAGGGTCATGTTCTCCGCACCCGGGTGCTGGATCTTCCACAGCGGCATCTTTTCGCGCACGTGGTTCTGCACCACCTTGGCCAGCTCCTGGAAGAATTCCGAGGTGGTACGGCCGCAGCCCGGGCACGCCGTGACCAGCGGAGTGAAGGCGCGCTGGCCGGTGGTCTGCAGCAGTTCCTGGGCGACGATCACTTCCTGCGTGCGCGACTGGCCCGGTTCGGGCGTCAGCGAAATGCGGATGGTGTCGCCGATGCCTTCCTGCAGCAGCACGCTGAGCGCCGCCGCCGAGGCAACGATGCCCTTGCTGCCGATACCGGCTTCGGTCAGGCCCAGATGCAGGGCGAAGTCCGAACGCTGGGCCAGGTCGCGGTAGACCGCGATCAGCTCCTGCACGCCGCTGACCTTGGCCGACAGGATGATCCGATCGCGCGGCAGGCCTATGTCCACCGCCTGCTCGGCCGAATCCAGCGCCGAACGGATCAGCGCCTCGCGCAGCACGCGGCCGGCGTCCCAGGGCTGTTCGCGGTGGTTGTTCTCGTCCATCAGCTTGGCCGCCAGGGCCTGGTCCAGCGAGCCCCAGTTGGCGCCGATGCGCACCGGCTTGTTGTAGCGGATGGCGAACTCGATCAGCTGCGCGAACTGCAGGTCCTTCTTCTTGCCGAAGCCCACGTTGCCCGGGTTGATGCGGTACTTGGCCAGTGCTTCGGCGCAGGCCGGCTCGGCCGTCAGCAGCTGGTGGCCGTTGTAGTGGAAGTCGCCGATCAGCGGTACGTCGATGCCCATCATCGCCAGCTTGTCGACGATGCGCGGGATCGCCGCGGCCGCTTCGACCGTGTTGACGGTCAGGCGCACCATTTCCGAGCCGGCACGCCAGAGCTCAGCGACCTGCTTGACGCTGGACGCCACATCGGACGTGTCGGTATTGGTCATCGACTGCACCACGACCGGCTTGCCACCGCCCACGGTGACTCCACCGATCTGGACCGCTTGGGTCAGGCGACGGGGCCAGGAAGTGGCATCGGAGGGGGCTGTAGGGCGGGTGACGGCGTCATGCATGCGGGCATTCTAACGCCCGCCCCGACCTTCCGGGTGTGTCGCATTCAGGCGACAGTCCGGCTGCGGCCGATTGTCGCAGGCAGCCGTCCCCGCGAACGCATACGATGGGCGCGAATGACCGGTCCCGACGCCCCGTTTCTCCGAACCCTGTGCAGCCTGCGCTGGTTGGCCGTGGCTGGCCAGGCGGCCACCATCCTGGTTGCGACCTGGGTGCTGGGACTGCCCTTGCCGCAACTGCCGCTGTGGTCGGGCGTGGCCGTGCTCGCCGTATTCAACCTGTATACGCAGCTGCGCCCGGAGCCGGCCGATACCGCGCCGCTGACCGCCTTCGGCCACATCCTGGTGGACGTGATCATCCTCACCTGGATGGTCAGCTGGAGCGGCGGCATCGCCAATCCGTTCGGCTCGCTGTTCCTGATCCTGATCGCCCTGGCGGCCTTCGCCCTGCCCCTGCGCTGGGCACTGGCCGTGGCCAGCGCCTGCCTGCTGGGCTACGCCGCCAGCGGACTGTTCGGGCAACCGCTGCCGGCGGGCTATTTCAACGCACTGGACCTCAATCGCTGGGGCGTGATCGCCACCTTCCTGCTGTCCGCTGCGGTCGTACTGATCTTCTCTACCCGGCTGGCGATCGCGCTGCGCGAGCGCGAGCTGGAACTGTCGGCACTGCGCGAACGCTTCGCGCGCAACGAGGGCATCGTCGCCCTGGCCACGCATGCAGCCTCGGTGGCGCACGAACTGAACACGCCGCTGGCGACGATGACCCTGCTCGCCGACGACGTGGCCGAACGCAGCGAAGAACCGGAAGTGCGCGAGGACATGGAAACCCTGCGCGAACTGCTGGTGCAGTGCCGGGAGCGCGTGCTGGCCCTGGCCGCCCCGGCCTCCAATGACGGCCCCGGGCGCGCCCACTCCACGGCCCAGCAGGTGCTGGAGCAATGGCGGCTGGTGCGCCCGACCATCGACCTGCATCGCAACGACGACGCACCGCTGCGCCTGCCGCTGGACCCGGGCGTCGGCCACCTGCTGATGGTGCTGCTGAACAACGCGGCCGATGCCGGCGAGCAGGCCGGCCGACCGCGCGTCGATCTCAGCCTGCGCATCGAAGGCGACGACCTGATCGGCGAAGTGCGCGACTACGGCCATGGCTTCAACGCCCGCGCCGCCGTGCTGCCGGGCAAGCTGTTCGGCAGCAGCAAGAGTGAAGGCATGGGCGTCGGTCTTGCCCTGTCCCATGCCACCATCGAACGCCTGGACGGCGAGATGTGGATGCGCCCGGCCCAAGGGGCCGGTAGCCGCGTCGGCTTCCGCCTGCCGTTGGCCCCCCGCGAGGAATGACCATGACTGCTTCCACCCTTGGCCTGCTGGTCGACGACGACGAACTCTACCTGCGCACCCTGCAGCGCAGCCTGGCCCGCAAAGGGCTGGAGACGCAGACCGCACAGGATGCCGCCAGCGCGCTGGCACTGGCCCGCCAGCATCCGCCGGCGTTCGCGCTGATCGATCTGAAGCTGGGCAGCGATTCCGGCCTGGCCCTGATACAGCCGTTGCGCGCGCTGCGCGCGGATATGCGGATCCTGCTGGTGACCGGCTATGCCAGCATCGCCACCGCAGTGGAGGCGATCAAGCTGGGCGCCGACGACTACCTGCCGAAGCCATCGACGGTGCCGATGATCCTGCGTGCGCTGGGCGAGGAAGACGATGGCCCCGCCGATGACGGCGAGATGGAAGTGCCCGATGCGATGACCCCGATCAGCCGCCTGCAGTGGGAACACATCCAGCAGGCGATGCATGAAACCGGCGGCAATGTGTCGGCGGCCGCGCGGCTACTCGGCATGCACCGGCGTTCGCTGCAGCGCAAGCTGGCCAAGCGGCCGAGCCCGGAACGCGATCCGAGCCGGTGATGCGTCGTCGTATTCGCCGGGCATGGCCCGGCGCTACCGGCATGACGAAGGGTAGCGCCGGGCCATGCCCGGCGGCATTCCCCGCCCGCGTCAGCCCTTCAGCTGCGCCAGCAGCTCACGGGTCAGCGGATCATTGATCTGGACATCCTCGCCCTGCCTGGCCTCGGCGTCCACTTCTGCAATCCATTGATCCACCCCACCACGCATCAGATCTGCCCGACTGGGCAGGACGTCGCGCGCAGGGCTATACAGATCGAGCAGCAGTCGGTTGCGGGCCTCGACTGTCATGTCCGCGCCGCCAGACCGCTCGACGATGATGTCAGCCCGCGCCAGGCCCTGCTCATCCACGCACCGCTCGCCATGACGCAGCAGAACCAGCACCGGCACATCGGCGCCCTCCTGCACGGCTGCCTGCAGCCGGTCGTGTCCGTCCAGCACCACGTGTGCCTGCAGGCCACTGACCCACATCAGCAGCACCGGTGGCAGTGATCCTGCCCGGGCCTGCCTGGCCCAGGCCTTGACCCGCCCAGCCGTGCCCATAGACGGTGCCCGCAGCAGGACGGGAGGCAGGCATTCGCCGTGCGTCACGCTCGACCAGTCCAAGGTATCCACCGCCGGTCGGGCCAGCGCATCTGACGCGAGCGTGAGCGGCATCCGCGCACGCTCCAGGCCATGCAGCGTCGGCTGCAGCAGCCATTCGCCCTGGGCCAGCGGAGATCGATCCGAACGGGTAAGGGCCCGTGCGAAATGACGTGCCCACGCTGCGGCAGTCCGCACCGGATCATCCGAATGCAACGCCCGCACCTCGGCAGCCGTGATCGGTGGAATGATCGCCGGCGAGGCCGGGGAGGCGCTGCGAAGCAGGTCCACACCGAAGTAGTCGGGCTCCACCCTCGCCCACAACATGGGGCGTTCCTCGGTACCCACCCGTATCCGGTCCGGCGGGCAGACCGAAACCACAAGCGCAGGGCGCACGGGGGCCTGCACGATCAGGTGCAGACCCGCCCACGCCTCGGGCTGCCTTCGTCGAACGAGGTCGCGCCAGTGCATCGACGCACGCATCCGGCGCGCCGCGCTCAGCCCTTCAGCTGCGCCAGCAGCTCACGGGTCAGCGGATCATTGATCTGGACATCCTCGCCCTGCAGGGCCGGCAGCAGGCCACTGGCCAGCTGCTTGCCCAGTTCGACACCGAACTGGTCGAAAGCGTTGATGTTCCAGATCACCGACTGCACGTACACCGCGTGCTCGTACATCGCGATCAAGGCGCCCAGCGCCTGCGGGGTGAGCGCGTCGAGCAGGATCATCGTGCTCGGGCGGCCGCCCGGGTAATCGCGGTGCGGATCGTCGCTGCCCTGGCCGTTGGCCAGTGCTTCGGTCTGCGCCAGCAGGTTGGCCATCAGCGCCTGGTGGTTGACCGTATACGGATCATCGTTGTGCACGCAGCCGATGAAATCGGCCGGGATGATGCTGGTGCCCTGGTGCAGCGCCTGGAAGAAGCTGTGCTGCACATCGGTGCCCGCACCGCCCCACCACACCGGCACGGTGTCGGTGGTGACCGGCTGGCCATCGCGCTGCACGCGCTTGCCCAGGCTTTCCATCACCAGCTGCTGCAGGTAGGCCGGCAGCAGCGCCAGGCGCTGGTCGTAGGTCATCACCGCATGCGTGGCGTGGCCCAGCAGATTGCGGTTCCAGATGTCGGTCAGGCCGTGCAGCACCGGCAGGTTGCGCTCCAAAGGCGCGTCCAGTGCATGCGCATCCATCTGCGCGGCACCTTCCAGCAGCTGCTCGAAGCGCTCGAAGCCGATGGCCAGTGCGATCGGGAAACCGACGGCCGACCACAGCGAATAGCGGCCGCCCACCCAGTCCCACATCGGCAGCACGCGCTCGGCGGCAATGGCGAAGGCCTTGGCGGCGCGTTCCGGATTGGCGCTGACCGCGTACAGACGGTCGCTGCCGCCCAGCCAGTCATGCAGGATCTGGCCGTTGAGCAGGGTTTCCTGGGTACCAAAGGTCTTGGAAATGAGGATGCCGGCGGTCTTCGCCGGATCCAGCGTGGCCAGCGTGCGCTGCATGGCGGCGCCGTCCACGTTCGACACGAAATGCACGCGCAGGCGTGCGCCTGTGACCGGGCGCAGCGCATCGGCGACCAGTCGCGGGCCGAGATCGGAACCGCCAATGCCGACGCTGACCACATCGGTCACGCCGCTGTCTTCCAGCGCGCGCACCAGCACGCCCATGCGCTGGCGGATGCCGCGCGCGGTGGCATAGGCCTCGGCCGCTACCGGCGCATCGACTACATCACCGCGCAACGCGGTATGCAGCGCAGCGCGGCCTTCGGTCAGGTTGACCTGCTCGCCACGGAACAGGCGCGTGATGGCGCCGCCGACATCACGTTCGGCAGCCAGCGCCAACAGCGCCTGCAACGCTGCGGCATCGTATTTCTGCCGGGCGAAGTTGACATACAACGGACCGACCCGCAGCGCCAGGTCCTGTACACGGCCGGGTTCGGCGGCGAGCAGGCCGGGAATGCTTGCGCCCTTCAGGCGCTGGGCGTGGGAATGCAGCGAGTCGAATCCGTTGTTCGTTGTCATGCGGCCTGGGTCGGGATCGTGTCGTTGGTGTGGGAAATCTGGTTGTTGCCATCCACGTACACCAGCTTCGGCTTGAAGCTGTCGGCTTCCTGCTCGGTCATGCTGGCGAAGGCGGCAATGATGATGATGTCACCGACCTGCACGTGGCGCGCGGCGCCACCATTGAGCGAGACGACGCCGCTGCCGGCTTCGGCGCGGATCGCATAGGTCGAGAAGCGCGCACCGTTGGTCACGTCCCAGATGTGCACCTGCTCGAACTCACGGATGCCGGTGGCAGCCAGCAGGTTGTCATCGATGGCGATGGAGCCTTCGTAGTTCAGCTCGGAATGGGTGACGGTGGCGCGGTGGATCTTGGTCTTGAGCAGGGACAGGTGCATGGGGGCGCTGCAACGGCAAAGGAAAGAGCGGATTCTAGCACCCACGCGGCAACCGTCAGGTAGCGGCCGCAGGATGCTGAAGACCGTTCAGCCGGTGCGCTGCTGCGCGCCCGGCGATGGCGCCGCGGCGCCGGCCAGCACGGCCCGGAACACGGCATGGAACGCCAGTCCGGCCATCATGCCGAATCCGGCCGCCACCAGTACCGAGAAGGCATAGCTGGCCCAGTCGAAGTTGCCCGCAGAGGACAGCTGGCTCATAAGAGCACCGCCGGAGCCGTCGGGCCAGGCACAGGTGGCCATGGCCAGCGCGCCCAGCCCTGCCCCGACCAGCGCGAACCACACCCAGCGCAGGCGGCCGGAAGACAGCAGGATCAGGCCCATCGGCAGCAGCACCGCCACGGCGTGGGCGAAGGCCAGCACGAACATCAATGCGGCCGCCAGCGCGGCCGTGGCCACTTCCTGGCCGAGACTGAGACCGGCAATCAGGCCACCGATCACCAGCGAAGGCAGCAGCGCGGCGGCGAACACCGCCAGGATCGCCGCCACGGCGCGGCGGCCGGGGCTGGCTGGAAACGAGGTCATATCGGCAGGTCATCCTTGTCCGGCGAACACGGGCGCCCACTGCGGGCGCCCTGCACAACCGCGCGGGGCGGTTCAGAACTCCAGGTTGTCGATCAACCGGGTGGTGCCCAGGCGCGCGGCGATCAGGGCCACGCGGCCGCCGCCATCGAAACTCGGCTCGGCCAGCTCCGGAGTGCGCAGTACCGCGTAATCCACCTGGAAGCCCGCTGCCTGCAGCGCAGCGACGGCGTCGGCCTCGATGCGTTCACGCGCGTGCCCGGCCACATAGCCTTCGCGCATGCCCAGCAGGGTGCGGTGAAGGGTGGTCGCCAAGGGGCGCTGCTCGGCGCTGAGGTACTGGTTGCGCGAGCTCTTGGCCAGGCCATCCTCATCACGCACGATCTCGGCACCGACGATCTGGATCGGGAACGACAGCTCGGCCACCATCTGCTTGATGACCGCCAGCTGCTGGTAGTCCTTGCGGCCGAACACGGCCACATCCGGCTGTACCTGCAGGAACAGCCGCGCCACCACCGTGCACACGCCATCGAAATGGCCCGGGCGGCTGGCGCCTTCCAGCACCTCGCTGACGCCAGGCGCATGCATCTGCGTGGTCTTGTCCACGCCCAGCGGGTACATCGCTTCGACGCTGGGCAGCCACACCGCATCGCAGCCCACCTGCTCCAGCCCGGCCACATCGGCTTCGGGGGTGCGCGGATAGCGGCTGAAATCCTCGTTCGGCCCGAACTGTGTCGGGTTGACGAAGATGCTGGCCACCACCTTGTCGGCGTACTGCTTTGCCAGGGTGACCAGCGCGTGGTGTCCGCCGTGCAGGTTGCCCATGGTCGGCACCAGCGCCACGCGCAGGCCCTCGCCCTTCCACTGCGCGATCTGCGCGCGCAGCGCACCGAGTTCGTTGAAGGTCTGGATCATTGGGCGTACGCGTGTTCTTCGTCGGGGAAGCTGCCATCGCGCACGGCATCGGCGTAGGCACGGGTGGCGCCGGCCACCGAACCGCCTTCAGCCAGGAAGTCCTTGACGAACTTCGGGCGACGGTGGCCGCTGTCCAGGCCGAGGAAATCGTGCAGCACCAGCACCTGGCCGTCGCACTGCGGACCGGCACCGATACCGATGGTCGGCACCGGCACCGCGGCGGTGACGGCAGCAGCAACCGGGGTCGGCACGCATTCGAGCACCATGATGCTGGCACCGGCTTCAGCCACGGCCTTGGCATCGTCCACCAGCTGGCGCGCGGCATCACCACGGCCCTGGATCTTGAAGCCACCCAGGCGCAGCACCGACTGCGGGGTCAGGCCCAGGTGCGAACAGACCGGGATCTCGCGCTCGACCAGGTAGCGGATGATGTCGACCTTGAAGCCGGCGCCTTCGATCTTGACCATCTCCGCACCCGCCTGCAGCAGCTGCAGCGAAGCATCCAGCGCGCGTTCCGGGGTGGCATCGGCGCCGAACGGCAGGTCGGCGATCAGCAGCGCACGCTGCAGCACGCGGGCGACTGCGCGGGTGTGATAGACCATGTCGGCGACGGTCACCGGCAGGGTCGAATCGTGCCCCTGCACGACCATGCCCAGCGAATCGCCGATCAGGATCAGGTCGACGCCATTGGCATCGAAGGTGCGGGCGAAGCCTGCGTCGTAGGCGGTCAACATGACCAGCTTCTGGCCATTGCGCTTGGCCTCGGCCAGGGCGGGAACGGTCCAGGGCTTGCTGTCTGCGTGGGTGCTCATGTGCTGATAACCGGGGGAGATAACCCGGGCATTATCACCCTAACGGCGCGATCCCGCAGGCATCCACCCGCATCACTGCATCCCGTACGCGACCGTGGCCGGGAATGGCCAGATCGGCGGCGATTTCGGCCAATGGCACCAACACGAACGCACGCTCGTGCAGGTAGGGATGCGGCACCTTCAGCTCGGGCAGGTCCAGCACCTGCTCGCCGAACAGCAGCAGGTCCAGATCCAGCGCACGCGGCCCCCAGTGCACGGCGGGGTCGCGTACGCGGCCGAAGCGCTGCTCCAGCGCGAGCATGGCCTGCAGCAGCTCGACGGCGGGCAGATCGGTGTCGACCGAGGCCACTGCGTTGACGAACGGTGGCTGGTCCTCGTTGCCCCATGCCGGCGTCGCGTACAACCGCGAGGCCTGCGTCAGCCGGGTTCCGGGCAGCTCGTCCAGCGCGGCAATGGCCGCGCGGACGGTGTTGGCTGCGTCGCCAAGATTGGCGCCCAGCCCGATCCAGGCACCGGTCATGGATTACTCGGCAGCACCGACAGCTGCGCCATCGGGACGACGACGGCGACGACGACGCTTGCGCGGCGCTCCACCCTCCTCATCGCCGGCATCGCTGTGCAGGGAATCCAGCGACGAATCCAGCTCATGCCCGGACTGCGCCTGCGCTTCGCGCCAGAACGCGACGTCGGCTTCGTGCTCTGCCGATGCCACCTGGCGCAGGGCCAGGAAATCGAAGGCGGCACGGAAACGGGGGTGGCTGAGCGTGCGCATCACGCGCTTGCGCTGGCGCGAACTGAAGCGCGCCTGCAGCAGCCAGATCTCCTGCATCGGCAGCGAGAAACGGCGCGGCAATGCAATGGTGCTCAGCTGCTGCACGGTGACACGGTCGGCGGCACGACGCTGTGCCTCTTCCGGTGCGACGCCCTGCTTGAGCAGCGTTGCCTGCGCGCGGCAGTAAGCCGGCCACAGGAGCAGCGCGAACAGGAACGCCGGCGACACGGGCTCGTCATTGGCCACGCGTGCATCGGTGTTGGCCAGGCCCTCGACCAGCATGCGGCGCAGCGCGCCGGTGCGGTTCGACTTCAGCGCCTTGGCGCTTTCCGGGAACAGCACGTCGAACAGGCCGTAGCGTTCCAGTCCTTCGAAGCTGGCAACGCCATGCCCGGACAGGAACAGCTTCAGGACTTCCTCGAACAGGCGCGCCGGTGCGGCTTCGTTGAGCAGGCCGGCCAGCTGCGGGATCGGCGCGGCAGTGCCCTCTTCGATCTGGAAGCCGAGCTTGGCCGCCAGGCGGACCGCACGCAACATGCGCACCGGGTCTTCCTGGTAACGCTGCACCGGGTCGCCGATGAGCTTCATCAGGCGTGCCTGCACGTCTTCGAAGCCGCCGGTGTAGTCACGCACCGAGAAGTCCTCGATGGCGTAATACAGGGCATTGCAGGTGAAGTCGCGGCGGATGGCGTCGTCTTCGATGCTGCCGTACACGTTGTCGCGCACGAGCATGCCGTTTTCCATCTCGCGGTCGCCGCTGCCGTCATCGATGTTGGCACGGAAGGTGGCGACTTCGATGATCTCGCGGCCGAACACAACATGGGCCAGGCGGAAACGGCGGCCGATCAGGCGGCAGTTGCGGAACAACTGCTTGACCTGTTCGGGCGTGGCATCGGTGGCCACGTCGAAATCCTTGGGTTGGCCATTGACCAGCAGATCGCGCACCGCGCCGCCGACAAGGTAGGCGCCGAAGCCGGCATCGCGCAGTCGATAAAGCACGCGCAAAGCGTTCGGGCTGATGTCCTTGCGGGAGATCGTGTGCTGGTCGCGCGGGATGACGCGCAGGCTGAACGGTGATGTAGCAGAGGAAATGATGTTGGCGCTTCCGGTTGAAGTTTCGGGATTGCCCAATGGCATCGAGGTGCATATACTAGCGCTCCTGCACCGGCAGCGACACACTGCTCCCTTCGTCTAGTGGTTAGGACGTGGCCCTCTCAAGGCTAAAACAGGGGTTCGAGTCCCCTAGGGAGCACCAGTCGCCGCAGCAGGAACCGAAAAAGCCCGCCTTGTGCGGGCTTTTCTGTTTTCCGGATTCGTGTCGCCGACTGGGCTGGTCGCTTGAGCGCCTCCTTGTTCCTGCGAGGGAGGGGGCGGGCCACCCTGTCCTGGACACGCAAAAGCCCATCCATGGTGCTCGATGGCGCCATCCATGGCGCCAACGGTCCAGGACAGGGTGGCCCGCCCCCTCCTGACAATTCCCGCGCCGGCGGCAAGATCAAGAACAGCCTCGCTCCTCCGAAGCAGATCAGCCCGGACGCGCTTGCGTGTGTCCGCCACCCGCGATCTGTCGAGAGGCGGCAGGCCAGCCGATCCAGGACCGTTGGCGCCATGGATGGCGCCATCGAGCCCCCATGGATGGGTATACGGCGTGTCCTGGAGCGGCTGGCCTGCCGCCTCCCCTCGGAACAGGGAGGCGCTGAAACTCAGGCCAAGCCATCAGCCTTCCATCTGCTCCAGCTCCTTGCCCTTGGTCTCGCGCACGTAGCGGATGACGAAGATGATCGAGAGGATCGCGGCGACGGTGTAGATGCCGTACGCACCGGCCAGGCCGATGCCGGCCAGCAGCATCGGGAAGGTCACGGTGATCGCGAAATTCGAGGTCCACTGCGCCGCACCGGCCACGGCCAACGCCGGGCCGCGGATCTGGTTCGGGAACATCTCGCCCAGCATCACCCACATCACCGGCCCCCACGACATGTTGAAGAACACCACATAGACGTTGGCCGCTACCAGCGCCAACCGGCCCATGCCGTCGGACAGCTGCAGGCGCCCCTCGGCCAGGCTGCCGCTGGCGAAGGCCACCACCATCAGCACCAGGGCCACCGACATGCCGACCGAACCGACCCACAGCAGCGGCTTGCGGCCGATGCGATCGATCAGCACCACCGTCAGCAGGCAGGCGCCGATGCTCAGCGCACCGGACAGGACGTTGATCAGCAGCGCATCGCTTTCCGAGAAACCCACCGCCTGCCACAGCACCGCGCCGTAATAGAACACCACATTGATGCCGACCAGCTGCTGGAACATCGCCAGGCCGATGCCGACCCAGACGATGGGGCGCAGCTTGCCGGTGGCCTTGTTGACCAGGTCGCCGAATCGCGGCTTGTGCTGGTCCTGGGCCAGGCTGGCTTCGATCTCGGCCTGCTTGTTCACCGCGGCACGTTCGCCGTACAACCGGCCAAGCACCGCCCTCGCCTGCGCCTGCCGGCCCTTCATCACCAGGAAGCGCGGGCTTTCCGGGATCACCAGCAACAACAGCAGGAACAGCAGCGACGGCAGTGCCTGCATCCAGAACATCCAGCGCCAGGCTTCCTGCCCCAGCCAGAGCGGCTCGGTCGACGCACCCGCCGCCCGGGCCAGCAGATAGTTGCTGAGGAACGCTGCGAACAGGCCGCAGATGATCGCCATCTGCTGCACGGTCGCCAGCCGGCCGCGATAGCGCGCAGAGGCGACTTCGGCGATGTAGGCCGGCGACATCACGCTGGCCGCACCGACAGCGAACCCGCCGAGCACGCGTGCGCAGACGAACAACCAGGAGGCATGTGCAGCGCCGGCGCCCAGCGCCGACACCAGGAACATCACGGCCGCCACGATCAGCACGCCGCGACGTCCCAGCCGATCGCCAAGCCAACCGGCCACGAACGCCCCGATCGCGCACCCCAGCAGCATCGAGGCGACCTCGAAGCCGAGCGCGGCCTCGCTGGAGTTGAAGGCCTGGCGCAGGCCATCGACGGTGCCATTGATGACGCCACTATCGAAGCCGAACAGGAACCCGCCCAGGGTGGCGGCGCAACTGATCAGGACGATGAAGGCAGTGTTCTCACCGCCATTGGAGGCGGCACCGGGCTGGACTGGCGACATGAAGGATCCTGCAGGGAAGGGGGCCGACCGAAGCGGGCCGGCGGCCCTGGCAGCGTCGCACAGGGCGGGCACGCCGCCAAATGGGCCTCCGGGCCGCCCATCCGCCCCACTTTCACACGGCAACCGACACCGGGGGCCAACCTGTTCTAGAATTGGCAGGTTCAGAAAGCGATTCGCCCTCTACCCATGCCATTTGTCGTCACCGAAAACTGCATCAAGTGCAAACACACCGATTGCGTGGAAGTGTGTCCCGTGGATTGCTTCCACGAAGGCCCGAACTTCCTGGTGATCGACCCGGACGAGTGCATTGACTGCACCCTCTGCGAACCCGAGTGCCCGGTCAACGCGATCTTCCCGGAAGACGATGTTCCCGCCGGCCAGGAAGGTTTCGTCGCCCTCAATGCAGAACTGGCGAAGGAATGGCCGGTGCTGACCGTGCGCAAGGACCCGCCGGCCGACGCCGGTGAGTGGGATGGCAAGCCGGACAAGCTGAAGCTGCTGGAGCGCTGAGGCGCAGGCACCATGGCCCTGGTAGCTGCCAACCTTGGTTGGCACAAAAGCGCCGACCAAGGTCGGCCCCTACCACGACGGGTGCCAACCAGCAGGCAATGAAAAGGGCGCTCAGGGCGCCCTTTTCCGTTCTGGCCCTGGCTCTGGTAGCTGCCAACCTTGGTTGGCACAAAGGCGCCGGCCAAGGTCGGCCTCTACCACGGCAGGTACGAACCAGCAGGCAATGAAAAGGGCGCCCAGGGCGCCCTTTTCTGTTCCGGCCCTGGTAGCTGCCAACCTTGGTTGGCACAAAAGCGCCGACCAAGGTCGGCCTCCACCACGGCAGGTGCGAACCAGCGGGCAATGAAAAGGGCGCCCAAGGCGCCCTTTTCTGTTCTGGCCCTGGTAGCTGCCAACCTTGGTTGGGACAAAGGCGCCGACCAGGGTCGGCCTCTACCACGGCAGGTGCGAACCAGCAGGGTCCGCACCCGCCCAACCGGCCATCACGGGGCCAGCTTGGCCTTCAGCGCGGCAATCAGCTTCACCGGGGCTTCGGCGGTGGCCGGCAGGCCACGCGGGTCGACCGCGGAGATGTAGGCACCGGCGTCGACGGCGACCACGCGGACCAGGAAGTTGCTGCCTTCATAGGCCACGTCGTACGAACCCAGCAGCTGCGCGCGGGTAGCGATGGTCAGGCCTTCCACGCCTTCCAGCGCGGTACCGACCTTGGCGAAGGCTTCATCCTTGCTGCCGGCAATGGTGAAACCGGTGGCGCTGACGGCGGGGGCAGCGGCGGCCGGGGTGGCCGGCTTGGTCGCCGAGCTCAGGGTCGGCACCTGGTTGTTGCCGGCGCCTGCCGGCAGGTTCAGGTCCGGCGGCACTTCCAGCGGACGCACTTCCGGGGCCAGAGCGTAGTCGCCCTTGACGCCACGCTTGAAGCAACCGGTGGTGCCGGCTGCGGTGGCCACGGCAAGGAGCGCGAAGGACAGCACGCGGACGGCGGAAACGGATTGGCGCATGTGAATCTCCTGGATCAGACCAAGACGGAAGGTCAGTGGCTGGAAAGGGCTTCGAGGGCGGCGATATCGCCGGCGAGATGGTCGGCGGCAGGCGCGTGTGCGGCCGAAAGCGGCAGCAGCGGCAGGCGCAGATCGTGACCGATGCCGATCCGACGCAACAGCGCCTTGACCGGAATCGGGTTGGATTCGACACCGCAGAAGTCATGGAACGGCTGCAGGCGAGCGTCCCAGGATTCAACGGCTTCGTGGTCGCGGGCAGCGGCCAGATCGCACATCCGGCGATAGGCGCCGGGCAGCACGTTGGAACCGACCGAGATCAGACCGTCCATGCCGGCCTGGATCGAACGTGCGGCCGTGCCGTCATCGCCGGTGAGCACGGCAAAGGTCGGGCTGCGCAGGTCAAGCAGTGCCCGCACGCGGCCGGTATCGCCCACCGCTTCCTTGATGCCGACGATGTTCGGATGGCTGGCGAGCTCGGCCACGGTCTCCGGCAGCATGTCGCAGCCGGTGCGGCCGGGCACGTTGTACAGCACCACCGGCACTCCGGCCTGGTCGGCGACCGCGCGGTAATGCGCGATCAGGCCAGCCTGGGTCGGCCGCACGTACGGCGGGGTGACCACCAGCGCGTGGGTGGCGCCAAGCGCGGCAGCACGGCGGGTCTGTTCGATGGTTTTGGCGGTGCCGGACAGGCCGGTACCGGCCAGGACCGGAACGCGGCCGGCAATGCGTTCGACCGCGCTGGCCAGCAGCTGGTCGTACTCCGCATCGGACAGGGTGGCTGCCTCGCCGGTGGAGCCGGCAACGACAACGCCTTGGACGCCGCCCTCCAGCTGCAGGTGCAGCAGGCGCTGCCAACCGTCGGGGTCGAGTGCGCCGTCGGCCCGGAAGGGGGTCGCCAGCGCGGTGATGAGGCCGGAAAGGGACAAGGACGTGCTGCTCTTGGCTGGGGAGGGAAAACGTCCGCCACGGAAGGGCGCGGGCGTTCTGAATGTTACTTGCGGCGCGAAAGCACGGGCAAGTATGCTGGACACCGGTGGATCCCCGCCTCTGGCGGGCATTCAGACTAACGCATGCATTACCCGGAATCGCCTTGACCGACACCACCCCGCGCCCAGCGCCGAGCGAAAACCACCTCCTGATCAACGCCTATACGACGCATCCGGAGTCCCCCCTGTTGTCCGTCACCCGCCGCATCGCCGACAGCGGGTGCAATCTGGTGGATGCACGCCTGGCCACCGTGGGCCGCGATGTCTCGGTGACCGCGCTGGCCACCGGCTCCTGGGATTCGGTCGCCAAGCTGGAAGCGATGCTGACCCGGCTCGAGCGCGAGGAAGGCCTGAAGCTGGTGTGGTATCGCACCGAAGCCAAGCAGGCGCAGTCCAACCTGCTGCCGTACATCGTCGAGGTGATCGCCGCCGACAAGCCGGGCATCCTGTTCCAGCTGGCCGATTTCTTCGACCGCCAGGGCATCACCATCGAGACCCTGCAGAGCACGCGCTACCGCGCCATGCAGACCGGTGCGGAAATGTTCAGCGCACAGGTCACCATCGGCGTGCCGGCCAACATGCATATCGCCGCCCTGCGCGATGATTTCCTCGAGTTCTGCGACCACTTGAACCTGGACGCGATCATGGACCCGATGAAGTTCTGATTGAAACCCTGATTCTTCGCGCGCTCCTCACGGGCGCGTGGCGTTTCATGCAATTGTCGTAGAAAGAACCCAGGCTCGACAGAAGGACCTCATGAACAACGGCGATACCCTGGACAGCACCACCCTTTCCCTGCCGCTGGCGCTGTCCGGCGGCGCCCAGGCCACCCTCGGCGATTACGCCGGCCAGTGGCTGGTGCTGTACTTCTACCCCAAGGACAGCACCCCGGGCTGCACCACCGAGGGCATCGACTTCAACGCACTGCTGCCCGACTTCAGGAAAGCGGGCGCGGTCGTGCTTGGCGTCTCCCGCGACTCGGTGAAGTCCCACGACAACTTCTGTGCCAAGCAGGGCTTCGCGTTCCCGCTGGTCAGTGATGCCGACGAAGCGCTGTGCAGCGCCTTCGACGTGATCAAGATGAAGAACATGTACGGCAAGCAGGTACGTGGCATCGAGCGCAGCACCTTTCTGATTTCCCCCGACAGCCGCATCGTGCAGTCATGGCGCAAGGTCAAGGTCGCCGGCCATGCCGACGCCGTCCTCGCCGAACTGAAGGCCAATCAGTCCAAGTGAGTCCCATCGCCCACTTTGTCCGCCACCACCCTGCCCTGCAGCAGGCCGTGGTGGTTTTTCCCTGTCCGTAACCAGGAACCGATGATGACCCGAGGCAAGCGCATCTACGTGCTGGATACCAACGTGCTGATGCACGATCCCACCGCGCTGTTCAAATTCGAGGAGCACGATGTCTACCTGCCCATGCAGGTGATCGAGGAGCTGGACAACGGCAAGAAGGGCACGACCGAAGCGAGCCGCAATGCCCGCCAGGTCAGCCGCTTCCTCAACGAACTGGTGCAGGCTTCGGGCCTGGACAACCTGGCCGAGGGCATTCCGCTGCAGCGGCCGCAGGGCCTGCAGCTGCGCGGCAAGCAGAGCGTGGGCCTGCTGCGCTTCCAGACCAGCCATTTCGACGCGGGCAAGAGCTTTGGCAAGGTCATCCCGGACAACGCCATCCTCGGCGCGATCCTGGCGCTGAAGGAAGAAACGCCGGAGATCCCGGTGGTGTTCGTCTCCAAGGACATCAACCTGCGCATCAAGGCGGCCATCGCCGGCATCGTCTCGGAAGACTACGAGAACGACCGCGCGCTGGACGATTTCAGCCTGCTCTACACCGGCGCCACCGAGCTGCCGGAAGACTTCTGGAAGCGCCACGGCGAGGATCTGCGCAGCTGGAGCGACAAGGGCCGCACGCACTACGAAATCCTCGCCCAGGACGGCGAAGAGTGGTACCCGAACCAGTACGTGTACCTGCCGGGCGAAGACGAAGTCGAGCTGCGCGTCAGCAGGATCGTCGGCGATGGCAAGGTGGTGTTGTCGCTGGTCGATGACTTCCGCCACGGCAGCCATGCCGTGTGGGGCATCAGCGCGCGCAACCGCGAGCAGAACTTCGCACTCAACGCACTGATGGATCCGGAGATCGACTTCGTCACCCTGCTCGGTACCGCCGGCACCGGCAAGACCCTGCTGGCACTGGCCGCCGGCCTGGCGCAGACGATGGACCAGCAGCGCTACCGCGAGATCATCATGACCCGCGCCACGGTCAGCGTCGGCGAGGACATCGGCTTCCTGCCCGGTACCGAGGAAGAGAAGATGACGCCGTGGATGGGCGCACTGACCGACAACCTGGAAGTGCTGACGCACAACCAGGAAGGCGGCACCTGGGGCCGCCAGGCCACCAACGACCTGCTCGCCAGCCGCATCAAGATCCGCTCGATGAACTTCATGCGCGGCCGTACGTTCCTGTCGCGTTACCTGATCCTGGACGAGGCACAGAACCTGACCCCCAAGCAGATGAAGACGCTGATCACCCGTGCCGGCCCCGGCACCAAGATCGTCTGCCTGGGCAACGTCGAACAGATCGACACCCCGTACCTGACCGAAACCACGTCGGGCCTGACCTACGCCGTGGACCGCTTCAAGAACTGGCCACACAGCGCGCACATCACGCTGCGTCGCGGTGAACGCTCGCGGCTGGCCGATTACGCCTCGGAGGTGTTGTGAACCGCTGCACCCGTCTGCTGCTGCCATCGCTGGCGGTCGCCATTGCCACGCTGCTCGGTGCCTGCGCGACCACGCAGGGACCGGCCAGCGTGCCGACCACAGAACGCAGTGGCCAGTCCTGGGTGGTCACCCGCCCGATCATCGCCGCGCAGGTGCTCGACACCTGCTCGCGCCCCAGCCCCGGCCGCGAGGCCGGGCGGGTCAGCGGCTACTGGGCACCGAGCCGGCAGCAGGTGGACCAGCTGGAAGCGAAGCTGGCATCGCTGGAAGCGCAGGTGCCACACGTGCTGGATTTCGATCGCCAGTACGTCGGCATCGAGCTGGACGGAAAGCAGGTGATCTACATCAACGCGTTCCATCTGCCTGAAGACAACAGCCTGCGGCCCGCCCGCGAGGCGGTGCGGGTCTGCGATGGCGGCGCGCAGTTCTGGGGCGCGGTCTTCGACCCGGCCAGCGGGACCTTCAGCGAGCTGCAGTTCAACGGCGGCTTCGGCGGGCCCTGAGGGGCCTGCCATGGGAATCCGCCTGCCCACCTGGGTCTGGATCGGCGCGGTCGCCCTGTCGTGCGTGGCCGGCATGGTCAATGTGGTTGGCTTCCTCGGTTTTGAACACCAGGCGGTCAGCCACATGACCGGCAGCACCAGCCAGCTCGGCATGGCACTGGCGCAAGGTGACTGGCGCGCGGTCGCCCATTTGTGGGGTCTGCTGATCGCATTTTCGCTGGGCGCGATGGTCAGCGGACTGCTGATCCAGGACAGCGCACTGCAGCTCGGCCGGCGCTACGGCGTGGCGCTGGCATTGGAATCGCTGTTGCTGCTGGCGGCCATTCCGCTGTTCAAGCAGCATCAGATATGGGGCGCATTGGCGGCCGCGATGGCCTGCGGACTGCAGAATGCGATGGCCACCACCTTCAGTGGTGCCGTCGTACGCACCACTCATCTCAGCGGCATGTTCACCGATCTCGGCATCGGTCTCGGCCACCTGCTGCGCGGGCTGCCGCTGCAGATACGACGCCTGACCCTGAGCGGCCTGATCATCAGCGGCTTCCTTGCTGGCGGCGTGATCGGCGCCTGGCTGTTCGTACGCTGGCAATACGACGCCCTGCTGGCCCCTGCCCTGCTGACCGGCCTGACCGGGCTGGGCTATGTGTCCTACCAGCAGTGGGCGCGCTGGCGGCGTTGAGCATGGCGTCATCCACGCATGGCGTGGATCTACGTTGTCCATCCGATCTTTTCCGCGATATCCACGCATGGCGTGGATCTACTGACCGTCACCAGGAAGCTATCGAAGGCGGGGCGGTGTCGGATTGCGGGGTGTCCGCGCCATGGATGGCGCGGCCAAGCCTACAAGGACGTACTTGCGGCGTCCCCGCAATCCGACACCGCCCCGCCTCCCCCGCAGAAATCCAGAGCCGCTGTTGCTGTTGCCCCGGCTTCTGCCGGTGCCGGGCGCAGCCCGGCCGGCACTACCCCCTGGCAAGGCAGCACGGCACAATCGCTGCATGAGCCCGACCACCCCTGTTTCCGCCCTGACCATTGCCGGTTCCGATTCCGGCGGCGGCGCCGGCATCCAGGCCGACCTGAAGGCCTTCGCCGCGCATCGCGTGCATGGGCTGTCGGTGATTGCCGCACTGACCGCGCAGAACACCCGCGGCGTCCGCGCCGTGCACGTGCCACCGATCGACTTCCTGCGCGCGCAGATCGAAGCCTGCTTCGACGACTTCGACATCCACGCGGTGAAGCTGGGCATGCTGGCCAACGCCGAGGTGATCCACGCGGTGGCCGATGCACTGGAACGCCATCGACCACCGCACGTGGTGCTCGACCCGGTGATGGTGGCCACCAGCGGTGCGCGCCTGCTGGAGGACAGCGCGCTGCAGGCAATGCGTCAACGGCTGCTGCCACTGGCCACCCTGGTCACCCCCAATGCACCCGAAGCGGAGCTGCTGGTCGGCCGCAGCATCGCCGATGGCAACGACGCAGAGCGGGCCGCCGCCTCGCTCCTTGATCTGGGCGCCGGTGCAGTGCTGTTGAAGGGGGGGCACCTGCACGAAGGCAACCGCGTGGTCGACCGCTACTTCGACGGCGTCAGCAGCGAAGAATTCATCCATGCCCGCCTGCCACTGGATGCGCATGGCACCGGCTGCACGCTGGCCTCGGCCATCGCCGCGCAGCTCTGCAACGGGCTGAGCCTGGCCAATGCCTGCGAAGCCGGCATCGACTACGTAGCGCGCGGATTGCAGCAGGGCTATGCGCCCGGCCGCAGCGAGGTGCTGGTACTGGACCACTTCGGCGCGGCGCCCCACGCATGAGCGATTCGCCACGCGCGCTCACTGTGAACAGCGGCGATGGCCACCGTTTCGACGTGATCGCCTGCGTGCCCGCACAGCCGCTGGCACGGCTGTTGTGGCTGCCGGCGCTGGGCGTGGCCGCGCGCCACTACGTACCACTGGCGCAGGCACTTGCAGCCAAAGGCGTGGCGGTCTACCTGCACGAATGGCGTGGCAATGGCAGCAGTTCGCTGCGCCCGTCGCGCAGCCAGGATTGGGGCTACCGGCAGATTCTCGACCACGATCTGCCGGCCAGCCAGGCCCTGCTCGCCGATGCCGATGACGCGCAGGAGGTACTGCCATGGATCATCGGTGGCCACAGCCTGGGCGGGCAGCTGGCCTGCGTGCACGCCGGACGCCAACCACAGGCGTTCGATCGATTGTGGCTGGCCGCCAGCGGCACACCGTTCTGGCGCACGTTCCCGCCACCACGCGGTTGGCTGCTGCCACTGATCTATCGCTTCCTGCCGTGGATCGCGCGGCGCCAGGGCGTGCTGCACGGGCGCCGGCTCGGTTTCGGCGGCACCGAAGCACGCGGACTGATCGCCGACTGGGCACGCGTAGGGCTGAGCAATCACTACGCCGCCGCAGGCATGGACGAGGACCTGGATGCGCAGATGGCGCGCGTGCACGGCAGTGCGCAGGCGGTGCTGATGGAAGACGATTGGCTGGCGCCAAGCGGATCAATGCAGGCGCTGCTGGCGAAACTGCCGAATGTCGCCTCGGAATTACGCGTGCTTTCTGCGCAGGAGCTGGGTACGCAGGCCGATCACTTCGCGTGGATGAAACACCCGGAGGCTGTCGCAGAGGCGTTTTTCATTCAGTTGGGTGAAAATTTTCACAAAAGCGTTGACGACTCGCGCCGACATCCGCATAATTCCGCTCCTGTCGCAGGGCGCCCGTAGCTCAGTTGGATAGAGTACCTGGCTACGAACCAGGCGGTCGGGAGTTCGAATCTCTCCGGGCGCACCACTCGACAGACCTTCAGCATCCGCCGCTGGAAGTGCAGTAAAATTTGATTGTGTACCGCGCGCCCGTAGCTCAGTTGGATAGAGTACCTGGCTACGAACCAGGCGGTCGGGAGTTCGAATCTCTCCGGGCGCACCACACACGATCAACACAACAAGTTTATGTAATTGGCGCCCGTAGCTCAGTTGGATAGAGTACCTGGCTACGAACCAGGCGGTCGGGAGTTCGAATCTCTCCGGGCGCACCATTACACCGAAACAGCAGGCCCCGGCCCGCTGTTTTTTTATGTGTGTTTTTCGGCAGGGCTGCGCCCTGCACCTGCAGAGGCCACTGCACAAGCAACAGCAACAGCTGGCATTCCGTGGGATGGCGGGGCGGTGTCGGAGTGCGGGGACGCCGTAAACCCGTCCATGGGGGCTTGGCCGCGGCATCCATGCCGCGGACACCCCGCACTCCGACACCACCCCGCCCCTGACAGATCACCGCGATCTGCGGTAGATCCACGCCGTGCGTGGATGAATCTCCATCGAGTTCGAGTTGGAGTTCGAATATTTCAACAATTGATCGAAGAGCATCCACGCATGGCGTGGATCTACCGTGTCGACCAGGGTCGACACCCACCAACCGCACCAGCACCGACAGATCGCCGGAAACCTGTCGAAGGCGGGGTGGGTCCGGTTGCGGGAGTGTCCGCGGCATGGATGCCGCGGCCAAGCCCCCATGGACGGGTTTACGGCGTCTCCTGCAACCGGACCCACCCCGCCTCCCCACAGGAAACCAGCTTCTGCTGTTGCTGTTGCTGTTGCTGTTGAGGTTGCCGGCCAGCGGCCGGCACTACTGCAGGTGCAGGGCGCAGCCCTGCCGAACCCTACCCCTCTGCCATCGCCTGCCACCATTGCGCCAGCAGCTCCGGCCGCCGCAGGCGCTCGCGCCACCAGCGCAGGGCCGCGCCATCTTCGCCGGTGCGCCAGGCCAACCAGAAGGTCTCTTCCGGCTTGTGCTCCTCGACCTCGCGGATCACCAGCTGGCCGCGCGCCACCGCCGCGCGCGCGCAGGGCTCGGGCAGGAAGCCGAATCCCAGCCCCTGACACTGCAGCTTCAACTTGCTGGCCATGTCCGGCACGGTCAACGTCTCCTGGCCCATCAACAGCCCCACCGTTCGTGGCAGCAGCCGCCGCGCCGAGTCGGACACGGCGATCGCGCAATACGGCGCCAACTGCTCGCGGCCCAGCACACCCGGTACGGACGCCAGCGGATGCCCGGGTGCCACCGCAAACACAAAATCAACGCTGCCCAGCGGCTCGACCACGTAGCCCCCGCCACTGGGACCCTCACCGGGAGCCGCGACCAACAGGTCGGCGCGCCGGTCCAGCAGCGCTTCCCAGGTACCGGACAGTGCTTCGCCAAACAGGCGCAGCCGGGTGGGCGCCGCCACCTCGCGGAACGCGGCGATATCCGGCCCCAGCAGCCAGGTCGGAAATACCGAATCCACCGCCAGGGTCAATTCCGCCTCCCAGCCCGAGGCCACCCGCCGCACCCGCAGCTCGAGCTCCCGGGCCGCACGCAGCAGGTGCCTGCCCTCCTCCAGCAGCGCGCGCCCGGCCTCGGTCGGCTCCGCCCGCGGGCCGATCCGGTCGAACAGCTGCACCCCCAGATCCTCTTCCAGCTTGGCCACGGTGTAGGAAATGGTCGAAGGCACCTTGTGCAGGGCCTTGCCGGCGCCGGCAAAGGAGCCTCGACGGTCGATCGCGTCCAGGATCTGCAGGGCATCGAGGCTGAGCTTGAGCATTCGAAATTTTCGATGATGGCTGTCAAAACTATCCGTTTTTCAAACCCAAGGTGCAAGCGGATACTTCTCTTCAACGGGGAAACACAGCGGCTACCCGCACACCCCGCCCCATCGAAACGATCGAACAAGGAGATTCCATCATGCTGCAGATCCGCAAGAGCGCTACCCGTGGCCTGGCCGAGCATGGCTGGCTGTCCTCGCGCCATACCTTCTCGTTCGCCAGCTACTACGACCCCCGCTATGTGAGCTTCGGCCCGCTGCGGGTCATCAACGAAGACAAGGTGATCGGCGGCCAGGGTTTCGGCACCCACAGCCACAGCAACATGGAGATCGTCTCCTACGTGCTGGGCGGCGCGCTGGAACACAAGGACTCGATGGGCACCGGTTCGGTGCTGCGCTACGGCGACGTGCAGCGCATGAGCGCAGGCAGCGGCGTCAGCCACAGCGAGTTCAATCATTCGGCCAGCGATCCGGTGCATTTCCTGCAGATCTGGATCTTCCCGGAGGCCGAGAACATCGCGCCGTCGTATGAGGAGACCCACTTCACGCCGGAGAGCAAGCGCGGCCAGCTGCGCCTGATCGCCTCGCCGGATGGCGCCGATGGTTCGCTGCACATCCATCAGGATGCGCGCATCTTCGCCACCATCCTCGATGGCGAGCAGAAGCTGCACCATGCCCTGGCTGCCGGCCGCGGCGCGTATGTGCAGGTGGCGCGTGGCCAGCTGCAGGTCAACGGCATCACCCTGGAAGCGGGTGACGCACTGCAGGTCAGCGACGAGGCACAGCTGACCCTGGAAAACGGCAACGACGCCGAAGTGCTGGTGTTCGACCTGAAGCTGTAACCAGCATGCCCGCGATGCCATCCGGCATCGCGGGCATGTCCTGTTGCAACGCGATCAGAACTTGTACGTCACTGCCAGCCGCACGTTGCGCGGCTCGCCCCAGGTGTAGGTGCTGTACCAGCTGAAGATCGTGTAATAGCGCTTGTCCAGCAGGTTGTTGACGTTGACCGTGGCCGACAGGCGATCGTTGAACTGGTACCGGGCCATGGCATCCAGCAGCCAGTACGGCTGGGTGCGATGAACCACCGACGTGCCACTGGCCGGGTTGGTGATGTCGCCGAACGTGGAGTCCTGCCAGCGCGCACCGCCACCGACGGTCAGGCCCTGCCAGTCACCGCGCAGGCGGTAGCTGGTGTGCAGGCTGAACTGGTTTTCCGGCTCCAGCGTGGTCACCTTGCTGCCGGCCTGGCGGGCGATCTTGTGCGCAAAGCCACCCTGCACCTGCCAGCCCTCGGCCAACTGCCCGGACATCTCCAGTTCGTAGCCCTTGGTGCGTACGCCCATCAGTGCGCGATAGGCGTCTTCTCCGTTGGGCGTTTTGCCGCCTGTAGGCTGGGCGAAATTGTCCTGGTCGAGCTGGAACAGTGCCGCGCTGGCATTGAAGCGGCCGTCGAGGAACTCCGCCTTCAGGCCCATTTCATAGCTGCGGCCTTCCAGCGGATCCAGTGCCTTGCCCTGTTCATCGCGTTCGCTGTGCGGCTTGAAGATGGTGCTGTAGCTGGCATACACCGAATAGTGCTGGCCAAGGTCGTAGACCACGCCGGCATAAGGCACGAACACGCCGGTCTCGCGCGTCTGCGGCGAACGGTAGCTGGCCAGGCGGCTGCCGACGATCACCTTCAACGGGTCGGCTACGTCGAAGCGACCGACCACGTACAGGCCGTTCTCGCGGGTCACCTCATTGTTGCCATAACCGCGCTGCCATTCCGGCTCCGGGATGTCGCCCTTCCAGCTGTTGTAGTCGGCAACGGCGGTCGGGTACCCGGGCTGCGGCGAATAGCCGGTGTTGGTCCAGCGCTTGCGCGAGGCACTGCCGCCGACCACCAGTTCATGCTGGCGACCGAACAGGCCGAAATTGCCGCTCAGATAGAAGTCGGCCGCGTTGCTGACCGTCTTGCCGACGTACTTGCCCAGCCACAACGAGACGCCTTCGCCGGTGACCGGATCGGGATTGCCACCGGCCGCACCGGCCAGTGCCGCATCGTAGCCGTTGACCTGATGGTTGAGCTGCAGCTTGGCTACCCAGTCGTTGTCGAAGGTATGTTCCAGCGTGGCAAAGCCGGTGCGCACGTATTGGCGCCAACCGCTCCAGCGGGTGCCGTTGTTGAACGAGCGCGGCATGTCGTTGAAATTGCCCTGGCTGTCCAGCAGCGGAATACCGCCCCAGGTCGAGCCCTTGGGATCGCTCTCCAGCACGTCGCCACCGACTGTCAGCAGCGTGCGTTCGCCCAGATCGGCTTCCAGCACGGCATAGCCGACCTTGCTGGTGCGCTGGTAGAAATCCAGATTGGAATGCTTGTCCTGCCAGGCACCTACCGCGCGCCCGCGCACGCGGCCATCGGCGGTCAACGGTCCGCCGACATCGACTTCGGCACGGTAGTCGTCCCAGCGGCCGACGCCCAGCGTCGCACTGCCAGCAAATTCCTTGCCCGGCTTCTTGCGCACCAGGTTGATGGTCGCGCCGGGGTCGCCCATGCCGGTCAGCAGGCCGGTGGCGCCCTTGAGCACTTCGATGCGGTCGTAGATCGCGGTATCGCTGAGCGTATTGCCGGCCGAGTACGCCGAGTCGCGTGACATCGGAATGCCGTCGTACTGGAAGTTCTGCACGGCAAAACCACGTGCGTAGTACTCGGTGCGCTCACTGTCGTACGTGACGATGCTGATGCCCGGGGTCACCCGCATCACGTCATCGATGCCATCCAGACCGAAGTCGTCCATCTGCGCGCGGGTGATCACGCTGATGGTCTGCGGGGTCTGCCGAGGGGTCAGCACCAGGCGGGTGGCGGTGGCGATGGTACCCGGCGTGTACGCGCCGCTGCCCTCGGTGATGGTGCCCAGCTGGTTGGCGGTGACCTGTACGGTCTGCAGCGTCTGCGAGGGCGTCTTGCCCTCTTCTTCAGCCGGCGCCGATTGCGCCGAGGCGGCGCCGGCAGTGGCCAGTGTGGTCAGCAGAAGACCATTGGCAAGGGCCTTCGCCAATGGGCGGCGACGCAGGGACAGCACGGAAAAACGAACAGGCACAGACGACACGACGGGACCTCCACGAAGGGGTGGGATCCTCTGGCGGCGGCTCGAGGGGAAGGGGGGAATGCGGCCAAGGGCCGCCGGCGCAGGAGTTTACTCTCCTGCGCCCCCGCTGTCGTGGGGTGGCGCCAGTGCCTGACCAGGGACTTCTGCCTGGCGCTAGTCAGCCGTCGACGGCAGCCACGCCCTCCAGGATCAGTGCTGCCACTTCGGAGGGATGCGAGGCCAGCGAGGCATGGCTTGCCTCCAGCTGCAGCAGGCGCTTGGGCTGCATGCGTTCGGCCATGGCCTTCTGGTTCTGTGGCGCGATCATCCGGTCCTGGCTGGAAAGCTGGTACCAGCTCGGCTTGTGCTTCCACGCCGGATCGCTGATCGCATCGCCGAAGGTGCTGGCCAGCGGCGCCTTCTGGGTCACCGCCATCACCCAGCCTTCGTCGGCGCTGAGGTCCTGGCAGAAGCTCTCATGGAACTTGTCGGCACGCAGCCACAGATAGCCATCGCTGTCCGGGGCGAGGTTCGGTGCTGCTTCGGGCAGGTGTTGCTGGGTGATGCCACCGGGGCTCTCACCACTGTCCGGCGCGAATGCGGCGATGTAGACCAGCGCCTGCACATTCGGCTGGTTGCCGGCTTCGGTGATCACCGCGCCTCCGTAGGAGTGCCCGACCAGTACGACCGGGCCATCGATCTGGCGGATCATCCTGCGTGTCCGCTCGGCGTCGTTGACCAGCGAGGTCAGCGGCAGTTCGACCGCCTTCACCTGGTCGTGGCCCTTGCGGTGCAGCTCCAGGATGACCTTGCCCCAGTGTGCGGCCCCGCCCCAGAACCCATGGACGAGGAGGATGGTCGGTGTGGTGCTCATGCGCTGATCTCCGGCGGCGGCCGGGCGGAATGCCGACCGTCGGGCTACTCTCCACTGATGGCGTTAATCAACGGTGACGCATCCGGACCACTGCATTCGTATGCGTCGCCCGATGTCATCCATGGCACTTGCCGATGGCTTCTGAAAACGTTTTCATGAAGAGGATCTTCTGGAGCCTTCCCCGCGCATGACGCCCTCTTCTCCCCGCGCCCAGCAGCACGCGACCCGCGCTGCGTTCTTCATTCCCGGCTTTGCCACCGCTGCCTGGGCACCGATGGTGCCCTTCGCCAAGGCCAAGGCCGGGTTGTCCGACGCCAGCCTGGGCGGGCTGCTGCTGTGCCTTGGCCTCGGCTCGCTGCTGGCGATGCCACTGGCCGGTGCGTTGACCGCGCGCCTGGGCTCGCGCCGGTTGATGATCGCGACCACGGCCTTGATCCTGCTCGCCCTGCCACTGTTGACGCTCGCCCCCACGCCGCTGGCACTGGGAGCAACGCTGTTCGTCTTCGGTGCGGGTGTGGGGGCGATGGACTGCACGATGAACATGCAGGCGGTGGCCGTCGAGCGCGATGCAGGGCGGCCGATGATGTCCGGCTTCCACGCGTTCTACAGCATCGGCGGCTTCATCGGCGCCGGCTGCATGACCGGCCTGCTGGTTCTCGCCACGCCCCTGTGGCTGGCGTCATTGGTTGCCGTGGCGGCGATGCTGCTGGTGGCCCTGTTGTCGGCACCGCACTGGCGCCCGCAGCGCATTCTGCATGACGGCCCGATGCTGGCCCTGCCGCACGGCGTGGTGCTGTTCATCAGCGTGCTCGCCTTCGTGGTGTTCCTGGCCGAGGGTTCGATGCTGGACTGGAGCGCGGTGTTCCTGGCCGAAATACGCCACGTGCCGCGCGACCAGGCCGGCGCCGGTTTTGCCGTGTTCACGCTGGCGATGACGGCGATGCGCCTGTTCGGCGATGGCATCGTCGAGCGCCTTGGCCGCACCCGTACCATCGTCATTGGCGGCATCACCGCTGCGGCCGGTTTCGCGCTGGCCACGCTGGTGCCCTCCTTCGCCATGGCGCTGGTCGGCTACGTGCTGGTGGGCCTGGGCTGCGCCAACATCGTGCCCGCCCTGTTCTCGATGGCCGGCCAGCAGCGCGCGATGCCGGAGAGCATTGCGATCACCGCAGTCACCACGCTGGGCTATGCCGGCATTCTTGCAGGCCCCGCAGCGATCGGCGCGCTCGCCCATGCCACCAGCCTGGGCTTTGCCTTCCTGTGCGTGGCAGCGATGCTGCTGGGTGTAGCGGCATCTGCACGTTCGCTGGCCCGCCGCCTGCCCTGAAGCTCAGCTGCGTGCTGGGGTTTTTGCGGGTGTGTCGACGCCATGCACCAGCCATTCGGCCTGGGCCGGCAACTGCGGTGCTGGACACGCGGCTTTCGGATGGTGCTCGTCGCGCGCCATCCAGTCATCGACCACTCCGGCCAGCAGGTCCAGCCGCAGCGGCAGGGTGATGTGATCTTCGCCGCGCATCTCGATGTAGTGCGCACGCGGATTGGCCTGCGCCAACGCGCGGCCTTGGCTGACCGGAATGTGCTGGTCGCCCTGCCCGTGCAGCAGCAGCACGCAGGCGCGGGTATCGGCCAGCGCGCGGGCAACATCCACCTTGTCCAGATCCACTTCGATGCGGCGGCTGGCGGCGGCCACCACCTGGTTGATGTCCTGGCTGCCGTAGCGCCAGCGTGCATACGAAGCGATGGCCTGTGCCTTCAACCCTTCCGGCTGCAGGGCCATCAGATGCGGAATCATGGTGCGGATCGCAACCCCGGCATTGGCGAACGATTCCATCGCCACCACGCCGGCGACCTGGTCGCCCAGCTTGTCGGCGGTGAACAATGCGGTGGCAGCGCCGTAGGAAACACCGAACAGGTACAGCGGGCCGGTCACTTCGCCGCGCGCGCGCAGTTCGGCGATGACATCCACAACATCGTCCGACTCGTAGGTGCCGTAGCCGGAGGGACCGGCGCCGGACTGGCCATGGTTGCGCAGGTCCAGGGTGATCACGCGGTAGCCCGACTCGGCCAGCTGCAGCGACCATGGCAGCATCGAATCACCGTTCATCATCCAGCCGTGCAGCAGCACCACAGTGCCGCGCGGCGCCTGCGCGCGGAACGGCTGCGGTACGGACAGGCTCAACCCGGTATCCAGCGGCAGGCCGTTCTGGTGCTGCTGCGGCAGGTAGTGGTAGCGCGCACCGTAGTCGCCCGGATCGAAAGCACGCCAGAAGATCGGCACGCCATCACGGCCCGGGGCAAAGCCATGCCGGTTCGGCAGCGCGGCCACAGCTGCGGCGATACGCGGTTGATCAAGCAGGGTCGAGACGCCACCGGGCGCGATCAGGCGGTCGCTGAGCGAGGTGGACGAGGCCGTCATCGAGGAAGAGCATGCAGCCAGCCACAGGCCGGCGCACGCCAGCAAAAGCAGCAGCAGGCGCTTCATGGGCAGTCAGGGGAAAAGTGCGACAGCGTGGCAGGTTAGCGGCCACGCCCGGCGCCATCTATCGCAGCTGGATGACGGGTTGATGACAGCGCAGGATCGATTCAGCTTGTCACAATGTCGCGACCGGCCAAAGCATTGATCCGGATCAATGAACGCCATCGCACGAATGGCCACAGTGCCGGCATGCGCACCCCGTTCAAGCTCGCCATTGCCCTGGCCGCCACCTTGGCCGCCGCTTACGGCATCGCCCGCAGTACACCGTACTGGTTCGCCCCACCGCAACACGCCGAGGTCGACATCCACGACCCGGCCCTGATCGAACAGGGCCGGTACCTGTCGCGTGCTGCCGACTGCGCCGCCTGCCATACCGCACCGGGCGGCAGGCCGTTCGCCGGTGGCCTTGGCATGCAGACCCCGATGGGCACGCTGTACTCGACCAACATCACACCGGACACGGAGACCGGCATCGGCGCATACGACTACGCCGATTTCGAGCGCGCGGTGCGGCGTGGCATCCGCCATGACGGCCAGCCGCTGTATCCGGCCATGCCCTACGCCTCGTACGTGATCGCCAGCGATGCCGAGATCAAGGCGCTGTATGCCTACTTCATGGGTGCGGTGCAGCCGGTCCGGCAGGACAACGCCGACAGCACGATTCCGTGGCCGGCAAACATGCGCTGGCCGCTTGCCTGGTGGCAGCTGTTGTTCGCACGCCCGCGCAGCTTCAGCCCTGATCCCACCCTGGATGCCGGCCAGCAGCGCGGCGCCGAACTGGTTGAAGGCCTGGCCCATTGCGGCGCGTGCCATACCCCGCGTGGGCTGGCCTTCCAGGAAAAGGCGATGGCCGACGATGGCAGCCGCCAGTTCCTGTCCGGCTCGGTGCTGGAAGGCTGGTACGCGAAGAACCTGCGCAATGAACAGACCGGCCTGGCCAGCTGGAGCGAAGCCGAAATCGTCGAGTTCCTGCGCACCGGCCGCACCGATCGCTCCGCGGCTTTTGGCGGCATGGCCGATGTGGTCGAGCACAGCACGCAGTACCTGTCCGACGCCGATCTGCTGGCGATGGCGCGGTACCTGAAGCAGCTGCCGGCCCGCGAAGGGCGCAGCGCGCAGTGGACGCCGGGCACCGACACCACTACCGCCGCACTGCGCGGCGGCGACTACCGGGTGGTCGGTTCGCTGGCCTACGCCGAACACTGCCAGGCCTGCCATCGCGCAGATGGCCGCGGCATGCCACGGGTCTACCCAGCCCTGGCGGGCAACTCCATCGTGTTCGCCGATGATCCCAGCTCGCTGGTGCAGGTAACCCTGACCGGCGGGCGCACGCCACATACCGCGCACGACCGCATGGCATTCACCATGCCGGGCTTCGAGCAGCTGCCCAATGCGCAGCTCGCCGACATCCTCACCTTCATCCGCAACAGCTGGGGCAACCAGGCCAGCGCGGTCACTGAACTGGACGTAGCGCGCATGCGCCGGGTGGTGCGTGACAAGCCGGCGCATGTGGTCCCGCAGGAGACGGCGCAATGAGGCGTTCGAAGAAGCGTTCGACAGCGTTGATCGCCAGCGCGGTCGTTGCGGTGCTGCTGGCCGGTGCTGGCACGCTGCTGTACCAGCGCCTGTACCCGGACCTGGACGCGGAAGTCGCGAGGACCCTGGACATCCTCGACAGCCACGGCCAGGTGGTGGGCCAGTACCACGTGCCCAGTGCCGAGGAGATCGCCAGCCTCGGCAACGCCGACGCGGTGATGTTCGGCCGTCGCCTGCTCAACGAGACCGCACGCCTGCTGCCGGACAACGTCGGCAACGATCTGAACTGCAATTCGTGCCACATGGCCGAGGGCAAGCGACCGTTCGGCAACCACTACTTGAACACCGGAGGCGGCGGCTACCCGCGCTACATGCCGCGACCGGGCAGGGAAATCGGCCTGGCCGAGCGCATCAACGGTTGCCTGCAGCGTTCGATGAACGGCAAACCGCTGGCCAAGGACGCGCCGGAGATGCGTGCGATGCTGGAATACATGGCGTGGCTGAGCCGCCCGGTACCGGAGGGTGCGCGCGTGGCCGCGCCCAGCGAAGGGCCGATCGACAGCACGCTGACACCGGACCCGATACGTGGACAGGCGCTGTATGCCGCGCAGTGCGCCGCCTGCCACGGCGACAACGGCGAAGGCCGGCGCGACGCCAGCGGCGATATCGCGTTCCCGCCGTTGTGGGGCGAGCGCAGCTTCAACATCGGTGCCGGCATGGCGCGGCTGTACAAGGCCGCAGGCTTCGTCAAGCACAACATGCCGCCGGCAACGACCCGTGAACCGCCACTTGGCCAGCAGGTGATGCCCGACCAGGACGCGGTGGATATCGCCAGCTACTTCATCAACCAGCCGCGCCCGGACTTCGCCGGCAAGGCCAAGGACTGGCCGCGCGATCCGAAACCGAAGGACGCGCGCTACTGAGCAATGCCCCGGCCTTGCCGGCGGTCACACAACACACTCCCTGCATCTGCGCGTCACCGCCATGTCATCGGCGCTGCCGACACTCCCGGACTTTCCTCCCTTGAAGGTCCGGTTTCGATGCGAACGATTGCGCGCTTTCCCCGTATCTCGCTGCTTGCCCTGCTGATTGCTCCCGCACTGGATGCCCTGGCTGAAGCACCGCAGGGCGATGTGGCCGATACGCGAAGCGCCGACGCGCGGACCCTGGACCAGGTGCAGGTGATCGGCCAGGCCACCAGCTATGCCAAGACCTCGGTGCGCCAGGAAACGTTGAACCGGCAGACCGTGTTGAGCAGCGTCAATGGCGCGCTCAACGAAGTGCCCGGCGTGGTCGTCAGCGAAGCCGATGCCACCGGTTCCTCGGTGTGGGGCACGCAGATCAGCATGCGCGGCTTTGTCACCAACCGCGACACCCAGCAGATCGGAACCACCGTCGATGGTCTGCCCAATGGTGGTTCCGGTTATGGCGGCGGCTCGCTGGCCAACCGCTACATCGACACGCTCGACCTGGAAACGGTGGAAGTGAGCCAGGGCACGGCCGATATCTCCTCGCGCTCGAACGAGGCACTCGGTGGCACCCTGAACTTCCTCACCAGCGACCCACTGCAGGAGCAGCGACTGCGCATGGTGGTGGGTGCCGGTGACAATGAAGCGCGCAAGTACTACGTGCGCTACGACACCGGCCTGCTTGCAGGACACACCCGCGCGTGGATCAGCGCATCGTCGGCGCGCGTGCATGACTGGATCGACGGTACCGGCCACACCAGCAACGACAACATCGCCGGCAAGTTCATCACCGAGCTGGACCGCTGGACCCTGACCGGCTACCTGTCCTACAACGATGCCGACGAGCCGGAGTACACCAGCGTTTCGCCGAAAGGGTTCGCCACCAACCCCGACCGCGACGGCCTGGTCGGCACCCTGACCGGCATTCCGTACCTGGACCAGAACTACCGTTCCGGTTCGCGCGCACTGCGCGAGAACACGTTCGGCTACCTGCGCGCAGCCTTCGATGGCGGCAACGGTTTCAAGGCCTCGATGGCCGCCTACGGGCACCGCATGCAGGGCCGCGGTGACTGGCTGCCGCCGTACCTGGCCGACGTCAACGACGACGGTGCCGGTCGCCCGCAGTCGGAGTACCTCGGCGGCAGGACGGTGTACGGTGGCAGCAACCGCGGCCAGATCTACTTCGTGAACCCCGACGGCAGTTCCGCCCAGCGCCTGGCCAGCTGCACGCCGCGACTCGGCTTCAGCGCTGAGTACGACCCCAACTGCTACGCCGGCAACGTGCAGGGCGCGCAGTCCTACCGCCATTCCCACTACGACAACGATCGCGTGGGCGTGACCGCCGACGTCGAATGGCGGCAGACCTTCGGCGCCATCGACAACACCGTACGCGGCGGGCTGTGGGTGGAGAAGCTGGACCGTTCCGTGCGCCGCGATTGGCACCGCCTGCTCAACGTCGGCCAGGACATCGCCTTCGACCACCAGCCCTACTGGGTGCAGTTCGAGGACAAGTACAAGGTCGACGAGCAGATGTACTACGTCGAGGACGTGGCCCGCTTCGGCCCGTTCAGCGCGCGCCTGGGCGTAAAGCAGTTCTTCGTCGACCAGTCCCGCCACCGCGTGATCGGCGCCGCCGAGAATGTGAAGTCCGACTCGAAGTCCGATCCGCTGCTGTCCACCGGCTTCACCTGGGCCCCGGGCGTGGAGGGCTTGGAACTGTTCGCCGGCTACTCGCAGAACTTCGCCGCGATCCCGTCCGGCGTGCTGGGTGAAACCGATCCCCAGCGCTTCCGCAACGTCGAACCGGAGACCGCCGACAACATCGAACTGGGCATGCGCATCAGCCGCTGGCCGCTGACCGCCTCGGTCACCCTGTACAACATCAAGTTCGACAACCGCATCGTGTATCTGCCAGCCGGCCTGGTCAGCGGCATCGACTACCTCGGCGAGACCGATGGCGTCTACGAGAACTTCGGCGGCGTGGAGAGCAACGGCCTGGAAGCGGCCTTCGGCTACGGCTGGGACAATGGCTGGCGCATCAATGCGGCCTACACCTACAACCGTTCCAAGTACCTGGGCAGCGGCAACGACGCGCGCGACACGCAGCTGGGCATCGTCGATGGCGCCAAGGTGATCGGCCAGCCGGAGCAGATCCTGGTGGTGTCGGCCGACTGGCAGGGTGAGAACTGGAACTTCGGCCTGTCCGGCCGCTACCTGGGCGAACGCTACCTGGATGCGGCCAACGTCAACAAGCTGCCCTCGGCCACCGTGTTCAACGCCAACATCGGCTTCGACCTGCAGGGCCTGTCGCCGCGCCTGAAGGGCATGGGCGCCAACCTGGTGGTGAGCAACCTGACCGACAAGCGTTATCTTGCAGGGGTGGACGGCCGCGACAACGCCTTCATCGGCGCCCCGCGCACCGTCGGCATCTCCTTCCGCGTGGACTTGTGAGTGTGACCCTGTGACTGATACCGGCCGACGCCGACTGTTGCAGGCCGGCGTCGCCGCCGGCCTTTCGCCGCTGCTGCCCAGCATCGCCCGGGCAGCAGCGATCGCCCCTGCTTCGCGCACGCGCAGCCTGCAGGACCTGCAGCACATCGTGGTGTTCATGCAGGAGAACCGCTCGTTCGACCACTACTTCGGCACGTTGCCGGGCGTGCGTGGCTTCGGTGACCGTTTCGTTGCCCCGGCATCACCGCTGCCCGGTGGCGACCGCCCGCGCAGCCTGTGGCTGCAGCCCGACGCCAGCGGACAACGCGCCATCGCCCCCTTTCCGTTGGATACCGCTGCGCACTTCGGCTACATGCGGGTGGAAGGCACGCCCCACACCTGGCCTGATGCACAGCAGGCGTGGGACCACGGGCGCATGGCGCACTGGCCCAAGGCCAAGCAGAACCATTCGATGGGCTACTTCCAGCGCAGCGACATGCCGTTCCAGTTCGCCCTGGCCGATGCATTCACGCTCTGCGATGCCTACCACTGCGCGATGCAGGCCGGCACCAACCCGAACCGCGTGTTCCTGTGGACCGGCCACAACGACGCCCAGGGCCAGGCAGGCGGCCCGGTGATCGCCAATTCGCACGACAATTTCCCCGAGCTGGGCGGCCATCCGGACTCGTACCGCTGGGCCAGCTATGTCGAGCGGCTGCAGCAGGCCGGCGTGTCCTGGCAGATCTACCAGGACATGGCCGACAACTTCACCGACAACCCGCTTGCCGGGTTCGAGACCTTCCGCCAGGCGTACCGCGGCGGCCCGGGGCATGACCCGGAGCTGCGCGCGCGCGGCGTCAGTACCCGTGGCCTGGCGCAGCTGCGCGAGGACGCGATCAGCGGGCGCCTGCCGCAGGTCAGTTTCATCATTGCCGACGCAGCCGGCAGCGAGCACCCCGGTCCGTCCAGCCCCGCGCAGGGCGCCGCCTATACCGCGCGCCTGCTGGATGCATTGACCGCCGATCCAGAGGTGTGGAGCCGTACCGCCCTGCTGCTGATGTTCGATGAGAACGATGGCTTCTTCGACCATGTGCCGCCACCGGCACCGCCCTCCCCGCTTGGTGCCGGCTGGGCCGGTGCGTCGGCGGTCAGTACCGAGGGCGAGTACCACCGCCACCCGGCACCGGGCGACGAGAAATACGATGCCGCCGAGCTGCGTGGGCGCCCCTATGGGCTTGGCCCGCGCGTACCGTTGTATGTGATTTCACCGTGGAGCCGCGGCGGCTGGGTCGACTCGCAAGTGTACGACCACACGTCGGTGCTGCGTCTGATCGAGCGCCGCTTCGGCGTCGCCGCGCCGGACATCTCGCCGTGGCGGCGTGCGGTCTGCGGTGATCTGAGCAACGCCTTCGACTTCGCCCAGCGCGACACCCGCCCCTTTGCCAAGGCGCTGCCCGATGTCACCGCTGTCGCCGCGCGCGCCGCCGCCCTGCCCGGCCGTACCGTGCCCGCGCTGCCCGATGGCCTGCATCCGGCCCGCCAGGAGCCCGGCGTACGTCCTGCACGGGCACTGCCCTATCGGCCGCACGTGCAGGCCACATCGGTGGATGGCGCTGGTCTCACCCTGCAGCTGGCCAGCGATGGCGCCGCGGCCGTGCTGCATGTCTACGACCGCCTGCGCCTGGACGCCGTTCCGCGCCGTTACACCGTGGTACCAGGTGCCCCGCTGCAGGATCGCTGGCCGCTGGATGCGCAGGGTCGTTACGATCTCTGGCTGCTGGGACCGAATGGATTCCATCGCCATTATCGCGGCGATGGCACGCTCGCGCCGCTGCACGCGCACGTGGAGCGCGCGGACGGCCAGATGCGCCTGACACTGCGCAATCCATCGCCTTCAGCGCGGAAGGTCCAAGTGCAGGCCGGCGCCTACGCCGGCCACATGCCCACCCGCGAACTGCAGCTGGTGGCCGGCGCGGAAACCGTACTGGCCTGGGATCCCGCACCAACCGCAGGCTGGTACGACCTGATCGTGCGCTCGCAGGGCGTCGAGCAACGCCTCGCCGGACGTGCCGAAGACGGCCGGCCTGGCACCAGCGACCCTGCCATGGGCAGCGAACCGCTGCGCTTCGATCACGGCTGAAAGTGATTCTGTGGAGCCGGGCGCGTGCTCGGCTCCACAGGGTGGAACATCCCGCTCAGGCCTCCTGCAACCCCGGCCGACCGTGCTCCACGGCATAGCGCTTCCAGCTCTGCAGCGCGCCGTTCGGCTGCATGACCGTATCGAGCGTCTTCATGTCACCGATCCAGGCATCACGGGTGACGTCGCACAGCACATAACCACGCTTGTCCGTCGTCGCCTTCAGGTGCGGACTGTGCCGCAGCTGGTTCTCTGCATAGGCATCCACGCCCTGCCCGTCCGCGCCCGACGTGATCGAAGTGGCCAGGAACTCACTGGAAATCACCCCGGAATCGGCATTGTCCTGCACCAGGTCGCTGGCATAGTGGCGGTGCGCATCGCCACAGGCGGTTACCACGTTGCCGAAGCCCACCTTCTGGATGTGATCGAGCAGGCGGCGGCGGCTGGATAGATAACCGGACCACTGGTCGTCGGAGGCCTGCACCACGCCGTCCTTCTCGCGCAGGTAGTTGCCCAGCGAAACCTGGTGGGCGATGGTGTGCCAGCGCGGCGCGGCGTCGGCCAGGCCGTCGAACAGCCATTGCTCCTGCTTTGCGCCAACAATGCTTCGTTCGGGAGATTCCACCTGCCCGCGCTGCGCGATGTCCACCTGCTTGCTGCGGTACTGGCGGGTATCGAGCAGGTGCAGGTCCAGCAGCGTGCCATAGCGCGCGCGCCGGTACATCTGCATATGGCCGTCGCGCGGGAACGACGAAGCACGCAGCGGCATGTTCTCGTAGTACGCCTGGAATGCCTGTGCGCGGCGCAGCAGGAACACTTCACTGGGCGTGCCGTCCTGGTCCTCGGCGCCGGCCCAGTTGTTGTCCACTTCGTGGTCATCGAACGTGACGAACCACGGCGACGCGGCGTGCGCGGCCTGCAGGTCCGTATCGGTCCTGTACTGCGCGTAGCGCCGGCGATAGTCGTCGAGCGTGTAGGTCTGCGGGCCAACATGGTTGCGCAGGTTGGTGAACGGCTGGCCGTTCATCCTGCGCACGCCAGGCTGGCTTTCGCCCTCGTAGATGTAATCGCCGTAATGGAACACGAAGTCGAGCGGCTCCTCGGCAATGTGCCGCCATGCACTGTAGTGCCCCTCCTCGTAGTGCTGGCAACCGGCCACCGCGAAGCGCACGCGGTCGACCCGCGCGTTGGCCGCAGGCAGGGTGCGGGTGCGGCCAATCGCACTGGCATGGCCTCCCACGGTGAAGCGGTACCAGTACGGCCGCCCCGGCAGCAGGCCGTCCAGTTCCACGTGCAGCGCGTGGCCGAGCTCGGGGTGGGCCAGGGCGGTGCCCTGCCGCACCACGGTGCGCATGCTCTCGTCGGCGGCCAGCTGCCATGCCACCGCCATCGGCCGGGTTGGCATGCCGCCGCCGAACACCAGTGGCTCGGTGGCCAGCCGCGTCCACAGCACCACGCCGTCGGCCGACGGATCACCCGACGCCACGCCGAGAGTGAACGGTGTACTGGCAAAGCGCGGCGATGCGAGCAGATTGCGCGGATTCAGCGCTGCCACATCGTTCTGCGCGGCCAGCGCGCGGGCCGTTCCGGCCCACGCACCCAATGCGGAAAGTCCGGACAGGGCAAGGAAACGCCTGCGATTGATCGTATCCAAGACGGTCGCCTTCAGTTGTAGATGATGTGGAAGTAGAAGAAGCGGCCGTAGTCATCGATCTCGGTGCGGAAGCGCCCGTTCGGACCGGTGCTGTAGGTCGGCTGGGTGTTGAACAGGTTCTTGGCCTCGTACTTCAGCGTCACGTGCTTGCTGACCTTGTGGCTGAAGGCCAGGTTGAAGGTCATGTACGGGTCGTAGTACGAATCCAGCCACTGGGTATCGCCGAAGTCGACCAGCATCCGGCTGCGGTAGGTGCCGGATACGCGCAGCTGCGAGCTCTTCCATGGCATGCGCCAGATCACCGAGCCGTTCACCGACCAGTCCGGCTGGTACAGCAGGCGGTCCAGGCGGCGCTCGCTGCCGTCGCTGATGCGGTAGTTGGTCTGCCCGTCCAGGCGGGTGGCATTGAGGTACATGTCGAAGCGGTGGCGGCCCCACTGCAGGTTGCGGTTGGCTACCGCGAACTCGACACCGCGCAGCGTCGACTCATCTGTGTTCATCGGCTGGGTGATCCGGTAGCGGATGTCGCCGACGTTCTCGAACGTGGTCAGGGTGTAGATGTCGTCCTTGATGACCTTGTCGAACAACGCCACCGAGACCAGGCCGTTGTTGCCGTTGAAGTACAGGTCCCAGGCAAGATCGAGGTTGGTCGAGCGGCGCGGCTGCAGCGAGGCATTGCCCTGCTTGATGGTGCAGAAGCCTCCGCCCAGCTCGTCGTCGCCGCAGCTGGTGCTGGTGGCCTGGGCGATGTTGCTGGGCGTCGGCCGGCCCAGCGTGCGGCTGGCGGAGAACCTCAGGCGCTGGTCTTCGCTCAGCTTGAAGGTGGCGTTCAGCGACGGCAGCAGGTTGTTGTAGCCGCCACTGCTCTTGCGGAATGCCGATGTGTAGGTGGTGCCACCATCCTCACTGAACGGGCTGAGCGCATCGAAGGTGGTGTGGTCGTAGCGCAGGCCGCCGATCAGCAGCAGCCGATCCCAGGCGTAATGCGCCGACACGTAGGCGTTGGCAATGTCTTCCACGTACTTGTAATCGCTGGTGAAGTCGGCATTCGGGTACGCCGCATCGTTGTTGCCCAGCTTCGGGTAAAGCTCGTCATGCCACTTGCGGTTGTCGATCAACGGGAAACCGGGAACGCTGCCAAGCAGGGTCGAACCCGGGTACAGATAGTCATTCAAGGTCGCGCTGGTCTTGTAGTAATCGAAATCGATGTCCTGCCAGATCTTCAGGTGGCGATACTCGGCACCGGCAGCCAGACCGAAACCGCGTGCATCGGCATCGATGTTGTAGCTGAAGTCGGCGCGCAGGTTGTCGATGCTTTCCTTGGCGTCGCGCGGCGAGATATAGGCCTGCGCCGGATTGAGCTTGAACGCCGAGCTGGTCAGCAGGCTGGAATCGGAAACACCCACGGCGTTCGGAAAACCATGGCTGTCGTTGGCATAGTCAACGAACAGGTTGCTCGGGTAGGCGCGCACGCCCCAGTAGACCTGGTTGTTGTGGAAGGTCTCTTCGGTGTGGCCGGCACGCAGGGTCAGCCGCGAGAGGTCCCCGATATCCCAGTTGAAACTGGCGATCGCGCCGCGGTTGCTGCGGTCCCAGCGGTCGTGGCGGTTCTTGATGTAGATGCTGTTGATCTGGGTGGTGCCGCCGTCCTCGCTCTGGTTGCGTATCGGGAACTTGGCGTTGCCATACAGATCGGTCTTGTTCATCGTCGAGTTCTCGTAGAACCGGTACGAGTACAGCAGCAGCGAGGCATAGAACGGGTCGTCCGATGGCTTCCATTCCAGCTTGGCCGAGCCACCGAAGTTGGTGATGTAGTTGGTGTAGGTGCCGGTGCTGAAGTTGCCCGGCGCACGCAGGCCGTTCCAGCCTTTCGCCTCGTCGGGGCCGGTGGTTCCATCGGTGAGGTACTTGCCGGCATCGTTGTAGTAGTAGTTCGATTCCACCCAGCGCTTGACGCTGTTGCGCGAGCGCTGTTCGTAGCGCGCGACCGCGACGATGCCGAACTGATCGTCGCCGCCGAACTGGTTGGAAAACACTGCCTTGGCGCTCTTGCCGAAGTGACCCAGGGTCTTGTGGTCGCCCCCCGCGCTGCGCCCCACATTGGTCTCGGCCGTGGAATGGATGCCGGCCACGTCGGCGAACACGTACTTGCCGGAGCGGTCAAAGGCGCTGCGGCTGATGATGTCGATCACACCACCGATGGCATCCGGTGCCTGCTCTGCGCTGAAGCTCTTGTAGATGTCGGTGCGGGTGCCGATGTCGCTGGGAATCAGCTGCAGGTTGTTCATGCGCTCGCCGGAGCCACTGCCGCCCACGCTTGCGATCGCGATGCCGTCGATGGTCGTGTAGTTGAGATTGGCCTGCACGCCGCGCACGGTCACGTAACGCGGTTCGCCCGCATCTTCCACCGCACTCAGGCCGGGCGCGGCCATCAGGCTCTCGGCCAGCGTCTCATCGCCATAGCTGTCCATCTCGTCGTAGATCACCGAATCCTTGATCACCGGCGAGGTCTTCTTCTGGTCGATGACCTCATGGGCGGCGATCACCTTGACCGTGCCCAGGGTCGGGGCCACCACCGCTTCCGGTGGGCGCGATGCCGGTGCGGCCTGCCGGCTTTCCCGCGAGACCGGTGCCGCGTCGATGGCGATCACGTTGCCGTCCACCACCGTGTAGCGCAGGCCGGTGCCGGCCAGAAGCGTGTCCAGCGCCTGCTTGACGGTGGCTCCTCGCGGTACCGCGCCCGCCATGGGTGCAGCGCCCGCGCCGGCATACAGGAACTGCACGCCCGAACTGCGTGACAGCTGCTCCAGCGCCTGGCTCAGCGGCTGCGCGGCGATCGCTGCGGTGACCCGGGTCTCAAGCCCATTGGCCGACGCCGCCTGTGCATGCGCACCCAGACAGGGAGACAAGGCCAGTACCACCGACAGATAGAGCTTCTTGCGCATCACGGTTCCTTGGAGGAGAGAGGACTGCTGGTACCGCGTCGGCATGCGACAGCGGCTTCTCCCAAGTAAGAGCCGGCATCGGCGGAAGTGGAGAACGCCGATTCGATGAATTTTTTCTGACAGCCCTTCGCCGAACCGCGATCAACGGCTGGACACCCACACCGTGTCCGCTTCGCGGCGGATGACGAAGCGTGCGTCCCGCTGCAGGAATGCCTGCAGCGCTGCGACCCGGTGCGCCTCCAGGCTGCCTGACAGGCGCGCCGCGCGCGCCGCGTCATCGGTCAGCCGCACCTGTACCTGGTTGTGGCGGTTGAAGGCAGCCGCCACCTCGTCCAGCCGCTCATCGCGGAACGACACCCGGCGCTGCTGCCAGTCCAGCAGCATGGACACCGGTATTTCCAATGGCTGCACCGCATGGCTGCGGTGATCGACCTGGACCACCTTCCCGGCAGGCAGCTGCGCCAGCCGTCGTTGCCCGCTGCCGGCGGTCCAGACCTCCACTTCGCCGGACACCACACCGATGCGCGTGCTCTGCAAACGACGCGAGACATCGAACACGGTGCCGATGTCGCGGATCTGCAGATCGCCAACCTGCACCTCGAACGGCCGGCGATCCGCTGCGATATCGAACGTGGCCTCGCCGCTCAGCAGTTCAACCCGACGGCTGAACCAACCGATGTTCACCCGCAGACGGCTGTCTGCGTTCAGGCGCACCTGCGTCCGGTCAGCCAGCACCACCTCACGCAGTTGCGCGTGGCCGGCGATCAGCATCTGTTCGCGAGGCATCAGCCACGGCACCAGTCCGGCCACCAGCAACAGGCAGCAGGCCACCGCAGCCACCCGCCTCCAGAGTGGTCGGCGTGATCGCGATGCGACCACGGCGCGCGGCACGGGCACCGGTACGGCAAACAACGGCACGACTTTCGCCGTTGCCGGCAGCTCCGGCAACGCGGCCCTGTCCCCCTGCTCCTGTCCGTACGCCACCATCACCGCGCCTACCTGCCGGTGCACGTGCAGGACATGCAGGTACGCGCGTATGTGTTCGGGAGAGCGCTTCATCCATGCCATGAACTCGATGCGCTGAGCGGCGCTCAGGTCACCCTCGCGGTTGCACAGGAACCAGTGCGCGGCCTGCTCGGCCACCTCGTCATCCATCGCTGCAGGCTCCTGCCGGTTCATCCATCCTTCCCGGCGCCGAGCGCCTTCCTGCAGGCATCCAGTCCCTTGCCGATGTGCTTGCGCACCATGTGCACCGACACATCCAGCAGTGCCCCCACCTGCCGGCAATCCAGCCCATCGCGATAGTGCAGCTCCATCACCCGCCGCGTTGTCGGCGGCAGTTGCGCGATGGCGCCGCGGATTCCGCTCCAGCGCTGTGCCCGCTCGAAATCAGCTTCGATGTCCTCCTCGCTGCGCAGTACCTCGGCCAGCAGGTCGACGTCCTCGATCTGTGGCAGGCCGGAGCGCGAGCGTGCCTGTTCACGCGCCAGGTTGGCCGCCACCGCGAACAGATAGGCTTCGGGGTTCTCGATCGCCTGGGCATCTTCGCCGGTACTGCGCAGCAGCCGCAGGTAGACCTCCTGGGCCAGGTCCTCGGCATCGGCAGCCTGTGAACCACGCCGAAGGAAGAAGCCACGCAGCAGGCGGCGCCGCAAGGCGTAGCTCTTCTCCCAGATCCTGACGCTGTTCACAACCGACCAACCACCCCGAGGCTGGAAAACCCAGCAGGGTGCACACCAACGATGACATCCGCATTGCAACGCCGCATGGCCAAGCGAAGGTTCGCGCAGATCCAATCGTCGCCCGTCTACCGGTCAGCCGATACGGCGCCTACGCTTGTCTCCTCGGCAGCCACCACGGCCGCCCCCGCGCTACGGACCTGCCGGCGCGACTCCGCTCCAGAGCTGTCGCCCTGCCGGCGGTGCCGTGCAGGTGCAGAACCGGCGCTCTCTGGAGACGCAGCATGAACCAGGCACATTTCCCTCTCGACGCCGATCCGCAGGAAACCCGCGAATGGCGCGAGTCCCTGCAGGCGGTGATCGAGGCCGGCGGCCGCCCCCGCGCGCACTATCTGCTGGACCAGCTCGATGCACTCGATGTGCAGCAGCATGGCGACCTGCACACCCGCGCGTGGACCGCCTACACCAACACGATTCCCCCCGAACGCCAGCCCGCGTACCCGGGTGACCTGGCCATCGAGCGGCGGTTGAACGCGATGATCCGCTGGAACGCCATGGTGATGGTGCTGCGTGCCGGCAGGCATTCCAATGTCGGCGGCCACATCGCCACCTACCAGTCCGCAGCAGTCATGTATGACGTGGGCTTCGATCACTTCTTCCGTGGACGGACCGAAACCTTCGACGGCGACATGATCTACATCCAGGGTCATTCGGCCCCGGGCATCTACGGCCGGGCGTACGTGGAAGGCCGCATCAGTGCCGAGCAGATGGACAACTTCCGCCGCGAAGCCGGACGCGAGGGCCTGTCCTCGTATCCGCACCCGCGGCTGATGCCCGGGTTCTGGCAGTTTCCCACTGTGTCGATGGGCCTGGGCCCGCTGACGGCGGCCTATCAGGCCCGCTACATGCGCTACCTGGAATACCGGGGGCTGAAGCAGCACCAGGGCCGCAAGGTCTGGGCCTTCCTTGGTGACGGCGAAATGGACCAGCCCGAATCGCTGGCGGCCATTTCGCTGGCCGGGCGCGAGCGCCTGGACAACCTGGTGTTCGTGGTCAACTGCAACCTGCAACGTCTGGACGGACCGGTGCGTGGCAACGCCAAGGTGATCCAGGAACTGGAAGGCACCTTCCGCGCCGCCGGCTGGAACGTGATCAAGGTGATCTGGGGCAGCGGCTGGGACGAGCTGCTGGCACGCGATCACAGCGGGCTGCTGCGCCAGCGCATGATGGAGTGCGTGGATGGCGACTACCAGACCTTCAAGTCGCAGAGTGGCGCCTACGTGCGCGAACACTTCTTCGGGCGCTACCCGGAACTGCTGGCGCTGGTGGCGCACATGAGCGACGACGAGATCTGGGCACTGGCACGCGGCGGCCACGATCCGCAGAAGGTATTCGCCGCCTACCAGCAGGCAGTGAACACCAGCGGTCGCCCGAGCGTGGTGCTGGCCAAGACGGTGAAGGGCTTCGGCATGGGCGAGGCCGGCGAAGGCCAGAACATCAACCACCAGCTGAAGAAGATGAGCGCCGACGCGGTGCGTGCGTTCCGTGACCGATTCGACCTGCCGGTCAGCGACGGGCAGCTGGAAGAGATGCCCTACCTGCGCCCGCAACCGGGCAGCGCCGAGGCGCTCTACTTCGCACAGCGTCGCCAGGCGCAGGGCGGCCAGCTGCCGGCACGGCTGACCCAGGTCGATCCGTTGCCGCTGCCGCCGCTGTCCACGTTCAACGTGCAGTTGCAGGGCAGCGGTGATCGTGGCCAATCCACCACCATGGGCTTCGTACGCATCCTCACCACCCTGCTCAAGGATCCCGAACTGGGCAGGCTGGTGATCCCGATCGTGCCCGATGAATCGCGTACCTTCGGCATGGAAGGGCTGTTCCGCCAGATCGGCATCCATTCCTTCCTGGGCCAGCTGTACACCCCGCAGGACGCCGGCCAGCTGAGCTATTACAAGGAGTCCAAGGACGGCCAGATCCTGCAGGAAGGCATCAACGAATCCGGCGCTATCTGTTCGTGGATCGCAGCGGGCACCGCGTACAGCAACCACGGCCTGGCCACGATTCCGTTCTACATCTTCTATTCGATGTTCGGCCTGCAGCGCGTCGGTGACCTGGCCTGGGCAGCGGCCGACGCGCGCACCCGTGGCTTCCTGCTTGGCGCCACCTCCGGCCGCACTACCCTGATGGGCGAAGGCCTGCAGCACGACGATGGCCACAGCCACGTGCTGTCCTCGGTGATTCCAAGCTGCGTGTCCTACGACCCGACCTACAACTTCGAACTGGCAGTGATCATCCACGACGGCCTGCGCCGCATGTATGTGGACCAGGAAGACATCTACTACTACATCACCCTGCTCAACGAGAACTACCCGCACCCTGCACTGCCTGGCGGCGCCGAAGCCGGCATCCTGAAGGGGCTCCATCTGCTGCGTCCCGCTGCTGCCGACAGCACGGCACAGCCTCGCGTGCAGCTGATGGGCAGTGGCTCGATCCTGCGCGAGGTGCTGGCCGCCGCCGATCTGCTGCAGCAGGATTTCGCCATCGCAAGCGATGTCTGGAGTGCCACCAGCCTGACCGAACTGCGCCGTGATGGCCTGGCTGCCGAGCGCTGGAACCTGCTGCATCCGGCCGACGAGCCGCGCGTTCCCTACGTGCAGCAGTGCCTGCAGGACCATGCCGGCCCGGTGGTGGTGGCGACCGACTACATGAAGATCGTCGGCGACCAGATCCGCCCCTTCATCAACGACCGGCGCTTCATCGCACTCGGCACCGATGGCTTTGGCCGCTCGGATACTCGCGAATCGCTGCGCACGTTCTTCGAAGTCGATCGTCACTTCATCGTACTGGCGGCACTGAAGGCCCTGGCCGATGACGGGCATGTGGAACGGGGCCTGCTGCAGCAGGCGATCGACCGGTACGGCATCGACACCGGCAAGCGCGATCCCGCCGCAGCATGACAGAACAGCAACGGCACCCGCAGAGCACGCTTCTGTGGGTGCCGCTGCATCACATCACTACGGCAACCGCTTGAACAGGTTGGTCTGCAGGATCGGCGTGCCGTCATGGCCGAAGAAGGCCTTGGTCTCGGTCATCGTTGAACGATCGGCGGCCACCGTGTACACGCGGGTGGATGCCGGCGCGCCATGATCGACCAGCTGCATCACCAGCGTATTCGGCGCTGGCAGTTTCAGCGTTGCCTGGTTGGCGCCGTAGCTGCCGGTCAACGCCGCGGGCGTGCCATCCAGTGCCAACGTACCGTCCGATTTCATGGTCTTGCCATCATGCAGGACGATGTCCACGTGCGAGCTCCACCTGCCCGCACCGGCATCCTTGAATTCCAGCACGACCTGTTGCGGCCGCTGTGCCTCAGGGAGTGCGGAAGTGGCGATCTCCAGCGACCAGCGGCCGAGCAGGGGCGAAGGCAGAGCGTCGGCCGCCTGCACCGTCGATGCCTGCAGCGAAAGAAGGGACAGCAGCACAGCAGAAAACAGCTTCATGTGAGTCTCCTGTCGAGTGAAGAACCGTCTGCGCAACGTGCACGATCGCCACACTACCCGGACTCTGCAGCCACCGGGGCAGGCGCGTAACGAACTGCATCACAGTCCGGCAGTCCGATCCGGGGCCAGGCCCCACGGAGTGAGCATTCATCGAGGTGATTCCGCCGCGCTCAGCCGTTCCATCCCAGCCCGCGCGGTTCGTTGCTGAAGCCTGCGGCCCGCAGCGCGTCCACCAGCGCGCCGCGATGCACCGGCACATCATTGATCCGTTCCAGGGTGAAGGACAGGCGCCGCCCCCGGCGCAATGCCACCGCCAGGGCCTGTGCAGCGGCAACCAGAGTATTGGCCGCATCCTCTGCCCCGCCCTCGATCCAGCTGGACAGTTGCCGCCCGCCCTGCGCCAGGTACAGCAGCAACCGGCCGTTGCCGATCACCACCATCGCACCGGAACGCCGCAGCGGACGTGCACCGGCCACCGGCTGCGGCCACGGCAGCAGGCTGCCGAAGGGATTGGCCGGATCCAGCGCTGACAGCGCGACGACCGACAGCTCACGCGGCACACGCTCGGACAGCTCGCGCAGATGGTCGATGGTGCCGCGCTCTGCAAACTGTGCTCCGCCCAGCCCCGCCACGAAGCGGCCGCGCAGGACCTGCCCAGCATCTTCCATGCCTCGATAGACAGGCTGCAGTGCAGGGAACCCACCGGTTACCGCTTCGGTCATTGCCGCCGCCCGGGTCACCACCCGGTAGCGATCAAGCAGGCTTTCGCCCAGCGCCAGCGCCCGCACGGTGTCGTTGCCGCGCTCGCGGGGCAGCAACGACCATCGCCCCGCCAGGGTCGGCCCGCTGGCAATGGCCGGGTCCAGCGCCGTGGCCCGCGCGTCCAGCATCGGCATGAAGCGGAAACCCCGCGTGCGCCGCGAGGCCGACGCAACGCGCGCCCGCTGCTGGCGCACACCGGCCAGGGCCCGCAACGGCGACCACAGGTCGCTGCTCACTTCGCCCCTCCAGGCCAGCTGCCATAGCGCCAGCTGGAAGTCCTCGGCCGCCGCCGCACTGCCGGCCAGGCGTGACTGCACCTGCGTGGCCAGCTGCCGCGCGAAGTAGGCGCCTCCATCGGCCAGGACCTGCACGATGGCGTCCTGCATCGGTGTACGCAGCGCCGGATCCGCTTCCGGCAGCAGCGGCAACGTTTCGGCGGCATGTTCCTGCAGGTGCAGCGACACCAGGCCGTCGTCGTCACCCAGCCGCCCGTGCCCGGCCCACAGCACCCTGCCGGTGGCCAGCAGCTCATCAAGCAGGGCCGATGCGTAGTCGCGCACCCGGGCCGGCAGGACCTGGTGTTCCCACACCGAAACCGGCAGCGGCAACCCCGCCAGCTGCTCGACCACACGGGCAACGCCGTCGCTGCCCTCAAGCATGGCCGCAACGGCACCATTGCGGGTACGCCCGGCGCCGCCTTCCAGCAACACCCCCTGCCCCTCCAGCAGCAGGCGCACATAGGCTGCCGGTGGCACCGGCCGGGTGGCTTCACGTGCGGCCTGCAGCGAACGCAGGCGCAGACGCTGCAACACATCTTCGCTGACCCATTCGTGCACTACGTCCGGCGACGGATGCACCCGCTCATTTCCCTGCTGTCGCCGCGCTGCGCCGAAATTGCCACGCAGCACCCGCCCCTGCTCCTGCAGCCTTTCCAGCGCGCCGTCGACCACCGCCACACCCAGCCCGAACCGCTTGGCCAGCGCGCTGCTGGTGAAGGGCGCATGCGTACGTGCGTGGCGGGCCAGCAGATCGCCGAGGGGATCGGGCATGCCTGCAAGAAACACCTCGGGCAGCCCGCCCGGCAGCGCCGTACCCAACGCATCGCGCACACGTGCGGCGTCCTCCACGGCGACCCACTGCGTGTGGCCGGCAATTGAAGCCGGGATGGCGCGCTGCTGCGCCTGCAGCGCTGCCAGGTGCACTTCCACGAATTCCGGATCGGACAGGCGCAGCGCCAGGTCCGATGCAGGCAACGGTCCCAGCTCGCGCAGCAGGTCGGACACGCCTTCCATGCCATGGGCCCTGCGCGCAGGTTCCAGCCGCTGCAGTTCACGTTCAACCTGATCGACCACCCCCGCATCCAGCAGTTCGCCCAGGTCTACCTGGCCCAGCAGCTCGGCGAGCAGGCCACTGTCCAGTGACAGCACCGAGGCGCGGCGCTCGGCCAGCGGCACGTCCGCCTCGTACATGAACTCGGCGACATAGCCGAACAGCAGATTGGCCGCGAACGGCGAAGGCACCTCGGTCGCGACGTCCAGCAACTGCACCTGACCGCGTTGAACGCGTTGCATCAGCGCGTCCAGCGCATCCAGGTCGTAGACATCCTGCAGGCACTCGCGGGCGGTCTCGATCAGGATCGGGAACTCCGCATGGGCCTGCGCGATTTCCAGCAACTGGCCGGCGCGCAGGCGCTGCTGCCACAGCGGCGATCGACGCCCCGGCGTGCGACGCGGCAACAGCAGTGCGCGCGAGGCACACTCGCGGAAGCGCGCCGCGAACAGTGCCGAATGACCGACCGCCGCGGTGATCGTACGGCGCAACCGCTCCGGTTCGAACACGAACATGTCCGCCCCCGGAACGCGCCCGGTACTGTCGGGAATCCGCGCGATGATGCCATCGTCGCTGGCGACCACGGCCGGGTCGATGCCCCAGCGTTCGCGCAATCGTGCTGCCACCGCCAATGCCCACGGATCATGCACGCGGCGGCCATACGGCGAATGCAGCATCACCCGCCAGTCGCCCAGCTCGTCGCGGCAACGTTCCACCACCAGGCGCAGATCGGTGGGCAGCACGCCCGTGGCCTGCCGCTGCTCGGCGACCAGGCCGAGCATGTTGCTGATCGCGTTGGCGTCCAGGCCACTGGCCTGCAGGCGTGCGTGCAGCGCCGTCGCCGGGGTGTCACTGCTATCGATGTGCGCCTCCAACGCGGCGAGAAACGCACCGATGGCCTGTCCCAGTTCGGCAGGGCGGCCCACACCTTCGCCACGCCAGAACGGCAGGCGCGCCGAACGTCCGGGTGCAGGCGTCACCACCACCTGATCGTGGGTGATCTGGTCGATCCGCCATGAGGTCGCGCCCAGCGTGATCACATCATTCACCCGCGACTCGTGGACCATCTCCTCGTCCAGCTCACCGACGCGGCGCGATCCGGCCCGCTCTTCTCCTTCAGGCAGCACCACGCTGTACATGCCACGGTCGGGAATGGTGCCGCCGCTGGTAACCGCCAGTTGCTTCGCACCAGGGCGAGCGCTGAGCTCACCGCTCTGCCGGTTCCATACCAGCCGCGGCCGGAAGCCGGCGAAATCCTCGGACGGATAGCGGCCGGAAAGCATGTCCAGCACCGCGTCGAAGGCACTGCGCGGGAGTGAGCGGTACGGTGCGGCACGGCGTACCCGCGCATACCAGGCATCGGCCTGCCACGGCTCCATCGCCACCGCCGCCACCGTCTGCTGGGCCAGCACATCAAGCGGGTTGCGCGGCGGAGCGATGGCCTCGATGCGTCCGGCCAGCATGCTGTCCACCACCACGGCGGCATCGATCAGGTCACGCCGCGTACGCGGATACACCAGACCGCGGGACATGCCGCCCACCTGGTGGCCGGCGCGACCGACGCGCTGCAGGGCGCTGGCCACCGACGGCGGCGCGGCCACCTGGATCACCAGGTCAACCAGCCCCATGTCGATCCCCAGCTCCAGGCTGGACGTGGCCACCACGCAGCGCAGTGCACCCGATTTCAGCGCCTGCTCGATCTCGCCGCGCTGCTCCTTGGAGACCGATCCGTGATGCGCGCGTGCAATCAGTGCCGGCGCAGCGGAGACCCGGTTGACCGTACTGCCGGTGAAAGAGCCATAGGCCAACCCGTTACCCGAATCGCCACGGATTGCGCCGTCTTCGCCACTGCGTCCGGCGTGCAGCTCGTTCAGGCGCGCGGTCAGCTTTTCGGCTACGCCACGCGAATTGGCAAAGACAATCGTCGAGCGATGGCGCAGCACATTGTCGAGAATGCTTGCCTCCACGTGCGGCCAGATCGAGCCGATCCGCGCGCCGCCGTCGCGCTCCCCGGGCGTACCCTGCGTAGTCAGGCTGGACATGTCTTCCACCGGCACAACGATGCGCATCTGCAGCTGCCGCGCCGAGCCGGGTTGGACCACGCTCACCGCGCGGTCGCCGCCCAGGAACGCCGCCACCTCGTCGACGGGCCGCACCGTGGCCGACAGGCCGATGCGCTGCGCCGGTTCGTGCAGCAGCGCATCCAGCCGTTCCAGGCTCAGCGCCAGATGCGAACCGCGTTTGCCACCGGCCACTGCATGGATTTCATCGAGGATGACGGTCTGCACATCGCGCAGGATCTCGCGTGCCTGCGAGGTCAGCATCAGGTACAGCGACTCGGGCGTAGTGATCAGGATGTCCGGCGGCCGCCGCACCAGGCCTGCACGTTCACTGCTGGAGCTATCGCCGGTACGCAATGCGACGGTCAGCTGCACCGCCGGCTCGCCGCGTCGGGCGCGCTCGTCGGTGATGCCCTGCAGCGGCACCTGCAGGTTGCGCTGCACGTCGCTGCCCAGCGCCTTGATCGGCGACAGGTAAAGCACGCGGGTTCGCCGCACCGGCTTGGCCAACGGCGCTGCGCGCGCTTGCCGATCACGCTCGGCGAACAGCTGGTCGATGGCATGCAGGAATGCGGCAAGTGTCTTGCCCGATCCGGTTGGCGCGATGACCAGGGTATGTTGCCCGGCACTGATCGACGACCAGGCCTGATCCTGCACCGGCGTGGAGGCGTCGAACGCGGCACGGAACCAGGTCTGCGTCGCGGGATGGAAGCGCTGCAGCGGGTCCTGCGGGAAATCAGGCGGCGTCATGGTGCGTCGATCATACCCAGCTGCGGCCCGTTGGCCGGGCCTTGGCTGGCGCTGGTTGCATCAGGCAGCTGATCCGAGGGTCGACAACAAAGGCCCGGAGCGTAGCCATCCTGCCGTCACCGAAACGCCAGACGTCGCTGCAGGAAGGTGGCCTTCTTCGCACTGGTCATCGACGTGCTCCGCTCGGCGGTCATGCTGCGAACCTGGCACCGCGATCGTGGGCCGCGGGTCAACGCGACGCACAAAGAAAACGCCCGCAGATCCAGGATCTACGGGCGTTCTTTTGCATCTGGCGGAGCGAGAGGGATTCGAACCCTCGATAGAGCTTTTGACCCTATACTCCCTTAGCAGGGGAGCCCCTTCAGCCGCTCGGGCATCGCTCCGGGGTTTTCTCCGCGTCTGGTGCGTTGCACCTCAGCGGGGCGTGAATCATAACGTTAATCACGCGCGAAGGTAAAGCCTTATTCCGCAGAATTTTCACCACCGGTGCTGCCGGCTTCGTCACCACGCTGGATGCGCTGGTAGATCTCTTCGCGATGCACAGCGACGTCCTTCGGCGCAGTGATGCCGATACGCACCTGGTTACCCTTGACGCCAAGCACGGTGACGCTCACCGAGTCACCGATCATCAGGGTTTCGCCGACGCGGCGAGTCAGGATCAACATTTTTTTAAGTCTCCATGGAACCGTGTGGAAGGGTATCCCCCACCGGCTTGACGCTCCGTCAAGAAGCGCGCCCACGACAAAGGGAAAAGATTCGCAATGGTACCGTCAGCCGTCCCGCTCCTACAAGGAGGGGGACGGCAGGGATTCATCACAGGCGGGGGCTGACCCATTCGACGACCGCAGCCAGCGCGGTAGCAAGGGCGGGCCCGTCCTCGCCACCACCCTGGGCGAGGTCCGGGCGTCCGCCGCCCTTGCCCCCGATCTGACCGGCGATATGGGACAACAGTTCCCCGGCCTTGACCTTGCCCATTGCACTGCCGTTCACGCCCGCGACCAGGGCCGCCTTGCCGTCCTGGGCACCGGCCAGCACGATCACCGCGTCGCCCAGCTGCTGCTTCAGGCGGTCCATGGCATCACGCAGGGCCTTGGCGTCGAAGCCTTCCAGGCGGACAGCCAGAACCTTCACACCGGCGACCTCGACGGCCTGGCCGGACAGGTCGGCGGTGGCGCCGGCGGCTACCTTGGCCTTCACGGCCTCCAGCTCGCGCTCCAGCTGCTTCTGGCGCAGGCCCAGCGCACGGATCTTTTCGACCACGTCGGCAGCACTGCCACCCAGCAGCTCGGCGGCCTCGGCCAGACGGGCCTCCTCGGCATCCACGTAGTCCAGCGCGCCCTGGCCGGTGACGGCCTCGATACGACGCACACCGGCCGAGACACCGCCTTCGGAGGTGATCTTGAACAGACCGATGTCACCGGTCCGGTTGACGTGGGTGCCACCACACAGCTCGGTGGAGTAGTCGCCCATCTTCAGCACGCGCACGTTCTCGCCGTACTTCTCGCCGAACAGGGCCATCGCGCCGAAGTCCAGCGCTTCCTGCATGCCCATGTTGTGCACTTCGGCGGCGTTGTTGGCGCGCACCTGCTGGTTGACCTTGCGCTCGATGATCGCCAGTTCCTCGGCGCTGATCGGCTGGAAATGCGAGAAGTCGAAGCGCAGGCGGTCCGGCGCCACCAGCGAGCCCTTCTGCTGCACGTGGGTGCCAAGCACTTCGCGCAGGGCAGCATGCAGCAGGTGGGTCGCCGAGTGGTTGAGGATGGTGGCGCCACGGCGCTCGCCATCGACCTGGCCGGACAGCACGTCACCGATCTTCAGGCTGCCCTGGGTGATCTTGCCGACGTGGCCATGGAACTGGCCCGCGAACTTCTGGGTATCGCTCACCTGCAGCTGTACGCCGGCAGCGGACAAGGTGCCGGTGTCGCCGACCTGGCCGCCGGACTCGGCGTAGAACGGGGTCTGGTTGGTCAGCACGATGACCTCGTCACCGGCCTGGGCAGCTTCCACCGGGCGGCCATCCTTGAGGATCGCGACCACGCCGAGGCCGTCGGCCTGCAGGCGGTCATAGCCCAGGAAGACAGTCGGCTTGAGCGTGGCGACCAGATCGGCCGACAGCGTCACGCCACCGCCGAACTTGCCGGCGGCACGCGCGGTCTCGCGCTGCGTCTCCATCGCGGCGTTGAAGCCGTCAATGTCCACGGTCAGGTCACGCTCACGGGCGATGTCCTGGGTCAGGTCGAGCGGGAAGCCGTAGGTGTCGTACAGGCGGAACGCGTCCACGCCCGGGATCACGCCATTGCTGACCTTGGCCGCAACGTCGTCGAAGATCTTCATGCCCGAGTCCAGCGTCTCGGCGAAACGCTCTTCTTCTGCCTGCAGGGCACGCACCACGGTATCGGCCTGTGCCGGCAGTTCCGGGTAGGCCTCGCCCATCTGCTCGACCAGGGTCGGCACCAGCTTGCTGAAGAACGGCTGGCGCACGCCCAGCATCCAGCCGTGTCGCAGTGCGCGGCGGATGATCCGGCGCAGTACGTAGCCGCGGCCTTCGTTGGACGGCAGCACGCCATCGACGATCAGGAACGAACAGGCGCGGATGTGGTCGGCGATCACGCGCAGCGACTTGTTTTCCAGATCAGCGGTGCCGGTCAGCTCCGATGCCTTGCGGATCAGCGCCTGGAACAGGTCGATCTCGTAGTTGGTATGCACGTGCTGCAGGATCGCGGCCAGGCGTTCCAGGCCCATGCCGGTGTCCACGCACGGTGCCGGCAGCGGCATCAGCGTGCCGTCCTGCTGGCGATCGAACTGCATGAAGACCAGGTTCCAGATCTCGATGAAACGGTCACCGTCCTCGTCCGGCGAGCCCGGCGGGCCACCGGCGATATGGTCACCGTGATCGTAGAAGATCTCGGTGCACGGACCGCAGGGACCGGTATCGGCCATCTGCCAGAAGTTGTCCGAGGCAAACGGCGCGCCCTTGTTGTCGCCGATGCGGACGATCCGGTCTTCCGGAATGCCGATCATGTCGCGCCACAGTGCGTAGGCCTCGTCGTCGGTCTGGTAGACCGTCACCAGCAGGCGCTCGGCGGGCAGCTTCCAGACCTGGGTCAGCAGCTCCCAGGCCCAGGCGATCGCATCCTTCTTGAAGTAATCGCCGAAGGACCAGTTGCCCAGCATTTCGAAGAAGGTGTGATGGCGGGCGGTGTAGCCCACCTGGTCGAGATCGTTGTGCTTGCCACCGGCACGCAGGCAGCGCTGGACGTCGGCCGCGCGCACGTAGCTGCGCTTTTCCGCGCCCAGGAACACGTCCTTGAACTGCACCATGCCGGAGTTGGTGAACAGCAGGGTCGGATCGTTGCCCGGCACCAGCGGCGCCGACGGCACGATGGTGTGGCCTTTGCCCTTGAAGAATTCAAGGAAGTCGCTGCGGATCTGGGATGTCGTGAATTTGGCGGATGCGTTCATGGGGGCTGGCAGTCTGCGGGCCGGGGCCCGTGCCGCCGGCCGCAGTGGCCAGGGTCGAACGGACCGCCGAAACCCCAAAGGGTATCAGGCCCGGCGCCATCAGTCTCAGTCGTCCGGATCGTAGCGGGTCGCGCGGCGGATGCTGTCGCCATCGAAGCCCCGGCGGGCCAGCAGATCGGCGGCCTTGCGGCGCTGCGCGAGGTCCTGCGGACCGGCCTCACCAAAGCGGCGACGGACCAGATCCCGGGCATTCTCCGTCCAGTCGCCCTCGAAGGTATCCATCGCAGCAGTAATCTGCTCGCTGTCCAGCCCGTGGGTTCCCAGCTCGGCACGTACATGGATGGGGCCATAACCCGTATTGGCGCGCATGCGCACCAGATTCTCGGCAAACCGGGTGTCGTCCTGCCAACCGGCCTCGGTCAGCTTGTCGACCGCCGCCTGCGCAGCCTCGTCCTCGATGCCCCGGGACGTCAGCTTGCGGGTCAGCTCCTTGCGCGAGTGCTCACGACGGACCAGCAGGCCCAAGGCGCGCTGGACAGGCGTCTGTTCGCGTACGCGGCGCTTGCGGCCGGGTGCCGGGGCGTCGGAATCGTTCATTCTCGCCTTCAATCAAATGCGCCGTCCCTGGCGCGTCCCCCGTCGGGGAAACCGAATCTGCAGGACAGGGCGACGTCACTGACGGCGCCGCCCTGCCCCACAGCAAGCCTTTACTCGTCGTCGCCTTCGTCTTCGCCTTCCTCACGGACGGCTTCGGTCGGCTGGAACTTCTCGCGCAGCTCAGCCTCAAGCTTGGCGGCAACCTGCGGGTTGTCGCGCAGATAGCCACGGGCGTTGTCCTTGCCCTGGCCGATGCGCTCTTCACCGTAGCTGTACCAGGCACCGGCCTTCTCCACCAGCTTGGCTTCGACACCCATATCGATCAGCTCGCCTTCGCGGCTGATGCCTTCGCCGTACAGGATCTCGGTGATGACCTGCTTGAACGGGGGCGCCAGCTTGTTCTTGACGACCTTGATCTTGGTCTGGTTGCCGATGATCTCGTCGCCCTTCTTGATCGCGCCGATACGGCGGATGTCCAGGCGCACCGAGGCATAGAACTTCAGCGCGTTGCCGCCGGTGGTCACTTCCGGGCTCTGGCCCGGCATCATCACGCCGATCTTCATGCGCAGCTGGTTGATGAACACCACCAGGGTGTTCGAGCGCTTGATGTTGCCGGTCAGCTTGCGCAACGCCTGGCTCATCAGACGCGCCTGCAGACCCGGCAACTGGTCGCCCATCTCACCTTCGATTTCAGCCTTGGGGGTCAACGCGGCGACCGAGTCGACCACCAGGATGTCCACCGAACCGGAGCGCACCAGCATGTCGGCGATTTCAAGCGCCTGCTCACCGGTATCCGGCTGCGACAGCAGCAGATCGTCGACATTGACGCCCAGCTTGCCTGCGTAGATCGGGTCCAGCGCGTGCTCGGCATCGATGAAGGCGGCGGTGCCACCCAGCTTCTGGCACTCGGCGATGGCCTGCAGGGTCAACGTGGTCTTGCCGGAGGATTCCGGACCGTAGATTTCCACCACGCGGCCCTTGGGCAGGCCACCAATGCCCAATGCGATATCCAGCATCAGAGAACCGGTCGGGATCGCCTCGACGGGCTCGACCACGCGGTCGCCCATGCGCATCACCGAGCCCTTGCCGAACTGCTTTTCGATCTGGCCCAGAGCTGCAGCGAGGGCGCGCTTCTTGTTCTCGTCCATCGGATTGGTCCTTGCAGAGGTCACGTCGTTGGAGGTGCTGTCTTTGGAAGTCTTCTTGGCCATGGGTTCACTTTAAGGCTGGCGTATCGCACAGGCTGAGATTCTGCCCGGCGTTCGGAAAAAAATTATCGGACATCCGTACCAACCTCAGCAGAACCAGAGAATCGCCACAAAAGACCGCGGGAATTGCAGGATGAATCGTCAACGGTTCGGTCGCAGCAGCCCGCAGTACAGGCCCTCGATCGAGAAATCCTGGTCCGGAAGCACGTCAATCGGCTTGTAATCGGGATTGCGCGGCAGCAGGCGGATGCGATCCTTGGCGATCTTCAGCAGCTTGACGGTGATCTCGTCATCGATGCGGGCCACCACGATCTGCCCGGAATGGGCATCGCGGGTCCGGTGCACACCGATCAGGTCGCCATCGAAGATGCCTTCGTCGATCATCGAATCGCCCTGCACTTTCAGCAGGTAGTCCGGTGCCGGCGAGAAGAACACCCGGTCCAGCACCACGAAATCATCCGAGCCGATGTCGGCGCCGATCGGCAGACCCGCAGCAACCCGACCCAGGATCGGCAGACGCAGGACGCTGTCGGGCAGGCCCGGCTCGGCCAGCTTCTCCACCGGCGGTGCCTGCACCAGACGGATGCCGCGGGCCTGGCCCGGCACGCGACGGATCGCCCCGGCCTGCTCCAGCGCCTCCAGGTGATACTGCGCTGCGCGTACGCCCTTGAAGCCGAAGGCACGCGCGATTTCAGTCTGCGAAGGGGGTGCGCCTTCGCTCTCGATACGCTCGGCGATCAACTGCAGGATCGCCTGCTGGGTGTCGGTCAGGTCCATGGTTAGTAGTATTACTACTAACGCCCAGGACTGCAAGTGCCGAGGGCGATTCCGGCAGGAGCGAAAGCCGCCGGGCATGGCCCGGCGCTACCGGGAATGCGGCGTGGCTGGTTGGGGGCGGCAAAGGCAGAAGCAGCCGACCCGCGGCAAGCACACTACGTGTGCTTGCCGCTTCTCCAGATCGAGAACAGGATCCACACCCCGCAGAGCCCTGCGCCGATGAAACCGCACACGCCCAGCGCCAGCAGCCAACGGCTGGAAACGCCTCCTACGCTGTGCATCACGATCGAGGAGCCGATGATCAAGGCTGCCGTGACGATCCCCATCACCAGCCGGTTCGCGGCGCGGTTGACCTGGTCGCCGAAGCCCTGCAGCGCGTTGGTCTCGACCTTCAGCTGCAGCCGGCCACGGCGCGCCGCCTGGACCAGCTTGCGCAGGTCCCGCGGCAAATCACCGGCGAAGTCGATCATGCCGAGCAGGCTGCGACGGCCACGCTTGAACAGCGCCCGCGGCGCATAGCGCTGCAGTACCACCCGCTCCAGGAAGGGGCGCGCGGCGCTGGCCATGTCGAAATCCGGGTCGAGCTGGCGGCCCATGCCCTCCAGCGTCAGGAAGGCCTTGATCATCAGCGCCAGATCTGCCGGCAGGGTCAGGTTGTAGCTGCGCAGCAGCTGGGTGATGTCGCCCAGCATCAGGCCGATGCGCAGGTCCTTCAGCGGCACGCCGCGGTACTGGTCGACGAACAGGCTGATGTCGTGCTGCAACCGGTTCTCGTCCACTTCCACGCCACCGGCCCAGTCCAGCAACACATCGGCCACGCCCTGCGGATCCTGTTCGACCAGACCATGCAGCAGCTGCGCGACCTGGAAGCGACGCACCTCCGACAACGCGCCGACCATGCCGAAATCGATCACGCCGATGCGGCCGTCGCGCAGGTAGATGATGTTGCCCGGGTGCGGATCGGCATGGAAACTGCCGTCCTCCAGCACCATCTTCAATACGATGTCGGCGCCACGCCGGGCCAGTTCACGGCGGTCGATGCCGGCCGCATCGACACCGGCCAGATCACGTCCGGCAATGCCGTCGACGAAATCCTGGACATTCAGGCTTTCGCAGGTCCATTGCCAGTGCACCGCCGGAATCAGGATGTCGTCACGGCCCTCGAAGTTGCGCGCGATGCGCTCGGCGTTGCGGCACTCCGCGGCAAAATCCAGCTCGCGGCGCAGCGACACGGTGAACTGCTGCACCACCTCGGCGGGCCGGTAGCGGCGCAGATCCGGCAGCCGTGCCTCAACGATTTCGGCCAGCCGTGCCAGCAAACGCAGATCGGCTTCAACCACGTCACGGATACCAGGGCGACGCACCTTCAGCACCACTTCGCGGCCATCACGCAACCGCGCCCGATGGGCCTGGGCCAACGAAGCTGCGGCCATCGGGGTTTCATCAAGGAAGGCAAACACCTGCGACGGAGACGCACCGAGGTCGGCCTCGAGCTGTTCGCGGATCTTCTCGTAGGGCAATGCCGGGACGGCGTTCTGCAACTCGGAGAGTTCGGCGATCCAGTCCGGCGGCAGCAGGTCGACGCGGGTGGCGAGCACCTGGCCCAGCTTCACGAACGTCGGCCCGAGATCCTGCAGGGCGCTGCGCACGCGTACCGGCGCGGTCATCCGCAGCATTTCCTGCCGCTCCTCGTTCCAGTGCAGCAGGCGGCCGGCACGTTCCAGTACCGTGGCCAGGCCGATGCGCCGCACGACGTCGCCGAAGCCGTAGCGGATCAGGACGGCGGCAATTTCCTGCAGCCGGCCAAGGTCACGGACGGTGCCCAGCGTCTCCCACATCGTTGCCTACTCCGGTTGATTGCCGGAGCAGCATGTCACAGCTGGGCGTCGATGCCGTGCAATGCCGCCGCTACGGTCTGCCGGCGGATGGCTTCACGGTCACCATCGAACTGGAACAGTTCGGCCCGGGCATAGCCGCCACGGCGCTTCCAGCCGATCCAGACACTGCCGACCGGCTTGTCCGGGCTGCCACCGCCCGGCCCTGCGATACCGGTCACCGCCACCGCGATGCCGGCACCGGAATTGACCAGCGCCCCGGAGACCATCTCCAGCACGGCTTCGCGGCTGACCGCACCGAACTGCTCCAGCGTCTGCGCGCGCACGCCGAGCAGGCGCTGCTTGGCTTCGTAGCTGTAGACCACCATGCCGCAGTCGAAGAACGCCGAGGAACCGGCGATGTCGGTCATGCACTTGGCGATCCAGCCGCCGCTGCAGCTTTCAGCAGTCACCAGCTGCAGCGAAGCCTGTTGCAGGCGCTGGCCCAGCGCAGCGGCCTGGGCATTGAGTTCGGCGTCGGTCGGGAAGGCCATCGGGGTAGCTGAAAAGTGAAGAACCTGCACGTTGTACCGCAGATGGCAGGGTGGTGTCGCGGCCGCAGGACATGCCGGCCAACGGCCGGCACTGCCTCACCATTCGGGCAGCTTCTCCGGCAGCAGGGCCCGGATCGGCTCGCCATCGGCGCTGGCCGCCAGCTTCTCGGCCTCGGCGATGGGAAGATCGACCTGCAACAGCCAGCCTTCTTCATCAGCCTCTTCACTGCGCACCACTTCCAATTGGTGCAGGCGAGCGCGAAGGCGGCCGGCACTGGGTGGCAGGCGCAACTCGCCGGTGACGTGCTGCAGACCCAACCGCTTGCCGAGTACGGCCTGCAACAGCTCGATGCCCTGCCCGTCGCGTGCGGAAATCCACACCCGCTCACGCCGCGATTCATCCGGCACGCCGTCCTGGCCGTCGTGGCGCACGTCGGCACCCTCGATGCGGTCGATCTTGTTGAACACCAGCAACTGCGGAAGGTCGCCGGCACCGACGGCGGTCAGCACTTCGTCGACCTGGGCGATGCGCTCCTCGCGGTGCGGATCGGCGGCATCGACAAGGTGCAGCAGGAAATCCGCTTCCCGCGCTTCAGACAGGGTCGAACGGAAGGCCGCCACCAGGTCATGCGGCAGGTCGCGTACGAAACCAACCGTATCGGCCAGCACGACGTTGCCACCGGGCACGGCGATCCGGCGTACGGTCGGATCCAGGGTGGCGAACAACTGGTCGGCCGCATAGGCCTCGGCGCCGGTCATCGCATTGAACAAGGTTGATTTGCCGGCATTGGTGTAGCCCACCAGGGCCACGCGCGGCAGTTCGCTGCGCACACGCGCACGACGCATCTGGGTGCGCTGTACTTCGACTTTTTCCAGCCGCTTCTGCAGCTGTTCAACCCGCTTCTGCAGCAGGCGACGATCGGTTTCCAGCTGGGTTTCACCCGGGCCGCGCAGGCCGATCGAACCACCACGCTGGCGCTCCAGATGGGTCCAGCCGCGCACCAGCCGTGTCGACATATGCCGCAGCTGGGCCAGCTCGACCTGCAGTTTGCCTTCATGGCTGCGCGCACGCTGGGCAAAGATGTCCAGGATCAGACCGGTACGGTCGATCACCCGGCGCTCGAGGAAACGCTCCAGATTGCGCTCCTGGCCCGGGCTCAACGCGTGGTTGACCAGGATCAGGTCTGCGCCGGTGGCTTCGGCGGCGGCCTTGATCTCATCCAGCTTGCCGCTGCCGATCAGGGTCGACGGGTTGGGGCGATCCAGCCGCGCGGTGATGGTCACCGCGATGCTGGCCCCGGCCGAGCGCGCCAGATCACCGAATTCTTCCAGCACATCGTCTTCCAGCTTGCCGAAATGCGGCTGGATCAACAGGGCGTGTTCGCCCTTTTTCGAGCGGTCAAACATTCACCGCTCCAACATCATTCGTCTGCTTCATCACCCGCCTGACCATCCTCACCTGATTGCACGTACCCACCACCCGGGCCGACCTTGACGTTGCGCGCCGGCACCACGGTGGAAATGGCGTGCTTGTAGACCATCTGGCTGACGGTATTGCGCAGCAGGACCACGAACTGATCGAACGATTCGATCGTGCCCTGCAGCTTGATGCCGTTGACCAGGTACACCGAAACCGGCACGCGCTCGCGCCGCAGTGCATTCAAGAAAGGATCCTGCAGCGATTGCCCCTTGGACATTGCACACTCCTGATTATTGTTCTTATTGGTAGCCGGCGGTTGCCGCGGCCCCCGAGCCGCTTGCCGGCCCATGATGGTACACGGCCAGCGTCGGTTCAGCGTGCAACGAAGGTCGACACCGCGCCTGCGAGGCGCTCCCCATCCATATGGGGGTCGAACCAGCGCGCATCAAGCTCGCCGCGCAGCCAGGTAAGCTGGCGCTTGGCCAGTTGCCGGGTGGCGAAAATGGACTTGTCCCGGAAGCGGGCCGCGTCCCCGTCCCCGTCCAGGTACTCCCAGGCCTGGCGATACCCCACCGCGCGGACGGCGGGCAGGTCCAGCGGTGCGGCCACCGCCCGCATTTCCGGCAATGCACGCAGGGCGCGCACTTCGTCGAGGAAGCCCTGCGCGAGCATGGCGTCGAAGCGGGCCTCGATGCGCTGGTGCAGGACGGCGCGGTCGCGCGGCGCCAGAATCAGCTTCAACGTGCGCACCGGCAACGGGGCCACCCCGGGGCGGCGCTGCCATTCACTGATCGGCGTGCCGGTCAGCCGGTAGACCTCCAGCGCTCGCTGGATGCGTTGCGGGTCGGTGGCATGGATGCGTGCGGCGGCGGCGGGGTCAACGGCGGCCAGTTCGGCGTGCAGCGCCGCCCAGCCTCGCTCGGCGGCCTCGGCGCTCAGCACGGCACGCATCGCCGGGTCGGCCTCCGGCATCGGCGACAGACCCTGCAACAGCGCCCGGAAGTACAGGCCCGTGCCGCCGGCCAGGATCGGAGTCTTGCCACGGGCGACGATGTCGGCCACCACGCGGGCGGCGTCGGCGGCGAACTCGGCGGCGGAATAGGTCTGCCAGGGATCGCGCAGGTCCAGCAGGTGGTGCGGTGCCTGCGCGCGCTCGGCCGCATCCGGCTTGGCCGACCCGATATCCAGTCCGCGATAGACCAGCGCCGAATCAACGCTGACGATTTCACCGTCCAGCTGCTGCGCCAGCGCGATCGCGGTGGCGGTCTTGCCGCTGGCGGTCGGCCCCATCACGGCGATCGCCAGCGGCCGCTGATCCACTGCCATCAGTCTTCGTCCGGCCAGCGGAGGGTCGGCTTGGCGTCCACCCGCACGGCAGGTACCGCCTCGACCGCCTGCCAGACCTTCAATGCATCGACCGTCGCTGCCACATCGTGCACGCGCACGATACGGGCGCCGCGCTGCACGGCGATCAGGTGTGCGGCCACCGACGCAGCGACACGCTCTGCCGGCGACTGACGACCGGTCAGCTCGCCCAGGCTGCGCTTGCGCGACAGCCCGGCCAGCATCGGCACGCCCAGTTCAAGGAAACGCTCCGAGCGGGCCAGCAGCGTCATGTTGTGGGCCGTGGTCTTGCCGAAGCCGAAGCCGAGGTCGATCACCAGATTCTTCTTGGCGATGCCGGCCATCTCCGCGGCGAACAGCCGCTGCACCAGGAAGCCATGGACCTCGGCGACCACATCCTCGTACTGCGGGTCGGCCTGCATGTGACCCGGTTCGCCCTGCATGTGCATCAGCACCACCGGCACGCCTGCGTCCGCCGCCGCGTGCAGCGCACCGTCCTGGCGCAGGCCGAAGATGTCGTTGATCATCCCGGCGCCTGCAGCAACCGCGGCACGCATCACCTCCGGCTTGAAGGTATCGATGCTGATCGGCACCGTCGTGCGCGCTGCCAGCTGCTCGATGACCGGCACGACACGACGCAGTTCCTCGTCGATCGACACCGGCGCCGCGCCCGGACGGGTCGATTCGCCGCCGATGTCGAGCAGGTCGGCGCCCTCCTCCACCAGCTTCAGGCCATGCGCGACCGCCGCCTCGGTGGTGTCATGGGCACCACCATCGGAGAACGAATCCGGGGTGACGTTGACGATACCCATGACCCGGGCACGGTCGAGGCGCAGGATGCGGCCGGCGCAATCGAGCTGGGGCGAGATGTCGAACATGGTCAATCCTGCGGGCAACGAAGGTTAGTTTAAGGCGGCAGGGCTGCGCCCTGCACCCGCAGAGGCGGTAGTGCCGGCCGCTGGCCGGCAAGCTCAACAACAGCAACAGCGGCAACAGCGGGCTATCCGTGGGATGGCGGGACGGTGTCGGATTGCGGGGACGCCGCAAGTACGTCCGTGTAGGCTTGGCCGCGGCATCCATGCCGCGGACACCCCGCAATCCGACACCGACCCGCCTCCGACAATTTCCCGCTGCTGCTGGGCTGCTGTTGGTAGGTGTCGACCTTGGTCGACACGTAGATCCACGCCGTGCGTGGATGCTCTTCGTTCAATTGTCGAGATATTCGATTCCGATGGAGATTCATCCACGCATGGCGTGGATCTACCGGCCACCGGGAAACTGTCGAAGGCGGGGTGGGTCCGATTGCGGGGGCGTGAGCCGCATGGATGCGGCGACCGAGCTTACATGGACGTACTTGCAGCGCCCCCCGCAACCGGACCCACCCCGCCATCCCACAGAATGCCGCAGTTGCTTTTGCTGTTGAGGTTGCCGGCCAGCGGCCGGCACTACCGCTTCGGCGGGTGCAGGGCGCCGCCCTGCCGGCAAACCTCACCGCTGCCGGCGACGCTTCCGGTCCACGTACAGCGTCTTGATGATGCTCAGCAGGATACCCACCGCGATACCCACGCCACAGCCCAGCAGCAGATTGTCCACGGTCAGGCCGACAGCGACGCCGACTACGGTGGCGATCACCATCTCGGCGGTGTGGGAAATCGGTTCAGGCTTGGGGGCGGACATGCGGACTCCAGCGGACTGTCAGGATCGGATGGGCCGGGGCCCGGAAACAACAAGGCCGGGTTGCCCCGGCCTCGTCTTGCATTGCGTACGGCAGGCCGTCAGATCGATTCGGCCGGACCGGCGATCGGCGGCAACGGACGGGCATCGCCGCCCTTGTCGTTATTGCCGCCATCCTTGTTGGACTTGTTCCAGCCCATCGGCGGCGGCGGATCACGACCTTCCATGATCGCGTCGATCTGCGGCGCATCGATGGTTTCGTACTGCAGCAGCAGCTGCGACATCGTATGCAGCTTGTCGATGTTCTCGGTCAGCAGCTCGGTGGTGCGGGCGTACGCCTTGTCGAGGATGTTGCGCACTTCCTCGTCGATGCGACGGGCAGTGTCGTTGGACACGCTCTTGTGCTGGGTCACCGAACGACCCAGGAACACCTCATCGTCCTCTTCGCCATAGGCGATCGGGCCGAGCTGCTCGGACAGGCCCCACTTGGTGACCATGTTGCGGGCCATCTTGGTGGCACGCTCGATGTCATTGGACGCACCGGTGGTGACCTTGTCGGTACCGAAGATCAGTTCTTCCGCCACGCGGCCACCGTACAGCGAGCACAGCTGCGACTGGATCGCCACGCGGTTCATCGAGTACTTGTCGCCTTCCGGCAGGTACATGGTCACGCCCAGCGCACGGCCGCGCGGAATGATCGTGACCTTGTAGACCGGGTCATGTTCCGGCACCAGGCGGCCAACGATGGCATGGCCGGCTTCATGGTAGGCGGTGAGGGTCTTCTCCTCCTCGCTCATGGCCATCGAGCGGCGCTCGGCACCCATCAGGATCTTGTCGCGGGCACGATCAAAGTGGTCCATGCGGACCTCCTTCTCGTTGCCACGAGCCGCGAACAGGGCGGCCTCGTTGCAGAGGTTGGCCAGGTCGGCACCGGAGAAGCCCGGGGTACCACGCGCGATCACCATCGGCACGACGTCGTCGGCCAGCGGCAGCTTGCGCATGTGCACCTTGAGGATGTGCTCGCGGCCCTTCACGTCCGGCAGACCGACCACCACCTGGCGGTCGAAGCGGCCCGGACGCAGCAGCGCCGGGTCCAGCACGTCAGGACGGTTGGTGGCGGCGATCACGATCACGCCTTCGCCGCCTTCGAAACCGTCCATCTCGACCAGCAGCTGGTTCAGGGTCTGCTCGCGCTCGTCATGACCGCCGCCCAGGCCGGCACCACGGTGGCGACCGACGGCGTCGATTTCATCGATGAAGATGATGCACGGCGCGTGCTTCTTGGCCTGCTCGAACATGTCGCGCACTCGGCTGGCGCCGACGCCGACGAACATTTCCACGAAGTCCGAACCGGAGATCGAGAAGAACGGCACCTTGGCTTCGCCGGCGATGGCCTTGGCCAGCAGCGTCTTGCCGGTACCCGGAGGGCCGACCATCAGCACGCCGCGCGGGATCTTGCCGCCGAGCTTGGTGAACTTGGACGGGTCACGCAGGAAATCGACCAGTTCGCCGACCTCTTCCTTGGCCTCGTCGCAACCGGCAACATCGGCGAAGGTGACCTTGATCTGGTCTTCGCCCTGCAGCTTGGCGCGCGACTTGCCGAAGGACATTGCGCCCTTGGCACCGCCGCCACCGCCCTGCATCTGCCGCATGATGAACAGCCAGAAGCCGATGATCAGGATGACCGGCAGGAAATTCATCAGGATCGCGCCGAGGGAGATGCCGCTGGACGGCTCTTCCTGCACGATCTCGACGTTCTTGGTGCGCAGCACGTTGATCAGGTCGCGATCGAACGGCGCGGTGATGGTGGACGACTGTCCACCACGGGTGGTGTAGGTGATCTGGCTGGTACCGCCGCGCGTATCGCCGCCGAAGGCGACCTTCTGCACGTTGCCGGTGTCCACCTGGTCCAGGAACTGCGAGTACGAAGCGCCCTGCGCCCCGGCCCCCGAGGTCTTGGGCGAGAAGCTCTGGAAGACCACCATCAGCACGACGGCGACGACCACCCATAGCAGGAGGTTCTTGGTCAAGTCGTTCATCCTCATTGGCTCCGGTGTTCCTCTTAGTGCTGGCGTTGCGTTGGGGTCGAACTTACGGGGTCGAGCTTACTTCATGTGGGCGCGTTTTCCCTGACCCAAGGCATACACCTCGGGAGAGCGCTTGCGCGAGGCTTCCGGCTTGCGGATGGAGACCTTGTCGTACCGGCGGCGCATGTCGCGCACGTAGTCGTCAAAGCCTTCGCCCTGGAACAGCTTGATCAGGAACGCCCCACCAGTCTTGAGGTGGTTGTCGGCAAAATCCATGGCCAGCTCCGCCAGGTGCATCATCCGCGGCTGGTCGACCGCGTCCACACCACTCTTATTGGGGGCCATGTCCGACAGCACAAGGTCTACCGGCTGATCCCCGAGCATGGCTTCAAACTGCGATAGGACGGTTTCTTCCCTGAAGTCACCGTGAAGGAACTCCACGCCGGCCAGCGGCGGCATGTCCAGGATGTCCAGGGCCAGCACGCGGCCGGTATCGCCGATCTGTCTCCGCACCTGCTGAGACCAGCCACCCGGGGCCGCGCCGAGGTCGACCACCACCATGTGCGGCTTCAGCAGGCGGTCACGTTCGAGCAGTTCTTCAAGCTTGTAGGCCGCACGGGAGCGCATGCCTTCGGCCTGGGCCTTCTTCACGAAGGGATCGGAGAAGTGTTCCTTGAGCCAGCGCTGGCTGCTTTTGCTGCGGGTAGCCATTGGAAATAGGGGCTGATGGGGTCGCCATGATACCCTGATCGTCCCATTCAACCGTGTTTTCTGCATGCCCACTGCCTTGACCCCTTCCCAGACCCGTTTCCTGCGCGGCCAAGCCCACGACCTGAAGGCCCTGCTGCAGACCGGCGGCAAGGGCGTCACTCCGGCCTTCCTGACCGAGCTGAACGAAGTGCTGGAACGCCACGAACTGGTCAAGGTGAAGGTTGCCGCCGAAGACCGTGACGCCCGCGACGTGATGATCGGCGAGATCGTGCAGGCCACCGACAGTGCGCTGGTGCAGCGTATCGGCCATGTGGCCGTGCTGTATCGCCCGAGCAAGGAACACCGCCAGATCGTGCTGCCGCGCGGCTGATCGGACCCTGCCATGCAGCTGAACCACGAACTGCCCGACTACGCCTACAGCCTGCGCGCCGCTGACGGTCGCTCGGCACGGGTCAATGATCGCGTTCTGGGCAACAGCTTCTTCCTGACCCCGGACCAGCTGGTCGAACAGTGGCCGGTGACCGATGTCGCGGCGCTGCAGGTGGCTGACCTGGAGCCGATCCTGGCACTGAAGCCGGCGCTGATACTGCTCGGCACCGGAGAGCGCCAGGCGTTCCCGCCGGCGGTTGTCATGGCCGCCTGCCTGTCGCGAGGCATCGGACTGGAAGTGATGAACAATCCGGCTGCCGCACGCACCTTCAACATCCTTGCCGGCGAAGGCCGCAAGGTGGCGGCCGCCTTCATCCTGGAAGGCTGAGGCCCGAGATCGCCGGGCATGGCCCGGCGCTACCTGAAACACACGTTGCGCATATGCAAGCGTCCGAGCCCATGCTTGGGCAGCGCTCCATTGCGGCGTACAGCCGCCGGGCATGGCTCGGCGCTACCCGTATCTGCCCGCGCTAGCGCGGGCAGATACTGCTGCGGGTCGACCGGCTTGCCGTTGTAGCGGGTGAGCCGAGGGCGCTTGCGGCCCATGGGACGCGCCCTTGGCGAACGCCCGGCGCGCTGCGCCGGGCCGGGGATCCGCCCGGAGAAAGAGCGGCCGGTTACTTCGCCGGCAGATATTGCTGCGGGTCGACCGGCTTGCCGTTGTAGCGGATCTCGAAGTGCAGCATGTCCCGGTTGGCGCCGGTACGGCCCATCTCGGCGATCTGCTCGCCGGCCTTCACGCTCTGCCCTTCATTGACCAGGCGCTTGCGGTTGTGGCCATAGGCCGACAGCCACTGGTCGCTGTGCTTGATGATGATCAGCTCGCCATAGCCGACCAGGCCGGCGCCGGAATACACCACCACGCCATTGGCCGTGGCCTTCACCGGAGCGCCGCTGGTGCCGGCGATGTCCACGCCCTGCTTGGTTGCATCGCCGGCCACGTAGCGGCCCACGACTGCGCCATCGGCCGGCCAGCGCCAGGCGATGTTGCTCTTGACCGGACCGGCCGGACCCGGCGTCGGCGCGGTACTGCCGCCAGACGTGCTGCCAGCCGGACGCGGCGCGGTGACCACGGTGGTCGGCGCACGACCGCCACCGGAACCGGCCGGATACAGGCGGATCACCTGCCCCGGGTAAATGGTCGACGGGTTGTCCAGGTTGTTCCAGGCGATCAGGTCGGCCGGCGTGATGTCGTGGATGCGGGCCAGCGCATAGATGGTGTCGCCCTTGCGCACGACCACCGTCTGCCCCGGCTTGGGCACCGACGTCTTCGGCGTGCTGACGCCACTGCTGCCGCCGCCACTGGGCCGGACCACGGTGGCGGTGCCACAGGCGGCCAGGGTGGATACCAGCAACGCCAGCGCGCCGATGCGCACTCCCTTGCTCAGACGATCTGCACTCATGCGAACTTCGACCTCCATACAAGCCAGGCGATCAGCACCACCACCAACGCGGTGGCGATCCAGCCCAGCGGTTCAATCCATCGGCGCAGCGCTGCTTCGGCGCGCGCACCACCGATACGGATGACCGCAGCCAGCACGAACACGCGCTTGCCACGACCGATCAACATGCTCAACAGGTACTGCGGCATCGGCACGCCGACGATACCCGATGCCCACGTGAAGACCTTCATCGGAATCGGCATGAAGCCGCCCAGCACCAGGAAGGTGAACACCGCCCAGGGCGACTCCACCATCTTGGCCTGCACGGTAGCAATGCCCTGCTCGATCGCCGGCAACATGCCCAGCGCCTCGAACACCGGCTTGACCGCTTCGAATGCATAGTGGCCCAGCGCGTAGCCGATCAGCGCGCCGACCATCGAGCCGGCCAGGCTGAGGGTGGCGAACCACCAGCCGCGCTTGGGCTGGGCCACGCACATCGGCGCCAGCATCACTTCCGGCATCACCGGGAAGATGATGGCTTCGAAAAAGCTCAGCACCATCAGATAAGTCGGCGCGCGCTCATGCGCAGCCCACTTCATTGCCCGCTCGTACAGCGGCCCGAAAATCTTCATGCAACCCTGCTCCGTGGATTCAATCGAGCATGCCAGACAGCAGCGGCACGAAGGTGACCGGCGCCAGCACGCGTTGTTCGATGCTGCCGTCATCCTTGCGGTCGAGCTGCACCAGCGACTGTGCGCCGGCGCCACCGACCGGGGCGACCAGGCGGCCACCTGCAGCCAGCTGCTCGACCAGCGCATCGACCAGTGCCGGTGCGGCGGCGGTAACCACGATGGCGTCGAACGGGCCATGCTCGGCCCAGCCCACGCGGCCGTCGTCGTGCTTGGTACGGATGTTCATGCCCAGCGCGCGGAACCGCTTGCGCGCCTGCCGCAGCAGGTCACCGATGCGCTCGACGGTATAGACCTCCAGCCCCAGCGCACCAAGCACGGCGGCCTGATAGCCGGAGCCGGTACCCACTTCGAGCACCTTCTTCGGCGCCACCTGCAGAACGGCCTCGGTCATCCGCGCCACCACCCACGGCTGGGAAATGGTCTGGCCGTGGCCGATCGGCAGCGCGGTGTCTTCATATGCGCGCGAGGCCAGAGCCTCATCGATGAACAGATGGCGCGGCACCACCCGGATCGCGTTCAGCGTCGACTCGTCGACGATGCCGGCTTCGCGCAGGCGGTCGACCAGGCGATCGCGCACGCGCTGCGATGTCATGCCGATGCCGACTGCTTCCGGCTGCAGGCGCAGGCGTGGGCTCATGCCGGCCGGTCCAGCGCGGCGCTGAGGCCGCCGACCCAGCTGGCGACCTTTTCCAGTGCCTGGTAGCGGGTCAGGTCAACCTGGATCGGGGTGATCGAAATGTGGCCGGTGCGCACCGCATGGAAATCGGTGCCCGGGCCGGAGTCCTGCTCGCGGCCGGCCGGACCGATCCAGTACACCTCGTTGCCGCGCGGGTCTTTCTGCGCGATGCAGCCTTCGGCGCGATGACGGTTGCCCAGGCGGGTGACTTCGAAGCCCTTGACCTCGCTCCACGGCAGGTCCGGCACATTGACGTTGAGGATGGTGTCGGCCGGCAGCGGATCGGCCTTGAGGCGGGCAACAATCTCCACTGCGGCACGCGCCGCCGTCTCGAAATGCCTGGGGTCGTGGTTACGGGTCACCAGCGACACCGCCACCGCAGGCAGACCGAGGAAACGACCTTCCATCGCCGCCGAGACGGTGCCGGAATAGATCACGTCGTCGCCGAGGTTGGCGGCATTGTTGATACCGGACACGACAATGTCAGGCTCGAATTCGAGCAGGCCGGTCAGCGCAAGGTGCACGCAGTCGGTGGGCGTGCCGGCCACCGACACGGTGTAGTGGTCGATGCGCTTGAGCCGGATCGGCAGATCCAGGGTCAGCGAATTGCTGGCGCCGGAGCGATCGCGGTCGGGTGCGACCACCGTGACTTCGTGCCCGGCCTCGCGCAGCACGGATGCAAGCATCCGGATGCCCGCCGCGTCGACACCGTCATCATTGCTGACCAGGATGCGCATCTTCGATTTAACCGCTTGATTTTCCAAGAATTCGATCCCGTCACCTTGCAACGTGGGCGAAGCCGGCCCGTCTCCTCCAGGGAGGCGGCAGCTCCGCAAGTGCGCCGACTATTGTGCCGCAAGCGGGCGCTGGGTCCTACCCTGTCTGCGGTCACGGCCGACATCCAACGGTCATAGGCAGACCCGCGCAGGCGGTTTAACCTGTGCGCATGTCGCACCCTGAAGACGAAGATCCGGCTGCATTGTTCCGCGCCGCCATCGGCGAAGTGACGCCGCTGCGCAAGGAAGTGGAGCCCGCGCCTGCTGCGCCGCGGCCCAGGCCGCGTGCGCGCATGGCCGAGCGCGACGACGCAGAAGCCGCCGGTGAGTTCGCCCGGCTGCTGCGCGACAACGCCCCGCTGGAAGCGGGCGACGTTGCCAGCTACCGGCGCGACAACCTGCCGCCACGCCTGTTCCAGCGCTTGAAGCGCGGACAGTACTCGGTGCAGGACGAACTGGACCTGCACGGCGCCACCGCCGCGCAGGCCGAGATGATGCTGCGCCAGTTCCTGCTGGAGGCGCACGCCCACGAGTACGGCTGCGTGCGCATCATCCACGGCAAGGGCCTGCAGTCCGATGGCAGTGCGCCGGTGCTGAAGAACCTGGTGGACCGGCTGCTGCGCCTGCGCAACGACGTGCTGGCGTTCCATTCCGCCCCGACCGGGCAAGGCGGGACCGGCGCCATGCTGGTGCTGCTGGCGCGGCGCTGACGTTCTGCCGGCGGGATTCATCCACGCATGGCGTGGATCTACTGACGGCCCGTCCACGCATGGCGTGGATCTACTGACGGCCCATCCACGCATGGCGTGGATCTACTGACGGCCCATCCACGCATGGCGTGGATCTACTGACGGCCCGTCCACGCATGGCGTGGATCTACTGACGGCCCGTCCACGCATGGCGTGGATCTACTGTGGCGGGCGGAGGAAAGTGGATCCACGCCATGCGTGGATGCTCTTCGCCTCCGCCACCATTTCCGTCAGGCCTGCGACGCGTCCTCGACTGGCCCGAGCTCGTGCAGGACCGCGGTGGCATAGCAGCCTGGCGGCAGCGCAAAGGACAACTCCAGTACGTCAGCGGCCAGCCACTGGTGCTGCAGCAGCGCTGGACGCAGCCGCAGCGCGCGCCGCTCCTGCTTCAGCCGCGCCTCTTCCAGGCCGGCGCGCAGCGCCTTTGATTCGTCATCATCCAGCGCTGCCAGTTCCAGCTCACGGGCGGCGTCGCTGCTGCGCAGCTCACCCTCGCCCCACAACGGAGCACTGGGGTGGATGTCGAAACGTGCCAGGCGCTCGGCCAGCACGTCGCTGTAGGGCTCGGGGCCGAACACGCTGCGGCTGCCATCAAGCATCCACACTTCGCCCTGCAGCGGCTGGTCCCAGCTGCCCTGCTCCACGCGTGCAGCGAGCACGCGGTTGAACAAGGCCGAACGCGCCGCCGACAACAGCAGCGAACGCTGGTCCTTGCGCATGCGCCGGCCACCGAACATCGCCAACGCGGCCGGCACATTGCCGCCATCACGACCGAAGCGCTGCTCGCCGAACCAGTTCGGCAGGCCACGCGCGGCGATCTGCTGCAGGCGCTCGTCGATTGCCGCCGCGTCACCCTGCACATCGCGTAGCACCAGCCTGAAGCGGTTGCCCGCCAGCGCACCGCGCTGCAGCTTGCGGTTGTGCCAGGTGGAGTCGATCACCTCGATCTCGTCACTGGCCAGCTCGGCCAGATCGGGCGCGACGCGCTTGGGCAGATGTACGCTGAAACGCTGGGTGGTGACCGCGTTGCGGTCCTTCATGCCGGCATAGCTGACCGCCATTTCCGGCAGGCCTGCCCACTTGGCCAGTACCTTGGCCACATGCACCGTATTGGCGCCACGCTTGCGGATATGCAGCAGCAGATGCTCGCCTTCACCGGTCGCCTCGAAAGCGGGCAACTCATCGACCTGGAAATCTTCCGGCGTGGTGCGGATGCGCGCCTGCAGCAGCGGCGCACCGAACGCGAGCGGCAACGGGATCATGCGGCCACCAGCAGCACGATCGCCTGCGCAGCGATGCCTTCGCCACGGCCGGTGAAGCCCAGCTTCTCGGACGTGGTGGCCTTGACGCTCACCGCATCCAACGGCAGCTGCAACAGTTCACCGATACGCTCGCGCATGGCCAGCGCATGCGGGCCGACCTTGGGCCGTTCGCAGATCACGGTGATGTCGGTGTTGCCGACACGCCAGCCGCACTCGCGCAGCAGGCCATCGCAATGGCGCACGAACTCGCTGCTGTCCGCGCCCTTCCAGCGGTCGTCAGTGGGCGGGAAGTGCTGGCCGATGTCGCCCAGCGCGATCGCACCGAGCATGGCGTCGCACAGCGCGTGCAGGATGACGTCGCCGTCGCTGTGCGCAAGCACGCCGCAGCTGTGCGGCACCGCGATGCCACCGAGCATGATGTGGTCGCCTTCACCGAAGGCATGGACGTCGTAGCCCTGGCCGATACGGACGGGCGGGAACGGGGAGGTGCTCATGGATGCAGCCCTTGCAGCAGGGCCGCGCGGGCGGTCAGCCGGCGCGGCGGGAGAGTACGAATTCGAAACGATCGAGATCGGCCGGCGTGGTGACCTTGAAGTTGTCCTCGCTGCCTTCCACCAGCAGCGGGCGCTGGCCCTGGCGCTCCATGGCCATGGCATCGTCGGTCACATCGACACCGGCGGTAGCGGCCTCGGACAGTGCGCGGATCAGCTGGTGGCGGCGGAACAGCTGCGGCGTCAGTGCGCGCCACAGGCGCTCACGTGGCTCGGTGCCGTCGATGCCACCATCATCACCAGCACGCTTGAGCGTGTCGCGTACCGGCGCGGCCAGGATGGCGCCGACCGGATCGGTGCGGCCCACTTCCAGCAGGCGGCCAAGATCGGCCTGCGACAGGTTCGGACGCGCCGCGTCATGCACCAGCACGAATTCATCGGCACGCACGCTGTCCGGCAGGGCCTGCAGCCCCGCCAGCACCGAGGCGGCGCGGGTGGCGCCACCGGTGCAGGTCAGCACCGGCTTTCCGGCCCATTCGCTCCAGCCCGGCCAGTCGGCATCGTCCGCACCGATCACCACCATCGCCCCGGCCACCGCCGGGTGTGCCAGCAGTGCGTCCAGGGTGTGGGCGAGCAGGGTCTGCCCGCCCGCCTGCAGGTACTGCTTGGGCAACGGCGCACCAAAACGCGTGCCGCGCCCTGCGGCCGGGACAACCACCCAGATCGCCGCGCTCATGGCACGTCCGCCGGATGGTCACCGGCCGGGGCCGCAACCGGCGCAGGCTGCGCCGGGCGCGTCGGTGCATCTTCCACGACGCGATAGAACTTCTCGCCGGGCTTGATCATGCCCAGCTCGCTGCGCGCGCGTTCTTCGATGGCGGACTGGCCTTCCTTGAGGTCCTTCACTTCGGCAGCAAGCGCATCGTTGCGCTGCTGCAGACCGTCATTGTCCCGCTCCTGGTTGGCGACCTGGGCTTCGAGCATCATCACTTCACCCGAATTGCCCGGGCCGAACCAGAAACGGTACTGCAGCCATGCCAGCAGCAGGGCCAGCAACAACAGCAGCCAGCGCCAGTCGCGCATCGGCTCAGCGCTTCAGCGACACGAACGCGTCACGACCAGCGTAACGCGCGCCGGCACCGAGGGCTTCCTCGATGCGCAGCAGCTGGTTGTACTTGGCCACGCGATCGCTGCGGCACAGCGAGCCGGTCTTGATCTGGGTGGCGGTGGTCGCCACCGCAATGTCGGCGATGGTGGTGTCCTCGGTTTCACCCGAACGGTGCGAGACCACGGCGGCGTAACCGGCACGGTCGGCCATGGCGATCGCTTCCAGCGTTTCGCTGAGGGTACCGATCTGGTTGACCTTGATCAGGATCGCGTTGGCGGTGCCCGAATCAATGCCCTCCTGGAAGATCTTCGGATTGGTGACGAACAGATCGTCGCCGACCAGCTGCACCTTCTTGCCGATGCGATCGGTCAGCAGCTTCCAGCCCGCCCAGTCGTTCTCGGCCAGGCCGTCTTCGATGGTGATGATCGGGTACTGCGCGGCCCAGTCAGCCAGGAAGTCGACGAACTGCTCGGAGGTCAGTCGCTTGTTCTCGCCGACCAGGTTGTACTTGCCGTTCTCGAAGAATTCGCTGGAGGCCACGTCCAGGCCCAGCAGCACGTCTTCACCAGCGGTGTAGCCGGCCTTGCCGATGGCTTCGAGGATGGTGTCCAGCGCTTCGACGTTGCTGCGGAAGTCCGGCGCGAAGCCGCCTTCGTCGCCCACCGCCGTGCTCAGGCCGTGGCCCTTCAGCACCGACTTCAGCGAATGGAAGATTTCGGTACCGGCACGCAGCGCTTCGGAGAACGAGGTGAAGCCGACCGGCAGCACCATGAACTCCTGGAAATCGACGTTGTTGTCGGCGTGCGCGCCGCCGTTGATGATGTTCATCATTGGCACCGGCAGCGACGGGGTCGCGCCGGTCTTGGCGGCCAGGTACTGCCACAGTGCCTGCTTGCTGGAGGCAGCGGCGGCGTGCGCGGCGGCCATGGAAACACCCAGCAGTGCGTTGGCACCCAGGCGGCCCTTGTTCTCGGTGCCATCCAGATCGATCAGGCGACGGTCCAGGCCGGCCTGGTCGGTAGCCTCGAAGCCCTTCAGTGCGTTGGCGATGGCGCCGTTGACGTTGTCGACGGCCTTGCGCACGCCCTTGCCGAGGTAACGGGTCTTGTCGCCGTCACGCAGCTCCACCGCTTCCTTGGTGCCGGTCGATGCGCCGGAGGGAACCGCGGCGCGACCGAACGAACCGTCCTCCAGGGTGACTTCGGCTTCCAGCGTGGGGTTGCCACGGCTGTCGAGGATTTCACGGGCATGGATGCTGCGGATCGTACTCATGGTCGGGCCGGTTACCTGTATGGAGAGGGGGCGACAAAAACGAATGCCGCGTGATTATCCCCGGCTACCCCTCACTTGCCAAATGGCGCGATGGGCATCAGCCCCAGCTGGACCCGATCACGATCAGCAGCAGCGACACCAGCATCACCAGCAGGGCACCGGCAATGGTCGCGCACACCGGCCCGCGCCGACGCCGCCAGGCCATCACCATCGCCACCAGGCTGCCCACGAAGGACAGCACCAGCGTGACCAGCGCGCCCAGCATCCAGTACTGCATGGCCTGCACGCCGTTGCTGCCATCCCCCGGCGGACGGAAGCTGGCGGCGAAGGCCAGCACGCCCACGAGCAAGCCGCCCCAGGCGAGCACCGACAGCAACAGGGCGACCAGGCCCCACGGCCAGCTGCGCGAGGGTTCAGGGATCGTATTCATCAAAGAAGATCGTGCAGCAGGATGCCCGCCCACAGCGACAGCAGGACCATCGCCAGTGCAGCGGTAACCCTGCCCCGGTTCAGGCGCCAGCCGAGCACCGCGGCGAAGAACCCTGCGGAAATGGTCAGCACTTCGGCCACCGCCAGGGCGATGACGAAGGGCATCAGGTTCACTACCGGACCGCCGGCACTCGACGGGCGCATGCCGGCACCGAACAGCATGCCGATGGCGAATACACCGGACACCGCCAGCAATGCCAGGCCGAGTGCGATCGGGCCCCACGGCCACTGCCGCCAGCGCCGGCGACGACGCTGGATCTCCAGCGCCGCCTGCGGGTGCTGGCTCACGCGAAGCGCGAGAAGCCGTGCTTCTTGGTCACCGCGTCGAGCTCCATCAGGGTCTCGAGCAGGGCTTCCATCTGGTCCAGCGGCCACGCGTTGGGGCCGTCGGACAGCGCCTTGGACGGGTCCGGATGGGTTTCGGCGAACAGGCCGGAGATGCCCACGGCAACCGCGGCACGCGCCAGCACCGGCACATGCTCGCGCTGGCCGCCGGAACTGGTGCCCTGCCCGCCCGGCAACTGCACCGAATGGGTGGCGTCGAACACCACCGGGCAGCCGGTATCGCGCATCACCGCCAGCGAACGCATGTCGCTGACCAGGTTGTTGTAGCCGAAGCTGGCGCCACGCTCGCAGACCATGATCTGCTCGTTGCCGGTGGCCTTGGCCTTCTCGACGACGGGCTTCATGTCCCACGGCGCCAGGAACTGGCCCTTCTTGATGTTGACCGGCTTGCCGGCCGAGCACACCTTGCGGATGAAGTCGGTCTGACGGACCAGGAACGCCGGGGTCTGCAGCACGTCCACCACCGAGGCCACTTCATCCATCGGGGTGTATTCGTGCACGTCGGTCAGCACCGGCACGCCGATCTGCTTCTTGACCTCGGCCAGCACCTTCAGGCCCTCTTCCATGCCCGGGCCACGGAAGGCCGTGCCGGAGGTGCGGTTGGCCTTGTCGAAGCTGGACTTGAAGATGAAGTTCACACCGAGCCTGTCGGTCACTTCCTTCAGCTTGCCGGCGGTATCCAGCTGCAGCTGCATCGACTCGATCACGCAGGGGCCGGCGATCAGGAACAGGGGCTGGTCCAGCCCGACCTCGAATCCACACAGTTTCATGGCGTTTCCTTGTTGTCCGCTACACCGGCAGTGCCGGTGCGCTGGGGTTGAAGCGAGCAAGATGGGGGCCAGCGGCCCCCATGACAAGTCAGGCGCGCACTTCCTGCAGCAGCTTGCCACCGGCCTTGCGCTCACGCGCGGCACGGATGAAGCCGATGAACAGCGGGTGGCCATCACGCGGGGTGGACAGGAATTCCGGGTGCGCCTGGCAGGCCAGGAACCACGGGTGCTGGTCGCGCGGCAGTTCAACCACTTCCACCAGGGTGTCGTCCATCGACTTGCCGGCGATCACCAGGCCGGCGTCTTCCAGCTGGGTGCGGTAGCGGTTGTTGAACTCGTAACGGTGGCGGTGGCGCTCGGCGACCACGTCCTTGCCGTACAGTTCGCGGGCCAGCGTACCCGGCTTCAGGCGCTGCTCCTGCAGGCCCAGGCGCATGGTGCCGCCCAGGTCACTCTTGTCGTCACGCTTTTCCACGTCGCCGGTGGCCGTGCGCCATTCGGTGATCAGGCCGATCACCGGGTTCGGCGACTGGCGATCGTTCTCGGTGCTGTTGGCGTCTTCCAGGCCCACCACGTGGCGCGCGTAGTCGACCACCGCAGCCTGCATGCCGTAGCAGATGCCGAAGTACGGCACCTTGTGCTCACGGGCGTACTGCGAGGTGAGCACCTTGCCTTCGAAGCCACGGTCGCCGAAACCACCCGGCACCAGGATGCCGTCGACATCGGCCAGCGCGGACATGTCGCTGCCTTCCAGGTCCTGCGCTTCCAGCCACTTCAGGGTGACCTTGGTGCGCTGGCGCAGGCCACCGTGCTTGAGCGCTTCGCCGACCGACTTGTAGGCGTCCTGGTGGTCGATGTACTTGCCGACCACCGCGATGGTCACCGCATCCAGCGGATGCAGGGTGGCATCGACGGCGTCTTCCCACATCGACAGGTCGGCCGGGCCGGCCTTGTCGGCCAGCTTCAGCTGGTTGATGACGATCTCGTCCAGGCCCTGTGCGTGCAGGCCCATCGGAATGCGGTACAGCACATCGACGTCGGGCACGCTGATCACCGCGCGCTCGGAGACGTTGGTGAACTGGGCGATCTTGCGACGCTCCGAATCCGGTACCGGCTGTTCCGAACGGCACAGCAGCACGTCCGGCTGGATGCCGATCGAGCGCAGTTCCTTCACCGAGTGCTGGGTCGGCTTGGTCTTCAGTTCACCCGCGGCGGCGATGTACGGCACCAGGGTGAGGTGCATGAACAGCGCCTTTTCCGGGCCGCGCTCGGTGCGTACCTGGCGGATCGCCTCCAGGAACGGCAGCGACTCGATGTCGCCGACGGTGCCGCCGATCTCCACCAGGGCCACGTCGAAGCCCTCGGTGGCTTCGTCCATGCAGCGACGGATCTCGTCGGTGATGTGCGGAATGACCTGCACGGTCGCGCCCAGGTAGTCGCCACGGCGCTCCTTGCGGATCACTTCCTCATAGATGCGACCGGTGGTGACCGAGTTCTTGCGGCTCAGGCGGGTGCGCACGAAGCGCTCGTAGTGTCCCAGGTCGAGATCGGTTTCGGCGCCGTCGTCGGTGACATACACCTCACCGTGCTGGAACGGGCTCATGGTGCCCGGGTCGACGTTGATGTACGGATCGAGCTTCATCATCGTGACCTTCAGGCCACGCGCTTCGAGAATGGCGGCCAGTGACGCGGCGGCAATACCTTTGCCGAGCGAGGACACCACGCCGCCGGTTACGAAAATCAAGGGAGTCATGGCTGCAAGCATCCTGTCTGGAAATGGAAAACGGCAGCGCCACGCCTGCCCGGGGGGCGGGCGTGGAGCAGAAAGGGGGTTTTCCGGTTCGCTGGAGCAGCGAGGGAGGTGCGGGCCCGGCCAGCGCAATGCGCCAGCGGGGAACCACCCTGCGAGGTCGGGGCGGCCGTGCCGGTCACTTCGACCGTCACCTGCGACCCGCTTTGCTGGAGGCCACGCTTGGCCGTGCCAGCCCATTCGCAAATGGTGGACACGCACTTACTCCCGGAAAGCCATAGTTTACAGATAGATGGCCGCCAACCCAAGGGGCAGATGGCGCCATCGGCAAAAAGAAACGCCCCGCTGGGCGGGGCGTTCGAGGGGGAAACCCTTGTGGCAAGGGCCTCGGAGGGGCAGAAGAATTACTTCTTCTTGCGTGCCTCTTCCTCTTCTTCCTGCTGCGGCACCGGCTGGCCCTTGGCCTTCATCTCGGCATTGGCCTGCGCGCGGCGCTTGGCCTTGGCCTCGGCTTCGGACTGCGCCTTGTCGGCCTGGTCACCCTGCTGCGGAGCAGGCTGGCCGGCGTTCTGCGCCAGCACCATCGGCACTGCAACAGCGGCGGCAGCCAGGATCGCAATGGTCAGCAACTTCTTCATGGACTCCTCCTCGCGGTATGGCTCGGATGTGGGGGGCGCCGGTGTTCGGTTCCAGCGGTTGCCATTTTACCCCCTCCCCGCCAACGAGGCTGAACCGCAGGCGTGCAAATTCCCGGTCCAGACCGCACACTTGCCCGTCGCTCCACGCTTTCGAAGACAGATGAACGCCCGCTATAACGCCGCCGATATTGAAGTCCTGTCCGGCCTTGACCCGGTCAAGCGCCGCCCCGGCATGTATACCGACACCGCGCGCCCGAACCACCTGGCGCAGGAAGTGATCGACAACTCGGTGGACGAGGCCCTCGCCGGCCATGCCCGCTCGATCGAGATCACCCTGTTCAAGGACGGCAGCGTGGAGGTCAGCGATGACGGCCGCGGCATGCCGGTGGACATCCATCCGGAAGAGAAGATCCCGGGCGTCGAGCTGATCCTGACCCGCCTGCATGCCGGCGGCAAGTTCAACAACAACAACTACACCTTCTCCGGCGGCCTGCATGGCGTCGGCGTCAGCGTCGTCAACGCGCTGTCGACCCTGGTGGAAATCCACATCAAGCGCGACGGTGCCGAACACCGCATCACCTTCCGCAACGGCGACCGCGCCTCGCCGCTGGAAGTGGTCGGCACCGTCGGCAAGAAGAACACCGGTACCCGCCTGCGCTTCTGGCCGGACCCGAAGTACTTCGATACGCCCAAGTTCGCCGTGCGTGCGCTCAAGCACCTGCTGCGCGCCAAGGCCGTGCTGTGCCCGGGCCTGACCGTCAAGCTGACCGACGAAGCCACCGGCGAGGTCGACACCTGGTACTACGAAGACGGCCTGCGCGATTACCTGAAGCTGGAGCTGGGCGATCGCGAGTCGCTGCCGGCTGATCTGTTCGTGGGCAACCTGAAGAAAGACACCGAGATCGTGGACTGGGCCGTGGCCTGGCTGCCGGAAGGCGAGCTGGTGCAGGAAAGCTACGTCAACCTGATTCCCACCGCACAGCATGGCACCCACGCCAACGGCCTGCGCACCGGCCTGACCGAAGCGCTGCGCGAGTTCTGCGACTTCCGCAACCTGCTGCCGCGCGGCGTCAAGCTGGCCCCGGAAGACGTGTGGGACCGCGTGTCGTTCGTGCTGTCACTGAAGATGACCGACCCGCAGTTCAGCGGCCAGACCAAGGAACGCCTGTCCTCGCGCCAAGCCGCCGGTTTTGTCGAAGGCGCCGCGCACGATGCGTTCAGCCTGCTGCTGAACCAGAACGTGGAGCTGGGCGAGAAGATCGCGCAGATCGCCATCGAGCGCGCCAGTGCGCGCCTGAAGACCGAGAAGCTGGTCGTCCGCAAGAAGGTCACCCAGGGCCCTGCCCTGCCCGGCAAGCTGGCCGACTGCATCAGCCAGGACCTGTCGCGCACCGAACTGTTCCTGGTCGAGGGCGACTCGGCAGGCGGCAGCGCCAAACAGGCCCGCGACAAGGATTTCCAGGCGATCCTGCCGCTGCGCGGCAAGATCCTCAACACCTGGGAAGTGTCCTCCAACAGCGTGCTGGCCTCGGAGGAAGTGCACAACCTGGCAGTGGCCATCGGCTGTGACCCGGGCAAGGAAGACATCAGCGGCCTGCGCTACGGCAAGGTGATCATCCTGGCCGACGCCGACTCCGACGGCCTGCATATCGCAACGCTGCTGACCGCACTGTTCCTGAAGCACTTCCCGGCGCTGGTCGATGCCGGCCACGTGTTCGTGGCGATGCCGCCGCTGTTCCGCATCGACGTGGGCAAGCAGGTGTTCTACGCCCTGGATGAGGAAGAAAAGCGCTCGATGCTGGACAAGATCGAACGCGAGAAGATCAAGGGCGCGATCAACGTGACCCGCTTCAAGGGCTTGGGCGAGATGAATCCGCCGCAGCTGCGTGAATCCACCATCCATCCGGACACCCGTCGCCTGGTGCAGTTGACCATTGACGATGGCGAGCAGACCCATTCACTGATGGACATGCTGCTGGCCAAGAAGCGCGCGTCGGACCGCAAGGGCTGGCTGGAGAGCAAGGGCGATCTGGCTTCGCTGGAAGTCTGATTCCCGGACCCGTGGTAGTGCCGGCCGCTGGCCGGCTGCTTTTCGTGAACCAGCGGGATACCTGGGTTGCCGGCCAGCGGCCGGCACTACCGGACCTCTTCGTGCTGCCGGCCAGCGGCCGGCATTACCGGGCCGTTGGATCGGCCGCCATCGGCAAACCCTGCGGGTCCATAATGCGCGTTCATCCGCGTGGACGACCCCATTGCCCGCCAACTCACTGCTGTTCCCCGGGCTGCCGCTGCACAGCGCGCGCCTGGTGCTGAGCCCCATTCGCCGCGATGACGCCGCGGCCCTGTTCGCCCTGCAGTCCGACCCGGACGTGATGCACTGGTGGAACCACCCGGCGTGGACGCGTCCGGCCGAAGCACGCGCGCAGATCGACGACGACCTGGCTGCACAGGCCACCGGCACGCAGTTGAAGCTGGCCCTGCGCGAATCGGTGGACGGCCCGCTGCTGGGCATCTGCGTGGTGTTTGCCCTGGATCGGGACGCGGCGCGCGCGGAAATCGGCTATCTGCTGGCACCTGGCAGGCAGGGCCACGGCTACATGCATGAAGCGCTGCAGCAGGTGCTGGCCTATCTGTTCAACACCCTGCAACTGCACCGGGTGGAAGCGGAGATCGATCCACGCAACCACGCCTCGGCACACGTGCTCGAACGCCTGGGCTTCCACCGCGAAGGCCTGCTGCGGCAGCGTTGGCGTATCCAGGGTGAACTGGCCGACTCGGCCGTGTACGGACTGCTGGCCGACGACGCGGTGCGCTCAGCCACCGTCGCTTGACCGGATCAGGCCACAACGCTGGCCCATGCCTTTGGACACATACGGTGCGCGGCACCCCGCCCTAGCATCGGGGTCCCTTCCGCTGCCGTTCCGGTGCCATGAAGTCCCTGCTGCACTCTGCCGCGCTCTGCGTCGGCCTGCTGATCGCCCCTGCCTGCGTGCTGGCCGCGCCTGCTGCTGACGGCGCCTCCGAAACGAAAGAAGAAAAGACCGAAGCCACTCCCCTGCCGGCCGATGCGTCGGCTCGCCAGAGCATGCGCTTGGCGGGCCGCACTCTCGACTACACCGCCACCGTTGGCACCCTGCCGGTACGCGATGCGAAGGGCAAGGTGATCGCCGATGTGGTGTTCACCGCCTACACGATGCCGGGCAAGGACCGGCCCGTGACCTTCGCGCTCAATGGCGGCCCCGGCGCATCTTCTGTGTACCTCAACCTGGGCGCCATCGGCCCGAAGGTGGTGACCTTCGGTTCGGAAGGCGACAGCGCATCGGCGCCGGCGAAGCTGCACGACAATCCCGGCACCTGGCTGGACTTCACCGACCTGGTGTTCATCGATCCGGTCGGTACCGGCTTCAGCCGCGCCCGCATCGGCGATGAGGAAGCGAAGAAACAGCTGTATACGCCCAGTGCCGATGTCGAGTACCTCTCGCGCACGATCTACGACTGGCTGCTGCGCAACCAGCGCATGGCCTCGCGCAAGTACCTGACCGGCGAGAGCTATGGCGGCTATCGCGGCCCGCGCATCACCCACTTCCTGCAGACGCGCCTGGGCGTGGCGATGAACGGCCTGGTGCTGGTGTCGCCTTACCTGAGCCCGACCCTGGAAGACAACGCCGATGTCTCGCCGATGGCGTGGATGCAGACCCTGCCGTCGATCGCTGCCGCGCACCTGGAACGCCAGGGCAAGCTGACCGAAGCGGCGATGCGCGAGGTGGTCGAGTACACCCGCGGCGACTACGCCACCGCGCTGATGAAGGGCCGCAGCGATCCGCAGGCGACCGAGGCGATGCTGCGCCGGGTGGCCGAGTTGACCGGCCTGGACCCGCAGTTCGTGCGCCGCGCCGGCGGTCGCCTGGAAACCCAGGCCTACCTGCGTGAGGTGTTCCGCGACAAGGGCACGCTGGGCAGCCGCTACGATTCCAACGTCACCGCGTTCGATCCGTTCCCGAACGATCCGGAGCAGCGCGCCAACGATCCGCTGCTGGACAGCATCATCGCCCCGACCACCACCGCGATGGTCGACTTCGTTACCCGCGAGGTCGGCTGGAAGGTGGATGCGCGCTACCAGGCACTGAACTACGACGTGAACCGTCTGTGGGATCGCAATGGTGACCTGCGCGAAGGTGCGGTGACCCAGCTGCGCCAGGCCGTGGCGATCGATCCGCACCTGCAGGTGCTGATCGTGCATGGCTGGAATGACCTGTCCTGCCCGTTCATGGGCTCGATCCTGACGGTGGACCAGATGCCGACGATGGGCAGCAACCCGGACCGCGTGCAGGTGCGCAGCTATCCGGGCGGGCACATGTTCTACAGCCGGGCTGACAGCCAGGCGGCGTTCCGCAGGGATGTGCAGGCGTTGTTCCAGCGCAATTGAGGGGTTGTCGGCCGGGCCTGCGGCCCGGCACCCGCGGACAGCAACGGCAACGGCAACGGCAACGTCAAAAGCGGGCTTTCCGTGGGTTGGCGGGGTGGGCCCGGTTGCGGGGGACGCCGTAAACCCCCAGACCGGCCCAGCCGCTGGCGGCTGTGCGTTCGGGCGCTTGCGAAGCAGTGCCTCGCAAGCAAAGCGCCCTCACCCTTGGGGGCTTGTCCGCGGCATCCATGCCGCGGACACCCCCGCAACCGGACCCACTCCGCCTTCGACAGGTTCCGGCTGCTGTTGGTGGGTGTCGACTTCCTGCTGCTGTTGGTAGGTGTCGACCTTGGTCGACACGGTAGATCCACGCCATGCGTGGATAACGGATGCTTCATGAAATGAAAAAGCCCGCCGGAATCCGGCGGGCTTTTTGTTTTCCGGGGTCAGATCCTTTTCCTGCAGGGAAAGGGCTCTGATCCCAAGGCTCCTGGCATCAGGTCCAGCCGAGCAGCTCGAACAGCTTCAGGATCAGGTAGGCGCAGCCGCCTGCCGCCGGGATGGTCAGGATCCAGGCCCAGACGATGCGTTCGATCACGCCCAGGCGCAGCGAACGCGGGTTCTTGGCGAAGCCTACGCCCATGATCGCGGTGGAGATGCTGTGGGTGGTCGATACCGGCATGCCGAAGTGCGCCGCCAGGGTCAGCACGGTGGCCGAGCTGGTTTCCGCGGCGAAGCCGTGGATCGGGTGCAGCTTGACCATCTTGTGGCCCAGGGTCTTGATGATCTTCCAGCCGCCCGAGGCGGTACCGGCGGCCATCACCACCGCACAGGTCAGCACGATCCACATGGCAATGCCGTCGCCAGCGTGCGCGTCCGGATGCATGAAGGCCAGCCACGACGGCAGGTCGTTCAACGCGCCGGTCGCCTCGGCACCGATCAGGGTCATCGCGATGATGCCCATGGTCTTCTGCGCATCGTTGTGGCCGTGGGCAAAGCCCATGTAGGCCGCCGAAGCGATCTGTGCCTTGCCGAAGAACGCATTGACGATGCGCGGACGTGCCAGCCGGCCGATCGCGCCGCCGATCTTGGCCAGGCCTGCGATCAGCGCCCACAACAGCACCATCACTGCGATGCCGAGCAGGAAGCCTGCGATCGGCGAGGTGATCATCGGCACGAACACCTTCCACAGCAGGCCCTTGTTCTGCGCCCAGCTGCCAAGCCGTTCGGACCAGATCAGCGCGTCCCAGTTGTTGTGGGCCGCAGCCAGGCCGGCGCCGCACAGGCCACCGATCAACGCGTGCGAGGACGAGGACGGCAGGCCCTTCCACCAGGTGATCAGGTTCCAGATGATGCCGCCGAGCAGCGCGCACAGGATCACCTGCGGGGTCACGTCGACCACGTTGGTGTTGAGCAGGCCCGACGCGATGGTCAGTGCGACCGCGGTGCCGGTCAGGGCACCGATGAGGTTCATGAAGGCGGCAAGCATCACCGCCCAACCGGGCGACAGTACTTTGGTTGCCACCACGGTAGCGATGGAGTTGGCGGTATCGTGGAAGCCGTTGATGAACTCGAAGACGAGTGCGGCCAGGATCACCACCAGGACTAGGGTGAGCATCGGTACCGGCCCGTCAGCTGTTCTTCAACACGATCTGGTACGCCACCACACCGGCCTCGCGGCAGCGGTCGATGGCCTTCTCCAGGATCTCGAAGAATTCCTTGAGCAGGAACATCTGCAGGTTGTCCAGGCGACCGGAGTAGATGTCGCGGTACAGCTCGAGCATCAGACGGTCGGCCTCGTTTTCCAGCGAGCGCAGGCGCTCGTTGAGCGCGGTCATCCGATCCAGGTTCATGTGGCGCAGGTCGGCGACCATCTCCACCACCACGCCAGCGGCCTGCTCGAGCATCGCCGCGCGCGGCGCGAAGTCGATGTGTTCCAGGTGGGTAGTGGCCAGCGAATAGCGATCGGCGAACTTCTCGATCTGCTTGGGAATCTTGTACAGGGCCGAGCCCAGCGCTTCGATGTCTTCGCGCTCGATCGGGGTCATGAAGCTGTCCACCAGCGCCTGGCTGATCTTGTCCGAGGCCGCGCGTTCGCGCAGACGGGCCAGCTTGAAGGCATCCAGGGCGGGCTGGCGATCGGCGTCGCGCAGCATCGAATGCAGTGCCTTGGCGGCATCGGAAGCCGCGACGGCAGCCTCATCGAGCAGGGTGTAGAACTGTTTGCCGGAACCGAAAATGGTCTGCAGAGAGAACATTGAGAAACCTGTCAGCCGTCGCGGGAAGGACGGCACCAGTGCGAATTATGACGGCTAGATGACCATCACGGGTATCCCTGCCCCTTTCCGGGGGTCGGGACGCCCAAAACTGAACAGGCATTTGCCACCCAGCCACGGCCCTTTGCTAAGATGCCAGCGCGCCTTCGGGCGCACCTTATGGACGACGACCCTTATCCCCCAGCGCCGCGCCGGACCCCGTTCCTGAGCGCCTGCCGCCATCGCAAGCACCCGCCCTCCCTGTCACCAACCGGGGACGATGCCCGTGTTTGAAATGATCCTGATTGTTTTCGCGCTTGTTCTGCTGAACGGCTTCTTTGCCATGTCCGAGATGTCGGTCATGACCTCGCGCAAGAGCCGGCTGAAGCAGCTGGCCGGCACCTCCAAGCGCGCGGCCAAGGCCCTGGAGCTGTCGGAGAAGCCGGAAGCCTTCCTGTCCACCGTCCAGATCGGCATCACCGTGATCGGCGTGCTGACCGGCTTCCTCGGCGGCGAGGCACTGGGTGAAGCCATCGGCGGCTGGATCCAGGGGCTGATGCCGGGCTTCGCCTACGCCGGCGGCATCGGCAAGGCCCTTGCAGTCACCTTCATCACCTTCATCACGCTGATCTTCGGCGAACTGGTGCCCAAGCGCCTGGCCCTGACCCGCTCGGAGGACATCGCCGGCCTGGTGGCGCTGCCGATGAGCTGGCTGGCCAAGCTGGCCTTCCCCTTCGTCTGGCTGCTGTCCAAGACCACCCAGCTGGTGCTGCGCCTGTTCGGCCTGGGCAAGGACGAGGTCGCGTCGGTGACCGAAGAGGAGATCCGCATGCTGGTGGCCGAGAGCCACGAGGCCGGCGTGATCGACAGCCACGAGCGCGACATGATGAACCGCGTGATGCGCCTGGGCGACCGTACCGCCGACAGCCTGATGACCCCGCGCAACCGGATCGCCTGGCTGGATACGCTGGGTGGCCTGGACAAGAACCTGGAGATCATGGCCGAGCACGAGTTCTCGCGGTACCCGGTGTACCGCGACAACGACATGGACGTGGTCGGCGTGCTTGAGCTGAAATCGCTGGCCACGCGGATGGCACGCGGCGACAACGCGCTGTTCCAGACGTTGCGCGAACCGCTGTACGTCTCCGAATCCACCCATGCGATGAAGCTGCTGGAGATCTTCCGCGAAGAACAGCAGTCGATGGCGCTGGTGGTGGACGAGTACGGCGAGATCCAAGGCCTGGTAACCATCAGCGATTTGATGGGCGCGGTGGTCGGCCGCCTGCAGGCAACGGAAAATGCCGACGAGGACGCGCTGGTGGTGACCCGTGAGGACGGCTCGCTGCTGGTGGACGGCTCGCTGCCGATCGAGGACCTGCGCGAGCTGATCGGCAGCAACGACCTGCCCGACGCCGAGGATGGCGATTACTACACCCTGGCCGGCATGTGCATCCACTTCTTCGGCCGCATCCCGCACGCGGGCGAGTACTTCGACTGGGCCGGCTGGCGCTTCGAGGTGGTCGATCTGGACGGTGCGCGCGTGGACAAACTGCTGCTTCGCACCCTGTCCGACGAGCAGGCCGATGAGCTCACCGCCTGACGCCGGCCCCGGCGCTGCATCGCCGGAGTACCGCAACGAGGGCATCCGGACCCTGCTGGCGATGTTCGCCTTCGGTGACCCGGCCCAGCACATGAAGCTGGGGCAGATCCTGCAGGATCTGCAGCAGAGTGCCTTTGGTGTATTCCTGTTCGTCGCCATCCTGCCGGCCTTCATCCCCATCCCGGGGCTGGGCGGCGCAGTCAGCGGTCCGTTGGTGATCCTGATCGGCCTGCAGATGCTGTTCTGCATGCGCCGGCCCTGGCTGCCCGGCTTCATTGCCCGTCGCGGGCCGAAGCGCGGCACCATGCACCGGTTCCTGGATCGCATCGATGGTGCCCTGCGCCGCCTCGACCGCATGCTCAAGCCGCGCATGCCGCAACTGCTGACCCCGGCTCCCGCCCACGCCTTCAGCGGCCTGCTGCTGGTGCTGCTGGGCCTGCTGCTGTCGCTGCCGATTCCGTTCACCAACTATCTGTTCGGCTTCCAGTTGCTGCTGTTCGCGCTGGCCCTGCTTGAACGCGACGGCGCGCTGATGTTGTTCAACTGGGTGGCTGCGCTGGTGGCGATCGCTTTCTTCGGCTTCAGTTCCGGGCAGCTGGTGGGCTACACCGTCGACCTGTTCCAGCGCTGGTTCTGAGCGCCTGCCGCTGCGCTCGCCGGGCATGGCCCGGCGCTACCCTGAGCCCCGCCCGGTAGCGCCGGGCCATGCCCGGCGGATTACTGCAATCAACGCAGATCGATGAATCCGTTGTCGCCCAACCGTGCCGGCTCATCCTGCACCGCCGACAACACGAAACTCAACGCCGAGCCGAGCAGCGTGCCCGGTCCGTCCCAGTACTCGGCGGTCTCTGCACGCACGTGGATCAAGCGCAGGCTCGGGTCATCCGGGCCGCCGGGGAAGAACAGCTTCATCGCCGGCGACCACAGCTCTTCGACCTTCGCGCGGTCATCGATGATCCGTGCCACGCCGGCTACCGACACATACGTATTCTTCGATGGCGAGGCATAGGCCACGTTGACCCGCGGGTCGAGCGCGATCTCGGCCACCTTCGGGCTGTCGGCCGCAGTGGCGAACCACAGGTCGCCATCGAAGGCGACCTGCTGGGTGCCGAGCGGACGGCTGTAGAGGCGTCCATCGACACCACGGGTGGTGAACATCGCCACCTCCACGTCCTTGATCAGTTCAGCCAGCTGGGCAATGTGCTCGGTACGCGATTCGTCCATGGGGGACTCCGGAAGTGGGAGTCCCCATCAGACGCGTCCGCACCGCAAATTGCCGTGACGCAATTGTTCAGCCCGCGTGGCGGGCATGCCAGGCGTGCATTGCCAGCTCGAACGAGCGAAGGCGCGCGCGGTGGTCGTACAGGTTGGCGGTAAGCATCAGTTCGTCGGGCTGATGGCGTTCGACGAACGCCGCAATGCCATCGGCGACCTGCTGCGGATCACCCAGCACGGTGCACGCCAGCGCCCGCTCCACGCCGAGCTTCTCGTGGGGTTCCCAGAACGCTTCGATGTCATCGATCGGCGCCGGAATCTTGCCCGGACGGCCGCGACGCAGGTTGACGAAGCTCTGCTGCTGGCTGGTGAACAACCGCCGCGATTCGGCCTCGCTGTCACTGGCCACCACGTTCAACGCCAGCATCGCGTGCGGCTGCTTGAGCGTGGCCGAAGGGCGGAATTCGCGGCGATACACCGCAAGCGCTTCATCCATGGAATCGGGGGCGAAGTGCGAGGCGAAGGCGTACGGCAGGCCCATCGAGGCGGCCATGCGTGCGCCGAACAGGCTGGAACCGAGGATCCAGGTCGGCACCCGCAGGCCGCCACCCGGTACGGCCTGCACCGCCTGCCCAGGCTGCACCGGTTCGAAGTAGTGCAGCAGCTCGCGTACGTCCTGCGGAAACTGGTCGGCGCTGTCGAAATAGCGGCGCAGGGCGCGGGCGGTCGGCTGGTCGGTACCGGGCGCGCGGCCCAGGCCCAGGTCGATGCGATCGGGGTACAGCGAGGCCAGGGTGCCGAACTGCTCTGCCACCTGCAGCGGCGCATGGTTGGGCAGCATGATGCCGCCGGCGCCGACGCGGATGCGTTGGGTGCCACCGGCCACATGGCCGATCAGCACCGCCGTGGCGGCACTGGCGATGCCAGGCATGTTGTGGTGTTCGGCCAGCCAGTAGCGGCGGTAGCCCAGCGCATCGGCATGCTGGGCGAGCTCAAGCATGTTGGCAAAGGCGGCAGTGGTATCGCTGCCCTCGCAGACCGGGGCCAGGTCGAGAATCGACAACGGGATCATCAGGCGGTTTTCCGTCACAAGATCCCCGTTTGATGGGGTCGCCCTGCCCCCACGGCCAGTGCCGGTGGCGGGACGCTGATTCCTGCCTGGCCGGTTCAGGCCCGCAGGCCAATGTGGAAGCGTCAGAACGCGCTGGGGCGTGGCTCGGGCAACGGCTCGTCCACCAACGGCTTCAGTTCGGCATCCAGCGCCACCCGTTCGTCGAACACAAAACAACGACCTTCGTAGCCCTCACCGCCGACTTCCTCGAAGTAACCGAGGATGCCGCCATCGAGCTGCAGCACGTTGTCCATGCCGTCGTTGAGCATCCACAGCGCCGCCTTCTCGCAGCGGATGCCACCGGTGCAGAAACTGACCACGGTGCTGTCCTTCAGCGCTTCACGATGGGGCGCCAGCGCCTCGGGCAGATCGGTGAACTTGTGGATGGGCAGTACCAGCGCATCCTTGAAGGTGCCGTACTCGATCTCCTGCAGGTTGCGCGTATCGAGCATCACCACGCGCTTGCCAGCATCATCATGCCCCTGCCGCAGCCAACGCTGCACGGTGGCAGGATCGATGGCCGGCGCGCGCGGGTAGTCCAGCGGCTGGCCATCGTCACGACGGAAGCTGATGATCTCGTCCTTGACCTTGGCCTTCAGCCGCGCGAACGGCTGGTGCTCGCTGAAGCTGGTCTTGACCCGCATATCGGCGAAGCGCGCATCAGCACGCAGTTCCGCGTAGAAGCCATCGATCGCGGACGGTGCACCCGCAAGGAACAGGTTCAGCCCCTCGCCCGCCACCAGGATCGTCCCCTGCAGGCCGGACGCCTCGGCACGCGCCTGCAGCTGGTCGCACAGAGCCTGGGGGGCGTCGATGACGGCGAAATGATAGGCAGCGGTATTGGCGATCATCCCGCCATTTTAACGCCTCCCGGCCCCGTCGACAGATTCACGGGGCGGAGCCCGTTGCGCAGCAGAGGGGTCGACCCAGCAGATCACGGGAAACTGTCAGAGGCGGGGCGGTGTGGGCAGGCGGGGGCGCAGAGCGCCATGGATGGCGCTCTACGAGGCACGCAGGAGCAGCTTTTGCCGTCCCCCGCCTGCCCACACCGCCCCGCCCACGACGGAACGCCCGCTGTTGCTGTTGCCGTTGCCTCTGCGGGTGCCGGGTGCAACCCGGCCGAACCCTCTACCCCCGCAGCAGCATGAACGGCAGCAGCACCAGTGCCGCCGCCACCGCCATGCCCAGCAGCACCAGCACCACGAACACAGGGCGGCGGCGCAACAGGCTGCCAAAGGTCTCGGCAGTGCCGTCGCGCAGGGCCTGTTCGCGCTCGGCACGGACCCGCACGCCACGGGCCGCCTGGTAGTCGGCCATCAGCGCCTTGGCACGCGGCTGGTCGGCATCCTCGCGCAGCCACAGGCCACCATTGGAGATGCCCCACGGACTGGGTTCGGTGCGGTACCAGGCGATGCCGTGCTGGTCCAGCAGCGTGCAGACATCGGCATATTCGTCGTTGCCGACATTGCGCAGATTGAGCAGGAGTTTTGCCATGCCACCATGATACCCGGCGCCGATGCGCTAACCTTGCCGCCCTCGACTCATCGCCCCTGGAGACGCCTGATGCGCCGCCTGCTGCTTCCCCTGCTGCTGTCCCTCGCCGCCGTTGGTTGCTCGTCGGAGCCGTCCGGCCCGCCGCCGGGAGGCACCATTGCCACGTTCGAGCGCATCGACACCCAGCCGGGCAGCGGTGCCGAGGCCGTGCCGGGCCAGAAGGTCAGCGTGCATTACACCGGCTGGATCTACGACGAGCGCGCCGACAACAAGCACGGCAAGACCTTCGACAGTTCGGTCGAGCGCAGCGAGCCGTTCACCTTCACACTGGGCGCAGGCCAGGTCATCCGCGGTTGGGATGAAGGCGTCGCCGGCATGAAGGTCGGCGGCAAGCGCACGCTGATGATTCCGCCCGAATTCGGCTATGGCGACCGCCAGGTCGGCCCGATTCCGGCAGGTTCGTCGCTGGTGTTCGACGTCGAGCTGCTCAATGTCCAACAGTGACGTCCGCCCGCCGCGCCGCATCGCCGTCATCGGCGGCGGCCCGGCCGGGTTGTTTGCCGCCGAGCGGCTGCGCGCGGCAGGCCTGGATGTCGATCTGTACGAGGCCAAGGGCTCGCCGGGCCGCAAATTCCTGATCGCCGGCAAGGGTGGGCTCAACCTCACCCATTCCGACCCACGTCCACTGTTCGACAGCCGCTACCGCGAGCAGGCAACCCGCGTCGGCCGCTGGCTGGATGGTTTCGACGCGCAGGCGCTGCGCGACTGGGCCGCTGGCTTCGGCGTGGAGACCTACGTCGGCAGTTCCGGCCGGGTGTTCCCGGTCGACCGCAAGGCGGCACCGTTGCTGCGCGGCTGGGTCCGCCGGCTGAAGGAACAGGGCGTGCGCCTGCACGTCAACCATCGCTGGCTGGGCTGGAGCGACGACGGCGCACTGCGTTTTGCCACCGACAACGGCGAACTGGAGGTGCGCGCCGATGCGACCGTACTGGCACTGGGCGGCGGAAGCTGGCCGCAGCTGGGCAGTGACGGTGCCTGGGTTCCGGCGTTGCAGGCCCGCGCCGTGGACATCGCGCCGCTGCAATCGGCCAACTGTGGATTCGATATTGCGTGGACACCGTTCTTCGCGCAACGCCATGCGGGCGCACCACTGAAGCCGGTCGTCGCACATTGGCATGGCCTCGACGGTGAGCCCCGCGCCCTGCAAGGGGAGTGCGTGGCCAGCGAGTACGGTATCGAAGGCAGCCTGATCTACGCCCTGTCGGCCGATCTGCGCGAAACCCTCAACCGCGACGGCCACGCCACGCTGTGGCTGGACCTGGTTCCGGGCCGCGACGAGGCACGGCTGCTGGCCGACCTTTCGCAGCCGCGCAAGGGGCGAAGCTTCGGCGAGCACCTGCGTCGCCAGGCTGGACTGGACGCAGTGAAGACCGCGCTGGTGTTCGAAACACTGGGCAAGGATGCCGGCAACGATCTGGCCGCGGTGATCGCCACCTTGAAGCGCCTGCCACTGCGCCTGCTGCGCCCGCGGCCGATGGCCGAGGTGATCAGCACGGCCGGCGGCGTGCGCCTGGACGCGCTGGACGAGGGCCTGATGCTGCGTGCCTTGCCCGGCGTGTTCTGCGCCGGAGAGATGCTGGACTGGGAAGCACCGACCGGTGGCTACCTGTTGACAGCGTGCTATGCCAGCGGACTGCGTGCGGCAGAGGGCGTAACCGCGTGGTTGGCCACGCGTTGATCAACGCGCGATAGCGCCGGAAATTTCACCCCGGCCGGCGCATCTTCACCGACGCCAATGCCACGCCACTGGGATGCGGATACAGCTCCTCGCGCTCGGCGACGAAGCCCTGCCGCTGGTAGAACGGCACGGCGTTGAGCGAGGCCGACAGCACCACCTCCCGCGTCGGGTCGGCCAGGGCCAGCAACCGCTGCATCAGCGCCTGGCCGATACCCTGCCCGCCCCGATCCGGATCAACGAACAGCGCATCGATCTCGTTGCCCTCGGCATCGAACACACCGAACCCCAGCACATTGCCCCGGTCATCCTCGGCCACGACGCAGCCGCCCTGCCCCAGCAGCCGCGAATACTGCACCGGCGGCGGCGATGCCGACCAGGGTGCAATCACCTCCGGCGGATAGTGGCTGCTGCACAGCTCACGTACGCAGCGCGTTCGCAGGGCCCACAGCGTGCCCACATCATCGTCGGTACCCGTCCTGAACTGCATGCAGCCTCCTTGCATGGATGGTTTTCGTGCAGTCGAGCATGGGCTCGGTCCTGCAACGCGGGGTCATCGCGACTTGCTGGCACGCAGCGCCTGGATCTTCGGTGGCGGCTGGAACGAATCGCTGCGTGCGTCCGCCCAGAACGAATGGAACACCGCGTGGTCGGGCACCTTGTGCAGCAGCTCGCCCGGTTCCAGGTAGCGATACAGCGAGGCCAGCGAACGGATCTCGACCGGCGACACCCGCCGCAGAATGTGTTCCGGGCCGAGCTCGGCCGGATCGTTCAAGCCCGCCGCGCACAGCAACTCCTTCAGCGCGTGCAGGGTGTGCTCGTGGAAGCTGTACACGCGCGTGGCCTTGTCCGGTGCATCCAGATGCTTCCAGCGTGCCGGATCCTGGGTCGCGATGCCGGTCGGGCACTTGTCGGTATGGCAGCTGAGCGACTGGATGCAGCCCAGCGCGAACATGAAACCGCGCCCGGCATTGCACCAGTCGGCGCCCATCGCGATGGTGCGGGCGATATCGAACGCGCTGGTGATCTTGCCGGCAGCGCCGATACGGATGTGCTCGCGCAGGTCCAGGCCGACCAGGGTGTTGTGCACCAGCAGCAACGCTTCGTGCATCGGCACCCCCACGTGATCGACGAATTCGGCCGGTGCCGCGCCAGTACCGCCTTCGGCGCCATCGACGACGATGAAATCAGGCAGCAGACCGGTCTCGTGCATTGCCTTGGCGATGCCGAACCATTCCCATGGGTGGCCGATGGCCAGCTTGAAACCAACCGGCTTGCCACCGGACAGTTCACGCAGGCGGGCCACGAACTGCAGCAGTTCAACCGGCGTGGAGAACGCCGAATGGCGCGATGGCGACACGCAGTCCACGCCCATCGGCACGCCACGCGTCACCGAGATCTCGGCGGTCACCTTCGGCGCCGGCAGCACCCCGCCATGGCCGGGCTTGGCGCCCTGCGACAGCTTGATCTCGATCATCTTCACCTGATCGTGGTTGGCATTGGCAACGAAGCGTTCCTCGCTGAAGCCGCCCTTTTCGTCACGACACCCGAAGTAGCCCGAGCCGATCTCCCAGACCAGGTCACCGCCCATCTCCCGGTGATACGGCGAAATCGAGCCTTCGCCGGTATCGTGGTAGAACCCCCCCAGGCGTGCGCCTTCGTTCAATGCGCGGATCGCATTGGCCGACAGCGAACCGAAACTCATCGCCGAGATGTTGAACACGCTGGCCGAATAGGGCTTGGCACAGTTCGGACCGATCAGCACGCGGAAATCATGCTTGGCGATGGTGGTCGGCGCCAGCGAATGGTTGATCCATTCGTAGTCCACCGCATATGTGCTGCGCAGGGTACCGAAGGGCACCGTGTCCATCTGGTTCTTGGCGCGCTGGTAGATCAGCGCACGCTGCTGCCGCGAGAACGGCACATCCTCCAGATCGCTCTGCACGAAGTACTGGCGGATCTCCGGGCCGATCGATTCCAGGCCATAACGGAAGTGCGCCATCACCGGATAGTTGCGGCGCAGGGTGCTGCGCTTCTGCAGCAGGTCCCAGGTCCCCAGCGCCACCATCGCAGCTGTAATGCCGACGCCCCAGTACCAGGCCGGCCAGATCGTGGCCAGCCACAGGCAGATCGGAAACATCAGGATGGCGAGCAGGTAGACGATATACCGGTGCATGGCGTTCCTCGGTTGCAACTGCCCCGAGTCTACCGCGCAAGCACCTACAGGCGATCGTCGACCACGCTGCGCGGCCAGGCGGACTTCACGTCATAGACCAGCCCACCGGGCGCCAACAGGCTGCGGATATGGGCATCGTCCATCGCCTTGAAGCTCTCATGCGCCACCGCCAGCACCACCGCGTCGTAGCTGCCGGGCACCGGCTCGGCCAGCCAGTTCACGCCCTCGTCCGCCATGGCAGCTGGCCCCACCCACGGATCGCTGACGTCCACCTGCGCGCCGCTGCCGGCCAGCCGCTGGGCCAGTTCCAGCGCGCGGCTGTTGCGCAGGTCCGGGCAGTCCTCCTTGAAGGTCACGCCCAGCACCAGGATGCGCGAGTGCGCTGGCATGCGGCCACGCTCGGCGAGCATCGCCAGCACGCGTTTGGCCACATGTTCGCCCACCCGGTTGTTGACCTGCCGGGCGGTGTGGATGAGGTCGGGGTGGTAGCCCATGCTTTCGGACTTGTGCAGCAGGTAGTACGGGTCCACGCCGATGCAGTGGCCTCCCACCAGCCCCGGCCGGAACGGCAGGAAGTTCCATTTGCTGCCTGCGGCGTCGAGCACATCCTGGGTGTCGATGCCGAGGCGATCGAAGATCAGGGCCAACTCGTTGACCAGCGCGATGTTGACGTCGCGCTGGATGTTCTCCACCACCTTGGCCGCTTCGGCGACCCGCATCGACGGCACCGGGAACGTACCGGCGGTGATGATCCGCTGGTACAGGCCATCGACCACCGCAGCCACGTCCGGCGTTGAACCGGAGGTGATCTTGCGGATGTCGGCCAGGCGCCGCTGGCGGTCACCCGGGCTGACCCGCTCGGGACTGTAGCCGCAGTAGAAATCCTCGTTGAAGCGCAGCCCCGAGCCCTGTTCCAGCAGCGGCACGCAGACTTCTTCGGTGGTACCCGGGTAGACGGTGGATTCGTAGATCACCAGATCACCGACGCGCAGATGGCTGGCGATCAGTCGCGTCGCCGAGCGCAAAGGCTCAAGATCAGGCTGCTCGTAGGCATCGATCGGCGTGGGCACGGTGACGATGTAGACGTTGCAGGCGTCGAGCTGCGCCGGATCGCTGCTGTAACGCAGCAGCGACGCGCTGGCCAGTTCGTCCGGCTCCATTTCCAGCGTGTGGTCCTGCCCGCCGGCCAGTTCGGCGATGCGCGCAGCATCGATGTCGTACCCCAGGGTGGGCAGCTGGCGGCCGAACGCCACTGCCAACGGCAGCCCGACATATCCCAGGCCGATGATGGCCGGGGACGGGCTCTGTGCTGCGCCGATCGGCGCACTCATGCGCGGCGTCCTACAGGCGGCGACGGTGTCCACTGGGTCATGCGAGGGTCCGGGTGCAGGCAAACGTGCCGACAAGGTTAACCGCGGCAGCGGCGCCAGACCACGCCCGGATCAGGATCCGAGGCTGACGGCAGCCGGCTCGAGTTCGCCGTGCCGCCCCGTCCAGGCCCGCAACAACAGGCAGAAGCCATGCTCCGGAGGCTCCTGCCCCAGACTGAAACCATGCCACGGGGCCGCCACGATGCTGCCCAGCGTCGCCGCATCCACGTGCCGGTTGGCCATCGTCCAGCGCGGGAACCAGCGGCTCGGGATCGGGCCTGCGGCAAGTTGGATGATGCTGCCGTGGCGACGCGCGTTGCCGATCCGCGCATGCACCGAAGCCAGCCCATCCCGTGGGCCTTCGATGTACTGCAGGAAACGGCTGCCATCGAACATCAGCGCCCCGGTCACCCCGGCCATGCGGTTGAACGCGGTTGCATCGGCCAGCAATGCATCGAGCTCGGGCACGTCCAGTCCCTCCCTGGCCGTGCTGACATAAGCGTACGCATGCAACGGCATGTCCATCACTCCCCTCCTGAGTGCAGAGGAATATGACAGGAAGCACGAGGACTTCAAGCGTTGGCTATTCCGGTGGCGACTCGACCTGATAACCGCGTTGCACCAGCGCATCCAGATAGCCCTCGCCCAGCAGCAGGCTGACCGGCACCGTCGCGAAGGTGCCTGGATGACGGCTCAGCGCCGCATCCACGCCCTGCAGCCAGCGCGTGCGTACCTGCTGCGGCATATCGCTCCAGCCGCGCCGGCGCACGAAGGCCGAATCCTGCAGCAGTTCGCGGCAGGTCTGGGCCATCGCCGAACCCGAAAGCCGGCGCAGTGCCGCGACATCCCCCAGCGCCCAGGCGTTGGCGCGCTCGCGCAGCACCGGCGCCTGGAATTCCACCGTGTCGAGCGTGCGTTCGAAACACGCGCGGTCATCGACTTCGGTGGCCTGCAGCTCCTTCAACGTGCCACGGATGTCGTCGACCTTCAGCTTGACCTGCACATCTTCCGGCTTCAGATCGTGCGCCTTGTACGCGCGCCCGAGTGCTTCCTTGACCTGCTTGCCATCGCGCAGGCCGTTGCGCTTGAGGAAGGCTTGGTACAAGCGGCCGGAGGCCACCAGCGGACGGTCCTTTTCCACGCCACGGTCATTGCCCAGGTAGGTCTGTTTCAGGCCGAGCCAGCGCGCGTGCGTTGCCGGCGGCAGGATCTGGTCAAGCGTGCGCCCCTGCGGATCGCGCGCGGTCTTCAATGCCAGTGGCAGCAGGGTCAGGCCCTTGAACACACCGATCTTCGCATCGAGGGCGAAACCCGGATCGCCCAGCACATGGTCGACGCTGGCAATGGTCCGCTCGACTTCGTCGGAGCGCCATTGCACACCGCTCGGCAACGGCGAGACCGTGCCCAGGATCCACAACACATTCCCCTGTGGAGCGGTGACCTTCCAGAGGCCGGGGCCGGGTTGTTCGCCGGTCACCTGCACCGTCGCCATGTCCACCACCGCCCCGGTGGGCGCAGGCCCCTGCTGCGCGGCGACCGGGCCGATCGCCAGCATCAGCCCCAGCACGGCACTGCATCCGATCCATCGCCTGCCACGTGCACGCATATCGCCATTCCCGGGAACGTTGGCGGACTGTACCCAGCGCCGCGCCCGGTTGCGTAAAAGCCGCGTTAGCCGGCGGCAGCGGCGGCGATTCCGTTACAATCGGCGCGCGCTGCAGGCCCGGATGGCGAAACTGGTAGACGCATCGGACTTAAAATCCGCCGACCGCAAGGTCATGCCGGTTCGATTCCGGCTCCGGGCACCACCCAATCAAGCATCGACGCCCCCGCAATGGGCCAACGCACCGCTGGTTCAACAGCAGCCCGTTGAAAGCGATGCGGCCATTCGGCTGACGTCGCTGCGATCAAGACGGCTCCAAGCCGGCATGGCAGAATCGAACGCCCCGGCCGCCGAACCGCGCACAAGGAGATCAGCCATGAAGTGGATAGGGATCGCGTCATCGCTGGCGCTGGTCGCGATGCTCGCCCAGGCCACCGCACCGGCATCGGCGCAGAGTCGTTCGGACAGTCATCGCAACCTCGACGGAAGCCTGGATATCCGCAACAGTGACGGATCGTCCAGCCGCATCAAGCGCGACTTGTCCGGCCGGGTGACCGCCGAGCACAGCAACGGCAGCCGTTCGACCACCACCACCGATCTGAGTGGCCGCAAGCGCACCACCCACAGCGATGGCAGCTACTCCAACAGCAGCACTGACCTGAGCGGCAACATCCGCACCCAGTACAGTGACGGCAGCTACTCGATCAGCAAGCGTGACCTGAGCGGCAGGTGGCGCACCGAGTACAGCGACGGCTCCTACTCCACCAGCGTGCGCGATCTGAGCGGCAACTGGAGCACCACCTCCAGTGGTGGCATGGCCGCTCGCCACCCCGAACGCGGCGTCGGAAAGCGCTGAGACCTGCGCTCAGATCGCCCGCGAATAACGCGGCTGCTCCTGCGCAGCGCGCAGATAGGGATCGAAGCACATCGCCAGCAGTCGTAGCAACGGCCGCCCGGGCTCGCTGGCACGCACCACGCCATCGCGGTACTCGGCCAGGCCATCCTGCTGCAGGCGCTGCACGGCCTGCAGGTCTTCGGCGAAGTAGGTCTCGAAATCAATGCCGTGGCGCTGGGCCAGTGACATTCCATCCACCTCACCCTGGCACATCAACTGCTGGATCAGCTCGGCGCGCAGCTGGTCGTCGGCACTGAGTGCGACGCCGCGCCAGACCGGCAGCTGTCCCTGGTCCACCGCGCTCTCCCACGACGGCAGGTCACGCGGATTCTGGCTGTAGGTGGCACCGATGTGACTGATCGCACTTACGCCAAGGCCGAGCAGATCGGTGTCTGCGTGGGTGGTGTAGCCCATGAAGTTGCGATGCAGCTGGCCGGCGCGCTGGGCACGGGACAGATCTTCTTCCGGCAATGCGAAGTGGTCCATGCCGATGTACTGGTAGCCGGCTGCGGACAGGCGCTCCACCGCCAGGCCCAGCAGCGCCAGCTTGTCTTCCGGCGAAGGCATCCGGCTTTCGTCGATCTGCCGCTGCGCGCGGAACAGGTGCGGAAGATGCGCATAGCCATACACCGCCAGTCGATCCGGACGCAGCGCCAGCACCAGTTCCAGGGTGCGGCCGAAGCCCTGCAGACTCTGCCCTGGCAGGCCGTAGATCAGATCGACGTTGACCGAACGCATGCCGCTGTCGCGGCACGCACGCAGGATATCCAGCGTCTGCCGTACGCCCTGCACCCGGTTGATCGATTCCTGCACCTGCGGGTCGAAATCCTGCACGCCCAGGCTGGCGCGGTTGAAGCCCAGCCGGGCCAGCATCGCCACATCGCTGGTGTCGATGAAACGCGGGTCCAGTTCTATGGAAAAATCACGCTGCGACGAACCGCTGAAATCGAAGCGGCGGCGCAGGCCCTCGACCAGTGCGGTCATCGCATCGGCATCGAGGAAATTCGGCGTACCACCGCCGAGGTGCAGCTGGATCACTTCACGACCATCGGCGAACTGCGGTGCCAGCAGGTCCGCCTCGGCCAGCACGCGTGATACGTAGCTGTGGCCACGCCCGCGGTCGCGGGTGATCACCCGGTTGCAGCCACAGTAGAAGCAGGGGCTGGAGCAGAATGGCACGTGGACGTACAACGACAACGCGCGCGCCAACGGGTTGCTGTCGGCGATCGCCTGGCGCAGCGCGGGTGCATCGAAGCCGTCATGGAAGTGCGGCGCGGTGGGATAGGAGGTGTAGCGCGGGCCGGGACGGTCATGCCGTCGCAGCAGATCGGGATCGAAGGTCCAGGCCAGGCCACCGGCAGCGGGAGAGAACGTGTCCATGGCGCCAGCATCGCCCCACGCCTGGCGGTACGCCTTGACCCAGATCAATCCTTGGTGGGCACGCCCAGCACCGGCAGCATGACCTGCGGCCAGCGCAGCATCTGGTAGCGGCGCCAGAAGGTGTCGGCGATGCGGGCGGCCACATCGTCGGCCAGCGCCTGCATGGGCGGGTTGTTGCATTCGGCCGTGGTGATGTGGAACAGCACCAGCCAGCGGTCGAACAGATCCTTTTCCAGATCGATCGCCATGTGCTTGGACATCGGCGAGCCCTTGAACCTGCGGGTCCCGCGCAGCATCGCCGACCAGAAATCGACGAGCTGGGCCAGGTGTTCCGGCCAGTCGCGCACATGCCCTTCGAATACCGGCCCCAGACGCTCCTCTTCACGCACGCGCGCATAGAAATCGTGGACCAACCGGGTCACTTCCTCCTCGCTGCACAACTCTGGCGAAGCAATGGGAAGGGCAGTCGTGGGCGTTGCGTTCATCAGGGCACCAAGTGCGGATCGGCAGTGTGCCGCATGCCGCCACCACCGCTGTTGATCCAGATCAATGTCAGCGCACTGCGGCGCACCTAGGCTGGCACGCTTGCAGGAAGCATGCCCTGCGGATGCTGCGCCAACCACGGCGAAGTATACGCGCCGCCCTCTTCTTCAACCCGAACCCGCATGAACACACCGACTTCCAGCCGCCAGCGGCGTATCCAGCATTGGGGTGCAGTCCTGTGGCCCAGCTTCATCGCCGCCGGCCTGGCCTGCGTGGTGTTCTTCGCCTTCGTCGATCCACTGCGGCTGCAGGCGATCAGCTTCCCGGGTACGGCCATCAGCCGTGAGCTGGGCTACACCGCAGGTTTCTTCATGTTCTGGGCGGTCACCGCACTTTCCAGCGCGGTGACCGGCTACCTGCTGCGGCCGATGCCGAACGAAGAGGATGAGGAGCTGCCACTGGGATGAGCATCACCGCATCCTCGCCCCTGCGCGCATGGCGTTGGCGCCGCACCCTGGGCCTTGCGTTGCTGGTCCTGTTCCATGCGCTGCCGTGGCTGCAGTGGGATGGACGGCAGGCCCTGCTGCTGGACCTCAACGCGCGCCGCTTCGACCTGTTCGCCTGGACCCTGTGGCCGGATGACATCGGTGTGTTGCTGGGGCTGCTGGCGGTGATGGCGGTGGGTCTGGCCCTGCTCACCCACTTGGCTGGTCGCGTGTGGTGCGGACATGCCTGCCCGCAGACGCTATGGACACGAGCGTTCGACGGAATCGCGCAGGCATTGGCCCGCGTGATGCCGGCGAAGCTGGCGCGGCCGGCCACCCAGCTGGCCTGGTTGCTGCTGTCGCTGTGGACCGGGATCACGTTCGTCGGGCTGTTCAGCCCGATCCGCGAACTGGTCACCGGCGCGTTCGATGGCGCATGGAGTGGCTGGGAGACCTTCTGGGTGCTGTTCTATGCCGGCGCCACGTGGGGCAATGCCGGGTTCCTGCGCGAGCAGGTGTGCCGATCACTTTGTCCGTTCGCGCGCATGCAGCCGTTGCTGACCGACCCGCACACCCCGCGCATGTTGTATGACCCACGCCGCGGCGAGCCGCGCGGCGCCCGCCCGCCGGCATTGGGCGGCGTGCTCGGCCGCGGTCGCGGCCTGCTCGACCCCACCACCGCGCAGGACTATGTCTTCCGTGCCGCGCATCCGCTGCTGGCCGGACCGATGCCCACCTTCAGCGCGGATCGGCTGGGCGACTGCCTCGATTGCATGGCCTGCGTGCGCGCGTGCCCGATGCAGCTGGACATCCGCCATGGCCCACAGGCCGACTGCCTGGCCTGCGGTGCCTGCCTGGAAGCGTGCACGCAGCAGCAGCATCAGGCCGGTTTCGGCCCCAGCCTGGTGCGCTACTGCAGCCCGCAGGTGATGGCAGGCCAGCCGCGCCGGTGGTGGCGCCCCCGCACCACGGCCCTGGCTTCGTTGCTGCTGGCACTGCTGGTGTGCGGCGCTTGGCGCCTGCTCTGAATCAGCCCGGGTCGCCCGGGCGCGGCGGTACCAGCTGGGCGCGGCGGACGATGCCCAGTTGTTCGATGATCAGCGCCATTTCATTGGTGACATCGGTTCGCCCGGTCCCCTGCGGAACGAGACGATCAAGCACCTGCTGGTAGGTATCCCAGAACGCCGGACCGCATCCGTGTTTGTGATAACTGGCTTCCAGTTCGCGGCGTACCCGTTCAGCCAAGCCATGCATGCCGTATTCCATACGACCTCCGTTGGACTTGTTCTGCATCGTTGACGGTCGACCGATTCACTTGCGAGCTACTGAAAGACTCCCGGCCTTCACAGCCGGTTGATGCCAATTAGTCATAGATTTCACGACACGTCAATTACAGGCCGCGACTTTCGCGATTGAAATTATTAATCGTTCATGAAAGGCCGTAGCGACCGGGATCAGAAACGTCCGTGCCGATGTCGACAAAGACAGCCGGCGAACCCGGGTAGCCATCACAGATCGGACCATCGCTGGGGACACGTCGATCGATTCTGTCTATGTTGCTAAGCATACTTAGCAAATCGATCTTGGCGGCTTGTCTGCGACAACCATCGACGCATCTCATGCGGTTTCGTCGTGCGAGTCGTCATCCATCGGGAACAACGCAGGGTATCGCTGCTGCAGGATGTAGCGCCTGAGCGGCGGGATGGGAAACCCTCTGGGCCATTGCGAGACAGCGGATCTGCTGATTCCAAACAACCTGGCGAGCTCTGCGTCGGTGGAAAAGCCCAGCCGCGTGCGGACCTGCCGCTTGCTCCAGAATTCGTCCATTTTCGATCCCTTTCATCATCAAACTTATTCTTGCGCCAAGGCCTCTTTCGCTTCCACGCGTTAAGCTGGCTTGCATAGATGAATACTCTTGGACAACGACTCGCGGTCGCCATGAAGGACGCCGGGCATGCACGCCCGGCCGACCTGGCGCGTGCCGCCGAAACGACGACGGCGACGGTCAGCAACTGGCTCAACGACCACGTCAAGGCCAACCACGTGAAAGCCGAACAGCTGTTCCGCATTGCCGATGCGGTGAAGCTGGACCCACGGGAGCTGCTGTTCGGCCCGCTGGGACGGGGAGTCGGCGAGCGCGGCACGGCCTACATGCACATGCCCAGCGAAGCCCATCTGGATGTCTGGCAAGCGGCCTATGAGCTGGTCGCCCACATCCTTGACGAGCGCGGACTTGAGGTGGGCTACCGTCGCCAGGCCACGCTGGGGTTGATGGCCCATGACCTGCTGATGGAGGGCGTCAGCCGCGGCAAGGTCGCACGCGTGGTGATGACTGCCCTGCCCTGACCCATCGCGGGCTGGTAGCATGGCCGTCGATGGGGATGGGGCTCCCCCGATAACCGCCTGAGATGGCTGATGGCTCCTGCTGAGACGAACCCGGCGTTCGTCGATGGCAGGCCGTGCCCGCCATTGCGTCCGCCGTCGAACCTGCGAACACGCACTCGAGGCAAGCAATGCAGACGTTCAACAACTATGTGCTGGTATTCCTGGGCGGCGGTGTCGGCGCCTGCCTGCGCCATGCCTGCAATCTGATCGGCGCCCGCGTGGCCGCCGGCAGCACCTGGCCCTGGTCGACGTTCCTGGTCAACATCAGCGGCGCCGTGCTGATGGGCGTGGTGGTGGAGGCGTTTGCGCTGCGCAACGGCGCGTCGCCGCATCTGCGCCTGCTGCTGGCCACCGGCATTCTTGGTGGCTACACCACGTTCTCCACCTTCTCGCTGGAAACCGGCCTGCTGCTGCAGCGGGGCCAGCATGGCCTGGCCGCACTGTACGCCGGCGGCTCGGTAGCCCTGGGCCTGGCCGGGCTGTTCGCCGGCATGAAGCTGACCCGGCTCGCGCTGGGGTAACAGTCAGCCAGCAGCAGCGCGCGCTTGTCCGCGCCACTGCCGTGGCGATTGCCCGGTGTGCGCCTTGAACGCCCGCGACAACGCGGCCTCGCTGCCATAGCCAACCTCGTCGGCGATCCGTTTCAACGGTCGCCCCTGCCGCAACGCCTGCTGCGCCAGGCCTACCCGCCAGCCCTGCAGATACTGCCCGGGCGTGGTTCCCATGGCCTCGCGGAAACTGGCGGCGAACACGCTGCGCGACATGCCTGCAACGTCGGCCAGATCTTCCAGTGTCCAGGCCTGGGCGGGCGCCTCGTGCATGGCCACCAGCGCCAACCGCAGCCGTGGATGGCCAAGCCCGGCGAACAGGCCGCCGCGCATCTCGCCCCCCTCCATCAACTGCCGCAGCACCTGGATCATCACCACCTCGAACAGGCGGTTGACCATCACCGTGCGACCGCAGCGCTGCTCGAATGCCTCCTCGAACAGCAGCTCCAGGGCGGCATGGCCGCCATACAGTTCGGCCAACGGCAGGCAGATGAAATCGGGCAGCGCGGCACTGATCGGGTTGAGCCTGCCGCCCTCGAAATGGAGGTTGGCGCAGGCCATGTCGGCGCCGTGCTGGGGATCGGTGTGGAAGCGATGCGGCAGCGGGCGCGGATACAGCAGCAGGCTGGGAACGTCGACCTGCACCGTCTGCGTGCCATGACTGACCTGCAACGGACCGCGCCGCACCAGGTGCAGCTGGCCGGCGTCGCCTTCGGCCTCCAGGCTGTTGATGCCGCACAGCGCGCCGGCATGGAACACCGAGGCGGTGACCGCGAAGCGTTCGAGCAGGATGGCGAGGCGATCGACCATGGCGGGACCCCAGATCAAATGGAAGGGAGCAGATACGGCAGATCGTATCGAATTCGATTGCATTGCGTCAGGGGCTAGCCACCGTGCAGGGGCAGCGCTATACAGGCGGCACCTTCCGCGCAGACCGCACCGGCCAGGGCAAAGACCATGATGCGAACCTTCCACCGGCTGGTCCTGGCACTGGTCCTGCTGCTTCCGCACGTGTCGCAGGCCGCCGCGCCGTCCGCCCCGCCACGCACCTCCAGCGGTGAGCTGCAGGGCGCGCGCTGGCGCCTGGACGTGCCCGCCGGCTGGAACGGCGAACTGGTGATGCTGGCGCATGGCTATGAACCGGTCGGCGTGCCGCAGCCATCACCGATGCCGGCCAACGACAGCACCGCCAGCCTGCTTGCAGCGGGCTATGCCGTGGCGCAGAGCGCCTATGCCAGCCAGGGCTGGGCGGTGGCAGATGCGATCGTGGACATGGAACGCCTGCGCGCCCACGCCGTGTCCGAATTGAAGGACGTGCGTCGCACCTGGATTCTCGGCTTTTCGATGGGCGGTGCGGTGGCCATCGCCACCCTCGAACGCCTGCCACGGCACTACGCCGGTGGCGTGTCGCTTTGCGGGGCCAACCTGCCTGGCGAACAACTGGCCAATGACCTGCTGACCACCCTGGTGGCGTTCGACTATTTCTTCCCCGAAGCCAAGGGACTGCCCCGGCAGGGCCTGGCATCGGCGGAAGCTGCGGCACTGCCGCAGATGGAGCTCTATCAAGGCATCGCCGCAGCGCTTCAGACCCGGCCGGCCGTGGCTGCGCAACTGGCTGCACGGCTGCAGGTAAGCGTGGAGGCATTGCCGGGCACGATCAGCCTGCACGCGATGATCCTGCACGAACTGGCCACGCGCGCCGGCGGCATGCCGGTCGGCAACGTTACGACCGTCTACCGCGGATTCGGTGACGACAAGGCGTTCAACGCGGGCGTGCAGCGGCTGGCACCTGCTGCGCCGGCACAGCGATACGTGCGCGAAAAGCTGGCGTTGACCGGCGCGCTCAAGCGACCGCTGGTGATCCAGTTCAACAACAACGACCCGAGCATCGTGCCGCGCATGCAGGCGGTGTATCCGCAACTGGCCGAGCACGCTGGCGCCACGCCATTGCCGCGCGTACTGCCTGCGGTGGGCGAAGGCCACTGCGGCTTTGCGGATTCACAGGTGGTCGAGGCGTTGAAGGCAGCAGCGGCTCCCTTCTGAGTCGCCGACCGCATCAGTGGCCGAGCGTACCCATGGTGAAGGTATAGCCGGAGCGCATGAGGAAGTCGCGCATGCGCAGTTCGGCGCGGCGCGGAGACGGAAGATCCGGCGGGCCATACAGGGCATAGACCACGCCAGCGCCCTCGATACTCTCCCGGCGCACATCACAATGACGGCTCTCCGAGGCGACGACCCAGCCATCCTTCAGTTGATCGGGGCCGATGGACTGCCCGTTCTTCAGCCGGAAAGTAAGCCAGCGCACATCTGCGGTTGACCTGCTCATTGCCGACCAGCCGCATCGTGCATGCGGCCCCTCATGTCCTTGCCTGCCATTGCTGCTCCCGAAGACCAGGACTCCGACCATACCCCGTCGCAATGTCGTGGCCGGCTGAGACTGCCGGCGGCGCGCGGCGGGCTTCAGGCGCGTACGTCGAACAGCCTGCGGAATGCCTCCTGCCCCGCAGGTGTGACCTGCAGGTCGCGCCGCCCCGCGAGGCGACGCAGCCAGTGATTCTGCAGGAAACTCTCCAGCAGTGCTTCACCCACCATGCCGGCCATGTGCGGGCGCCGCTCGGTGCAGTCCAGGCAGCCGCGGCAGTATCGCGCGGGCGTCACCTGTGGCGATCGCGCGATCAACGCTTCCAGCGGCTGACCCACCGCGCGCAGGATGGCGGCGCCATGGGACGTCATCTGCCAATGGTCTGCAGCCGTGGAGATCGCCCCGATGGTCAGCAGGTGGTCGCAGATGGCGACTGCGTATTCACCCGCCAGGTGCCGGTAGCAGGTGCGCGCCCGGCGGAAGCCGGCATCGACCCGTACGGTTCGTGGAGAAAGCGGTGGCCGTTGATCGCTGAAACGCAGGATGCCTTCCAGCATGTCGGCGACCTCGGTCGAGGCAATCCGGTGATAGCGGTGGCGTCCCTGCACCTCCACGGCCAGGATGCCGCCGTCGAGCAACCGCCGTAGATGACTGCTTGCCGTCTGCGGCGAGATGCCAGCCACGCCGGCCAGCTCGGACGCCGTGTGCGCCCGGCCATCCATCAACGTCAACAGCATGGCCGCGCGTGCGTGGTCACCGACCAGCGTGCCGACATGGATGAAGGAGCGGGACGTCTGGACCATGGCCGCATTGTGGCATGCCGCTTTCCGCGCATCGTTCGACCCGGATCGAAGCATGCGCGCCCCTGCACAGGGCACAGTCATCGCCCGCACCCCACGAGCTCAGGCATGCCACCGGAAGACTTCCAACGCCGCTGCATCACCCCCTCCGTGCTCTACCCGGGAACACCGGTGGTGCTGATGACCACGTTGAATGAAGACGGCAGTGCGAACATCAGTCCGCTTTCGTCATTCTGGGCGCTGGGCGACCGCGTGGTGCTCGGTATCGGCGAACAGGGCCAGGGCTGCAGCAATCTTCTGGCACGCGGCGAATGCGTATTGAACTTCGCAGATGCCACGCAGGCGGCGCAGGTTGAGGCCATCGCCCGCGCCACCGCTCGTACCCCCGTGCCGGAGTCGAAGCGCGCCATGGGGTACGTGCATGTGCCTGACAAGTTCGCACTGGGCGGCTTCAGCCGCGTCGACTCGGTGCAGGTGGCCCCGCCGGCGATTGCCGAATGCCCTCTGCAGGTGGAGGTCGCGCTGCTTGCCTCGCATCGGTCCAGCGGAACCCAGGATCAGGGCTTCATGATCGTCGAAGGACGGATCTGCCGGGTGCATGCGCACGAGGCGATCACCGTTGCCGGTACCCAGCACATCGACGTGCAGCGCTGGGCACCGTTGATCTATCTGTTCCGCCACTATGTGGGCACCACCACGCCGATGGCGCGCAATTTCCGCGCTGACGATCCTTTGCCATTACCTGCCTGAACCCTTGGCTGCGCACTGCGAACCAGGGGTTGAAGAAGCCGCTGATTCAGACGCGGGATCGACGCAGCTCCAGCGCAGCGAAGGTGTACCAGCCGAACGCCGGCAGCAGCGCGATGCGCTGGGTGAGGCCGCGATAGGGCTCCGGATCGAATCCGGAAAGCATCAGCCACAGATAGGCCATCCCCAGCAGCGAGATGGCACGCGCAATGCAGGCCATCCGCGTCGACGCAGCAGGGCCCAGCTCGGCCAGGAACAGCAGCGGGGTCAGGATCGAGAAGATGCCGATGCCATAGAGGCCATGCAGCGGGCTGCCCGTGGTGAAGACGCCATTGCTGACCATGGACACGCCGAACAGGATGGAGGTGAGCACAGTGAGCGCGAAACGGCGACCTTGCGCGAGCAATGCAAGGCTGAAGACGATGATGGCCGAGCCACTGACCACCGCGCCGACCTGCACCGCCTTGGCTGGCAGCCCCGGCATCAGGCCCAGCTCGCTGAGATGCTGGGAGAGCGGGTGGTAGCCGGGCACGGTGAATGCAAAAGCGATCAGCGCCAGCATGGCGCCGAGGGGAACGTACACCGCCTGCTGGATGGCCAGGTTCCGCACTGCAGTCACCACCGCTGAAGAGAAGTGCGGCGACGTTAGCAGCCGGTCCCGCCGGGTCGCATGTGCAGTTTGGTACCCCTGCTGGCGCCAGGGGACGCGCAAAGAAAAAGCCCTGACCGGAGTCAGGGCTTTTCAATTGGAGGCCTCAAGCGGAATCGAACCGCTGTAAACGGATTTGCAATCCTAAACTACATGTTTCAAATCAATCACATCAATGACACTGACACCCAACTCGCCACCTCGACTCGTCACGTCAGCCCTCTTGGTCGGCCCTTGGAGCTTTGCCGCCCACTCGCGTCTGCTCACTCCGGCGACTTTCAATCACACGATCAAGAGCGTCCATATGCCTGGCCATCAAGTACCCCGGCAATCGAAATGACCAGATCATTGCCATAGACGCAAGGAAGACCAAAACATATTCGATTCGCTCCTGAAGCTTCAATGGCCAACCGAAGTCCAGAGCAACAACGAAGGCGAGAGTAAGGACCACCAGATAAAGAGAGAAGAGCCTACGGTGAGAGCGCAGCTCCCTGCGAATCATCTCCAGGTCGGCAACGTTTGACTTCCAACTTTTTCCTCGAAGGGCACGCTCATCCGCCACAATCGCGAACACAGCGATCAAGAAACCAGCCAGGATCGAAAACACAGTAGTGAGAATGGTCAGCGCGTTGGAGTTGTTGTGATATTTCGCATGAAAGAAATAAGCAACAAGCGCAGACACGACAACACTCCCCAAACTAAAGAGCGCCTTCCTCCAACTAATTTTCTGAGCCGTTAAACTTTCCATCTCTTCGAATCAGCCAGTTCGTCCCGGAAGTCCTTCATTTTATTCCATGCGTCAGTGAAATCGATGTCATTCTGCTTATCAAAGCGCTTAATGCTTTTTACGGTAGAGAGCGAAAGGCTCTGTGCGGAAATAGGGTTACCCTTGGTTGTCATGAATCCGACATCGGCGCCAGGCGGCGCATCGTCCATCGCCTGCTGGGCAACTTGCTGAAGAGCTTGAAACATCATGGGCTCTCCTCTAGAACCACCCTTGACACCAATAACGGTGGTGATGTTCAGCTCGTCGAAGCTACTTGCAATTGCCTGCTGGGCCGCCTTATTGGGAGCCTCTTCCAAAAATTCTTCGCGCACACCCTGCCACATCTTTGCAAACCCATCGCGCAGCGGATGCGCGGATTTGCTTTTCTTTGCAACCACTTGGCTCGCGGCATAACTGGCTGCAGAAATGCGAATTTCCTTGACACCCTCGACAGCCAGAGTCTTTGCCTTATCTTGATTCAATCTGGCAACAAGACCGAACATCGATGCTGCCGCACCAAATCCCCCTAGTCCTACCAAACCAACCAGGTATGCTTCCAATGTGGACTTACTCATACCACCGTCATTACAGAAGAGAACTTCGTTCTCATCAATGACGCAAAAGCTGTCGGACAACTTAAAAATCCGGCCAGCACTAGGTTGCTCAGGGTGATTAGTATCGACCGGAGCCTTGATACCGAGACCCATGGTGGACATCGCCTCACCTCGGACACCCAGACCAATCGCAAGCGACACGGAGTCCTTAGAAACAAGCTCGCGCTCGCGAACGGCCAGCGTTTCGCCCGAGCCCATCTTTATCTCCGTCTCCACCATTGTCCGGGTGGCCAGAACTGTACGTATCATCTGCTCCAGGGTTTTCTTAACTTTCGTACCCTGATTGAAAACAGCGCGAACGTAGTAAATCCTCTTCTGCGAACTCCGTGCCACTTTATCCCCCTGTGATCTCAATAGGCGCGACAGGGCACAGCAGTTAGAGTCGGCGCGTCCCTGCACACGGCGGGACTGTAGCTCAGATCGGCAGCCAGCCCAACCCCACCTAGGTAGGATGAGATCGCAGCGGCTTCAGTGAATAGGTTCAGCTGGCAATTAAGCCCACCAGCGGCTGATCCTCAGCGCTCCTAGCGGTGGCAGGCTATTCAGCATGACTATCGACAAGCATGCGCCCGCCCAGCTCTCACCCATTCCTTCATCGGATCCTTCGCCCTTGGCTTGGTCTCCTTCGGCGGTCGGCCCGGCTCCAGTGCTTCCCTGACCTGCAAGGTGGCGGTGGCCGTCGCCTCGGCCAGACGCCGGGCTTGTTGCTGCTGCTCGCGGGTCGGTGGCAGGCCAGCACGCGGTTCGAGCGGTTCGCTCGGCGTGGTGTCCAGCAGCCGCGCCACGGCCGTGCGCAGGCGCATCTCCGGGTAGAGCCTGGCGGCACACCAGCACTCGGCGTAGCGCTTGCCCTGGGCGATGCTGGCCGCCGGAACCTCCATCGTCTGCCACATCTTCCGGGCATCTAGGCGCACGCGCACAACGCCAGCCTTGCCGCACCTGACGTTGGCGATCTGTCGACCGCTCCACCACAACACCCAGCTCTCCCCCATCTGGACCCAGCCAGAGGGAACGGGAGCGGTGCGAAAGCCTTGGTAGCCGTGCGAGGGAAGCATGGCCGGAAGGATACGGCCGGCCGTCGCAGATCCTGCGAACACGGCAGCGAACTGCCTGAATCGTTCGGGGAAGGAATTGTTAGGCGCTGCATCGGCGATTTGACGAAATCGTCAATTTGCCCGAATCGCAGAGTCGAGCCTGACTCGACTCTGTGCCGGCGCGGCGCTGCTCAAGCGCCCCCGGGTTGAGCTCCCTGCGGCCCCAGATCCGGCACAGTCAGAATGCCAGCGCCGGCGGCTGGGCACTATCGGGCAACCACCCACTGACGTTCGGGATTCTCCCTACGCGGCCAGCTGGTGCTCGTAGAACGGGTGCCGCTTGTCGTCAAAGATCCTATACAGCGCGGCCAGGTCGGCCGGGTCCGGATTGAGCCACGCGTCGACGTGCTCGGGCTTGATGTTGATGATGGTCCGATCGTGCCCTGCAGCCGCCACCTCGGGCTCAGGGTCGTCGGTGATAGCGGCAAAGGACAGCAGATCCGGTTCCTTGCCGGCCGGATCCACCCAGTGCGACCACAGGCAAGCCACTAGCATCGGCTCGCGCGTGCGCGGTGTGAACCGCACCACCTGGTTCTTGCCGTCCTGTCCCTCCACGTTCTCGTAGAAGGTATCGACCACTATCAAGCCGTGGGTGTGATCAAGGGCCGACGCCCAGAACTTCTCCAGGCTATCGCGGCGGGCGTTGTAGGTGCCGGGGAAGCGCTGATCGTAGTTGGCCAGATTCCCGGCCACATGGCACTGATAGCGCATCGGATTGATTGTCAGCTTGCCGCCCTCGGAAACGATCACCGGGGCATACACGCCGGGGAAGATTCGACTGTCCCGGTCCTTGCCGGTCGGCGCGCTTGAGGTCGGCCAACTTGCCCATGGCGCGCTCGATCTTGTTGCCGGCGATTCGCACGTCTTCCCGGGCCTTCTTCGTCTCCTTGGCCTGCAGCGATCGCTCCGCATCGGCCAGGCGCTTCCTGTTGGCGAAAAGCACCTGCTCCAGAATCGCGGCCTCGACCTGATTCTACTGCTAGATCTCCGCCCACACAGCCCGCTCAGCCGCGCTGGTGCCGGCCCGGAACGCGTCATCCATCGCCTTCGGAGTCTTCGGACGCTTTTTGCCTGGGTCGTGGGCGTAGAGGGCGGCAAACTCCTGCAGAGACAGCGTGGCGCCGGTCATGCGAACCAGCTTCTGGTAGGCGGCTTCGATTTGGGCGGAATAGCACATGGCGGCAATCTCGCCCCAGGAGCCGTTGATATCGCGCGATAAGGGGCCTACCGCATAAGCAGAATGGTCAACACCCTCGCAAAAAGGCCGGTCGCTACCGGGATCTGTGGCCTGATCTCTGAACATCGGTCTGCCCAATATCTGTACATAACGATATGGCTGCAGAGAACGTGGATCGCCCACCGAGCCCATATTTTCACGAGACACTAACAACTCCATGATATTCCTATAACGCTCATGAGAGCATTTCACACGGACGCGATTTACATGAAAAGAAGCGAACTAGCATGTCTGTTGGTCGTTTTGAGTGCTGGCATGGCCTACGCCCCCATTGCAAAAGCAGGCATCTCCTGCGGCATCGGAATGGTTATGAATCAGATGCAGCAGGTCTGCTATGAGGACGGCTTCCCGGGCGGCGGTGGCGGTGGCGGCGGCGGCGGCGGAGGTGGCGGAGGAACTGGCGGCGTCGGAGGTGGCGGCGTGTGGTTTGACGTCGGGAGCGGCAACAGAGTCAACCTGGTGAGGAAGCAGGTCGAGAATTCTGACCTGAATTGCACCGATGAAACGGTCCTGCTCGCACGGGCCGCGCAGGCTTATCTCGTACGAGACCCGCTCATGCAAGTCGGCACCGAAATTACACTTTTGCTCAAAAGTTCTGGCGAGCGCCAAAAGTTCAAGCGCATCTACACGTCTGGCTCAGTGCAATTTGGCCCCACTAGCGCCTGCGGAAAGTGAGTCGAAAGGTAATCGGCTTGACACTCGTCGCGGCAAGCGCAGTTCTTGCGCTTGCCGCTTACCTTAGTTCCCATAAGCAAAGCAACCTACCTCATGGCTCTCAGCCAGCGTCGAAACTGAACCCGACGCCAGAGATCAAGACCATAGGGATGGATGCTCCACGCTCTGGATGGAGCACCCGATCGGCTCCACTCGACACTGCCCGCACCTACTCCCAACTCAGGACTGCCCTTTCAAGGTCTCATTTGGACAGGGGTCAGCAGCTATCCTATTTGTATACCGCAGCTTATCTGTGCAGCGATCTCGAAGTTCCGCGTCCAATCCGGTCAGAGTCCCAGAAAAAGAGCAGGGATTTCCTCCTAACTTTCTGCGACACCAAGTCTGTAGACCTGAACGAAATCGAGCTATCGATACTTGAAGAAGGCGATTCTGACGTTGTACTTGCCAAAACATTGGCAGGCCTAGCTGGGGAGCCGATGTCAAGCGAAGCGAGAGAGATGGCAGAAGGAATCGCCCTTGGCTCTGAAAACCCGTCAGCCTTCATGGATGCAGTGACCGCACTTTCGGAACAGCCTGAGAGTAATGAGTGGCAACTAGGAATGGAAGTCGCTCAGAATCAAGATGAAAGGCGCAAGCTACCGGCGGCCAGGTACCTCGCGAGTCAACTCGTCGCCTGCGACCTCTCGGGCGGATGCGAAAGCAACGGGCTTTATGCACAAATCATGTGCAGAAGCACAAACATGTGCGATCAAGGACTCAGCGTCTCGAAGATGATCCAAAAGACCTCCCCTCCTTCCGACTGGGAGTTCATTCAAAAGATCTATAACCACATCAAAAACATGAGGTCGACGCAGTCCGCGATGTGATAACTGAATGCTATACACAGGTCAGCCCTCTTTGGTTGATGGCACGGAGTTCGTTCACAACGGTCTGCTGCTCAACCGCCACCTCAATGCGTAGCGACTCGCACTGACCGTGCCACATACCCTCCGAGCCCGTGACCTCGACCAGATCCAGGGGCATGATCACTCCCACCTCGCCTGGCTTCAGCGGCTTGGCGAAAAGCCGCACGGTGACATCTACGGCCAGCCTGCTCACCGCGATCAGACAGGATGTTCCGACCGCGCTCGGCACCGGCAGCGGCGATACTGATTAGCGGACTGCTGACTTGCGGGGCAAACAGTTGGCCGGCTCCCCCTTCCCGACGGACCTTGCAAGTCACACCCTTTCTGGACAGTTCTCCCGTGACCACCACCGCGTCATACAGCGGGGCGCTACGCATCTGCAGGCTCTCCGTCAGCACGATGTCCTCCTGCAGCACGTGGTCGGGTGCAGTGTCCCTCCAGTCCCAAGGACTCGCCGGATAGGCTGGGCGGACAGTGAGCCTGCCCGCTTAATCGTGTACTGCCAGGAGTCGCACCGGCGTCGCTTCGTTGCCATCCCTGCTCCAACTCACGTAAACGCACTCGGCGCATGTAAACGCGAGTTTGCCACCCGGAAACGGGTGGCAGACCGATGATTTCGCGGTCGAATCAGGCGATGCTGCACAACGGCGCCGAACGCCATGCAAAGAAAAACCCCTGATAAATCAGGGGTTTATTTGGAGGCCTCAAGCGGAATCGAACCGCTGTAAACGGATTTGCAATCCGGTGCATAGCCACTCTGCCATGAGGCCAACGTACTGCGATCAGGAACGACGCCCCTGACATGACAAAACCCCGCGATGGGGCCTGTCGAAACATGGAGCGGGAAACGAGACTCGAACTCGCGACCTCAACCTTGGCAAGGTTGCGCTCTACCAACTGAGCTATTCCCGCATAAGCCGTCATGGTACCGGAAGCCCGGGACACACACCAGCCATTTCACAACAGTTTTCACTTTTCTGACTGCGCGAAGAGCCTTGTGGCTCAACGTGCCCCGCCTTGCCGTGGCGGGAGAAAAACAAGGCCCCAACCGGGGCCCTGTGCAATCTGGAGCGGGAAACGAGACTCGAACTCGCGACCTCAACCTTGGCAAGGTTGCGCTCTACCAACTGAGCTATTCCCGCAGATTCTCCGACCTGCGTCGAAGGAGCGCTATTGTGTCCAAATTCCTTCACGCCGTCAACAGTCCGCAGCACCGATGAACCCGCCCACGAGACCTCGTTTCGCCCGCCTGTGCTGGAGCCTTGTCGCCCTGGCCTGGCTTGCGGTGATTGCTGCACTGATCAATGCAGGCTTCACCCCGGACTATTGGATGCTGCGCCACTTCGAAGGCGCAACCCTGCCCTACCCCACCGGCGCGGTCATCCAGTTCGCTGTACTGGCCGGAGCGGAACTGGTGGTCACCGTGCTGATCGTGCGTCCCTGGAAACCAGGGCGCGTGTGGTTGCGGCTGCTGATCGCCCTGGTGCTGCTGCTGGCCTGGTCGTTCCCGTGGCTGGCCGCCGCCCTGCACCAGGCGCCGGTGCAGGGAATGCACCTGCTGTGGCTGCTGCTTCTGGATGTGGGATTGCTGCTGGCGCTGTGCGTGGTGTCGCTGGCCAGTGCGTGGCGGGCGCTGACCGGGAAACAGACCCGACGCGCACGCTCCTAGCGAAGCACGCCCCTACCTGTGGAACTCCACCCGCACATGCTGGCCGACGCGCGCCTTGGCGGCGCTCTCGAATTCCAGCACGCACTCCACCACCTTGGCCACGCCGCGCCCTGCGTCTTCGGGCAACCGTGCCTGCGCGAACACCGGGCTGATGCGGACCACACGTGCCACCGGCAGTGGCTTGCCCTCTGCGCCATCGCTATCGATCACCACCGTCGCACGCATGCCAACCTGCACGGCATCGGCGTAGGCCGCACTCAGCTCGGCACGCACCTGCAACGGTCGCGCCGGCAACAGTGACATCGCCGGCTTGCCGGCCTGCACGAACGCACCCACGCCCGGCACCTGGCCGACCACGATGCCGGCGTCCGGTGCGGTCAGCGACATCTGTCGCAGCTTGAGCCTGGCGTGCTCCAGCTTGTGCTGGGCCATGTCGACCTGCGCTCCGGCCACATCCACATCGGCGCGGACGCCGGCCAGCTGCTGCCTGGCTGCGTCGGCCTGCTGGCTGGACGACACGCCTTCGCTGGCGCCGGTGGCGAGGCGGATGGCGTTGCGCTCCAGTTCGCGCAGCTGCGCCTGGCTGCCCTTCAGCCGATCGGTAGCCAGCGCGAGATCGGCATTGGCCATGCCCACCTCCTGTTCAAGCAGTGCGCCATCCAGGGCGAGCAGGACATCGCCCTTGCGCACCGCCGCTCCTTCCTTCACCGGCGCGGTGCTGACCGAACCATCCATCGCTGGTACCAGTGCAATCAGCCCGCCTTCCACATCGATGATGCCGCGGGCGACGGCGACGTTGTCCGCGCTGGCGGACGTGGCAGCGGTCGGCTGCGCGGGTACGGGTGCATCCTTGCTGCAGGCACCAAGCAGCAATGCAGCGCCCAAGGAGAAGCTGAGGGAGAACAATCGCGGCATTCTGGTCATGGGCTGTGCTCTACGGTTTCGTTCTGGCGGCGGTCATCGCGGACCGTGCCGTCTTCCATGGCGATCACCCGATCCGCATGGCGGATCAGGCGTGGATCGTGGCTTACACACAACACCGTGGCCTGATGCGCGCGCGCATAACGGTGCAGGATGTCGATGACGCGCTGGCCGTTCTCGGCGTCCAGTGCGCTGGTGGGCTCATCGGCGAAGATCAGCGTGGGTGACTTGGCGAACGCACGGGCGACGGCTACGCGCTGCTTCTCGCCGCCGGACAGCTGTGCCGGGCGCATGTGGCTGCGGTGCGAGAGGCCGACTTCGTCCAGCGCCTGCCGCGCCAACGGCTCGCTGTCGCGGTTGCGCATGCCGCGATAGCCCAACGGCAGCTGCACCTGCTCCAGCGCCGTCAGCGCCGGGAACAGGTTGAAGCCCTGGAACACGAAACCGACGTGGTGCAGACGGAAACGCTCCACCTCGCTGCGGGTCATGTGGCTGACGTCCTGGCCAAGCGCATGCACGCGACCGCCATCAGGCGTTGAGAGCCCGGACATCAGCGACAGCAGCGTGCTCTTGCCGCAGCCGGAGGGGCCCGATACCAGGGTCAATTCGCCGGGATAGATGTCCAACGACAGGCCACGCAGCACGGGCACATGCACATCGCCGGACACGAAGCCCTTTTCGAGTGCGTCGGCACGCAGGGTCGGGATCGCGATGGGAGCATTCGTCATCGGTGGCCCCTCAACGCAACAGCAGCGATGGATCGGAACGGACGACGCTGCGCACCGCCATGATGCTCGACAGCATGGCCATCACCGCGACCAGCGCCACGCAGCCAAGAATCACCATTGGCGTGAGCTGTACCGGTACGCGCTGGGTCTGCGCGGCCATCAGCACCACCGCGCTGAAGGCTGCGGCCAGCAGCATGCCGACACCACCGATCAGCACGGCCTGTTCGAACACCACACGAGCCAGCGCGTAGCGGCCTGCGCCGAGCGCATTGAGGGTGGCGTACTCGCGTACCGACCCGGCCACCACTGCGGCAAACGACTGGTTGGTGATCACCGCGCCGACGAAGCAGACAATGACCGCCATGAACAGCACTGCGATGCCGGCGCCGGTATCGAACAGCCAGTATTGCTGCGAACGACTGGCGAACTCCGGCGCTGTCCAGAACTCGACGGGCGTGGCGCGGCCCGTCGATGCACTGAGGCGATCGCGCACGCGCGCGGCCAGCTCCGGTGAGCGCGTGCCCGCCACGAAATAGGTGCTGCCTTCATGCGGATCGGTTCCGGCGATGGCACGCGCGGTATCCAAAGACGCCAGCACGTTGACGCCGCCAAGGCCACGCAGGCCGGGTTGCGCTGCAACCACACGCACGGCCTTGCCATTGATCCACGCGCGGTTGCGGTGCAGATCGACGCCCAGCGTATCCAGGTCCGCGCTGTCGACGATCACCGCACCGGGTTCGCGCAACCGGGCACGCAGATCGGGCGACAGGATGCGCGAGAACATCATCGCGTCGCCTGCCGTGGAGATGCCGGACAGATACACCGACACGTTGCCGGCACCCTGTGCGCTGGAGCGCCACTCGCCATCGACCCACTCGTAGGGTTCGACGCGGGTGACATCCGGGTCCATCCGCAGGCGATTCTCTACATCCGCACTGATCGCATGACCGTAGTTCACGCTCTGCGTGCCGGCAAAGCCCGCCCAGACATCGGCGCTGGATGCCTTCACGTAGATCGCGGCGGTGCCGAAGATGCCCAGCACCAGCGCCGCCTGCACGATCAGCAACACGCCGGCGAAACACATGGCGAGCACTACCGGCAGGAAACGGCGCCACTCGTAAACCAGGGTCTTGCGGGCAAGCGCGATCATTGCGCGTCGCCTTCAGGCTCGGCTGGCAAGGGAGCACCGCCCACTGCGCGATAGAGCGACGCGAATGCAAGTACGCGAGCACCCTGCGCGCCGATCAGGTCGGCCTGCGCGGACAGCGCGGCACGCTGGGTTTCCAACCCGTCGAACTCACTGGAAAGACCAAGCTGCACCTGCCGGGCCTGTCGTACGACCTGCTGCCGGGCTGCTTCGTCGGCCACCTGCAGCGACTGGATGCTGCTGTCCTGGCGGGCCAGGCTGCCGAGTGCACCCTCCACATCCGCCACGCCCTGCAGCACTGCCTTGCGATACCCCAGCAAGGCTGCATCCAGCTGCTTGTCGTCGGATTGATAGCGCGCGCGACGTTGGCCCCAATCCCACAGAGGGATATCGATGTAGGGACCGATCGATGGGCTGGAATCGGAATTGGAGCGAGCATTCTGGGTCAGGTTGTAGGCGTACAGGATGGAACCGCCCAGGCTCAGTTTCGGGAACATCGACGCGCGTGCACTGCCCTTTCCGGCGGCAGCCTGCAGCACATCGGCCTCGGCCAGCAGGATCTGCGGGCGATGGCGCAGTAGATCGGCCGGCACCTGCTGCAGGGTGAAGGCGTTCAACTGCGGTGGCGTGCGGTACGCATTCCAGGCCGGATCCGGACCATCGCGACCCAGCAGCAGCGCCAACGCGCGCGAGGCGTTGCCCGCGTTCTCATTCGCCTGTGCAATGGCCGCGCGCGTGGCCGCCCGCCGCGCGCGCAGGCGATCCAGTTCACCGGGCTCGTCCAGATGCAGGCGCTGCCGCACCAGGCCCAGTTGCTCGCCACGTGCGTCAACGGCCTGCTGCCTGCCCAGCAGATCCACCTGCGCCTGCGCGACGGAAAGATCCAGGTAGCTGCGCACCACATCAGCGATGACCGCCACCTGTGCCGCATCGCGCAGTGCTTCGGCATTTCCGTTGGCCGCCTGCGCGCCTAGACGGGCACTCTCCGCTGCGCCAAACAGGCCAAGATCCCAGATCGCTTCAACGCCGGCGTGGAAGTACGTGTCGACCGCGGCGGCGTCCTGAACCTGCTTGGCACTGGCGGAGATTTCCGGACGGAAGCGCGCATCGGAGGTGCCCGACAGCAGGCGTACCGCCTGCAACCGCAGGGTGGCCTGGCGCAGGTCCAGATTGCCGGCGACGGCCTCGTCCACCAGCGCGTTCAAGCGCGCATCGGCCAGCACCTTCCACCACTGCCGCGCGTCGACCGCTACGCCCTGCCCCGCCGCGGTCTGACTCCAGACTGCTGGTACGCGATCAGGCAGATCGGGAACCGGCACCGACATGCAGCCCACCAGCATCATGCTGGTCAGCAGCGCCCCGGTACCCAGGACGATGCGTGGGACGACGGCATACCGGCGCGCGAACGCTGCCGGGAAAGTGATGCGACTGGCCACCCGCCCGCCTTCGTGGAGAGAGAAGCCGAGGAGGCTACGCCGCGATTGTGGAGTGGACATGGAGAATCGGTCGGAGGTGCGTTACAGCGCGTGTGCGGTGCATGCATTGCGAACCCTCGGCCTTTCCACAGCCTTTCATCGGCGCCGCCAAGCTGAACGCTGGACTGTCCGCGAGCGCTGCGGCACAGTGTCCTGAACGCTTCCACCGGCAGGCAATACGCTTGAAATCCGCCCTTCGCCGCACGCTCGGCATCTTCGCGACCGTACTCATCGTGGGCACGACGGCGATCTGCCTGACCACTCCGTTGGCGTCGAACGCGGCCATGCTGCTGATGGACCGCAGCAACTTCATTCCCGCGCAGTCGTCGCTACTTTCCTTCGAGCCCTACGTGATCAACGAGGGCTCGTCGAACTACTGGCTGTACGGCCAGGACCGGACCTATTACTACCACTTCACCTACCAGGCCGACGCCCCGTATCTGTACATCCCGCGGAAGAACACCTGCGCCGGCTTCGATCGTGCGGACGTGCGAACCTGGTGCGGTGCGGGTCGAGGCAGCCCGCGCTAGCACGATCGCAATCCCTTGCCGGTGCGCAAACGAAAAACGCCCCCTTGCGGGAGCGTTTTTCTGAATCTGGAGCGGGAAACGAGACTCGAACTCGCGACCTCAACCTTGGCAAGGTTGCGCTCTACCAACTGAGCTATTCCCGCAGATTCCGTTCGACCTGCGTCGAAGGAGCGCTATTGTGTCGGGATTGCTGCACGGCGTCAACAGGATTCTGCTGCCCTCTCATGAAGCAGCGTTCAGCTTCAGGATCACATCCGCACGCCCCGCCGATGGAAGTAGATCTGCTCGGCCAACCGGCGCATCGGGCCGGTACGCAGCAGCGCATTGACCGGCCAGTCCCGCTGCAGGTGGTCCATTGCCCAGCGCAGCATGCGCTTGCGGTGAAAAGTGGGGGCGGCCTGACGCGCCACCTGCTCTGCGGCCGGCCCCTTGCCGCGCCGGTGCAACCCGATCGCATCACCGACCGCCCAGCCATGCCGCCATGACGAGTGGATGCCGCCGGCCGACAGCGGCGAAACAACACCTGCCGCATCACCGGTCAGGATCACGCCCGGCGCGGTGATCGGGCCATCCGGCAACCCGCAGGGCACCAGCCCCGCGCGGGTGCCGGCAACCTGGGCCGAGTGCGGAAGTCCCACAACGTCGCGCACGTGTTCAAGGAATCCCTCGATATCCGGCGCGCGTGCATGTGCGGGATCATGCCGCAGTGCCAATCCCACCTGCACGCCGGTGGGGTTCTGCGCGGCCCAGCCGATGTAGCCGGGTGCGAACCGGAGGCTGACAAAGCAGTGCAAGGCATCGCCTTGCGGCAGCTGCACGCCGGCAAACTCGCGCTCGACGCCATACAGGTTGTCGCGCACCTGGCCCAGGCCGGTACGCTGGGCAACACGTGATCGTGCGCCATCAGCGCCGACCAGATAGGCCGTGCGCCCCACCCCTTCAACCTGCCACGCGTCGCCGTCGCGGCAGGCGTCGGTGAACGACTGCTGCAGCCGCAGGTCCACGCCACTGGCGCGCAGTTCGCTGGCCAGCCAGCGCATCAGGTTCGGCGTATCGGTGGTGAGGAAGTAGTAACCCGGTGCGGTCAGCAGCACGTTGTGCAGGTTCGGCGCATACAGGCGCACGCGTGCGACGCGTTGCACGAGATGATCGGGCATGCGCCCCAGCCAGGTCTGTTCCATCGCCTCCTTCACCACGATGCCGGTGGTATGCAGGCGTTCGCCAGGGTCGGCCTTGCGCTCGAGCACGCAGACGCGCAGGCCGTACTGAGCGGCGGCAAGTGCGCAGGCGGCACCGCCAAAGCTGGCGCCGACAATGACCACGTCGTAGTCGTTGGCAGGGGGAGTGTGAGGCATCGCGGCATCACCGGATTGGAACGGAGATGCAGCTTCGCCAACGCGCGTGTTGAGGCGATGGGGTGGCGGTGAAGTGGGGATGAAGCCGCTCCGGCCAAACGAAAAACGCCCCCTTTCGGGAGCGCGTTTCTTGAATCTGGAGCGGGAAACGAGACTCGAACTCGCGACCTCAACCTTGGCAAGGTTGCGCTCTACCAACTGAGCTATTCCCGCTTGGGAGGCGAAATTCTACCTGTTCTGCGCAACGCGTCAAGGCCTTTTTTTCAGGCAGATCGAGAGGTCATGGAATGCGTCATCCACGCATGGCGTGGATCTACCGCAGGACACATTCCAGGCGATCCACGCCATGCGTGGATGAGGGATCACGCGAAGCCCCACACAGTGCACGCATGCCCAGTAGATCCACGCCATGCGTGGATGATGGCAGCGATGGGGTCAGAGCCCTTTCCTGCGGAAAGGGATCCGACCCCGGTGCTCAGTTGCCCAGCTTCTTCTGCCGCGAACGCTCGCGCGCGGCGCGCTCGTCGTCACGCAGGCTGGGCCAGGCGGCGTGCAGGTACTGCAGGCCCGACCACAGGGTCAGCACCGCGGCAATGGCCAGGGTCCAGTCACCGATATGGAATACCGGCGGGCCCATCCAGATGTCGTCGACCGGCACGTTCGGCGCCACCGAATACAGCAGGCACAGCAGCGCGACCATCTGCGCGGTGGTCTTGACCTTGCCGATCATCGCCACCCGCACCTTGGCACGCTGGCCGAGTTCGGCCATCCACTCGCGCAGCGCCGACACCGCGATCTCGCGGCCGACGATCACCGCCGCCCAGAACGCCATCCACGGGGTCGGATGACCCTGCACGATAAGGAACAGCGCCACCGCCACCATCAGCTTGTCCGCCACCGGGTCGAGGAAGGCGCCGAACGCCGACTCCAGGCCGTAGCGACGCGCGATCCAGCCATCGAGCCAGTCGGTGATCGCGGCCAGGCCGAAGATCGCCGCCGATGCGAAGTTGGTCCAGGTGTAGGGCAGGTAGAACACCAGCACCAGCACCGGGATCATCACGATCCGCAACAGGGTCAGCCAGGTGGGCAGGGTCAACGTCATGCGGCTTTATTCTCTCTCTACTCGGCCGGATCCGGCGCGGCCAACCCGTGCAGGTTAGCGTAGATGCGCGCTGCGAGGGCGTCATTGATGCCTTCCACCTTGGCAATTTCCGCTTCTCCGGCCGCTTTCAGGCCGACCAGACCGCCAAAATGCTTCAGCAGGCTGGCGCGCCGTCGCGGCCCGATGCCGGGGATGTCTTCCAGTTTGCTGGTCATCCGGGCCTTCTGCCGGCGCCCGCGATGGCCGGTGATGGCGAAGCGGTGCGCTTCATCGCGCACCTGCTGGATGAACTGCAGGGCGGGATCGGCCGCACCCGGGCGCAGTTCGCGGCCATCGGGCATCACCAGCGCTTCGTGGCCGGCACGGCGTTCCACGCCTTTGGCCACGCCCACCAGCAGCACGTCTTCCACGCCCAGATCGGCCAGCGCCGCCTGGGCCTGTGCCAGCTGGCCGGCGCCACCGTCGATCAGCAGCACATCCGGCAGCACGCCCTGCTCTTCCACCGCGCGGCGGAAGCGGCGATCGATCGCCTGGCGCATCGCGGCGTAGTCATCGCCCGGCTCGATGCCACTGATGTTGAAGCGGCGGTACTGCGCACGCACCGGGCCGGCAGCATCGAACACCACACAGGAGGCCACGGTGGCTTCGCCCATGGTGTGGCTGATGTCGAAGCACTCCACCCGCTTCACCGGTTCGGCCAGCCCCAGCATCACCCGCAGCGCTTCGCTGCGCGCGTGCTGCGCGGTGCGGCTGTTGATCTCGGTGGCCAGGGTCAACTGCGCGTTGCGACTGGCCAGTTCCAGGTAGCCGGCGCGCTCGCCGCGGACGTTCCATTTCAACTGCACCTTGCGCTCGGCCGAGGCCGACAGCGCAGAACCGATCAGATCGGCATCGGGAATTTCGCGGTCAAGCAGGATCTCGCGCGGTGGCTCGAATTCGATGTAGTACTGCGAGACAAAGGCCGCCAGCACTTCATCCGGGCTTTCCTCGCCATTGGTGCGGGGAAAGAACGGGCGGGTGCCCAGGTTGCGGCCATCACGGAAGGCCAGCAGCATCACGCAGGCCTGCGAGCCCTGCATGGCCACCGCCAGTACGTCGAGGTCGGCCGCGCGGCCGTCCACGTACTGGCGGGTCTGCATGCTGCGCAATGAAGTAATCAGATCGCGCAGTCGCGCGGCCTGCTCGAATTCCAGCGCTTCGCTGGCGACCTGCATCTGCTCGCCGAGCTCCCGGGTCAGCTCATCGCTCTTGCCTTCCAGGAACATCGCCGCGCGGCGCACCGACTCGGCGTAGTCCGCTGCTGGCACCAGTTCCACGCACGGCGCGCTGCAGCGTCCGATCTGATACTGCAGGCAGGGCCGCGAGCGGTTACGGAACACGCTGTCTTCGCAGCTGCGCAGCTTGAACAGCTTGTGCATCAGGTTCAGCGTCTCGCGCACCGCGGTGACGCCGGGATAAGGCCCGAAATAGCGCCCGGGAATGGCACGTGGACCACGATGCAGGGCGATGCGCGGCCAGTCTTCGCGGGTCAGCAGCACATGCGGATAGGTCTTGTCGTCGCGCAGGGACACGTTGTAGCGCGGCGACAGCGACTTGATCAGCTGGTTTTCCAGCAGCAGCGCTTCGGCTTCCGAGCGCGTTACGGTCACATCCATGCGCACGATCTGCGAGAGCATCGACATGATGCGCGCGTTCTTCGGACTGCCGTTGAAATAGCTGCCCACGCGGTTGCGCAGCGCGCGGGCCTTGCCGACGTACAACAGCGTGTCGTCGGCCGCGTACATGCGGTACACGCCCGGGGCGGTACTCAGCTGGGCCGCGAATGCCTTGCCATCGAAGGTCGGGACAGGAACAACGGTCATTCGCTGATCGGCACTTCGCTGAGCACGCCGCTGTCAGGGTCCAGGCGCAGTACGGTGTGGGAATCGGTTTCGGCGATCCACACCGCGCCGGCACCGACGGCCAGACCGGCGGGGCCATGCAGGCGCCGCGGCAAGGGCTGGGTGGTCAGTTCGCCGCCGCCCAGGCGCAACGTGCGCAGGCGGCCATTGCCGGTATCGGCGATCCACAACAACGGGGCATCCGGGCTCAATGCGATCGCCTGCGGGAACTGCAGGCTGGCCTGCGCACGCGGGCCATCGTCCTCGCCGAAACGCCAGGTGCCCTGCCCGACCAGGGTCTGCACCAGGTCACCGCGCAACTGCAATGAACGGATCGAAGAGCCCAGCGCATCGGCCACGTACAGCACCTGCTGGACCACGGCCACGGCGGTGGGCTGGGCGAACGCGGCCAGATGGCCACTGCCATCGCGCTCGTCGATGGCGCCGCTGCCGGCGCGCCACTGCAGGCTGCGCTGGCCGAGGTGGTAGCTCCAGATGCGGTTGTCGCCGGCCATGGCAATGTGCAGCTGGTTTTCGGCGATGGCCAGGCCCACCGGATGATCCAGCGACACCTGCCGTGGCTGCGTCACCGGCCCTTCCACGGGGGCGCCCGGACGGCCGTTGCCGCACAGGGTGTCGACCAGGCCGGTCAGCAGGTTGATCCGGCGCACGGCGTGATTGCCGGTGTCGGCCACGTACAGCGACTCGCGCTCCAGCGCCAGCGCCTGCGGCCGGTGGAAAGCGGCTTCGGCGAGGTTGCCGTCCATGAAGTCGGCGGTACCCAAGCCGAACTGACGCAGCACGCGGCCGCCATGACTGCATTCCAGGATGCGGTGGTGGCCGCTGTCGGCGATGTACAACCGTTCCTGGTTCACCGCCAGACCCATCGGGAATCGCAGCGCCTGGCGCGGTTCGGGGTGCAGCTCGCTGCCGCCACGCGAAGGGGCCGACGGCGCACCCTCGCAGAGGGCATTCAGGGCCCGCTCCAGCTCGCCGGGCACGCCCTGACCGATCAAGCGCTGCTGTTCGCGACCCTGCGCGTCCAGCAGCACCATGGTCGGCCAGGCGCTGACGCCGAAGCGGCGCCAGCCATCCCAATCGGCGTCAAGCAGCACCGGCATGGTCAGGCCCTGGCGGCGCAGCAGTTTCAGCGCAGCCGTGGCATCACGCTCGAAGTCGAAGCGCGGCACCTGCAGCACCAGAGGTTGCAGCTTGCCGGGGTGGCGTGACAGCCACTGGCTGAACTCGGCCAGCCGTTGCGCACTCCATGCGGAAGCCGCGTTGACGAACAACAGCGCGACCGGCCGGCCACGCAGTTCGGTCAGGGTGCAGGGCGCGGCATTGAGCCAGGCGGCGAACTCTGGCAGGTCCGGGACGGGCTGGATGTTCATGACCCGATTATGCCGGAGTCGGCGTGATGCAACAGGCGTGCCACGGTACGTTCGGCAGCAGCGTCGACCAGCGACCAGACCTGTTCGAAATGATCGCTGCCGCCGGTATAGGGATCGGGAATCGCACGTTCGCCCTGCCCGCCCGACCACGGCAGGTACAGCGCCAGGCGCTCGCGCTGGGTGGCAGTGGCGAGGCGTGCGGCGTCACGCAGGTTGGCCTCGTCGGCGCACAGGATCCAGTCGAAAGCGTCGAAGTCCTGCCGCTGCAACTGCCGCGCGCGCAGGCCGCCAAGGTCCACCCCGTGTCCGGCCGCGCATGCAATGGCACGCCGGTCGGGTGGCAGGCCCACGTGCCAGTCGCCGGTACCGGCCGAATCGACCTGTACCCGCCCAGCCAGCGCCGAGGCATCCAGGCGGGCACGCAGCGCGCCTTCGGCCATCGGCGAGCGGCAGATGTTGCCGAGGCAGACGACCAGCAGCCTCATCGCGCGGCCATCGCCTGCAGCAGCGTTTCGGCGCGCTGCAGGTCTTCAGGGGTGTCGATGCCCGGCGGGAAGGGTTCGGGCGAGATCGCCACGGCAATCGGGTAGCCCGCTTCCAGCACGCGCAACTGCTCCAGCGATTCCACCTGTTCCAGCGTGCCCGGCCGCATCGAGGCGAACTGCTGCAGGAAACCGGCACGGTAGCCATAGATGCCGATGTGGCGCAGCCACTGATGGCCTTCGGGCAGGGTGTCGCGGCTGCGGGCGAAGCCATCGCGATGCCAGGCGATGGGCGCACGGCTGAAGTACAGGGCCTCGTTGCGCACGTTGCGCACCAGCTTGACCACGTTGGGGTCGAACAACGTGTGGGCATCCTCGACCGGCGTGGCCAGGGTCGACATCGGTGCGCTGCCCGCCACCAGTGCCTCGGCCACGGCGCGGATGCCGGCAGCCGGCGCGAACGGTTCATCGCCCTGCAGGTTGACCACCACGGTGTCATCGGACCAGCCCGCGATGCGCGCGCACTCGGCCAGGCGATCGGTACCCGAGGCATGCGAAGCAGCGGTCATCGCCACTTTCACTTCCGCCAGGCCGGACAATGCGTCGGCAATGCGCTGGTCGTCGGTCGCGACCCATACCTCACCTGCGCCGGCCTGCAGCGCGCGGCGGGCCACATGCAGCACCATGGGCTCTCCGCCCAGCAGGCGCAGCGGCTTGCCCGGCAGCCGCGAAGCGGCATAGCGGGCCGGGATGGCAACAACGAAGTCGGTCATGCGGGCGGTACTCGGCAGGCGCGATACAGCAGGAATGCGGCCGGCGGCGTCCATTTGCAAGCGCCGCACGGCCCCTCAGTTCGGTCGCAGCTTGTCCAGGCGATCGGTCAACGCGATCCAGAAAGCAGCAGGCATCTCGGCACGCAGCGGCACCGCGTACTGCCAGTCATTGGCGAACGCGCGGCACTTCACGGCATCCTTTTCGGTCATCAGCACCGGCAACTGGCTGCCAAAGGACAGATCCTGCGGCTGGTAGGCATGATGGTCGGCGAAGGCGTGCGGCACCACGCCGATCGCACGCGCGCGCAGCATGTCGAAGAAGCGTTGCGGATGGGCGATGCCGGCCACGGCATGCACGCGCTGGCCCGCGAAGTACGAAAGGGGACGTGCGCGCCCGCCGGCCAGCGGCTGTGCACTGTCGATGTGCAGGGCCATCGGCCATTGGCCGAAGCCACAGGCCTGGGCAGCCGCCGCTCCATCCGCCTGGCCCAGGTTGACCACCCGGAAATCGCATTCCGCTGCGCGGCTGACCGGCTCGCGCAGCGGGCCGGCAGGAATCATCCGGCCATTGCCATAGCGGCGCTGGGCATCAACCACCTCGATCTCGATGTCGCGCGCCAGCCGGTAGTGCTGCAGGCCGTCATCGCAGACGATCACGTCGCAGCCGGCGGCGATCAACGCCTTGCCCGCTGCCACGCGGTCACTGTCCACGCGTACCGGCACGCCGGTTTTCCAGGCGATCAGCACCGGCTCGTCGCCCCCCAGGGCGGTCGGCGTATCGGCTTCCACCCAACGTGCCTTGTCCGCTTGCTCACGGCCGTAGCCGCGGCTGGCGACACCGGGCTTCCAGCCCGCGGCCCGCAGGCGCTCGACCAGGGCGATGGTCAGCGGCGTCTTGCCGGTGCCGCCGGCGGTGATGTTGCCAACCACGATGACCGGCACCGCCAGCGCATGGCGCTTGCGCCAACCACGCCGGTACAGGCGCCGGCGCAGCGCGGTGACGCCGGCATACAGCGGCGCCAGCAGTCGCATCGGCCACGGAGCCGGGCTGCCGTCGTACCAGTACGGCGGGGTCTGGGTACCTTTGCCCGCCATCAGTCCTGCCTTTCGCGGAACTGCATGTTGTGCAGGTGCTGGTACAGGCCGCCCATCGACAGCAGCTCCTGGTGGGTGCCGCGTTCAACGATGCGGCCATGGTCCATCACCAGCACCTGGTCGGCATGCTCGATGGTCGACAGGCGATGCGCGATCACCAGCGTGGTGCGCTCGGGCATCAAGCGCTGCAGCGCATCCTGCACCAGACGCTCGGATTCGTTGTCCAGCGCCGCGGTGGCCTCGTCCAGGATCAGGATCGGTGCATCGCGCAGGATGGCGCGGGCGATCGCCAGGCGCTGGCGCTGGCCGCCGGACAGCAGCGCGCCATTCTCGCCTACCGGCGTCTGCAACTGCTGCGGCATGCGTGCGATGAACTCCCAGGCATTGGCCGCCTCGGCAGCCGCACGGATCTGCTCGTCGGTGGCATCCATGCCATAGGCGATGTTGGCCGCGATGGTGTCGTCGAACAGCATGACCTTCTGGCCGACGATGGCCACCTGCCGGCGCAGATCGGCCAACGGATACTCATCCAGGGCAACGCCGTCGAGCAGGATGCGGCCACCGTTGGGTTCGTAGAAGCGCGGCACCAGCCGGATCAGGCTGGTCTTGCCGCTGCCGGAACGACCGACGATGGCGGTGACCGTGCCCGGCCTGGCAACGAAGCTGATGTCGTCCAGGGCGATGCCACTGTCTTCACGGTAACGCAGCATGACGTGCTCGAAGGCCAGTTCGCCGCGTACGCGCTGCACCGCGTGCTTGCCCTCGTCGCGCTCGACCGGCATGTCGATGATGCCGAACAGGCGCTCGGCCGCAGCCACACCGCGCGAGATCGAAGTCTGCACGCTGGTCAGCCGCCGCAGCGACGGAATGATGGCCATCATCGACGTCATCAGGCCCATGAACTGGCCCGCATTGAGCTTGCCGGCCAGTGCCTCGCGGGTGGACACCCAGACGATGACTGCCAGCGCCAGCGCCGCCAGGAACTGGACCACGCTGGAGGCCGCCGCGCGGGTCACTTCCACCTTCATGTTCAGCGCCAGCATGCGGTTGGCCAGGCGCGAGTAGCGCGAGATCTCGTGCTGCTGGGTGCCGTGTACCTTCACTTCCTGCTGCGCGGCCAGCGACTGCTCGGCGGTCTGCGCCATGGTGCCCATGCCGTCCTGGATGCCGCGGCTGATGCGCCGGTAGCGCTTGCCCACGTAGGACACGATCACGCCGATCAGCGGCACCACCACCAGCATCGCCAGGGTCACCTTGACGCTCATCTGCAGCATCACCGCCAGCATGGCGATGATGGTCAGGGTATCGGCCACCACGGTCTTCAGCGCGTCGGCACTGGCCTGGGTGACCTGTTCGGTGTCGAAGTTCAGGCGGCTGACCATCACCGGCGTCGCCTCGGCATCGAAATGCGAGGACGGCAGGTGCAGGTACTTCTGCAGCACCTGTTCACGCAGGTCGCGGACCACGCTGCGGCCGGTCTTGGCCAGCGTGTAGTCGCTGACCCAGGTGGCCACGCTGCGCATCAGGAACAGGCCGAGAATGGTCAGCGGCAGGATCACCGCCATGCGCGGCTCGGGGTTGACGAAACCGCGGTTGACCAGCGGTTCCATCAGCTTGGTGAAGTGATAGCCGGCCAGAGCTTCGACCACCATCGCGATGACCGCGCCGATCATGAACACCCAGTAGGTGCGGGTATAGCCCAGCAGACGTTTGTAGATCGGCCACACTGGCGCGTGATGGGAACTCATGGACGCACCTCTGGCGCTGTTGCAATGGCGATACGACGGAAGCCGAGCTGGCCCAGCGCGTCCTGCGCGGTGACCACGGCCTGGTAGGGAGTGCGCGCGTCGGCACGCAGCAGCACGGTCTGTTCGCGGTCGCTGCCGGCGACGGCCGAAATGGTCTGCTTGACCGACTCGACGTCGCTGCGCAGCACTTCCTGATCGTTGACGAAGTAGCGGCCGTCAGCGTTGATCAGCACGCTCAGCGAGCGCGGCGGCTCGTTGGTCTGCTGCTGGCTGGCGGTCGGCAGCTGCACCTGCAGGGTCGATCGCGCGTCGAAGGTGGTGGTGACCACGAAGAAGATTATCAGCACCAGGATGACGTCGATCAGCGGCACCAGGTCGATATGCGGCTCATCCTGGGACCGGTCGTTGCCGATACGCATCGATCAGGCCTTTGCCGTAGCGGCGGAAGACGCGCGCGCAGCGGGGGCCGGGGTCATCACCCCGGGGCGACCGTCCAGCGTATCCAGCAGCGCGCTGGCTTCCTGCTCCATCTCCACCACGTAGCCGTGGATGCGGCCCTTGAAGAAGCGGTGGAACATCAGCGCCGGGATCGCCACGATCATGCCGGTGGCGGTGCACACCAGTGCCTTGCCGATACCGCCGGCAAGCTGGTTCACATCACCCACGCCGTGGTCGAGGATGCCCAGGAACATCTGGATCATGCCGACCACGGTGCCCAGCAGGCCCAGCAACGGGCCGGCCGAGGCGATGGTGCCCAGCGCGTTGAGGAAACGCTCCATGCGGTGCACCAGATGGCGACCGGTGTCCTCGATGCGCTCGCGGATCTGGTCGCGCGGGCGGTTGCGCGCTTCCAGCGCGGCGGCCAGCAGGGCACCCAACGGTGAATTGGCACGCAGGGTCTGCAGGTGCGCCGGGTCCAGCTTGCCGCGCGCGGCCCAGTTGCGCACCTCCTGGCCCAGGCCAGGCGGCAGCACCTCGTTACGCCGCAAGGACCAGAAACGCTCCAGGACGATCGCCAAAGCCAGTACGCCCAACAGCAGCAGCGGCACCATCGGCCAGCCACCGGCCTTGACCAGTTCCCACACGTTTCAACCCTCCGGCCCAGCGGCCGCTTGTTCGATCGGCGATAGGATAGCAGCCGACCGCGCTCGCCCAGCGGCATCCCACCACCGGGCGGCGTGGATACGCTGTTCACGCAGCTGCAGGCCTTGTGCGCCAAGCCATACGCGGATCGCGCCGGACTCGGCGGTGGACAGCACTTCGGCGCCCGCCGCCTGCCAGCGCCGCACCACGTCACGTTTCGGGTGGCCAAAGTGGTTCCGGTGCCCGGCCGAGACCAGCGCCAGCCGCGGCGCCACCGCCTTCACCCAGTCCGGCGTGGAACTGCCTCCGCTGCCGTGATGGGGCACCAGCACCACGTCCGCACGCAGCATATCGGCAGCGCCCGCCAGCAGCGCCTGTTCGCCTTGCCGGCCGATGTCACCGGGCAGCAGCACTACCCCGTGCGCGCCAGCAACCCGCAGCACGCAACTGGCTTCGTTGTCGGCGCCCTTCCCGCCAACGGCAGGGAACGCGGCGGGCGGATGCAGCACCTGGAAATCGACCCCGTCCCATTGCCAGCGCAGGCCCTGTTGGCAGCTGCTGGCCGTGGCAATCGCACTGCCCGGTGGAGCCAGTACGTGCAGACCCGGCAATTGCCGGCGCAGCGCGGCGAGGTTGCCGCTGTGGTCCAGGTGGTCGTGACTGATCATCACCTGTGCCGGCGGCTCCTGTCCCAACGCCCGCAACGTCGGCAGCAGCATCCGCTCCTCGGCCCCGCTGCCGCTGCCGGCTGGCGGGCCGACGTCATACCAGAGTGCGTGCCGGGCGGTCCGCAGCAGCACCGCCGCGCCCTGGCCGACATCGTGCACCACCAGTTCCAGCTCACCCTGCCGCGGCCCCGACCGTGCCGGCCACAGCAACGGCAGGCACAGCAGAGAACCGGCAAGCCCGGCCCCGGCACCGCGTGGCAACAGCCACCAGAACACCCCCAGCAAGGCCGCCGGCAACGCCCAGGCCGGCCCCTGCGCCAGCCACCACATCGCCTGTGGGTGCTCGGCCAAGGGTTGCAGCAGCTGCCAACTGGCCTCGAACACCCAGGCAGCCGTGCGCCAAGGCCACTGCCCTGCCCCGGTGCGCAGGGCCTCCAGAGCGGTTCCCAGCAGAGCCAGAGGCACCACCAGCAGGCTCCACAGTGGAATGATCGGCAGGTTCACCAGCGGCCCCAGCCGTGCGCTGCCACCGAACAGTGCCACCGCCAGCGGCAGCAGAGCGACGCTGGCCACCCCCTGCCCTGCCAGAGCGCCGCGCAGCATCGCGGCGACCCCCTTCGGCCGCCCCTGCGGCAGGCACCACAGCAACCACAGCACCCCACCGAAACTGAGCCAGAAGCCCGCAGACAGCACCGACAGCGGTGCCGGCAGCAGCATCGCCAGCGCGGCCAGCGCCAGCCCCTGCGCTACCGTCACCGGACGGCGGGCAACGCGCGCCAGGGCCAGCACCGCGATCATCAGCGCAGTACGCACGGTCGGCAGCTCGCTGCCTGCAACAACGGCATAGCCGGCTGCTGCCGCCGCCGCCGCACAGGCCGCCGCCTGCGGTCGTGGCCAGAACCGGGCAAGCCCCGGCCAGGATCGCCAGAGCGCAGAGCACAGCAATGCGGCGAAGCCCGCGACCAGGCCGACATGGAAGCCGGAGATGGCGATCAGATGGGTCAGGCCCAGCGCGCGCAACTGTGCCCAATCGACGTCGGACAGGCCGCGCGTATCGCCCAGTGCCAAGGCCTGGATGAACCGCGCCGACGGGTATGCGATCTGCCTGGCAATGGTGGCACTGGTGCGCTCGCGCCACGCAGGTAGGCCATGCGCAGGACGCAGCTGTCGCGTGGAATTCGAATCGCGCACGCTGGCGTTCCCTGCCAGCCCACGCAGCAGCGCTTGCCGCTCGCCATCGAAGCCCCCCGGGTTGATGCGTGAACGTGGCGGTCGCACGCGCAGCGACAGCTGCCAGTCAGCTCCGGCGTGCAGGTGATGTCTCTGATCAACCTCGGCCTCGGTCGGCCCACCGCGTGGCGCGTGCCAGAGCACCTGCAGCCGCTTTCCACGCAGCGTCGGCATCGCATCGGACGCATCCACCCGGAATTCGAAGCGGGTGTGTGCAGGCGTTTCCTTCGGCAGATCGATGACCTGCCCCCGGACGAGCACATCCCGCGCGGCAGAACCGGCCGGCAGCTGCGCCTGCATTGCCCAATACCCGTGGCAGCAAGTCCAGGCCAACCCGAACAGCAGCGCAGCCACCGCGCGTCCGCGCCAGCGCAACACCCAGCCCAACGCGGCCACGACGGTCGCCGCAACAGAAGCCCACAGCGGTGGCAACACTGGCAACAACACGCAGGCCAACGCGCCGGCAACCAGAGCGGCAGCGCACGCGGGGCCAAACAGGGGCGACAAGGTCCGATCGGCAGCCATCGACACAGCGTGCCGAGGCGCGGCCTCACCCAACCATCAGGCAACGCCGTGCAGCGTTGTCAGCGCCCGGCTAGCGACGCACGCTGCCGCGGTGGAAGTTGACCCGGAAGCTCGCCCCACCCCCAACGGCCTCGCCCACGCTCACCGTGCCGCCGTGGTGCTGCACGATCTCCTTGACCAGATGCAGGCCGAGGCCGCTGCCACTGCCAGCAGCACGCAGGCGGTGGAACGGCTCGAAGATCGCCTCGCGGTCACCGACCGGCACGCCGGCGCCCTGGTCGCTGACTTCCAGCAGGCCCTGCAGGTCCAGACGCACGCAGATGGTGCCGCGCCCGCCGCCATGGACGATGGCGTTGTGCACCAGGTTGGCGATCACCCGCCCCAGGGCGAGGCCATCGCCATGGATCCATACCGGCGTCTCCGGCGCATCCACTTCAAAGCCGTAGCCGGCGCCAACGACCAGAGGCGCAAGGTCGGCGGCCGCTTCGCGCACGACATGCGCAAGGTCCAGGCGCTGCAGCGCTGCGACGTTCCGGTCCAGGCGCTGCAGGTCGAGCAGGTGCTCGGCGACGTTGCCGAGACGGGCGACATCGGTCAACAGCTGCGATTTGAGCTCCCCCTGCGGCAACTGCGACAAGCGCGCCTGTACCACCGCAATCGGTACCCGCAGTTCATGGGCGGCGTCGGCCAGGAATTTATCGCGTGCTGCGTAGCCCTGCTGCACCTTGTCGATCGCATCGTTGAACGCTTCGACCAGAGGCGCGACCTCGGTCGATACCAGCTGCGCGTCCAGGCGCGCACCGGGCTGGCCGATATCCAGCTCCTTGGCCTGCTGCGCGGACCGGCGCACGCCACGCATGGCGCGATGGATCACCGTCGGCATCACCAGCAGCGTGACCACGATCAACGGCAGGAAGAACCACAGGCCGATCAGCCGCAGCACCATCAATGCGCCATCCAGCAGGCCGCCCTTCGGCGCCCCGCCCACCATCACCGTGATGCGGCGGCCGTCTTCGTTGCGGATCATCACCCGCGCCACATCCAGGTACGGCGGTACCAGCGATCCCAGCTCGGTGGCACCCAGTGTCGGCAGGCGGGCCAGCAGCGGCGCGTGGATGGCAGGCAGCGTGCCGCGCTGCAGCCATGCACCGCGATCGTCCACCGCCGCGAACCACAGGTTGCCACCGGCACGCGCATCGAGCTTCTGCCAGCGTGCTTCGTCCAGCACCAGACGGCCGCCTTCGCTGTGCACCGCATTGGCTGCGCTCTCGGCCATGAACATGTCCATGCCCCAGGTGTCCTTGTCGCCCCAGGTCAGGATCAGCGCGACGACGGCGAACAACACCGTGAAGGCCTGCGCCAGGAACAGCCGCCACGCCAGTCCAAGGGTGATCGAACGGATCGGTCGTGCCATCTCAGGCCTCCGCCAGCAGATAGCCGACGCCGCGGATCACGTGGATCTCCACGCCTGCCCCGGCCTGCTGCAGCGCCTTGCGCAGTTTTGAAATATGCGCATCGAGCGCATTGGACTGGATCTCATCATCGAATCCGTACACCGCCGATTCCAGCGCGCTGCGGGTGACCGTGCGCCCCTGCCGCATCGCCAGCGCCTGCAGCACCAGCACCTGCCGCCGCGGCAGCGCAACCGGCTGGCCGTCCACCTGCGCCTGCAGCGATTCGAAATCGAACTCCAGCCGGCCCAGCCGCAACCGGGGGGTCACCATCGCCGACGGTCGACGCGAGACGGCGCGGATGCGCGCCATCAGCTCTTCGATCGCCACCGGCTTGACCAGGTAGTCATCGGCACCGACATCCAGCCCCTCCACCTTGTCCGACAGCCCACCCTTGGCAGTGAGCATGATCACCGCCAGGTTCGGCCGCAGCGCACGGGCAGTCGCCACGAAGCCCACGCCATCACCATCGGGCAGCTGCCGATCGAGCAGCATCAGCTGATGCACCGGCTCACGCAGGGCGAGCGCAGCCTCGGCCAGGCTGCCGACCACGTCGGCGACCACACCCTGGCGCTCAAGCCCGGACTGCAGGGCTCGCGAGAGATCGGGGTCATCTTCGACCAGGAGAATGCGCATCGGGGGCTCGGCAACCGGAAACGGTGCCGATCATAGTGCCTTCGGCGTGCAGGTGGCGGCGATGCCAGCAGATTGCGCCTGCGCAATGTTCCGACAATGTTGCGCGCGCAGCATGCATCGCCATCCCTGCAACGCACTACATCGATGACCTCACTGTCCCCCACCCTGCTGCGCCCCCTGCTGTGCACCGTCGCTCTCTCCACGCCGCTGCTGGCCACCGCGCAGGAACAGGCTCCGGGGGTACAGGCCGGCATCACCTTCGGCGCGACCACTGGCGCCTACGCGCACTATGACGACAAGCCGCTGGTGCTGCCGGCGCTGTCCTGGCAGGGCAAGCGCTTCTTCGCCAGCCCCGGTTCGCTTGGCATGAACCTCTACAAGGCCGACGGCCTGCGCCTGTCGGCGGTGGCGACGCCCTACACGTTGCGCTTCAAGACCGACGACGTGAACGATCCGCAGCTGCGCCGCCTGCACAGCCGGCAGATGTCGGCGATGGTCGGCATCAACGCCGACTACAGCGCCGACTGGGGCGCGGTGGCGGCCAGCGTGAAGCGCGAAGTAAGCGGGCACGGCGGCGGTGTTGAATCCAGCCTGCATTACAGCTATCCGATCCAGGCCGGCCGCTTCACCTGGGTGCCGCGCGTGGGCGTGGTGCACTCCAGCGCCCGCCTGCTCGACTACTACTACGGCATCAGCGACGAGGAAGCACTGCGCTCCGGGCTGGCGGCCTACAAGCCCGGCAGTGCCACCTCGCCGAGCCTGCAGATCGCGGTCAGCACGCCCCTGGGTACGAAATGGCGCGCAACTGGCGTCGTCGCCAACCAGCGGTTCGGTGATGCCGTCGAAGACAGCCCGATGGCACGGCGCAGCAGCCAGACCTCCGCTTTCATCTCGCTGATGCGCGCGTTCTGACCGAACCTGCATCCGCCCCACGGACAACAAGGATCCCGCATGGCCGCTGTCACCCCCACCGCCGATGCCAACGCGATCCTGCGCGCGCCGGATCTGGATAGCGCCGAGCGCGCCTACCTGGGCCTGCTGCCGGACATGGATCATGTGGACGCGTTGACCCGACGTGCACTTGGCCTGTCACGCGCTGCCGATGCTGCGCGCGGATACGCACTGTCGATGACCCTGGTCGGCCTGCGCCTGCAGGAGCTGGAAATGGGCGAGCCGTGTGCGGCCGAATATCGCCAGGCGACGCTGCGCAGCCTGCGCCAGGCCTTCACTGCGGCCTGAGCGTCCCGTCAGCGGAAGGTCGTCCAGGCCAGCACCGCAGACAGCAGTGCGACCCAGATCACGGCCTTGAAGGTGCCTTCCAGCATGTTGCCGCCGAACAGCAGTTCGATGATCGGGTTAGGCCGGGAAACGGGAGCATGGTCACTCATGGTGGCGTCCTGAGGTTTGGGAACTGCGTCACCGATGATACAAAAGCTTGACATTCCTGTTGCTGTTTCCGGTATGGTCGATGCAACGCGGCGTTCAAGGATGATCGATGCTCAAGCGTGCACTGTTTCCCGTAGTCGCCCTGCTGCTGGCCGCACTGGTCATCATGCTCTCCTGGCAGAACCGCCAGTTGCGGCAGGTCAACGAACAGATGGCGGCGCAGCTGCAGCAGACGCAGCTGGACGCGCATGGTCTTGCCACCGGCACCCGGCCTGAACTGTTGACCCTGCGGACGACGCAGCAGACCCATGTCGATATCGGTGGCGCGCGCGGCGTGCCGCAGATCCTCTACTTCTTCTCTACCGCCTGCCGTTACTGCCTGGCCTCGGTGCCACAACTGCAGCAGATCGCGGCTGCGCGAGGCAGTGCCGAGCTGGTGGGCGTGGGCCTGCCACCGTACGACCAGCTTGCCGACTACGCAGGCAAGCACGCGCTGGCGTTTCCGATCGCCGTCGACGATCAGGGCGAAGTCTCCAAGCGCTACCGCGCCACGCTGACACCGATGCTGATGGTGCTGGCCGCAGATGGCAGCATCGCCTACAAGCATGTCGGCCAGCTCGACACCGGGACGGTGCAGGCCGTCGCCAACGCAATGAATCCGGGAAGCCACACCAACTGAAGGAGATACACATGATCGGGAAGAAAACGCTGTTCTCGTCCGTCGCCGGTATCGTCATCGTTGCTGCAATGTCATTCGGGGCCGCACAGGCCTTCGCCACACCGGTGAAGACCGGCTTTGCACCGGGTTGCGTGGATACCCCCGGATGCATGTTCGGCGGCAATGGCCGCGCCGGCGGCACGCGCATCTGCTGCGTCGCCAACTGATCCCGCTTCGACACCGCCCCGCACGCGGTGACTTCATGTTCCATCGCCATTCCAAGGAGATACACATGATCGGAAAGAAGAAGCTGTTCTCGTCCATTGCCGGCATCGTCGTCGTGGCCGCCATGTCAATCGGCGCCGCGCAGGCCTTCGCCACTCCGGTGAAGACCGGCTTCGCGCCGGGCTGCAAGGAACATCCGAGCTGCCCCTATGGCAACGCAGGCTCCCACGGCCTGCTGGTCTGCTGCGACCCCATGTAACCCGCCTCGAAGCTCTGCAAAGGAGATACAGATGATCGGAAAGAAGAAGCTGTTCTCGTCCATTGCCGGCCTCGTCGTGGTGGCCGCCATGTCATTCGGTGCCGCGCAGGCCTTCGCGACCACCCCGGCCAAGGCCGGGTTCGCACCGGGCTGTGAGTACACGCCGGGCTGTCCTTACGGCGGCAACGGCCGCTGGAGCGGCGGACGCGTCTGCTGCCAGGTTCCCTGATCCACCCCATCCAGCGCAGGACCTGACTTCGGCTTCCCGGCCACAGTTCCTGCATGGATGAGGCGCCCCGTCTGCACTGGGCGTTGCACCGGGCCGTCCGATTGGGCGGCCCTTTTTTCTGCGGCCCGGATTCATCCTTGCAGACGGCGCTTGGCACGCGCTTTTCCGGTCTTCGTCGCATGCCGATTTCACAGCGCAGGCCACAGTGCAACGCTGGGCTCCCTTCTCCGGAGCACCGTGCCATGCCGATGCTTGCCCTGCTGCTGTTGATGGCCGGTCTGTGCAACCGCGACGGCGGTACCGGAAGCGATTCGCTGCGGATGCAGATCCTGCAGGCCGACGCCCAACGTGCCGCCCGCGCGCCTGCCAGCTACGGCCAGACGGACAGCCAGAGCGTGCAGATCCTGCGCCTGAGTGCGGATCGCGTACTGCAGGTGGCCCACGCTCGCGTGCACGGTGATGCCGACGGTAAACAGCGCGGGCAATCGCACGCCCGGGGAATGCTGCAACTGTGGCAGCGTGTGAATGGTCATTGGCAGCTGCAGCGCAGCGCCAGTGTCGAGCAACGCGGTTGACGCTGGCAGCAGCCGGCCAGGCTGGAACGAGCGCGGATCGCAGGCACAAAAAAACCGGCCCAGGGCCGGCTTTCATCGTTTCCACCGCTGCTCCGGCCATGCCGGGAACCGGTGGTGGGCGGTACAGGGTTCGAACCTGTGACCCCTACCATGTCAAGGTAGTGCTCTACCGCTGAGCTAACCGCCCAAATATTCCGTGCAGCCCGCAGGCTGGTGCTTCTACGTAAAAACCCGGCGCCAGGGCCGGGCTTTTCATGCTCACGACAGCCCCCTGGGGGACTTCGTGGTGGGCGGTACAGGGTTCGAACCTGTGACCCCTACCATGTCAAGGTAGTGCTCTACCGCTGAGCTAACCGCCCGTTTGTTGCTTCTGCAGCGCCGCGATTGCGTCGGTGCAGGCCGCGTATATTACGGACGACGACCGGCAAGCGCAATACTTTTGTGAAGAAAAGCCGCATTACCGCGTTCAGCCCAGGCTGGCTTCCTTCAGCTGCCTGATCTGGTCGCGCACCCGGGCGGCATCCTCGAATTCCAGGTCCTTGGCATGCTGATACATCCGCTGCTCCAGGGCCTTGAGGCGAGCGGCCAGCTGCGCCGGACTGAGCGAACGGTAGTCGATCGTGTCCTCTGCCACCCCGGAACGGCCTTTGCCCTTGCCCTTGCGGGACTCCTTCTCGGCGGCGTCCGAGCGTGCCCCCTCCAGCACGTCGACGATCGGCCGCGCCACGGAGCGCGGAGTGATGCCGTGCTCCAGATTGTACTCGACCTGCTTGGTGCGGCGGCGGTCGGTCTCATCGATCGCTGCCTGCATCGAACGGGTGATCTTGTCCGCATACAGGATCGCCTTGCCGCGCACGTTGCGCGCCGCACGGCCGATGGTCTGGATCAACGAGCCGGTCGAGCGCAGGAAGCCCTCCTTGTCCGCATCCAGGATCGCCACCAGCGAGACCTCGGGCATGTCCAGCCCCTCGCGCAGCAGGTTGATGCCGACCAGCACATCGAACTTGCCCAGACGCAGGTCACGGATGATCTCCACGCGTTCAACGGTATCGATGTCCGAGTGCAGGTAGCGCACGCGGATGCCGTGCTCGGTCAGGTACTCGGTGAGGTTTTCGGCCATGCGCTTGGTCAGGGTGGTGACCAGCACGCGGTCACCGGCCTTGATCCGCTCGTTGGCCTCGCTCATCAGGTCATCGACCTGGGTGCCGACCGGGCGGATCTCCACCACGGGGTCGATCAGGCCGGTCGGGCGCACGACCAGCTCGGCCATGTCCTCTCCGGCCTCGCGGAATTCATACGGACCCGGTGTCGCCGACACATAGATGCTGCGCGGGCAGCGCGCCTCCCACTCCTCGAAGCGCAGCGGACGGTTGTCCAGCGCCGACGGCAGGCGGAAGCCGAACTCGACCAGGGTTTCCTTGCGCGACCGGTCACCCTTGAACATGGCACCGATCTGCGGAATGGTCACGTGCGATTCGTCGATCACCAGCAGCGCATCAGCCGGCAGGTAATCGAACAGGGTCGGCGGCGGCTCGCCCGCGTTCTTGCCGGTCAAATGCCGCGAGTAGTTCTCGATGCCGTTGCAGAAACCGACTTCGGCCATCATTTCGAGGTCGAACTGGGTGCGCTGGGCCAGGCGCTGCGCCTCGACCAGCTTGTTCTGCGCGTACAGCTGCTCCAACCGCTCCTTCAGCTCGACCTTGATGGTCTCCACCGCCGCCAGCACCCGTTCACGCGTAGTCGCGTAGTGGGTCTTCGGGTATACGGTGAAGCGCATGAGGTTGCGCATGGTCTCGCCGGTGAGCGGATCGAACATCGTGATCTTTTCCACCTCGCCATCGAACAGTTCGATGCGCAGGGCCTCACTGTCCGACTCCGCCGGGAACACGTCGATCACTTCACCACGCACGCGGAAGGTACCGCGCTGCAGCTCGTATTCGTTGCGCGTGTACTGCAGCTGGGTCAGGTGATTGATCAGATCGCGCTGGTCGATGCGCTCGCCCTTGGACAGGATCAGGCGCAGCGACAGGTAGTCTTCCGGCGCACCCAGGCCGTAGATGGCCGACACGGTCGCCACCACGATCGCATCCGGCCGTGACAGCAGGGTCTTGGTCGCCGCCAGCCGCATCTGTTCGATGTGCTCGTTGATCGAACTGTCCTTCTCGATGAAGGTGTCCGACGACGGCACGTAGGCTTCCGGCTGGTAGTAATCGTAATAGCTGACGAAGTACTCCACCGCGTTGTGCGGGAAGAACGCCTTGAACTCACCGTACAGCTGCGCTGCCAGGGTCTTGTTCGGCGCCATGATCAGCGTCGGCTTCTGCACCTGCTGGATGACGTTGGCGATGGTGTAGGTCTTGCCCGAGCCGGTGACGCCCAGCAGGGTCTGCTTGGCGACGCCGGCCTCGAAATTGCTGGTCAGCTTGGCGATGGCATCGGGCTGGTCTCCCGCCGGCGAATACGGCGAGACAAGTTGAAAACTGTCGCTCATGGTGTTGCCAGGTCTCGGGGAAGGTAAGTATAGGGGGCGTCCGGTGACGGTCGGCTGAGGGGAAGCCGGGGAGACCGGCAGGGGGATGCCCGATGGCGACCCCCATTGAAAGGGGCGACGCTCGCTCCATGACCGCGCCCTTGAAACGCCCCCCTGTCCCCGGCCCCACCCTTGGCATGCAACTGATTGAACTGGTGACGATTATTGCCGTCCTTTCGGTATTGCTGGCGGCAGGATGGCCGACGTTGCAGTCAACACTGCTGCGCCACCGCGCCGACGCACTGCAGCTGACGCTGCATGCCAGTCTCTCCAGCGCGCGCAGCCAAGCGCTGATCCGGCGTGAACTGATCGGCGTGTGCGCCAGCGAAGACGGGCATCAGTGCACGGACGACTGGAGTGCCGGCTGGATCATCTATCGCAGTGGCCTGCGGCGGGGCCCACCAGCAACGCCGGAAGCCATCCTGGCCCATCACCGTGGCCGCGACGATGTCTCGATCCTGGCACACGCCAGCAGCGGACGGCCGCTCCTGTTTTTCCAGGCGGATGGGCGAAGCCCCGGCGCCAATCTGACCCTGCGCATCTGCGCTGGCAGACACCTGCACGGCAAGCTGGTGGTCAACAATGGTGGGCGTACCCGCAGTGAACGCAGCAACCGCGATCTGCCGTGCTGAACAGAGCAAAGAAAAGCAAAAAGCCGCGATTTCTCGCGGCTTCTGCAGTATCTGGCGCCCGAAGTTGGACTCGAACCAACGACCCCCTGATTAACAGTCAAGTGCTCTAACCGGCTGAGCTATTCGGGCGGGGAGGCGCATTGTACTGGTCGAATCCTGGAAGATCAACACCCACTACCAACAATCGGAAACCGCTCCTTCCGAGGTCTTCCGGTTGGCCTGGTCGAGGGTCAGCTTGCCGCAGCTGTCCTTGACCTGCGTACCCGAGGGAGAGGCCGTGATCGTGAACGTGGAACCATCGCCCTTGTAACTCAGGTTGTATCGCGTGGCCCCGCCCTCGCGTGGCGAGACCTTGCTGGGCAGGGCGTAGCCCGAGTAGGAATTGTTGCTGGAGTGATAGCGCTCCGCACGTTGCGCGTACTCGGCCAGGTCCGCTTTGGCTACTGCACGGTGTGATCGAAGTACGTACTGCTGGTACGAAGGAATGGCGATGGCCGCCAGGATGCCGATGACGATCACCACGATCATCAATTCGATCAACGTAAAGCCCGCTGAGCGATGAGGCGCACGGAAAGACTGCATGGATGTGGATCCTCGCACAGGGGTCACTGGAGCTGCCGCCAGGACTGGCGACCGCAGGGATAAGGCAGATACAGCGACTGGCTGCCGGCGGCGCCTACCACCATCCAGCAAGAGCTGCCCCCGGGCGGACCTTCCTTGCCACTACCCAGACGCGGTATGACCGACAGGGATACGTCCTTGACCGGCGCGGTTCCCTCGGTCTTCAACGACAGGCCCGCTGTACCCGACGCCGGCTTGACACCCGTGGGTGAACCGGTCCGGACATTCTCCAGGGCAGGCGCACCGGTCAGCGAGGAAAGACCAAACAGCCAGTTCGAACCACTCGTCGAACAGCCAACGGTTTCCAGATTGGGGACATAGGTCGGCATGAACATGATGCCGCTGACCAGCAGTGGATTACCAACGAACCGTTCACCGTTGCTCGCAGGCAGGTTGATCATCCACCCTCGCGCATTGGCCGGCGCAGTCCCAGCCACAATCCTGCGCGCCTCGGCGCCCGTCGCCGGAGCATCCGCGGTATAGGGCGCCAGATTGGCCGAGGTCAAGGTCGATGTGACCCTCTTCCCGCCAATGTCATTGACCGCATACAACGCCTGTCGCGAGGTGTCGTCCTTGTCACTGTAGAACGAGAAGCTGCCCGTACCGAAATACAGCATCACGCCACCCGATGGACCGGTCGCAGCGGTCATGCCGCCCGTGATCGGCTGGCGGAAGTTCCGCGCGCTGGTGTCCTGGCTGACCTGGGTGGTGAATACGGGAACGGTCAGCGCCGTGTTGGAACTATCAGTGAGGTCGAATTTCCAGATGGCGCCACGCTGATCGGCAGCGTAGACGGTATCGGCAAGACCATCGCGACCGCGCAGGTCCTGGCTGTCGCCACGCCAGCGATCCACCACCACCACGTTGCCCAACCCATTGTCTCCGGAGATATTGGCTCCCGAGGCATTGCTCTCTACCGCCTCGATCATCCGCGTGGCGCCAGACGCCATATCCACGACGAACAGAACGGCCTTACGGCTGGCACTGTTATAGCCGTTGCCGAAGATCGCCTTCCATGCAACCGTCTTGCCTTCCTTCACCGGCACGATCACCGGCTTGCCCAGCACGAAGCCGATGTTGTTGCGCACCCCCTCGGCCAACGACATGTTCAGATCGCTGATCTCCCAGAGCGCTTGACGCGTGGTAAACGCTGCCGGGTCACTCACGTCCAGCGCAAATACCGAACGACCACCAGCGCCAGCCGTACCGACCAGTCCCGTCTGCCATGTGCTGCCGACGAGCATGTCCGAGATGGTGATTGCACCGTCGACGAAATAGCGATGGCGGAAGGTCTGATCAGCGGTATCCGGTTTGTACGGGAACAGCAGGTTGGCCATATGGCCCAGCGATGTTGAGGGAATGTACGCAAAGCGCTCGGTCCCTCCCGTACTGTCCATCTCACCCGATGCCCCCATGCCACCATCGAAGGCATGCAGCATGCCGTCATTGGCACCGACGTACACCGTGTAACGACCACTCTTCGCCTTGGTGTCCAGGTACCTGGCATAGCTGACGGCATAATCTTCGCCGAGCTGGCGATAGCCGTAGTCATCGGTAGGCGAACTGACCACCGGCGCCGAATTGACGATATCGCCCAGCGGCGTGGTGCGGTCGCGGTACTTGCCGCCGCTGCGCTTTTCCATCGTCGTATCCGCTTTCAGATAGCGGATGGCCGTGTCGATATCAGCATCAATGGACTTCAGCTTGTCAGTCGAGCACACCAGCATCTCTGCGTACTTGCCATCCGGCTTGCTGCACAGATCGGCCAGGCTGATGTCGGCCGAACCGAAGTCAACCAGCGTACCCGCTTTGTTGGCCACGATGCGGCGACCCGTTGAAGCGAGTTTCGTTGACGCCTCCCAGGCCTCGCTGAACACAGCGACCTGGTCACTGTTGATCTTCACGGTCGACGCCTTCAGCTTGCTCGACCAATCGGTCGCACCATTGCGGATGTCATAGCTTGGCGTCACCGACAGCGAACCTGCGCCAATGCGGGCGCCGGTCATGCCAATGGTTCCCGACGACGACTTGCCGCCGGAAATCGAGGCCAACACACGTCGCATCGCCTCGGTTACATCGGCAGGCGTCTGCGCATTGATGAATTCACCACGGCTGTTGAGCGCGGCGTGCCAGATCTCATCGATGACCGTTCCATCGTCCACCGTCGACGGATCAGGGCTGCCGTTCCAGTTCGGCGGATTCTTGTACGGATCCGCCGTGGCGGCAGCATTCACGCCGTAAATCCGCCCCTGAGCACCAAGCGTGACACCGTAGAAATTCATGTGCAGATCGGCCTGGCAGTCCAGTCGCTTCCACTCCGCGCTGCCTTGGGACAACGTGCCGCAGCGCTCGTCCACCGGCACCTGCCCCTTGGGGAAGCCGGTATCGGAACGAAGCGGCGTCTTGCTGCCCGAGTAATAGGCCGCAGTGATGTCGGCCATCGTATTGCTGTAATTGTCGGCGAAGGGCAGTGTCGGCAGATTCACGGTATTGACCGCGTCCGCGTTGGCGAACGAGCCATTCGGATAGTTCTTGGAATTCGTGTAGCCATCCGTGAACAACATGCCGCCATTGCGCTGGCAGGCGCGGATGACGGGCGCGCCGTCATCGGTACGGCGGAACTGTTCGGCCAGATACTCCACAGCACGACGGTTGGGCGTGCCGCTGATCGGCTTCAATCCGTAGATCTGCTGATAGAGATCGGCGCGATTGGTCACCAGATCATGCATCTTCACGTTCTTCAGGTCATTGATCGTGAAGTAACCCACTCGCATGTTGTCGACGCCGTACAACGCCTCGGTGGACGCACCGACAATGGCCAGCGTGCGGCTGCGGTGATACTGGAACCAATTGGCGAAGTTCTGCACCGCAGTATCGTAGGCACCATCGATGCTGTAGTTGTCCTTCTTGATCTGATAGCGGCGCAGATTGCACTTGGGCCCACAGGCCCCCTGGATCACCGGTCGATTCGCATCGTCCGACTTGTATCCGTACGGCGCCGGGGAATTCTCCGGCAGGTAGAAGGTCGCCGGGAAGTACTGCACGCCATATTGCACCGCAGAGCCGATGTCACGCGAAGCGGTGCGCCAGGCGTTGTTGCGGTAATACGCATTGTCGGTTCCCGTGAGATCGGGAATCTTCATCCCGTCGACGAACTGGAATCCCTCACCGCTGCTTGAACGGACACTGGTCATGTTGTACGTGATGTCGTACCCCGCAAATCCGGAGCGCGGGTCGACACGCGCCGCCGTGGTACTGGCAGGGTTCCAGCGGGTTCCATCGGCCCTCAGCCACGGCTTGTAGCTGACTGACGGGTTGTAGTAGCTGGCGTTGTAGACGTGCGAGCGGGCGAAGCCGAAGATATCCAGCGGCGGGATCGCACGACCATACGAATAGCGCTCGTTGTAGTTGTTGTGCGCGTAAAGGTAAAGATAGCAATCGACTGAACCGGAGTTGCAGTCCTGCCCAACGCTGTAGAAGCTGCCATTGTTGTTGAAGAAGCTGCCAGTCGACGTGCTGAAGATCAACCGCCCGTCACCGCCCGGGAACATGCGCTCGAAGGTCATCGAATTCGAGTCATCCACGGCCATGATGAACGCAGGCGGTGTCTGCACCTGCACGTTCAAGGGCTCCTGCGCCAACACACCCTGCGCTTGCGCGGCCATCAGGGTATGCACCAGGTAGCCGCCAGCGGCGACAACGGCAAGGCCTACGCCCGCCAGGATCCTGCGATTTCGCGTGTTCATGGGTTCCCCACCCTCACAGCTTGAATACGGTGTCGACCGCCGAGCGCGATGTCGCGTCGGTGGCCGTGTCGCCGGCGTACGTCGTGATCTGGTAGACCGGTGTTGCGGCCTCCAACGGCTTGCCCATGTCCAGCGCCCCTTCTCCCTGGATGCAGCCCTGGATCTGCCGGACCTTCACTGCCGGCTTGCTGCCCAGCTTGGTCTTGGCGACCCAGTCCGATGGATCGAAGCCATCGTCGCAGCGTTGATCGATGTCGGCCGAGGTAACCGTCGGGCTGTCACCCGGCGACTGGCGATTGGCAATCTTCTCCACGGCATTCTCGGCACTGCGGGCGGCGCCCTCGGCACTCTGGAAGGCTACGTTGCCGGCACGGTAGCCCGATGCCATGCGCTCCTGCATGCCGGCTACCTGCATGCCTATCACGCCCAGCAGCGCCAGCATGATCAGCAGCATCAGCGCGACGTAGAGCACGGCACCACGCTGCCGGACAGGGGCAGAGAAGGTGCGGCGCGAAGACATCTTGATGGAGCGCATGGTCGTCAATTCCCGAACAGGCGGTTGCGCAACGCAACGGAAACTTCATAGGCGCCACGGTGGCGCTGGTCATAGGGATCGCCCGGCGCGATGGTCACACCAAGCACCCCCAGGTAGGTGGCTGCCGAACCCGGAGCCTGCGCCGACGCCCGCTGCGGGCTGCGCGCAAGCAGCCCCACCTGCACCATGCCGACGCGGCGCCATGCGCCAACAGCGGTCGCATCCGTCGCGGTGCTGACGGCACTGGCAACACGCTGGTCGACGATGCGGCCACTGGGCGGAGTGGAAAGCGAAATATCCGGCGTTGCGTCAAGGCCGTACAGGAGCTGCATGCTCTCGATGCCCTCCACCAGCTCCTCACCGTCACCGTAGCCACCGGCTCCGTTGGCGCGGGCGCGGTACAGGGCAGGCTCATTGTTGCCGTTGCTCGCGATGTAATACACCAGGCCATCGGCGCGATACAGCATCGTCATCGCGTTGTTGACCGAATAGCCGGTCAGATCCAGCTTCTCGATCTTGACGGTGGATCCACTGATGGTGGCCGGGAACACATCGGCGCGGGTGCAATCGGCCAGCGCGAACACCGTCGGAGTGCCGGCAGCACCCGCCTTCAGGCGCGCCATGCCGTTACTGGACACCGTCACCGTGGTTGTAGTGCCATCCACACCGACGCCTGTCACAACCGCCCCTTCCGGGCTCAACAGGCGGAGCACAAGCACATCACTGCCGGGCAGCGGCGCCGGCTTCAGGTTGATGATGCTCTTGGGCACGGATATCGCCGCGCTCCACGTGCGCCCCAGGGTCAGTGTATTGGTCGGGGCGGTGCCTGCGGCCTCATACCCCTGCACCGGCACCGAGAAATCCAGCGGATCTCCACTGCCAGCGGCGATACCAAGGTTGTAGCGGACATCGCCGGTGTTCTTGATCACATGCGCCTGGTCGTTCACGCAGCCAAAGTGACCCGCCATGCGCAGGTCACGCTGCAGGAAGTCCAATGCGAAACGTGCATTCTCCTGGGTCCGGGCAGCCCCCTCGGACAGGCGTGAAGCCGCGCGGGACGCGATGAAGATCTGCGTGATGCCCAGCAGAAGGACCAGACCGATGACCATGGCGATCATCAGTTCGATCAGCGACAGGCCGCGGGCTCGTGAAGACGGACTCATGGACGCGCTCACAGGAAAGTGGTCAGGCCGAAGGTGGTGAGGCTGTCGGGCTCCTTCGGATCCCAACGCTGATCACCCCAGGTAATGGCCACGCTGACCCGGCCGGTGCTCTGGGTAAACTGGACCTCTGCGCTGGCCTTTTCACCCAGTGTCTTCACAACCTCACATTGCCAGCGTGCCACGTTGGTCTTCGGCGTCACCGCCGCGCCGGTCGGCCAGGCACAAGCACCATTGGCCGTCACCGCTCCGGCAGCGAACGAGGCCGAAGAGTAGGCCCCGCCGGCAAGCGTATCGGTGCGCTGGGCGCGCATCAGTTCGATCAGGTCGTTGGCCAGGTTGGTCGCCTGGGTCCGGTAATTGGCACTCTGTACGAAGCGCACGCTCGTGGTCTGCAGCAAGGCAAAGCCGAGCAGCCCGAACGCAAGGATCAACAACGCCACCATCACTTCGATCAGGCTGAAGCCACCCTGGGACGAACGCGGAGAGGCAAGGTTGCGGCGATTCATGAGCAGGTTCCCTTGGTCACCCGGACCTGGCCGGACTTGTTGATCGTCAATGTGCTGCGCTGTTCGCCGGCCTTGCAGGACGCCGGGGACAGCACCACCGTCTGATCGTCCGCGGCCTTGCGACGGCCACGGCCATCAAAGGCGATGGTCGCTCCCGGGGGACCAACCACGCTCAATTGCGGGTTGCCCAGGGAGAAGCGCAGCACGCTGTCATTGCTGCCCAGCACGCCATCAGCGTCGAGATCGGACCAGGCCAGCAGCCCCTTGGACCATTCACCGTCACACGCCTGGCCATCGGTACTGCCACAGAGGCCACCACCACGGTTGTTGCGGATGGCCTCGCTGCGCGCGAGGTTGGTCAACGCGATCACTTCGTTGTTGGCAGTTGCCAGCCGGTTCGAACGAATCATGCTGCGGAAGCTCGGATAGGCGATCGACGCCAGGATCACGAAGACGGTCAGGGTGACCATCAACTCAATCAGCGTGAAGCCGTTTTGCCGGCGCAAAGACATTGGACGCTCCCCAGCGTGTTGGTGGCCACGATGGCGCACCGGCCTGCCGCCGGCAAGCGGCGGCAGGATGAACGGTCAGATCCGGGCGACGGGCGTCAAACCCTTGACATCCCGCCCTCCCCCACCGGTCCGGCGCGGTCCCCGCCGCGCCGTCCAGCTACCCTCGCCTCGCTTATGCCAGTACCTGGTAGCAGGGCTGGTATTCGCCAGAGATCTTCATCCGGCGCTGCTCGACGAAGGCACGCAGCAGCGCGTCCAAGGCCTGCATCATGTCGGGGTCGCCATGGATCTGGAACGGCCCGAACTCCTCGATGCGGCGCATGCCGTCTTCCTTCACGTTGCCGGCGACGATGCCCGAGAAGGCCCGGCGCAGATCGGCTGCCAGCGCGTGCGGCGCACGCCCGTGGTGCAGGTCCAGCGCCGCCATCGCCTCGTGGGTCGGCACGAACGGCTGCTGGTATTCCCACGGAATCTCGATGGACCAGTTGAAGAAGAACGAATCCTTCTGCGCCAGGCGATGCTCACGCACGCGCTTGATCCCGGCTGACATCTTCTTGGCTACCGCCACCGGGTCGCCGATGACGATTTCGTAGCGCTCGGCCGCGGCGTCGCCCAGGGTCAGGCGGATGAAACGGTCGATCTGCTCGAAGTACGGCGCAGCGACGGTCGGGCCGGTCAGGATCAGCGGGAACGGCAGGTCCTTGTTCTCCTCGCGCAGCAGGATGCCGAGCAGGTACAGGATCTCTTCGGCGGTACCCACGCCACCGGCGAACACGATGATGCCGTGGCCGATGCGGACGAAGGCCTCAAGGCGCTTCTCGATGTCCGGCATGATCACCAGGTGGTTGACGATCGGGTTCGGCGACTCGGCGGCGATGATGCCCGGCTCGGTCAGGCCTATGTAGCGCGTCACGGTCCGGCGCTGCTTGGCGTGGGCGATGGTGGCGCCCTTCATCGGGCCCTTCATCGCGCCCGGGCCACAGCCGGTGCAGATGTCCAGGCCACGCAGGCCCAGCTCGTAACCGACCTGCTTGGTATACAGGTATTCGTCGCGTGAGATCGAGTGACCACCCCAGCAGACCACCAGGTTCGGGTCACCCGGGTTGAGGATGCGCGCATTGCGCAGCAGCCCGAACACCGCATTGGTGATGCCCTCGGACGACTCCAGCTCGGCCGCGTAGGCCGGGCCCATCTCGATGGCCATGTACGCCAGGTCACGGACCACCGCGAACAGCAGCTCGGCCACGCCGCGGATGATCTCGCCATCGACGAACGCCATCGCCGGCGCATTGGCCAGGTCGATGCGCACGCCGCGATCCTGCTGTGCAACCTGGATGTCAAAATCGGGGTAAAGATCGCGCGCGGCGCGCGGATCATCGGAGGCACTGCCACTGGTCAGCACGGCCAGCGCGCAGCGGCGCAGCAGCTCGTGCATGCCACCACTGGAGGCGTCGCGCAGGCGCGCAACCTCGGCCCGCGACAGCACATCCAGGCCACCACGCGGGTAGATCCGCGCGTCCTGCACCGGCAGCGTCCGCGCTGCCTTTTCATTCGTTGTCATATCCACTTTTCTGCTTCCTTTAAGGTGTCCGACTGTACTGCCGCCCCCTTAAAAAGCAAAACGGCCGGGAAGCCCGACCGTTGGATAGGTGCGTCCCGCGTTCGCCGCTCCGGGACCGCTTCGGCGGCATCTGCGCCGCGCACGTGTCTGGATGCTACGCCGATGCACAACCTCCCGCAAGGACTTTCGCCTGAACGGAAAACGGCCGGGTTTCCCCGGCCGTCTCCCTTTACTGCATCAGGCTCTGACGGATCAGAACTTGTACTTCAGGGTCAGCTGCATCGACCAGCGCGACACACCGGTGTTGCCCTTGTCGTTGTTGTTTTCCTGGATGGTCGGGGTATCGGTGGCGCCGGTGAAGTTGTAGATGTACTTGCCGGTTGCCGGATCGATACCTGCGTAGCTGGCCACGCGGGAGGTGGAGTTGAAACCGTAATCTTCAATACGGCCCCACTTCTTGTTGAGCAGGTTGCCGACATTCATGATGTCCAGCGCCAGCTCACCCTTGTGCTCCTTCACGAAGCCCGGGAATTCCTGGGCGATGTGCAGGTCGAAGCTGTTCACCCACTTGGTACGGAAGGCGTTTGCCGGAGCAATCTCGCCGCGGTACTTCTCCAGCTGCGGGTTGGCGGCAAGCCAGTCGAAGAAGGCCTTCTCCATCGCCGCACCGCCGGTGAACTTGACGTCGCCCGGGCCATTCGGCACGTAGAACAGGTCGTTGAAGTAACCGGCGCCAGTGGTGGCGGCGGCATCGCCGTTCATGTCGTTGTAGTAGATGTAGCTGAACGGACGACCCGAACGACCTTCGTAGAACAGGCCCACGGTGGTGTTGTAGTTGCCGAAGAACGCCTTCTTCCAGTTGATCGAACCGGTCACGCGGTCCTTGATCGCGTAGCGCGAATCATAGGCCACGTTCTCGTTGGCGGTACCGATCAGGGTGCTGCCCCAGTTGGAGGTGTTCTGCGAGCTGGTCAGCGGGCTGACTTCCTTCGCGGCGGTGTAGGTGTAGGCCAGCGACCAGCCCCAGTTCTCGGTCAGCGGCTTGTTCAGACCGGCGGTGAACTGGCGGCTGCTGCCCTTGTCGGTGTTCTTCATGAGCAGCACGTCGCCCATGTCAGAGGGACGATTGAACTTGCCGCCCGCACCGTTGCTGCCTTCACGGATGGAGCAGTTGGCGCCGGCGCACGGCGTGTAGCCCGCCGGATTCCAGTAGAGCTCGCGACCATCCTGGCCGATGCGGGTCGCTGCAACGCCCGAAGCGTTGTACAGGTCCAGGCGCTCGAAGTAGATCGCGCTCTTGACCTTGGTGTACAGGAACTCAGCCGACGCAACGATGCCATACCACGGCAGCTCATGATCGAAGGCGATGTTGGACTTCCACACCGACGGCAGCTTCAGGTCAGGCGCAGCGATGTCCACGTTCTGACGAGCACCGGCACCCGCAGCCGGGATGTACGGCGGATTGGTGTTCGGGGTGAAAATGCCGGTCTGGTTACGAACGGTGTACTCGGTGTAGTTCAGGCCGGTGTTCTGGTAGGCACCTGCCAGCCACACGTTCGGGGCCGCGCCACCGAACAGGCCCACGCCGCCGCGCAGCTGGGTCGGACGATCGCTGTCGAAGGTGTAGTTGAAGCCGAAGCGCGGCTGCACCAGCTTGCTGTCAGGCAGCTGGGTGTTGTCGTAGCCGTACAGTTCCATGATGCGCGGGTTGTACAGCTTCTGCGTGCCGAAGTCCGGCATGTCGACGCGGACGCCGGCCTGCACGGTCAGGTTGCTGTTGATGGCCCAGCTGTCCTGGATGAACAGACCGGTGTTCTTCAGCGTGTACTTGGCCGGGATGTCGTCGTAGCTGCCGCCGGCGCGCGGCGCACGCACAACGTACTGGTTGACGCGACCTGCAGCGAAATCGCTGAGGTTGTTGAACACATACGCGCCGTTGACGTTACGACCGTAGTAGTTCAGCAGGTCGTTGTCGGAGTAGTCGAAGCCGAACTTGACGGTGTGGTCGCCGACGTACCAGGTGGCGGCACCGAAGGCGCTCAGCTCCTTGCTCTCGACCGCGTTGACGTGCGAGTTCTGCTCGGTACCGAAGTACAGCGAGTCATTGCCGCTGGCGCCAAAACCACGGATCTGGATCTGCGGCAGGCTCGACGGCGTGGTACGGACCGAGGTGTATTCCTTGTGCGAGATCTTGAACTCGGTCGAGAAATTCTCGGACCAGTCGCTGAACAGCTCGCCCATCCAGGATTCATAGGTCTTCGGCTGCTGGTACCAGAAGGTGCTCAGCGAAACCGCGCTGTTGCTGATCTGCGGGAAGCGGACAACATTCTGCTCGAGCTTGTTGTAACGCACCGCGGCACGGTGGTTCTCGTTGATGTTCCAGTCGATCTTCAGCGCGTACTCTTCGACCTCGGTCTTGTTGGCCGGGGCGTTGAGCGAACCTGCGTCGAAGCCGTAACCGGTCGCGATCTGCTGCGCGCGGGTGATGTCGGCATCGGTGATGGTGCCCTTGCCGTACGGCGAATCGGTCAGGCTGACGCCCGGGGCCGAACGCTCCATCTTTTCGTAGTTGGCGAAGAAGAACAGCTTGTCCTTGACGATCGGGCCGCCGAAGGTCATGCCATAGGTCTTTTCGTCATCAAAACCGTTGAAGCGGACATCGTCCAGGTTCTTGCGGACCATGTCCTTGTCGCGGTACGCGTAATACACGGTGCCGCCGAAGTTGTTGGTACCCGACTTGGTCACCGCATTGATCACCGCGCCCGTACCGCCGGCAATGGTGGTGTCGTAGTTGGCGATGTCGATGTTGATTTCCTGGATCGCATCCATCGACACCGGCTGACGCTCGGTCGGCAGGTTGTTGGATTCCAGGCCGAACGGATCGCCGGCACCGATGCCATCGATGCGGATCGCGTTGTAACGGGTGTTCTGGCCACCGACCGAGATCGCACCGTCGGCCTTGCTGACCTGCGAGATGCGCGGATCGAGGCGGATGTAATCCTGGATGTTGCGGTTCACCGACGGCAGCGACTCCAGCGTTTCGCGGTTGACGTTGGTGCCGGTGCCCATCTTGTAGGCGCTGAACAGGTCGCTGCCCACTGCGGCAGCCACGACCTGGACGGCATCCAGATTGGTGGCGGCGACATCGCCGGCCAGGTTGGCGTTGACCGTGTTGACCTGGTTCAGGTTGAGGTACACGCCCTCTTCGGTCTTGGTGCCTTCACCCGGCTTGGTGATGGTGATGGTGTACGGACCACCCACGCGCAGGCCGCGCGCGTTGTAACGACCCGACGCATCGGTGGTCGCACGCGAAACGGTGCCCGATTCGGTGTGGGTGATGGTGACTTCAGCACCAGCAACAGGCGCGCCCGCATTGGACACGACCTGGCCGCCGACACCGGCAGAGGTGCTCTGGGCGAAGGCGGGAGCGGCGGCGAGCGCAGCCACGAGACCAAGGGTGAGCTTGGACATCCGGAATGGGTGAGTCATTGTTCGGTAGCCTCGATGCGAGTTGGCGATGGCGGAAAAAAAGCGCATCCAAGCAGCCTTGCGGGCGGCTGTTCGGACATTTATCTGGGGTTCCCTACCGTGAACGGCAGCTGCCGCAACGGTTAACACTAGATTAACACGCTACGCTTTCAATGTGACGGTTGTGCGACAAACGGCACCGGATCGCAACGCTATCGTGACGGAATCTTCATTCCGCTTTACGAACGTCTTCACTCGTCAATGGCGGATTGCCCGCATCGAGCACCTGCCCGCGCCACGCCAGTCCGGCAGCGGACAACAGGGTCACGGCCGCTGCCGCGGCAGCCTCGGGGCCGCATGCGGCCGGGTCCTGGTCGATCGAATAGGCCCGCGCACGCAGGGCGGTACGCAAGGGGCCGGGATACAGGCCACTCACCCGCACCGGGCTGCGGGCCAGCTCGTCATGCAGGCTGCCGATCAGCCCGCGCAGGCCGTGCTGGGCGACACCGTAGCCGCCCCAGTACGCCTGCCCCACCCGCTCAGGGGCATCCACGGTGAATACCAGCGCCGCGTCTTCACGCTGGCGCAGCAACGGCAGGCAGGCCTGGGCCAGCCAGGCCGGAGCGGTCAGGGTGACGTGCACGGCGCGGGCAAAGCTGGCCGGGTCGGCCAGCTCGAACGGGGTCAGGCCGGGAAAGTGGGCCGCGCAGACCAGCAGGCCATCAAGGCGCCCCAGCTCCTGCGCCACCGCCTGGGCCAGTTCGGCATAGTCGTCGGGACCGGCACCTTCCAGGTCCAACGGGTACAACAGGGGCTCCGGCCCAACCGCCTGCACCTGGGCGTAGACCCGGTCCAGCCTTCGTGGCTTGCGCCCCAGCAGGACCACGGTCGCCCCCGCCTCAGCGGCTGCAACAGCGGCAGCGCTGCCGAGCCCGCCGCCCGCACCGGCAATGAGCACCACACGGTCCTGCAACGGGCGGCCATCGAGCGCCCCGTCTGCCGGTGACGTCGATGGCCAGGCGCTCATCCCTGCGCAGCCTCTTCGACGATGCGCTTGAGCTCGCCGGCTTCGAACAGTTCCATGACGATGTCACAGCCGCCGATCAACTCGCCGTTGATGAACAGCTGCGGGAAGGTGGGCAGATTGGAGAAGCGCGGCAGATTGGCGCGGATCTCCGGCTCTTCCAGCACATTGACCGTGCGCAGTGCGACGGCGCCTGCGGCCATCAGCGCCTGCACGGCGCGGCTGGAATAGCCGCACATGGGGTACTGCGGGGTGCCCTTCATGAACAGCACGAGCGGGTAACGATCCACCTCGGCCTGGATTTGCTGCATTACCGCCACACCTCACTCCTTGCTTCGCCGGACGAACCAACCGCGATGGTCGGCTAGACTGCCCACGGTAGCCGCCATTGTAAGCCGATGGTACCGGCTGCCGCCGCCCCCTGGCCACGAACCTGTCCATGCCCGTCGAACTGCCCGCCCTGCCCTACCTGCCCTCGTCCCTGCAGCCGCACCTGTCGGCACAGACCGTGGAACTGCATCACGGTCGCCACCATCGCGCCTACATCGAGGCGGTCAATGCCGCCATTGTCGGCACCGAATGGGAAGAAGCCACGCTGGAGGACATCGTCCGCCACGCCCAGGGCGCGCTGTTCGATGCCGCCGCCCAGGCGTGGAACCACGGCTTCTACTGGCAGTGCCTGCGCCCGCGCGGCGGTGGCGAGCCGCAGGGCCGCCTGGGCGAACTGGTCAAGCGCCAGTTCGGCGACGGCCAGCGTCTGCGCGAAGAGTTCAATCGAACCGCGCTTGGCCTGTTCGGCTCCGGCTGGGTGTGGCTGGTGCAGCACCCCGGCGGGCAGCTCGGCCTGCAGGCCACCCGCAATGCGGGTACGCCGCTGACCGGCGACAGCACGCCGCTGCTCTGCTGCGATGTCTGGGAGCACGCGTACTACACCGACTACCAGAATGATCGTGCACGCTATCTGGAAGCATTCTGGCAACTGGTGAACTGGGAATTCGCCGAGAGCCAGCTGCGCTGAGACCGACGGGCATCCGTATCCGCCGGGCATGGCCCGGCGCTACCGGCAACACGGCGCGTCGTGGTGGATGCCCATCCTGGTCGGCCCCGCTCTGGTAGATGCCCACCTTGGTGGGCGTTGCTCTGGTAGATGCCCACCTTGGTGGGCGTTGCTCTGGTAGATGCCCACCTTGGTGGGCGTTGGCGGCCAGCGGCCGGCACTACCGGGTTCAACGGCGCCTGCCGGCCGACGGCCGGCATCACCTTGGTCAGCCGTTACGCAACGCGCGTACCGCAGGGGCCACCTGGGCCTGGCGGTCGAGCTCCAGGCCTACCTGCTCCAGCGCATCGGCCAGTGCATCGGCATCATCATCACGCAGGGTGGCGTGACCCACCTTGCGGCCGTCACGCGATTCCTTGCCGTAATCGTGCCAATGGCCACTGGCCTGCTGCAGCACCGGCGTCGGGTCGGGCATTGCCCCCAGCCAGTTCAGCATGCAGGCATGGCCGAGCATGCGGGTACTGCCCAGCGGCAGGCCGAGCACCGCACGCAGGTGGTTCTCGAACTGGGAGGTTTCGCTGCCTTCGATGGTCCAGTGCCCGGAATTGTGTACGCGCGGCGCCATCTCGTTGGCCAGCAGTTCACCGTCGCGGCAGAACAGTTCCAGCGCGAACACACCCACGTACTGCAGGTGTTCGGCAACACGGCGGGCATAGCCGATCGCTGCTTCGTGCTCGGCAGCGGACAGCACCGCCGGTGCGACGCTGGCCGACAGCACGCCGTCGACATGCCAGTTGCCGGTGACCGGCCAGGCCTGGAAGCTGCCATCGCGGCCGCGCACGGCAACCACGCTGACTTCGCGCTGGAAGGCGACAAAGCCCTCGAGGATCAGCCCGGTGCGCTCGACCTGCGCCCCCAGGGCCTGCCATGCCGCATCGATGTCCGCTTCGCTGCGCAGGCGGAACTGGCCCTTGCCGTCGTAGCCCAGGCGGCGGGTCTTGAGGATGCACGGCAGGCCGAATTCGGCGGCCCTGGCAGCCAGCTCGTCGCGGCTGCGGATATCGGCGAAGGCCGGCAGCGGAATGCCCAGCTGCTGGAACAGGGTCTTCTCGCTCAACCGGTCCTGGGCCACCGCCAGCGCCGACGGCGGCGGGTAGACCGGCACACGGTCGGCCAGCCATTGCGCGCTGTCCGCCGGCACGTTCTCGAAATCGAAGGTGATCACATCGACTTTGGCGGCAAAGTCCGCCAGTGCCTGGCGATCATCGAAGGCACCGACGGTGAGCGGTGCCAGCGGGCCACTGCAGGCGTCGGCCGCCGGATCATACAGTTCGAAGCGCAGTCCCAGCGGCGCACCGGCCAGGACCATCATGCGGGCGAGCTGGCCGCCGCCGAGGATGCCGACGGTCAGGCTCATTGGCGCGGATCGTCGTGGGCCATCACGTCTTCGGTCTGGCGCGCGCGGAAGCTGTCCAGCGCCTGGCCGATGGCCGGCTGGTCGCTGGCCAGCATCGCGGCGGCAAACAGTGCGGCATTGGACGCGCCGGCATTGCCGATGGCGAAGGTGGCGACCGGGATGCCGGCCGGCATCTGCACGATCGACAGCAGCGAATCCATGCCGTTGAGGGCCTTGGACTGCACCGGCACGCCCAGCACCGGCACCGCGGTCTTGGCCGCGATCATGCCCGGCAGATGCGCGGCACCGCCGGCGCCGGCGATGATCGCGCGCAGCCCGCGCGAACCGGCCTGCTCGGCATAACTGAACAACACATCCGGCGTCCGATGCGCGGACACCACCTTCACTTCGAACGGAACACCCAGAGCTTCAAGCTTCTGGGCGGCGTGCTGCATGGTTTCCCAGTCGGAGCGGGAACCCATGACGATGCCGACAAGCGGCGCGATCGGGTTGGGGGTCATTGGCCGTCACCTGCCTTAAAGACGTATTCTAGCCATCTTCCACGCAAGACGAAGAACCATGGATCGCAAGCTGCTCGACCTGCTGGTATCGCCCGACACCCGCCAGCCCCTGTCCCTGCTGGATGGCAAGGGCCTGGAAGCCCTCAACCGGGCGATCGCCGCCGGTTCCGTCAACCGCGCCGATGGCAACCCGCTGGCGCAGCCGCTGCGCGAAGCCCTGGTCACCCGCGACCGCAAGCAGGTGTTCCGCGTCGACGACGGCATCCCGGTGCTGCTGGCCGAAGAAGCCATCCCGACCGCACAGATCGCCGACTTCCCGGCCGCATGAGCGCGCTGCCGACGCCGGATCCAGCCGTCGTCGCGGCCGATGTCGCCCGCGCGTTGGCCGAGGACCTGGGCAGCGGTGACGTCACCGCCGCCCTGCTGCCCGACCAGCCCGACAGCGCCTACCTGCTGTGCAAGCAGGATGCGGTGATCGCGGGCCGTGCGTGGTTCGATGCCACCCATCGCGCACTCGATGCGGACGTGCAGATCGAGTGGCGGGTGGCCGAAGGCGACAGCGTCAGCGCCGGCACCGTGCTGGCCCTGCTGCATGGGCGCAGCCGCAGTCTGGTCAGCGCCGAACGCACCTCGCTGAATTTCCTGCAGACCCTGTCCGGCACTGCCACCACCACGGCCCGCTACGTGGCTGCGGTGGAAGGTACAGGCACGCGCATCCTTGATACCCGCAAGACCCTGCCCGGCCTGCGCCTGGCGCAGAAATACGCGGTGCGGTGCGGTGGTGGCGACAACCACCGCTTCGGCCTGTACGACACGGTGATGCTGAAGGAGAACCACATCCGCGCGGCCGGTTCACTGGCTGCCGCTGTGTCGGCCGCCCGCCAGCAATGGCCACAGCTGCCGCTGGTGGTCGAGGTCGAGGACCTGGAACAGCTGCGGCAGGCGCTGGAAGCCGGCTGTGAACGCATCCTCCTGGACGACTTCAGCCCGGAACTGCGGCGCGAAGCGGTGCGCATCACCGAAGGCCGCATTCCACTGGAGGTGTCCGGCAGCGTCGGCCTCGGTGGCCTGCGCTCGATCGCCGAAGATGGCGTGGACTGCATTTCCATCGGCGGCCTGACCAAGCACGTGCAGGCAATCGACCTGTCGTTGAAACTGGGTCCGCCACCGGGTTGAGGGTGGATTCGCGGATCGTGATGTTGCCGGCCAGCGGCCGGCACTACCGTTCTCACACCCGGCGTTCACAACGGCGCTGCGACGCTGCGGCCATCCCCCACAGGAGCCGCGCATGCGCCGGATGCTCTTGCCTGCCTGCCTGCTGCTGACCGCGACGCCTTTCTCGGCCGCCGCTGTCGAAGCCTGCGATGTCCCACCGCGTTTCGGCCTGAGCCCATTGGCGGTCGCCATCCGCAACACCGCCTGCAACGAGCATCGGCTCTGGTATCGCCCCTTCATCGACCGTGACGGCCGCGCCGCCAGCCTCAGTGTCACCGAGGCCGAAGGCGATCATCTGGCCGACAACGGCCTGATCGCCTGGCAACGGGTCACCAGCTACTGGCGCGAAAGCGGCACGCTCAACGCGCTGGGCAGCCAGCCCGGCGCCAGCAGCTGCCTGGCGCCGCTGGGCACGCGTTACACCGACAGCGATTGCCGCGCCTTCCTGATCGACAATCCGTGGTCGGCGGCCTTCATTTCCTGGGTGATGGTGCGTGCCGGCGTACCCGGCTTCAATACTTCCCCACGCCATATCGACTACATCCGCGCCGCCTACCAGGCAGGCCCTTCCGGCGTGCCCTACCGCCTGGTGGACCCGGCCACCGCCAAGCCTGCGCCGGGCGATCTGCTGTGTTTCCTGCGCGACCGCAGCAGCACGCTCAGTTACAGCGGATTGGTGCAGGCCCTGGGCAACGGCTCGGTCGGCCATTGGAAGTCGCATTGCGAAGTGGTGGTGGCGGCCAACCTCGGTGGCGACCAGACGCTTTACCTGGTGGGCGGCAATGTCATGAACACCGTGGCGATGCGCCTGCTGCAACTGGATCGCACCGGCACGATCAAGCTGCCGCCGCCGCGCGAGCGCGACACCACCGGCATCGACCCGACCTGCACACCAGGCCGTGAGGACGAATGCAGCTTCAACCGGCAGGATTGGGCCGCGCTGCTGCAGTTGAATGCCACTGCGCCGCGGGTCGCACCGCTTCCGCCGGCGATACCCGCTGCGCCGACACCGGTGCCGCTGCAGCCGACAACGGAGCCTGGCAACAATCGCTGAGCAGATGCCGCTTGATCCGGTCGCCATTCGTCGCCATCTTTGGCGGATCGACACCTGACGGCTGATGCCATGCCCACCCTGCTGTTCCTGCTCATTGCCGGCGGTATCGTCTACTTCTTCTGGAACGCAGCGCGTTCGGCCGCCGAACGTGCGATCGAGCTGGGCCGCAACGCCTGCCGTGCCGCCGATGTGCAGTGGCTGGACCAGGCGGTGCACGCCACGGGCCTGCGCTTGTCGCGCGGGGAAGACGGACGCCTCGGCTTCGAACGCACCTTCAAGTTCGAGTATTCCTACGACGGCATCGATCGCCATGTCGGCCGCATGGTGCTGCGCGGCGACCAGCTGGTTTCATTTACCGGCCCGGGCGCGGCACGGATCAGCCAGATCCGTGCGGACAACGAAGAGGCCGAGGATGTGTAGGGGCTGAAGGTGTGCCGACCAACGGTCGGCCCCACCATTACTTGACCACGCGCAGCGTCGGACGGCCTTTCGGCGGCGGACCAGCGGGCGGCGTGTCGTCCGGCGGCGTCTGCTCATCGTCGTGCAGCAGCTCATCACTGGCCGGCGCCGGCTCGCCACCGGGAATGTCATCCGGCAGGGCCATGCCCTGCCCGGTTTCGCGGGCATATACCGCCAGTACGGCGCTGATCGGCACCTGCACCGGATAGCTGGTGCCGGAGAAGCGCGCCGAGAAGCTCACCGACTCGTTGTCGATCACCAGCCTTACCACCGCGCGTTCGGCGATGTTGAGCACCACCCGGCCATCCTTGATGGCTGAAGGCGGAACCTGCACGCCGGGAACGCCGGCGTCGACCAGGATGTGCGGCGTCAGCTGGTTGTCATTGATCCATTCCACCAGGGCCCGCAACAGGTACGGTCGGTGGCTGGTCATGTGGAAGAAGTCTTCGGTCATGCGTGAAGTGTAGCGCCCGACGCCCCGGCCGGGGCGGATCGCCTGCACGCCGGTCGGCGTGCAGACGGGAAAGCGGATGGCGGATCAGCCCGGCAGATCGCGCAGTTTCTTTTCCTGATCGGTCAGGCTGCGGACGAAACCGGGGTGGCGGAAGATCCGGTTGCCGTAGTCCTCGATCGCCTTGCCGTCCTTCGGCAACGGCACATCCAGCGACTGCAGGCGCCAGATGATCGGCGCCATCGCGCAGTCGGCCAGGCTCATTTCCGGGTTGAGGAAGAACTTGCTGGCCTTGAACAACGGCAGCGAGGCCGTCAACAGTTCCTTCAGCCGCTTTCGCCCTGCCTCGGCCTGGGTCTTGTTGCCCAGCTGGATCGCCTGCACCTGCGGCACCCAGTCGTGCTCGATACGCAGCATGGCCAGGCGGATGCGCGCGCGCGACAGCGGGTCGACCGGCATCAGCGGCGGATGCGGATAGCGCTCGTCCAGATACTCGCTGACCACCGACGCGGCATACAGCACCAGCTCGCGCTCGACCAGGGTCGGCACCGAGTGGTACGGATTGAGATCGATCAGATCTTCCGGCGGGTTCTGTGGATCCACCGGTACGAAGTCGAAACTCACGCCCTTGGCCGCCAGCACCAGGCGCACACGGTGGCACAGTACATCGTCGTTCGAGGAAAACAGCGTCAGTGTATTGCGCATGCGTACGCTCGCCGCCATCAAAGGCTCTCCTACGACAGGAGACCGCCTGCCGTATCGGCGCCGCCAGCACCGTGCTGACGGTCGACTCCTCCCCGAGTGTGCAACCGACCATCACAAAAGCCAATAGGCCCGTTGCGATGGCCGGCCCTGGATCAGTGCACGTCCTTCCAGTATTCCTTCTTCAACAGGTACACCAGGAAGGTCAGCAGGGCCAGGAACAGGATCACCCAGACACCGAGCTGCTGCCGCTTCAGCGCGGCCGGCTCGCCGGCGTATTCAAGGAAGTTGGTGATGTCGCGCACGGCCTGGTCGTACTGCGCCGCATCGACCGAACCCGGGCTTTCGATGCGCAGGCCCGTCACCGGCGGGTCCATGCCCGCTGCTTCGGCCTTGCCATGTACCGCATGCTGCAGGCCCTGCATCTCCCACAACGGATTGGGCATGGATGCGTTGGCGAACAGCGCATTGTTCCAGCCCAGCGGGCGGCTGCTGTCCAGGTAGAACGACTTCAGGTAGGTGTAGATCCAGTCGCTGCCGCGCACCCGGGAAATCAGGCTCAGGTCCGGCGGCATCTTGCCGAACCACTTTTCGGCCTGCTCCTTGGGCATCGCCACCGGCACCGGATCGCCGATCGCCGAGCCGGTGAAGTTGAGGTTGTTCATCACCTCTTCCTCGCTCAGCCCCAGGTCCTCGCCCATCCGCGAATAGCGCAGGTACTTCAGTGCATGACAGCCACTGCAGTAGTTCATGTACAACTGGGCTCCGCGCTGCAGCGACGCCCGGTCACCCAGGTCGTTACCGGCCTGCAGGAGCTTGGTGCCGCCCTCGGCGGCCATGGCCAGGGTACTGCCCAGCATCAGGGCGGCCGCCAGGGCCAGCCGGACCATCCAGCGCTCAGTCATGCGTGGTCACCCTTTCCGGTACCGGCTTGGTCTTGTCCAGCCTTGTCCATATCGGCATGGTGATGAAGAAGGCGAAGTACAGGAAGGTCAGCACCCGCCCGACATAGGTCTCGTGTGCATCGGTACCAGGACCGGAACCGATCACCATCAGCCACGCAAAGCACACCACGAACATGCCCAGCAGGCCGCGCGACAGCCAGCCGCGGTAGCGGTAGGACTTGACCTTGGCCCGGTCCAGCCAGGGCACCAGGAACAGGATGGCGATGGCCGAGAACATCACGATCACGCCACCCAGCTTGTTGGGCACCACCCGCAACATCGCGTAGTACGGCGTGTAGTACCAGACCGGCTTGATGTGCTCGGGGGTGACCAGGCGATTGGCTTCGGTGAAGTTGTCGTGTTCCAGGAACAGGCCACCGAAGGCCGGTGCGAAGAAGATGATGAAGGCCGCGATGATCAGCAGGAAGCCCGCACCGACGCCGTCCTTGAGTGTGTAGTAGGGATGGAACGGGATGCCGTCGGTCGGCGCGTTCGGTGACCAGCGGTTGCCCTTCGGGCCCTTCTTGATCTCCACGCCATCGGGATTGTTCGATCCCACTTCATGCAGCGCGCCCAGGTGCAGCACCACCAGCAGCAGCAGGACCAGCGGCAGCGCGATCACGTGCAGTGCGAAGAACCGGTTGAGCGTGGCGTCGCTGGGCAGGTAATCGCCCATGATCCATTCGGTCAGGCCGTTGCCGATCACCGGAATGGCGCCGAACAGCGAGATGATCACCTTGGCGCCCCAGAACGACATCTGGCCCCACGGCAGCACGTAACCCATGAAGGCTTCGGCCATCAACACCAGGTAGATCAGCATGCCCAGGATCCACACCAGTTCGCGTGGCTTCTGGTAGCTGCCATACAGCAGCCCGCGGAACATGTGCAGGTAGACCACGATGAAGAACAGCGAGGCACCGGTGGAGTGCATGTAGCGGATCAGCCAGCCCCACTCCACGTCACGCATGATGTATTCGATGGAGGCGAATGCTTCGGCGGCATTCGTCTTGTAGTGCATGGTCAGGAAGATGCCGGTGACGATCTGGTTGACCAGCACCAGCAACGCCAGCGAGCCAAAGTAGTACCAGATGTTGAAGTTCTTCGGCGCGTAGTACTCGCTGACGTGCTTGCGGTAGATCGGCATCAACCCCGGCGCGCGGGCATTGACCCAGTCGGCCACGCCGGTGGCGGTACGGCTGAGGATGTTGGACATCAGGCAGCCCCCTGCGGATCGACACCGATGATGATGGTGTTGTCGTCCTGGTAGTGGTGCGCGGGCACCTTCAGGTTGATGGGTGCGGGCACGTCCTTGAAGACGCGGCCGGACATGTCGAAGCGCGACTTGTGGCAGGGGCAGAAATAGCCGCCCTTCCATTGGGGGTCGTAGGGCTCGGGGCGGATTTCACCCACCATTTCCGGCGAACAGCCCAGGTGCGTGCAGAGACCGACCAGCACCGAGATCTCGGGCTTGATCGAGCGCAGCTCCGGGTTCTGCTTGAGCACATACTCCGGCTGCTGGTCCTTCTCGCCGGACTCGGGGTCCTTCAAGCGGCCATCCAGCCCATGCAGCGCATCAAGGATCGCCTTGGACCGTTTGACGATCCAGATCGGCTGGCCACGCCATTCCACGATCAGGCGTTGGCCTTCCTGCAGGGCGCTGATGTCGGCCACCACCGGTGCGCCGGCAAGCTTGGCGCGGGCACTGGGGTTCCAGGATTTGATGAAAGGAACTGCGGTGAATCCGACGCCGACGGCGCCCACCACGGCTGTGGTGGCAGTAAGAAAACGCCGACGTCCGGTGTTGACTGGATCGTGTACCCCATCGTTGGCCATCCGGCACTCCGATATTGATTAGGTAGCTTTAAGGCTGCCAGCGGTTCCGGTGGGGGCCAGAGCCGCATTGAATCTCGGTCGAGTGTAGCGGAACCGTTGCGCGCCACACAACGCATTGCAACAACATAGTTTGTGGGGTTGCCGGCCAGCGGCCGGCACTACCTGTTCAAAGGTGGGCCGACTGACAGTCGGCACCTACCTGTTAACGGTGGGCCGACCAACGATCGGCACCTACTGCTTGCTCAGCACCGTGCGATAGCGCTCGGCCAGCTGGCCGACCCGGCGCACGTAATACTGGGTCTCGCTGTAGGGCGGCACGCCGCGATGGCGATCGACCGCGCCCTCGCCCGCGTTGTAGCCGGCAGCGGCCAGGGTCAGGTCTCCATTGAAACGCTTCAACAGCCACGCCAGATACTGCACACCGCCACGGATGTTCTGCCCCGCGTCGTAGGAATCGCTGACGCCGAAGCGCGCGGCGGTGGGCGGCATCAGCTGCATCAGGCCCTGGGCGCCAGCACGGCTGAGTGCGGTCGGGTTGTAGGCCGACTCGGCATGGATGATCGCGCGTACCACGGCCTCTTCCACCCCGAATTCGCGTGCGGCCGCGGTGATCTCGCTCTGGAAGGCCGTGGTGTTCAGGCGCACGCTGCCGAAATCGACGCGCGGATTGACCCCGCAGGCGTAACAGCGCTCCATGAAACTGTAGCGGATGGTCCGCACCGGGCCGAGGTTGGCGACCTGGGTCGGGCGTGCGCTGGTGTAGTGGCGCACCCCGTCCTGCATGTACGAATAGACCTGTCCGCTGACCATCCTGCCGCCGCGTGGACTGGCCGGCGTAGAGGTCGTTGCGGGTGCCGGGGTCGCTGCGACAGCAGGACTGGCCGCAGCGGCGGCAACCGCGACCGGATTACGCTCGGCGCTGGCCACCACTGCAGCAGGTGCCGCAGGTGCCGCAGGTACTGGTAGCGGCGCCGGCGCCGGCGCCGGCGTGGCGACCGGAGCGCGCGCCGCCCTGCCCGCGCTGCGGGTATAGCTGATGGTGCTGCATTGGGCACCAGCCACCCGCTTGCTGACATAGCTGGTGACACCGTCGGCGCCGAGGCACTTGTACAGGGTACCGGCGCTGGCCGGCGCAGCGGTCAGCGCAGCGATGATGATCGCCGTTATCCCCAGTCTCCCCTTCATGGCCGCGAGTGTCCCAGCTTCGCTGCGGCTTGCCAAGGGCGCCGGCTCAGACCGTGACGGCGGGCACGGCCAGGACCTGGCCAAGCCCGGCCAGGCGCTGGGCCAGCTCCTCGCGCAGCTCGGCCGGCGTGGTCCACACCGCCACCGGCAGGCGATCCAGGCTGAGGATCTGCGCCAGCATCATGCCGCGGCTCTCCGCGCCCATCCGCAACAGGCAATGTTCTGGCCCGTCGGCCTCCAGCACACCGCACCAGGGCGGAATGCACCCGGTCAGCTCCGCTTCGCTGCCGGCCAGGCGCAGGACGGCCTGCAGCGCGAACGGCGCCTGGCTGACCGCCTGCCGCACCATCACATCCGGCGGCGCCGGAGTGCGCCGATGCAGGCCAGGCTCTGGCAGCGAACGCACTGCGCCCATCCGGTCCACGCGCAGCGTGCGCCAGTCCTGCCGCCCCAGGTCCCAGGCCAGCAGATACCAGCGCCGTCCGTAGTTGACCAGGTGCTGGGCCTCGACTTCGCGTTGCGTCACCGCGTCCTGCGCGCTGCGGTATTCGAAGGCCAGCCGCGCGGCCTGCCGGCAATGCTGGGCCAGTCGCCCGAGCAGGCGCGCGTCGGTGGACGGCAGGTCGGACAGGGTTGCGGTGGCGGCATGTACTTCGCCGGCCTGCTGGCGGCGACGCGCCGGCACCAGCGGGTCGAGCTTGGACAGCAGGCCGCGTGCGGTGTCGTCGATGCCGGACACCGTGGCCGACGCCGCGCGCAGGGCAATCGCCAGTGTGGTGGCCTCCTCCTCATCCAGCAGCATCGGCAGCACCGGCGCACCGGCGCCCAGCCGGTAGCCGCCACCTACACCGGCCGAGGCCTGTACCGGATACCCCAGCTCACGCAGGCGCTCGACATCGCGACGGATGCTGCGCCGGTCCACGCCCATGCGCTCGGCCAGCTCGGCGCCGGACCAGTGACGGCGGGCCTGCAGCAGGGAAATCAGGCGAAGCAGGCGATGGGCGGTATGGCGCATGACGGATCGCGGACAGAAGTCGTCCGCAATTGTGCCCCAGCATGGGCCCCACTTCACCACCACCTGCAGGGAGCAATGCCATGACGTCACGCCAGATCACCCTCTACCACGCCGCCCGTTCACGCTCGAGCGGCGCTGTCGCCCTGCTCGAAGCGCTGGGCGCCGACTACCGCATGCAGGTGCTGGACCTGAAGGCCGGTGCCAACCTGGCCCCGGCCTATCTGGCTATCAACCCGATGGGCAAGGTGCCGGCCATCGTCCACAACGGCGCCCTGGTGACCGAGCAGGTGGCGATCTATCTGTACCTGGCTGACCTGTACCCGGAAGCCGGGCTGGCACCGCCGATCGGCGACGCCCTGCGCGGCCCTTACCTGCGCTGGATGGCCTTCTATGGCGCCTGTTTCGAGCCAGCGATGATCGACCGGGCGATGCGCCGCGATCCGCCGCCGCATGCGATGTCGCCCTACAACGATGCCGATACGGTGCTGCAGGTGATCGAAGCGCAGCTCGCGCAGGGACCGTACCTGCTGGGCGAGGTGATGAGTGCGGCCGACGTGCTGTGGGGCAATGCGCTGGCATGGACCAGTGCGTTCGGCCTGGTGCAGCCAGCACCGGCGACGGCCGCCTACATCGATCGGATGAGCGCGATGACCGCGTTTGATCGTTCGCGGCAGATCGATGCGGAGCTGATCGCGGCGTGAGGGCAGCCGGCCCGGCCCGGCGCCGCCGAAGGGGACGGGATGCAGGTAGCGCGGGGCCATGCCCCGCGAGCGCGCAGCGCGGCGCCGCTGGCGTTGCGCCGGGCGCACGCCCCGGGATGCGGGTAGAATCGCCCCCTTTCCCGCCACCCGAATGGATTAAGCGCCATGACCGGGACGCCAGACGTCTTTCCGCCCGCCGCCCAGGGCGGCACTCCGCTCGTTGCCCTGCCCTCTGGTCCGCGCAAGCCCGACCAGGTGAAGGGCAAGCTGTACATCAAGACCCACGGTTGCCAGATGAACGAGTACGACTCGGCCAAGATGGCCGACGTGCTCGCCGCCAGCGATGGCCTGGAACTGACCGATCGCCCGGAAGACGCCGACGTCATCCTGGTCAACACCTGCTCGATCCGCGAAAAGGCGCAGGAGAAAGTGTTCAGCCAGCTGGGCATCTGGAAGAGCCTGAAGAACCAGGGCCGCGAGGTCATCATCGGCGTAGGCGGTTGCGTGGCGTCGCAGGAAGGCGAGGCGATCATCAAGCGTGCGCCGTTCGTCGACCTGGTGTTCGGCCCGCAGACACTGCATCGCCTGCCGGAACTGATCCGCGCCCGTCGCGAGCAGCAGCGCCCGCAGGTGGACATCAGCTTCCCGGAAATCGAGAAGTTCGATCGCATGCCCGAACCGCGTGCCGATGGCGCGTCGGCGTTCGTATCGATCATGGAAGGCTGCTCCAAGTACTGTTCGTTCTGCGTGGTGCCCTACACGCGTGGTACCGAAGTCAGCCGTCCGTTCGAAGACGTGGTGGTGGAAGTGGCACAGCTTGCGGCACAGGGCGTGCGCGAAATCAATCTGCTCGGCCAGAACGTCAACGCCTACCGTGGCCCCTATGGTGATGGCGAGCTCGCCGACCTCGGCCTGCTGATCCGCACCATCGCCGAGATCGACGGCATCGGTCGCATCCGTTTCACCACCTCGCACCCGCTGGAGTTCAGCGATTCGTTGATCGACGCGTTCCGCGACGTGCCGCAGCTGGCCAACTTCCTGCACCTGCCGGTGCAGGCAGGCAGCGACCGCGTGCTGTCAGCGATGAAGCGCGGTTACACCGCACTGGAATTCAAGTCGAAGATCCGCAAGCTGCGTGCGGTGCGCCCCGATATCTCGATCAGTTCGGACTTCATCGTCGGTTTTCCCGGCGAGACGGATGCTGATTTCGAGAAGACCATGAAGCTGATCGAGGATATCGGCTTCGACCACAGCTTCTCCTTCATCTATTCGCGTCGCCCGGGCACGCCGGCTGCAGACCTGGAAGACACGATCAGCGACGCGGAAAAGCATGCGCGCCTGTCGCGGCTGCAGGAACGGATCAACGCGCATGCCGCGCAGATCTCCGAAAAGATGGTCGGCAGCGTACAGACCGTGCTGGTGGAAGGCCCTTCGCGCAAGAACCCGAACGAACTGACTGGCAAGACCGAGAACATGCGTTCGGTGAACTTCCCGGCGCACCCGCGCCTGATCGGCCAGTTCGTGGACGTGGTGATCACCGAAGCGATGACCAACTCGCTGCGCGGGCGCGTCGTGACGGAATAAGGTGTGCCGACCAACGGTCGGCACCCACCGAGGGATTGAGGCGTGCCGACCAACGGTCGGCAACCACCGAGGAATTGAGGCGTGCCGACCAACGGTCGGCAACCACCGCAATTGATGCCGGCCAGCGGTCGGCACCTACCGGGGTGGATGCCGACCGTTGGTCGGCATGCTTCAATCCAGGCGTTTGCGGAAGCGCAGGATGGCCAGGGTCATCATCGCCACGATGAACACCAGCAGCGCCAGCGCGTCCGGCCACAGCTCCCACAGCGAAGCACCGCGCAGCATGATGCCGCGTACCAGGCGCAGGAAATGGGTCAGCGGCAATACTTCAGCCAGCCACTGCACCGGCCGGGGCATGCCGGCGAACGGGAACATGAAGCCCGACAGCAGGATGGAGGGCAGGAACAGGAACAGGGTCATCTGCATGGCCTGGAACTGCGAACGCGCCCGGGTTGAAATCAACAGGCCCAGCGCCAGGTTGGCCAGCACCAGCAGCACGGCGGCCAGATAGACATCCAGCAGGCTGCCGCGGATCGGGACCTCGAACAACCACGTGCCCAGCAGCAGCACCAGGGTGGTCTGCAGCAGACCGATCGCTGCGTATGGCAATACCTTGCCGACCATCAGTTCGCTGCGCGATACCGGCGTGGCGATCAGCAGCTCCATGTTGCCGCGTTCGCGCTCGCGTACCACCGCCACTGCAGTGAACATCACCAGGGTCATGGTCAGGATCACTCCGATCAGGCCGGGCACGATGTTCACCGCTGACCGTCGTTGCGGGTTATAGAAGCTGATGACACTCACCGGCCCGCTGGCGATGCTGCCTTCGCGTAGCGGCCGCGTGTTGCTGGTCGGCCGCGTGTCCAGCGGCACCTGCGCCAACTGGATCGCCGCACTTTGCACCACCGTGTCGCTGCCATCGACCAGTACCTGCACCGCTTCGCGGCCTTCGTAGCGGCGTCGTTCGAAATCGGCGGGAATCACGATACCCACGCTGATCCGGCCCCGTCGCAACGCCTCCATCAGCTGTTCGGGCGTATAGGCCTGTGCGCGCGGGGCGATCACACCGGTGGCGACCATGTCCTGCACCAGCGCGCGAGAAGCCGCACTGTTGGCCTGGTCGGCGATGCCGGCATCCAGGTGCCGCAGGTTGAGGTTGATCGCATAGCCGAACAGCAGCAGCTGCATCACCGGGATGCCGATGATCATCGCCAGGGTGATCCGGTCGCGGCGCAGCTGGCGCAGCTCCTTGAGCATGATCGCCCACAGCCGTCGCAGGCTCATGCCGCCGGCTCCCGGCCGCGGCCACGGGTAGCGGAAACGAAGACGTCTTCCAGGTTGGGCGCCACCGGTTCGATGCTGGCCTGCGGATCGGCGGTGGCAAGGGCCTGCGCCAGCACGGCGGTATCGGCCGCGCCCTCACTGCACAGCACACGCAGCTCGGTGCCGATCTGCGCCACGCTGAGCACGCCAGGCAGCGCCGCCAGCGCGCGGCTGGCCTGCCGGGGTTGCGCGGTGGTGACGGCCAGGGTGCGACCCTGCAGCTGCGCGCACAGTTCGGCCGGCGTGCCATCGGCTACCAGGGCACCGCGATCAAGGATCGCCAGCCGGTGGCAGCGTTCGGCCTCGTCCATGTAGTGGGTGGACACCAGCACCGTGGTGCCGGCATCGGCGAGTTCGAACAGCGCCTCCCAGAAATCGCGACGCGACTCGGGATCGACCGCACTGGTCGGCTCATCCAGGAACAGCAGTTCCGGCGCATGGATCACCGCACCGGCCAGCGCCAGCCGCTGCTTCTGCCCACCACTGAGGGTGCCGGCCAACTGCACCTGGCGATCCTGCAGGCGATACTGCAGCAGCAGCGCATCGACCCGTTGCCGCGCCTGCGCGCGTGGCAGATCCTGGATGGCGGCAAGAAATTCCAGGTTCTCCCGCACCGACAGGTCTTCGTACAACGAAAAACGCTGGGTCATGTAGCCGATGCGGCGGCGCAACGCCTCGGCCTGCGCCGGGATCGCCAGGCCCAGCACGTCGATCTCGCCCGCGCTCGGCTCAAGCAGCCCGCACAGCATGCGGATGGTGGTCGATTTGCCCGAGCCGTTCGGGCCGAGGAAGCCGTATACCTGCCCACGCGGCACCTGCAGATCGACGTTGTCCACCGCCAGCAGGTCGCCGAAACGGCGACTCAGGCCCCGCGCACGCACGGCGATGTCATCGACCGGGTTCAGAAGCGCACCTGCACCGGCAGCCCGGCGGGCAGCGCCTGCATGTCGGCACTCTCGTCGATCTCGATCTCGGCCAGGTAGCTCAACCGCGAGACGTCATCACCAGTCAACGCGTAATAGGGGGTAAAGGAAGGTTCGCTGCGGATCGACCGCACATGCGCTTTCAGTACGGTGTTGGCGCCGTCCAGCTGCACCTGCGCGGCCTGCCCGACCTTCACCTGCAGGCGCAACGGCTGCGGCAGGTACACGCGCGCATGCGGCCGTTCGCCCACCAGCATCACCACCAACGGTGCACCGATCGGTGCCTGGTCGCCTTGCCTGTAGGGCAACGCATCGACCACGCCATCGCGCGGCGCGCGCAGCTGCAGCTTCTGCAGGTTGACGGCCTGCACGACCTCCTGTGCCTGTGTCGCCCTGGAGGCGGCCTGGCCCTGGGCGATGTCCTCACGACGGTTGCCGCGCTGCAGCTGCAGCCACGCCTGTTCGGCAGCACGCACGCTGGCCACGGCGTTGTCGGCGGCCGCGCGGGCCCGGTCCAGATCAGCGGCAGCCACCAACCGCTGACGGGCCAGCGGTTGCACCCGGCGGTAGTAAGCGGTGGCTTCCGCCGCCTGCGCGCGCAGCGCGGTGAGCTGTGCCTGCGCCTGGGCGATCTGCTCCGGACGCGGGCCAACCTGCAGTTCCTCGAGCTGTGCCTGCGCGCGGGCCGTTTCGGCCTGTGCGGCGTCGAGCTGGGCTGCGCCACGGACAGGGTCCAGGCGCATCAGCAGCGCGCCCGCCTTGACCGCCTGCCCCTCGCGCACGTCAACGGTACTGATCACTTCAGCCGCCGGTGCGGGCACGCTGATCCGGTCCCATTCAAGCGTACCCAGTGCTGCTGGTGGTGCTTCGCCGCACCCCGCCAGCAGGCTGCTGCCCAGCAACCCCATCCTGCGCACCCACGTGCCCACGGCCATGCGCCACCTCCTGCGATGGCGCCACGGTGCCATGCTCCCTGTGCACCCGCAATGATCCAGATCAGCGCTGGCCAATAATTGATCAGCCGCTGCCAACGCCACTGCCGCAAGGCTCGCTGCCACCTATCCACAGGTTCGTGGCAACACCGTCCACACCGCATGTGGAAAACCCTGCAGGCACTGGCACAATTTTCACCACGGCATCATCTTCCTTGTGGCACAAGCCCTGCGAAGGTCTATCCACAGGTTTCTTCGGCGCCGGTCCACACCCGGTGTGGAGAACTGTCGTCATGCCGGCTTGCGCGTTACCCTTGTCGTCCCTGACTCCATCGCGGTGGACGGCGACCCCGCCCCACCCCAAGCAATGAAAAGCATCGAGCATCGAGACTTCACCCTGTCGCCGGAAGACAACGCGCAGCTGGCCAACCTGTGCGGCCCGTTCGACGGCCACCTTCGCCAGATCGAACTGAAGCTTGGCGTGGAAATCGCCAACCGCGGCTTCGTGTTCCGCATCAGCGGCCCGGCCGAGGCCAGCGCCGAGGCGCAGAAACTGATCGAGGCGCTGTACGAAGAAGCCGCAGAGACCACCTTCGACAACCACGCCATTCACCTGCGGCTGAACGCGGCCAACATCGAACAGATCGCCGACCGCTCCTACGAAGCGCAGGACGTGGCGATCAAGGTCAAGCGCGGAACCGTGCGCGGCCGGGGTTCCAACCAGAGCCGCTACCTGCACCAGATCGTCAGCCACGACATCAACTTCGGCATCGGCCCGGCCGGTACCGGCAAGACCTTCCTGGCCGTGGCCAGCGCGGTGGAAGCACTGAACGAATCACGCGTGCAGCGCCTGATCCTGGTGCGTCCGGCGGTCGAGGCCGGCGAGAAGCTGGGCTTCCTGCCCGGCGACCTGAGCCAGAAGGTCGACCCGTACCTGCGCCCACTGTACGACGCCCTGTATGAAATGCTGGGCGTGGAAAAGGTGCTCAAGCTGCTGGAAAAGAACGTCATCGAGATCGCGCCGCTGGCCTACATGCGCGGCCGCACGCTCAACGATGCGTTCGTGATCCTGGACGAAGCGCAGAACACCACCATCGAACAGATGAAGATGTTCCTGACCCGCCTGGGCTTCGGTTCCACCGCCGTGGTCACCGGCGACCTGACCCAGACCGACCTGCCCAAGCACGTGAAGTCCGGCCTGCGCGATGCGATCGACGTGCTGCGCGACGTGGAGGGCGTCAGCTTCACCTTCTTCGAAGCCCGCGACGTGGTCCGCCACCCGCTGGTGGCGCGCATCGTCAGTGCCTACGACCGCCGCGACCTGCATGAGATCCAACCTGGAGCGACTCCATGACCCGTGGTCCCGTACGACTGGATGTCGCCGTCAACTACGCCCTGCCCCGTGCCGGGCTGCCCTCGGCCGTCAGCTTCCGCAAGTGGGTGGCGGCTGCGCTGAAGGGCCGCATCCGCGAGGCCGACCTGGCCATCCGCGTGGTCGACAGCAAGGAAGGGCAGTCGTTGAACCGGCACTACCGGGGCAAGGACTACGCCACCAACGTGCTGAGCTTCCCGGCCGACGTGCCGGAGGGCCTGCCCAAGGGCGTCAAGTTCCCGCTGCTGGGCGACCTGGTGATCTGCGCACCGGTGGTGGCGCGTGAAGCCGAGGAGCAGGGCAAAGTGCTCAACGCCCACTACGCGCACCTGACCGTGCACGGCGTGCTGCACCTGCTTGGCTGGGACCACGAGGACGACAAGGAAGCCGAGGCGATGGAACAGCTGGAGCGCGAGATCCTGGCCGAGCTTGGCATCGACGACCCGTACGCGGGCGAGCGCTGAGCCGGGGACAGCGCTATCCTGCGCCTGCAACCTCCCCGGAGACATGGATGATGATGGGCGACATGGGGCCGCTGCTGGCCGGAAGTGCAATCTTCTCCCTGCTGCTGGTCGTGACCGCCAACGTGGTGCGCCGCGTCAGCGCCAACCACCCCGACGGCCGGCACTGGCTGCTGGGCACACTGGCCCTGTTGTCGCCCACCAGCCTGCTGGCAGGCGTAGCCGTGGGTGTGGTCGGGCCGCACCTGCTCAGCGGAAGTGGCCCGGTGAGCAGTACGTCGGCGATCTGGATGACCACGATGGTGCTGATCCTGATCGGCGCGCTCTCCGCACCGGTGAGCTGGCGCGTGGTCCTGCAGCAGCGCCTCGGGCGCGCAAGCGGCAGCCTGCCGTTCTTTTACGCAACGCGTGCGCAGCTGTGGGCGCTGTTCCTGCTCGCTGTGGTGTACATGAGCACTATCCACCTGGCGAGCACGAACCTGCCGGACTGGCTGCTGGAACCGGGTGCACTGCCGGTTGCGGTCCGCGCAGTGATGCAACTGGTCCACGTGGCACTGCTCTCGGCGATGCTGACCCTGCCGGCGATGGCGTTGCGCACTGTGGCCAATCGTTCGGTACGACGTGTGCGGGCGCTGCTGCACCGGACACCGCAGAGCTGACACCGCCCTTTGCAACGGGTGATGCTGCCTCGGGAGCACCAATGATCTTGATGTCCGCACTATTGCTCTCCACCCTGCTGCAGTCCGGGGCAGGCCTGATGCCCGATCCTGACCGGCCCTCACCGTTTCCCGCCAGCGACAGTGAGGCCGACATCAGTGCCAAGGTCGCCGAGCTGCGCGCTTTTTTCGGCAGCAGCGAGCAGGACACCCGCAACACCGTCGCCACCGCCCAGCAACGGGCGCTGATCGAGCGCCTGGAAGCCAGGCACGCGGCGCGGCTGGCGGGTATCTGGGTGGACAACGATCCGGGCTGGCACGTCGTGGTGCGACTGACCGGTGATGAACCGGTAGCAGATGAGGTACATGGCGGCGCAGATGGCCCGCAGTACGTGCACTTCCGCACCGGCGCCGCGCTGACGGAGGCGGAGATGCAGCGCCGCCTGGGCAGCCATCGCGATTGGCTGATGCAGCAGTTTCCGGACACCTTGGGCTTCCACCTGGATGTCCGTACCGGCGAGCTGAACCTGATGCTGAAAGACACCGCGACCCACCGCGCAACCGCCGCCGCCAGCCTCGATCACCTGCAGCTGATGCTGGGGTTCCCGGTCAGAATCCAATGGCTGCCACCCGACACGCACTCGTTCCCGCCCTGAACAGCCCGGTCGCTGGACGTCGCGGCGGCCGTTACCATGGTCCAGCTTTCTCCATCGCGGACCTTCTGCCTGTGCTGCTGCGTACTGCCCTGCCCCTGCTGCTCGTTGCCTCCACCGCTTCCGCCGCGCCGCTGGACCTGCCTGCGCTGATCGAATGCCGCCAGGGCGTGGCCGAGCACGCCGCGCTGGCACCGCTGCTGGCCGATCCGCTGAAGGCCGTGGCGCATGGCCTGCAGCCGCTGCCGCAGGGCAACCAGTTCATGAGCGAGTACCGCCTGGCCAGCCCGATCACCGTGTTCGGCCAGCAGACCGAGCGTGTGGCCGTGGCCGGCGCCAGCATCATGGCCGTGCTCGACCAGGCCGATCCGCGGCCGCTGGCCAGGCAGCTGGCCCTGGAGATCGGCTACGACCAGGACGGCAAGTTCATGGCCGGGCGCGAGCTGGTCAGCCGCGATGTGACCGACCCGAAGACCGGGGAGGCGCAGATCGAGTCGATCATCCTCAGCGTATCCACCGTCGCCAGTCACCCGGGCAGGACCCTGGCCGGCTGCACCTACAGCCTGGACCTGCCGGCCGAGGACGAGGGCCCGGCCGCCACCGCCCCGGCGGCCGACGGTCACTGACAGGCCCCCACATCCTGCTAGACTTGGGTCATCGCCCGGCCTGCCGGGTGCCTTTTTTCCAGAGATGTCAGAAGACGACAGTAGTAGCTCCTCCGTGGAGCACAGTGAAAAGAAGCGCGGCTGGCTTGAACGCCTGACGTCTGCTTTTTCCGGCGAACCCCACACCCGCGACGAGCTGGTCGCTGTCCTGCACACCGCGCAGGAAGAAGGGTTGATCGCCGCAGATACCCTGAAGATGATGGAAGGTGCCATTTCGGTGGCCGAGCTGACCGTGGGCGACGTGATGATCTCGCGTTCGCAGATGGTCTCGCTGCCGGTGGAGGCGCCCTTCCTGGAGCTGATGAAGCAGGTGGTCGAGTCCGGCCATTCGCGCTTCCCGGTGCATGGTGAGAACAAGGACGACATCCTCGGCGTGTTGCTGGCCAAGGACCTGCTGCGCGGCGTGGTTGCCGACAACGGTCCGGGCAACGTGCGTGAACTGCTGCGCCCGGCGGTGCTGATTCCGGAAGCGAAGAAGCTCAACGTGCTGCTGAAGGAATTCCGCCTGTCGCGCAACCACATGGCGATCGTGGTGGACGAGTACGGCGGTGTCGCCGGCCTGGTCACCATCGAGGACGTGCTGGAGCAGATCGTCGGCGAGATCGACGACGAGCACGACGAAGCCGAGGATTTCTCGGCGCAGATCGCCATCCAGGCCGATGGCCAGTACGTGGTGGATGCACTGACGCCGATCGGCGATTTCAACGAGCGCTTCGGTGCCACCTTCTCCGATGAGGACTACGACACCATCGGTGGCCTGGTGACCGAAGCGGTGGGCCATCTGCCGGAAGTCGGTGACGAACTGGCGCTGGACCGCTTCATGTTCCGCGTAGCCCGCGCCGATGCGCGCCGGGTCCAGGCCTTCCATGTAACGGTGCTGGCACCGGACGCGCAGGACGACGCTTGAAGCACCGTGGCCTGATCCTGACGGTGTGGCTGGCACTTTGCGTGCTGGCCACGACCCTGCCACTGACCGCGTTCGCGCAGGCGGCGCCACCGGTCGTTTCGACGGCCAGTGATGCCCCTGCCCCGCGCGTTGGTGTGGTCACCATGCAGCCCGGCACCGTGTTCTTCGAGCGCTTCGGCCACGATGCCATCGTCGTGCTGAACCCGGTGAGCGGCGAAGCGATCTCGTACAACTTCGGCTACTTCGATCCGTCCGAACAGGATTTCATCGGCCGCTTCGTGCGTGGCGACATGATGTATTACCTGGTGGCGCTGCCACTGCAGCAGGACCTGTCGTACTACGACGAGACCGGCCGCGGTGCCAGCGTGCAGTGGCTGGATATCACCCCTGACCAGGCACGCTCGCTGGCCGCAGACCTGGCCGAACGGGCCAAGCCGGAAAACGCGCGCTACCACTACGATTACTACACCGCCAACTGCGCCACGATGGTGCGCGACACGCTGGACAAGGCACTGGGCGGCGGCCTGCATTCACAGCTGTCGGGCCGTTCGCGTGGGAACACCTATCGCAGCGAGTCGGTACGGCTGGCGTCCCCGGCCCCGTGGATGTGGCTGGGCTTCGATATCGGCCTGGGCCCGTTTGCCGACCAGCCGCTCTCGCGCTGGCAGGAAGCCTTCGTGCCGATGCGCCTGGCCGATGCCCTGCGGCAGGCCCGCAACAGCGACGGCCGCCCGCTGGTGCAGTCCGAGCAGGAACTGCTGCCGCACCGCATCGACCCCGAACCGAAGGAATTCGCGCGCCACTGGTGGCCGTGGCTGCTGTGTGGCTTGGTGATTGCGGTCGGCGTGCTGGCGCTGCGCAGGCGTACGCGCCTGCTGGCCGGCCTGGCCTTGCCGCTGTGGCTGCTGTGCACCATCGCCGGTGGCCTGCTGGTGTTCCTGTGGGGCTTCAGCACGCACTACGCTGCCTGGGCCAACCGCAACCTGCTGCTGCTGTCGCCGCTGTGCGTGCTGCTGTTGCCGGGGGCGATCAGCCTGCTGCGGCGGCGCGTGCCCGGCCGCATGTTCAGGATCGTGCTGTGGCTGGTGGCGGTGCAGGCCGTGGCTGCCCTGGTGCTGCACTGGCTGAGCCTGCAGGCGCAGTACAACGTGCAGTGGATCGTGCTGCTGCTGCCGGTCCACGCGGCGCTGGCCTGGGTGCTGGGGCGCCGTCCTCACTTGTCGGAAACGCAGCACTGACGCACGATGGCGGGCATGTCATTGCCCGCCCCACTGCCCGCCCCTGCTGCCGCCTCCGCCGCAGCCAATCCCACCTGCGTCATCAACTGCGTCCACTACGATGACGACGGCAAACGCCACGACATCAGCCTGGATGCCATCAGCGATGTCATCGCCAGCAACAATGGTTTCGTCTGGGTCGGCCTGTACGATCCAAACGAAGACGTGCTGCTGAAGCTGCAGGAAGAATTCTGCCTGCACGACCTGGCCGTCGAAGATGCGCGCAACGCGCACCAGCGCCCCAAGGTGGAGGCCTACGGCAACTCGTTGTTCGTGGTGGTGACCACCGCGCAGATGGTCGACGAGCGCATCCAGTACGGCGAGACCCACGCCTTCCTCGGCCCACGGTTCCTGGTGACCGTTCGCCATGGCGCCTCGCTCTCGTACGCACCGGTGCGCGCGCGCGTGGAGCGCGAACCACAGCTGCTGAAAATGGGCCCCTCGTACTGCCTGTACGCCGTGGCCGACTTCGTGGTCGACAATTACCTGCCCATCACCAACCGCTTCCGCGACACCCTGGAACTGCTGGAGAAGGACATCTTTGCCGACAGCTACAAGCGCAGCACGGTGGTGCGCCTGTATGAGCTCAAGCGCGAGTTGAACAAGATGCGGATGGCGGTGGCGCCACTGCAGGATGTACTGGCACAGCTGCGTCGGTACCAGGGCGAGCTGTTCCCGGACGAAGTGAAGCTGTATATCCGCGACGTGCACGACCATGCGGTACGCATCAGCGATGTCATCGACACGCTGCGCGAAATGCTGGGCACGGCCCTGAGCGTGAACCTGTCACTGGTGACGCTGGCGCAGGGTGAGACGGTGAAGCGGCTGGGTGCCTGGGCCGCGCTGCTGGCCGCACCGACGCTGATCACCAGCTGGTATGGCATGAATTTCAGCCACATGCCGGAATTGAACCAGCCGTGGGCCTACCCGCTGATGATTGTCGCTGTCGGTGGCATCTGCGTTGGCCTGTACCGGCTGTTCAAGCGGGTGAAGTGGTTGTAGGGCGTATCGACCAACGGTCGATTCCCACCGGACCGGTAGGCCACGACCGTTGGTCGTGGCACATGACCTGCCTTGGGTAGTGCCGGCCGCTGGCCGGCAACCAGGCAATGCCGGCCAGCGGCCGGCACTACCGTTGGGAATCAAGCCACGTAGATCGTCTTGATGTTCATGAACTCATGGATGCCGTGGTCGGCCAGTTCACGGCCAAAACCTGATTCCTTGCTGCCGCCGAACGGCAACCGCGCATCGCTCTTGACGATGGCGTTGACGAAGGCCGCGCCGCATTCCATGCGCTGGGCGAAGGACTCGCCACGCACCGGGTCACGCGTCCACACGCTGCCGCCGAGGCCGAAGCGGGTGTCGTTGGCCACGCGCAGCGCTTCGGATTCATCCTTGACCCGGATGACCGCAGCGACCGGCCCGAACAGTTCTTCGTCATAGGCCGGCATGCCCGGCCCCACCTGGTCGAGCACGCTGGCCGGGTAGCCCGCATGCGAACCGGCGATCGGTTCGCCGCCGATCAGCACCCGCGCGCCTTTGGCGACGCTGGCCTGCACCTGCTTGTGCAGTTCGTCGCGCAGATCGGCACGGGCCATCGGCGCCAGCGTGGTGCCGCGCTCGTTCGGGTCGCCGTACTGACGCTCGCCTGCGGCTTCGACGAAGCGCCGGGTGAATTCATCGGCTACCGCTTCAACCACGATGAAGCGCTTGGCGGCAATGCAGGTCTGGCCACTGTTGTCGAAGCGCGACTTCACCGCGGCGGCAACCGCCTTGTCCAGATCGGCATCATCGAGCACCACGAAGGCGTCGCTGCCGCCCAGCTCCATCACCGACTTCTTCAACTGGCTGCCGGCATTGGACGCGATGGAGCGCCCTGCCCGCTCGCTGCCGGTCAGGGTGACTGCCTTCACCCGTGCATCGCGCAGTACGTCGGCAGCCTGGTCGTTGTCGATGTGCAGCACGTCGAACACACCGTCCGGCAGGCCGCCATCGCGGCACACCGCCAGGATCAGGTCGGCGCACTGCGGCACGTTGCTGGCGTGCTTGAGCAGCGCCACGTTGCCGGCCATGAACGCCGGGACCAGGAAGCGGAACACCTGCCAGATCGGGAAATTCCACGGCATCACCGCGAACACGCAGCCGATCGGTTCATAGCGCACGTAGCTGCGCTGGGCCTCGGTATCGATCAGTTGCGGCTTCAGGTAGTCGGCGGCGTGGTCGGCATAGAACTCACAGGTGGTCGCGCACTTTTCCACTTCGGCCAGGGCCTCGGCCTTCAGCTTGCCCATCTCGCTGGTCATGGCCTGCTGCAGGTCATCGCGGCGCGCACGCAGCTGGCCGGCAATCTGCTTGAGGATCGCCCCGCGATCCTGCAGCGAGCGCTCGGCCCAGCGTGGGAACGCCTCGGCTGCGGCCTGCAGGCGCTGCTCGATGGCAGCGGCATCCATCAGCTCATGGCGGTAGGTCACCTGGCCGGTGGCCGGGTTGATGATCTCGACGGTCATGGGGGGTCTCCATCAGGTAGACCCCCATTGTGCGCCGGCCGCCGTGAGCCGGATGTTGCCGGCTCAGCCGTTGTCCTGGCGGGCCAGCTGCAGGTCGCGCTGGCGTCGCTTCTCCGCACGCGCATTGATGTACCAGCCGATCACCGCAGCAATGGATACTGCAGACACCAGCAGCGTGGCCAGCGCATTGATCTTCGGGCTGATGCCCATGCGTACCGAGGCGAACACCTTCATCGGCAGCGTGGTCGAGCCCGGCGTGGCAACGAAGCTGGCCACCACTACGTCATCCAGCGACAAGGTGAACGCCAGCAGCCAACCGGCCACCAGCGCCGGGGCGATGATCGGCAGGGTGATGCGGGTGAACACGGTCAGCCGGCTCGCGCCGAGATCCATCGCCGCTTCTTCCAGCGACAGGTCCATCTCCTGCAGGCGCGAGGACACCACCACGGTGACGAAGCACAGGGTGAAGGTGACGTGGGCGATCCAGATGGTGGCCAGGCCACGCGCCGGGAAGCCCGGTATCGCGCCCATCGAGGCCAGCAGCGCCATCAGCGAGAAGCCGAGGATCACATCCGGCATCACCAGCGGCGCGGTCACCAGCGCACCGAAGAACGGCTTGCCGCGGAAACGCTTGAAGCGGGTCATCACCATTGCCGCCAGCGTGCCGAGCACGGTGGCGGTACAGGCGGTCCAGAACGCGACCACCAGGCTGGTCCACATCGCATCCATCAGCGCGCGGTCGGCAAACAGGTCGCTGTAGGCACGGGTGGAGAACCCGGCCCAGACCATGGCCAACCGCGAGCTGTTGAACGAATAGAACATCAACAGCAGGATCGGCAGGTACAGGAAAGCGAAGCCGAGCAGCAGCACACCCAGGCCCAGGCCCTTGGCAGAACGCGGGCTCATGCCTGCTTCCCTTCCAGCAACCGCTGCTGGGATCGGTTGAACAGCAGGATCGGCACCAGCAGCAACAGGATCATCGCCACTGCCATCGCCGAGGCGCCCGGCCAGTTGCGGTTGTTGAAGAACTCGTTCCACAGCTGGCGACCGACCATCAGGGTTTCCGACCCACCCAGCATTTCCGGGATCACGAATTCGCCGATCGCCGGGATCATCACCAGCATGCAGCCGGCGATGATGCCCGCCTTCGACAGCGGCAGGGTGATGCGCAGGAACGCCTGCCACGGCTTGGCGCCGAGGTCGTAGGCTGCTTCCAGCAGTCGGTGGTCATGCTTGACCAGGTTGGCGTACAGCGGCAGCACCATGAACGGCAGATAGCAGTACACGATGCCGATGTAGGCCGCGGTCGGGGTGTCGATCAGCTGCAGTTTCGGCAGGCCCATCGAGGTCATCAGCGACTGCAGGCCGGTGTACTGCAGGAACTGGTCGAGCAGGCCGTTGCGGTCCAGGATCGCTTTCCATGCATAGACGCGGATCAGGAACGAGGTCCAGGACGGCAGCACCACCAGCATCATCGCCACGTTGCGCGCGGCCGGCGACAGGCGGGCGATGGCATAGGCCATCGGATAGCCGATCAGCAGGGTGAGGAAGGTCGAGATGGCGGCGATCTTGATCGAGCTCAGGAACGCCTGCGCATAGATCGAATCACGGAACAGCGCCAGGTAGTTCTCGAGGTTGAGCTTGAGCGAGAGCCCGCCATCGACGTACTGCAGCAGCCAGGTGTACGGGGGCGAGCCGACCCGGCTGTGCGAGAAACTGATCATCAGCACGATCAGGAACGGCACGGCGAAGAACAGCAGCAGCCACAGGTACGGAATGCCGATCACCGTGGCACGCAGCCCCGGCAGCCAGCGCTTCAGGCCGGCGGCGCTCATGAGGTCAGCACCACGCCGTCGTTGTCGCGCCAGTGTACCCACACCTCGTCACCCCAGGTCAGGCCATCGCTGGCCCAGCGCTGCGAGTTGGCGAAGTTGGCCAGCACCTTGGCGCCGCTGGGCAGGCGCACGTGGTATACCGAATGGCTGCCGAAATAGGCAATGTCCTCGATCACGCCCTGCGCCTTGTTGGTGTGCCCTTCCGGCTCGTCCTTGCCGATCATCACCTTCTCCGGGCGCAGCGCGAACGCGACCGGCTGCCCTTCATAGCAGGTGATGCCGTGGGCGATGTAGACCGGCGCCGGGAACAGCGGCGAACGCACGGTCACGTATTCGGGCAGGTCCTCGTCGATCACCCCGTCGAACAGGTTGACCGAGCCGATGAACTCGGCGACGAAGCGGTTGGCCGGCTGCTCGTAGACCTCGTCGGGCTTGCCGACCTGCTGGATCCAGCCGGCGTCCATCACCGCGATGCGGGTGGCCATGGTCATCGCCTCTTCCTGGTCGTGGGTGACCATCACGCAGGTCACGCCCGACGACTCGATGATGCTGACCAGCTCCAGCTGCATCTGCGAGCGCAGCTTCTTGTCCAGCGCGCCCATCGGTTCGTCCAGCAGCAGCAGCTTGGGCCCCTTGGCCAGCGACCGCGCCAGCGCCACGCGCTGCTGCTGGCCGCCGGACAGCTGGTGCGGCTTGCGCTTGCCAAGATGGCCCATCTGCACCAGGTCGAGCATCTCGCCCACGCGCTTGGCGATGGTCTCGCGGGCGAGTCCGTCCTGCTTCAGGCCGAAGGCGATGTTCTGCTCCACGGTCATGTGCGGGAACAGCGCATAGGACTGGAACATCATGTTGACCGGCCGCTGGTACGGCGGCAGCGCGTCCATCCGCTGGCCATCGACGGTGATGCTGCCCTTGGTGGGTGTCTCGAAGCCGCCCAGGCAGCGCAGCAGGGTCGATTTGCCGCTGCCGGAGCCACCGAGCAGCGCGAATATCTCGCCCTTGCGGACGTCCAGGTTGACGTCGTCGACGGCGACGAAGCCATCGAATTCCTTGCGCAGATCACGAATGGAGAGATAGCCGGGCACACCGGTCGCTTCGACGACGGCGGCTTCCGGCTGGGCTTCAACGGGCATGGGGGCTCCGGGAGCGGGCGGTGGACAGCGGCGGCCATTCTACCGGCCGGGGGCCGATGGGGATATGACGACGGCGGGCGGGAAGGCGCCGCTGGCCGTCCTGGAGTACCGGACCGGTGTCGGGTTTGGCCCGCAAATGGCGCACTCCAGGCGCAACACGCGCTCCCTGCGTGGCCGTTGCCTGGTGTTTCCGCCTTGGCCTGCGGGTGCCGCGCCGAATCTGCAACGTTTTTCAGAACCGGAAGCCTTGATCGCCCGCCACTACCCCGTCGCAATCCCCAGGATCGAGGCCGACCATGGACGAACACGCGTGACATCCGCAGACACTTCTGTCTTCGCCCCACCCGCCCCCCAGCCCTCGTCGGCTGATCGGCTGGAGGTGGCCATCATCGGCGCCGGCCAGGCCGGGCTGTCACTCAGCGCGGTCCTGCAGGAGGCCGGCGTCGCGCATCGCGTACTGGAGGCGGAAACCGTGGGCGCCAGCTGGCGGCGGCGCTGGGATTCCTTCCAGACCAACACCGCCAACGCGACGATGGCCCTGCATGGCCACGCCTATGCGGGCGACGACCCGGAGGGCTTCATGGCCGCACCGGAAGTGATCCAGCGGCTCCGCGACTACGCCAGCGAAAGGTCACTGCCGATCCACGAAGGCTGCGCGGTCCTGCGTGTCACGCCCAAGGCGGGCGGCTACGCCATCGAATCCAGCCGCGGGCCGATCCAGGCCGCTGCGGTGGTGGTGGCCACCGGCGAATACGGCCGTCCCCGGATGCCCCGCGTTCCCTTTGCGCCCGGGCCGGCGCTGGCGGTAATGCACTCCAGCAACTACCGCAATTGCCGGCAGCTTCCCGACGGCGCGGTGCTGGTCATCGGCGGCGGCCAGTCCGGCGCGCAGATCGCCCAGGATCTCCGCGCCAGCGGCCGCAACGTGTATTGGTCGCTGGCCGAGCGCCATTCGCATACGCGCCGGCTGCGCGGCAAGGATTCGATGACCTGGTGGGACATGGCCGGACGCATCCACCAGCATGTGAGTGAATCGGCCGGGGTGCTCGCCGGGGAGCCGGACGCGCTGCGCAAGGCCCGGACCGCAGAGTTCCCGCTGATTTCCGGCAAGGGACGCGCAGGCCTGGGCAGCTCGATCAGCCTGCTGTCGATGCATCGCGAGGGCATCACGCTGCTGGGCCGCCTGCAGGGCTTCGACGCGGACATCGCCCGCTTCGCCGATGTCCGCCCACAGCTGCGCACCGCGGTCGAGGCGACTCGGGCCGAGTACGCCTATCTCGATTCACTGGCAAGCGGGTACTACGCCACGCGGCCCGAACCGCGCACCGATGATGCCCGCTACATTCCCGAAGAGGTGTACCTGCACTGGGAGCCGGACGCCTCGCCGCGCGAACTGGATCTGAACGCTGCCGGCATCCGCTCGGTTGTCCTCGCCACTGGCTTCGTCGCCGAATGGCCGTGGCTGGATGTGGATGGCGTGCTGGACGAACACGGTTATCCGCTCGGCGAGTTCGGCGTCTCCCCGCAGCCCGGGCTGTTCTTCATCGGCATGCACAACCTGCAGCGGATGAGCTCATCATTCCTGTGCAACGGCGGTCGCGATGCGCGCGACCTGTTGCCCGCCATCCTGCGGCACCTTGGCCGGGCCGGTGGTGCAGCTTCCGGGAAGGGCTGAGGCCATCCGCCGGGCATGGCCCGGCGCTACCACTTTCTTCCAGCGGGCAGGACCGCTTACCTGCCGGTCTTCACCTCGGTCCACAGCCGGGTGTAGAGCTTGTCGGTCTCCGGCGTGTTGATCGAATAGGTGAACATCTTCGCGGCCACGTCGGCCGGCGGGTAGATGGTCGGGTCGGTGCGGATTGCCTCGTCCACCAGCGGGGTCGCGGTCGGCACCGGGTTGCCGTAGTGGATGAAGTTGGTGTTGGCCGCGGCCACCTTCGGTTCCAGCAGATAGTTGATGAACGCGTAGGCCGCTTCCGGATGCTTGGCATCCTTCGGGATGGCCAGCATGTCGAACCACTGCGGCGCGCCTTCCTTCGGGATCGAATAGGCCACGTGCACGCCATTGCTGGCCTCGGCAGCACGGTCGCGGGCCTGGATGATGTCACCCGACCAGCCCACCACCAGGCAGGTGCCGCCGTTGGCCAGCGAGCCCACGTACTGCGAGGAGTGGAAGTTCTGCACGTACGGGCGGATCGACTTCAGCAGGTCCGCCGCCTTCTGCAGGTCGGCCGGATCGCCGCTGTGCGGGTCCAGGCCCAGGTAGTGCAGCGCGATCGGAATCATGTCCGCCGGCGTGTCCAGGATGGTCACGCCGCAGTCCTTCATCTTGCTGATGTTTTCCGGCTTGAACACCAGGTCCCAGCTGTTGGCGATGTCGGCGCTGCCACCGAAACGCTCCTTCAGCATGTCCACGTTGTAGCCGATGCCGGTGGTGCCGATCATGTACGGCACACCGTACTGGTTGCCCGGATCCTGGGTAGCGATGCGCTTCATCACCGCCGGGTCGAGATTGGCCAGGTTCGGGATCTTCGACTTGTCCAGCGGCAGGAACACGCCGGCCTGGATCTGCCGGCCGAAGAAGTTCAGCGTCGGCACCACCACGTCGTAGCCGCTGTTGCCGGCCAGCAGCTTGGTCTCGACCATCTCGTCACTGTCGAACACATCGTAGGTGACCTTGATCCCGCTCTGCTTCTCGAAGTTGGGGATGGTGTCTTCGGCGATGTAGTCGCTGTAGTTGTAGACGTTCAGGACCTGGCTGTCCTGTCCGCCGCCGTTGCCGCCGCCACAGGCGGAAAGCATGGCGGAGGCCAGGCCGAGCGTGAGGATACGCAGCTTCATCGGGTGCTCCAGAATGCGGAAAGGGGGGCCGGCCGGGCCGGCGACGGGTGCCAGCCTACCCCCCGGCGAGGGATTTTTCTATTCGCGGCCTTCACACGTTCAGCAGCAGGAACTCGCGCTCCCACGAACTGATCACGCGGAAGAAGGTCTCGTATTCCTTGCGCTTGACCGAGGTGTAAGCGCGGCAGAAGCGCTCGCCGAGCAGCGCCTGCAGCTCGCTGCACTGCTCCAGCCCGTCCAGCGCTTCACCCAGCGAACGCGGCAGGTCGTAGCCCAGTTCCTTGGCGCTGCCGGTCACCGGCGCATCCGGCGCCAGGCGCTCACGGATGCCGAGCAGCCCGCAGGCCAAGGTCGCGGCCATCGCCAGGTAAGGGTTGGCGTCGGAGCCGGCAAAGCGGCTTTCCACCCGCATGTTCTCCGGCGTATCCAGCGGCACCCGCAGGCCGCAGGTGCGGTTGTCGAAGCCCCAGTGCACGTTGCTCGGCGAGACCTCACCGAACACCAGGCGCCGGTAGGAATTCACGTTCGGCGCGAAGAACGCCATGGCCATCGGCACATATTTCTGCAGGCCGGCCAGGTAATGGGCGAACAGCGGACTGAAATCCTCACCACCGTGCTCGCCGGTGAACACGTTCTGGCCATCGCTGATGCGCAGCAGGCTCTGGTGGATGTGCATCGCACTGCCCGGCTCGTTCTCCATCGGCTTGGCCAGGAAGGTGGCATACACCCCATGGCGCATCGCCGATTCGCGCATGGTGCGCTTGAACAGGAACACCTGGTCGGCCAGATCCATCGCATTGGCGTGGGTGAAGTTGACCTCCAGCTGCGCCGCGCCGGATTCGTGGATCAGCGTATCCACGTCCAGCTTCATCGCGTCGCAGTAGTCGTACATCAGGTCGAGGATCGGATCGAACTCGTTGACCGCGTCGATCGAGTACGACTGCCTTGCCGTTTCCGGGCGACCGGAGCGGCCCGCCGGGGGCAGCAGCGGAAAATCCGGATCGGTGTTCTTCTGCACCAGGAAGAATTCCAGCTCGGGCGCGACCACCGGCCGCAGGCCGAGCTCGGTATAGGCATCCAGCACCCGGCGCAGCACGTTGCGCGGGGCCAGTTCGTGTGGCTCGCCGTTCTTGGTGTAGCAGTCATGGATGACCTGCGCGGTCGGGTCGGTCGCCCACGGCACCATGCGCACGGTGTCCGGGTCGGGGCGCAGGATCATGTCCGAGTCCGACGGCGAGGTCAGGTCGTAGTAATCGTCCGGAAATTCGCCGGTGACGGTGGTCGCGAAGATGCCTTCGGGCAGGCGCGTGCCGTAATCGTGCGAAAACTTGTCGGCCGGGATGATCTTGCCGCGCGCATTGCCGGTGATGTCCGGAACCAGGCATTCGACCTCGGTGATGCGCCGCTCCTTCAGCCAGCGCAGCAGGCTGCTTTCCTGCGGGGGCGGGGGCGTGGCCGTCTTGCGCGGGCGCGTTCGGGAACTCATGGGGATTCCAGTCGATTCTGTTGGTGCTGCCGGCAAGCTTGGCCGAACGCACGGAAAATAGCGTGATAGAACGGCGTCTGCATGACACGCCACTCCGGGTGCCACTGTACGCCGAGCACGAATCGATGGCGCGGGCTGCGTGCTGCTTCAACCAGGCCATCATCGGCCCAGGCCTCGATCTGCAGGCCGTCGGCCACCTGCGCGATGCCCTGCCCGTGCACTGAATTGACCTGCACCCGATCGGCGGCACACCACTGCGCCAGCCACCCCCCATCGGCCAGGGTGATCGCATGGGCCGGCCCATACTGCTCCTCCACCGGCGCCTGCGGGTCTTCGCGATGGTCGGCCAGGCCAGGTACCGCATGTACCTGCGGATGCAGCGTGCCACCGAGCGCCACATTCAATTCCTGGAATCCGCGGCAGATCGCCAGCACGGGAAGATCCATCGCCAGCGCCTCGCGCAGCAGCGCGAACGCAGTGGCGTCGCGCGCCGGGTCATGCCGGTTGCCGTTCCAGGTGCGGCCCCCTTCGTAATGCTGCGGCTCAATGTTGCTGACCGCGCCGGTCAGCAGCAGGCCATCCAGGCCCTGCAGCCAATCGCGCGCCGGCAGCGGCGGCTGCAGACTCGGCAGCACCAGCGGTGTTGCCTGCGCAGCGTCAACCAACGCACGCACATATTTTTCCCCGGCCACCGCGAAACGATGATGGCCGAGCACGGTGCTGTCGGTGGGCAGGCCCACCCAGGGCAGGCGGCGCATGGGGAAACTCCTTGGCGTGGCATCAAGGTACGCGCCCGGCATCGGCATCGGCAAGCCGCTGCCCTCACACCACGGGCGCCCGGCTTGGGCCAAACTATCGGCGTGAAGCCCGACCGTCCTCCCCCGCTCCGACGCCCTTTCCCGCTTCTGCGAGGCCGCCGGTGAGCGCCTCCTTCCCGCCCAGCTGGTACGCCAGCAGCCTGCCCGAACCGCCCGCATTGCCGCCGTTGCGCGGTGAACTGCATGCCGATGTGGCGATACTGGGCGCCGGCTATACCGGCCTCACCGCCGCACTGGAACTGGCCCTGCGCGGCCAGCGGGTGGTGGTGCTGGAAGCGCAGCGGATCGGCTGGGGAGCCTCGGGCCGCAATGGTGGCCAGGCGCTGGTCGGCTACGGCTGCGAAGTGGACGAGCTGGAACGCCAGCTCGGCCACGAGGATGCGCGCCGCCTGTTCGACTGGTCGCGCGAGGCGGTACAGGCGATGCGTGCGCGCATCGACCGGCATGGCATCGAGTGCCATTGGGTGGAGGGCCACGCCAGCGTTGCCATCCGCGCACGCCACGAGCGCGACCTGCGCGCCAACTGCGAACACCTGCAGCGACATTACGATTACCCGATGCAGTGGTGGGAGCGCGATACCCTGCGTGGGCAACTGGACAGTCCGCGCTACCGCGCGGCGATGTTCGACCCGCTCAGCGCCCACCTGCATCCGCTGGCCTACGCCCGCGGGCTGGCCGATGCCGCGCGCGCAGCCGGGGTGGTCATCCACGAACAATCGCCGGTGACGCGCATTCAACGCGGCGCACATGCGGTGCTGCATACCGACCACGGCAGCGTGCGCGCGCCGCAGCTGGTGGTGGCCGGCAACGCCCTGCTGCAGGGGCTGGTGCCTGAGCTCGAGCGGCGCATCATGCCGGTCGGTACGTACATCGGCGCCAGCGCACCGCTGGGGGCCGAGCGCGCCCGTGCCCTGATCGGCAACAACATGGCGGTCTCCGATACGGCCTGGGCGCTGGACTATTTCCGGCTCAGCCATGACCACCGCCTGCTGTTCGGTGGCCGCGCCAGCTATTCCGCGCTGCCGCCGCCGGGCCTGCACCGGGTGATGCAGCGGCGCATGCACGAGGTGTTCCCGCAACTGGCCGACATCCCGCTGCAGCAGGTCTGGGGCGGTTATGTGGACATCACCCGCAACCGTGCCCCGCACTGGGGCCGGCTGGATGGAAATGTGTACTTCGCGCAGGGCTTCTCCGGCCACGGCGTGGCAGCGGCCGGGCTGGCCGGTGAAGTGATCGCCGAAGCCATCGTTGGCCAGAGCGAGCGGCTGGACGTGTTCCAGCGGCTGCGCCATGGCCCCTTCCCCGGCGGACGCCTGCTGCGCATGCCGCTGCTGGTGGCGGCCATGTCCTGGTACAAGCTGCGGGATGCGTTGTGGTGAGCTGATCAGGAAGCGAGCTGAATCTACCGCCCGCCGAAAACTGTGAAACTCGTCGCCGCCGGTATTCCTGTGATGACTTTCTCACTTGCCGGGCCGAGCGCTGAGGCGATTGCATAATCGAACGCGTGTCGATACCGTCGCTAAGAACCGGGTCCCGCGGCGAATGGATGCTGACAGGGAACGTACTGTGAAGGGGTAGTGCGATTGAACTGGTGGAATGAAGGCCTGCAGCTGAAGTTGCGCATCCATCCGGCAGGACTTGCCTTGGCTGTGCTGTACGCGATTGCCTGCTGGGCCACACGGCAGCTCTCGCTTGATCAGTTCTATCTTCCCGCCGGCGTACGCGTTGCTGCGGTACTGCTCTGCCCACCTCGGCTTTGGCCTTATCTCCTGCTGGGCGAGTATGCCTACTTCGCGCAGATGCGCGTGCCGATGATCGATCGGTACGGATTGACGTGGGTCATTCTTGGCTCGGCATTCCAGATGCCGGTCGTCATGACGATCGTCCATCTTCACCGCAACGTGATCTCGGCAGTAAAGAATGCCTGGCTCATATCGGTTGCCGCATTCGCCGCAATATCCGTCACGCTGATCAACCTGCTTCTTGCAAATTTCCTCTGGCCGACACCACCCGATTTCCCCCTATTGACCGGCATCGTCCGCCTGGTGGTGGGTGACTTCATCGGCATCCTGACGTTCGCGCCACTTGTGCTGCTCTGGTCTCGAGGGAAGGCCGAAGTACAGGTGCGGAAGCGTGACGTCGCGCAGATGGCGGGGGCCCTCGCACTGATGGTCGTGCTCGGCCTGTCAGCTGCGGATGTGCCAGCTGATGCAGTGACGACGAAAGTGTCTCTGCAACTTCTCATGGCACTTCCTGCGGTCCTTCTGACATGCGTGTATGGATGGCGGGGCGCCGCCATCGGCGTGCCGACCCTGAACATGATCATCGGTCTGACCACACCCGCCACTCACCCGGAGTCGTTCGACCCTGCGTCATTCGCTACCCAGCAGATCATGGCCGTCACCGGCGCAGCGCTGCTCATACTTGGCTCCCGGATCACCCACTACTATCGGCGTTATCGACTCAGGGAGATCGGGGAGAGAAATGCCATAAGACTCGCGCGGAGCTCACATGTCGCCAGTGAGCTTGACCTTCGCGAACGTGCGTTGCATCTAAGGAGGCTGGGTGATGGCATTGATCACGCGCTTGACGAGGTGATCAACTGGCTTTCCGCTCAGGGCCATCTTGCGATTGCGGAGAGTCTTGTGCATGTGGCGTCGATCCATTCGCGCCAGCTGCGCGAGCAGACAAGCATGATCTATCCGACGGCTCTGGAGCACCTCGGGCTTTATGTTGCATTGAGGGCAGGAGGCGTCCGCGAAGCGTGGGAGAAGACGGCCCGTGTCGCCAATCCGGCGCTGCTTGGCGACCCCTGCCAACTCAGCGTCGGCCTGCAACTAGCCGCCTACCGCACGGTGATCGACGCGGTGTCATTGCTGATCCAGGGTGAAGCAGGGCAGATCCACGTGCGGGCACGCTGCGGACGTATCGGTTCGCATCGTGGAATCCTGATGACGGTTTCCTTGCTGGATCAACAGCGACACCTCTCCGACGCAACTGTCGCCGCAGCCATGGAACGTTTGGCCGGGAGAACGCTGGCCTACGGGGGCGCACTGAAATGCACCCGGAATCGCATCATGCTGGCAATGAAGGAAACGGGCACGGCCGCCCCTCTGGAAGTTTTCACGTCAAATGGAAGAAACAGCATTTCGGGATTCGAAGCGGATGCCTCACGCGCGAAGGCGTGATTGACAGGCCCCGCCGGCTTCTGATTCCGGGGCATGCATGTACCGCCACCGGTGTTGAGGCGAAAACGTGCAAGCGGCTTCAGCCGCCTGCACGTCCAGCATCTTGAAGCCGAGTACTACGGTGCTTCAATGGACCAGATGTCGCCATCGCTGCTCGCGTACCGCACCAGCACCACATCCTGCGCACGATATACCTCGAAACGCCGTGCCGCACCCGGAACAGTGAGTCGCTGACCGGGAAGCGAAACACGCGCCGCAGACTTGCCTGCGGGCAATGCGAAGTAGGCATCACCGGCGTTGCCGATGATCACCTTTACCTGCCCGGCCAGATCGTTGACCTGCAGATAGACCACGCCATCGCGCTGGAAAGCGTACACCTGCAACGCGGGATCGGCGCTGATGTCTGCAGCGGCGGGATGGGTCTCACCAAGGCCCTCCGTCGAAACTGCGGCACTTGCCAAGGGTTTTCCGTGGTAGTCACCGCCTCCTCTATCACTCGCGAATACTGGAGCTGCGACAAACACTGCTGCACTGGTTACCACACCAACAATCATGGATCGCACAATGACCTCCTGGTCGGGGTGAGAGCAAACAACTTCGCAGCGATAGTAACGTCTTCCAGCCCCAACACAGTGAGGGCTGAATAATCCGGACGATTTAGTCCCATATGTGCACCCGACGCCCCCCGGCCCAACTTCCTTGGCGGGAAAACATGGTGCCGATTGCGTCTGCACTCATCCATGGATAGTGTTCATTACCGGGTCGGCGGTAGCTTAGCGATGGCAAGGGAGGCTTTTCTGGACCGTTTGAAGAATGCCTTCGAGGTGAGCTTCCGCATTCGACCGGTCGGACTTGCGCTGGCCGCCGTCTACGCTGCCAGCTGCCTCGTCTCGCGCCAGTTCTCGCTGGACCAGTTCTTCCTGCCAGCAGGTATCCGGGCGGCTGCGCTGCTGATCGTCCCGATGCGCCTGTGGCCCTATCTGTTGCTCGGCGAGTACATCTACTTCGCCAAGCTGCGCCTTCCCATGATCGATACCTACGGCTTGGACTGGGTCATCCTGGCATCGACCCTGCTGATGCCGATGGCGATGCTGGTGATCTATCTGCATCGGATGAGAACACCATCCGAGGCCGCCACCGGCCTCTGGCTGCTGTCGTTGTCGTTCTGCACAGCGCTGTTCGTCCCGGGTCTTAATCTGGGCATTTCGTATGCCCTCTGGACGAATCCGCCGCCCAGCAACCTGCTGGACGCGGTCGATCGGGCAATCTTTGGCCACTTCGCCACCATCATCACCCTGGTCCCGCTGGCCTTCCTGTGGGGCCTGCGGCACGCAGATCCCAGCTGGCGCACCCGCCTTGTCGCGCCCACCGCTGTGGCGATCCTGTTGATGCTGATACTGGGCTTGGGTATGCAGCTGACAGGCAGCAGCGCCCATGTCGCCCGCACACACCTTGTACTGATAGCGGCCCTGCCCGCCATCGCCCTGACCTTCATGCATGGTTGGCGTGGTGCAGCCATTGCAATTCCGCTGTTGAACCTGCCGCTTCATGCCGCGACGCCCAGCACTGGCCTCCCCTCCTCCTTCGACCTGGGCACGTTCGCTACCCAACAGAACATGGCGGTGATGAGTGTCGCTCTGCTCGCGCTGGGATCCAGCATCAGCTATCACCATCAACGCGCCCGGTCCCGAGGCTTGGCAGAGGAAACCACGTTGCGCCTGACACGCAGCTCCCACCAGACCAGCGAGCGTGAGCTACGCGAGCGGGCCATCCGTCTCAAGCATCTGAGTGAGGGCATGGACAGTTCGCTCAGCGAGATGGTCAGCTGGCTGAAGTCCCAGGGTCACCACGCGGTTGCAAACAGCCTGAACCATGCATCGTCCGTGCATTCACGACTGTTCCGGGAACAAGCCAGCCTGGTCTACCCCACTGGACTGGAACAGGTCGGGCTGTATGTCGCGTTGCAAGGCGGTGGCGCGTACGGGATCTGGAGCAATACCCACCGGGTCAATCGACCCAGGTTGACCGGAAACCCGTTCATCCTGAATGTGGACCTGCAATTGGTGATCTACCGCACCCTGATCGAGGCGGTCTCGCTGCTGCTGGAACTGGAGGCGGGCCAGATCTGTGTACGGACCCGGTGTGGCACGGCCGGTAGCCGCCGTGGCATCGTCGCGGTCGTCGCACTGCTGGACCGTGGCTGTGCGCTGTCCACTGACACGACCCACCAGGCCGTCGAGCGCCTGAGCGGACGGATTCAGGCCTACGGTGGCGCGGTACATTGCCGCAGCAATCGGCTCCGCCTTGCGGTATACGACTCGATTTCCAGTGTGCAGCCGCAGATTCCAACGTCGGCCTGACACACCCGCTGCGTGCCGGTTATCCTGCGCGGCTAAAGTTGCACCTGAAACCGCCGCTATCGGTGCCGAGCCCTCCCACGTGAGCCACCGCATCATGCCCGTCCTGCCGCAGGCCGCTGTCGATGGCGACCTGGCCGATCCGCTGCCGCAGCGCATCCTGCTCGTGGAAAATTCCCGTGCCTTCACCGGCATGCTGCGCGAAGCCATCGAACAGCGCCTGGAGCTGCCGGTGGTGGTGGCCAGCTCGCTGGCCGAAGCTGATCGCCTGCTCAGTGAAGAAGGCGGCTGGTTCCTGGTGCTGACCGGGCTGGTGCTGGCCGATGGCGACCGCGACGCGGTGGTCGAGTTCTTCCTCAAGCGCAACCTGCCGACCGTGGTGGTCAGCGGCGTGTACGACGAGGACCTGCGCAAGCGCGTGCTGCAGCAGCAGATCATCGATTACGTGCTGAAGAACACTCCGGGCAGCATCGACTATCTGGTCTGGCTGGTGCAGCGCCTGGAACGCAACCGGCGCATCGCCGCGCTGGTGGTGGACGACTCACCGTCCGCCCGCGGCTATGCCGCCGCCCTGCTGCGCATGTACGGTCATGAGGTGTACGAGGCTGCCGATGGCAGCGAAGGCCTGGCAGCGATCGAGGCGCACCCGGCGATCCGTCTGGCCGTGGTCGACCAGGAGATGCCGGGCATGCAGGGCGTGGAGTTCACGCGCCGCCTGCGTACCCTGCGCTCGCGCGACAAGGTGGCGGTGATCGGCATTTCCGGCAATACCGATGCGTCGCTGATTCCGCGCTTCCTGAAGAACGGCGCCAATGACTTCCTGCGCAAACCCTTCTCGCGTGAAGAGTTCTTCTGCCGTGTCTCGCAGAATGTGGACCAGCTGGAACTGATCGGCACGCTGCAGGATCTGGCCACCCGCGATTTCCTCACCGGCCTGCCCAACCGCCGCTGCTTCCTGGAACAGAGCCAGCGCCAGCTGCCGCAACTGCAGCTGCATGGCCAGTGCGTGGCGGTGGCGATGATCGACATCGACCATTTCAAGCACATCAACGACACCCACGGCCACGAAGCGGGTGACGATGCGCTGCGTGCGGTCGCCCGTGCCGTCGGCGACCACGCGCGAAGCCAGGACCTGATCGCGCGCTTCGGCGGCGAGGAATTCTGCCTGCTGGTGCCGGACATGGAACAGGACGAAGCCCTGCTCTATTTCGAGGAGCTGCGCCAGCGCATCGCCGCGCTGGAAGTGGACATCGGCAGTGCCACGCTGCGCATGACGGTCAGCATCGGCCTGTGCTGCCTGCGGCCGCAGCGTGATGCGCTGCACCGGCTGATTTCCGAGGCCGATCGCCAGCTGTACCTGGCCAAGGCCGGAGGCCGCAACCGGGTCAGCTGCACCACGGTGGCCAGCCCGCTGCGCCCGCGCGAGGCTGCGCTGTCCTGACAGGCATGCCTTGATCCAGATCAACGCCGCCCGTGGGCGGCGCCTCTACAGTCGGCCCCGACATCAGCATGAAGGGGAGCCGGGGATGGCACTACTGGTCTGGCAGGACGATCTGAACATCGGCATCGATGTGATCGATCAACAACACCGCCGCATCATCGAGATGCTCAACCACCTGCACGTGGCGCAGACCAGCCTGCAGCGGGCAGCGGTGGGCGAAGTGATCGACGAGGTGGTGGACTACACCATGTCGCACTTCGCATTCGAAGAAGAGCTGATGGAGGAGGCAGGCTACCCGTTCTGTGCCGCGCACAAGCGTGTGCATGAGGTCTTCATCAAGCGGGTATCGGAATACCGCATGCGCTTCCAGGCCGGTGAGGACATCAGTGACGAGTTGCGCACCATGCTCTCGCGCTGGCTGTTCAACCACATCCGCGGCGACGACCAGGCCTATGCCGAACAGGTCAAGCAGCACCTGAACCAGTTTGCCCGCGAGCACCAGAGCGGCGGCTGGCTGGGCCGCACGCTCAAGCGCTTCTTCGGCTGATCAGCGCTGGCGGCGCTGCAGGGCGAGCAGCGCGCACAAGGTGATCACTGCGGTCAGGCACAGGTAGTAGCCGACCGCGACCAGCCCATAACGCTCGGCCAGCCAGGTCGCCAGGTACGGCGCCGGGGCTGCGCCCAGAATGCCGGCCAGGTTGAACGACAGCGAGGCACCGGTGTAGCGCACTTCCACCGGATAGATTTCGGCCAGGAACGTGCCGCACGGGCCGTAGGTCAGCCCCATCAGGAACAGGCCCAGGCACAGGAACGTCAGCACCAGCCACGGGCTGCCGGCCTGGAACAACGGCGCGAACAGCACACCGAAGCCGATGATCAGCAGGCTGGCGATGGCCATCGTGCGGCGCGTTCCCCAGCGATCACCGTAGCGCGCCGACAGCGGGATGCCGGCGGCGAAGAAAAGCATCGCCACCATCTGCATCAGCAGGAACTGCTCGCGGCTGTAGCCGAGCACGGCGGTGCCATGGCCGAGGCTGAACACCGTCATCAGGTAGAACAACACGAAGGTGGCGAATGCCCCCAGCGTGCCCAGCAGCATCGGCAGCGGATGGTCGCGCAGCACCGTCCACATCGGCAGGCGCACCGGCGCCTTGCGCTCCAGCGCGCGCTTGAAATCCGGTGTCTCGTGGATGTTCAGCCGCACCCACAGGCCAAGGCCGACCAGCAGCGCGCTGGCAACGAACGGAATGCGCCAGCCCCATTGCAGGAAATCGTCCTGGCCCAGAAAGCGACCGAGCAGCAGAAAGATGCCGGCTGACAGCAGGAAGCCGATCGGTGCACCCAGCTGCGGGAACATGCCGTACCAGGCGCGCTTGCCCGGTGGTGCGTTCTCGGTGGCCAGCAGCACCGCCCCACCCCATTCGCCGCCCAGGCCCAGGCCCTGGCCGAAGCGGCACAGCGCCAGCAGTGCCGGCGCCCACAGGCCGATCTGCGCATGGGTGGGCAGCAGGCCGATGGCGACCGTGGACAGGCCCATGGTCAGCAGCGCGGCCACCAGGGTGGCCTTGCGGCCGATACGGTCCCCGAAGTGACCAAACACCGCCGAGCCCACCGGGCGTGCGATGAACGCCACCGCGAAGGTGGCCAGGGACTGCAGCAAGGCGGCCTGGTCGCTGCTTTCCGGGAAGAACAGGTGCGGGAACACCAGCACCGCGGCGGTGGCGTAGATGTAGAAGTCGAAGAACTCGATGGTGGTGCCGATCAGGCTGGCCAGCAGGACACGGCGGGGAGAATTCACGGGTGGCGCGGCAGCGGTGATCGTCGACATCGGCAAGGCGGGTAACGGCGGATCGACCGATTCTGCCACGCTTGACCGCCCCGCCGGGGCAATGGTTTCAGGCGACACCGACGCCAACGAATTCTTTCCGGGGGGCCGCTACGCTGCACCATCGGTCCCTGCATGGATGCTTCACCGATGGGTTCTGCCGCCCCGCAGTCATGCTCCGATTCCCCGCTGCTGCCTCGCCTGGCTGCATGGCTGGTGGTGCTGCTGGTGCATCTGCTGATGCTGTGGTGGCTGTTGCATGCGGGGCGCATCGCCTTGATCGCACACGACAATTCGCGGATCAGCCTGCGTTGGCTGCCGCCGGAAGCGCCGCCGATGAGCCGTCTGGTTGTCGATGCATCACGGCCGGCGGCTGCGCCGCACCAGGTTCCGCACGCCCCCGCGCTTCCTACTGCGCAGGCCGAGCAGCGCCCAGCGCATGTCGATCGGCAACGCAGCGCGGCTGCGCGCAACCAACCACTGAATCTGAGGCTGCCGGCTGGCAGCATCGATGGTGGCGATGGCATCACTGCCGAGGGTGTGGCCGCAAAGCTGATCGGCCGCCGTGAGGTGCATGCGGCGTTCGCGCCCCGTCGCCCACCTTTCCGGATCCACCGGCAAATGACGCCCGAGCAGATCCTGCAGGGTGTTGCCCAGATGCTCGGCACCTGGCCACCGGGCTACATGGTTGACCCGTGCACGCTGGGCCAGCAGGACATGCACTACTTCCAGAACGCAGTGGAGGAAGTGGACCGGCAGTTGCTGCGCGAGGCGGTGCTGCAGGTCAGTGCAAGCTGCCGGTAGCGCGGTCTACAGCTGGATCCAGGTGGCCTTGATCTCGCTGTACTTGTCGAAGGCGTGCAGCGACTTGTCGCGACCGTTGCCGGACTGCTTGTAGCCACCGAACGGTGCCGTCATGTCACCGCCGTCCCAGCCGTTCACCCACACGCTGCCCGCGCGCAGTTGGCGGGCTACGCGATGGGCGCGTCCAAGATCCCGCGTCCACAGGCCGGCGGCCAGTCCATAGCGACTGTCGTTGGCCAAGCGCACAGCCTCGGCTTCGTCATCGAAGCCGAGCACGGCCAGCACCGGGCCGAACACTTCCTCGCGGGCCAATGCCTGTTCCGGGCGTACCTGGTCGAACACCGTCGGCTGCACATAGCAACCGCCCGCCTCCACTTCGGCCCTCTGGCCGCCCAGCAGCAGGCGAGCGCCATCGGCTTCGGCCCGGGCGATATCGGCCAGTACCTTGTCCACGTGCGCGGCATCGACCAGCGCGCCCATCGGTGCATCGGCCTCCAGCGGATGGCGGGGCTGCATGCGCTGGCCGTAGGCGATCACCTGGTGCACGAAGTCATCGCGGATCGAACGCTGCACCAGCAACCGCGAACCGGCGGTGCAGACTTCGCCCTGGTTGAAGAAGATGCCCTGCGCCACGCCCTTGGCGGCCGCATCCAGGTCCGGCGCGTCGGCGAACACCACGTGCGGGCTCTTGCCACCGCATTCCAGCCAGACCCGCTTGAGGTTGGAGCGCCCCGCGTATTCGAGCAGCCTGGCGCCGGTAACGGTGGAGCCGGTGAAGGCCAGCACGTCCACGTCCATGTGCAGGGCCAGCGGCTCGCCCACGCGTGAGCCGTGACCGGGCAGCACGTTGAGCGCGCCGTCCGGCAATCCCGCTTCGGCCGCCAGTGCGGCCAGCCGCAACGCACTCAGTGGCGAGCGCTCGGAGGGTTTCAGCACTACTGAATTTCCCATCGCCAATGCCGGCGCAATCTTCCAGCACGCCATCAGCAGCGGAAAATTCCACGGCACGATGGCCGCCACCACGCCTGCGGCCTCGCGCGTGACCAGGCCCAGCTCGTGCGGACCGGTGGGGGCGATTTCACCGTACAGCTTGTCCACCGCTTCAGCGGTCCAGGTCAGGCAGCGCACCACGCCGGGCAGATCGATGCGACGCGCATCGCGGATCGGCTTGCCCATGTCCAGCGTTTCCAGCAGGGCCAGCTCATCGGCGTGCGTCTCCACCAGCGCGGCCAGCGCCAGCAGCACGCGCTTGCGATGGGCGGGGCTGGCCTGCGACCAGTGGCCTGCCTCGAACGCGCAGCGCGCCGAGGCCACTGCACGCTCGACGTCCTGCGCATCACAGTCGGCCACCGCACCCAGTACACGCCCGTCGATCGGGCTGATGCAATCAAAGCGCGCGCCGCTGGCGGCATCCACGTAGCGGCCATCGATGAACGCTTGCGCAGGAATCGCCACGCGGCTGCGCAGGGCCTGCCAGTGGCTGCGGTCGGGGAAGTCGGCCATGGGTCGCTCCAGCAATCAACGATCCTTGTTTATACCGGCGCGGCCGCGACCCCACCGTGATCGACCGCGCTGCGCGCTCGCCGGGCATGGCCCGGCGCTACCACAAGGTCGAGGCCCGAACGGTAGCCGGGCCATGCCTGCCGACAGAACCGTGACGCGGCTGCGCTAGAGTCGCAACCATCGGACCCGACGGAGCCGGCATGAAAACCCCTGCAAGCGACCTGCACGACCTGGCCACCCAGCGCCCCGATTCACTGGACGCGTACTGGATGCCGTTCACTGCCAACCGCCAGTACAAGGGCGCGCCGCGCATGCTGGTACGTGCCGAGGGCATGCACTACGAGGACGTCGATGGGCGCGCCATCCTCGATGGCACCGCTGGCCTGTGGTGCTGCAATGCAGGGCACGCCCGCCGACGCATCGTCGACGCGATCGCCGAGCAGGCCGCCACCCTCGATTACTCGCCGGCCTTCCAGATGGGTTCGCCGCCGGCCTTCGCCCTGGCGCAGCGGCTGGCGGCACTGGCCCCGGCCGGGTTGAACCACGTGTTCTTCACCAGCTCGGGTTCGGAGGCGGTGGATTCAGCGATGAAGATCGTGCTGGCCCACCACCGCCTGCGCGGCGAGGGACAGCGCACGCGCTTCATCAGCCGTGAGAAGGCCTACCACGGGGTCGGCTTCGGCGGCATGGCACTGGGCGGGCTGCCCAACAACCGCCGCCAGTTCGGCCTGCAGCTCGGCGGCGTGGACTACCTGCGGCATACCCTGGACCTGTCACGCAATGCGTTCAGCAAGGGCCTGCCACGCCAGGGCGCCGAGCTGGCCGACGATCTGGAACGGCTGATCGCCCTGCACGATCCGTCCACCATTGCCGCGGTGTTCGTTGAACCCATCGCCGGCTCGGCCGGGGTGATCCTGCCGGCGCCGGGCTATCTGCAACGACTGCGCGAGATCTGCGACCAGCACGGCATTCTGCTGGTGTTCGATGAGGTCATCACCGGCTTCGGCCGGGTTGGCATGGCGTTCGCCGCGCAGCGTTTCGGGGTCACCCCGGACCTGTTGACCTTCGCCAAGGGCGCCAGCAACGGCGCGGTGCCGCTGGGAGGCGTGCTGGTCGGCGACAGCGTGCATGCCAGCTTCATGCAGGGTCCGCCACAGGCCATCGAGCTGTTCCATGGCTATACGTATTCGGGCCACCCCTTGGCCTGCGCGGCGGCGTTGGCCACGCTGGACATCTACGCCGAGGAACGGTTGTTCGAGCGCGCGATCGAGCTGGGCGAATACTGGCAGGAGCGCCTGCATGCCCTGCACGGATTGCCGAACGTGATCGACATCCGCAACTTCGGCCTGGTCGGTGCGGTGGAGCTGGCACCGCGCAAGGACGCCCCCGGCAGCCGTGGCTACGAGGTGTTCCGCCGCTGCTTCCACGACGGGCGCCTGCTGGTGCGCTGCACCGGCGACATCATCGCGCTGTCACCGCCGCTGATCGTGGACAAGGCACAGATCGACCAGATCACCGGCACCCTGGGCGAGATGATCCGGGCCACCGCCTGAGGCCAGGGCGGTGCTGGCGAGCAGGTACAATGGGCGGTTCCGCTCCTGCCTGTTGCCGTGCCCATGAACATCGTCGTCAAAGAAGAACTCAAGGCCTACATCGACCCGCTCACCGCCGACGAACACGAGGCGCTGGAGCGCAGCATCCTCGCCGAAGGCTGCCGCGATGCGCTGGTACTGTGGGGCGACGTGCTGGTGGATGGACACAACCGCTTCGGCATCTGCCAGAAGCATGGACTGCCGTTCAACACCGTGCAGAACACCCGCTTCCAGAGCATGGAAGACGTGCACCTGTGGATGATCGAGCAGCACCTGGGCCGGCGCAGCGTTTCCGATTTCCAGCGCGGCGTGCTGGCCCTGCGCAAGCGCGACATCCTGTCCGCGCGCAAGCAGGTCGAACAGGCGCAGCTGCAGCGCGAAAGCGACGGCACCGCCGAGCCTGCCGACGAGACCGGCGAAGACAGCCCACCGTGGGAACCGGCGCCGAAGATCAGCCGCGCCGAACTGGCTCGCGAAGCCAAGCTGAGCACCAGCCAGGTGGGCATGATCGAGCGCATCCACGCCCAGGCCGCGGCCGAGGTGGTGGAAGCGGTGAAGGCCGGCATGATCTCGATCAGCGCCGCCGCCGCCGTGGCCGACCTGCCGGAAGAAGAGCAGCGCGCGGCGGCTGCCGGTGGCAAGGATGAACTGAAGCAGGCTGCAAAGCGCGTGCGTGAGTCCAAGCGCAAGCCGCGTGCGCCGAAGCCTGAACCGGAGTCGGCGGAAATGGACTTCGAAGAGGCCAACGAGGATGAGATCGCCAGCCGCGATGCCGAGGTGCTGGCCGCGCTGGAGCAGCTTGGCGAGGATGCCCCGGCGCTGCGCCGCCGCGTGGTTGCCCTGACCCGCGAGAACGACACCCTGCGCGCGCAGCTGGCCCATCTGCGCAGGCAGCTGGAAACGCTCTGAGCATCCCCCGGTAGTGCCGGCCGCTGGCCGGCAGCTGCAAGGTGCTTCCAACGTCCATGGGTTGCCGGCCAGCGGCCGGCACTACCGGGTACTCACCGGCCTGCGGGTAGACTTCGGGCATGACGTCTGCCATCGATCCGCGCCGCGCCCAGCTGCGGCGCCTGAAAACCCTCGCCCTTGGCCTGCTGCTGCTGATGCTGGCCGGTTTTGCGATCAGCCACTGGCAGGGCGAGCGTGGCATCTGGGCCTGGGTCTCGGCCTTCTGCGAGGCCGCCGCGGTTGGCGCGCTCGCCGACTGGTTCGCGGTGGTTGCCCTGTTCCGGCGGCCGATGGGCCTGCCGATTCCGCATACGGCGATCATTCCGCGCAGCAAGGAACGCATCGGCGACAGCCTGGCCCTGTTCGTGCGTGACCAGTTCCTGGAACCGACGGTGCTGCTGGCCAAGCTGCAGGTATTCGATCCAGCCAGCCGCCTCGGCAGCTGGCTGGCCGATCCCGCGCGTTCACGGATGCTGGCCGACATGGCCCGTGGCTGGGCATTGCAAGCGCTGGATTTCTTCGATGAAGCGGCGGTGCGGCGGCAGCTGCACAGCTTCGTGGTGCAGCAGCTGCGGCAGTGGAACGCCGCGGCCACCGCCGGCGAACTGCTGGGCCTGCTGACCGCCGATGGGCGCCACCAGCGGGTGCTGGACGAAGGCCTGCAACGGCTGGGGCGTTGGCTGGAGCAGCCGGAAGTGAAGGAACGCGCCTCGCAGCTGATCGTGCGCTACATCCAGCGCGAATGGCCGACGCTGTCGAGCACGGTGAACTGGGTCAAGCCGATCGATGAGATCGGCGACAGCCTTGCCGAACGCCTGGCGCGCGCGGTGCTTGAGGAGCTGCAGCAGGTGCTGGCCGAGCCGCAGCACCCGCTGCGCCAGGACTACGAACAATGGCTGGGCAACTACGTGCAGCGCCTGCGCGAAGACCCGGCACTGGCCGAGCGCATCGAACAGCTCAAGCAGGAAATGATCGACCACCCTGCCCTGCAGGACTACGTGCAGGGCCTGTGGTCGCGCATCCATGCCAGCCTGCGCGGCGATCTGCAGCGCGAGGATTCGGCACTGGTCGGCCATCTGCAGCGCAGCCTGGCCTCGCTGGGTGACAGCCTGCAATCGGACCCGGCGTTGCGCGAGGCATTGAACCAGCACCTGCTGGAAGGCGCGCAGCGGCTCACCGGGCGCCTGCGCGAGGGCGTCACCACCCATATCGCGCAGACGGTGAAGAGCTGGGACGAGCGTCATCTGGTCGAGCAGCTGGAACTGAGCGTGGGCCGCGACCTGCAGTTCATCCGCTTCAACGGCACCCTGGTGGGTGGGCTGATCGGGCTGCTGCTGCATGCGGCTACGGTGCTGTTCCGGTTCTGAGGGGGGTTCCCGGCCGGGCTGCGCCCGGCACCCGCAGAGGCCGGAGCCAGAGCAACAGCCACAGCTGGTTTCCTGCGGGATGGCAGGGCGCTGTGGGTTTGCGGGGCCGCCGTGAACCCATCCTTGGGGCTTGGTCGCCGCATCCATGCGGCTCACACCCCGCAAACCCACAGCGCCCCGCCTTCGACCGTTTCCCCTCGATCTGCCTGGATCCACATGTTCGGGGACGAATGAGGCCGTCACACTTGCTTAACGAAATGCGAATGCCTATCATTTACTGATCGGTTGTACGCTTAGCCAAGCGGGGCACGGAAGCACGCGCCCACCCGCCCCTTCGCCCGTGTACATCCCCCGACCACTGGGTCGCCTGCCTGCCGCAGGTGGCGCACCGTCGATGGGAATCACGCTGGGTGACGTGCGCGGAGCGCATGGCTGCCATGGGTGCGTTTGCCATCGCCTGTTTTTTGTCCTGCATGGAATCGCACCGATGGCTTCTCCCCTGAATACTCCCCGCCCAACCCTGCTGGCCCTGGCCCTGACCGCTGTGATGATCGCTCCGCTGGCCCACGCCGATGCACCGCTCGCTGCCGATGCGCGCACGCTGGACACGGTGAAGGTGACCGCTGACGGCGAGATCGCAAACGGCTACACGGTGAAGAACACCCGCAGCGCGACCAAGCTGGATCTGTCGCTGCGCGAGACGCCGCAGTCGGTCACCGTCATCACCCGGCAACGGCTGGATGACATGGGGCTGTTCTCGTTGTCCGACGTGATGGGCCAGGTCACCGGGGTCAGCGTGTCGGTCACCGACAGCGAGCGCATCAGCTATGTTTCGCGTGGCTACACGATCGAGAACTTCCAGATCGACGGGATGCTCAACACCTTCGGTGGGTCGATCAAGACCAACACCGACAACGTCATCTACGAACGCATCGAAGTGATCCGCGGCGCCACCGGCCTGACCACGGGCGCCGGTGATCCGTCCGGCACCATCAGCATGGTGCGCAAGCGCCCCACCGACACCTTCCAGATGAGCAGCAACCTGACCGTGGGGCGCTGGGGCAACCAGCGCCTGGAAGCCGACCTGGGCGGTCCCGTGGCGTGGGACGGGCGCATCCGCGCACGCGTGGTCGCGGCCAAGCAGCAGAGCGATTCGTTCCGCGATGTCTACAAGCTCGACAAGGACGTGTTCTACGGCATCGTCCAGGCCGACCTGACCGACAGCACCCTGTTCGAGCTGGGCTACGAATACCAGTCACCGCACACCACGGGCGTGACCTGGGGCGTGGTGCCTTACTGGGGTGCTGACGGCAACCCGGCCAACCTGCCGCGCTCGACCAATCTGTCGGCGTCGTGGAGCGAATGGCCGATCATTGAAAAGACCACCTTCGCCCGCCTCGAACAGCAGCTGGGCAGCGGCTGGTCGCTGAAGGGCAACGTCAGCCATGCCGTGCGTGATACCGATGGCAGCGTCTGGTACGGCGCAGCCGGCTACCCGCGCGCGGACGGCACCGGCGTCACCGCCTACGTCTCGCACTTCAACGAACACAGCACGATGGACGTGTTCGACGTCAACGTCGGCGGCCCGTTCCAGCTGTTCGGCCGCGAGCATGAACTGGTGTTCGGGCTGGGCCAGTCCGTGCGCAAGGGCGAATCCGAAGCGACCAGCTTCGACACCAGCGCACCGGGCTACATGCAGGTTCCCGACTGGCGCAACTGGACCGGCAAGGTGCCGGTCCTGCCGGTGACACGCTACGGCCGTCTTTCCTCGGAAAACGAGCTGCGCCAGCGCGCCGCCTACATCGCCGCGCGCCTGCGCCTGGCCGACCCGCTGCTGGCCGTGGTCGGCGCCCGCTATGGCAGCTGGGAAACCCGCCAGTGGGGCTACGGCTACGACACCAACGGCAACCGCAACCGCACCACCCGCACCGGCTACAAGCCCGACGACACGCTGACCCCGTATGCCGGCCTGGTCTACGACTTCAATTCGATGTTCAGCGGTTATGTCAGCTACACCGACATCTTCAAGCCGCAGAACTACCGCGACCGCAACGGCAACTACCTTGAGCCGGTGGTCGGCGACATGTACGAGGCGGGCGTCAAGGCTGAATTCTTCGGTGGCCTGCTGAACGCCTCGGCCGCCGTGTTTGAAGGCAAGCAGGACAACGTGGCCGAGATCGATGATTCGGTGCCGCTGAACTCGCTGCCCGATGGCGGCCAGGCCTATCGCTCGACCGGCAAGGGCAACAAGGTGAAGGGTTGGGAACTGGAAACCCAGGGCAGCATCGGCGAGCAGTGGAACATCTCGGCCGGTTTCGCCCGTACCCGGATCCGCAACGCCGCGGGTGTGCTGCAACGGACCACCACCCCGCAGGAAACCCTCCGCCTCAACACCAGCTGGCGGCCGGGCGGCATCGAAGGCCGCTTCTGGCTGGGCGGTGGCGTGACCTGGCAGAGCCGCATCTGGAACAACAGCACCAAGCCGACGGCCGACTACCTGACCACCGGCCGCACCGAAAGTGCGCGCATCACCCAGGACGCGTTCTACCTGCTGAACCTGGCCGGTGGCTACCGCTTCAACGAGAACTTCAGCGCCCAGCTCAACATCAGCAACCTGCTGGACAAGAAGTACTACAACAACGTCGGCTTCTACCAGGGCGTGTACTGGGGCGAACCCCGCAACGTCAGCGTGACGCTGCGCTGGAAACTCTGATGACCTGATGGATGGTGCCGGTTCTGCGACCGGCACCCGGCCACGGATGGCCAACCCCGGCGTGCTTCGGTGCGCCGGCCTTCTCTTCATTCAACCTGCAGGACCGCCGTGGACCGCTCGCCCGCAACCGCCAGCCCCCGCCTCAGCACCTTCTTCGCCAACCCGCGATGGGGCGTGCTGTCCCGATCCCTTGCCGCCATCTTCGGCGGCTACGCGCTTGCCTCGATGACCACGGTGTTCTGTGCGCTGGCGCTGCCGGGCGCGCGCGGCCAGGCCGTGCTGACCGGCATGTTGCTGGCGATCCTGGTCGCCGCCTGCGCCGCGCTGTGGGCGTTCGCCACGCGCAGTGCGCTGCGTGCCTGGGTCGGCATTCTCGCCCCCACCCTGCTGTTGGCCGGCATTTCGCGCCTGCTGGGAGCGTGGGCATGAAGAATGGATTCCGCCAATCCATGGCCTGGCTGCATACCTGGACCGGCCTGCTGGTCGGCTGGCTGCTGCTGCTGATCTTCATGGCCGGCACCGCCAGCTACTACCGCGAGGAAATCAGCCGCTGGATGCGCCCGGAGCTGCCGCGCAGCACGGTAAGCACCGACGAAGCGGCGCAGCGCGCGGCCGACTACCTGCTGGCCAACGCACCACAGGCCGAGAGCTGGTTCGTCACCCTGCCGCAGCCACGCAATCCGGCCATGCAGATGTTCTGGCGGTTGCCGGCCGAGCTGGCCGACCCCAGCAAGGGCCGACGCGGCGCCTTCGGTGATGCCACCCTGGACCCGAACACCGGCACCGAGCTGAAGGCCCGCGAGACACGTGGCGGCGACTTCTTCTACCGCCTGCATTTCGACCTGCACTACATTCCCGTGCTGTGGGCGCGCTATCTGGTGGGCTTCTGCGCGATGTTCATGCTGGTGGCCATCATCACCGGCGTGATCACCCACAAGAAGATCTTCAAGGACTTCTTCACCTTCCGGAAGGACAAGGGCCTCCGCTCCTGGCTGGACTTCCACAACGTCAGCGCGGTGATGGCCCTGCCTTACCACGCGATGATCACCTACACCGGCATCGTCACGTTGATGATCATGTACCTGCCGTGGGGAGTGAACGTGGCCTACGGCACCGACCAGGATGCGTTCTACGCGGAGGCCTTTGGTGGCCTGCCCGAGGTCACCGCGCCCGCCGAAGGCAAGGCAGCCCCCCTGCCGCTGCGGCAGCTGCTGGACAGTGCCCGCACGCATTGGCACGGCACCGAGGTCGCCGGTTTCAGCGTTGCCAATCCCGGTGCCGCCAATGCGGTGATCGACATCCGCCAGCGCGATGGCAAACGCCTGTCCATCGATACCCCGGCGCTGCGCTATGACATGGTCACTGGCGCGCTGCTGCAGGAAACGCCGCCTTCCGGTGGCGCCACCGCCACCCGTGGCGTGCTGTATGGCCTGCACCTGGCCCGCTTTGCCGATTGGGGCCTGCGCGCGTTGTTCTTCCTGTCCGGCCTGACCGGCTGCCTGATGGTGGCCAGCGGCGTGGTGCTGTGGGCGGTGAAGGAGCGGCCGAAGCATGCCAAGAGCGGTCGCACCGGCTTCGGCCTGCGCCTGGTCGATGCACTGAACATCGGCGCCGTGGCCGGTCTGCCGATCGCCTTTGCCGCCTATTTCTGGGGCAACCGGCTGCTGCCGCTGGGCCTGGCCGAGCGCTCCAACGCCGAAGCGAACGTGTTCTTCTACGCGTGGGGCGCCTCGCTGCTGGCAGCCTTCATCTGGCCCAAGCGGATGATGTGGGCGTGGCAGCTGTACATCGGCGCGGCCGCGTTCGCGCTGATTCCGGTAGTGAACGCGCTGACCACCCACGCGCACCTGGGCGTCACCTTGTTCAACGGTGACTGGGCATTGGCCGGTTTCGACCTGTCGATGATCGCCTTCGGCGTCATGCTGGCCCTGTGCGGCTGGCGCATGCAGCGCTGGACGCCGCCGCTGACTGCCGCCGAGAAGAAGAAACGCGCGGCGGCCGCTGCAGCGACGAAGGCACCGGCCGATGCAGTGGAAGCGGAGGCCAGCGCATGATGCTGCTGGTACTGGGGTTGTCGTTCACAGCGTTCACCGCGCTGTCGCTGGCGATGGAAAAGCACCAGCAGGAACTGCACGGCAAATCCGCGGCATCACCGGCACGGCGCACGCAATGGCGGGTGCTGGGCTGGGTACTGCTGACGGTGGCTTTCGCACTGTGCGTGGTCGACCACGGCTGGGCGATGGGCCCGGTGCTGTGGCTCGGCGCGCTCACCCTGGGTGGAATCGTGCTGGCGTTCGCGCTGTACCCGTACCGGCCGAAATGGATCGCGCCGCTGGCGATCGCGTTGCCGGTGATCGGGCTGGTGGTGGCGCTGTTGTAACCCGTGCGGTGGACCGCATCCACGCATGGCGTGGATCTACCGGACCCACGCTCGCCGGGCATGGCCCGGCGCTACCGTTCTGCGCGCACGTGGGTAGCGCCGGGCCATGCCCGGCGACGCGTCACGCCAGGCGCTTCAGCTCCCACGCACGATGGATGCGCGCGTTGCGCTCGAAATCCGGGCCGATGGTGCTGGCGCTGATCTCGCGGCACTGGGCGAATTCGGCGATGGCGTTCTCTTCCAGCTTGAAGCGGCGGAAGTTGTTGGAGAAGTACAGCACGCCACCCGGCGCCAGTCGCGCGACGGCCGCACGCAGCATCTTCACCTGCTCGCGCTGTACGTCGAAGTCCTCGGCGCGGGCCGAGTTGGAGAACGTCGGCGGGTCGCAGAAGATCACGTCGTACTGGCCGCGATCACCTTCCAGCCATGCCATCGCATCGGCCTGCACCAGCAGGTGCTGATTGCCGCCCTGCCCGTTCAAGGCCAGGTTGTCGTAGCACCACTGCAGGTAGGTGGCCGACAGGTCGACGCTGGTGGTGCTGGCCGCACCGGCCACCGCCGCCTGCACGCTGGCCACGCCGGTGTAGCAGAACAGGTTGAGGAAGCGCTTGCCGCGCGCCTGCTCGGCCATCAGCCGGCGCAGCGGGCGATGGTCGAGGAACAGACCGGTATCGAGATAGTCGAACAGGTTCACCTGCAGCAGCGCGTTGTTCTCGCGTACCACGAGGAACTCATCGCGCTGCTCGAAACGGCCGTACTTGCTGCCGCCCTTGCCACGTTCACGCGATTTCATCGATACCTGTTCCGGCGGCACGCCGAACACCTCGCGCGCAGCGGCCAGCAGTTCATTGCGGCGGCGGCGCACGTCGTTCTCGGGAATCGCAGCGGGTGCAGCGTATTCCTGCACATGCAGGAACGTGCGGCGCTGGCCGCCATCTTCCTCGTACACGTCGATGGCCGCTGCGTATTCCGGCAGATCGGCATCGTAGGCACGGAAACAGGTGATGCCTTCGCGCGCGCGCCAGCTCTTGAACTTCTTCAGGTTCTTGCGCAGGCGGTTGGCCACCATCTGCGCGCCTTCGCTCAGCTCGCGCACCTGTGCCGGGTCGCGGCCCGGCACCGCGATCGGATCGCAGACGATCAGTGCGCATTCCAGCGCACCATTGAACATCTGGTATTTCTTGCCCGCACGCAGGCCGGTGGCGAAGGCCAGTTCGTCATTGCCGCACAGCAGGCTGGCGCGCCACTGCGGCACGGCCTTCTGCAGGGCATTGCCCAGCTTGCGGTACAGCGCCGGATCGGCGGCCAGGCGCTCGTCATACGGCGGGTTGCAGACCACCGCGCCGATCTCCTGCTCCGGGGTGGGCAGGTCAGCCACATCGGCGCGGGTGAAGCGGATTGCATGGGCGACGCCGGCAACTTCGGCGTTCTCGCGCGCGGCCTGGATCGCCACCGGGTCGATGTCGCTGCCGTGGATGACCGGCTTCAGCGCGGCAAGGCCGGCCGCTTCGCGATCACGCGCTTCGCTCTGGATGGTTTTCCAGGCGGCCTTGTCGAAGCCCAGCCAGCGGCTCGGCGGCAGGCTGCCATGGCGCATCAGGCCGGGGGCGACATCGGCCGCCATCAGCGCGCCTTCGATCAGCAGGGTGCCGCTGCCGCACATCGGGTCCAGCAGGCCGCCACCGGCAGCGTGCAGGCGCGGCCACTGCGCGCGCATCAGCAGCGCGGCAGCCAGGTTTTCCTTCAACGGCGCGTCATGCGCCGCACCGCGCCAGCCGCGGCGATGCAGCGGGCCGCCGCCGAGGTCGATCGACAGCGAGGCGCGGCCCTTGCGCAGCGACAGGTTGACGCGCACGTCCGGCAGGTCGGTGTTGACCGAAGGGCGCTCCAGCCCTTCGTCACGCATGCGGTCGACGATGGCGTCCTTGATCCGCTGCGCGGCGAAACGGGCATGGGTGATCTTGTCGCCGGACACATGCGCGTCCACCGCCAGGGTCATCTCCGGCTTGATGTGTTCGTGCCACGGCAGCGCACGCACGCCGTCGTACAGCGCCTGCTCGTCCGGGCATTCGAATTCGTCGATCGGCCACAGCACGCGGCTGGCCAGCCGCGACCACATCACGATCCGCAGCGCCTGCTCCAGTTCGCCATCGGCGTTGACGCCGGCGATGGTGGCAGTGGCCTTTTCCAGGCCCAGGGCCGACAGCTCATCGGCAAGCAGGTATTCCAGGCCCTTGGCGCAGGAGACAAAAAATTTCACGGGATCGGTTCGCAGGTGGTCAGGCACGGCAGGGGGCCGGGCCATTCGGAAGGGAGGGCCGTGGACACGGCCGGCAGGCCCGCGCCGGGGGCGGCGGGGCTGCCATTGTAGTCAATGCGGCCGGGCGCGCCGTGCGCCCGGGCTTCACAGCTGCCGCAGCAGGCGCTCGAAGGCCTGCGCAGAGGCTTCCACGTGGTGCTCCAGGCGATGGCCATCGTCCACCAGCAGCAGCTGCGCCGAGCGCGCCTGCGCCCAGGCGATGACTCCGGCGGCCGGCACCACCTCGTCATGCCAGGCCTGCACCACCGTGGTCGGCACCGGCGCGGCATCCAGCGCCGGCATCGGGCCCATGGTGGTGGGCGGCACCATCAGGAACAGGCCGGCCACCGGCACCTGCAGCGAGGCGATGGCAGAGATGTAGGCGCCCAGGCTGGAGCCGGCCAGCACCACCGGCCCCTGCGCAGCGGCAGCGGCCGTGCGCTCGATCAGGCGTTGCAGACGGGTGCGCACATCGCCAACGCGGCTGACCTGGCTCATCGCGTCCAGGTCGGTGTAATCGGGGCGCTCATGGGTCCAGCCCAGTCGCTCGGCGACTTCGGCCAGCGCGGTGACCTTGGTCGCCTCCGGGCCGCTCTCGAAGCCGTGGGACAGGATGCAGTGACCGCGGCTCATGCGTGCGCTCCCACGGAGCGGATCGACAGCAGAAGGGAAGGCAGTTTCATCCGGCAATGCTAGCATCGCCGCATGCCCAAACCGCTCCTGCCCGGCCTGCAGCTGCAGCCGTTGCCCTACCACGACCGCCTGCCACTGCGCGATCCATCCAGCCTGGCAATGGTGGTGATCCACTGCACCGAACTGCCCGACCTGGCGACCGCCCGGGAGTACGGCGAGCGCGTGCTGTACGACAGCGGCGCAGGCAACAGCGGGCATTTCTACATCGACCGCGACGGCAGCGTGGTGCAGTACGTGGCGCCGGAGCGCATCGCCCACCACGTGCGCGGCATGAATGCCGATACCGTGGGCATCGAACTGGTCAATTCGGGGCGCTACCCGCACTGGCTCGACAGCCGCCACCAGGCTATGGACGAGCCGTACACCGAAGCGCAGCTGCTGGCGCTGGAACAGCTGCTGCAGGCACTGGTGGCTCGTTACCCGTCGCTGCGGCGGATTGCCGGACATGACCAGTTGGACCTGGAGCAGGTGCCGGCCAGTGATGACCCGGCGGTGACCGTGGCGCGCAAGCGTGATCCGGGCCCGTTGTTCCCGTGGGCGCGGGTGCTGGCGAAGGTGTCGTTGCAGGGGTTGGAGTAAGCGTCGGCAGGGCTGCGCCCTGGGTACACGCCATCGCATACGCGCTGTCGCTCCCACGCTTCGCTGCGCGAACCGCGGGCCCCACTTACCAGCTCCCACACCCCCGCCGCTTCGCGGCCGCCCCCTGACTCAGGGGGCTCTGCCCCAGAGATGAACCGGTGGCCAGTAGATCCACGCCATGCGTGGATGAACGACAAATCGACCAACCCGCTTTGCTCAGGCGCCGGTGGCGACCGGGCGGCTGCTGTCGCTGACCCAGCCACTCCATGAGTCCGCGTAGATGCGTGCGCCGGACAGGCCCGCGCTTTCCATCGCCAGCAGCAGGTGGCAGGCGGTCACGCCCGAACCGCACATCAGCACCACGCGTTGCGGGTCCTGGTTGCCGATCACGCCCTGCAGTTCGGCACGCAGTTCCTGTGCATCGCGCAGGCGGCCGTCCAGCACGTTCAACGCAAACGGGCGATTGACCGCGCCCGGTACATGGCCGGCGACCGGGTCCAGCGGCTCCACCTCACCGCGGAACCGCTCGCCCGCGCGGGCATCGACCAGCCAGCCCGGCGCATGCTTGAGGCGTGATTCGATCTCGTCCGCGCTGGCAACCTGGCTGCCATCGAAGCGCCCCGGATACGCGGGCAACGCGGTGACCTCGCTGCTGCCGGTCGCCAGCGGCTGGCCGGCGGCCTGCCACGCGGCGATGCCGCCATCGAGTACGGCCACGTTCGCATGCCCGATCAGGCGCAGCAGCCACCACAGGCGCGCGGCGGCCATGCTGCCATCGCTGCCGTCATACACCACCACCTGCGTGTCGGTGCCGATGCCCCATTGCCCCAGTCGTGCGGCGAACGCATCGCTGTCGGGCAACGGGTGGCGGCCATGGCCCACCCGCGTCAGATCGGACAGGTCGCGGTTGAGATCGGCATGCACTGCGCCGGGAATGTGTCCCTGCGCGTAGAGGCCGTTGCCCGCCTGCGGGTCGGCCAGCGATGCACGCGCGTCGACCACGCGCACGGTACTGGCGGTCGCGCGGGCATCGACCACGCGTACCCCATTGCCCAAGGCCGCAGCCAGGGTCGCAACATCGACAAGGGTGGTCCACGGTGGGTCGATCGGCTTCATTGCACTTGCTCCAGGCGGCGACGCAGGTTGTACAGGATGGCCGCGGTGGCGCCCCAGATGCGCTGGCCGGGCCAGCCATATTCAAGGACATGGCGGACGCGGCCGCGATGGTTGATTTCTACCTGGCGCAGGTTGTCGGCGGCCATCAGATAGTCCAGCGGCACTTCGAACACCTCGGCCACTTCGCTGGGCTGCGGGACCGCCACGAAATCCGGATCGATCACTGCCACCACCGGGGTCACCCGGTAGCCGGTGATGGTCACGAACGGATCGAGATATCCCAGTGCCTGCACCTGTGTCGGCGCCAACGCGATTTCTTCCTGGCTTTCGCGCAGTGCGGCAGCCAGCGCATCGCGATCATCGGGCTCGGTACGGCCGCCGGGGAAGCCAACCTGGCCACCATGTTGCCGCAGGGTTTCGGTACGCCGGGTCAGGATCACCTGCGCACCGTTGGCGCGCGGCACGATGCCAGCCAGCACCGCCGCCTCGACCGGTGGGCCCGGAGGCAGCAGGTCATCCAGTTCACTGCGGTTCCAGCCGTCACCTGCCGGCGGTTCGGCCAGCGGATGCAGCGCGCGCAGCAGCCGCTCATGATCGGCCAACGACCCTCGCAGCGACTGCTGCAGCTGTTGGCGCAGGGGCAGCACACGCTGCAGGATGTGGCTGCGTTCGCTGTCGCTCATCGACGACCACCGTGCGATTTCGTCGATATGCCGCCCGCACCCGGCGCAGAGCCGGTTGCGATCCAGCTTGCAGACGTTGATGCAGGGGCTTGCGACAGCACGCGCCGTTTCTTCCATTATTTGCACCGGTCAACAGTAGCGCGAATGGGCTGAATTTGGGATGGGCCCCGCACGGCTGCAGCGTGGTGCAGAAACAAAAACGCGCCGGTGGGTTCACCGGCGCGTTGATGTTGACGCTGTTTCTTCTTACTTGACGCTGATCAGCTTGATCTCGAACTGCACAGCCACGTTCGGCGGGAACGGGGTGCGCGGGTCGGCGCCGTAGGCCTGATCCGGCGGCAGCGAGACTTCCCACTTCGAGCCTGCCGGCATCTGCAGCAGGGTCTCACGCATGGCCTTCATTTCGACTTCGCTGACCTTGATCGACGGAATCTGCTGGGCCGGGCGGGCTTCGGTCGGGCGCTGGCCGTACGGGAACGGACCGGCCACTTCCAGCTGCACGGTGCTGGCCTGGGTCGGCTTGGCACCCTTGCCGGCTTCGATCACACGGTACTGAACGCCGCTCGGCAGGGTCTGCACGCCCGCCTTTGCCTTGTTCTGCGCCATGAACTGATCGCTCTTGGTCTTGTTTTCGGCAGCAGCCTTTTCGTACTCGGCCTTGGCGGCCTGGGCACGGCCCTGCTCGCGCTTCTGGAACGCTTCAACGGCCGGCTTCAGCTGCTCGGCGGTAATGGCCGGCTGCTTCTTGGCGTAGGCGTCCTGCAGGCCCTTCACCACCGAGTTGATGTCCAGCTGCTCACCGCGACCGGTCAGCTCCGCCAGGTTGTTGCCGTAGTCGTAACCGAAGTAGTAGCTCAGCTTGCCCTTCTCGGACGCGATGTCCTGGGCGAAGGCATTGCCCGTCAGGGCCAGGGCCGCGACGGCGACCGCGATAGAACGCAACTTCATCAAACAGTTCTCCAGGGGTGGTAACTCAGGGACGTTCTGCGCCGCCCTGAGGCGACGGGTTAGGATAACGGCCACAACGTGTAACCGCTACTCACCACGCAGGCTATGACCTGTCTGCGTTTACAGAGTTCAATCTCACTTTTTTTTAACGTTCCAGGAGTTTCCCGTGGTCGAGGCCCCCGCTCCCCACCCGGTCGACGTCAGCGATGATGGCGCCGTCCGCACCATTACCGTGCAACGCCCGGACAAGCTCAACGCCCTCAACGCCGCCACCCTGCAGGCCCTGGCCGAGGCGTTTGGCGACGCCGCCGCCGACCCGGCGGTACGGGTGGTGGTGCTGACCGGGGCTGGCCCCAAGGCGTTCGTGGCCGGGGCCGACATCGCCGAAATGAACACCTTGAGCGCGGTTCAGGGACGTGATTTCTCTCTGCTCGGCCAGGCCCTGATGCGCCGCATCGAACGCATGCCCAAGCCGGTGATCGCCCGGGTGAACGGATTTGCGCTGGGCGGCGGGCTGGAACTGGCCATGGCCTGCCATCTGCGCATCGCCGCCGATTCGGCCAAAGTCGGCCAGCCGGAGATCAATCTCGGCCTGATTCCCGGCTTCGGCGGCAGCCAGCGCCTGCTGCGCCTGTGTGGCCGTGCCGCCACGCTGGAACTGTGCCTGCTGGGCACCCCGATCGACGCCGCACGCGCACTGGCCCTGGGCATCGTCAACGAAGTGGTACCCGCCGCCGAGCTCGACGCCCGCGTGCAGGCCCTGGCCCGGCAGCTGGCACAGTCGGCGCCGCTGGCGCTGCGTGGCCTGCTCGACGCGGTACACGTGGGCGGCGAATGCAGCCTGGAAGCCGGCCTGGAATACGAAAGTGCGCAGTTCGGCCTGCTGTTTGCCACCGAGGACATGCGCGAAGGCACCAGCGCCTTCCTGCAGCGCCGCCCCCCCGCCTTCCAGAACCGCTGACGCCATGGCATCCCGACCCAACCCCGTGCTGCTGTTCGCCCGGGTCCAGGCAGACGATCCCGATGGTGCGCTGCAGGCTGGACTGATGGACTACGTGGTGCGGCCTGGCGATGAGCGGCTGCTGCCCGATCATCCGGACCTGCCCGACCGCCTGTGCCAGATGCAGTTGCAACTGCAGCGTGCATGGGCGGCGCGCGAACGTTTCCGCGCACGCGCCGTGCGCCTTGCCCGCCGCGAGGCCGAGCGTGATGCGCGCCGGACGCCCGCGCCGGCACCGGACGTCAAACCCGCCCTGCCTGCCGCCGCGGCCGCCATCCTCGCCCGGGCCAAGGCCCGCGCCGCCGGCAAGGAGCAGTAATGGCGACCGCGAAGAAGACCGCGCGCGCACCTGCGCGCCGCGGCGGTACGATGCCGCGTGCCGACGTGGTGGAAATGTTCACCCGCCTGCGCGAGCTCAACCCGCATCCGAAGACCGAGCTGGAATACAGCTCGCCGTTCGAACTGCTGGTGGCGGTCGCGCTGTCTGCACAGGCCACCGACGTCGGCGTCAACAAGGCCACCCGACGCCTGTTCCCGGTTGCCAACACGCCGGCGAAGATCCTCGCGCTGGGCGAAGAGGGACTGAAGAAGTACATCGCCACCATCGGTCTGTTCAACGCCAAGGCGAAGAACGTGATCGCCACCTGCGCGCTGCTTCTTGAGAAGCACGATGGCGAAGTGCCACGCGATCGCGACGCACTGGAAGCCCTGCCCGGTGTCGGCCGCAAGACCGCCAACGTGGTGCTCAACACCGCCTTCGGCGAACCGGTGATGGCGGTGGACACGCACATCTTCCGTGTCGCCAACCGCACTGGACTTGCGCCCGGAAAGAACGTGCGCGAAGTCGAAGATCGACTGGTCAAAGCGATTCCCGCCGAGTTCCTGCTCGACGCGCACCACTGGCTGATCCTGCACGGTCGGTACGTGTGCAAAGCGCGCAAACCGGATTGTCCGGGCTGCGTGATTGCCGACCTGTGCCGGTTCAAGGACAAGACCCCCGCGGAGTGACGGCGCCATCCACGCATGGCGTGGATCGGCTGGAAAATCCATCCACGCATGGCGTGGATCTACTGCAACCGGGGCGCAATCCGCGCGTCATACGTAACCGGTTTCAATGGCAGGCCCAGCCGTGACGGGGCCTGCGGCGGATCGCCGCCGTGCGCGAACTGTCACATTTACGCAATCTTCACGTTTTAGCCTGCGCGCATCTTCCCACCTGCCTGCAAGGCTCCTCTCCATGAAACTGCATCACCAGCTCCTGACGATCGCCGTGGCTGCTGCGCTGTACGTGCCGGCCGCCCACGCCGAAGTCGCCATCGATGTGATCGGCGGTTCGGAAATCACCTTCGAAGGCCTGGTCCAGGCCGACGGCAACTGGTACGACAATGACGTCGTGGACCTCAACGGCGGTGACGCCGGCAACGGCAAGAACAGCGAATTCGAACTGCGTCGCGCCGAGCTGGTGCTGAAGGGCAAGGGCCCGGGCAACGTGGAATGGGTCGTGGGCTACGACGCCAAGGCCGACAAGTTCCTCGACACCAACGTGAAGTACAAGCTGCTGGGCAACGCCAACCACTTCATCCAGGTCGGCCAGTTCAAGCAGCCCAACAGCCTGGAAGAACTGTCCAGCACCAAGAACAACGACTTCATCTCCAAGGCTGCGGTCACCAACACCTACGCTGTCGCCCGTCGCCTGGGCGGTGCCTACAGCTACGGCCAGGACAACTGGTCGGTCACCGCCAGCGCCTTCGGCCGCGAACTGACCCGCAACCTGGCCCACGGCAGCGGCTACGGCGCGCGTGGCACCTGGGCCCCGATCAACGAGAAGGGCCAGGTCCTGCACTTCGGCCTGAGCTACGTCGACTACGACACCGACGCAGACACCCTGCGCGTGCGTGCCCGCCCGAACGCCGACCTGGCCACCGCGCGCCTGGTCGATGGCGGCAACATGACCGACACCGACCGCGTCAGCACCATCGGCGCCGAAGCGATGTACTTCCAGGGCCCGTTCAAGGCCCAAGCCGAGTACTACACCAGCAAGGCCAAGCGTTACGCCCATGACAACTACACCACCGACGGCTACTACGTCAGCGGCGTGTGGAATGTCACCGGCGAAAGCTGGAGCTACAAGGGCGGCACCCCGGGCACCGGCCTGCCGAACAACCCGGCCGGCGGCCAGTGGCAGCTGGGCGTGCGCTATGACCACATGGATCTGAACGACGGCAACCTCGCCGCCAATCCAGTGGCCGGCCGTCCGCCGATCGTCGATGGCGTGCTCGGCGGCAAGATGGACATCTGGACTGTCGGCGCGAACTGGTACTGGCGCTCGAACTTCAAGCTGATGCTCAACTACGTGATGGTCGACAGCAAGAAGTACAGCTCGACCGCCCGCGGCTTCGTCAACGACGATCCGAACATCCTGGAAGCCCGCGCGCAGTTCTTCTGGTAATACCGGAAGCACGCGTTCGAACGAAGGCACGGCCCAGGCCGTGCCTTCGTCGTTGTGGGCAGGCGGTGGCCGCGCGATGATGCCCTGCCCTGTCGACAAGGACCTTCGGGATGCCTTCTTCGCTCCGCCTGCGCCGCCTGCTTTGCGGTGTCCTGCTCGCTGCCCTGCCCGCCACTGCGTTCGCCTGTGACGATGCGGATGCCGTGCGCGAGGCCGCGTATCGGCAGTTGCCGGCCGGCGCCCTGCCGGTCACGGCACGTTTCACCGATGCGGACAGCACGGCCTGCCGCGCGTGGCCCGCACAGCCCGGCACGACCCTGCTGGCCGTCGCGCAATGGACCGCCCCCGCCTCGGAAGACGTGCGCGGTGGCGACCTGGACCTGTTGCTGATCGATACCGCCAGTGGCCAGCCGCTGGCCTGGACCCGCGTGGCCGATGCGGTCAGCAGTGATGCGCTGCGCTTTACCGGCCTGCGCCTGGACACGGCACGCTGGCAGCTGGACCCGGCCACCCGCGCGTTCGGCGTGCGCATGGACTACAACGGCAGCTCAGGCCCCAACCCGTTCGCGCAGACCGAACTGCAGTTGTTCGTACGCGAGGGCCGGCAGCTGCGCCGGGTGCTTGCCCCGCTGGCCGTCAGCGGCAGTCGCGGCGAATGGGATACGCGGTGCGCCGGCGAGTTCAGCCGCTTCGAGCGCACGCTGGAGATGGGCAGTGCCAATGCCGCTGGCCTGGCGCCGATCGTGGTGCGCGAAAAACGCACCGATACGATCAGCGTCGCCGCCGGTGACGACTGCCATGCCACCGACACGACGGCACCCGTACAGCGCTGGACACTGCAGCCCCGCGACGGTCGCTATGCCGTTCCGGAGGCGCTGCGCGGGCTCTGAAGGGCGGGCTTGGGCACCGCCATGACGGCTGTCACGTTCGCGTCATATGACAGACGCGGGCGTGTCATGGAACCGTTATGGAATGTGCACCGAAACGTCGGGCAGCCGCCCCTCGACCACCCCAGGAGTCTCTCCCGTGATCCACGCCTTCAAGTCGCGCGCCGCCGTCGCCATTCTGGCCGCGTCGTCCGTGTTCGCCGCCAACGCCGCCGATGTCACCGGCGCGGGCGCCTCGTTCATCTACCCGGTGATGTCCAAGTGGTCGGCCGACTACAGCACGGCCACCGGCAAGAAGGTCAACTACCAGTCGATCGGTTCCGGCGGTGGTATCGCCCAGATCAAGGCAGCGACCGTGGACTTCGGTTCGTCCGACGCGCCGCTGAAGCCGGAAGAGCTGGCTGCCGCCGGCCTGGCCCAGTTCCCGTCGGTGATCGGTGGCGTGGTGCCGGTGATCAACGTTGCTGGCGTCGCCCCCGGCGCGCTGAAGCTGGACGGCCCGACCCTGGCCAACATTTTCCTGGGCAAGATCACCACCTGGAACGACCCGGCCATCGCCGCCCTCAACAGTGGCCTGACCCTGCCCAGCGGCAAGATCACGATCGTTCATCGTTCGGACGGCTCGGGCACCACCTTCAACTTCGTCAACTACCTGTCCAAGGTCAGCCCGGAGTGGAAGAGCAAGGTCGGTGAAGGCACTTCGGTACAGTGGCCGGCCGGCATCGGCGGCAAGGGCAACGAAGGCGTTGCTGCCTACGTGAAGCAGATCAAGGGCGGCATCGGCTACGTCGAACTGTCCTACGCGCTGCAGAACAAGATGTCCTACGCGGCGATGAAGAATGCGGCCGGCAAGATCGTGCAGCCGTCGGACGCCTCGTTCTCGGCCGCTGCGGCCAGCGCCGACTGGGCCAACGCCCGTGACTTCTACCTGGTGATGACCAACGCCCCGGGCGCTGATGCATGGCCGATCACTGCCACCAACTTCATACTGGTGCGCAAGCAGCCGAAGAATGTGGCGGGCGCCAAGGCCACGCAGGAGTTCTTCCGCTGGGTCTACAAGAATGGCGATGCGCAGGCCAAGCAGCTGGACTACGTGCCGCTGCCGGACGCGCTGGTGCGCCAGATCGAGACCTACTGGACGCAGAACCTGAAGTACTGAGTTCGTTGCAAGGCGTTCCCCCGCAGGAACGGGGCCGGCGGGTCCTCTCTCCCCCGCCGGCCCCACCGGGCGCTGGATCCTTCGGGGTCCGGCGCTCTTCTTCTTTGTAGGGTTGGTCGTGAAAGGCGCTGCGCTTCCGTTGATGAGTTGCTGCGGCGATGGGCCGGGCTGCGCAGGACACGCCGCAAGTACGTCCTTGTAGGCTCGGCCACGGCATCCATGCCGTGGACGGTCCTGCGCAGCCCGGCCCACCGCCGCCTGATGGTTCATCGGGGCGCGGTGGGGTCATGGAAGGCAGGAGCGGGGGCAACGGTTACCCGGACCTCCGCCGCGCTGGGGACCGCGCAGAAGCGCAGTTGGGGCTGTCAGCCGACCCGGCAGCCAACCGTGAATCCCGCGAAACCCTTGCCAGAACGTGATCCAGGACACCTCTGTCATGGACGTCATACGGCTGTAACAAAAACATCATTTCATAGCCGCATCCGCCGACACCGTCGGCTCTACCCCGCTATGGAGTGACCATGAAACTGCACTCGGCCAGCCTTGCCGCCCTTTCCCTGGCCATCGCCCTGGGCCTGTCTGCCTGCGGTGGCGACAAGCAGGCCGCACAGCAGCCGGCCGCTGACGGCGCCGCTGCTCCGGCCGCTGCCGGCGACAAGGTGACCGCTGAGGTCTCCGGTGCCGGCGCCTCCTTCATCTTCCCGCTGGTGTCCAAGTGGTCGGCCGACTACAACACCGCCACCGGCGCCAAGATCAACTACCAGTCGATCGGTTCCGGTGGTGGCATCGCCCAGATCAAGGCCGGCACCGTTGATTTCGGTTCGTCCGACAAGCCGCTGAGCAGCGACGAGCTGGCCCAGGCCGGCCTGGCCCAGTTCCCGTCGGCCATCGGCGGCGTCGTGCCGGTGGTCAACATCGACGGCCTGGAAGCCGGCAAGCTGCGCCTCAGTGGCGCCCTGCTCGCCGACATCTTCCTGGGCAAGGTCAAGACCTGGAACGACCCGGCCATCGTCGCCGCCAACCCGGGCGTGACCCTGCCGGACGGCAAGATCACCATCGTCCACCGTTCGGATGGTTCGGGCACCACCTTCAACTTCTCCAACTACCTGTCCAAGGTCAGCCCGGAGTGGAAGAGCAAGGTCGGCGAAGGCACCTCGGTGCAGTGGCCGGACGGCGTGGGTGGCAAGGGCAATGAAGGCGTTGCTTCCTACGTGAAGCAGATCAAGGGCTCGATCGGCTACGTCGAACTGGCCTATGCCCTGCAGAACGCGATGCCGTACACCTCGCTGCAGAACGCCGCCGGCACCTGGGTGCAGCCGAACGCTGAAACCTTCGCCGCCGCTGCCGCCAGCGCCGACTGGGCCAGCGCCAAGGACTTCAACCTGGTCATCACCAACGCCCCGGGCGAGCAGGCGTGGCCGATCACCGCCACCAACTTCATGCTGATGCAGAAGAAGCCGAAGGATGCCAAGCGCAACCAGGATGCGCTGGCCTTCTTCAAGTGGGCCTTCGAAAGCGGCCAGACCCAGGCCAACGAACTGCACTACGTGCCGCTGCCGGCCGAGCTGGTCAAGCAGATCGAAGCCTACTGGGCGACCGAACTGAAGTGATGGACCCGACGGTGCCCGCCACGTGCGGGCACCGTCTCCTGCACATCGTGCTGCCCCGCCCCTTCCTGGCCCTGCCGTCCCCATGAATGCCATCGCCCAGCCTGTAGCCGCCCCGTCCACGCGTGACACGCGTGATGCCCGCAACGACAAACTGTTCCGATGGGTGCTGGTCGGCACCGTCATCTTCGTCCTGATCGCGCTGGCCTGCGCCGCACTGTCGATGCTGTGGGGCGGTCGCCACGCCCTGCAGGTGCAGGGCCTGAGCTTCTTCTTCTCCTCCGACTGGAATCCGGTCGAAAACAAGTTCGGCGCCCTCGCCCCGATCTACGGCACCCTGGTCACCGCGCTGATCGCGATGGTCATCGCCGTACCGGTCAGCTTCGGCATCGCCTTCTTCCTCACCGAAGTGGCACCGCGCTGGCTGCGTGGTCCGGTCGGCACCGCCATCGAACTGCTGGCGGGCATTCCCTCGATCATCTACGGCATGTGGGGCCTGTTCGTGCTGGTGCCGGTGATGACCGAGTACGTCACCCCGTTCCTCAACGAAACCCTGGGCGAATGGCCGATCATCGGCCCGGTGTTCCAGGGCCCGCCGCTGGGCATCGGCATGCTCACCGCCGGCTTCGTGCTGGCGATCATGGTCATCCCGTTCATCTCCTCGGTGATGCGCGAAGTGTTCCTGACCGTGCCGACCCGCCTGAAGGAATCGGCCTACGCGCTGGGCTCCACCAAGTGGGAAGTGAGCTGGGACATCGTGCTGCCCTACACCCGCTCGGCGGTGATCGGTGGCGTGTTCCTCGGCCTCGGCCGCGCACTGGGCGAGACGATGGCGGTGGCCTTCGTGATCGGCAACAGCGTGCGCCTGTCGCCGTCGCTGCTGGAACCGGGCACCACCATCGCCGCACTGATCGCCAACGACTTCGGCGAAGCCACTGAAACCTACCGCTCGGCGTTGCTGCTGCTCGGCTTCGTCCTCTTCATCGTCACCTTCGTGGTGCTCGCCATCGCCCGCCTGATGCTGATGCGCCTGTCCCGCAAGGAGGGCAACTGATGTCCAGCACCGCTGACTCCCTGTACCTGCGCCGCCGCATCGGCAATGTCATCGCCATCGCGATGTCCTGCGCCACCGCGCTGTTCGGCCTGTTCTTCCTCGGCTGGATCCTGTTCACCCTGGCCTCCAAGGGCCTGGCCGGCATCAACCTGGATCTGTTCACCAAGATGACACCGCCGCCGATGCAGGAAGGCGGCCTGGCCAACGCCTTCTTCGGCAGTGCGGTGATGTGTGCGCTGGCGATCGGCATCGGCACCCCGCTGGGTGTGCTGGCCGGCACCTGGCTGGCCGAGTACGGCAACGCCCGCAAGGCCGGCACCGTGGTCCGCTTCGTCAACGACATCCTGCTGTCGGCCCCGTCCATCGTGCTGGGCCTGTTCGTCTACACCCTGTACGTGATGCAGACCGGCGGCAGCTTCTCCGCCTTCGCCGGTGCACTGTCGCTAGCCTTCATCGTGCTGCCGGTGGTGGTGCGTACCACCGACGAGATGCTGCGCCTGGTGCCTTCGCAGATGCGCGAAGCCGCGCTTTCGCTGGGCATTCCGCAGTGGAAGGTGATCGTGCAGGTGCTGTACCGCAGTGCCTCGGCCGGCATCATCACCGGCATCCTGCTGGCGCTGGCCCGCATTTCCGGCGAGACCGCACCGCTGCTGTTCACCGCCTTCGGCAACCAGTACTGGAACAGCAACGTGTTCCAGCCGATGGCTTCGGTGCCGGTGGTGATGAACCAGTTCGCCGGCAGCCCGTACGAATCCTGGCAGGTGCTGGCCTGGGCCGGCGCGCTGGTGCTGACCGTGTTCGTGCTGCTGGTCAGCCTCTCTGCGCGCGGCATCCTGCTGCGCAACCGTATCTCCCATGACTGACCTTTCCGTGGATACCGCCATGAACGACCTTTCCAACGCCGTGCCGATGCAGCGCATCGTCGTGCCGGCCTCGCACGAGAACCTGCACGCTCCGGCCCCGGTCAAGCTCGCCGCGCGTGGACTGGACTTCTACTACGACAAGTTCCACGCCCTGAAGGGCATCAACCTGGAGATCCCGGAAAAGCGCGTGACCGCGCTGATCGGTCCCTCCGGTTGCGGCAAGTCGACCCTGCTGCGCATCTTCAACCGCATCTACGCGCTGTACCCGAAGCTGGAAGCGCGCGGTGAGGTGATCCTCGACGGCGAGAACATCCTGTCGCCGAAGTACCCGATGAACCGCCTGCGCAGCAAGGTCGGCATGGTGTTCCAGAAGCCGGTGCCGTTCCCGATGACCATCTTCGAGAACGTGGCCTACGGCATCCGCCACCACGAGAAGCTGTCCAAGGCGGACATGGCCGACCGTGTCGAGCACGCGCTGCGCCAGGGCGCGCTGTGGGACGAAGTGAAGGACAAGCTCAACCAGAGCGCGCTGGGCCTGTCCGGTGGCCAGCAGCAGCGCCTGTGCATCGCCCGTGCCGTGGCCCTGCGCCCGTCGGTGCTGCTGCTGGACGAGCCGACCTCGGCGCTGGACCCGATTTCCACCAGCCGCATCGAGCAGCTGGTGGAAGAGCTCAAGCACGAGTACACCATCGTGATCGTCACCCACAACATGCAGCAGGCCGCGCGCGTGTCCGATTACACCGCCTTCATGTACCTGGGCGACCTGATCGAACACGACCGCACCGAAGTGATCTTCTCGCAGCCGTCCAAGCAGCAGACCGAGGATTACATCACCGGCCGGTTCGGCTGATCGGCGCTGACGCTTCGTCACCTGTCCCAGCCAGGCCCGCCTGGCTCTACCTGGATTGCAGAACATGAACCTTCCCAACGACCACATCGTCAAAAGCTACGACGAAGAGCAGCAGCGCCTGGTGGCCGAAATCGTGCGCATGGGCGAGATGGCCGTCGCCCAGCTGGAGGCGTCGATGGACGTCATCGAGAAGCGCGATGAGAACGCCGCCCATCGCATCATCGCCAACGACGAAGCGATCGATTCGCTGGAACAGCAGATCAGCCACGACGTGATGCGCCTGGCGCTGCGTGGCCCGATGGCCCGCGACCTGCGCGAGATCCTCGCCGGCCTGCGCATTCCGGCCGATATCGAACGCATCGGCGACTACGCGGCCAACGTCGCCAAGCGCTCGATCGCGCTGGGCAAGGTGCCGCCGCTGCCGCAGATCCAGGGCCTGCGCGCCCTCGGCCGCCTGGCCGCACAGCAGGTCCGTCGCGCCATCGCCGCCTACCGCGACAACGACGCCGATGCCGCGCTGGAACTGCGCGAGGACGACGCCCGCCTGGATGCGCAGTACACCGCGCTGTTCCGCGAGCTGCTGACCTACATGATGGAAGACCCGCGCAACATCACCCCGTGCACCCACCTGCTGTTCATGGCCAAGAACCTGGAGCGCGTGGGCGACCATGCCACCAACATCGCCGAGAACGTGTGGTTCCTGGTGCACGGCGAACAGCCGCTGCCGCCGCGCCAGAAGCGCGACGAGACCTCCAGCGCGGGCGATATCTGATACTGCACTGCAACACCGGATTCGACTCCAGGGTGGTCGCTGTCCTCGTGACAGCGGCCTTTTTGTTGGCGCTGCAATACTTCTCACGAAAATTTGAATTCCCGGCGAGGATTCGTTGAGTAGGATCGCTGCACCATCGCTTCACCACGGGCACCCGCCCACCACCCAGGAGCACGACCGATGAGCACCTCCAACAAGACGCTGTCCCTGCTGACCGCCACCGCCCTGGCCGCAGGCCTCGGCATGACCGCCTCCGCCTCAGCCCTGAGCATGACCGACCTCGCCCAGGGCTACCTGGTGGCCGGCCAGGCGGCCAAGGCCACCGATGCGAAGGCGACCGATGCAAAATCCGCCGATGCGGCCAAGCATGCCGAAGGCAAGTGTGGCGCCGACGGCAAGAGTGCTGAAGGCAAGTGCGGCGGCGACAAGGGCAAGGCAGCGGCCGGTGCGGACACCAAGGCCAAGACCGGCGGTGACAAGAAGTCGGCCGAAGGCAAGTGCGGCGAAGGCAAGTGCGGTGGCAAGCACTGACGTCCGCGCCGGCGTCGTCCACCCGCGGTCGCCGCTTCCTGCGGCGGCCGTGGGCCTGGGCCTGCGCCGTGCCCTGCTGCAGGACCTGCGCGATGCACCGGCCGGCGATTTCGATTTCCTCGAATGCGCGCCGGAGAACTGGATCGGTGTCGGTGGTCCCGCAGGTGACGCGTTGGCCGAACTGGCGGCGCGCCATCCGCTGAGCTGCCACGGCCTGTCGTTGTCGCTGGGCGGCAGTGCGCCCCTGGATACCCAGCTGCTGGCGCAGGTGGCTGCGTTTCTGCACCAGCATCAAGTGCCGCTGTACAGCGAACACCTGAGCTACTGCAGCGACGAGGGCCACCTGTACGACCTGCTGCCGATTCCATTCACCGATGAAGCGATACGCCACACCGCTGCCCGCATCGCGCGGGTACAGGACATTCTCGGCCGCCGCATCGCCGTGGAAAACGTGTCGTACTACCTGGCGCCGGACCCGACGATGGACGAACTGGCCTTCACCACTGCCGTGCTGGCCGAGGCCGACTGCGATCTGCTGCTGGACGTCAACAACGTCTACGTCAATGCCTGCAACCATGGCTACGACGCCGATGCCTTCATCGCCGGCCTGCCCGCACAACGCATCGTCTGCCTGCACGTGGCCGGGCACCTGGACGAGGCGCCGGACCTGAAGATCGACACCCACGGCAGCCCGGTGATCGACCCGGTGTGGGACCTGCTGGCACGCACCTACGCCCGCATCGGCCCACGCCCCACCCTGCTCGAACGCGACTTCAATTTCCCGCCCTACGCCGAGCTGCGGGGCGAACTGCAGACCATCCACCGCCTGCAGGCCGCGCATGCCGGAGCCGCCCATGGCTGACGCCCCCGAACGCCTGCGTGCGCAGCAGCACGCGTTCACCGCGCACCTGCGCGACCCGGCACAGGTACCGGCGCCGCCCGGCATGGACCCGCGTCGGGTGGCCGTGTACGAACGCCTGCTGTTCAACAATCTGCTGGGGTTGTTGAGCAATGGCTTCCCGATCTGCGTGCGCCTGCTGGGCGAACCGGACTGGAGTGCACTGGTGCGCCACTATTTCGCCAGCCACCATTGCCACACTCCGTTGTTCACCGAACTGGCTGCCGAGTTCGTGCAGTGGCTGCAGGTGCAACCGGAGCTGCCGCATCCGGCGCTTGCCGAACTGGCCCACTACGAGTGGGTGGAGACCGCGCTGTACCAGCTGCAGGCCGATCCGCTGCCGGAACCGGGCGACATCGATCCGCTGCAGGTGCCGCTGCGCCGCTCACCGCTGGCCTGGCCACTGCTGTACCGCTGGCCGGTGCATCAGCTGGGTAGCGAAGATGCACCGTCGCAACCACCGGCAGAGCCCAGCGGCCTGCTGGTACGGCGCGATGCCGATGGCGCGGTGCGATTTGCCACCCTGACCAGCCTGGCGGTGCATCTGCTGACCCTGATCGGCGAGTCCCCCGGGGCCACCGGCCAACAACAGCTGCAGCAACTGGCCGCCCTGCACCACCTCGATCCTGGGACATTGGCCGCCCCTGGCGCGCACCTGCTGCAGCAGTTCCTGCGTGCTGGCGTGATCGGTCCGCTCCCCGCTTCACCCTGACGCCCCTTCCAGGAGATACACCGATGAAGACCCCGACCCTGGCCGCCGCACGCGGCCAGCTGGACCGTTTCGCCCCGTGGTTGGCCCCGCTTGGCCTGCGCCTGCTGCTTGCCTGGGAATTCTTCGAATCCGGGCGCGAGAAGCTGCACGGGCAGAACTGGTTCGCCGATCTGCAGGATGCCTTCCCGTTTCCGTTCGACCAGCTGCCCGCTGCGCTGAACTGGCAATTGGCCACCTGGTTCGAACTGGTGGGCGCAGCGTGCCTGCTGTTGGGCTTCGGCACCCGCTTTGCCGCCGCCAGCCTGCTGGTGCTGACGGCTGTGGCAACGTACGCGGTGCACTGGCCGGCCGAATGGAGCTCGCTGGGCGATCTGGCGATGGGCTATGCGATCAGCGATCAGGGCTTTGGCAACTTCAAACTGCCGCTGCTGTTCATGGCGATGCTGTTGCCGCTGCTGTTCACCGGTGCTGGGCGCCTGAGCGTGGATGCGGTGCTGGCGCGCTGGTATCCGTCGGGCCCCACGGCGCGGCCTGTGCTCCGGTAGACGCCGACCCTGGTCGGCGCGCAGGGTGCCAACCAAGGTTGGCACCTACCGGGATCCCGGGCACTCAGGGTCGGCGCACGTCGCGCGGTCCGGTAGATGCCGACCCTGGTCGGCGCACGTCGCGCGGTACGGTAGATGCCGACCTTGGTCGGCGCGCAGGGTACCAACCAAGGCTGGCACCTACCGCGATCCCGGGCGCTCAGGGTCGCTCTGCTAGAATCCGTACATGACCGACCCCACTTCCGCACCTGCCGCCCTCCCTGTTTCCGACGTACCCCAGGCGCAGCGCGCGATGTCACAACGCTTCCGCGGCTTCCTGCCGGTGGTGGTGGATGTTGAAACCGGCGGCTTCGACAGCCAGCGCAACGCGCTGCTGGAAATCGCCGCCGTGCCGATCGAGATGGACGAGAACGGCCTGCTCTACCCCGGCCAGACCGCCAGCGCCCACGTGGTGCCGGCCGAGGGGCTGGAGATCGACCCGAAGTCGCTGGAAGTGACCGGCATCATCCTCGACCACCCGTTCCGGCTGGCCAAGGAAGAGAAGGCGGCGTTGGACCACGTCTTCACTCCGGTGCGTGCAGCGATGAAGAAGTACGGCTGCCAGCGCGCGATCCTGGTCGGCCACAACGCGCATTTCGATCTCGGCTTCGTCAACGCCGCGGTGGCCCGTACCGGGCACAAGCGCAACCCGTTCCACCCCTTCAGCGTGTTCGACACGGTCACCTTGGCGGGCATTGCCTATGGCCAGACGGTGCTGGCACGCGCGGCCACGGCGGCCGGGCTGGGCTGGGATGCCAACGAGGCACACAGCGCGGTGTATGACACCGAGCAGACGGCGCGGTTGTTCTGCACGATCGCCAACGCCTGGCCGCGGTGAAGCAGCCAACGGCGGAGCCCCTCGTGGCGAATCGGCATTGCGGGTGAGGCCGGGCAGGATGGATTCGCGGGGGACGCCGTAAACCATCCTTGGGGGCTTAGCCGCGCCATCCATGGCGCAGATACCCCCGCGAACCCACCCTGCCCGGCCTTTGACAGTTTCCCGGGCGCCACGGAAAGATCAGAAAAGCGGGAGCAACAGCGGGTCGCTGCGCTCGATGGGTGCCGACTGTTGGTACGGCAATGCCAGTAGATCCACGCCATGCGTGGATGCTTTGCATTGGATCAACCGATGCTCGTGCGATCCCGGCCGTCACTCTTCGCACGGTACAACGCGCGGTCGGCGCGCTGGTACAGCAGTGCCGGGGTGCGGTCGTCGCCGTCCAGTTCCACCAGGCCGGCGCTGAAGGTCACCCGCAGGCCGGGGATGCCGGCCCAGTCCGGGTGGTCATGGAACAAGCCACGCAGGCGCGCGCACAGCTGCGCCGCCTCCTCCAGCCGGGTGTCATTGAGCAGCAGCGCGAATTCTTCGCCGCCGGTGCGTGCCGGCAGATCCGAATCACGGCTGGCGGCGGCGATCACCTGGGCCACTTCCACCAGTACCGCATCACCGATGCTGTGGCTGTGCTGGTCGTTGACGTCCTTGAAGTGGTCGATGTCCAGCACCACCAGGCACAGCGGATGGCCGCTGCGCTGGGCGCGGGCGAAGTCGCGGGCCAGCGCCTCGTCGAAGCCACGACGGTTGGCCAGCCGGGTCAGCGCGTCTTCGCGGGCCTGCCGTTCGAACGCCTCGGCCTGCCGCGCCAGGCGCTCGGCCAGCTCGGTCTTCTCCTGGTTCAGCGCCTGCAGGTGCACGGTCTGCGCCTGCAGGTCGAAGGTGGCCTCGTCCACGCGCCGTGCCAGGCGCAGGTTGCTGGCCTTGTACTGCTGCAGCAGGAAGCGGTACAGCGCCACCAGCGCGGACAGCAGCACCAGCCCGATCAGCGCCTGCACGCTGTGCCGCTGCCACCAGAACGGCTCGACAGTAAAGCTCCACACTGCTTCCTGATGCCCCCAACTGCCACCCGGGTGCGCGGCGGCCACGTGCAGCGTGTAATCACCCGGCGGCAGGCCGACGAATTCCACGCTGCGCTGCGGGCCACGTTCCACCCAGCCGTTGTCCAGCCCCTCCAGCCGTGTGCGGTAGCGGATGCGGTCGGACATCAGGTAGCTCAGGCCCACGTAGCTCACCGCAAGCCGTCGCCCACCGGGAATCAGGTTGCGCTCGGGGCCTTCCCAGTGCACCGGTGCACCGTCGACCTGTACGTTCTCGATTGCCGCAGGCGGTGCGGGACGTTCACGGAAACGCTGCAGCCGCTGCGGATCGACCGTGCTCAAGCCGCCGGCGGTCACCACCCAGAACGTGCCGTCCTGGCGCAGGATCGCCGAGGGACCGGAGCTGCCGTTGGCCTGCGCATTGGCCATGCCGTCGATCTCGTTGTAACGCTCCACCGTGACCCGCGGCGCGCGTCCGTCGGCCACGGCGTTGAGCGTGGCCATGTCGGTGCGCAGTACTCCGCGGTTGCTGCTGATCCACACGTTGCCCAGTCGGTCGGGCACCAGCTGGAACACCGCGTCCACCGGCATGCCCTGCTCCAGGCCCACCCGTGCCAGCGTCCCCGCCTGCCAGCGGTACAGCCCACGGTCACTGCTGATCCACATCGCATCGCCGATCTGGTGGAAGCCGAACACGCTGCGGCCACCGCCCAGCGGCGCCAGGTCGATCGACTGCACCTGGTCACCGCGCAGCACGCGGACGCCTTCAATGGTGCCGATCCACAGATTTCCCTGGTGATCGTGTTCCAGCGCGGTGGTCAGGCCTCCCGGCATGCCAGGAACGGTGGGCACGGTTACCTGGTCACCCTCGATGCGGACCACGCCCTTCTGCGTCCCCGCCCAGACCACGCCGTCAGGCGCGATGCTGATCGCACGGATGTTGCCGCCAGGCAGGCCATCGGCCGCCGCGTAGTTGTGGCGAAGCCGTCCATCGGCGTGCAAGCGGTAGATGCCGTCGCCGAAGGTGCCCACCCACAGATCGCCGCCGGCATCCTGCGCCAGGCTCAGCACCGAAGGCGCCTTGCCACCGCGGTTGTGCAGCGGTATCGCACGGAATCTACCGTCGGCGGTCTGCAGGTCCAGGCCGCTGGCGCTGCCCACCCACAGGTGGCGGTCCCGGTCTTCGAGCACCGTGCGCACGTAGTCGCCGCTGAGGCCGTCGCGTTCGGTGTAACTGCTGAACAGGGTTTCGCGCAGGCGGTACAGACCGCCATTGGCACCCACCCAGATGCTGCCCTCGGCGTCTTCACGCAGGCTGACCACGCGCCCGCCGGGCAGGTTCAGGCCCGCTGGCAGGCGCTCCAGGCCATGTGCCGAGATGCGCAGCAGCCCTTGGTTCTCGGTGCCCAGCCACAGGTCGCCATGGCGGTCCTGCAGCATGGCGGTCAAGTGCAGCTGGCCAGGCAGCCGGTGCACCAGCACCAGGCGATCATCCTCCACCCGGTACAGGCGCTCGCCCGCGACGATCCACAGCGTGCCATCGGGTGCGCGATAGGGCCACGACAGGCCCTTGTCCACGCCCCACGCTGCTGGCGCGCGCTGCAGTACGCCGGCGGTGTCGCGCAGCACCAGGCCGTCGAGGGTGCCGATCCAGACCCGGTCCTGCGCATCGACCGCCATCTTGGTGAAACTCATCGCCAGCGGCAGGTCCGGCGGCGGGCGCTGGTAGACGATGCCCTTGTCCGGGGTCAGATAGCCAATGCCCTTGCCCTCGTACAACAGCCACAGGCGCCCTTGGCTGTCCATCTGCATGGACTGGATCAGCACCTGCGGCGTATCCGGTTGATGTTCCCAGACCCGCCACTGGCCGTCGCTGCCGCGGTGGCTGACATTGCCGCGCGAATCGCTGATCCACAGACCGCCCTGCGGGTCGACCAGCAGCGCGCCGATGCCGTTGTCGCGCAGCCCCGGCCGGGTGCTGCGGTCGAACACGGTGAAATCCAGGCCGTTGTAGCGCACCAGGCCTTCCCAGGTGGCGAACCACAGGTGGCCTTCCGGGGTCTGCGCGATGTCGCGCAGCGAGTTGTGCGGCAGACCATTGCGCGAGGTCCACACGTCGATGGCGTAGTCGCGCAACGGCGGCGCACCACTCTGCGCGGCCAGTGGCGTGGCAATCGCCAGCAACAGCCACAGCACACCCACCCGCAGCAGGCGACCGATGTTTTCCGCGTGGCGCCCCGCCCGGCGCCTGCCCGCCCCCTGCCCGCCCATCAGCGCAGCGGCGGCGGCCAGCTGCGGATGCCGGTGGCGGCAGCAGACGCGAACAGGGACAGCCGCACCGCGCAGGGCGGCATGCCGGCAGGAACAGGCAGGCTCATCGGACGAAGAATGGGGAAGTACGCAGATGATAGGGCAAACCCTGTCACCGGCGTCACCGCGCCCGGGCAGCCCGGCGCAACCGGGCCGGGTCCGGGATCAATGCCGCTACCGCGCCTCGGCGCTGGTCGACCACTGCACCACCGCTTCCAGCCCACCTTCGGGGCGGTTGCGCAACCACAGGCGCCCCCCGTCCTTCTCGGCCAGCGCGCGGGCGATGGTCAGGCCCAGGCCGGCACCGCCGGTCTCGCGCGAACGGGATGTCTCCACCCTCACGAACGGGTCGAACACGGCTTCCAGCTGGTCATCGGCCAGCCCGGGGCCATCATCGGCGATGACCACCGTGATCGTGCCCTCGCCGCGCTCGACACGTACCCGGGCGCGTTGCGCATACATCACCGCGTTGTCCACCAGGTTGGAGAACAAGCGATGCATCGCCAGCGGGCGCAGCATCAGCACCGCGCCGCTGCGGCCTTCAAAGACGACGTCGGCGCCGTCCTCGGCAGTGTCCTCGACGATGCTCTCCAGCAGCGAATCCAGGTCCAGCGCGGCGCGCTGTTCGGCACTCTCCGCACTCCGGGCCAGTTCCAGCCCCTCGCGTACCAGTGCCTGCATCGCAGCCAGGTCGCCGATCAGGCGCTCGCGCAGCGTCTCGTCGGTCACGTTTTCCAGGCGCAGGCGCAGCCGGGTCAGCGGCGTCTGCAGGTCGTGGGTGATCGCCGCCAGCATCTGCGTACGTTCGGCCAGGTGGCGCTGCAGCCGATGCTGCATGGCATTGAAGGCTTCGGCGGCGCGCTGCACTTCACGCGGCCCGCGCAGCGGCAAAGGTGCCCGCTGCAGGTCATCGCCCAGGTCCTCGGCGGCGGCCGCCAGCTCCTGCAGCGGCGCACTGGCCATGCGTGCAACCACGTAGGCCAGCACGGCGATGGCCAGCACCAGCAGGGTCAGGAACAGCGGGTCCACGGCGAGGATGCCGTTGTGCGCGATCGCAGGCGAATCCAGGGCAAGCTTCAGCAACGTGCCGTCGTTGAGCACCACGTCCACCGCCCGGCACTTGGGCGGAATGAAGGTGGGATCGCGTTCGTGTGGCGGCTTGCGGTGGCCCGGTGGCGGTGGCGGCAGCAGGTCCTGCAGCTTGGGAATGCACGAACGGAACGAGGCGAAGTGCACGTGCGCCCGTGACACCGGGCCCGGGCGGTCTTCCAGTACTTCCATCAGCGCCTTGTCGGCCCGCCCGATGCGCGTGCCGGGCTGCAGTGCCCGCACGCTGGGGCCACCGATCTCCAGCAGGCGCTCGCGCAGCTCCGGGTTGCCGTCGAGCAGGTTGATGTAGCCCTGCAGTCGGTCGGCGATGCGGTTCAGGTTCTGCCGCTCGAATTCCTGCTGCCGCTTGGAACTGGCCAGCATGGTCGCGCCGATCGCGGCCACGCTCATGCCCAGCAGCAGGATCACGAACAGCCGTCCGACCATCGAGGACAGGAAGTGGCGCAGGCGCTTCATCGCGGCTTATTCCAGGTTGACGGCCGAGGCCAGCACGTAGCCTTCGTTGCGCACGGTCTTGATCAGGCCATCGGGGCCACCATCATCGGCCAGCTTGTTGCGCAGCCGGCTGACCTGCAGGTCGATCGCCCGGTCCTGCGCTTCGTAGTTGCGGCCGCTGCTGAGGGCCACCAGCTGCTCGCGCGAGAGCACCTTGTTGGCATGGGCGATGAACACCCGCAGCAGGCGGAATTCGGCGCCGGACAGCACCACCACGCGCCCGTCCGGATCGACCAGGTGGCGATGCTCCAGGTCGAAGATCCAGCGCGAGAAACGCGCACGGCGCACCGCCAGCGGTTCCAGGTTGGCCGGCAGCGCTTCGGTACGTCGCAGCACGTTGCGGATGCGCGCCAGCAGTTCACGCGGCTCGAACGGCTTGGCCAGGTAGTCGTCGGCGCCCATTTCCAGGCCGAGTACGCGGTCGATCGGCTCGGCGCGCGCGGTGAGCATGATCACCGGCGTGTTCGAGCGCGCGCGCAGGTCGCGGCACAGGGTCAGGCCATCCTCGCGCGGCAGGTTGAGGTCGAGCACGATCAGGTCCACGTGTTCGCGTTCCAGCAGCTGGCGCATGCTGGTGCCATCGGCGGCGGTGCTGACCTGGTAGCCAGCACGGCCGAGCTGCTCGGCCAGCAGGGTGCGGATATCGTTGTCGTCATCGACGATCAGCAAACGGTGCATCGGGTTTTCAGTCTCCATGTCGCGAATCATCCCGTGTCGGCAGCTGAACCGCATCCAGGCCAATGCGTACCACTGTATCCCCCGCAGTGCGGGATACCTGCCGATACGCAGTCTCGCAGACAGTGTTACATAGAGACACACCCCGAGGATTGAGCACAGCGTCGCTCGATCTTCACAATGCCCACCAACGCCGCCACTGCGGCCCCCAGAGTGAAGCCGCCACGTGATCTCCCGCCTGTTGCCCGCGACCCGCAAGGGTCGCCTGATGTTGATCGCCCTGATTGTCCTGATCGCCGCTGTATCCGCCTGGTGGCTGCTGCGCAAGCCTGCCGCACCGGCGCTGGCGACCACCCCGGTCAGCCGCGGCGACATCGAGCAGACGGTGGAAGCCACCGGCGTGATCGACGCCTACAAGCTGGTCAGCGTCGGCGCGCAGGCCTCCGGCCAGATCAAGTCGCTGAAGGTGCAGCTGGGCGATACGGTGAAGGAAGGCGACCTGATCGCCGAGATCGACGCCACCACCCAGCAGAACCAGGTGCTCAACGCGCAGGCCTCGCTGGACCAGGTGACCGCGCAGCGCGCAGTGCAGCAGGCCACCCTGCGCCAGGCCGAACTGGAGTTCGCACGCCAGCAGCAGATGCTGGCTGCCGAAGCCACCTCGCGTCAGGAATACGACGCCGCCGAGGCCCAGCTGAAGACTGCGCGTGCGCAGCTGCAGTCCTACGAGGCGCAGATCAAGGGCCGCGAAACCGAACTGGGCACTGCCCGTGCCAACCTGGCCTATACCCGCATCGTCGCGCCGATGGACGGCACCGTGGTGGCGGTAGTGGCCGAGGAAGGCCGCACGGTGAACGCCAACCAGACCGCGCCGACCATCGTGATGCTGGCACGGCTGGACGTGGTGACCGTCAATGCCGAGGTGTCCGAGGCCGACGTGGTCAAGATCAAGGCCGGCATGCCGGTGTACTTCACCACGCTGGGTGACCCGGACCGCAAGTACCACGCCACGCTGCGGCAGATCAATCCGGCACCGGCGTCGATCGCCAACGAAAGCTCGTCCAGTTCCAGCAGCTCGTCCAGTTCCAGCTCCAGCAGCGCGGTCTACTACAACGCGTTGTTCGACGTCGAAAACCCCGATGGCACCCTGCGCATCGACATGACCGCACAGGTATCGGTGCTGCTCAAGCAGGCCAAGGGCGTGCTGATGGTGCCGGCCGTGGCACTGGGACCGAAGTCGCGCGATGGCGAGCGCATCGTGCGGGTGGTCGACGACAAGGGCCAGCCGCAGCCGCGCAAGATCAAGGTCGGCATCAACAACGGCGCCAACGTCGAGGTCCTGTCCGGGCTGAAGGAAGGCGAGCGCGTGGTGGTCGGCGAAGGCGGCGCTGCGGCAGCCGCTGGCGGCGGCAACCGTGGCGGCATGCAGATGCGGGTCGGCGGCCCGGGCATGGGGCGCCGATGAGCATGACGGCGCCACTGCTGCGCCTGCGCGACCTTCGACGCGAATTCCCGGCCGGTGAAGATGTCATCGCCGTGCTGCGCGACGTCAACCTGGACATCCATGCCGGGGAGATGGTGGCGATCGTCGGCCAATCCGGGTCGGGCAAGTCCACGTTGATGAACATCCTCGGCTGCCTGGACCGCCCGACCCGTGGCAGCTACCAGGTGGCGGGCCGCGAGACCGGGAAAATGGCGCCCGACGAGCTGGCCGAGCTGCGCCGCGAGCACTTCGGTTTCATCTTCCAGCGCTACCACCTGCTGGGTGATCTCGACGCACGCGGCAATGTGGCCGTGCCGGCGGTGTATGCCGGCAGCCCCGGCCCGGTGCGCACCGCCCGTGCCGAGCAGCTGCTGCAACGGCTGGGCCTGGCCGACCGCATGCACCACAAACCCGGGCAGCTGTCCGGTGGCCAGCAGCAGCGCGTGTCGATCGCGCGCGCGTTGATGAACGGTGGCGAGGTGATCCTGGCCGACGAACCGACCGGCGCCCTGGACACGAAATCCGGCGAAGAGGTGATGGCCATCCTCGGCGAACTGCATGCCGAAGGCCACACCATCATCATCGTCACCCACGACATGAGCGTGGCCGAGCACGCACAGCGCATCATCGAGATCCGCGACGGCGAGATCATCGCCGACCGTGCCAATCCGGCCGCGCCCAGCTACCGTGCGCAACGCGAGCCGAGCACCGGCGTGGCCCATGGCAGCAGCTGGCAGGCCGCCCGCGACCGCTTCACCGAAGCGTTCCGGATGGCCCTGCTGGCGATGAACGCCCATCGCCTGCGCACCTTCCTGACCATGCTCGGCATCATCATCGGCATCGCTTCGGTGGTCTCGGTGGTGGCACTGGGCAACGGTTCGCAGCAGCAGATCCTGCAGAACATCAGCGCGCTGGGTACCAACACCATCGACGTCTACCCCGGTCGCGGCTTCGGCGACATGCGTTCGGCGCGGGTGCAGACCCTCAAGGCCAGCGATGCCGATGCCCTGTCACGGCAGAGCTACGTCGACAGCGCCACCCCCAGCGTGTCCAGTTCGGTCACCGCGCGCTACCGCAACCAGTCGGCCACCGCGCAGATCAGCGGCGTCGGCGAGCAGTACTTCCGGGTGAAGGGCGTGAGCCTGCTCAGCGGCAGTTTCTTCGACACCGACGCGGTGAAGGGGCTGGGCCAGGTGGCGGTGATCGATGAGAACACCCGGACCCAGTTCTTCCCCGACAGCGACCCGATCGGCCAGGTGATCCTGCTTGGCAACGTGCCGGTTCGGGTGGTCGGCGTGGCCAAGAAGCAGAGCTTCGGTTTCGGCGGCAGCACCAGCCTGAGCGTGTTCGTGCCCTACACCACGGTGATGTCGCGCATGCTCGGGCAGAGCCACGTTTCCAGCATCACCGTGCGGGTGAACGATGAAACGCCGATGGATGCGGCACAGGAAGCGATCACCCGGCTGCTGACCATGCGCCACGGCACCGAGGACTTCTTCCTCAGCAACAGCGCCGAGATCCGCGACACCATCGAACAGACCACGCGCACGATGACCCTGCTGATCGGCGCCATTGCCGCCATCGCCCTGCTGGTCGGTGGCATCGGCGTGATGAACATCATGCTGGTCTCGGTGACCGAGCGCACCCGCGAGATCGGCGTGCGCATGGCGGTGGGGGCGCGGCAGAGCGACATCCGCCAGCAGTTCCTGATCGAAGCGGTGCTGGTATGCCTGCTCGGCGGATTGCTTGGCATCGGCCTGGCACTGCTGATGGGCGTGTTGATCGGCCGGTTCGCCAGTGATTTCCAGGTGCTGTTCTCCACCGCTTCCATCATTGCCGCCTTCGCCTGCTCGACCCTGATCGGCGTGGCGTTCGGCTTCCTGCCGGCACGCAGTGCCGCCCAGCTCGACCCGGTGGAGGCCCTGGCCCGCGAATGAAGATGATGACCCGACTGCCCTTCCCCGCTCCCTCGCGCCTGCTGCTGTCCGGCGCCGTGCTGCTTGCACTCTCCGCCTGCGCTTCCGTGGGCCGCTATCCGGTCGAAGACCCCAGCGTTGCCGCCACCTATGGTCGTGGCGATGCGACCCTCAACGCACCGGCCGACGACCCGCGCAGCGGCCTGGACACCCCGGCCCGTGACGTCCGCCAGGACAACTGGTGGACCGGCTTCGGCGACGAGCGCCTCGACCGCCTCGTCGCGCAGGCGCTTGCCGCCAACAGCGACCTCGGTGCGGCCGGGCTGGCGGTGCAGCGTGCACGCCTGCAGGCCGGGCTGGCCAGCAACGCGCTGTGGCCGCAGCCTTCGTCGTCCGGCGTGAGCGGCAGCGGCAGCCGCGCCACCGACCAGGCCGACGACTGGCGCCGCAGCTATTCCACCGGCGTGTCGCTGGGGTGGGAGATCGATCTGTGGGGCCGCCTGCGCACCCAGCGCGACATCGCCCGCTGGGAGGCCAACGCCAGCGAAGAAGACCGGCAGAACACCGCCCTGCTGGTGATCGGCGATGTCATCAACCAGTACTGGGCACTGGCCTACCTCAACCAGTCCATCGCCACCGGCCAGGCCAACCTTGAGCGGCTGCAGCGCACGCACGAACTGGTACAGGCGCGCTTCGATGCCGGTGCGGTTTCGCGCCTGGAAGTACGCCAGGCACTGCAGAACCTGCAGTCGCAGCGTTCGGCGCAGAGCGCGCTGGAACAACAGCGGGTGGAGGTGCGCAACGCACTGACCGTGCTGCTGGATGGCACGCCGTGGCCGCAGCAGGACGAACCGCAGAACCTGCTGGAGGCGCAGAGCCCGAGCATTGCCGAAGGCCTGCCCGCCGACCTGCTCGGCCGCCGGCCCGACCTGCGCGCGGCCGAACTGCGGCTGCGCAACAGCCTGAAGACGATCCGGGTGACCGCCACCCAGTACTACCCGGCACTGAGTCTTACCGGCAGCCTGGGTTCCAGCGCCACCTCGCTGGGCGATGTGCTGCGCAATCCGGTGGCGACGCTGGGGGCTGGGCTGTCGCTTCCCTTCCTCAACCTGCAGCGCGCGCAGCTGGATACGGACGTGGCCGGCACCAACTACCAGATCGCCGCCGCCAACTTCCGCAAGACGCTGTACACCGCGCTGTCGGAGGTGGACAACGCCTTGTCCGCACGCGAGCAGCTGCTGCGCCAGGTAACCGCGTCGCAGGCGTCCTACGATGAAGCGGTGGAAGTGGAACGTGCGCAGGAAGTGCGCTATCGCGTGGGCGCCACCGATCTGCGCACCTGGCTGGAAGCACAGCAGACCCGGCGCGACGCGGAACTGTCACTGGCACGGGTGCGGCAGAGCCAGTTGAACAACGACGTGACGCTGTTCAAGGCGCTGGGAGGCAGCGCGGGGTAAGGCATCCGGAGCGCCAACCAAGGTTGGCGACTACCGCCTGCCCGGTAGGTGTCGCCCTTGGTCGACAAGGCGGATCAGAAAAAAGGGTCAGATCCCTTTCCCGTGGGAAAGGGATCTGACCCCGATCGGGTCTCCGCAGCTGTCGATCAACCGCGCTGGCGCACGGCCTCGAACAGGCTGACGCCGGCAGCAACCGAGACGTTCAGGCTCTCGATCTCGCCCGGCATCGGAATCTTGACCAGGCCATCGCAGTTTTCGCGGGTCAGGCGGCGCAGGCCGTCGGCTTCGCCGCCCAGCACCAGTGCGATGTTGCCCTTCAGGTCCAGCTGGTACAGCGACGCAGTCGCCTCACCGGCCAGGCCGTAGATCCACACGCCCTGCTTCTGCAGGTCCTTCAGGCAGCGCGACAGGTTGGTCACCGCCACCACCGGAATAAGGTCGGCAGCACCGGCCGAGGTCTTGCGCACGGTGGCGTTGACCGTGGCCGACTTGTCCTTGGGAATGATCACGGCGGTGGCGCCGGCAGCGGCGGCCGAGCGCAGGCAGGCGCCGAGATTGTGCGGGTCCTGCACCTCGTCCAGCACCAGCAGCAGGGCCTTGCCTTCCGCCGCCGTGACCAGGCCTTCCAGCTCGTTCTCGTTGTAGGTGCGGGCGGCGGCATAGCGTGCGGCCACGCCCTGGTGGCGCACCGAACCGCCCACGCCGTCCAGCGCCTGGCTGTTGACCTTGCGCACGTCGATGCCCTTGCGGCGGGCGTTTTCCTCGATTTCGACCAGGCGCGGGTTCTTCGCACCGGCCTCGACCAGCACTTCGCGGACGTTCTCGGCGTCGTTCTCGATGGAGGAGGCGACGGCGTTGACGCCGACGATCCACTGGCTGTTCTTGCTCATGCGGGCAGGACCGGAAAGGGGGTGGCTATGGTAGAGCATCGGCGGACGCGGCGCTGCGGCGGCTGGCCGGTAGCGCCGGGACATGCCCGGCGACCGTTGTCCGTCGCCCCCGCCGGGCATGGCCCGGCGCTACCCGCGCGTGCGCGGCGGCCAGTGCGGGGTGTCGTGGTCGGGATGCTGGTGGGAAACGACCGTGGCCAGGAATTCCAGCGCGGCCATGTCCTGTTCCGTACGGCGTGCCGGCAGTCGGCCCAGCCCATCGACGAAGGGCAGCTTGCGCTCGACGCCATACTGAAGGGTCGGCGGCAGTCGTTCAGGCTGGTCGAACGCACCGGCGGCCACCGCCACGCCATCGGGGGCTTCATAGGTCAACGGCGTGCCGCAGTCGGCGCAGAAGCCGCGCCGCACTACGTTGGACGACTGGAAATAGCGCGGTTGGCCACGGGTCCAGCTGAACTGCACACCGCGCACCGACACCAGCGGCGCGTAGTAGGCGCCGAAGGCTTTCTGGCACATCCGGCAGTGGCAGATCGAGCTGTCGGTCAGCTCGCCCCGCGCCTGGAAGCGGATCGCGCCGCACTGGCAGCCGCCGCTGTACTCGGGTTGGCCCTGCATTGCTGCTTTCCTCCGAAACGTCGTGCCAACCAACGGTTGGCACCTACCGGGCGAGGTGGGTGCCGACCGTTGGTCGGCACACCGTTCAGTACTTCTTCTTCGCGCGCTTGGCCGGCTTGCCGCGCTCGGGCAGCGGGGCCGGGCCTGCTTCCTCTTCCTCGCCCTTGTGCTCGACCAGGCGGAAGTCGATCTTGCGTTCTTCCATGCTGGCCTTCAGCACCAGGATGCGCACCTGGTCACCCAGCCGGTAACTGCTGCCGCGGCGCTCGCCGGTCAGCGTCTTGCGGGTCGCGTCGAACTTGTAATAGTCCTGCGGCAACTGGGTCACGTGCACCAGGCCCTGCACCTTCGAGTCGGCCAACTCCACGAACAGGCCGAAGCTGGTCACGCCGCTGATCACGCCGTCGAACTGGCCACCGACGTGTTTTTCCATCCACGCCGCGCGGTAACGCTCATCCACTTCACGCTCGGCCTCATCGGCGCGACGCTCACGCTCGGAACACTGCAGTGCCAGTGCTGCCATCTCGCGGGCGGTGTAGGTGAACTTGTCCAGCGGCTTGCCCGACAGCGCATGCTTGATCGCCCGGTGCACCAGCAGATCCGGGTAACGACGGATCGGCGAGGTGAAGTGCGCATACGCTTCCAGCGCCAGGCCGAAGTGGCCGTTGTTGTCGGGGCTGTACACGGCCAGGCTCTGGCTGCGCAGCAGCACCGATTCCAGCAGCGTGGCATCGGGACGGTCGCGGATCTTCTTCAGCAGCTTGGTGTAATCGCCAGGGCGCACCTTCGACCACGGCGGCAGGCTCAGCTTGAACTCCTTGAGGAATTCCAGCAGATCGGCGTACTTGGTCTCCGGCGGCTTCTCATGCACGCGGTAAGGCGCCGGCACATGGCGCGACAGCAGGTACTTGGCCGCCTCCACGTTGGCCGCGATCATGCATTCCTCGATCAGCTTGTGCGCATCGTTGCGCACCAGCATGCCGGCCTGGGTGACTTCACCGCGGTTGTCGAGCACGAAGCGGACTTCGCTGCTTTCAAACTCGATCGCGCCACGCTTGCTGCGCGCCTTCGACAGCACCTTGTACAGCTGGTGCAGGCGCTGCACCTGCGGCAGCAGGTCGCCGATGAAGGCCTTCGCACCGGCATCGTCCTCGCCCACCGCCTGCCACACCTGGGTGTAGGTCAGGCGCGCATGCGAATTCATCACCGCTTCGTAGAAGCGCGAGCCGGTCACCTGGCCCTCGCGGTCGATCTGCATGTCGCAGACGAAGCACATGCGGTCGACCTTCGGCATCAGCGAGCAGATGCCGTTGGACAGCGTTTCGGGCAGCATCGGCACGACGAAGCCCGGGAAGTACACCGAGGTGGCGCGCTTCTGTGCTTCATCGTCCAGCGGCGTGCCCGGACGGACATAGTTGGAGACATCGGCAATGGCCACCACCAGGCGAAAGCCATCGGCGTTCGGTTCGCAGTACACCGCGTCGTCGAAGTCCTTGGCGTCCTCGCCATCGATGGTCACCAGCGGCGTGCTGCGCAGGTCGACGCGGCCGCCGATCATCGCCGGCTCGACCACCAGCGGTACCGAGGCGGCTTCGTCCAGCACCTCCTGCGGGAACTCGAACGGCAGCTCGTGGCCGTGGATCGCGGTTTCCACCACCAGCGAGGCAGTCAGCTTGTCGCCGAGCACGGCGATGATGCGACCGATCGGCGGACGGCGGCTGTCCGGTGCCTGGGTCAGTTCGCAGACGACCAGCTGGCCATCGTTCGCGCCGCCGGTCTGGTCCGGCGGCACCTGCACGTTGCGCTGGATGCGCTTGTCATCGGGCACCACGTAGTTGATGCCCATCTCGACGCTGAAGCGGCCGATCAGGCGCGTCATGCCGCGCTCGAGCACGCGGGCGATGCTGCCTTCGCGACGGCCGCGGTGGTCAATGCCGGTGACACGTGCCAGCACCTTGTCGCCGTGCATCACCTTGCGCATTTCATAGGGCGGCAGGAACAGATCGTCACCGCCCTCGACCGGGCGCAGGAAGCCGAACCCTTCTGGATTGGCGATCACCACGCCGGTGACCAGGTTCAACGTCTGGATGGGCGCGAAGCCGCCGCGGCGGTTCTGCACCAGCTGGCCGTCGCGGACCATGGCGCCGAGCCGGCGCGACAGCGCTTCGGCACGGTCCGGTGCGGTCAGGCCCAGGCGTGCGCCGAGTTCCTCAGCCGTCTGCGGCCCTTCGCAGCGTTCCAGCAGGGCCAGGATGGCCTCGCGGCTGGCAATGGGTTGTTCGTACTTTTCCGCTTCGCGGGAAGCGTAGGGATCATCGATCACCTTGCCCGCCGGTGGCAGCTTGCGACCCGTTGCCGGGCCCGGCGGCTCGGCGTTGCGGCGGCCACGTCCTGGAGGCGGTGCACCGCCTTCGGCCAGTGCGGGGAGCCAGCCCGGCAACGGCTTGCCCGGCTTGTTGTTGCGGGCAGTGCCCTGCTTGGTGCCCTTGTTGGGGGCTTCACTGCGGGACTTGCTCCCGCCCTTGCTTGGTTTTTTGGTAGTCATCGCCCTCCATGGTAGCCGCTGTGGGCGTGCAGAACGGGTCAGCGCCCATCTTTGAACAATCGGGTGAAAAACGTCCACAAAATCGTTGACAGCCTGCGTGTTCATCTTCACAATTGCGCCTCTGGAACGCCCAGATGGCGGAATTGGTAGACGCACTAGTTTCAGGTACTAGCGGGTAAAACCGTGGAGGTTCGAGTCCTCTTCTGGGCACCAACGAAAAACTCCTCGCTTCGGCGGGGATTTTTTTTGCCTGTAATCCGGCTGCCGCACCCATCCGGCAGTGGGGTCGGATCCCTTTCCACGGGAAAGGGCTCTGACCCCAGCGCGAGACCCATGGGGTCAGAGCCCGTTTCGCATGCGAAACAGGATCCGATCCCGGATCCGCAAAGGGTGTTGACACCTCCGTCACGGCACCCCATAATTCTCCTCCTCGACGCCCAGGTGGCGGAATTGGTAGACGCACTAGCTTCAGGTGCTAGCGGGGGCAACTTCGTGGAGGTTCGAGTCCTCTCCTGGGCACCATGTCGAGAATGAAAAACACCCGCGAAAGCGGGTTTTTTCTTGTCTGGCGTCCGGTCGGCATCACCACCACGAACGCAGCATCAGCTCCAGGCCCAGCAGCAGCAGGAAGCCGAGGAAGCAGGCACGGAACACGCGCGCACTGATGCGCTGGCGGATCACCTGCCCCAGCCACATGCCCAGCAGCGCCGGCAGCACCGCCAGCGCGCTCAATCCCAGTTGCTGCACGCCAAACGCACCGTTGAGCACCAGCCCGGTGGTCAGCGAGATCGTCGAGACGGTGAACGCCAGGCCCAGTGCCTGCACCAGCTCCTCGCGCTGCAAGCCCAGCGACTGCAGGTACGGCACCGCCGGCATGACGAACACGCCGGTGGCGCCGGTGACCACGCCGGACACCGCCCCGACCAGCGGCCCCAGCCAGCGCTCGCGCCGCTGCGGTACGCGGAACACCGGCGCCACCAGTGCGTACAGCGCATACACCACCAGCGCCACGCCCAACGCGGCGCGCGAGGCATCACGATCCACCCGTACCAGCAGCGCGGCCGAGCCCAGCGTCACCACCACCACGGCCAGCATCATCGGCCACAGCCGCCGCAGGGTGCGGCCCAGTGATGGCCCGGACAGCAACTGCCAGGCATTGGTGACGAAGGTGGGAATGAACAGCATCGAGGCCGCCGCCACCGGCGACAACGCGCCGCCCAGCAGTCCCATCGCCACCGTCGGCAGGCCCATGCCGGTCACGCCCTTGACCACCCCGGCCAGCACGAACACCACCACCAGCAACCCATAGAAGTATGTCGTCTCGTTCATGCCGCCATTGGAGCCGGCGCCGCAGGCGCGCACAATGCGGTCTTCCTGCCTGCGCCTTCGGACCAGCCGAAGGCAGGGCCGAGCGGAGCAAACGACATGCGTCTGGACATTGCCGATCTGCGCCTGTTCCTGGCGGTGGCCGAAGCCGGCAGCATCACCGCCGGCGCTGCAGAGGCGAATCTGGCACTGGGATCGGCCAGCGAACGCCTGCGCGCCATCGAAACCGACGCTGGCACCGCGCTGCTGACCCGTCACCCGCGCGGCATCAGCCTCACCGAAGCGGGTGCCGCACTGGCCCATCACGCACGCCTGATCCTGCAGCAGCAGGCGCAGCTGCGCGGCGAACTGCAGGCGTTCGCCCACGGTGCGCGCGGCACGCTGCACCTGTACGCCAACACCGCGGCATTGACCAACTACCTGCCCGCGCGGCTGGCCCCATGGCTGGCAGAGCGCCCTCGCCTGCGCGTGGAACTGCACGAACGCACCAGCAATGAAGTCGTGCGCGCGATCCGTGCCGGCCAGGCAGAGGCCGGCATCATCAGTGACGCCGTTCCCGCCGATGGACTGCACCGCCATGTCGTTGCCGAAGACCCGCTGATGATGCTGCTGCCGGCCGGCCACCGCTTCGCCGCGCGGCGCTCTCTCGACTTCAGCGATGTGCTGGGCGAGACCTTCGTTGCCCTGGCCGACGGCAATGCGCTGCAGACCTATATCGAAGAGCTGGCGGCAGAGGCCGGACGCACGCTCGACGTGCGCATCCGCATGAAAACCTTTGAAGGCCTGTGCACGATGGTGGGCCATGGCATCGGCGTGGGCATCGCGCCGCGCACGATCGCGCGGCAGCATCGGCGGGCCACCGGCATCCTCGCCGTTGCACTCGGCAACGCATGGGCACAACGCCGGCTGTGCGCCGCGTTCGCCGACTGGAAATCGCTCTCGCCACCGATGCGCAGCCTGCTGCTGCATCTGGATGTGGACGCGGAAGCCGGTGCAGAAAAAAATGTGTGAAATGGTGTTGACACATATCCAGCCTTCCTGCAAAATTCTCCTCCTGAGTCGCCCAGGTGGCGGAATTGGTAGACGCACTAGCTTCAGGTGCTAGCGGGGGCAACTTCGTGGAGGTTCGAGTCCTCTCCTGGGCACCATGACTCAGACAATGATCAAACCCGCGCAAGCGGGTTTTTTCATGTCCAGCGTTTGCCGGAATCACGCGATTGTGGCGTCCACGCATGGCGTGGATCTACTGGAATTCGCATGCATGCGTGGATGCACTGCAAACAAAAACCCCGCCTTCCGGCGGGGTTTTGTTTTTCAGCAACAGCGATCGATCAGTGCCCGCCACCGGCGGCGGCACCCGCGCCCGCACCGAAGGGCGGCTTGGCCAGCCACAGGAACGAGATGATCGCCAGGAAGATCCAGCCCAGCAGGAAGAAGATGTCGTTGAAGCCCATCTGCGATGCCTGGTGGTTGATCATGTTGTTCAGCACCGCCGCGCCATGTTGCAGGTCGCCCTGCCCCATCGCCGCCACCTGGTCCTGCATGCCCGGCTGATAGGCCGAAATGTGTTCGGTCAGGTCCGCGTGATGCACCTGCGTGCGACGTGCCCACAGCCAGGTGGTCAGCGACGCCGCGAAGCTGCCGCCCAGCGTACGCAGGAAGGTGGCCAGGCCCGAGCCGGCCGCGATCTCACGACCATCCAGGTCCGACAGCAGGATCTGCAGCACCGGCATGAAGAACAGTGCCACGCCGATGCCCATGATCAGCTGCACGCCGGCCACATGATGGAAGTCCACCTGCAGGTTGAAACCCGAGCGCAGGAAGCTGGTCATCGACAGCACCACGAACGCGATGGTGGCCAGCATGCGCATGTCGAAACGCGATGCGTACTTGCCCACGAACGGGGTCATGATCACCGGCAGTACACCGATCGGTGCCGTCGCCAGGCCGGCCCAGATCGCGGTGTAACCCATGTCGCGCTGCAGCCACTGCGGAATCAGCAGGGCCACGCTGAAGAACGCCGCGTAGGCCACCACCATCGCCAGCGTACCGGCACGGAAGTTGCGGTGCCGGAACAGCTTCAGGTCGACGATCGGGTCCTTGTCGGTCAGCTCCCAGATCAGGAACACGGTCAGCGCCACCACGGCAACGCAGGCCAGTACCACGATCTTCATCGACGAGAACCAGTCTTCGTCGTTGCCCAGGTCGAGTACCAGCTGCAATGCGCCCACGCCGATCACCAGGGTGACCAGGCCGACGTAGTCCATCTTCGGCTTCTCGACGTGCTCGGGGCGCCCCTTCAACTGGTTGCCCACCACCAGCGCAGCGAAGATGCCCAGCGGCACGTTGATCAGGAAGATCCATTCCCAGCTGTAGTTGTCGGTGATCCAGCCACCGAGGATCGGCCCGCAGATCGGCGCCACCACGGTGATCATCGCCAGCAGCGCCAGCGCCTGCCCGCGTTTCTCCCGTGGATAGATCGAGACCAGCAGCGACTGGGTGATCGGGTACATCGGGCCGGCGACGAAGCCCTGCAGCGCACGCGACAGCACCAGCATGCCCATGCTCTGGGCCAAGCCGCACAGCAGCGAGGTGATCACGAAGGCCAGCGTGGCCCACACGAACAGCTTGCGCTCGCCGAAGCGACGGCTGAGCCAACCGGTCAGCGGCAGCGCGATCGCGGTGCTGACCGCGAACGAGGTGATGACCCACGTCGCCTGCTGCGAACTGGCGCCAAGATTACCGGCGATGGTCGGCAGCGAGACGTTGGCGATGGTGGTGTCGAGCACCTGCATGAACGAGGCCATCGCCAGGCCCACGGTGCACAGGGCCACACTGGGTGGCAGGAATCCAGCGGCCGCACCCGGCGCCGCCGGTGCGCCCGGAGAGCCGGGCGCAGCTGGAGCTTGTGCGGACATGGCCGACCTCAGCTCGCCTTGGACTGCTGCGGCAGGTTGCCCTGGATGATCGTGTGGATCACCTCATCGGCATCGTGCAGCTGCTTGGCGTACACGTCGGTGTCGAACACCGTGCCCTTGGCGGCTGCGCTCGGCAGCACTTCGCCCTTCTGGTCGCGCAGGCTCACCTCGGCCTTCATCGACAGGCCGATGCGCAGCGGGTGTTCGGCCAGCTGCTTGGCATCGATGGCGATGCGCACCGGCACGCGCTGCACGATCTTGATCCAGTTGCCGCTGGCGTTCTGCGCCGGCAGCAGCGAGAACGCCGAGCCGGTGCCCAGGCCCAGGCTGTCGATGCGGCCCTTGTACTTGACGTCGCCGGCATACAGGTCCGACTTCAGCTCCACTTCCTGGCCCAGGCGCATGTGCCGCAGCTGGGTTTCCTTGAAGTTGGCTTCGACCCACATCTGCTCGGTCGGCACCACCGCCATCAGCGCATTGCCCGGCTGCACGCGCTGGCCAACCTGCACCGAACGACGGGCGACATAGCCGGTGACCGGCGCGACGATGCCCGAACGTGCATTGTTGAGGAAGGCCTGGCGCAGCTGCGCGGCGGCAGCCTGCACATCCGGCTGGGTGGCGATCACGGTGTCATCAACCAGTGCGCGGTTGCGCTCGACGGTCTCGCGCGAACCGGCCACGGCCGCTTCGGCAGCTGCCAGCTCATCGCGGGCGTGGGCCAGTTCTTCGTTGGAGATGGCGCCGGTGGCGGCCAGGCCCTTGCGGCGTGCGAAGTCGTCGCGCACGCGCTTCAGGGTCACCTGGCGTGCGTTCAAGTCCGCCTGCGCACCTTCGACGCTGCGGTACAGGCCGCGGGTCTGGCGCACGGTCTTGGCCAGGTTGGCTTCGGCCTGCTGCAGGGCCACCGAGGTATCGGCCGGGTCCAGCTGCACCAGCAGCTGGCCGCGCTCCACGCGCATGCCGTCATCGGCGTTGATGGCGACCACGGTACCGGCCACCAGCGGGGTGATCTGCACCTGGTTGCCCTGCACGTAGGCGTCGTCGGTCTCTTCGAACCAACGGCCGAACATGAAGTACCACAGCGCCAGTGCCGCCAGCAGCAGCACGACGATCACGAACAGGCCGCGCAACAGCTTGCCGCGGCGGTTGGGGGCGGCGGGGGCCGCAGTGTCTTGGGTCTGGCTCATGGCAGGCGTCTTCAGGAATGCGAGGAATCGGAATGGGAAGCAAGCGGTGCGGCATCAGCGTCACTGGGCTGGAAACCACCGCCGAGCGCCTTGCTCAGGCGCACCGAGGTCTGCAGCTGCTGCGACTGCAGGCCGGCCAGCTGCTGCTGCGATTGCAGCAGGGTGGACTGCGCGGTCAACACGTCCAGGTAGCTGCCGATGCCAGCGCGATAGCGCTGCTGGGCCAGGTCGAACGCAGCGCGTGCGGTATCCACCGCCTGCTGCTGCGACTGCGCCTGCTGCGCCAGTGAGCGCACCGCGTTGACCTGGTCGGCCACGTCGCGCAGTGCATCGAGCACCGCCTGGTTGTAGTTCGCCACGGCCAGGTCGTACTGCGCATCGGTGTTGGCCAGGTTGGCCCGCAGCTTGCCGCCTTCGAAGATCGGTAGGCTCAGCGCCGGGCCGATGTAGGCGAAGCTGGAACTGCTCTGCAGCAGGTCGCCGACATTCGGTGCGACCACGCCGGCCAGCGCGGTCAGGTTGAGGCTCGGGTAGAACCGGGTCTTGGCGACCTTGATCTGCTTGTCGGCCGCTTCCACCCGCCAGCGCGCGGCGACGATGTCGGGGCGACGGCCGAGCAGTTCACTGGGCACCACGCCCGGCAGCTGCAGGGCCAGCGGGTTCATCGCCCGCGGGCGTTCGATCGACAGGCCGCGGTCCGGGCCCTTGCCGACCAGCGCGGCCAGCGCCGTGCGCCCGGCATCGATGCGCTGCTGCGCCGCCAGCAACTGCTGCTGTGCGGCCGGCACGCGGGCTTCGGCCTGGCGCACCTGCAGATCGCTGTCGATGCCGGCACTACGACGCTGCCGGGTCAGCTGCAGCGACTTCTGCGAGCGCGCCAGTTCTTCTTCGGCCACGTCGTTGAGCTGCCAGGCGTAGGCCAGGTCGGTATAGGCCTGGGCGATGCCGGTGGACAGGTTCAGGCGCGCGGCCTGGGCTTCGACAGTCGCGGCGTGGGCGCCATCCACGGCAGCCTCCCAGGCGGCGCGCTTGCCGCCCCAGAGGTCGATGCCGTAGCTGAAGTCGAACGCGATCTGGCTGCTGCCAGCGTAGTGGCCGCCGATTTCATCGCCAGCCATCGATTCGGGCAGGCGCAGGCCGGTGTAGCCACCGGACACGGAGAGGCTGGGCAGGCGATCGGCGCGCGCGGTGCCGACCTGCGACTGTGCCTGGCGCAGGCGCGCGTCGGCGGCGTCCAGGCTCGGATGGCCGGCCAGGCCTTCGGCGATCAGCGCATCCAGTTGCGCATCGCCCAGTGCCTTCCACCAGTCCTGGGCAGGAAAACCGGCTGCGCTCAGGTCGCTGTCGGCCAGGGTACGTTCGCTGTGCAGGCTGTCCACGTCGAGCACGTGGCCCTGCGGGTCAAGGCCACGGCTGCTTGCGCAGGCGGCCAGCGCCAGGGCCAGCGCCGACAGCAGCAGCGCGCGCCCGGAGCGGCGGAGAGTGGGATGCGGGATCGGGTTCATGGGGTTGTCAGGGAATCGCGGATTCGGGTCAGGAGGGACAGCAGCTGCGTGCGTTCGTCGGCGGACAGATCGCGCAGGGCGTAATCCATCACCGCGTCGCCGCGCAGCTTCAACCGCGCCCACAGCGCGCGGCCTTCATCGGTCAATACGATCTGCAGTGCACGCCGGTCCTGCGCATGCGGCTCACGGCGCACGCAACCGAGCGCTTCCAGCTTGTCCAGCAGGCGGGTGACCGCGCTGGGCACCTGGTCGATGGCCTGGGCCAGCTCGTTGGCCGTGCACGGCGCCATGTTCGAGAGCACCTTCAGCCCGATGTAGTGGGTGAAGCCGATGCCGAGGTCTTCTTCGGCCATGGACGCGTCGAGCTGGCGGACCAGGCCGTCGCGCACCTGGCGCAGCAGCAGGCCGAAGCTGGGGGGAGTGGTTGCAGGACAGATCATGGGGGAGCATTCTCTTCCAAAAAAAATATTTCTCAATGGAAATATTCGATCTGGCATCAAATGCTGTGTTGCAGCAGTGGGCTGGATCAGGTGAAGGCGCCACCTTAATGGCGCTCCCAACTGGCCCGGTAGTACAATCCAGCCAATGAATGTCACATTCAAGCCACCCCCGGCCCACGTGAAGGCGGGCGAACCCGGCCCTGCCACCCTGCTGCGCGAAGAAGCACTGGACTGGTTCGAGCGCAATGACGGCCCGCCGGTCATCGCCTTCCGCTTCGACAGCCCGCAGGGGCTGGCCCGCGAAGTGGACTGGCATCACCACGTCCGCGCGCAGCTGATCTGCGTCGAACGCGGCCTGCTGACCACCCGCACCTCGCATGGCACCTGGTCGCTGGCGCCAGGCTCGGCGGGCTGGATGCCGCCGGCCGAGCCGCATACGGTCCACATCGATGGCCCCCTGCGCGGCTGGGGCATGGTGCTGGCCGCACCGCTGTGCGCCGAACTGCCCGCCGACCCGTGCGTGCTGGGCATCTCGCGGTTGGCGCAGGCAGTGGCCGAACGCATCTGTGACTGGCCGCAGGACTACGAAAGCACCAGCGAACGGCAGCACATCATCAACGTGCTGCTGGACGAGATACGCGCCGCGCCGCGCCAGCGCATGCACCTGCCGATGCCGCGCGACCGGCGCCTGCTGAAGATCGCCTCGCAGCTGCTGGCCGACCCGGCCGACGAGCGCGGCCTGGCGCAGTGGGCGCATTGGGCCGGCCTGTCGCCGCGCAGCCTGACCCGCCATTTCCGCGACGAGACCACCCTCAGCTTCGCGCAATGGCGCCAGCAGGCGCGGTTGGCCGAGGCGCTGCGGCAGCTCAGCGAGGGCCGCAGCGTGGCCGACATCGCCCACGCACTGGGCTTCAGCAGCGCCAGCGCCTTCGTCACCGTGTTCCGGCGACACTTCGGGCTACCGCCCGGACGCTACCTGGCACGGGCCGGCCACGGCCTGGAACCGGGCCTTGACCCTGCACGCGGCTTGGCATCCCCCGCCGCATCCGGATAATCACTGGATTGAGAGCGGCGACCGCCGTCACCGCCTCCCGACATAGGTAACAACGCCGCATGACCGATCTTGCCCGCCCCGTGTTCCACGGTTTCGAACAACTGCCGCTGCGCGAGTACGCCGAACGCGCCTACCTCGACTACTCGATGTACGTGGTCCTGGATCGCGCCCTGCCGTTCATTGGCGACGGCCTGAAGCCCGTGCAGCGCCGCATCATCTATTCGATGAGCGAGCTGGGCCTGAATGCCGCGTCCAAGCCGAAGAAGTCCGCGCGCACCGTCGGTGACGTCATCGGTAAGTACCACCCGCATGGCGACAGCGCGTGCTACGAAGCGCTGGTGCTGATGGCACAGCCGTTCTCGTACCGTTATCCGCTGATCGAAGGCCAGGGCAACTTCGGTTCCAGCGACGACCCGAAGTCGTTCGCGGCGATGCGTTACACCGAATCCAAGCTGACCCCGATCGCCGAAGTACTGCTGGGCGAACTGGGCCAGGGCACCACCGACTGGGCACCGAACTTCGACGGCACCCTGCAGGAACCGACCTGGATGCCGGCACGCCTGCCGCATCTGCTGCTGAACGGCACCACCGGCATCGCCGTGGGCATGGCCACCGATGTGCCGCCGCACAACCTCAACGAGATCGTCAGCGCGCTGCTGCACCTGCTGGACGATCCGGATGCCAGCGTGCGCGACCTGTGCGAGCACGTGAAGGGTCCGGATTATCCGTCCAACGCCGAGATCATCACCCCGGCCAACGATCTGCGGAACATGTACGAGACCGGCAACGGCAGCGTGCGTGCGCGTGCCACCTACATCAAGGAAGCGCACAACGTGGTGGTCACCGCGTTGCCGTTCCAGGTGTCGCCGTCGAAGGTGATCGAGCAGATCGCCGCGCAGATGCGCGCCAAGAAGCTGCCGTGGCTGGAAGACATCCGCGATGAGTCCGACCACGCCAACCCGGTGCGCGTGGTGCTGGTGCCGCGCTCGAACCGCGTCGACGCCGAGCAGTTGATGGGGCACCTGTTCGCCACCACCGACATGGAGCGCAGCTACCGCGTCAACCTCAACGTGATCGGGCTGGACGGCCGTCCGCAGGTGAAGAACCTGAAGACGCTGCTCAGCGAATGGCTGGCATTCCGCAGCAGCACCGTCACCCGCCGCCTGCAGCACCGCCTGCAGAAGGTCGAGCGTCGCCTGCACCTGTTGGAAGGCCTGCTGGTGGCGTTCCTCAACCTGGACGAGGTGATCCACATCATCCGTACCGAGGACGAACCGAAGGCGGCGCTGATCGCACGCTTCGGCCTGTCCGAAGACCAGGCCGAGTACATCCTGGAAACCAAGCTGAAGCAGCTGGCCCGCCTGGAAGAAATGAAGATCCGCGGCGAGCAGGACGAACTGGCCAAGGAGCGCGACAAGATCCTCAGCATCCTCGACAGCAAGGCCAAGCTGAAGAAGCTGATCCGCGACGAGCTGCAGGCCGATGCGAAGAAGTTCGGCGACGAGCGCCGCTCGCCGCTGGTGCAGCGCCAGGCCGCCCAAGCCATCGACGAGACCGAGCTGGTACCGAGCGAGCCGATGACGGTGGTGATGTCCGAGAAGGGCTGGATCCGCGCCGCCAAGGGCCACGACATCGATGCCTCGACCCTGTCCTACCGCGATGGCGATGCGCTGCAGGGTGCAGTGCGTGCGCGCAGCACCCAGCAGGTCGCGTTCCTGGACAGCGAAGGCCGCGCTTACTCCACGCCGGTGCATACCCTGCCCTCGGCACGCGGCAACGGTGAGCCGCTGACCGGCCGCTTCTCGCCGGCCGCAGGCACCAGCTTCGTGACCCTGGCCAGCGCCGAACCGGATACCCGCTTCGTGCTGGCCTCGACCCACGGCTATGGTTTCGTCACCCGTTTCGAGAACCTGATCGGTCGCAACAAGGCCGGCAAGGCGATGCTGAACCTGTCGGCGGGCTCATCGGTACTGACCCCATCGGTGGTGGCCAACGTCGCTACCGACCGCATCGTCGCGGTGACCAGTTCGGGCAACCTGCTGGCGATCGCCGCCAACGACCTGCCGGAACTGGACAAGGGCAAGGGCAACAAGATCATCGAGATCCCCAAGGCCAAGCTCGCCACCGAACGCGTGGTCGCCATCGTGGCAATCAGCCCCGGCCAGACCCTGCAGGTCCGCAGCGGCCAGCGCACCATGGGGCTGAAGTTCAACGAGCTCGACGCCTATCTGGGCGCCCGCGCCACCCGTGGCCATCTGCTGCCGCGTGGCTGGCAGAAGGTGGAAGGGTTGTCGGTCGAGTGACGGTAGGTGTCAACCTTGGTTGACACGCCTTGCCCGGCAACCGGGAACCCGCCGGGCATGGCCCGGCGCTACCGGGAACGGAGCATCAGACACAAAAAAGCCGGGGCATTCCCCGGCTTCTTTGTTTGTCGGCTGGCGGGCGGTGGAGCAGCTGGCGGGCGAAGGCTGGCTGGCGGTGCTCCGGTGCTGGCGGGCGACGTTGCATTGCGCTCCTGGTAGAGCCGGGCATGACCCGGCGCTACGACAATCGGGATCAGTGCGCCGGGGCGCCGCTGCCGTCGATCTTGCTCAGCTGGTACAGCTCCAGGCCGATGCGCTTGATCAGGCCCAGCTGCTGCTCCAGCCACCAGGCGTGGTCTTCCTCGGTGTCCTTCAACTGCGCCAGCAGCATGTCGCGGCTCACGTAGTCGCCCTTCTCCTCGCACAGCTTCATGCCGGCGGCGAGGTTGTTGCGCACCGCGTATTCGGTGTCCAGGTCCTTGCGCAGCATCTCCTCCACGGTCTTGCCGGGCTCGGTGGCATGCGGGCGCATGTCCGGGTCGCCGCCCAGGAACAGGATCCGGCGCAGCAGCGCGTCGGCATGCTGGGTCTCTTCCTCCATCTCGTGGTTCAGGCGTTCGTACAGCGCGAACAGGCCCTGGTCCTCGTAGCGGCGGGAGTGGATGAAGTACTGGTCGCGGGCGGCGAGTTCGCCGCGCAGCAGTTCCTTCAGGCAGGCGATGACGTCCGGGTTGCCTTTCATGGGGGGAGCTCCTGTGAATCGATGGCGCCCATGGTGCCCCATCTGGAAATACGGTGATCTAATCGGAATCAGTCGCAGTTGCGCCTGCGGCTACAATCGGCCGACCTGCTCGGAAAGGACCTGCAATGCGTCGTACGTGGCGGTGGATTCTGGGTGTGCTGGTGGCAATCGTGCTGCTCGCGGTGCTGGTCCTGTGGTTGCTGCTGCGCGGCAGCCTGGCCGAACTGGACGGCGAGCGCCCGTTGCCCGGGCTGGCCACCAAGGTCACCGTGGAGCGCGATGCGCTGGGGGTGGTCACCATCACCGCCGGCAACAAGACTGATGCCCTGCGGGCGCTCGGCCGTGTTCACGCGCAGGAACGTTATTTCGAAATGGACCTGATGCGGCGCAGTGCCGCAGGTGAACTGTCCGCCCTGTTCGGGGCGAAGGCGATCGAAGCCGACAAGCGCATGCGCGTACACCGCCTGCGCGCGCGCACCGAGGCCCATCTGCAGGACGCACTGGGCAGCGACCCTGCGGCCGTGCGCGCCTATGTGGACGGGGTCAACCAGGGCCTGGGCAGCCTGGCGGTACGGCCATGGGCCTACCTGCTGCTGCGGCAGGCGCCCCAACCGTGGCAGGCCAGCGACAGCGTGCTGGCAGGCCTGGCCATGTACGCCGACCTGCAGGACCCCAGCAACCAGTCCGAACTGGCCCTGGAGCGCATCCGCGCGGTGGTGCCGCCAGCACTGTATGCGCTGCTGGCAAACGACGGCAGCGAGTGGGATGCGCCGCTGGCCGGCGCTGCCCGTGGCAACGCCCCCCTGCCTGATGCCAGCCAGCTGGACCTGCGCACGCTGAAGGCCGCGACCGGCGCGGCTGCCGAGGATGCCGACGCGGTCGGCAGCAACAATTTCGCCGTGGCCGGCGCGCTGACCGCCGATGGCCGTGCGATCGTCGCCGACGACATGCACCTGGGCCTGCGCGCTCCCAGCCTGTGGTTCCGTGTGCGCCTGCGCTACCCCGATCCACAGGCCGCGGGTGGCCAGGTCGACGTCAGCGGATTCTCGCTGCCGGGCGTGCCGGCGGTGATCGTCGGCAGCAACGGCCACGTGGCCTGGGGCTTCACCAACAGCTACATCGACACTGCCGACTTCCGCACCGAGCCAGCGGACGCTGCAGTGACCGTGCACGAGGAACGGATCGTCGTGGCCGGCGGTGCCGACGTGCGTTTCCCGGTACGCGAAACCGCGTGGGGACCGATCCTGCACACCCACGCCGATGGCAGCGGCGACGCCCTGCGCTGGGTCGCGCAGTTGCCGGGCGCGGTGCGCATGGACTTCGCCGACATGGCACGGGCCGCCGATCTGGACCAGGCCCTGCAGATTGCCGACCATGCCGGCATTCCCGCGCAGAATCTGGTGATCGGCGACCGCAGCGGGCGTATCGCGTGGCGCCTGATCGGCGCGCGGCCTGACCGTGGCCCGGGCTGTACACCGCTGGGCTTCAATGACAATCACCGCAACCCGGGCTGCGCGCCGTGGCCGATCCGCAGCGACGCCGCGCCGAGCCTGGTCGACCCCGCCTCGCATCGGCTGTGGACGGCCAACAGCCGCGTGGTGGACGAGGCGACGCTGGCCACGGTCGGCAATGGCGGCTACGACCTCGGCGCGCGCGGACGGCAGATCCGCGACCTGCTGGCCACGCAGGAGCATTTCGACGAGCACGACCTGCTGGCGATCCAGCTCGACGACCGCGCGGTGTTCCTGCAGCGCTGGTGGGTGCTGCTGCACCAGGTGGTCGAGCACAGCGACGATCCGGCACTGAAGCGGTTGGGCACGGTCAGCAGCCATTGGGACGGGCGCGCCGCGATCGATTCGGTCAGCTACCGGGTGGTGCGCGAGTTCCGCACACAGGTACTCGACACGTTGACCGATGCGCTGCTGGCACCGGCGCGGGCACCGCTGGGCGAGGATTTCCTGGCACCGCGCCTGGCGCAGCTGGAAGGCGTGGCCTGGCCGATGCTGCAACAGCGCCCCGCCAACCTGCTGCCGCCCGCTTACACGAGCTGGGATGCGCTGCTGGCCGATGCGGCGCGCCGTACCGAAGCGGAGTTGTCCGCGCAGGGGCCGCTGGCGCACCGCAGCTGGGGCGAGCGCAATACCGCAGCGATCTGCCATCCGGTCGCGCGCGCCCTGCCCGCCTTCGCCAGCCGCTGGTTGTGCATGCCGGCCGATCCCCTGCCCGGCGACCGTGACATGCCGCGTGTACAGACGCCAGCGTTCGGCGCCTCGCAGCGCATGGTGGTCTCGCCCGGCCACGAGGCCGATGGCATCGTGCACATGCCGGGTGGGCAGAGCGGCCATCCGCTGTCGCCGTACTGGGGCGCCGGACATGAGGACTGGGTGCATGGCCGCCCCACCCCGTTCCTTCCCGGCAAGGCGCAGCACACGTTGACGCTGCTACCGGCGCGATAGCGCTGGCCGGCCACGGTATGATGCCCGGGGTCAGATCCCTTTTCCTGTGGAAAAGGGATCTGACCCCATTAACGACCCCATTAACGGAGGTGGCGGCGCTCGATCAGGTTCAACAGCGGCCCGGTCATCGCAGTGGTCACCAGTGCCATGATCACCAGCACCGCAAACAGGCGGTCGCCCAGCAGGCCCAGCTCGTAGCCGAGGTTGAGCACGATCAGCTCCATCAACCCGCGGGTATTCATCAGCGCACCCAGTCGCCACGCTTCGCGCGAGGCCATGCCGGTACTGCGCGCCGCGCTCCAGGTGCCCAACAGCTTGCCCACCGTGGCCACGGCGATCACCACCACGCACAACGCGATGTCACTGGTCTGCAACGCGTCGGCGCGCATGCGCAGGCCGGTCATGGCGAAGAACAGCGGCAGCAGCAGCGTCACCGCGAACGGTTCGACCCTGGCCACCAGCAGGTGCCGCAGCTGCGCGTTGGACGACACCGCCACGCCTGCAGCGAAGGCGCCGAACAGCGCATGGATGCCGAGCACTTCGGTGACCAGCGCACTGGCCAGCGACAGCAGCAGGATGCCCAGCAGCCAGCGCCCTTCGCGACCCGGCGCGATGGTCTGGCGAGCGAACCACGGCTTCACCAGTCCCAGCATCAGCGCGATGAACGCCACCACGCACAGCAGGTTGAGGCTGGCCGGCAACCAGCCGGTGGCCTGCGCTGCCGCCACGATCAGCGCCAGCAGGCACCACGCGGTCGCATCGCCCAGCGCCGCGCAGGCGATGGCGGTCTGCCCCAGCGGGGTGTGGGTGATGCCGCGATCAGCGAGGATGCGCAGCAGCACTGGGAAAGCGGTGATGCTCATCGAAATACCGACGAACAGCGCGAACGCGGTGAAACCCACGCCCTGCGGGCCATGCTGCGGGTACAGCCAGATGGCCAGGACCACACCAAGCACGAACGGCACCGCGATGCCTGCGTGGCTGACGGTGAAGGCGAATCGACGGCGCCCACGCAGCGCGCCCAGATCCAGTTCGGCACCAGCCACCAGCAGGAACATCAGCACACCCAGCTGGCTGAGCATACCCAGCGGCCCGAGCGAAGCGGCCGGGAACAGTGCACCGTGCACCTGCGGCAGCAGGCTGCCCAGCAACAGCGGCCCCATCATCAGGCCGGCGGCCATTTCGCCGATCACGGCCGGCTGGCCGAAGCGCTTCAACAGCGCACCGGCGCCCTTGGCGACCAGCAGCAACACCAGCAGCTGCAGCAGGAACAGGCCGAGCGGCGAGGCCAGGTGATGTGCCCAGTCACTGCCGACCACGTCTTCGGCCTTGCTGGCCACCGTCGGTAGCCCGGGGCCCGCATAGCGGGCCAGCAGCAGGCCGACCAGCAGCGGCACGCCGGCCCACACCAGGTAGCGCCAAGCCCACTTCGTCGGCCTCACGGGACCTCCGGTCTGTACGTCCATGAACATTCCCCAATGTGCAGGGGGCTGATGATACGTCCCTCGCCGCCCATGCGCTGCAGGGCTCGCCGGGCATGGCCCGGCGCTCCCCGTGTGGCTGCCGCTCGGCGCGGCCGATCAGGCCAACGCCTGCTCGTGCACGCCGGCGATGGCGCGGCCCGACGGGTCGGCGGCGGCGGCAAAGCTGGCATCCCAGGCGATCGCTGCCGGCGAGGAACAGGCGATCGACTTGCCGCCCGGCACGGTTTCAGCCGCCGCATGGCTGGGGAAGAACTGCTCGAACAGGTGACGGTAGTAGTACGCCTCCTTGGTCTGCGGCGGGTTGTGCGGGAAGCGCTTGTCGGCCGCAGCCAACACGCGGTCGCTGACCTGTGCTTCGGCGTGCGCCTTCAGGCCATCGATCCAGCCGTAGCCGACGCCATCGCTGAACTGCTCTTTCTGCCGCCACAGGATGCTGTCCGGCAGGTAGCCCTGGAAGGCTTCCCGCAATACCGCCTTCTCGATGCGGCGACCACCAAAACCGGCGCCGACCATCTTGTGCGCGGCATCGAATCGCATCGCCACGTCGAGGAACTCGCGGTCCAGGAACGGCACGCGCGGCTCCACGCCCCAGGCCATCATCGACTTGTTGGCGCGCAGGCAATCGTAGTTGTGCAGGGCATCGAGCTTGCGCACCAGTTCCTGGTGGAATTCGCGCGCGTCCGGCGCCTTGTGGAAGTACAGATAGCCGCCGAAGATCTCGTCGCTGCCTTCGCCGGACAACACCATCTTCACCCCCATCGCCTTGATCCGGCGCGCCAGCAGGAACATCGGCGTGGAGGCGCGGATGGTGGTGACGTCGTAGGTTTCAATATGGCGGATCACCTCCGGCAGCACGTCCAGGCCTTCTTCGAAGGTGTATTCGAAGCCGTGGTGGACCGTGCCCAGTGCTTCGGCGGCCACCGCAGCAGCGGCCAGATCCGGCGAGCCCTTCAGGCCGATGGCGAACGAATGCAGGCGCGGCCACCACGCTTCGCTCTGCCCGCCATCTTCGATGCGACGACGCGCATAACGTGCTGCCACGGCGGCAACCAGCGACGAATCCAGCCCGCCCGACAGCAGCACGCCGTACGGCACGTCACTCATCAACTGGCGTTCGACCGCATGTTCGAAGGCCTGGCGCAGCTCGGCGAGATCGGCCGAGCGGCCCTGCACGTCGTCGTACTCGCGCCACGGCTGCTGGTAGTAGCGCACCAGCTCACCGCTGGCGCTGTCGTAGTAATGGCCGGGCGGGAACTGGGCCACGTCGGCGCAGGTATCGACCAACGCCTTCATTTCAGAGGCGACGCGCAACCGCCCCTGCGCATCATGGCCCCAGTACAGCGGCACCACGCCGACCGGGTCGCGCGCGATCAGTACACGACCCGCACTGCGATCCCACAAAGCGAAAGCGAAGATGCCGTTGAGCTGCTCCAGCCACTGCGCCGGCGACCCGCCCTGGCGGTACAGCGCGTTGATCACCTCACAGTCCGAGCCGGTCTGGAAGGCATAGGCCTGGGCAAGTCCGGCCTTGAGCTGCTGGTGGTTGTAGATCTCGCCGTTGACCGCCAGCGCCAGCTGCCCGTCTTCGGACAGCAGCGGCTGCGAGCCGCCTGCCGGATCAACGATGGCCAGGCGCTCGTGCACCAGCAGCGCGCCCTCGTCCAGGTACACACCGCTCCAGTCCGGGCCACGATGACGCTGGCGCTGCGACAGCTCCAGCGCATGGCGGCGCAGGGAAGGAAGATCGTCACCGGCCTGCAGGCCGAAAATACCGAAGATCGAACACATGGGTGGAACTCCTGTTGTGGGGAAGTACACGGGGGGAAGGTGTTCGACCGGCCATCCAGGCCCGGGTGGGGCTGCGCCCGGGCACAAAAAAACCCGCATCGGCCGATGCGGGTTTTCTGGTGTCCGGGCGTATGTTGCTGTCTATCTACCCAGGGCGCAGTCCCGCATCGGCCGCGCACGATTATTCGCACGCAGATTATTGCGGTTGGTGTTGTTGACGGCGGTGGCCAGGCGGATCGACATGGCATCGACCCTACCCCGCTTTCCGGCACGGCGCAACCGTTGCGTTGGCAACCACTCCGCAGAGCGCATAATGGCCCGCCGTGAAACGTGCAATGGAAATGCAACACCGCAACGGACGCAACGCGGCTCTGGCCGCCCTGATCTGCCTGGGCCTGGCCGCCTGCCAGACCCTGCCCCCACCCTCGCTCCTTCCGCCGGCTCAGCAGCAGAGCCTGGAACAACGCGGAACCGACGGCAGCTTCAAGGGGGCCTTTGATACCGCGGAAACCTTCGAGCGCTTCAACGATCCGCGCGCCATCGCCTATTACGAGCGTGCCGCAGCGGTCACCCCCTGGACCTTCCACAACACCAAGGCGGAAGAAGCCCTGGGCCGGATCTGGATCTCCGGCACGCTGCGGTATGCCGACAGCCCCCACATCAACCCTGGGCCGGTGCTGCGCGCGTCCTGGCGGCGTGGCGAACGCGCCTATCTGGCGGCGGCCTACCACGGCAATCCCTATGCGTTCTACGAACTCGCCAAGGCCTATCGCCAGCGTGGCGACGCGCAACAGGCGCTGCGCTGGGACCTGCGCGGAATGATCTACCAGCGCTACCCGAGTTCATCGTCGCGACTGCCGGATGCGGTGGCCGCGCAGGGCGACAGCGTGCATCCGCTGGTTGCGCAGATCCAGCGTCGCGCCGAGCGCGGCGATGCCGAAGCGCAGGTGGACCTGGGCGCGCTGCTGGAGAAGGGCGTGGGACTGCCGCGCGATCCGGCGCGTGCGCTGCAGCTGTACCAGCGCGCCGGCGAGAAGGGCAATGTGTTCGGCCAATACTTCGCCGGGCTGCTGCTGGGCCGCGGTGCGCCGGGCCTGGACAAGAACCCTGACGCTGCTGCCGCCTGGTTTGCCAAGGCGGAAGCACAGCAGTTCTACATGGCGGCGCCGAGCTACTGGCGCGAAGCGATCAAGCCGCCGTTCTTCAGTTTTTCGGAGTAACGCGCGCCGCTGCGCTCGCCGGGCATGGCCCGGCGACGCGGATCACACCAGCAACCGCACGCTCACCCCGGTAGCGCCGGGCCATGCCCGGCGACGCGGATCACACCAGCAACCGCACGCTCACCCGGTAGCGCCGGGCCATGCCCGGCGACGCGGATCACACCAGCATCCGCACGCTCACCCGGTAGCGCCGGGCCATGCCCGGCGACGCGGATCACACCAGCAACCGCTCCACCAGTCGCTGGTACAGCCCCGGCAGTGCTTCCAGCTCGTCCACGCGCACGTTCTCATCCACCTGGTGGATGCTGGCGTTGACCGGGCCGACTTCGATGCACTGCGCGCCCAGGGGTGCGATGAAGCGCGCATCGGAGGTGCCGCCACCGGTGCTCTCTTCCGGTGCGCGACCGGTGTGCTCGGCCAGTACCGCGCGCGCCGCTGCACGCAACGTACCTTCCGGGGTGTAGAACGGCTCGCCACTGCGGTGCCACTTCAGCGTGTACTGCAGGCCATGGCGGTCCAGCAGCGCGGTGATGTCCGCTTCCAGCTTCGCTGCATCCCAGTGCGGGTTGTAGCGGATGTTGAAATCCACCTCCAGCTCACCGGGAATCACGTTGTTGGCACCGGTGCCGGCATGGATGTTGGAGATCTGCAGGCTGGTCGACGGGAAGCTCTCATAGCCCTCGTCCCAGCGCCGTGCGCTCAGTTCGGCCAGCATGGGCGCGGCAAGATGAATCGGATTGCGTGCCTTGTCCGGGTAGGCCACGTGGCCCTGCACGCCCTGCACGCGCAGCTTGGCCGACAGGCTGCCGCGACGTCCCACGCGCAGCAGGTCACCCAGCGTGGCGGTGGAGGACGGCTCGCCGGTGATGCACCAGTCGATGCGCTGGCCACGCTCGGCGAACAGCCGCGCGACATGGCGCACACCATCGATCGCATCGCCTTCCTCATCGCTGGTCAGCAGCACCGCCAGCGTACCGGCGTGCTGCGGATGGGCCGCAACGAACTGTTCGGCAGCGATCACGAACGCGGCCACGCTGCCTTTCATGTCGGCGGTGCCGCGACCGTACAGCACGCCATCGCGGATCTGTGGCGCGAACGGATCGCTCTGCCACGCCTCGCGCGGGCCCGGCGGCACCACGTCGGTATGGCCCAGCAGGACCAGCACCGGCGCGCCGCTGCCGTGCGTGGCCCACAGGTTGTCGACCTCGCCCAGCCGCAGGTGCTCACAAGTGAAACCGGCCGCCTGCAGACGTTCACCAATCAGCGCCTGGCAACCGGCATCGTCCGGGGTCACCGACGGCCGTGCAATCAGATCGCAGGCCAGGTCGAGGACGGCGCTCACGCGCCGCCCACGCCGAAGCGCGCCTTGAAACCGTTGTCGCTGAAACCCTGGCTGACCTTGCCGTCGGCAGTCACCACCAGCGGCCGCTTGATCAACTGCGGGTACTCGCGCAGCAGCAGCTTCCATTCCGCCTCCGAATCGGCGGCCTTGCGGTTGTCCGGCAGCTGCCGCCAGGTGGTGGAGGACCGGTTGACCATCGCCGCCAGGCCACCCAGCTGGGCGGCCCATTCCAGCAGCGTTTCCGGGCTGGGTTTGTTGTCGCGGTAGTCGACGAAGGTGTACGGCACGCCGAAGCGGTCCAGCCACTTGGTCGCCTTCTTGCAGGTATCGCAGTTCTTCAGACCGTAGACGGTGGTGCTCATGCGTGCGGCCCCGTCAGTCGGCCAGGCCGCGCAGCAGGTCGTTGACGCTGGTCTTGCTGCGGGTGCGGGCATCGACCTGCTTGACGATCACCGCGCAGTACAGCGAGTGGGTACCGTCCTTGCTCGGCAGCGAGCCGGACACCACCACGCTGTACGGCGGAATGTAGCCGTAGCTGATTTCGCCGGTGGCGCGGTTGTAGATGCGGGTGCTCTGGCTGAGGAACACGCCCATGCCGATCACGCTGTGATGGCCGACGACCACGCCTTCCACCACTTCCGAACGCGCGCCGATGAAGCAATGGTCTTCGATGATGGTCGGGCTGGCCTGCAGCGGCTCGAGCACGCCACCGATGCCGGCACCACCGGACAGGTGGCAGTGCTGGCCGATCTGCGCGCAGGAACCGACGGTGGCCCAGGTGTCGACCATGGTGCCTTCACCGACGTAGGCACCGATGTTGGTGAAGCTCGGCATCAGCACCACGTCCTTGCCGAAATACGTGCCGCGACGGGCGATCGCCCCCGGCACCACGCGCACGCCGCCACGGCGGAACTTCGCCTCGTCATAGCCGGCAAAGCGCGATTCGACCTTGTCCCAGAACGGTGCCGGGCGTGCATCGACCACGGCCATGTCGTTGACGCGGAAATACAGCAGCACCGCCTTCTTCAGCCATTCGTTGACCTTCCAGCCACCATGGCCATCGGGTTCGGCGACGCGGAACTCGCCGCTTTCCAGGCCATCGATCACGCGGTTGACCAGCGGCCGGGTCGAGCCTTCCAGTTCGTGCAGGGTCAGCGTGGCGCGGCGCTCGAAGGCGCTTTCGATGCCGAACTTCAGTTCTTCCACGCCCGGCCCGGCCGGCTTGCGCAGCGACTTGCGTGCGATGTTCTCGGCGCGCGCAGCTTCGGCGGTCTTGGCCGGGACCTTCTTTGCCGGCGCCTTCTTCGCTGCAGCCTGTTTCGGCACGGCGGCCTTCTTCACCGCTGCGGTCTGGCCCGCCTTCGGCTGTTGTGCAGCTTTCTTCGCAGCCGGGGCAGCGGCAGTAGTCTTTCTGGCCGCTGCGCTCTTGGCAGTCGCGGCAGTCTTCTTTGCAGGCTTGGTGGCCATCAGGCGGGGTCTCCGGCGTTTCGATCAGGGTCCAGGCAGGCCAGCATTGCGTCATGCAGCTGCTGCCGGGCGGATTCAGTCAGGGGGAGGTCGTGTTCGTCACTGATCACGAAGGTGTCTTCGGCGCGTTCGCCGAATGTGGCAATGCGCGCGTCCTGCACGCGCAGTCCCTGGTTGCGCAGCACGAACGCCACGTCGGCCAGCAGGCCGGGGCGGTCGGGCGCGACCAGGGCAAAGCGGGTCGCGCCGGGTTCATCGCGGAACTCGATGCGTGGGGCGAAACGGAAGTGGCGCAGCTGGCGTGGCACCACCCGGCGCGAGGGACGCAGCCGCGCAAGGTCGCCACTGAGCGCCTCGCGCAGTGCAGCTTCCAGGTTGGCGCTGCTGCCATCGGCAAACGTATCGGCCGGGCTGACTTCAAAATTATCGAAAATCGTCTCGGACGGACCATCCAGCACGCGTGCGCGGTGGATGCCGTAACCCTTGCGGTCCAGGGTCATCACGATCGCGGCAAACAGGCCATCACGGTCCGGCGAGTGCACGAACACTTCCAGCGCCGGGTCGTCAACGCTGATCCGGCGTACCTTCACCAGCGTCTGGCCCTGCTTGATCGGCACCAGTGCGGCAGCCTGCCAGGCCAACTGTTCCGGGCGCAGGCGGATGAAACCTTCGTCAGGCATCACCGCGAACTGGCGGTCGATGGTGGCATCGTCGTAGCCCTGCTCGCGCACCAGCGCACGCACGCTGTCGCGCGCTTCGGCCACGCGCTCGGCGGCCGGCACCGGATGCTCAAGGCCCTCGCGCAGCGCGCGGCGGGTAGCGAAATACAGATCGGCCAGCAGCCGGTCCTTCCACGCGTTCCACAACTTCGGGCTGGTGCCGGCGATGTCGGCGCAGGTCAGCAGATAGAGGTAATCCAGGCGGTCGCGGCTGCCGACCAGGGTCGCGAAGCGATGAATCACGTCGGCATCGGCGATGTCCTGCTTCTGCGCGGTCACCGACATCCGCAGGTGCTGTTCGACCAGCCAGGCCACCAGTTCGGTATCCGAACCACTCAGCCCCTGCGCGTGGCAGAACGCCCGTGCATCGACCGCGCCCAGTTCGGAATGATCGCCGCCGCGCCCCTTGGCGATGTCGTGGAACAGGCCGGCCAGCAGCAGCAGTTCGGGCTTGCGCAGGCGCGGCCAGACTTCGTGGGCTATGGAGAAACGTTCATCGGCGCGACTGCTGGCAAACAGCCCCATGTTGCGCAGGACCATCAGCGTGTGCTGGTCGACGGTGTAGACATGGAACAGGTCGAACTGCATGCGCCCGCTGACCTGGGCGAATGCGGGAATCCACTGCCCGAGCACGCCCAGCCGCGCCATGCGCGAAAGCGTGTCGACCGGGCGCTGGCCACGCAGCAGAGCCATGAACTGTTCGCGCGCGTCAGGGTCTGCCTGGTCATAGGCAGGCAGCAACGGCAGCGATTCGGCCAGCGCGCGCGCAGTCAACGAATGCAGGCCACGGATCTGCGGATTGTTCGCCCAGCTGGCGAACAACGCGAAGACCTGGCCGATGTCAGCATTCGGCCAGTCGGCATCGTTGGCCGCCAGATAGCCACGGCGCAGCGCGAACCCCACGGTCAGCGGCTCAGGCTGTGCCTCGCCATCGAACTGTTCCTCGAAACGTTGCAGGAGACGATCACTGATCCGCCGCACCACCGAAGCGGCGCGGTAGAAGCCCTGCATCATCTTCTCGACGCCCAGGCTCTCGGCATCGTCCTCAAAGCCCAGGCGCGCGGCCAGGGTCTTCTGGTAATCGAAGCGCAGGCGCTCTTCCGGGCGTCGCGCCACCAGGTGCAGGCCGAAGCGCAGTCGCGCCAGCACCGCACGTTCGCGCTTCAGCGCCGCGGCCTCGTCAGCGCCCAGGTGGCCCAGGCCGACCAGCGCTTCCAGATCGCGCACGCCAAACGCACGCAGCGCCATCCAGCCCAGCGTGTTGAGATCGCGCAGGCCGCCGGGGCCATCCTTCAGGTCCGGCTCCAGGTTGTCGGCGGTGTCGCCGAAACGCTGGTGGCGGTTGCGCAGTTCCTCCAGCTTGGCCAGGAAGAACGCACGCGGCGGCCACAGTTCGCGGTCATCCACTGCCGCACGCAGCGCACGCCGCGCCGCCTCATCGGCCATCAGCGGGCGCGCTTCGATCAACGCCGTCAGCACGGTCTGGTCGGCCGCAGCCTCGCTGCACTGCCCGCCCGAACGCACCGCGTGGCTGACCGCCAGGCCGCAATCCCACAGCAGCGCGAACAGGCGCGAGAGCGCCTCCTCATGGGCCAGCTGCGCCTGCGGATCGCCGAACACCAGCAGGTCGATGTCCGAGCGCGGGAACAGCTCACCGCGCCCATAGCCACCGACCGCAAACAGCGACAGGCCACTGTCGGCCGGCAGGCAGCGCTGCCACGCATGGCGGATGAGGTGATCGGCCGCGCGCGCGCGCAATGCCAGCAGGCGCTCGATGTTGTCGCCCTGGTCAAAGCGGCGGTACAGGCGCGTATCGGCCTGCTGCAGCGCATCGCGCGCGGCAGCAGCCCAGTCCGGGTCGTTGAGCGACGCGGCCGGCGTGTCCAGCAGCGAACTCGCCGGCAGCATCGTCAGGAGACCTGCGACTCGCCCGGCGACAGGGTCAGCACGTCCACGCCGGTCTCGGTGACCGCGATCATGTGCTCCCACTGCGCCGACAGCTTGCGGTCCTTGGTCACCACGGTCCAGCCATCGGGCAGCACCTTGTTGTAGCGGGTGCCCTCGTTGATCATCGGCTCGATGGTGAAGGTCATGCCCGGCTGCAGCACCAGGCCCTGGCCCGGACGGCCGTAATGCACCACCTGCGGTTCATCGTGGTAGACCTTGCCGATGCCGTGGCCGCAGTACTCGCGCACCACGCTGAAACGCTCGCCTTCGGCGTAGCTCTGGATCGCATGGCCGACGTCGCCCAGGGTTGCGCCCGGACGCACCGCGCGGATGCCGCGCCACATCGCTTCATAGGTGGCGTCGACCAGGCGCTTGGCCATCACCGACGGGGTGCCGACGAAGTACATGCGGCTGGTGTCGCCATGCCAGCCGTCCTTGATGACGGTGACGTCGATATTGATGATGTCGCCATCCTTGAGGACCTTCCCTTCGCTGGGAATGCCGTGGCAGATGACATTGTTGACCGAGGTGCACACGGTCTTGGGGAAGCCGCGGTAGCCGACGTTGGCCGGAATGGCGCCCTGCACGTTCACGATGTGGTCGTGGCAGATGCGGTCCAGTTCCTCGGTCGTGACACCGGGCTTGACGTGGGGGGTGACGATGTCGAGCACTTCGCTGGCCAGGCGGCCGGCGATGCGCATCATCTCGATTTCCTGCGGGGTTTTGATATTCACGCTCATGGCTCCCATTATCGCCGATCCGGCCGCAATCTGAACGAACGCCACCCAACTGGCGATCCGGGGCATGCACGGATCCGGCAAGGAACGTGAAAGCGTGATGGGCCACACCCTTTCGACCGCATGTTTCTCACGGAATACAGACACTTGCGGTGCCTACGCTGGCCCCACTGTCGTCAAATCGGCGCCGAACGTGCCGACTTCGCGCTGTTCAACGGACCTTCGGGTCAGGGAGGTTGTCCATGCGATCCACCGTTCGTTCCCCCTGGGCTTGGGCCTTGGCCCTGCTGGTGGCTGGCCCGGCCGCCGCCGCCGACACCACTACGTTCAACGTCACCCTGGTGGTCACCAAGGCCTGCACCATCACTGCGGCCGCCGCCACCAACGTCGATTTCGGTACCGCCGCCTCCACCACCGCCACCCCGACCCTGGGCCAGGGCACCGTAACCGCACAGTGTTCGGCGCTGACCCCGTACACCATCTCGCTCAACGCCGGTGCCAATGCCGGTACGGCCAATGACGTCACCACGCGGCGGATGAAGAACACCAACGCGGCAGTGACGGCCAACAACTACGTGGGCTACCAGCTCTACCAGGATGCCGCGCATACCCTGGTGTGGGGCGCCACCACGGGCACCAACACCCAGGCCGGTATCGGCACCGGCCTGGCGGTGCCCTACATCGTCTACGGCCAGATCCTCAACCTGAGCACGGCCAACGCTGCGACCGGCAACTACCTGGATACCGTTACCGCCACGATCACCTATTGATGGAGCACGCCCGCATGGCCGGATCCCGCCCGTGGCGCGCCACCGGCGTGGCGCTGATCGTTCTCAGCCTGCTGCTTTGGGTCACCGCGGCCTCGGCGACCAGCCTGCAGGTCGCGCCCACCAGCCTGCAGCTGGAGGCACGCCAGCGCGCCGGCGAACTGTGGTTGACCAACAGCGGCACCTCGCCGGTGAAGCTGCAGGTCCGGGTATTCCGTTGGGTGCAGCAGGACGGCAACGAACAGCTGCTGCCCACCGAAGATCTGCTGGCCACGCCACCGATGCAGGAGTTGGCCGCCGGCCAGCAGCAGCTGGTACGGGTCATGCGCGCCGTGGCCGACGCACCGGCTGCGCAGCAGTACTACCGGTTGATCGTCGACGAGGTGCCCGATCTGGCCACGCGCACCGAAGGCATGCAGTTCGTGCTGCGCTATTCCATCCCGGTATTCGTGCAACCCGGCGCTGGCAGCCGGCTGGCACCGCAGCTGCACGCCCGCCTGGTCCGGCTGGACGACGGTCGCAACGGCGTGGAAGTAGGCAATACCGGCAACAGCTACGCGCAGATCGCTGACCTCGCCCTGGGTAGCCCGGAGCGGCCGCGCATCGTCCATCCCGGCCTGCTGGGCTATGTGCTGCCCGGCCAGGTCATGCGCTGGCCGCTGGAGCGCACGGCGATCGACCGCGACAACGACCAGATCACGGCCAAGCTCAATGGCGAGTCGGAACAGACGTCGCTGCCGCCACCACCGGCTCGCTGAGGCGCTGATGAGCGCAGCGCTCGGTGCGGCCCTGTCCCCGGCGGCTCATGCAGCCGATGTCTCCGGGGTCTCCGCCGATGCCCTGCTGCCGCCACCAACCCCACTCACGGCCAACCAGACGCTGTACCTGGACGTGACCCTCAACAGCACGCCGCGCGGCCTGCTGCCCTTCACCGACAACCGTGGCCGCCTGCAGGCCAGCCCCGAAATCCTGCGCCAGCTTGGCTTCAACGCCAGCGGCGATGCCCCGGTGTACCTCGACCAGATCAGCGGTGCGGTGGTGCGCTATGACGCGCACCTGCAGACCCTCGCGCTGGACGTGCCACTGGACCAGTTGACCCTGCCCACGACCGTGCTCAGCCGCCCGCAGGTCCGTGCCCCGCGCGGCAGCGCCTCGCCCGGCGTCCTGCTCAATTACGACCTGTACGGCAGCCGTGTCGACAGCCTCGGCAACCTTACCCTGAGCTCTGAACTGCGAATGTTCGGCATCGGTACCGGCACCTTCGAGAACACCGCCGTCAGCCGTCGCTACCAGACCGGCGACCGCCACTGGCGCAGCGAAAGCGTACGCCTCGATACGCGCTGGACGCTGGACTTCCCGGACAAGGCGCTGACTTTGGAGGTGGGCGATTTCTACAGCGGGTTTGTCGACTGGAGCCGGCCGGTACGCCTGGGCGGCATCCAGATCGGCCGCAACTACGGGCTGCAGCCGTATCGCGTTCTTACCCCGACTCCGGCCTTCCTCGGCCAGGCGGTGGTGCCATCGACGGTCGAGCTGTATGTCGATGGCCTGCGCCAGTACAGCGGCCAGGTACCGGTCGGGCCGTTCCAGCTGGCGGCGCAACCGGGCATCAGCGGCACCGGCAGCGCGCAGGTGGTGGTTACCGATGCCTTCGGCCGCATGCAGACCCTGGATTTCAGCTTCTACGGCACCCAGCAGCTGCTGGCCAAGGGCCTGTCGGACTGGTCGCTCGGCGTCGGCCAGCTGCGCGAGCAGTTCGGCGAACGCTCCTTCGCCTACGACGACCGTACCGTGGCAAGCGCCAGCTGGCGCGGCGGCGTCAGCGACACATTCACCGGTGAAGCACATGCCGAGGGCGGCGGCGGCCTGGCGCAGGCCGGCGTGGGTGGCTGGTGGCTGCTGGGCGGCGCCGGCGTGCTCAATGCCGCCTATGCCCACAGCCGCTACCAGGGCCTGCAGGGTGGACAGTGGGCGCTGGGGTACAGCTGGAACAACCGGCGCTTCAATTTCAACCTGCGCAGCGTGCGCAGCCACGGCGACTACCGCGACCTGGGCGCGCTGCAGGCCAACCTGCCGCCCAGCATCAGCGAGCAGGCCACGGTCGGCCTGGACCTGTTGCGCTTGGGCACCCTCAGCGCCAGTTTCCTTCGCCTGCGCTACCCCGATGGCGATGACAACCGTTATGCCAGCCTGTTCTGGTCACGCAGCTGGAGCCCGCGCTGGTCGGCCTACCTGTCGGTCAACCAGAACCTGGACGACAGTGATGACCGCAGCGTCTACCTGTCGCTGACCGCAAGCCTGGGCAACAACCGCCAGGCCAGCCTGTCCAGCCAGCGCAATGGCGACCGCCAGAGCTGGGTCGCCGATGTCACCCAGCCGGTCCCGGGCGACGGCAGCGCAGGCGGTATCGGTTGGCGCGCGCAGGTCCGCCACGGCGACGGCGGCAGCGGCGGCCTGGCCGAAGTCGGCATCCTCAACGATGTCGGCCGCTACGCCTTCGGTGCCTCCCGCCAGGCGGGCCTCAACTACGCCTATGGCAGCGCCAGCGGCAGCCTGGTGTGGATGGCCGGGCACACCTTCGCCGCCCGCGAAGTCGCCGATGCCTTCGCCGTGGTCAGCACGAATGGCGTTGGCGGTGTGCCGGTGCGGCTTGAGAACCGCCTGATCGGTGCCACCGACGAGCGTGGCCTGCTGCTGATCAGCCCGCTGCTGTCCTGGCAGCGCAACCGCGTCTCCATCGACACCCTGGACCTGCCGGCGGACATGCGCGCTGATCGCATCGAGGACTGGGTGACACCCCGCCAGCGCGCCGGCACCGGCCTGACCTTCAACCTGCGTTCGCGCGCGTCATTGCGGCTGATCCTGCAGGACATGCGGGGGCAACCGCTGGAGGTGGGCAGCGAAGTGCAGCTGCCCGATGGCCGCCAGGCCACCGTCGGCTACGACGGCCTGCTGTACCTGGAGGACGTTGCACCCGGCAGCGTGCTGTACATCACCAGCAGCGGTGGCCAGTGCCGGGTCCGCGTGCCGGCACCGCAGGTGGTCGCCGTCGGGGCCAGCGCGCGCCCGGCCCCGCTGCAATGCGTGCCGGAGGTTGCGCCATGAGGATGCTGCTGCTCGGCCTGCTGCTTCTGGCCGGCCTGATCGCCAGTGCACCGACACGCGCGGCCGCGACCTGCACCGCCACCGCCGACGCGCTGCTGCCCTTCGGCAACGTCAGCAGCGGTGCGGCAGGCGCCACCACCGGCACCTTGAACATCACCGTGAACTGCTCCACCGCCGCACTCAGCCTGATCGCCACCACCGGCATCCGCGTCTGCATCGGCCTGGGCAATGGCACCGGCGGCACCAGTACTTCGCCGTGGCGGACAATGGTCAACGGCAGCAGTGATCCGCTCAATTTCCAGATCTACAACGTCGCCAACTACAGCGAAGTCACCGGCCTGGCACCGCGCGGTACACCGCCTGCACAGGAACTGACGATGACCTACAACGTGCCGCTGATCGGCGGCTCCGGAAGCCGTACCACGCAGTTGTTCGCACAGATTCCGGCCAACCAGGTGCTGGCCTCCGGCAACTACAGCAGCACCTTCACCGGTGCCAACGTGGTGCTCACCTGGGCCTGGAACGAGGTGCTGCTGGGCACCGCCACCGTGCCGGCCACCTGCAATGGCGGTGCTACCGGCACCAACACCGCCAGCAATGCCTTCACTTTCAATGCCACTGCCACCGTGCTGCCGCAATGCGGCAGCTACCTCACCACCACCATGAATTTCGGCAACGTCACCGGCGGCATTCCCGCCAACATCGACCAGACCGCCACCCTCACCCTGACCTGCCTCAAGCGCACCGCCTACCAGGTCGGCCTGAACAACGGTCAGAACAATCCGGCCCTTACCGCCACCCGGCGCATGCGCACCACCATCGGCGGCAACAGCTATTACCTGACCTACGAGCTGTACCGGGACGCTGCGCGCAGCCAGCGCTGGGGCAATACGCTCACCGTGGACACCTTCAGCGGCGTCGGCACTGGCAGCGCGCAGACACTGAACATATTCGGGCGTGTGCCTCCCGTTGCCGGACAGCCTCCGGCGGGCACCTACAACGACCTGGTGCAGGTGACGATCACCTACTGAGGGGAGCCCGCTCTACAGAATTCCCCCTGTCGGCCGATACCGCGCATCAAGTCGACAACACGGTGGATCGCAGGTGGTTCGGGCAGTACTGATCGGAGTGATGTCCATCGCCAGCACGACAGCGTGGGCCGACCCGGCGCCCGTCCCAATGCAGATCCGCCTGACCGTGGTTGAAGGCTGCGTCGGCACGGAGGGCGGCCCACGTTGCCCGGTGCCACAGCAGCACAGCGACGGCGGTCACCTGCCGCCCCAGGTCCGTGAACTGGCCCCGCCAGCGCAGGACGAACAGGGGCATTCGCTGCCCGAACCGCCCACCACTTACTACTGATGCGCCGGCTGCTGCCCCTGTTGATGGCACTGCTGCCCATGCCCTTGCAGGCGCTGGACCTGATGCCGACCACGCTGCACCTGCCTGCTGCACAGGGGCGGTCCGAGCTGTGGCTGCACAATCCTGGCCCCGGGCATTGGCGCGGCCAGGTGCAGATCTGGGCGTGGGACCAGCAACCGGGCGCCGAACACCTGCAACGCAGTGCGCAGGTGCTGGCCAGTCCGACCTTGCTGGACCTGCCGGCCGGCGCCCGCCAGCGCGTGTGGTTGCTGCCAGCGTCGTCCGCGCCTGTGGCCGCTGAACAGGCATTCCGTATCATCCTGGCACCGGCAGAACCGGCCATGCCGCGCTATTCACTGCCCCTGTTCCGCAGCGAACCGGTCGGCCCAGCGTCCCCCTGCCTGCAGGCAGAGCTGATGGTCAACGGGTCGCAATTCATTCTGAGACTGTTGAACAGTGGCACCCGGCACGCGCGCTTGAGCGACCTTGCCTATGAGACCGCTGGCGGCCAGCGCAGCCTGCTGCTGCCCGGTCTTGTCGGCTACGTACTGGCGGCGCGCCAGCGCCAGTGGCAGCTGCCGCCGCGCGCCGATGGCTATGCAGGCGGCAGGTTCCATGCCCGCCTGCAGGACGGAACGGAGGTCATCCTGGCGGCGCGGGCACCCGCAATTGCAGCGAGCCAGCCAAGCGGGCTATAATTGCCCGGATGTCCTGCCGCCCCGTGCGCGGGACACCGTCCACACCGGACGTCACCGGTGAATCCACACCTGCTGCCCCCATCCGTGCCGGGGTGCTCCGCAAGGAGTTCGGCCACGGAGGCAACAGGGAAGCCCAACCCCGGAACCTTCAGCGCTTCCACGCGTCCCGCATACCTATCCCGCGGGCGGAATCGCCGGTTCCCCATCAGGAGTTCTGCAATGCCTCAGGTCACCATGCGTCAGATGCTGGAAGCCGGCGTCCACTTCGGCCACCAGACCCGCTACTGGAACCCGAAAATGGCTCCGTACATCTTCGGCGCCCGCGGCAAGATCCACATCATCAACCTGGAAAAGACCGTCCCGCTGTTCAACGACGCGATGAACTTCATCTCGTCGGTTGCCCAGAAGCGCGGCACCATCCTGTTCCTGGGCACCAAGCGCAGCGCGCGTGAGTCGATCCGCGAAGAAGCCGAGCGTTGCGGCATGCCGTTCATGAACCAGCGTTGGCTTGGCGGCACCCTGACCAACTTCCGTACCGTCAAGCAGTCGGTTGCCCGCCTGAAGGAACTGGAAGCCGGTGAATCCGACGGCACCTTCGAGAAGCTGGTCAAGCACGAAGTGCTGGGCCTGCGTCGCGAGCGCGACAAGCTGGAAGCCTCGCTGGGCGGCATCAAGGACATGAACCGTCTGCCGGACGCGATCTTCGTCATCGACATCGGCCACGAAGACATCGCCATCAAGGAAGCCAAGAAGCTCGGCATCCCGGTGATCGCCGTCGTCGATACCAACTACAACCCGGAGCTGGTGGATTACGCGATCCCGGGCAACGACGACGCCATCCGTGCCGTGCAGCTGTACGCACGCGCCGCTGCTGACGCCGTGCTGGAAGGCAAGGCTGCTGCACCGCACGCCGCCACCGTCCGTGAAGAAGAGTTCGCCGACGCTCCGGCCGAAGAAGGCAAGCCGGCTCGCCGCGCTCCGGCCAAGAAGGCTGCTGCCGACAAGGGCGAAGCCCAGGCCTGATCCAGGCCCCGGTGGGCGCCACGCGCCCACCTTTCCTGTCCGCTGCCGATGGCGCGACGACAGGAAACTGTCACACGGGCCGGCCACCATGCCGGCCCAACCCCTTTCTTTCGTGAGGTAATCCCGTGGAAATCACTGCTTCCCTGGTCAAGGAACTGCGCGAGCGCACTGGCGCCGGCATGATGGAATGCAAGAAGGCGCTCACCGAGGCCGGCGGCAACATCGACGCCGCTGCTGAAGCGCTGCGCAAGTCCGGCGCTGCCAAGGCCGACAAGAAGGCTGACCGCGTGGCCGCCGAAGGTCGTCTGGGCCTGGCCCAGGACGGTGGCAAGGCCGTGCTGGTCGAGATCAACTCGGAAACCGACTTCGTCGCCAACGACATCAACTTCAAGAACTTCGTCGATTCCGTCGCTGCCGCTGCACTGGCATCGGGCGCCGCCGACGTGGAAGCCCTGAAGTCGGCCACCCTGCCGACCGGCCAGACCGTCGAAGAAACCCGCGCGACCGCCGTGCAGACCCTGGGTGAGAACATCCAGATCCGTCGCCTGGTCAAGCTGGACACCACTGGCAACGTCGGTTCCTACGTCCACACCAACGGCAAGGTCGGCGTGCTGGTCGACCTGATCGGCGGCGACGCCGAACTGGCTCGCGGCCTGGCCATGCACGTGGCCGCGCTGAAGCCGCCGCACAACAAGGCTGCCGATGTGCCGGCCGAGTTCGTGGAAAAGGAAAAGGAAATCGAACTGGCCAAGATGTCCGAGAAGGACAAGTCCAAGCCGGCCGACATCCTGGAAAAGATCATCAGCGGCAAGATCAACAAGATCGTCAGCGAAGTGACCCTGTACGGCCAGAGCTACGTTCTGGACGGCGACAAGACCGTCGAGCAGGTGGTCAAGGCTGCCGGCGCCGACGTGGCTGGCTTCCAGCTGCTGGTCGTTGGCGAAGGCATCGAGAAGGTGGTGGAAGACTACGCCGCCGAAGTTGCCAAGGCGATGCAGGTCTGATTCCAGCCTCACGGCTGTGATGAAACCAGAAGGAGCCGCGGGAAACCGCGGCTCTTTTTTTATGCCGGTGGGCCTGTGGGTGCCCTTCACCTGTAGGTGGCCGAATCTGTGGGTGCGCACCGTTGGTGCGCACACCGACACCTTTGCGTTGCAAGCGAATCAAGCCGATACTCGGCAAAGGGAACCTGCAGTCACATAACAGGAACGAAATTCGCAGACTGTGATGCATTCCTAGGTATTCTTGTCCTAATGGAATTGAACGACCCGACATGCCTCCCGAGCTGACAGCTGCACTGGCGCTTTGCCGCAACCTCCCCTCGCCGCCCGGTATTGCCCTGCGCATCATCGAACTGGCCCAGGACCCGGAGGCGGACATCGCAACCGCTGCGGACATCATCGCCATCGACATGGCGCTGAGTGCGCGCATGCTGCGTATCGCCAATTCACCGCTGTATGCCAGCCGGCGCCGGATCGAGAACCTCGGCCAGGCGCTGACCATGCTCGGGCTCAACGCTACGATCAGCCTCGCCCTGGGCTTCACTGTCACCCAGGGCCTGACCGGCAAAGGCGGCGCCGACCACGATCTGCGCCAACGCGCCTGGAAGCGCAGCATCCTCAGCGCGCTGGCGGCCAGCCAGCTCGGCCAAGCGCGCGGCCTGCGCAGGCTGGAGGAGCTGATGCTGGCCGGACTGCTGCAGGACATGGGCGTGCTGTGCCTGGCCCAGGCCGAATCCGAACGCTACCTGCCCTTGCTGCGCGAAGCGCGCGACAACCCCGACCTGATCGCGCGCGAGCGCCAGGAACTCGGCTGCAGCCACGCCGACGTCGGTGCATGGGTGGCCGAGGAGTGGGGCCTGCCGCGCTACCTGGTGGACAGCATCCGCCACAGCGAAGACGAAGGCACCGCCGAAAATCCGTTCCAGGCCTGCGTACAGCTGTCTGGCGCGGTCGCCGACATCTGGCTGGATGAAGACGCCGATGGCGCACGCGAACGCGCCCTGCAGCAGGTCCACGACCGCCTGCAGATGGACAGCGCCCGCTTCGACCAGGTGCTGGCGCGGATCAGCGAAGCGCTGCCGGACATCGCCAGCCTGTTCGAAAACGGCCTGAACTCGCCGGCACGCGTGCGTGAACTGATCGACCACGCCCAGGAACTGGCCACCCTGCGCAACCTGCGCGAACTGCAGGATGCCGACCAGGCCCGCCGCCGCGCCGATGAATTCGAGGCCCGCGCCAAGCGCCTGGCCGACCAGGCCCATCGCGACGCGTTGACCGGCGTCCTCAACCGCCGCCAGCTCGAAGCCGTGCTGGAACAGGAATTCCTGCGCGCCGGCCGCCATGGCTGGCCGTTGTCGGTGGCCTTCATCGACCTGGACGATTTCAAGAAGATCAACGATGCGCACGGCCACCTGACCGGCGACGAGGTGCTGCGCGCCTTTGCCGGCAAGCTGCAGGGGCAGCTGCGCAACAGCGACACCGTGGCCCGCTTCGGCGGCGAGGAGTTCGTCGCGCTGCTGCCCAATACCAGTGAATCGGTGGCCTTGGACGTGATCCGCCGGGTACTGGCGAACATCGTCGCCACCCCGATGGCGGAACTGGAAGGTGGCCCGCTGTTCATCACCTTCTCGGCCGGCGTGGCCACCCAGGGCGGCTACGAGCGCTTTGCCGGCGTGCAGGACCTGCTGCGCGCCGCCGATGACGTGCTCTACCGCTCCAAGAACCTGGGTCGCAACCGGGTCATCGCACGCTCTCCCGGCGAACTGGGGCATGATGAACTGTCTGCCACCGCTGGCGCCGAGCTGGGCTGAATGGTGCGCCCCGGATGCACGGGGCACACCGGTATTTTGCGCCGCAGTGCACAAAACGCTTTGGCCGCGCGCCGCTTGCGCGTAGAATCGCCCGCGATTTCCACGCACCCGAGGTCCCTATGTCCAAGCTCGCCTATCGCCGCATCCTGTTGAAACTTTCCGGGGAGGCGCTGATGGGAGATGAGGACTACGGCATCGACCCCAAGATCATCAACCGCCTGGCCCGTGAAGTCGTCGAGGCCCAGCAGGCCGGCGCCGAAGTCGCCCTGGTCATCGGTGGTGGCAACATCTTCCGCGGTGCAGGCCTGGCCGCTGGCGGCATGGACCGCGTCACCGGCGACCAGATGGGCATGCTGGCCACGGTCATCAACGCGCTGGCCATGCAGGATGCGCTGGAAAAAGTGGGCGCAAAGGCCCGCGTGATGAGCGCGATCAAGATCAACGACGTGTGCGAGGACTACATCCGCCGCCGCGCCATCCGCCACCTGGAAAAGGGCCGCCTGGTGATCTTCGCCGCAGGCGTCGGCAGCCCGTTCTTCACCACCGACTCGGGCGCCGCCCTGCGCGCGATCGAGATCGGCGCCGACCTGCTGCTGAAGGCAACCAAGGTCGATGGCGTGTACGACAAGGATCCGAACAAGTACAGCGATGCTGTCCGCTTCGACAGCCTGAGCTACGACGAAGTGATCCGCCGTGGCCTGGAAGTGATGGATACCGCCGCCTTCGCCCTGGCCCGTGACAGCGACCTGCCGATGCGCGTGTTCGACATGGGCCAGCCGGGCGAGCTGCTGAAGATCCTGCACGGCGAGAACATCGGCACCCTCGTCCAGGGCCGCGATCCGGCCTGAGGCTGAGCGCAAGGCGACCTCCGGGCCGATTCAGGCCCGGCGGCGTCCCGTATTCGCCTATAATCGCCCGATTCCAGTTACATCCAGGACCCTGGCGATGCTCAACGACATCAAGAACAACGCGCAGACGCGCATGGCCAAGAGCATCGACGCTCTTAAGCACACCCTCACTTCGATCCGCACCGGCCGCGCAACGCCGGCCCTGCTGGACCGTGTCACGGTCAATGCTTACGGCAACGCCAGCACGCCGCTGAACCAGGTAGCGTCCGTCTCCAACGCCGACGCCCACTCCCTGCTGGTCACGCCCTTCGACAAGAGCATGATCAAGGAGATCGAAAAGGGCCTGTACAACATCGAGCTGACCCCGAACACCATCGGCACCTCGATCCGCGTCAACCTGCCGCCGCCGACCGAAGAGCGCCGCAAGGAACTGGCCAAGCAGGTACAGAAGGAAGGCGAAGGCGCCAAGATCGCCGTGCGCAACATCCGCCAGGATGCGAACAAGGAAATCGCCAAGCTGCTTAAGGACAAGGCGATCAGCGAAGACGACAAGAAGCGCGGCGAAGACGATATCCAGAAGTTGACCGATGCCAACATCAAGGATATCGACAAGGTCGTCGCCGACAAGGAAAAGGAACTGATGTCGGTCTGAAGTCGATGCCTTCAGTCCCGCCTCCCCTGCCGTCCGCCCTCCCGCGCCACGTCGCCATCATCATGGATGGCAACGGGCGTTGGGCACAGCAGCGCCGTCGCCCCCGCGTGATCGGCCATCGAGCCGGCGCGCGCGCGGTAAACCGCACCATCGAGCGCTGCCTGGAACTGGGCATTCCGGCGCTGACCCTGTTCGCGTTCTCCAGCGAGAACTGGGGCCGGCCGCAGGAAGAAGTCGATGCGTTGATGAAGCTGTTCCTCGGCGCGCTCGACCGCGAAGTGGACGAGCTGCATCGGCGCGGCGTGCGCGTGCGCTTCATCGGCGAACGCGAGCGCTTCGGTGCTGCCCTGGTCAGCCGCATGCAGCTGGCCGAACAGCGCACCGCTGACAACCGCGCCCTGACCCTGTCGATCGCCGCCAGCTATGGTGGCCGTCAGGACATCGCCCGTGCCGCACGCGCACTGGCCGTTGAAGTTGCAGCCGGCCGCCTGCTTCCCGAGCAGATCGACGAATCCCTGCTGGGGCGACAGGTGGCCCTGGCCGACCTGCCGCCACCGGACCTGTTCATCCGCACCGGCGGCGATACCCGCATCAGCAATTTCCTGCTGTGGCAGCTGGCGTATACCGAGCTGTGGTTCACCGAAGCGCTGTGGCCGGATTTCGATGCCGCGCAGCTGCAGCTGGCGCTGGATGCCTACGCCAGCCGTGAGCGCCGCTTCGGCCTGACCAGCGCCCAGATCGCCGCCCTGGCCACCGAGACGTCCAGCCCATGACCAAGACCCGAGTCCTCGCCGCGCTGATCATGGCGCCGGTCGCCATTGCGGCGATCCTGTTGCTGCCCACGCAATGGCTGGCCGCCGCCGCCGCTGCCGTGCTGCTGATCGGCCTGTGGGAATGGCTGAAGCTGGCGGACGTCGAAGACACCCTCGCCCGCACCGTGCTGCTGGTCCTCAACCTGGTGCTGATGGTGCTGCTGGTGTGGGCCGATGCCGGCACCCTGGTGCTGTTCCAGATCGCGACCCTGGTGGGCGTGGCATGGTGGCTGGGCGCGCTGGTGTGGCTGCGCTTCTTCAACTTCGGCGCGCAGCCTGGCAGTCCGGCGCGCATCCTCAAGCTGCTGGCCGGCACCCTGGCCATCGTGCCGGCGTGGGCTGCGCTGGTGCTGATCCATGCCGGCGGCGACCCGCCCGGCCATCAGGGCCACCTGTGGCTGCTGGCCGCACTGGCACTGGTCTGGGCCGCTGATTCGGGCGCCTACTTCGCTGGCCGTCACTTCGGCAAGCACAAGCTGGCGCCGCGGATCAGCCCGAACAAGACCTGGGAAGGCCTCGTCGGCGGGCTGATCGCCGGCGTTGCGGTGGCCGTCGGCCTGGGCTGGCTGGCCGGCATCGATGCCGCGCACCTGCCCGGCCTGCTGGTTACCTCGGTGGTGGCCGTATTCGCCTCGGTACTGGGCGACCTGTTCGAAAGCCTGATCAAGCGCCATGCCGGCGCCAAGGATTCAGGCCACCTGATCCCCGGCCACGGCGGCGTGCTCGACCGCGTCGACGGCGTGCTGGCGGCCATCCCGGTGTTCGCACTGGGCAAGGAAATCTTCGGGTTCTGACCATGGAAGCTGCTGCAGACCTGCGCCGGGTCGCCGTATTCGGCGCCACCGGCTCGATTGGTGCCTCCACGCTTGACGTGATCGCCCGCCATCCGCTGCGGTACCAGGCCACCGTGCTTGCCGCCGGCCGCCAGGTACAGGCGCTGCTGGCCCTGTGCCGGCAGCACCGGCCCGCGCATGCGGTGATCGCCGATGAAACCCTGTATGCCGAACTGCGCGACGGCCTGCGCGAAGCCGGCCTGGCCACCCAGGCCCACGCTGGCCATGCCGCGCTGGACCAGCTGGCGGCCAGCGACGCCTGCGACACCGTGGTTGCCGCGATCGTCGGCGCCGCCGGCCTGTCCTCGACCCTGGCCGCCGCTGCGGCCGGCAAGCGCATCCTGCTGGCCAACAAGGAATCGCTGGTACTGGCCGGTGAACTGCTGACCCGCACCGCCGAACGTGCCGGCGCCGAGATCATCCCGATCGACAGCGAGCACAGTGCGATCTTCCAGTGCCTGCGTTCACGGGATGCCAGCCTCGACGGTGCCGGCGTGCGCCGCATTCTGCTGACCGCCTCGGGTGGCCCATTCCGCGGGCGCAGCCGCGCCGAACTGCAGCAGGTCACCCCGGCCCAGGCCGTGGCGCATCCGAAGTGGTCGATGGGGCCGAAGATCTCGGTCGATTCGGCGACGTTGATGAACAAAGGCCTGGAAGTGATCGAGGCCCACCACCTGTTCGGCATCCCCGGCGAGCGCATCGAGGTGCTGGTGCATCCGCAGAGCCTGGTGCATTCGCTGGTGGAGTTCGTTGATGGCTCCACGCTGGCGCAGATGGGGCTGCCGGACATGCGCACCACCCTGGCCGTAGGCCTGGGCTGGCCGCAACGGATCGAATCGGGCGTGTCCGGGCTGGACCTGCTCGCCCAGGGCCGGCTGGATTTCGAGGCCCCCGACACCGACGCCTTCCCCTGCCTGGCCTTGGCGTGGCAAGCGATGCGCGCCGGTGGCACCGCCCCGGCGGTGCTGAACGCCGCCAACGAAGAGGCTGTTTCAGCGTTTCTTCAGGGCCGCATAGGCTTCCTGACCATTCCGACGCTGGTTGCTAACGCTCTTTCAACACTGCCGACCGAACCAGCCGATACACTTGAGGTTCTGTTGTCCGCCGACCAGCGGGCCCGCCAGCTGACCCTGAACGCCATCGCCGCCACCTGAACAGCGCACCCATCCCGTATGACGCCGCCGCCCGTGTCCGCCAATGTGAACCTGCATGACTGACTTCATCGGATCGGTCTGGTGGATGATCGTCAGCCTTGGGCTGCTGGTCACCTTCCACGAATTCGGGCACTACTGGGTCGGGCGCCTGTGCGGGGTCAAGGTGCTGCGCTTCTCGGTGGGCTTCGGCCGTCCGCTGTGGTCGCGCCGCGACCGCCATGGCACCGAGTTCGCCATTGCCGCCATCCCGCTGGGCGGCTATGTGAAATTCCTCGACGAACGCGAAGTCGAGGTCCATCCGCACGAGCGCGGCCAGGCCTTCAACCACAAGACCGTGTGGCAGCGCATCGCCATCGTCGCGGCCGGCCCGATCGCCAACCTGCTGCTGTGCATCCTGCTGCTGTGGGCGATGTTCGTGATCGGCAAGCAGGACTATTCGGCAACCGTCGGCCGCGCTACCGGCATGGCCGCCACGGCCGGGCTCGGCAGTGGTGACCGCCTGCTGCGCGTGGACGGCCGCGATGTGATCACCCTGGGTGAGGCCAGCATGGCCCTGACCGCGGCGGCGATGGACCGTCGCGATGTGACCCTGGAGGTGCTCGACCCCGCAGACCAGCTGCGCTCGCGCACCCTGCCGCTGTCGCAGCTGCCGGCCGGTTTCGATGAACGCCGGGTTCCGATCCTGGCCGGCGTGTACTGGCGTGCGTGGCTGCAGCCGCCGCTGGTGGACAACATCGTGAAGGGTTCGGCTGCAGAGGGTCACCTGCAGGCCGGCGATCTGATCGTGGCGATCGACGGCCAGCGCATCGACAGCGTCGAGCAGGCCATCAGCGAAGTGGGCAGCCTCGGCCGCCGCGGTGGCCCGGCGATGATCGAGGTGCTGCGTGGTGGCGAGCGCCTGGCGCTGGAGATCACCCCGCGCCAGGGCAAGGACGGCAAGGGCCAGCCCATCTGGCAGATCGGCGCCGGCTTTGCCCAGAGCTACAGCCCCGCCTACGACACCCTGCTCAAGTTCGGCCCGCTGCAGTCGGTCACGGTCGCGGTGCGCGAAACCGGCAGGATGGCCGCCGATTCATTGGCCATGATGGGCCGGATCGTGACCGGCAAAGCCTCGCTGCAGAACGTTTCCGGCCCGGTCACCATTGCCCGGGTCGCCAATATTTCGGCCAAACGCGGCGTGGACTGGTTCATCCAGTTCCTCGCCCTGCTGTCGCTGAGCCTGTGCATCATCAACCTGCTGCCGATCCCCATCTTGGACGGCGGCCACCTGCTGTATTACCTTATCGAGTTGGTCAAGGGCAGCCCGCTGAGCGAGCGTGCCGTCGCCGCCGGCCAATACATCGGCCTGGCGTTGCTGGCCGGGCTGATGGGATTGGCGTTCTACAACGACATCCTCGGCCTGGTCCCGCGATGAACTTTTCCATGTTTTTGCCGTCTACAGCGTCGGCATCCCTTACCAATGAAATCGACCTTCCTACCGGACGTGACATGACGCGACTCCCCAATCGCCGCCTGCTGGCCCTCGCCCTCGCCGCCGTCACCGGCGCTCCCGCCCTGGCCCAGGCAGCCGAGCCCTTCACTGTCAGCGACATCCGCGTCGACGGCCTGCAGCGCATCAGCTCCGGTACGGTGTTCACCTACCTGCCGGTCGAGCGTGGCGAGACCGTCACCGACAGCAAGGTCGGCGAGACCATCCGCGCCCTGTACAAGACCGGCTTCTTCGAAGACGTGCAGCTGGATCGCCAGGGCAGCATCCTGGTGGTGACCGTCAAGGAACGTCCGGCGATCAACAAGCTGACCGTCACCGGCAACAAGGACATCAAGTCCGACCAGCTGCTCAAGGGCCTGTCCGACATCGGCCTGACCGAAGGCGGCACCTTCGATCGCCTGAGCCTGGATCGCGTGACCCAGGAACTTCGCCGCCAGTACAACGATCGTGGCAAATACACCGTCGACATCACCCCGACCGTGAGCCCGCTGGACCGTAATCGCGTCGACATCGCCATCGCGATCAAGGAAGGCAAGGCGGCCAAGATCCGCCACGTCAACATCGTCGGCACCGAGAAGTACGACAGCAAGGACATCCTGGAGTACTGGGAGTCCAAGGAGCACAACTGGGCGTCGTGGTACCGCCGTGACGACCAGTACTCCAAGGAAAAGCTGTCCGGCGACCTGGAAAAGCTCAACTCCTGGTACCTGGACCGCGGCTATGTCGACTTCAGCATCGACTCGACGCAGGTGTCGATCAGCCCCGACAAGCGCGACATGTTCATCACCGCCGGCGTGACCGAAGGCGACCAGTACAAGATCTCCGAGATCAAGGTCAGCGGCGATACGATCCTGCCGCAGGAAGACGTCGAGCGCATGGTCGTGCAGAAGTCCGGCGACACGTTCTCGCGTGCCCTGCTGGAATTCAGCTCAGACTCGATCACCAACTCGCTGTCCAACATCGGTTATGCCTTCGCCAAGGTGAACCCGATTCCGACCACCAACCGCGCCGAGCAGACCGTGGCGGTCAACATGCAGGTCGTGCCCGGCCCGCGCGTGACCGTCCGCCGCATCATCTTCAAGGGCAATACCCGCACCTCCGATGAGGTGATGCGCCGCGAAATGCGCCAGTTCGAGAACAGCTGGTACTCGCAGGCCGCGATCGACCGTTCCAAGATCCGCCTGCAGCGCCTGGGTTACTTCGAGGCGGTGGAAGTGGAAACCCCGCCCGTCAGCGGCAGCAACGACCAGGTCGACGTCGTCTACAACGTCAAGGAAACCACCTCGGGCAGCTTCGTGTTCGGCCTGGGCTATTCGCAGTCCTACGGCATGACCACCTCGGTGCAGCTGTCGCAGAACAACTTCCTGGGCGGCGGCAACCGCGTGTCGGTCGAAGCCTCGCGCAGCAGCTACCTGCAGCGCTACGGCTTCAGCTACACCAACCCGTACTTCACCGATGACGGCGTCTCGCTGGGTTACAACCTGTCCTGGCGCGAACTGGACTACTCCGACTTCAACACCGCGCAGTACAACAGCACCAACGGTTCGGCGCAGGTGGTATTCGGCGTGCCGATCACCGAGACCGACACCGTCTCGCTGATGTTCGGCATCGACAGCAACCAGATCACCACGTACGCGGGCTCGACCCCGCAGTCCATCATCGACTACATCAATGTGATCGGGCGCCGCACGTTCCACTCCTGGCGCACTGAGCTGGGCTGGGCCCGCGACTCGCGCAACGACTACTTCATGCCGACCCGCGGTACCTACCAGCGCGTGGGCCTGGAAACCACGCTGCCCGGCTCGACCGTCGAGTACTACAAGCTCAACTACCAGATCAGCAAATACTGGCCGATCATCCCCTCGCTGGTCATCAACACCCGCGCGGAAGTTGGCTACGGCGACAGCTATGGCAATGACAAGACCGCGATGGTGCCGGACAAGGATGGCAACCTGCGCTCGGTGACCGCGTCGGGCCTGCCGTTCTACGAGAACTTCTACGCCGGTGGTACCAACTCGGTTCGTGGCTTCGAGGACAACACGCTCGGCCCGCGCGAAGTCACCAACGGCTACCCGAACGGCCAGCCGCTGGGTGGTTCGCTGAAGACCGTCGGTTCGGTCGAAGCCTACTTCCCGCGCCTGTTCGACAGCCCGTCGGCCCGTGTGTCGGCCTTCGTCGACTTCGGCAACGTCTACAACGGCACCGACAACTTCAAGGCCAACGAGCTGCGCGTCTCCACTGGTGTAGCCCTGCTGTGGCGCGCCCCGGTCGGCCCGATCTCGATCAGCTACGCGTTCCCGCTGAAGAAGAAGGACGGCGACGAGATCGAACGTCTGCAATTTACGTTTGGTGGCCAGTTCTAACTGGCCCCCAGACGGGGTACGAATCGCCGGGCTCTGCCCGGCGTTTTCGTTTTCGGGCGCCCGCGCGGGCGCGGCAGCCGAACTGCTTTTGATTTTTTCTGTTTTTCCGTGGCTGGCACTCGCGCCAGACCGTCGAAGGGCGGATGGGTGGGGCCCGCGAGGGTGTGAGCCGCATGGATGCGGCGACCAAGGCTACAGGGACGTACTTGCGCCGTCCCTCGCGGGCCCCACCCGTCCGACCCGGCCCTCGGGCCTCACTCTGCCAGCCACGAGGGGCCCCGCCGTTGGCCGCAGAACCGCTCCCGCATGACCGCAATGGCGTCACACGTTAAACTCCCGCCGTGAATACTCCTACCTACACCGCCCAGCAACTCGCCGATCAGTTCGGCCTGCAGGTCCATGGCGACCCAGGCACCGCCATCCATGGCGTGGCCACCCTCGCCCATGCCGGTGCCGGCCAGCTGACCTTCCTTGCCAATCCGCGCTACCGCGCCCAGCTGGCCGACAGCCAGGCCGGCATCGTGGTGCTGCGCGCCGAGGATGCCGACGCGGCTCCCGGCACCGCGCTGGTTGCCAAGGACCCTTACACCACCTTTGCCAAGATCGGCGCGCTGTTCGACATCGCCCCGACCCGCCCGCCCGGCATCCATCCCAGCGCAGTGATCGACCCGCAGGCGCAGGTCGCCGCCAGCGCCCACGTCGGTCCGTTCGTCACCATCGGCGCACGCAGCGTCATCGGCGAGAACTGCATCATCGGCGCCGGCAGCATCATCGGCGAAGACTGCACCCTCGACAGCGGCTGTGAACTGATCGCCCGCGTCACCCTGGTCACCCGCGTCAAGCTGGGCAAGCGCGTGCGCATCCATCCCGGCGCCGTGCTGGGCGCCGATGGCTTCGGCCTGGCCATGGACGCTGGCAAATGGATCAAGGTGCCGCAGCTTGGCGGCGTGCGCATCGGCGACGACTGCGAGATCGGCGCCAACACCTGTGTCGACCGTGGCGCGCTGGAAGACACCGTGCTGGCCGAGGACGTCCGCCTGGACAACCTGGTACAGATCGCACACAACGTGCAGATCGGCGCGCACTCGGCCATCGCCGGCTGCACCGGCATTGCCGGCAGCGCCAAGATCGGCCGTTACTGCCTGCTCGGCGGCGCCGTTGGCGTCGTCGGTCATCTTGAAATCTGCGACAAGGTCGTGATCACCGGCAAATCGGTGGTCCGCAACTCCATCACCGAGCCGGGCGAGTATTCCTCCGGCACGCCCCTGACCGACAACCGCACGTGGCGCAAGAATGCCGCGCGCTTCAAGCAGCTCGATGCACTGGCCCGTCGCATCCTGTCTGTGAGCAAGGAGAAAGAATGAGCCACACCCAGACCCTGCCGGACATGGCGCAGATCCAGACGCTGCTTCCGCACCGCTACCCGTTCCTGCTGGTGGACAAGGTGGTGTCGATCGACTACGAGAAGCGCACGATCGTCGCGACCAAGAACGTCAGCATCAACGAGCCGTTCTTCCAGGGCCACTTCCCGGGCCAGCCGATCATGCCTGGCGTGCTGATCATCGAAGCCATGGCCCAGGCCGGCGGCGTGCTGACCCAGTTGACGCTGGGCCGCGATGCGCAGTCCAAGCTGTTCTACATGGTCAAGGTCGACAAGGCCCGCTTCACCAAGCAGGTGGTGCCCGGTGACGTGCTGGAGATGCACGTGGAGATCAAGCGCGTGATCCGCAACATGGCCGTGTACGACTGTGTGGCCAAGGTCGACGGCGAAGTCGTCGCCTGCGCCGAGGTGCTGTGCGCCGGCACCCGCGAATGACCCTGGCTGGAGGTCCGAGATGAGCGACAACGCCCCCCTGATCCACCCTACTGCCGTGATCGATCCGTCGGCGCGCCTGGCCGACGATGTCCGCGTGGGCGCGTTCACGATCATCGGGCCGGACGTCGAGATCGGTGCCGGCACCGAGGTCGGTCCGCACTGCAGCATCCATGGCCCGACCCGGATCGGCCGCGACAACCGTTTCATCGGCCATGTCGCGGTCGGCGGCGAACCGCAGGACAAGAAGTACGGCGGTGAACGCACCGAACTGGTGATCGGCGACCGCAACGTGTTCCGCGAGTTCGTCACCCTCAACCGTGGCACTGGCGGCGGCGGTGGCATCACCACCATCGGCGATGACAACTGGATGCTGGCCTACACGCACGTGGCCCACGATTGCCACGTCGGCAACTTCTGCGTGTTCTCCAACAACACCACCCTGGCCGGGCACGTGACCGTGGGTGACTACGTGATCATCAGCGGCTTCGCTGGTGCGCACCAGTTCTGCCGCATCGGTGCACATGCCTTCCTCGGCATGGGCGCGCTGACCAATGGCGACGTCCCGCCGTTCACCATGGTCGGCACCGACTCGCTGGGCCGCCCGCGCGGCATCAACAGCGAGGGCCTGAAGCGTCGCGGCTTCGATCCCGAACGCATCACCGCCATCAAGCGTGCCTACCGCACGCTGTACGTGGCGGGCCTGCCGCTGGCCGAAGCCAAGGCACAGCTGGCCGAGCAGGCGCGCGACAGTGACGACGTCAAGTCGATGCTGGACTTCATCGAGCACACCGAGAGGCACCTGCTGCGATGAGCAGCGCGACCGGCCAGGCGCCGGCCGGCGCCGAGGTGATTTCGCTGGCCTCGATGGCCGGCAGCGTGCCTGCACACCGGGTGCTCAGCGAGCGCCCGTTGCGGATCGCCCTCGTCGCCGGTGAAGCCTCCGGCGACCTGCTAGGCGCAGGCCTGGTGCGCGAACTGAAGGCCCGCTTCCCGCATGCCGAATTCGCCGGCATCGGCGGCGATGCCATGCGCAGCGCCGGCTGCCAGACCTGGCACGATGCCAGCGAACTGGCGGTGATGGGCCTGACCGAAGTCCTGCGCCATCTGCCGCGGCTGCTCAAGCTGCGTTCGGCCTTCCGCCAGCGTGCGCTGGAGTGGCAACCGGATGTGTTCATCGGCATCGACGCTCCGGACTTCAATCTGGGCATCGAACGCTGGCTGAAACAGCGTGGCGTGCGCACCGTGCACTACGTCAGCCCTTCGGTATGGGCATGGCGCGAGAAGCGTGCCGAGAAGATCGGCAGCAGCGCCGACCTGGTGCTGTGCCTGTTCCCGATGGAACCGCCGATCTACGCCAAGCACGGCATCGACGCGCGCTTCGTCGGCCATCCGATGGCCGATGACATCCCGCTGCACGTCGACCGGGAAGCGGCCCGGATCGAGCTCGGCCTGCCCGCCTCGGCCAAGGTGCTGGCCGTGCTTCCCGGCAGCCGCCTGGGCGAGATATCCAAGCTCGGCGAAGCCTTCTTCGAGGCCGCCTGGCAGGTATCCGAGCGCATTCCCGGCCTGCACGTGGTGGTGCCGGCGGCCAACGCGGCCTGCCGGCGCCTGATCGAAGAGCAGCTGTCACGCTCGGCGCTGCCGGTGGCCTATTCGCATGTACTGGACGGCCAGGCACGCAACGCGATGATCGCCGCCGACGTCGTGGTTCTGGCCTCCGGTACCGCCACCCTGGAGGCGATGCTGGTGAAGCGTCCGATGGTGGTCGGCTACCGGGTCAACGAACTGACGTACCGCCTGGTGAAGGCGCTGGGGTTGATCAAGGTCGACCGCTTCGCCCTGCCCAACATCCTGGCCGGCCAGGACCTGGCGCCAGAGCTGATGCAGCACGACTGCACGCCGGAAAAACTGGCCGCCGCCATCCAGCAGTGGTTCGACCATCCGCAGCGGATCGCCGACCTGCAGGGCACCTACGCGCGCCTGCATGAACGACTGCGCCGCAATGCATCGGCGCGCGCAGCCGATGCCGTTGGCGAGCTGCTGGTGCGCGGCCAGGAAAAGGCATGAGCCGCCGCCACGCCGCAGCCGCCAGCCTGGCCTTGTTCGATGGTGCCGCGGTGATCGACCCCGGCCACCGCATCGCCGGTGTCGACGAAGCCGGACGCGGACCGCTGGCCGGCCCCGTCGCGGTGGCAGCAGTGGTGTTCGATCCACAGCGGCCACGACTGAACGGCCTGGATGATTCCAAGCAGCTGACCGCGGCCCGCCGCGAGCAGCTGCATGACCGCATCCTCGACCGCGCCCTGGCCTGGCACGTGGTGCTGGTGGACGTGGAAGCCATTGACCGCCTGAACATCTATCAGGCCACCCTGCAGGGCATGCGCGATGTCGTCGCGGCGGTGGCCCACGTGGCCGGCTTCGCCCGCATCGACGGCAACGTGGTGCCCAAGGGGCTGGTGCTGCCGGCGCAGGCGCTGGTCGGCGGCGATGGCATCGACCGCGCGATCATGGCAGCCTCGATCCTGGCCAAGGTCTCGCGCGACCGCTACATGCTGGACCTGCACGCACGCCACCCGCAGTACGGCTTCGACCAGCACAAGGGCTACGGCACCCCGGCGCATCTGGCCGCCCTGCGTGAACACGGCCCGTGCGCGGAGCACCGGCGCAGCTTCGCCCCGGTGCGCGAGTGCCTGGAGGCGCCGCCGGCTGTGGCGGCCGCCATCGCGGTCGCCTGAACGTTCGCCGGGCATGGCCCGGCGCTACCACGGCAACATGAACGTCCCCGGTAGCGCCGTGCCATGCCCGACGGCATTGGCGATATCGCGCACCGTCAAGTCCTTGTCGCAACCCCCTGCCCTCGCTACCCTGACCGGGCACTCCAGCGCTTCCCGACCCCGGCGACGATTCCCGCGTCTGCACCCGGGGCCTGCGCGCTCCAACCTGGTCCGGCATGTCCAACTCCCGCTTCGTACATCTCCACGTCCACACCGAGTTCTCGCTGGCGGACTCCACCATCCGCGTGCCGGCCAAGCCGGACCAGGCTGACCCGAAGAAGGCCAAGCAGGCCAACCTGCTGTCGCGCTCGGTAGAACTCGGCCTGCCTGCGCTGGCGGTGACCGACCTCAACAACCTGTTCGCCCTGGTCAAGTTCTACAAGGCCGCCGAAGGCGTGGGCATCAAGCCCATCGCCGGCGCCGACGTGATGATCGCCGAAGAAGGCCAGGACCCGTGGCGGATGACCCTGCTGTGCCGCGACCGCGAGGGCTACCTGAGCCTGTCGCGTCTGCTGACCCGGGCATGGATGGAAGGCCATCGCCCCGAGGGCGGCGTGGCGGTGCATCCGGACTGGCTGAAGGCCGGCAACGCCAACCTGTTCGCCCTGGCCGGCCGTGACAGCCTGGCCGGGCGCCTGGCCCTGGATGGCAAGCACGATCTGGCCGAGCAGCAGCTGGCCGACTGGCAGCGCGTGTTCGGCGACGGCCTGCACCTGGAGCTGACCCGCACCGGCCGCGATGGCGAAGAGAGCTTCAACCAGTTCGCGCTGATGGCCGCCGGCCAGCGTGGCCTGCCGGTGATCGCCAGCAACGACGTACGCTTCCTGTCACCGTCCGATTTCAGCGCGCACGAAGCCCGCGTGTGCATCTCCACCGGCCGCGTGCTGGATGACCCCAAGCGCCCACGCGAGTACAGCGACCAGCAGTACCTGAAGTCGGCCGAAGAGATGTGCGCGCTGTTCGCCGACATCCCCGATGCGATCGACAACACGCTGGCGCTGGCCGAGCGCTGCAACATCGAGATGCGCTTGGGCACCTACTTCCTGCCCGACTATCCGGTGCCCGACGAGGAGACGCTGGACAGCTGGATCCGCAGCGAGTCGCGCAAGGGCCTGGCCGCACGCCTGGAAAAGAATCCCATCGCGCCCGGCATGACCGCGCAGGATTACAGCGACCGCCTCGAGTTCGAGCTGGACACCATCATCAAGATGGGCTTCCCCGGCTACTTCCTGATCGTGGCCGACTTCATCCAGTGGGGCAAGGCGCAGGGCATTCCGATCGGCCCGGGCCGTGGTTCGGGTGCGGGTTCGCTGGTGGCATGGGCGCTGCAGATCACCGATCTGGACCCGCTGCCGTACAACCTGCTGTTCGAGCGCTTCCTCAACCCCGAACGCGTGTCGATGCCCGACTTCGACATCGACTTCTGCATGGACCGCCGCGACGAAGTCATCGACTACGTTGCGCGCAAGTATGGCCGCGAGCGGGTCAGCCAGATCATCACCTACGGCACCATGGCAGCCAAGGCGGTGGTGCGCGATTCCGGCCGCGTGCTCGGCTTCCCCTACGGCCTGGTCGACGGCGTCGCCAAGCTGATCCCGAACATCCTCGGCATCTCGCTGAAGGATGCGATGGGTGAGGGCAAGGACAGCGAGATGGCTTCGCCCGAGCTGATCCAGCGCTACCAGAGCGAGGACGACGTCCGCGACCTGATCGACCTGGCGCGGCAGCTGGAAGACCTGACCCGCAACGCCGGCAAGCACGCCGGTGGCGTGGTGATCGCGCCCGAGCCGTTGAGCGAGTTCTGCCCGCTGTTTGCCGAACACGATGAAGACGGCCGCGGCAAGAATCCGGTCACCCAGTTCGACAAGAACGACGTTGAAGAAGTCGGCCTGGTGAAGTTCGACTTCCTCGGCCTGCGCACGCTGACGATCATCGACTGGGCGGTGAAGGCGATCAACAAGCGCCATGAGCGCGCCGGCATTCCGCCGGTGGACATCACCCAGCTGCCGCTGGACGATGCGCCCACCTACAAGGACATCTTCGCCTCGGGCAATACCGGCGCGGTGTTCCAGTTCGAATCCTCGGGCATGCGCCGCCTGCTGAAGGACGCCAAGCCCGACCGTTTCGAAGACCTGATCGCGCTGGTGTCGCTGTACCGACCCGGCCCGATGGACCTGATTCCCTCCTTCGTCGACCGCAAGCACGGGCGCGAAGACGTGGAGTATCCCGATCCGCGCACCGAGCGCATCCTGCGCGACACCTACGGCATCATGGTGTACCAGGAGCAGGTGATGCAGATGGCGCAGATCGTCGGCGGCTACTCGCTGGGCGGCGCCGACCTGCTGCGCCGTGCGATGGGCAAGAAGGTGCCGGCGGAAATGGCCAAGCACCGCGAGATCTTCCGCGAAGGTGCGGCCAAGGACGGCGTCGGCGAAGCCAAGGCCGATGCGATCTTCGACCTGATGGAGAAGTTCGCCGGCTACGGCTTCAACAAGTCGCATGCCGCCGCCTACGCGCTGGTGAGTTACCAGACGGCCTGGCTCAAGCGCCATTACCCGGCCGAGTTCATGGCCGCGACGCTGTCTTCGGACATGGACAACACCGAAAAGGTGGTCGGCTTCCTGGACGAGGTGCGCAACCTCGGCCTGACCGTGCTGCCGCCGAAGGTGAACCAGTCCGCCTTCATGTTTGAAGCGTCTACGCCGGACACGATCCAGTACGGCCTGGGGGCGATCAAGGGCGTCGGCCAGGGTGCCTGCGAAGCGGTGGTGGACGAACGCCTTCGCGGCGGCGACTACACCGATCTGCTCGATTTCTGCACCCGCATCGGTTCGGCCAAGCTCAACCGGCGCACGCTGGAAGCAATGATCAACTGCGGTGCGCTGGATGAGCTGGGCCACAACCGTGCCTCGCTGATGCTGCAGCTGCCGGAAGTGATCAAGGCCACCGAACAGATGGCGCGCGAGCGTGCGTCCGGCCAGAACTCGCTGTTCGGCGGCCCCGAGCCGGGCGTGCAGGCCATCCACCTGGAGCTGCAGGAAACCGACGAATGGCCGTTGCTGCAGCGCCTCAACGGCGAGCGCGACACGCTGGGCTTCTACCTCAGCGGCCACCCGTTCGACCCGTGGCGCGATGACGTGCGCGATCTGGTCGGTACCGACCTCGGCTCGGTGGAAAAGATCTGGAGTGCCAACAGCAACAGTGGTGGCGGCGAGAAGCGCTGGCGTCCGGAAGTGCAGACCGTGCTTGCCGGCCAGGTGGTCGGCGTGCGCCGCAAGGGCGAGAGCCAGATCTTCATCCAGCTGGAAGATGGCCGTGGCCGCGTCGAATGCAGCGCGTTCTCCGATGCCATGGCCGAGTTCGGCCACCTGATGACCAAGGACCGTATCCTGGTGGTCAAGGGCGGCCTGCGCGAAGACGAATTCAATGGCGGCTTCGCACTGCGCATCCGCCAGTGCTGGGACTTCGACGAGGTCTGTGCGAACTACGCCACGCGCCTGTCGCTGCGGCTGGACCTGCGCCATCAGCGGCCGGTGTGGGAGCGCATCGACGCCCTGCTCGACCGCCATCGCCCCGGCCGCACGCCCCTGCGCCTGGACCTGCTGCTGAAGGGCCCCGATGGCGGCATCGCCGGCATGCTCGATGTTTCCGGGCAGAGCGCGGTGCGCGTCGATTCCAAGCTGATGGAGGCGCTGCGCGCCGAACCGGCAGTGCGCACGCTGAAGGTGCGCTACAGCCCGCCATGGGCCAGCTGAGGCTGGCCCCACCCCGTTTCCGCTTTCCCGCTGCATACGTCAAGGACGATTGCCCGTAATGAAGAACCTGCTGTTGCCGATGATGGCCGCGCTCGCGCTGGCCGGCTGTTCCTCCAAGGTCGATTTCGAGATCGACAACCCGACCGATGCGCCGCTGGCGATCAGCATCGATGGCAAGGACCTGCCGGTGGCCGCGCACGCGTCGCGACCGATCAGCCTGGCTGCCGGTGAGCATCACCTGCATACCGACCGCCTGGGCGATGTGCGCTTCATCGTCTACGCCGACGGCCGCGGCGGCCTGATCAATCCCAGCCTCAGCGAGTACGTGACGGCGCGCGAGATCTATGTGACCGGCGAGGACAAGCTGAAGAACTTCGGCGTCAGCGGCCTGGGCATCGAGCTGGGCGGTGTCGAGTTCAAGGGACCGTTCGAAAAGCACCACGGCCTGTTCATCGACAAGACCTGGAACTTCGGCGTGCGCGAGCCGTTCCCCGAGGAGCAGGTGGTTGCGCACGTGGACTCGACCGGCGGCCGGATCAGCACCAAGATCTTCACCGCGCCCGAGTTCATCACCTACATCGAGGCCAGCATGGGCGAACCCGGTGCCTACAAGCGCGAGCAGCCCGCCGGCTACGTGGCCCCGGCCTACACGCTGGAACCGGCGCCGGCGCTGCCCGCGCTGGACCCGGCCTTCGAGGCCCATGCCGGTCCGGTGCGCGACATCTATGCCCGCTGGCTGAAGGCCAGCACGGCCAGCGAGCAGAAGGCCCTGCGCAAGGAAGACTTCCAGGCGCAGATGGCCTTCACCCAGGCCACCATGACGCTCGGCGCGAAGCTGCCGGTGGCGGCCAACCAGGCCTACAACGACTTCGTGACGATCCGCAGTACCGAAATGGCCCGCAGCGCGCTGGTCCTGCCCTGAACCGGCGGCCGGCGGACCGACTGGCGCCGCCGGCCCCCACTGCGCTACCGTCGGCTTCCAGACGAAGGCGTACGGGCCGTTCCTGCGCATTCGGCTAGAATTCCCCTCTTCTTTACACGACGGCTTCCGATGAATCCGAACTACCTCGACTTCGAGCAACCCATCGCCGACCTGGAAGCCAAGATCCAGGAACTGCGCAACGCCAGTGCCGGGCCGGCGGTCAATGTCGAGGCCGAAGTGCATGCGCTGCAGGACAAGCTGCGCGTGCGCACCGCACAGATCTTCCGCAACCTGACCTCGTGGCAGGTGCTGCAGCTGGCCCGCCATCCGTCGCGCCCGTACACCGCCGACTACATCCGCATCATCTGCGATGAGTTCCAGGAACTGGCCGGCGACCGTGCCTTCGCCGACGACAAGGCGATCATGGGCGGCCTGGCCCGCATCAATGGCCGCTCGGTGATGGTCATCGGCCACCAGAAGGGCCGCGACACCAAGGAAAAGATCAAGCGCAACTTCGGCATGCCCAAGCCCGAGGGCTACCGCAAGGCGCTGCGCCTGATGAAGATGGCCGAGCGTTTCGGCCTGCCGGTGCTGACCCTGATCGACACCGCCGGCGCCTGGCCGGGCATCGATGCCGAGTCGCGCGGCCAGTCCGAAGCGATCGCGCGCAACCTGATCGAAATGGCCGAACTGAAGGTGCCGATCATCTGCACCGTGATCGGTGAAGGCGGCTCGGGCGGCGCACTGGCGCTGGGCGTGGGCGACCGTACCGTGATGCTGGAATACGCGGTGTACTCGACCATCACCCCGGAAGGCTGTGCTTCGATCCTGTGGAAGGATGCCGGCAAGGCCAAGGATGCTGCCGAGCAGCTGGGCCTGACCGCGCCGCGCCTGAAGGGCCTGGGCCTGGTCGACAAGGTCGTGCGCGAGCCGACCGGCGGCGCCCACCGCAACCCGACGCAGATGGCCAAGCGGCTGAAGGCCGTGCTGCTGAACGAGCTGGACGCGCTGGATGCGCTGTCCACCGAAGAGCTGCTGGACCAGCGCTACAAGCGCCTGCGCAGCTACGGTACTTACGAAGCGGCGTAAGCCCCGTGCTGCCAGCCGCTAGACAAGCTTGGTAGTGCCGGCCGCTGGCCGGCAACATGCAGGGGATTACAGAAACGAAAGAGCCGGGCAGATGCCCGGCTCTTTTTGTTTGTGCCTCGCGCGGCATCCACGCATGGCGTGGATCTACCAGAGGCAAATGATGCCCCCTCAGAACGGCTTGGCCAGCACCAGCCAGACGATCGGGATGAAGGCCAGCAGCGGGATCTCGTTGATCCAGCGCAGCGCGCGCGACGACGGCAGCGCCCTGCCCTTGGCCACGCCTTTCAGCAGCCGCCCGATCCAGATGAAGTACGCCAGCAGCACCACCACCAGGCCCAGCTTGGCGTGCAGCCATCCCGCGCCACCCGGGGCGACCATGGTCGGGAAATCCGGAATCACCTTGTAGCCCAGCCACAGCACCAGGCCGAGCACGAACGCCAGGCCGAACATCGAATGGCCGAAGCGATACAGGCGCATGCCCATCAGCTGCAGGCGCTCGACCACCGCCGGCTGCCCCGCGGTCTCGGACAGGTTCACCAGGATGCGCGGCAGGTAGAACACCGTGGCCATCCATGCCACCACGAACACGATGTGGAAGGTCTTGACCCAGTAATAGCTCTGCATGCGCTCGCTCCGGCGGCTGGCGTGGATGTCCGCCATTCTCGCATGCGCTGACGAGGCCACCTCACGTGCAACCGCCGCGACACATCGACGCATGACGTGCTGCAACGCCGTACGATAGGCGCCGATTTCACGACTGCACCGGACCGCCATGGACAAGACCTACGACGCCGCCTACTTCCAGCGCTGGTACCGGCACGCCGACATCGGCGGCAGCGCGCGCCTGGCGCGCAAGGTCGCCCTCGCCGTGGCGACGGCCGAGTACTACCTGGAACGACCGATCCGCAGCGTGCTGGATATCGGCTGCGGCGAAGGTGCGTGGCGCGCACCGCTGCTGAAACTGCGTCCGAAGGTCGAATACCTCGGTTTCGACAGCAGCGAGTACGCTGTGCGCCGCTACGGCCGCACCCGCAACCTGCACCTGGCCAGCTTCGGCGATTTCGCCTGGCTGCGGCCCTGCGCCCCGGTCGACCTGCTGGTCTGTTCGGACGTGATGCATTACGTGCCCAACCGCGAACTGCGCGCAGGCCTGGCCGGTGTCGCCGAGCTGACCGCAGGCGTGGCGTTCCTGGAGACCTTCGCCGCCGAAGATGAATTCGAGGGCGACCATGACGGCTTCCAGTCGCGTCCGGCTCGCTGGTACCGGCGCGAGCTGACGCGCCAAGGCCTGCAGGCAGTCGGGTCCCACCTCTGGCTGGGGCCAGCACTGGCCGGTGAAGCGGCCGCACTGGAGCAGGCGGCCCGCTGAATACGATCAGTGAGTCTGCTTAACGTCCGGGACAGTCGGATGCGCTATGCTGCGCGGCAACATAAGACCATACATATTCGGTCGGCATGCTCTATCAACTGCACGAACTGACCCGCAACCTGCTCGCCCCCTGGGTGCACCAGGCCCAGGCCAACGCCAAGTTCTTCGCCAATCAGGGACACTGGTGGTCGCAGATGCCCGGCGCTGATCGCTTGGCGGCGGTCAATGAGCTGTTCCATCGCATCGGCAAGGATTACGAGAAGCCCGAATGGGGCATCAACGAAATCGAGGTCGAGGGCGAGCGCGTGCCGATCGTGGTGCACGAGGAACTCAGCAAGCCGTTCTGCAAGCTGCTGCGCTTCAAGCGCCACAGCAATGAAGCCGACCAGCTGCACACCATGCTCAACCAGCCGTTCGTGCTGGTGGTGGCGCCGTTGTCGGGCCATCACGCCACGCTGCTGCGCGATACCGTGCGCACGCTGCTGCGCGACCACCGCGTGTACGTGACCGACTGGGTCGACGCGCGCATGGTGCCCGGCAGCGAAGGTGAATTCGGGCTGGACGACTACATCGCCTACATCCAAGAGTTCATCCGCCATCTTGGCGTGGAGCGCCTGCACGTGGTGAGTGTCTGCCAGCCGACCGTACCGGTGCTGGCCGCGGTTTCATTGATGGCCAGCCGCGGCGAACCGACGCCGCGCACGCTGGTGATGATGGGTGGGCCGATCGATGCGCGCTGCAGCCCGACCGCGGTCAACAACCTGGCGACGCAGAACCCGCTGTCGTGGTTCGAGAACAATGTCATCCACACCGTGCCGGCCAGCTATCCCGGTGCCGGCCGCCGCGTGTATCCCGGTTTCTTGCAGCACGCCGGCTTCCTGTCGATGAATCCCAGCCGCCACTTCAGCTCGCACTGGGATTTCTACACCGACCTGGTGAAGGGCGACCTGGAAGATGCCGACGCGCACCGTCGCTTCTACGACGAGTACAACGCGGTGCTGGACATGCCGGCCAAGTACTACTTGGACACCATCTCCGTGGTGTTCCAGGACTTCCTGCTGCCGCGTGGCGAGTGGGTGGTCAACGGCGAAAAGGTCGACCCGTCGGCAATCCGCGATACCGCGCTGCTGAGCATCGAAGGCGAGCTGGACGATATCGCCGGCCTCGGCCAGACCGAAGCGGCGCAGGCACTGTGCAGCGGTATACCGGCCGAACGCCGTGAACACTTCATCGTGGATGGTGCAGGCCATTACGGCATCTTCAGCGGCCGCCGCTGGCGCGAGGTGGTGTACCCGAAGGTGCGTGACTTCTTCGCCGCGCATGCCGAAGCCCCGGCAGCGAAGGCCACGAAGAAGAAGAGCAACGTCACCCCGCTGCGCCGCAAGGCGGGGTAGCACGTCCCTGGTGGATGCCAACCTTGGTTGGCGCTCTTTCAAGCGTACTGACACCTGATGGTTCGTGCCAACCAAGGTTGGCACCTACCATGGCGAAGTGCCGACCGAGGTCGGCACCCACCAGAGAAAAAATCGCTGCCTTACAGGCGCACCAGCAGGTTCTTGGCCAGCATGCCGTGCAGCTTGCCGATGCCGCGTGCCAGGTGCATCGTCAGCAGCAGCAGCAACACACCCACCGCTGCTACCACGATCGCCACCAGCGGCGAGGCTGCCATCGGCAGCACGTTCACGTCGTTGATGTAGATGCCGGGAATGTCGCCGCTGAAGATCGCCGCCACCGGCGCCCAGATCAAGCCCAGCGATAGCGACAGCAGGGTCACCGCGATGGTGAAGTAGACGATGCCCAGCGGCAGCATCAGCACGAAGTACAGCAGGGTCAGCCAGGTGCGGCCATCGGTGAACATGTCGCCGATACGCTGCAGCCAGCTGCGGCTGCGGTCGGTGTACTGCGGCCGGCGCGGCATGCGCTCGCCCAGCAGCGCTTCCACCAGCCGCCCTTCCAGCAACGCCAGTCCACGCACCGAGCCGAAGAACAGCACCGTCAGCGGGACGCCAATGATCAGGATCAGCAGGCCCAGCGACAGCGACAGGCCGGTGACCACCCAGGTGAAGAAGAAGATGCCGGTGGCCAGCGACAACAGCATGTAGAACAGCGCGCCGTAGGTGTGCGGGTCCGTCACTACGCCGAAGAAGCGCGCCAGCAGCGAGCGTTGCACGGGCGCTGCGGGCTGTGCCGCCGGTGCAGCACCGCTGGCCTCGGCCGCTGCACGCAGCACCGGGCCCGTGTCAGCCCGCGGCGTGCGCAGCGCGCGGTTCACCGTGAGCTCGGTTTCGCGGTAGATCTCCGCCACCTCGTCCGGTGCGCCGTAGCTGCCGGCGACGTCGGCGATGACCTCGGCTTCGCTGCGGCCGGGTTGCGCCGCCAGTTCAGAGCGCAGGTATTCCTCGGCGTCGTACAGGGCGTCCTGCACCATCGCCGGATCGGCACCGTCCAGCGCCGCACGCAGCTGCGCCAGGTACTGCGGGATGGTGCTGGGCAGACGGTTGCCTGCCAGGTCCAGGTCGTTCATTGCGGTATCCCCTCCAACACGGAATCGACGGAATCACGGGTGTCGCGCCAGGCCTGGCGCCATTGCTGCAGCACCTCCCGGCCACGCGCGTTGATGCGGTAGTAGCGGCGCGGCGGCCCGCTGCTGGACGGCTCCACATGGCTCTCCAGCAGGCCGGCGCCCTCCAGGTTGCGCAGCACCGGGTACAGCGCGCTCTGCTTGCCACTGAGCACGCCCTCGCCCACCCGTTCCAGCTCCTTGGCGATCAGGTAGCCGTACAGCGGCTCACCTGCGCGGGCCAGCACTGCGAGCAGGGCCAGCGACACGGTGCCGGCGCTGAGCTCCTTCTGGAACTTCTTCAGGTGGACATCGTCCTCGGACATGACCGGCCCTCCACTACGTTGAAGTCCACAGTAGTGCGAAGTTCGGTATAGCGAATGTGTCGTTAGTCATCCTGCCGTGCGGAAGGGGGCCTTCAGGCATGATGGACGGCCGCCCGCACTTGGGCCGCAACGTTCTGCGGCAAAGCGTGCCTGCCCTCTTCAAGCCGGCTGAGCAGGGCCTGCCGACGGGCGGCCCCGAGCGGCGAGTACTGCCCGCTCACCCGAAGCCAGCCATGCACGAGCCGCAGGTGCCAGGCACGTTCATCCTCGCGCTGCGGTACCGCATCCAGCAGCAGGTCGAGGTGTTGCCACAAGGGCAGCCGGGTCAGCTGCCCGAGCAGGCCAGCCTGTGCCACCGGCGAAGGACCGTCGTGGCAGAAGGCGAGCAGGCGCGGCGGGTCCAGCTCTGCCGCCCATAGCACGGTGGCGCTGGCCAGCAACGCATTCACGGTCCGCCCCGGCTTTTCCAGTGCCTCGCGCAGCAATGCCAGACGGGCACCGCCCTCGGCCCGCACCCAGCCGCGCAGGCAGTTGCGCTGATGGCGCGCCGATACCTGAGGCAACAAGGCGCGCAATGCAGGCATATCCTCTGCCTCGGCGTGATCGGCCAGCGCTTCCAATGCTTCGCGCCATCGCGCGCGTCGACGGTGCTTGAGCTCGTCTCGCCACAACGCGATGGCCGGCGTGGCCTGCCGCTGCTGGAGCAGCCACATCGCCAACCGGCGCACGCCTCTCGAACGGTCGAATGCCGCGGTTTCGATGTGCGCATCCAAGCCGGCCACCTCGCGCTCGACCAGCGCACGCAACGCGGCACTACGTACCCCGCTCGCAGGCGCGGACAATGCCAGCGCGCACTTCGCCTCGACATCCGCAGGCTCACCGTGGTGCAGAAGATCGGCAAGTGCCAGGTGCGAGATGTGCGGATCACTGTCCAGAATCGCGCGCACGCGCAACGCTGCCCGATCCGGATGACTGTGCAGGGCGACGGCGTAGGCCATCAGCCGGGTGCGTGCGTCGGGATGGCCCAGCAGTCCTTCAAGCACTATGCGGCTGGAGGGCGATGACAACCAGGCGAACAGGGTGCCCTCGAGCCACGCCCGGTCAACGCGCTGGGAATGGCGCAGGCGCACGGCGACCGGCCAGGCCGCCAGTACGTGCTGCACCGCGCACTGCCCGAGCAGGGACATCACGCAATCCTGCGCCGCCGCACGCACTTCAGCCACCCAGTCATTGCAGCGGAGCAAGGCACAGGACAACGTCAAATGGCTGGGCACCGAGCGCATCATCTGCAACGCGGCCTCACGCGTGCGGCCATTGCCATCCGAGCCCGCAAGGAACAGTGCCGCCGTCTGCACAGTAACCGGCGCCGCAGCACAGGCTTTCAGGCAGGCGAGCAGGCCATCATCGTTGGCAGCCCACCAACTGCGCCGACGCTCATCAAGATCGAACAGCCCACGTGGCGACAACGTCTGCAACCAATGCACACGATTCCCCCCTTCATCGACGAACGCCTTCAGGATCTGGTCGATTCTGGCGCTCAGTGCGGCTTCGGGGGCCTCCGGATGCGGTATCAACATCATCTGCTTCCATTAAGGAGAATGACCATCGTGCCGCACGTACATGGACACGGCCAGCACGCGACCGTGGCGCAGGCACGCACTCTCGCGCAGAATCGAGACCTCGTTCATGTTCCGGGGATCCCATGCCGCACCGTCGACGCCTTGCCCTGACCGCCCTTGCCCTGGCCTGCCTGCTGCCCGCAATGGCCAGCGCAGCCACGCCCTACCGCAGCCCGCAGCAGATCCTCGATGCCTCCGCGGCCAGCGACTGGCGCACGCCGGACCCGGCCAACCTGCTGTACATGGATCTGCCGGCCGGGCGGGTGATCATCGAGCTGGCGCCGCAGTTCGCCCCGCGCCATGTCGCCAACATCCAGACCTTCGCCCACGAACACTTCTGGGACGGCACCAGCATCTACCGTTCGCAGGACAACTTCGTGGTGCAGTTCGGCGATGCCGAAGCCGACGATGCCGCCAAGGCCAAGCCGTTCGGCAGCGCGCAGCGCAAGCTGCCGGCCGAGTTCGAGCGTGCCAGCGCCGGCCTGAAGGTGAGCATGCTACCCGACCGCGATGGATGGGCAGCACAGACCGGCTTCGTCGACGGCTTCCCGGTCGGCCAGGACCCGCAGGCCGGCAAGGCTTGGCTGGCGCATTGCTACGGCATGCTGGGTGCGGGCCGCAGCAACGAGGAAGACAGCAGTATCGGTGCAGAACTCTACGTGGTGACTGGCCAGTCGCCGCGCCAGCTGGACCGCAACATCACCCTGGTCGGCCGCGTGCTGAAGGGCATGGAACTGCTCAGTGCGATCCAGCGTGGACCGGCACCGATGGGTTTCTACACCGACCCGAAGCTGCGCACACCGATCGTGTCGATCCGCCGCGCCAGTGACGTGCCCGCGGCCGAGCGCACGCCGATCCAGGTGCTGCGCACGGATTCAAAGACCTTCACCGATACGGTGGAGGCGCGGCGCAACCGCGTGGATGATTTCTACAAGCGCCCGGCCGGGCATATCGACCTGTGCAATATTCCGGTGCCGGTGCGGTGATGCTTTCCTCGCGTGACGCGTGCTGAAGGTGCTTCACCGTTCATGGGCGTTACTTTTCTTTGTACGCAAAGAAAAGTAACCAAAAGAAACGTTCCGCCGGTCGCGAGCCGCCGTGCTTCGCACGTCGGTCCCCTGCGATGCTCGGCTCGCTCAAGGCGGACCCAGATCAAAGGCCGCAGCTGCACCCAGTAGATCCACGCCATGCGTGGATGCTCTTGCTGTTGGTCTTGACCTTCCAGTCCGCCTTGAGCGAGCCGAGCACCGCAGGTCCGGCGAGGGCGAAGAGGCGCCGATGTCCTGTAGAGCCGACTGTTAGTCGGCTGACTTCTGCGCGCCGTCCCTCGACGGGCCGAGGAGCGCAGGGCACCGGTGCGCAGCACCGGCTCGCGACCTGGCGGCGTGTTTCTTTGGTTACTTTCTTTGCACGAGCAAAGAAAGTGACGCCTCCCCGCAGGCGCGGGAAAAGGCTGCCGGGCAGCGCCCGGCACTACCAGTGTGTCGGACGACGGTGCGTCGGCGCCCTCAGCCCTTCTGACTCACCGCCACGCTACCGAGAATCAACGCACCCGCAATCAGCATCTGCAGCGTCACCGGCTCGCCCAGGAACAACCAGGCGAACGCAGCACCGAACAACGGAACAAGGTAGGTCACCGTTGACGCACGCGACGGGCCGATGCGGCCGATCAGGCGATAGAACATCAGGAAGGCGAATCCGGTGCAGACCACGCCCAGCGCGATCGCCGCGCCCCAGGCCTTGCCTGGGATCGGACCCTGCGGCAGATGAGTGAGCGCCATCGGCAACAACCACAATGAGGCGCACGACAACGTGGCAGCGGCGGCAGCAGCCGAAGGCAGACCGGTCATGTGCCGCTTCACCAGGTTCACGCCCAAGCCGTACAGCAGCGAGGCGGCGGCACCGGCCAGTACGGCCGTGCCGATGCTCAGCCCCGAGATCTTGGCCGTGGCCAGCACCACCACGCCGGCAAAACCGACCAGCAGCGCGCCGGCACGGCGTACACCGATCTTCTCGCCGAAGAACAGGAAGGCGATCAGTGCGGCAAACAGCACCGTCATCGCATTGCAGATCGCACCGATCGCAGCCGGCGCACGCTCTGCGGCGTAAGCGAACAGCACGAACGGCAACGCCGAATTGACCAGGCCGATCGGCGCCAACCACAACCAGCGGCGCGGTGGGAACTGCGCGCGTGCGCGCCACAGGAACGGCAGCAACACCAGTGCGCCCAGCACCAGCCGTACCTCGACCAGGGCGAACGGCCCGAATGAAGGCACCGCCACCCGCATGAACAGGAACGAGCAGCCCCAGATCGCGCCGAGCAGGGTCAATTCCAGCGGTGTGCGCCAATCACGCTCGGTCGCTTGGGGTATCGCATTCATGTGCTCTGTCCGTTCGTCATCGTGGCGCTGTTCCGGCCACACAGGATCAGCCGCAGACGCCCGCTGCACAAGCGCGTAGTATCGCTGCCAGCCACAAATATGGTTTGAGGCTGGACATGCTGCTACGCCCTTCCCTGCTTCCCGCCCTGGCCGTTTTCGCGGTCGCTGCGCGCCATCAGAACTTCGCCCAGGCCGCGCAGGAACTGCATCTGACCGCCAGCGCGGTCAGCCACCATGTGCGACGCCTGGAAGAGGTGCTGGCCACGCGCCTGTTCCTGCGCCATGCACGCGGGGTACGCCTGACCGCCGAAGGCCGGCAGTTGGCCGATGCCGCCAGCGCCGCGTTCACCGATGTCGCCGCCGTCGCCCACCATCTGCAGCCGGACGCGGACAGCGTGCCGCTGCGGATCGCGACGCTGCGCTCGCTGTCGTACTGCTGGCTGCTGCCACGGCTACCGCGTTTCACCCAGGCCCATCCACACATCCGCATCGAGCTGCACACCGGCAGTGGCCTGGACCGTTACGACGAGAACGGCCCGGAGGTCGGCATCCGCTACGGACTGGGCCAATGGCCCGGACTGCACGCGCAGCACCTGATGGACGACAACCTGTTTCCCGTCGCGTCCCCAGCGCTGCCGGGAGTCGAAGCACTGCAGGACCCGGCACGCATCGCCGAGCTGCCGCTGCTGAGCGATCTGTCAACACAAGGCTGGCGCGATTGGTTCCGCCATGCCGGCGTGCGTCCGCCGTCGCCGTTGCCGGCAATGCACACCTTTGCCGACAGTACCGATGCGATGCGCGCGGCGGTGTACGGCATGGGCGCGGTGCTGGCGCGCACCCACGTCGCCCAGCCGTACCTGCAGCGCTATGAGCTGGTACGCCTGCCTGGCCCTGCACTGAAGGCACGCTATGCCTATTACGTGGTGCATGCCGAAGGGCGACCGCCCAGCCCCGCCGCACGGCTGTTCATCGACTGGCTGCTGGGCCAGGCAGCGGATGAGCGCACGCCGGTGCCTGCGTTGCCGGACAGCCTGCTGGGCCGCCCGAGCACATCCGGCTGACTGCGCCCTCACCCGATCTTTGCCCAGCGCTGGCTAGGCTGCAGGCGAACCCCACAACGTGCTTCCGCCATGGCCCTGCTGCGACTGAGAATTACCGGAACCGAAGATGATGCCCGCGCGATCAGCGACCTGCTGCTCGGCCTGGAAGGCATCGAACACGTCGAAGAGACCGACGACCTGATGCCGCACATGGATGACGATGATTCCAGCTCGGCCGGCCTGTCCGACGACATCGGCCCGGGCACCCACGAACTGGAAGTGGAAGTAGGCAACGAGAGCACCGCGCAGAAAGTGCGCGATGCGGTGCAGGAACTGGCACTGGAACTGGATGTGTTCGTCGAATACGAGACCGACGAAGGCTGAGCGTCCGCCGGGCATGGCCCGGCGCTACCCGATGCTCGAGGCACCACGGTAACGCCGGCCATGCGCCGTCTGTGCCAGTAGCGCCGGGCCATGCCCGGCGAATACGCGGCGCGGTTCGATCAGGGCTTGCGGCGTCGGCGACGGATCAGCGCACGGACGATCCAGGCCATCACCAGCGCCACCAGACCCACCGGCAGCAATGCCGCCGCAGCACGGATCAGGAATGCCACGCTGGTGCTGAGGATGCTGCCCGACTCGCTCAGTGCTTCGCCGATCTCGCTGCGGCTGCGCTGGCCCGAGGTGGTGTCGAAATGCATCGTCACCAGCTGGGTATCGATGCGCCTACGCTGCTGGGCGGCATCCTTGGTGGCCTGCTCCACCCCCGCCTCGATCTCCGACAGGCGCGTGGTGATCGCCATCAGATCCTCGATCTTCAGATCGCCGCGGTCCTGGTAGGACAGCAGCCGCGCGTGCTCCTTCTCCAGCCGAGCCTTGGTCAGCGCGGTGTCGGCCACCTGCTGGGCCAGGTCCTCGGCACGCGTGTTGCGCGCCTGCAGCTTGCCGCCCTCGCCGGCCAGGCCGATCAGCGATTCCACGCCCTTCGGCGCGATGCGTACCTTGACTTCGCCACTGGGCTGTTCGCCACTGCGCTGATCCACCTGCAGCACCGCGCACTCACCGAACTTCGCGTTCTGGCACGCCTGCGCGACCTGCTGGATGCGCGGGGCGATCTGCGCTGCTTCCAGCTGCACCTGCACATCGTGCTCGTAGGCCAGGAAAGCGCCTTCCGGCGAAGCGACAGCGGCATCGGCATCGGCAGCGACTGCGCCGGCCTCCTGCGCTCGCTCACCGTTCTTGGCACAGGCCGCCAACGCCAGCAGCAATGCCGGCACGATAACCACGCGCGTCCACACGCGAGGCGCCGTCATCGCGAGGCTCCGTCGAACGCGGTGATCGACAATCCACCCAGCTCCACCTGTGGCAGGCAGCGCACGTTGATCGCCACCATCGGCAGGCCGCTGCGCGGATCCACCGCCTCGCTGTACGGCGCGGTGCCGCACTCGCGGCAGTGATGGTGATCGATGTTATGGGTATTGAACTGGTAGGTCGCCACGTCGGCGATATCGGTGCCCAGCTGGAACGCCTCGCGCGGGGCGAACCAGAGCAGGCTGCCGCGGCGGCGGCACATCGAGCAGTTGCAGTCGATGACGTCCTTGATGGGGGCGTCGGCCTGCACGGTGAATGCGATCCTGCCGCAATGGCAGCTTCCCTGGTATTCCATGTCCCGCGCTCCGCTGGAGAGTCCTTGTATGCGCCCATGGTAATCCTATGGCACGGGGACAAAGCAGCCCCGGGGGCCTATGCTCGAGGATTGACCCCGTACAGGAATGCCGATGCGCCCGCATCTTCTTGCCCTCGCCCTCGTCGCCGCCCTCGCCGGTTGCCAGCCGGCCGATGCCCCGACCAACGGTTCCACCCCGGCCGCCAGCCAGCAGGCCGGAGATGCGGCGGTCGACGCCGCCTTCGCCGACCTGTCCAAGCGTGCCCTGGATACCTGGATGCAGCTGTCCCCGGTCAGCGCCACCCAGATCGGCGACCACCGCTATGACAGCGAGATCGACGACCTGAGCGCGGCCGGCCAGCAGAAGACCGTGGACGCCTACAAGGGCCTGCTGGGCGAGCTGGACAAGATCGAGGTGGCCAAGCTGGGCCGCGAAAACCAGGTGGATGCAGCGATCCTGCGCAACCAGCTGCAGTCGGAAATCTGGAATGCCGAGGTCATGCAGTCCGGCAAGTGGGATCCGCAGCTGTACAACGGCGTTGCCGGCAGCGCGATCTACGGCCTGATGGCACGCGAGTTCGCGCCGTTGCCCGAGCGCCTGAAGGCCGCCACCGCGCGCATGGAGAAACTGCCGGCGATCTTCGCCCAGGCCCGCGAAAACCTGGATCCGGCGCGCGTGCCGAAGATCCATGCCGAGACCGTGGCCAAGCAGAACAAGGGCATCCTCAGCATCGTCGATACCTTCATCACCCCGCACATCGGCGAGCTGCCGCAGGCCGACCAGCAGCGCCTGCAGGCCGCCATCGACGGCCTGAAGAAGGCAGTGGACGAACAGCAGACCTGGCTGGACAAGACCCTGGTGCCGAACGCAAAGGGCGACTTCCGCATCGGTGCGGAAAAGTACGACCAGAAGCTCAAGTTCGCGCTGAATTCCTCGCTGTCGCGGCAGGAGATCGGTGAGCGTGCACGCGCCGAACTCAAGCGCGTGCGCGAGGACATGTACGGCATCGCGCAGACCGTGCTGAAGGACAAGCCGGGCGCACCGGAAATGCCGGCGCAGCCGACCGACGAACAGCAGCAGAAGGCGATCGAGGCCGCGCTGGAGCTGGCCTACGCTGACAAGCCGGCGCGCGACAAGGTGGTCGACGACGCCAAGGCCGCACTGGAGCAGTCCACTGCGTTCGTCCGCGAGCACGACCTGATGACCCTGCCCGACGCGCCGGTGGACATCATCCTGATGCCGGAATTCCAGCGTGGCGTGGCCGTGGCCTATTGCGATTCGCCGGGCCCGCTGGACAAGAACCTGAAGACCTTCTACGCGGTTTCGCCGATTCCGGACGACTGGAACGACAAGCAGGTTGATTCGTTCCTGCGCGAATACAACTCGCGCATGATCCACCTGCTGAGCATCCACGAGGGCACCCCGGGACACTATCTGGAAGGCTGGCATTCGGCCAAGTTCCCCTCCACCCTGCGCGCGGTGCTGCGCTCGGGCCTGTTCGCCGAAGGCTGGGCGGTCTACACCGAGCGCATGATGCAGGAGCAGGGGTACCTCAACAACGACCCGCTGTTCCACCTGGTGCAGCTGAAGTTCTACCTGCGCACGATTTCCAACGCGATCCTCGACCAGGGTGTGCACGTGGACAACTGGGATCGCGAGAAGGCGATGCACCTGATGACCCACGACGCCTTCCAGCAGGAAAGCGAAGCCTCGGGCAAGTGGGTGCGCGCGCAGCTGACCTCGGCTCAGCTGCCGACCTACTTCGTCGGTGCGCAGGAACACTTCGACACCCGCAAGGCGATGCAGGACAAGCAGGGTGACAAGTTCAACCTGAAGGCCTACCACGACCAGATGCTGTCCTACGGCGCACCGCCGGTGCGCTTCGCACGCCAGCTGATGCTGGACCAGCCGATCGAGTGATGGATCGGGTGTGAGTTGAATGGAAACGGCCCGGGGAGACCCGGGCCGTTTTCATTTCCATGTGTGCAGGCGCATCCCATCCACCCGGATCCTGCAGTAGATCCACGCCATGCGTGGATGCTCGTCGCCTCAGAGCATGTGGATGTAGAGCTTTTCTGCGTGCAGCCGGACATCGAGAAAATAGCCGGCACCACAGCTGCGGCATCTGGATGGATGTTCCTCGTCGCTGCCGCGCTGCTCATCCAATGTGCTGGCCAGGACTGGATACCCGCAGTCGAAGCAGAGGAATGCGATGTTGCTGCCATGCGCATCCGCTTCGATTTCCTCACCTTCATGGTCCATCAGAAGAAAGCCGGTAATGTTCAAGGCGCACCTCTTCGTGGTGTTGGCAGCAAGAAATCAGCCCCGTTTCCTTTCATACGCCCCTGCGGAACATCGCCTTCCCACCGATGCATCCACGCATCTGTTGCGCATCCACCGTGCGGTGTTGGTCATTGCTCCGCGGCGACAAAACCACCGGTCTGCCGTGCCCACAACCGCGCGTACAGTCCACCGGCCTCGATCAGCTCGGCATGGCTACCGGTCTCGACGATCCGGCCCTGGTCCATCACCACCAGCCGGTCCATGCGCGCGATGGTCGACAGGCGATGGGCGATCGCGATCACCGTCTTGCCGCCCATCAGCTCGTCCAGGTTGTCCTGGATGGCCGCTTCCACTTCCGAGTCCAGTGCCGAGGTCGCCTCGTCCAGCACCAGGATCGGGGCGTCCTTCAGCAGCACACGGGCAATGGCGATGCGCTGGCGCTGGCCACCGGACAGCTTCACCCCGCGCTCGCCGACGTGTGCGTCGTAGCCACGACGCCCTTCCCCGTCGACCAGCGTGTCGATGAAGGCCTCCGCGCGCGCCTTGGCCACGGCCGCGCGCAGCTGCGCGTCGGTCGCATCGGGACGGCCGTACAGCAGGTTGTCGCGGATCGAACGGTGCAGCAGCGAGGTGTCCTGGGTGACCACGCCGATCTGCTGGCGCAGGCTTTCCTGGGTGACGTAGGCGATGTCCTGATCATCGATCAGGATGCGACCACTTTCCAGGTCATACAGCCGCAGCAGTACGTTCACCAGCGTCGACTTGCCGGCACCGGAGGGGCCGACCAGGCCGATCTTCTCGCCCGGCTTCACCACCAGGTCCAGGCCGGCAATCACGCCGCCCTTCTTGCCGTAGTGGAAATGGACATCCTGGAAGTGCACACCGCCACGAGTCACCTGCAGCGGCACCGCATCCTCGCGGTCCTGCACGGTCAGCGGCTGGGCGATGGTGGTGATGCCATCCTGCACGGTACCGATGTCTTCGAAGATGCCATTGATGGTCCACATGATCCAGCCGGACATGTTGTGGATGCGGATCACCAGGCCGGTTGCCAGGGTGATCGCGCCGACGGTGATGTGTCCGCCGTTCCACAGCCACAGTGCCAGGCCACAGGTGCCGGCGATGAGGAAACCATTGACGATGGCGATGGTCAGGTCCATGCCGGTGGTGATCCGGGTCTGCGCGCGGTGCTTGACCGCCAGCTCCTGGATCGAATCGGCGACATAGGCCTGCTCGCGGCCGCCATGGGCGAACAGCTTCAGCGTGGGAATGTTGGTGTAGCCATCAACGATGCGTCCCATCGCCTTGGAGCGCGCCTCCGAGGCGATCCAGGCCCGTTCCTTCGCGCGCGGCACGAAGTAGATCATGATCACCACGTAGGCCAGCAGCCACAGGATCAGCGGCACCATCAACCGCCAGTCGGCCTGCGCGAACAGGTACAGCGCGGTGCCGGTATAGACCACGATGTACCACAGCGAATCGACCATCTGCACCGCCGACTCGCGCAGCGAGGTACCGGTCTGCATGACCCGGTTGGCCATGCTGCCGGCGAAGTCGTTCTGGAAGAAGCTCAGGCTCTGCCGCACCACGTAGTTGTGCATCAGCCAGCGCGATCGATTGCTCAGCCCCGGCACGATGGCCTGGTTGACCAGCAGGTTGTGCAGGCCGACCAGGATCGGGCGCGCGATGACGGTGATGAACAGCATCCAGCCGAGCGTATCGGCATGGCGCTGGAAGAAGTCCGCGCCGGGCTGCTCGGCAACCATGTCGACGATGCGACCGAGGAAATCGAACATCGCCACTTCCACCAGCGCCAGCAGCAGGCCGGCGACCAGGGTGGCCAGCAGCACCGGCCACACCGGCCGCAGGTAGTGCAGGTAGAACGGCACCACGGTGCGCGGCGGCATGCGCCCGTCAATGGGCGGAAACACCGGAATCAGGGATTCAAACCAACGGAACATCGCATTCCCTCGCCATCGATAGCCGGCGGAGTATCCCACGCCGCGTGTGTACGCCGGCCGACGATCACCACCGGTTCCGCGTAGCGCCGGGCCATGCCCGGCGGATCGCCTGCAACCGCGCTACGCGCTCGCCGGACGTGGTCCGGCGCTACCCGTCCGCTCGGCCAAACGGTAGCGCCGCGCCCGGCGGCGTCATTTCACCGGCGTGAACAGCAGGTCCTGGAAATCAAAGCTGAAATCGGTCAGGTCCGAGATCGGCTGCATGCGCACCTCGCGCACTTTTCCGTCCGGGTCCAGGCTGAAATTGACGAACGCATCGGCATTGAGCGAGCGGTCGTCCCAGCGCACGATGAAGGTGTCGTGCTGCCAGTGCTCCAGACGGCCGCTCAGCTGCGCGGTCTTTGCAAAGCGCAGGCGCAGGCCCTTGCCTTCCGCCATCACCACCATGTCGCCGTACCAGCGGTCGCGGTAGGTGGCCGCATACCCGGCCAGCGGCAACGACGGCCTGCTGCCCTTGTCACGCTCGGCCTGGTGCTTGGCCCACGCTTCGTCGGCCTTGTCCTGGCCCTTGGCCACGCCCTTGGCATAGGCATCCACCCAGTCGTGCTTTTCACCGCCAAGGTAGGCATCGAGCACGCTCAGCGTGATCGCATTGAAGGCCGCACCCACTTCCTGGTTGGTCAGCACCACCACGCCCAGCTTCTCGCCCGGCACCAGGGTCAGCCGCGAAACCATGCCCGGCCAGCCACCGGTGTGCCAGACCAGCTTCTGCCCGCGATAGTCGCTCAGGCTCCAGCCCTCGCCATAGCCGGCGAAGTTCGCCCGCGCCGGTGCCAGCTCCGGCACGCTCGGCGCCGGGATCGTCTGCGGCGTGATCATCTGCCACATCTGCTGCTGGCTCTTGGCGGTGAACAGCGCAGTGCCATCGGCCAGCTTGCCTTCGGCCAGCTGCACCTGCATCCAGCGCGCCATGTCGCGGGCGCTGGAATAGATGCCACCGGCACCGGCATTGTTCGACCAGGTCAACGGTGCAACGGTGCGCAGGTCCTTGAAATCGTACTTGGCGTGGCCGACCGCAGCGTTGTCGCCGGCCTTGAGGTGATCGGCGTTGTAGCGCGTGCCGGCCATGCCGACCTTGTCGAAGATGCGTGTCTGCAGGAACTGCTGGTAGCTCATGCCCGAGACGTGCTCGATCACCTGCTGGGCGACTGCATACAGGATGTTGTCGTAGGCATAGCGCTCGCGGAAACCGCCCTTCAGCGGCACCTGGCCGAGGCGCTGCACGACTTCGGCATTGCTGTAGGAGGTGGTCGGCCAGAACAGCAGGTCGCCTGCGCCCAGGCTCAGGCCACTGCGGTGGGAAAGCAGGTCTCGGATCGTCATCTGCCCGGTCACGAACGGATCGGACATGCGGAACGATGGCAGGTGGTCGATCACCTTGTCGTCCATCTTCAGCTTGCCGTCCTCGGCCAGCAGGTTCAGCGAGGTGGCAGTGAAGGCCTTGGTGTTGGAGGCGATGGCGAACAGGGTATCGGCCTCGACCGGCGCCGGCTTGCCCAGCTCACGCACGCCCCAGCCGCGTTCCAGCACCACCTGCCCGTCCTTGACCACGGCCACGGCGATACCGGGCACGTCGAACTGCGCGCGCACGCGCTCCACGGTCGCATCCAGGTCCTGCAGCTGCTGCGGGGTCGCCGCATTGGCCATGGTCGTGCACGCAAGCAGCACGGCTCCTCCGATCCAGGTTTTCATCCAGCACCATCTCCGAACAGGGGTAGCGGCCATGTGCAGGCCGTCACCGGGGTTTCGCGCGATGGTAACGGCCCCGGGTGCAGCCTGCCCTGTGCCATAGGAGGGGTGCCATGGGTGCGAACGGCCAGAGCAGCAGCGGCTCCACCATCATTCCGTGCCTGCGCTACCGCGATGCGCTGGCGGCCATCGACTGGCTGCAGCGCGCGTTCGGTTTCCACGCGCAGGCCGTGCATGCCGACGGCGATACGGTGCATCACGCGCAGCTGGTATTCGGCCAGGGCATGATCATGCTCGGATCTGCCAGCAACAGCGGCGAATGGGCCAAGCTGGCGGTGATGCCCGATGAAGTCGGCGGCCGGCAGACCCAGAGTGCCTGCGTGATCGTCACCGATGTCGACGCCCACTATGCCCGGGCCAAGGCTGCCGGTGCGCGCATCGTCATCGACATTGCCGACCAGGCCTACGGTGGACGTGGCTATGCCTGCGCCGACCCGGAAGGCTACCTGTGGTGGTTCGGCAGTTACGATCCGTGGCGGGCGGAACACACGCAATGACGGCACGGCAAGCGTCTGTGGCGCCGGTCCGCTGCGGTATCGGCGGCTGGGTGTTCCCGCAATGGCGTGGGGGCGCCTTCTATCCGCCAGGACTGATCCAGCGCGAAGAGCTGGCCTATGCCAGTCGTGCGTTGCGCTGCATCGAGATCAACGGCACCTTCTACCGCACCCCGACAGCGGCCCAGTGCGCGCAGTGGGCAGCGCAGACGCCGGAAGGTTTCCGGTTCTCGATGAAGGCCCCGCGTCATCTGGTGCAGCGTCGCGACCTGTCGTCCACGATCGAGGCGGCCAGCGCGTTCCTGCAGGCGGCCGTCGCGCTGGGCGACCGGCTGGGCCCGTTGCTCTGGCAGTTCGACCCGCAACACCCGGCGGATGCCGCAGCGCTGGATGCCTTCATGGCACAGCTGCCCAGGCAGCTGGATGGAACGGGGTTGCAGCATGCGTTGGAGGTGCGCAACGCCAGCGTCCATGGGCCGGAACTGGTGGAAGCGGCGCGCCGGCATGGCGTGGCCCTGGTGATCGAAGACAGCGACGAATCGCCACTGCATGGCGACATCACCGCGGGCTTCGTCTATGCACGGATCAAACGCAGCCAGGCCCGACTGGCCGAAGGTCTTCCCCAGCCGATGCAGCAGCGCTGGGCCACGCGCGCGCGGTGCTGGGCCCGGGGTGAGGCGGTGGACGACCTGCCCTGCCTGGCCGCACCGTCCCCGGCCGCGCCGCGCGAGGTCTACCTGCTGTGCATCGGCGCCGGCAAGGTGCGCAATCCGGCGGCGGCGATGGCACTGCAGCGGGTCATCGACGGCGCCAGCGGTCCACTGCCCACAGCAGTGTCCAGCCCAGCACGAACACCCCGCCGACGCGCAGCACGCTGAGGCCGAATGCACGCGAACCGATCCGCTGTACTTCCAGGAACGGATACGGTGCGCTGCCCAGCCACGAGGCCGTGAGCATCGCCCAGCCCAGGTAGGCCAGCGGCACCAGCAGGACCACACCCAACGCACGCCAGCGCAGGCCACCATGTGGCAGCAGCCCCGCCCAACCGGCCAGATACAGCAGCGGCACCACGTAGTGCAAGCCGGCATCGGCCCACCATTGCAGGCCAGTTGGCTGCCACAGCCCCTGCAGCACCAGCAGATAGATCAGGCCGGTCACGCCGATGCACAGTGCCAGGGTGGCGGCTACCGTAGGTCGCAGTGCGCGGCCGCTGCAGAGCCAGAGGCAGCCCAGGCACACGGCCAGATTGCTGAGGATGGTGAAGTAGCTGAAGAAGCGCAGGCTCGCCACGCCGGGTCCCAGGCTGGCGCCGATGCCGCGCATCAGCAGGGCAAACTGCAGCAGCAGCGATGCTGCCGCGACCAGCGCGGTCAACAGCGCCCAGCCGCGCAGCAGAAGAAAACGGGCAGCAGGCATGCACGGCTCCCTCGTGGCAACGCCGCGAGCATGCCACAGGCATCGCCCGCCGATGCGGCTTGCCTCACAATACGCCGATGAGCACACCCGACACCCGCAAAGCGCTTTGGCAGATCCACTTCTGTGTCCTGCTGTGGGGCGTCACCGCCATCCTCGGCAAGTTGATCACCCTGCCGGCGCTGCCGCTGGTGTGGTGGCGGATGCTGCTGGTGGTGGCGATGCTGGCGTTGCTGCCGCGGGTCTGGCGCGGGTTGCGCACGTTGCCGCTGCGGCTGGTCGCCGGCTATGCCGGTATCGGCGCGCTGGTGGCCCTGCACTGGCTGACCTTCTACGGCGCGGTGAAGCTGGCCAATGCCTCGGTTGCCGCCACCTGCATCGCCCTGGCACCGGTGTTCACCTCGATCATCGAGCCCTGGGTGGCCAAGCGTCCCTTCCAGCTGCGCGAACTGGCCTTCGGCCTGGCGGTGCTGCCCGGTGTGGCGCTGGTGGTGGGTGGCGTGCCCGACGGCATGCGCCTGGGCGTGTTGATCGGCGCGCTCTCGGCCCTGCTGGTGGCAGTGTTCGGCTCGCTCAACAAGCGCATGGTCAGCCATGCCGATCCGCTGACGGTCACCGCGCTGGAGCTGGGCGCCGGCACCATCACCCTGACCCTGCTGGCACCGCTGATGCCGTACCTGCTGCCAGCGCTGGCCAGCCCGTTGTGGATCGTTCCCGACCTGCACGACGGCATCCTGCTGCTGGTGCTGGCCGGTGTCTGCACGCTGCTGCCGTTCGCCCTGGCCCTGGTCGCGCTGCGCCACCTCAGCGCCTACACCGTGCAGCTGGTCACCAACCTGGAACCGGTCTACGCCGTGTTGCTGGCCGTGGTGCTGCTGCGCGAGCAGCATGAAGTCACCCCGTGGTTCTACCTGGGCGTGGCGATCATCGTCGGTGCCGTGTTCCTGCATCCGCTGCTCAACCGCCGCAAGCGCGTGCAGCATCCGGAAATCCTCGGAACATCCGAAGCGCGCAACATCGCCGATTGAGCGCGTCCGCGCATTGCGTGGATCTTCCCGGCACCCGTCTCAGCGCTGCGGCCAATGCCAGGCCGGTGCATCCAGCAGGCCCTGCCCGCTCAGCAGCGTACGCCCGTGTTCCTTGTGCAGGTGCATTGAATGGCACTGCGGTGCCTGTTCCAGCGCGGCAATCAAGCGCGTGGCGTGCGATACCACCCAGACCTGGCTGCGTGCACTGGCGGCGATGATCAACCGTGCGAGCGCCGGCAGCAGGTCCGGATGCAGGCTGGTCTCCGGCTCGTTGAGCACCAGCAGCGGCGGCGGCCGTGGCGTGTGCAGGGCCGCGGCCAGCAACAGGAACCGCAGCGTGCCGTCGGACAATTCGGCCATCGACAATGGCCGCAGCAGACCGGGCTGGTGGAAGCGCAGCGCGAGTCGGCCATCCAGTTCCTCGAAGCTGACCGTCGCTCCCGGAAATGCATCCTCGATCGTCCGTGCCAGCGCCTGCGGATCGCCGATTTCCAGGATCGTCACCCAGGCGGCGGCGAGGTCGCGGCCGTCGTGGTGCAGCACCGGGGTACGGGTCGCCATCGCCGGTTGTCGCGCCGGTGCATCGGCATCGCTGCGGAAGTGGTCGTAGAAGCGCCAACGGCGGATGTACTCGCGCAAGGTGATGGCTTCCGGCATGCGCTGCGGATCGCCCACCTGGGTGAACAGGCTGTCGAACAGTGAAAGACGATCATCCACCAGGTCCCAGCCGCGTGCGTGCCGCTGCCGCACCAGCGCACCGCGGCGGTCGACCAGCAGATTGGCGCTGCGCAGGAACGGCCCTGCCCAGATCGCTTCAGCCTTGATCTGCGGGTCCAGCGCGAAAGCTGATCGGCTCGGTGGCGGATATCCGAGGTCGATGGCGTAGCCGAATTCATCGGTGGCGAAGCCCAGCTTGAGCCCCACCGATTCCTGGCGCGGCCCGCCCTGCAGCGGGATCTCACCGGACAGCACGCGGCGGTCGATCTTTTCCGGACCTGCCCACAGCGCCGAGCCCAATCCACCCTCCCGCGCCAGTACCGCTGCAACACCGCCCTGGGCGGTTTCCGCCAGCAGGCGCAGCGCGCGGTACAGGCTGGATTTGCCACTGCCGTTGTCGCCGGTGACCACGTTGAGCCGCTGCATCGGCAGCACCAGCGCATGCAGCGATCGGTAATTGGCGATGGCCAGGGTCTGCAGCATGGTCGACGTCCTTGCGGTGAGACGTTGAGGGTGCCGTATGGATATCGCAATGGCTGCGACTGCACGCAAAGGCCCGGGCCATCCACGCATGGCGTGGATCCACCGCAGCCGCGCGGGCGGTCAGGGCGCCACTTCCACCCGGTTGCGGCCGGCGCCCTTGGCCCGGTACAGCGCGGCATCGGCACGGGCCAGGGTCTGGTCAGACGTTTCACCGGGCTGGTGCTGTGCCACACCGATGCTGATGGTCACCGGGAAGCCCAGCGGCAGGTTGGACACGGCTACCCGCAGGAACTCGCATTGCAGTTCGGCGGTACGCAGGTCAGCGTCCGGCATCAGTGCCACGAATTCCTCGCCGCCATAGCGCGCGGCCAGACCCCCACCGGCGAAGTGCGAGCGCAGCAGCGCCCCCAGTTCGGCCAGCACCCGGTCGCCGGTCGCGTGGCCCTGGAAATCATTGATGTGCTTGAAATGATCGATGTCCAGCAGGGCCACGCAGGTCTGCCGGTCGCGGCCATCGACGGCAATCACCGCCTCGTCCAGCGCCGCTGCCAGTGCCCGCCGGTTGGGCAGGCCGGTCAGGGCGTCGGTACGGCTCTGTTCGGCCAGATCGGCATTCTGGGCCAGCAGCACATCGTGATACTCCGACAGCAGGCGTTCGTAATCGTTGCGCTCAAGCATGTGCCGCTGGATATCCAGGGCGAAACGGCGCAGCTCCATCACCACCATCACCTGCCGCGACAGCGCGGCCAGCGCTTCGGCCTTGTCGGTCGCCAGCTGCTGCGGCCGCGCGTCGAACACGCACAGGGTTCCCAGCGGCAGGCCGTCGCTGCTGATCAACGGCGCACCGGCATAGAAGCGCACATGCGGGTCGCCGGTCACCACCGGATTGTCGTGGAAGCGGACGTCCTGCAATGCATCCTCGACCACCATGATTTCCTGCGGTTGCAGGATCGCGTGGCCGCACATCGACTCGCTGCGCAGGTTCTCGGTCGCGTCGATGCCCTGCATCGACTTGAACCACTGGCGCTCGACGTCGATCAGAGTCACGGCCGCCATGGTCGTGCCACACACCGCCTTGGCGATGGCCACCAGGTCATCGAACGAGCGTTCGCGCTCGGAATCGAGTATCCGGTAGCGGTACAGCGCCTCCAGGCGCAGCGCTTCGTTGGCGGGCTTGTCGGGCTTGATCATGCAGCGTCACGTTCCGGCAGGGCGCCGCAAAGTCTAGCGGATGCGGGCGGCCAATCTGCATTCCGGTAGTGCCGGCCGTTGGTCGGCTCCCTGATGTTCATTGCCAGCACCGTGCAGTTGCCGGCCAGCGGCCGGCACTACCGGCCGTTGCTTACCAGTCCTGCTGCTGAGGCAACAGGCCGTGAAGCTCCTGCTCGGTCAGGTTGCGCCACTGGCCCGGCTTCAGTGCACCGATCTTGATGTTGTCGATACGTACGCGGCGCAGCTGGGTCACGCGGTAGCCGAACTCGGCCGCCATCAGTCGGATCTGCCGGTTCAGGCCCTGCTGCAGGATGATGCGGAAACCGAACTTGGCGATCCGCGAGGTCTTGCACGGCAGCGTCATCTGGTCATGGATGCGCACGCCACGGGCCATCGCGCGCAGGAATTCGTCGGTGACCGGCTTGTTAACCGCCACCAGGTATTCCTTCTGGTGGCCGTTCTCGGCGCGCAGGATCTGGTTGACGATGTCGCCGTTGCTGGTCATCAGGATCAGGCCTTCGGACTCCTTGTCCAGGCGGCCGATCGGGAAGATGCGCTGTTCATGGCCGACGAAGTCGACGATGTTGCCCTTCACCGTGCTTTCGGTGGTGCAGGTCACGCCCACCGGCTTGTTCAGCACGATGTACACGTGGCGGCGGGCGCCCGGCTTGCGGGCAGTGCGCACGCGCAGGGGCTGGCCGTCGACCAGCACCTTGTCATCCTCGCCGACCACCGCGCCGGTGCCGGCGGCATGGCCATTGACGGTGACCCGGCGGGCGGCGATCAGGCGATCGGCCTCGCGTCGGGAGCAGAAGCCGGTGTCGGCGATGTATTTGTTGAGTCGGCTGGTCATCGCCCCATTATCCGGCATCACCGCCCTTCCCGCCTCATGCCGTGGTCAACGGATCTTCGGTTTCGCCATCGAACACCCGGTTGCGGCCACTGCGCTTGGCCACGTACATGGCGTGGTCGGCGCGCCGCAGCAGCGCGGCCAGGTCATCTTCGGCCGGTCGCCACTGTGCCATGCCGATGCTCGCGGTCACCTCCAGAGCGGGCACCTGCAGGTCCCGGCAGGTCTCGGTGATGCGCTGGCGCAGGCGTTCCAGGCGGGTGGCCGCAACCTCACGCGGCATGCCCGGCAACAGCAGCAGGAACTCCTCGCCCCCCATCCGCACCACCTGGTCCTCGCTGCGGACAGCGGCGCGAAGCGCGCGGGCCACGGCCACCAGCACCTGGTCGCCGATCTCGTGGCCATGGCGATCATTGATGTCCTTGAACAGATCGATATCGAGGAAGCCGATCACCAGCGGCCCCCTCTCACGCTCGCCGCCCTGCAGATGCTGGGCCAGCTGCTGCAGGCCGGCACGGCGGTTGGGCAGGCCGGTCAGCATGTCGGTCTCGGCGAGCTGGCGCATTTCATCGCGCTGCTGGCGCAGCCGGCCCAGGCGCAGGTTGAGCGCATAGGCCGCCATCATCAGCAGCCAGGTGACCGCCAGCTGCAGGGCCTCCACCCGGTATTCCATCAACCAATGCGCGCTGGCGGCGTCGGCCACGATCAGCACCAGCATCGGCGCCAGTGCGGCCAGTCCGGCCAGCGACCAGACATCGCCGCGCAACCGGGCCCAGATGCCCATCGCCAACGACAGCGCGCAGCCGGCAATGAAGCTCCACTGCAGGACCTGTGCGACCACGACCAGTCCATCGCGCTGCAACCACGGCACCAGTGCCGCCAGCGTGAGCAGGGACCACAACACCAGCTGCTGGCCCGCGCGCGAACGTGGCAGCACGCGGTCACCGCCGTTCAGGCGCCACAGCGCCGGCAACACCAGTGCCTGGGTCGCTGCAGTCAGCGCCAGCAGCCACCAGTCACCGCGCCCGCCGACGCGCAGCCAGGGCTCGGGATAGCCGCTGAGGCCGCCAAGGATCGACTGCCACAGCACCAGCACCAGGGTGGCACCGATATACATCAGGAAGCTGCGGTCGCGGGTGGTCAGGTAGGCCATCAGCGCCGACAGCGCCAGCGCGATTGCCACGGCGATGCATGCGGCGCGCACCAGCAGCCGGGCAGTGTCGTTCTGCTGCACCGGGCTGGGCGCACCCAGCTGCAATGTGGGAACCCAGCGCGCCTTCAGCGGCGTCTGCCAGGAGACCAGGAAGGGTTCGTGGCTGCCGGCAGCGGGTACCGCCACCATGCCGATGCCCGCACGAAAGCGCGAATCGCGGGTGCGCGCATCCTGCATGTTGCCGCAGATCTCGCGATCACCGTGCTGCAGCCGCACTTCGCCGGCAAAGATGTTGAAGACATCCAGCGCCTGCGGCTCGCCGGACCAGCCTTCTGGGGGTGCATTCACCCGTGTCTGCTGGCGCGGCCCGGCCAGCATCTCCGGCGTGCACGCGCGATGTGGCGTAGGTTCGGCTGTCGCGGTGCCGACCAGAAGGTAATCGCGGCCAGCGTCGACGCTGCGCGCATGGCCCAGCCACGGCAACGCCAACCACACCAGCAGCAGGACAAGCACCGCCCCTGTTTCCAAACGCACCTGCCTGCCGCCCACGCCACGTCCTGTTCCTGCTTACGTCCGCGCCCACTGCGCGTCGCCCCTGGCGGCATTATCGCAGCGGAATGCACCACCGATGTGTAGACCAAAGTGGCGGGGGTATTGGCCGGGCTGCCGCCCGGCACCCGCTGTAGTGCCGGCCGCTGGCCGGCAACCTCAACAGCAACAGCAACTGCGGGCTACCGAGGTGGGCGGGGCGGTATGGGCAGGCAGGACACGCCGTAAACCCATCCATGGGGGCTCGATGGCGCCTTGCTCGTGTGCGCCGTCCTGCGCACACGGCAAGACCGGGGTTGGGCGTCCTGCCCAACCCGCCCGAGGGCATGCCTCGGGCCCATGGCGCCAACGGTCCTGCCTGCCCATACCGCCCCACCCCTGACAGTGTCCCGCCATCTGGTAGATCCACGCTGTGCGTGGATGGATGTTCATACCGTTTCGAAATCAATGAATGGATTGGATGTCATCCACGCATGGCGTGGATCTACGTGTCGACCAAGGTCGACACCCACCAACAGCAGCCGGAATCTGTCGAAGGCGGGGTGGGTCCGGTTGCGGGGGCGTGAGCGCCATGGATGGCGCGACCGAGCCTACAGGGACGTACTTGCGGCGTCCCCCGCAACCGGACCCACCCCGCCATCCCACGGAATGCAGCTGTTGCTGTTGCTGTTGAGGTTGCCGGCCAGCGGCCGGCACTACAGCGGGTGCCGGGCGCCGCCCGGCCGCAGCACCTTCAGCCGACAGCCGATGGCCCCTGCGTACCGGCCAACCGCATCGGTCGCAGGTCAGCCAGGGTCAGCCGTTCCAGCGGCTGCGGCCGTTCGATGGCATAACCCTGCAGCCCCTGCACGCCCATCCCGGCCAGCGCCTCGGCAATTTCGGTGGTCTCCACCCACTCGGCCACCACCTCCATCTGCAGTTCGCGGCCCAGCTCGCTGATCGCGCGCACGCTGGCACGGCTGACCGGATCGGTGTCCATGTCGCGCACGAACGCCCCATCGATCTTCAGCATGTCCGCCGACAGCTGCCGCAGATAACCGAACGAGGACAGCCCCGAGCCGAAATCGTCCAGCGCCACCCGGCAGCCGCGCGCCTTGACCGCGTCGATGAAGGCACGCGCCTGGCTCAGGTTACCGATGGCCGCGGTTTCGGTGATCTCGAAACAGAGCTTGGACGCCAGCGCGCGGTTGCGCTCCAGCAGGTCGCAGACGAAGGCCAGGAATCCCGGCTCGGCGATCGACTGGGCCGATACATTGACGTTGCACAGGCCCAGCTGCCGTACGTGCGCCGGGCACACCTGCAAGTGGCGGAACAGCAGGCCGAGCACGTGCCGGTCCAGCACCACCGCCATGCCGTAGCGCTCCACCGCAGGCATGAACTGGCCCGGCAGGTGCAGTACGCCTTCACTGTCACGCATGCGCACCAGCACCTCGTAGTGCAGGTAGGACGGATCGCCGACCTTGGCGATGCGCTGCGCATACAACAGCATCCGGTTCTCGGCCATGGCGCGACTGACGCCCTGCAGGCGTTCGGCCTCCAGCCGTCGCTCCTCCAGCGCCAGCCGGTTTTCGTTGAAGCAATGCACGCGGTTGCGACCGGCCTGCTTGGCCGCATAGCACGCGCTGTCGGCCGCGCTCATCAACCAGTTCACGTCCGGCGCCTCGGCTGTCACTTCGACCACGCCGACACTGCAGCTCAACTGGGGGCTGCCCTCGCTGACCGGGAACGTGGCCTGGCCCAGGTTGCGGATCAGCCGCTGCAACACGCGCTTGGCTTCATCCTGGTTGGCGCGGGCAAGGAACACCGCGAACTCGTCCGCCCCCAGGCGGCCGACCCAGTCGCCATCGCGCACCGCGCCGACCAGGTACTCGGCGAAACTGCGCAGCATCTGGTCGCCGGCCGCGTGGCCGAAGCTGTCGTTGACCAGCTTGAAGTGGTCCAGGTTGATGTAGCCCAGAGCATGGGTCCCACCGTCGGAGCGGACCTGCAGCAGCGATTTTTCCAGCAGGCGCTCGATCTCCCGACGATTGATCAGGCCGGTCAGGGGGTCATGGCTGGCGTGGTGCTCTATCTCACGTGCCAGGGCATGGTTCTGGCTGACATCCTCGACGATGGCGAACACCGACAGGCGGCCGCTGGCAGTGCGCACGCCGGTACCACTCCAGCGCCCCCACACCAGGCTGCCATCGCGGCGCCGGAAGCGCAGCTCGCCCGGTCGCAGCTGGCGCTCCCAGTCGATGTGGCCACTCTCATCGATCACCAGCTCGCCCTCCATCAGCAGCTCGGCCAGCGACATCTGCAGCAGCACGTCCCGACGATGGTCGAGAATGTCGGCCATCGCCTGGTTGGCCTCCACCACCCGGCCGCCGGCATCCAGCTTGAGCATGCCGACGTTGGCTTGGTAGAAGGCAGCCCGGAAGCGGCTCTCATGCTCGGTCAGGTCCTTGCCCACCCGGCGCGCCAGGGCCACCGCCATCAGGCTGATCAGCAGGACCGACAGGCCGCCCACGGCCAGGGTCGCGATGCGCACCGCGCGGGCCATGCGCAGCAGTGCCTGCGAGAACGCCTGCGCCTGCCCGCGCAGCTGGTGGTCGATGCCACGCAGCCGATGCAGGTAGTCATCCACGGTCGCCTCGTCCAGCGGCCCCGAGCCATGGCGCCGTTGCAGTTCCTCCGCCAGCGACTGCATGGCCAGCAGGTTTGCGTCGGTCTGCCGCCACAACCAGGTGGCTTCGCGGAAGGCTCCGACGTTGCGCGCATGGCGGAACGAGAAGATCAGCCGCGGAATGTCGGCGCGGGCATTGCCCCCACGCAGAAAACCGGCGCGGGCTGTCGCCTCGTCCGGTTCGGGTTGCTCCAGCGCCTTGCGGGCCTGCAGGTCACCCAACGGAACCTGCAGTGCCCGTTGGGCATCCTGCAGATCCTGCAGATGGCCACGCGCCAGGTAACGGCTGAGCGCTGCGGTGGCGTCCTGCTGCCCCCGCGACCAGTAGCCCTGCCCTGCGATCCATGCGGTCGATGCCGCCTGCAGCTCCTGGATCACAGCCGACAGCGCGACCAAGCCGATCGCCATGCCCGTCAACAGCGCAAATCGCAGTCCCAGCCCGCGGGTCATCGGTACCCGTCGACGCTGTTGGTCCATGCCACTTCTACCCATCCTGGATCCCCCGAATGTGCTGCGGTGACAATCTCCTACGGAACCGCGCCAGCCTAGAACCGCAGATGTGTGGGCCATGCGAAACCGGACCCGGCCGGTGATCGGCAGCGGCGGCCGAGCCGCCCTGGCGCCATGCAAACAACAACGCCAGCCCGGAGGCTGGCGTTGTTCGTCTACTTCAGCGCGGCTTAGAAGCTGCGCGGGCCACGTGGCTTGTTGAAGCCATCACGACGCGGCGGACGGCTGTCGCGGTCGCCGCCGGGGCCACCCGGACCGCTGCGACGCGGAGCTCCCGGGCCACCCGGACCGCCCGGACCACGCTTGTCGAAGCGCGGCTTGAACGGACGCGGCGCCGGATTGACCTCTTCACCGGCCGCCAACGGGCGCATCTGCAGCTGCTGGCCGGACACCCAGACCTTCTGCAGGTGGGTAAGCACGTCCGACGGCATCTGTGCCGGCAGATCCAGCAGCGAGAAGTCGTCGTGGATGTCGATACGACCGATGAAGCGGCTTTCCAGGCCGGCTTCGTTGGCGATGGCGCCGACGATGTTGGCCGGCTTCACGCCATGCTGGTGGCCGACCGAAATGCGGTAGGTCTCCATGCCCTGCTCCGGTGCACCGCGCGGCGGCACGTCACGGCGCGGGCGCTGCTCGAAGCCACCCTCGGCATCGTCACGACGCGGGCCACGCTCGAAGCGCGGGCCGCGCTCGTTGCGGTCGCCACGTTCCGGGCGCTCGGTGCGCTCGAAACGCTCGCGCGGCGCACGCTCTTCGCGCGGTGCACGCACCGGCGGCTGCAGCAGGAACGGGGTATCGCCCTGCATCATCTTCGCCAGTGCGGCGGCCACTTCGATGGCCGGCACGTTCTGTTCGGACTCGAAACGCTCCAGCAGCTGGCGGTAGAAGTCCAGGCCGCCCTGGCCCAGCGTCTCGGTGATGCGCGAGGTGAACTTGTTGATGCGGTTGTCGTTGACCGCTTCCACGCTCGGCAGCTGCATTTCTTCGATCGGCTGGCGGGTCGCACGCTCGATCTGGCGCAGCATGCCCTTTTCGCGCGGGGTGGCGAACAGGATTGCTTCACCGCTGCGGCCGGCACGGCCGGTACGGCCGATGCGGTGCACGTAGCTTTCGGTGTCGTACGGGATGTCGTAGTTCAGCACGTGGCTGATGCGTTCCACGTCCAGGCCACGAGCGGCCACGTCGGTGGCGACCAGGATGTCCAGCTTGCCTTCCTTCAGCATGGCGATGGTGCGCTCACGCTGGGCCTGCTGCATGTCACCGTTGATGGCGGCAGCGGCCAGGCCACGGGCCTGCAGCTTGCTGGCCAGCTCTTCGGTGCCGGCCTTGGTGCGCGCGAAGACGATCATCGCGTCGAACGGCTCGACTTCGAGGATGCGGGTCAGCGCGTCCAGCTTGTGCATGCCGCTCACCCACCAGTAGCGCTGGCGGATGTTGGCCGAGGTGGTGGTCTTGGTCGCGATGGTGACTTCGACCGGGTCCTTCAGGTAGGTCTGCGCGATACGACGGATGGCCGGCGGCATGGTGGCCGAGAACAGCGCCACCTGGCGCTTCTCCGGCAGCTTCTTCAGCACCGCTTCGACGTCGTCGATGAAACCCATGCGCAGCATTTCATCAGCTTCGTCCAGCACCAGCGTCTTCAGCTCGGACAGGTCCAGCGTGCTGCGGTTCAGATGGTCGATGACGCGGCCGGGGGTACCGACCACGATGTGCACGCCGCGGCGCAGGGCCGTCAGCTGCTGGCCGTACGGCTGGCCGCCGTACACCGGCAGCACGCGGAAACCGGGGATCTTGGAGGAATAGGACTGGAACGCCTCGGCAACCTGGATGGCCAGCTCGCGGGTCGGGGCCAGCACCAGGGCCTGCGGCTTGATCTGCTGCAGGTCGATGTTGGACAGCACCGGCAGCGCGAAGGCCGCGGTCTTGCCGGTACCGGTCTGGGCCTGGCCCAGCACGTCGCGGCCTTCCAGCATCGCCGGGATGGTGGCAGCCTGGATCGGCGACGGCGTTTCGTAGCCGATGGCAGTGACAGCCTGCATGACAGAATCGGACAGGCCGAGCTGCGCGAACTGCAGCTGCGCTTGGGTTTCTTGGGACATGGGGAACTCCGAAGGCACTGCCACGAGCATGGCAGGCGAAAAAAAAGGGGGATTCCGCGCTTTGGGCGCCCTTCTTATCGCGTGCCCTGGCGCTGCTCGGTTGGAGCTGAGGTTTTACTCGCTCAGAGCGGAATGATACCGCACTGTGCCTGAACAAGGTGTACAGGAAGCCAACGGCATGCCGTTACGGCCCGCCGTGGCGCACAATAGGCGCCCATTTTACCGCCGCGGGCCCCTGTCCTGCAGCGCCTGCCCCAGGAAACCCGTTCCATGCAGATCCTCGAATTCGACCTCGACGGCGATTACGTCGAACTCAAGCAGTTGCTGAAGCTTGCCGACCTGGTCACCAGCGGCGGCGAAGCCAAGATGGTCATCAGCGAAGGCCTGGTGCTGGTCGATGGCGAGGTCGAGCTGCGCAAGGCCTGCAAGATCCGCGCAGGCCAGGTGGTCGAGTTCAACGACAGCCAGATCCGCGTCCTGGCCGCCGCGTAAGTCACCGCGTGGCCGTCAGGCCACGCGCTGGGTCAGGTGGGCGGCAATCAACTGCCGGAACGGTGCCACCCCCTGCGCCACCCGCAACCCGGCCGCCCGCAACAGGCGCGCCGGACGGCGGTCGTCGGTATACAGGCTGGCAATCGCATTGGTCGCTTCATACAGCGGCCGCGCCGCCAGCCGATGCCCCCGCTGGTAGCGGCCCAGCATGCCGGCCGCGGCGATGTCCGCTCCACGCCGCTGCTGCTCGGCGATGCCCTGCGCCAGCCGCTGCGCGCTGGCCAGGCCCAGGTTGAAACCGTGTGCGGTGACCGGGTGCATGCCCACTGCGGCATCACCGATCAGTGCCGAACGTTCGCCGACAAAGCGGTGCGCATACACCCCGACCAGGGGATAGGCCTGTGGCGTGGCCACCGGCTGCATGCGTCCCAGGCGGTGTTCGAAGAAGCCGCTGATGGCCTCCCCGAAAGCGATCTCATCCATCGCCAGCAGCGCTTCGATCTGCCGCGGCGGCAGGGTGATCACCGCCGATGCCTGGCCTTCGTTGAGCGGCAGCAGCGCCATCGTGCGGCCATAGCCGAACCACTCCCATGCTGTGTGGTGATGATCGCGCTCGACCTGCATCCTGCAGACCAGCATCGATTTGCCGAAGTCACGCATCTGCGCACCGATGCCGAGCATGCGGCGGGTGCCGGAGAAGCGACTGTCGGCACATACCAGCAGCCGCGCATGCAGCTCGCTGCCATCGTCCAGGCGCACCACGTGGCCCTGGCTGTCGGCGCGTACCGCCTGCACCTTGCGGCCATCAAACAATTCCAGCCCGTTCTGGCCCTGCACCGCCTGCCAGGCCGCACGGCGGATCAAATGGTTGGGCACCAGCCAGCCCAGCGGCTGGCCATCTACCTGGCTGCTGGCGAAGGTCAGCGCGAAGGGCGAACCTCCGTTCAGCACCCGCGCGTCGCGCAGTTCGGCAACCTCGGCTTCGGGCAGGCGCTGCCACAGGCCAAGCTGTTCCAGGCTTTGCCGCGAGGCATGGGTCAGGGCGATTTCGCGGCCGTCGAAGGCCGCCTCGGCCAGGGCCTGGCGCGGCTGTGCCTCGACCAGCCCCACCTGCAGGCCAGTGCTGGCCAGCGCGCGCGCAAAGCACAGCCCGGCCGGTCCGGCACCGACCACCACCACATCCATCCTGCGCATGCGCGCCTCCTGCCGTTGATCCAGTCGCGGCCAGCATAGCGCTGCGTGCCTGACCGGCCTTGATCTGGATCAGCTGCGCGTCACAGCAGCGCGAACACCATCGCCAGGATCGCCACGATCGACACCAGCCAGACCAGGCTGCGCACATAGGGCACGCCGGCTGCGTACAGCGGCAGGTAGACAACGCGCGCCCAGAAGTAGACCTGCGCCGCCAGCGCGGTGGTGTCGCTGCCACGCCCGGCCAGCACCACCGCAATCGCAGCGGCGGCGAAGAACGGGAAGGTCTCGAAGAAGTTGGATTGCGCCCGCTGCAGTCGTCCAGCCAGTGGACTCAGCGGCTTGGACGAATCGTCTCGTGCAGAAGCGTTCCATTTCATCCCGCGCTCGTGGGTGACCACGGTGGAGGCGGCAAAGATGTAGACGAAACCCAGCAGCATCGCCCACGCCAGCATCGTCAGTTCGGTAGCCATCGTCGATCTCCGTCAGGGGCTGGATGCGCGCAGGCTGTAGCCGGCCAAGCGCCAGGTCTGGTCTTCGTCGAAGCGGAACGACACCAGCTCGCGTACCGGCTGCGCGCTGTTGGCGAAACGGGTCGGGAAGCTGACGTTGATGTACAGGCCCTCGGGCACGGCAGCACCTGCAGCGTATTTCACGCGGGTGATGGTCGGCTGGCCACGCCCGGCCAACGCGCCAAGACGCGTGCGGTCTGCCGCAAGCTGGCTGACGAAGGCCGCCTTGGGCACTGCGCGGCGGGCAACCGCCGAGGCGCCGTCCCACAACTCACCGGCCCGATTGGCGTCGACCAGTTGCGCGGCCTTCAATGCGGCACTGCCCATTTCCGCGTCCTGTTTCTGCACCTGCGCCTGCTGGGCCGGGCTCAGCGCCGGCGTGGCAGCGGTCGCCGGCTTCGCGGCCGTCGGTGCGCTCGGCGCGGGGCGAGCCGGGGCCGGTGCGGGCGTGGCCGGCGCCGGCGTTTGCGCCAGTGCAGCCAGGGGCAACAGGGACAGCAGCAGGAGCACGCGCTTCATGGACACCGCCGGTTCGATGGAAAGAACCGCAGTCTACGCCAGCGCAGTGAGTGGGCCGTCAGCGCGCCTGGACGCTGCCTTCCACCGCACCCGCCTCGGCCTGCGCCGCCGGTGCCGCCGATGCCGCGGGCAGCTGCTCGGCCACCGGCGGCTGCTCCGGCGGTGCCGGTGGCAGCGTAGCCACGTCGATCTCCGACAGCGGGCTTTCCTCCGGGCACACCGGGTCGGGGAAGCCGAAGCGCTGCTTCAGCGACTGGCCACAGCTGTTGATCGATTCCATGTCGGCACCGTCGCGCTTGCACTGCTGGTCGAACGCCACCAGGAACGCATCCTTGCGCTGCACGAAGTCGTCGCCGCAGGTACGCATCTGCTTGATCCGTTCCAGGTCGTCCTGCACGGCGTTGGTCCCGTCCAGGCCGTACTGGCGAAGCTCTTCGGCCGTCAGCAGGCGCAGGCTGCGGTTGGGCACGGTCATCATCAGGTCGGCCACACCCACCGCCACACCATTGCGCTGCAGATAATCCTTCACGTTGTCATAGACCTCGTGCAGCTCGCGGTTGAGTTCCGCGCGCGAAGTGGCCTTGGAACTGATGCGCATCATGCGGTGGATGCCGACCTTGCCGGTCAACAGGCGGTTGTCGCCGGCAGCCAGCACGAACACGCAGGCGCTGTGGCAGATCGAGCCCTCGCGCACCCAGATGGTCCAGCCGGATTCGCCGATGCTGTCGCCGGCAACGATGGCCGATTCCACCTGGCCACCGCTGGAATCCAGATCCAGGATGCGCTTGTGGATCTGCAGCTCGTCGGCGACCACGGCCAGCCGCCACATCATCTCGGCAAACCCGGGGTTGATCTTGCCGTTGTAACGCACGCGCAGCAGGCCACGCACGGCGCACGGCGCCAGCGCCTGCTTCAGCTGTTCGCGCTGCAGGCCTTCCAGTTCAATGCCATCGCCGCCGTCGCCGGCGTAATCGGTGGTGCAGCTGACCCAGGCCTTGCCGTTTTCCAGCTGCGCCTGCGGCCAGGGCCGATCAGCCCGGCTGCGCGCCTGTGCCGGCGGTGGCGGCGCATCGGCGGCATTGATCGACACCATGTTTTCGCCATCGCTGGCCGGAGCCCGCGTGGCCTTGTCGGCCGCGGTGACGTTGCCCGGGTTCTCCAACTGGCTGCAGCCCGCCAGGGCCAGGAATAACAGGGGCAACCAGCGGAATTTGGCGGACATCGGGCAACCGGATTCAGACAGGCAAGAACCACAGTCTACCCGTCCACGACGCGCATTCAGCGCCCGCCACTGAACCTGTTCTGACCCTCACGCACCGTCATTTCCCATTCCAGTGTCTTCCACCTTCCCATCCACGCATGGCGTGGATCTACATGTCGACCAAGGTCGACACCCACCAAGAGCAGGCCATGCCATTTCGACAGTTCGCGGAAGTCTGTCGAAGGCGGGGTGGGTCCGGTTGCGGGGGCGTGAGCGCCATGGATGGCGCGACCGAGCTTACAGGGACGTACTTGCAGCGTCCCCTGCAACCGGACCCACCCCGCCATCCCACGGATAGCCCGCTGTTGCTGTTGCTGTTGAGGGTGCCGGGCGCAGCCCGGCCAAGCCCCTCCAGCATCCATGTCCGAATATGGCGAGTACTACCGCCCGCAGGCGCCTAGACTGGCGCCATGGATACCGCACTCGCCCTCGACACTGCCGCCTGCGATCGCGCCCGCTTGGCCCGCGATGCGCGCTTCGACGGCGTATTCTTCACCGCCGTGCGCAGCACCGGCATCTACTGCCGGCCGGTGTGCCCGGCGCCGCCACCGAAGCCGCGCAACATCACCTATTTCCCCACGGCAGCGGCCGCTGCGTCCGCCGGCTATCGCCCCTGCCTGCGCTGCCGCCCCGAGCTGGCCCCGCTGGCACAACAGGCGCTGGCCGGACAGGCCGTGCAGCGTGCCCTGGCGCTGATCCATGCCGGCTTCCTGCAGGACCAGCCGGTGGCCGAGCTGGCAGGAAAGATCGGCCTCAGCGCACGCCAGCTGCAACGCCTGTTCGTCGAACGGCTGGGCGCAACGCCAGGGCAGATCCACGCAACCCATCGCCTGCTGCTGGCCAAGCAGCTGCTGACCGAAACCACGCTGCCGGTGACCGACGTGGCACTGGCCGCTGGTTACAACAGCCTGCGCCGCTTCAATACGGCATTCCTGCAGGGCTGCGGCATGGCGCCCACCGTACTTCGCCGCCAACACCATCCCCTGGCCGCCGACGATGGCGGGCTGGTGCTGCGCCTGGGCTATCGACCGCCGCTGGATTTCCCCCGCATGCTGGCCTTCCTGCGCAAGCGCAGCCTGCCCGGCATCGAACTGATCGGGGAAGACAGTTACCAGCGCGTGTTGGGCACAGCCGAGCGCCCCGCCCTGCTGCGCGTCACCGCCGACCCGAAGCGGCCCGAGCTGCGCCTGCAACTGGGCGCGGTCGACCCACGCCTGATTCCGGACATCGTGCGCCGCGTGCGCCGTGTGTTCGACCTGGACGCCGACCTGCAGCAGGTGCACGCAGCGCTGGGCGATGAACCGCTGTTGGCGCGCGGCATCGCCGAGCGCCCCGGCCTGCGCGTGCCAGGCGGATGGGACGGCTTCGAGGTGGGCGTGCGCGCGGTACTGGGCCAGCAGGTCAGCGTGGCCGCGGCCACCACGTTCGCGCGCCGGCTGGTCGATGCCTACGGTGCGCACCTGCCCGGCATGCCGTCCGAATTCGACCGTCAGTTTCCAGCGCCGGACGTACTGGCCGACGCGCCGCTGGAATTGATCGGCCTGCCACGCAGCCGCGCCGCCACCGTGCGCGCCCTCGCCGCAGCCTGCGCCAGCGGCCAGCTGGACTTCGGGCCGGGGCAGGCACTGGAGGAATTCGTCGCCCGCTGCGTGGCCCTGCCCGGCATCGGCCCGTGGACGGCGCAGTACATTGCCCTGCGCGGGCTGGGCCAGCCTGATGCCTTCCCCGCCGGTGACCTGGTGCTGCAGCAGGTGCTGGGCCATGCACAGGGCCAGCGCCTCAGCGAACGTGCCACCGAGGCCCGTTCGCAATCATGGCGACCATGGCGCGCCTATGCCGTGCTGCATCTGTGGCACCTGTCCGGCACTTTCGTTGGAGAACCCTCATGAACCTCTTGTTCGATCGCTTCGATACACCGATCGGTGAACTGACCATCGCCGGGGATGAGAATGGCCTGGCCCACGTTCTGTTCCCGGAAAACCGCCATCCTGCGCGCGGCCGCGAGCACTGGCATTACGCGCCCGGCGCATTGCCGGAGGCGCGCGAACAGTTGCTGCAGTACCTGCACGGTGAGCGCAGCGGTTTCGACCTGGCGCTGGCACCGCATGGCACGCCGTTCCAGCTGCGCGTCTGGCACGCGCTGGCGTTGATTCCCTTCGGCCAGACCTGGAGCTACCTGCAGCTGGCGCAGCAGCTGGGTCAGCCGACGGCGACCCGTGCGGTCGGCGCGGCCAATGGCCGCAATCCGTTGCCGATCGTGCTGCCGTGCCATCGCGTGATCGGCAGCAACGGTACGTTGACCGGTTTCGGTGGCGGCCTGGAAACCAAAGCGGCGTTGTTGCGGCTGGAGCAGCGACAGGCACCGCTGTTTGCATGAGGGTTGGAGGCAGGGCTGCGCCCTGCACCCGCTACAAGCCAGAGCAACATCAACGTCAACATCAACATCAACGTCCAAAGCGGGCTATCCGTGGGTGGTCGGGCGGTGTCGGATTGCGGGGTCGCCGCAAGTACGTCCTTGTAGGCTTGGCCGCGGCATCCATGCCGCGGACACCCCGCAATCCGACACCGCCCCGCCTTCGACAGGTTCCCGGTGACGGTTTGATTCGTTCCGGTAGATCCACGCCATGCGTGGATGGAAGCATCCGTAATCTGCTTGGAGAAGAGCCCCCTTGTTGTTCAAGGGCGCGGGGATAAGGTGAAATGCGCGGACACGCCAGCGCGCCACAGGCGCGCTGGCGTGTCTTGGGTACGTCATTGCTGCGGATTATCATGGCCGGATGACTTCCGTACGCCTGACCTGCACGCTGGCGCTGCTGCTGCCCCTGGCCGCATGCACCACCACGCCTTCGCCTTCGACAACCATCGCTGCACCTGCTGCGGAGGCGAATACGCCGCCCGCCAGCCCGCCGAAGCTGCTGTTGATCTCCATCGACGGCCTGCGCGCCGATGCGTTGGATCGCGGCCTAACCCCGAACCTTCAGCGGATCATCGACGGTGGTGTGCGTGCGCGCTGGATGACGCCCTCCTATCCCTCGCTCACCTTCCCCAACCACTACACACTGGTCACCGGCCTGCGTCCGGACCACCACGGCATCATCAACAACAGCATGGACGATGCCGCGCTCGGTCGCTTCGCGCTGCACGACCGCGCTGCGGTGACCACCAGCGGATGGTGGGGCGGCGAACCGATCTGGGTCGGTGCCGAGAAGGTCGGTGTGCGCACCGCCACCACCTCATGGCCGGGCAGCGAAGCCGAGATCCAGGGTACACGGCCCAGCCAGTGGCGCATTTACGATGCCAAGGAACCGCTGGAGCAGCGTGCGCAGACAGTGCTCGACTGGCTGTCGCAGACCGATGCCGATGCGCCGCGCCTGACCACGCTGTACATGGAGCACGTGGACAAGGCCGGCCACAACTTTGGCCCCGAATCCAGGCAGTACACCGAGGCCATCGTGCATGCCGACCAGGTCATCGGCCAGGTGCTCGATGGCCTGCAGCAGCAAGGCCTGGCCGACAGCACCAACGTGATCGTGGTCTCCGATCACGGCATGGCGTCGGTGCCGGAGGGCCAGGTGATCGCCCTCGAATCGATGGTTGACCCTGCCATCGCGCGCAACGTCAGCGCAGGCCAGTCGGTCGGCTTCACGCCGGAGGTGGGACGCGAAGCAGAGGCCGAGCGTGCCCTGCTCGGTCGCCACGCACACTACGAATGCTGGAAGAAGGAGAATCTGCCGGCCCGCTGGCATTACGGCACCCATCCGCGCGTGCCGGCCATCGTCTGCCAGATGGATGAAGGCTGGGACGCGCTGACGCGCGAGAAGATCGCCAAGCGCGAGCACGCCGATCGCGGCTCACATGGCTACGACAACGCATTGCCGTCGATGCGCGCGGTGTTCGTCGCCCGTGGCCCTTCATTCCGGCAAGGCCTGGTGATCGACGGTTTCGACAATGTCGACGTCTACCCGCTGCTGGCACACCTGCTGCAGGTGCCGGAAGCGGCCAACGATGGCAACGCGCAGACGCTGCAGAAAACCCTGCGCTGATCGCGGCGCCATGCCCTGGCCATGGTCAAAAAAAAACGCGGCGCCGAGCGCCGCGTTTTTCTTTGGACCGGTCGGTCGGCGGATCAGCCGGCCTTGGCCACTGCCTTCTTGGCCACAGCCTTCTTCGCCGGAGCCTTGGCCACGGTCTTCTTGGCAACCGGGGCGGCGGCGCCTACGGCGACCTTGCTCGCGGTGTGCGAACGGGCGTTGCCGTAGCTGGCGTTGTAGCGCTTGCCCTTGGCGGTCTTGCGGTCACCCTTACCCATGTCTTCAACTCCTCAAATGTGAAATCTGGTTACCCCGTACTGACACGGGTTCGGCGGGGCCGCCTTGCTGGGCGCCCCCGCGCACGATCGGAAAGCCTACCACGGAGCGCCTAGTGCGCGCAGCTGGCGTCATGCACGTGGCCGTGGTTCAGGCGCAGGTTGACCAGGTGTGCGATGCCGACCAGCAGGCCGCCCAAGGTCATCACCACCGCATGCGGCACCGCGTTGTGGTGCAGCGGGTCGTACAGCACGCCGGCCCACAACGCGACCAAGCCGGGAATCAGGAACGCCAGCGCACGCAGCGCACCGTGCCGCCGATAGCCCCAGACCAGGCTGAACAAGCCCAGCAGGGTCACGAACACCACCAGCGCCTTCTCCACGCCATCGCTGAGCCAGAAGGACAGGCCAAGCGAGGGGGCAGCGGCCAGCAGCAGCGGAATGACCGCGCAGTGCACCGCGCACAGCATCGAACCGGTGGCGCCGAAGCGATCGAGCAGGTGGCGCAGGCGTGAGGGCAAGGGCATGACTTCCAGCAGGGCGGCGAATCGTTATGGAATAATATAACATCGTTTCCCGACCCGCACGGTTCCCCTCCCCCTGTCCCGCCGACGGGATTCGTGCGCCACCCGATTGATACAATGTAACAAAGGACCGCCCATGCCCTCCCGTCACCCTCGCCTCAAGCCGCATTCCCTGGCCCTGGCGCTTGCTGCGCTGCTGCCCTCCGTCGCCTTTGCGGCCTCCGACGATGATTCGCATCGTGACCGCCACCTGACCGAGCTGTCCTCGGTGCAGGTCACGGCATCGCCGCTGCAGGGTGATGCCGAATCGCTGGCGCGGCCGGTTGAAGTGCTGGCCGGTGAGCGCCTCGATGAGCAGAAGGCCGGCACCCTCGGTGACACCGTCGCCAAGCTGCCCGGCGTGCAGAGCACCTTCTTCGGCCCCGGCGTCGGCCGCCCGATCATCCGTGGCCAGGAAGGTCCGCGCGTGGCCGTGCTGTCCAACGGCATGGGCAACATGGACGCCTCCACCGTCAGCGCCGACCATGCCACCAGCATCGAGCCGTTCCTGGCCGACCAGATCGAAGTACTGAAAGGCCCGGCTACCCTGCTGTTCGGCAGCGGCGCGATCGGCGGTGCGGTGAACGTGGTCGATGGGCGCATTGCGCGCGAACTGCCGGATCGTCCGCTCAGCGGCCGTGCCGAGCTGCGTGGCAATTCGGTCAACGACGAACGCAGCGGCATGTTCCGCCTGGACGGCGTGAGCGGCAATGTCGTGCTGCACGTGGATGGTCTGGTGCGCAATGGCGATGATTTCCGCATTCCCGGCTACGCGGTGATCGACGGCCTGGAAGACCACCACGATGACCACGACCACGCGGGCGAGGAAGGCGAAGAGCCGCGTCGCGGCCGCCTGGACAACAGTTCCATCCGCACCCGCGCCGGTGGCGTCGGCGCCACCTGGCTGGGCGAAGGCGGCTACTTCGGCGCCTCGGCCAGCACCTACCGCACCAACTACGGCATCCCCAACGGCGCCCACGTGCATGCCGACGGCGATGGCCACGACCATGGTCACGACCACGACCATGGCGAGGAGGAGGAAGGTGAAGAGCACGACGTGCGCATCGACATGGTGCAGAACCGTTTCGAGACCAAGGCCGGCATCTACAACCCGGTAGCGTTCCTGAAGAACGTCAACGCGCGCGTGGCCTACACCGACTACGAACACGTGGAGCTGGAAGCCGGCACGCCGTCCACCCGCTTCACCAACCGCGGCATCGAAGGCCGCCTGGAAGCGGTGCAGCAGCAGATCGGCGGCTGGGACGGCGCCTTCGGCCTGCAGTTCGGCAACAGCGATTTCGGCGCAAAGGGCGAAGAAGCGTTCGTGCCCGATACCGGAACCAAGAACATCGGCCTGTTCGTTCTGCAGGAAAAGCAGTTCGGCCCGTTCAAGCTGGAACTGGGCGGTCGCCACGACCAGGTCAAGCTGGACCCGACCGGCGACTACCGCCGCCGCAAGTTCGACGCCACCAACCTGTCGGCCGCCGGTATCTGGAAGCTCAACGATGCGGTCGACCTGCGCATCGGCGTGGACAGCTCCGAGCGTGCACCGACCAATGAGGAGCTGTACGCCGCCGGTGCGCACATCGCCACCCGTTCGCTGGAAATCGGTGATGCCAACCTGAAGACCGAGCGCGGCCAACGCATCGAACTGGGCATCCACACCCACAGCGAGCGCCTGGACTTCTCTGCCGCGATCTACCAGACCAGGTTCAAGGACTTCATCTACCTGGCCGACACCGGCATCACCGAGAGCCTGCCGGTGCGCACCTGGACCCAGCAGGACGCGGTGTTCAAGGGCGCCGAAGCCGAAGCGCTGGTGCACCTGTTCGAAGGCGGCGCCGGTGATTGGGACCTGCGCGTGTTCGGCGACTACGTGCAGGCCAAGCTGGACGGCAACGGCAGCCGTACCCTGGACATCGCCGTGCCGCACGGTGACCACAACCACAACTACAGCGTGGAACTGGCCAACACCGGTTACCTGCCGCGCATCGCCCCGGCCCGTGTCGGCGCCGACCTGCGCTGGGCGAAGGATGGCTGGCGTGCCTCGGTGGGCGCGGTGCGTTACAGCCGGCAGAAGGACGTTGCGCAGAACGAGGAGCCGAGCAACGGCTACACCCTGGTCGATGCGCACCTGGCCTACCGCTGGGACCGCAGCGACAGCAACAGCTACGAGTTGTTCCTGGATGGCAGCAACCTGACCAACCGCGAAGTGCGTCCGCATACCTCGCTGCTGAAGGATTACTCGCCGCTGCCGGGTCGTGGTGTCGCCTTCGGGATCCGCGCGTTCTTCTGATGAGGCATCCACGCATGGCGTGGATCTACTGAAGTGCATCCACGCATGGCGTGGATCTACTGACGTGCATCCACGCATGGTGTGGATCTACTGACTTTGACGGCGGCATGCTGTCGTTCTCTCCCGGGGGGCCAGGTTGGCCCCCCGTCTTTTTTGATGACCTCGATCGACCCTCACGCATCCGTCACAAAGATGTGCGTACGACAACAAGCGGACAATCCCGTCGCCATCTGTCTCTCGCCATCCGGACATTTGTGTCCGAAAATGAAGCCATGACCACCCAACGTGCCGATGCCGCTGCCCGCCGAGCCCTCATCCTCGATGCTGCCGACCATGTGTTCGGCCAACACGGCGTCACCGCGCCGCTGGACCTGGTGGTCGAGCGTGCCGAAGTCGGCCGCGCCACCCTGTATCGGAATTTCCCTGACCGCACCGCGCTGATCCAGGCGCTGCTGCAGCGCACGGTCGACCGCATCCGCCGCCAGGTCGAGCAGCTTGGCGACCGCGACGACGCCCTGTTCGAGGTGTTTGAAGGCATGGCCCAGCGCATCGTCGATTCGCCGGCACTGGCCGATTACTGGCGCGCGGTCGATTCGGACGTCCCAGCCATGCGCACCGCACGCGAGACCGTGCGCGACCTGCTGGAAGCCCCCATCGCCCGCGCCAAGGCCGCTGGCCTGTGCCGGCCCGACCTGGAGAAGACGGATATTTCACTGATCTCGGGCATGCTGGGCGCGGCCCTGCGCGGCAAGACCCGCGATGAGCGCGCCCAGCTGGCCGGGCGTGCCCTGCAGCTGCTGCGCGGGGGACTCCAGGGAGCAGCCAGCGGGGAACGCTGATGGTGCAGCCGTACCTCAAGCCGGTTCCGGATTGGGAGGAGCACGAGAAGCCGACCATGCCTGGTTCGGCGTCGATGCCCTGGCACCCGCCTTATCGGCGTGCAGCCTATGCACTGGTGTCGCTGCTGGTGGCCATCACCGGCGGCCTTGGCAACGCGCTGGTAACGGCCAACCTGCCCTTCCTGCAGGGGCAGCTTGCGCTCACCCCCACCCAGGGCAGCTGGCTGGTGGCTGCCTACGCCATGGTCAACGTGACCGCCAACCTGCTGGCCTTCAAGTTCCGCCAGCAATACGGCATCCGCCTGTTTGCCGAGATCGGCCTGGGGCTGTACGCGGCGCTGGCGGTGCTGCACCTGTTCGTCGGCAGTTTCGAGACCACCATGCTGACCCGCGCCGCCAGCGGTTTCGCCGGCGCGGCCTGTTCGACGCTGGGGACGCTGTACATGCTGCAGGCGCTGCCGCGGCGATTCACCGGCAACCTGCTGGTGATCGGCGTCGGCCTGTCGCAGCTGGCGGTGCCGATTGCCTGGATCGTCTCGCCCGGCCTGGTCGATACCGGCCAATGGCACCAGCTGTATTCGTTCGAAGCGGGGCTGGCGCTGTGCGCGTTTGCCGCCGTGGTCGTGCTGAAGTTGCCGCCGGGCATCCAGGTCAAGGCCTTCGAACCGCTGGATTTCCTCACCTTCGCCCTGCTCGCGCCTGCCGTCGCCCTGCTGGTGGTGGTGCTGGCCCAGGGCTACACGCGCTGGTGGTTGAACACGCCGTGGCTGGGCTGGGCGCTGATCGCCTCCATCGTGCTGACCACCACCGCACTGATCATCGAACACTACCGGCGCAACCCGCTGCTGCAGATCCGTTGGCTGTCGACCCTGCCGGTGATGCACTTCATCGTCGGCGCCTTCCTGATCCGCTTCCTGACCACTGAACAGTCCTACGGCGTGGTCAACCTGATGCGCACGCTGGGCATGGGACCGGACCAGATGCGGCCGCTGTTCGTGGTGATCCTGGCCGGCGTGGTCACCGGCATCGCCGGTGCGTCACTGACCTTCGGCCCGAAGCGCCTGATTGCGCAGCTGCTGATGGCGATCCTGCTGCTGGGTGCCGCCGCGTTCTTCGACCAGCACCGCACCAGCCTGGATCGCCCGCACGACTTCTACATCAGCCAGTTCCTGGCGTCGGTGGGCGCCGGCATGTTCATGGGCCCGCTGATCATGCTCGGCATTTCCGCCGCGTTGAAACAGGGCGTGGACCACATGATCACCTTCCTGGTGACATTGTCGATCACGCAGACGCTGGGCGGACTGGCCGGCTCGGCCGTACTGGGAACGTTCCAGCTGCATCGCGAGCAGCTGTATTCCAGCGCGCTGACCAGCCAGCTCGATCCAGCCGACCCGGTGGTGGCACAGCGCCTGCGCATCCAGCAGCAGCTGTACGCAGCGCAGATCACCGACCCGGTGCTGCGCAGTGCCCAGGGCAGCGCGCAGCTGGCGCAGACCACCCGCCGCGAAGCCAACGTGCGAGGCTTCAACGATGTGTTCACCCTGAGCGGCTGGCTGGCAATCGGTTTCCTGTGCTGGTTGCTGCTGCTGTCGCTGCGTACCGCCGTACGCAAACAATGGCGCAAGCGCCATCCTTCCTCCCCCGCTGCGGCTGCGACCGCGGCACCGCGCTGAGTCCACCGTCATGCCTCCCGTCCCGCCCCGTCCAGACGACACCGACGCTGCCGAGAACGTCACCCCGCCGCCGCCCACCGATGCGGCACCGGCGGCGACGCCTGCCGCGCCCGCCGCCGCGCCGAAGTACCTCAAACCAAGTTCGCGCAGCGTGGTGGTGATGGTGGTGGTGGCCCTGCTGGGCATCGCGCTGATCCTGCGCGCCTGGCACCTGTGGCCGTTCACCAGCAGCGTGATGGTGACCGACAACGCTTACGTGCGCGGGCAGATCACGGTGATGGCGCCGCAGGTGAACGGCTATGTGACCGACGTGCTGGTGAAGGACTTCCAGCACGTGAAGCAGGGCGAGCCACTGCTGCGTATCGACGACCGCATCTACGCGCAGCGGGTGGCGCAGGCGCAGGCCACTCTGGACAGCGCGCGCGCGGCCCTGGCCAATTCGGACCAGTCGCAGGCGCAGAACCGCGCGCAGATCGCTGCGGCGCAGGCCACGCTGTCGGCCGGCCAGGCCGAGCTGCAGCGCTCGCGCAACGAGGCCAAGCGCTACGAGGAACTGGCGGCGCAGCAGCTGGTGTCCATCAACGACCGCGACAAGTTCCGCACCAGCCAGGCCTCGGCGCAGGCCAGCGTGCAGCAGTCGCAGGCGCAGATCCGCATCGCCGAAGAAACCCTGGTCTCGACCCAGGTCTCGCGCAAGAGCCTGGAAGCGCAGGTGGAAAGTGCGCAGGCACAGCTCGAACTGGCCCGCATCGACCTGGCCAATACGGTGATCCATGCGCCGCGCGACGGGCAGATCAGCGAAGCCAGCGTGCGCGTGGGACAGTACGTAGCCGCCGGTTCGCAGCTGCTGTTCCTGGTGCCCGATGCATTGTGGGTGGTGGCCAACTACAAGGAAGGCCAGACCTGGCAGATGAAGATCGGGCAGCCCGCCTCGTTCTCGGTGGATGCGTTCCAGGGCCAGGTGCTGCGCGGACGCGTGGAGCAGATCGCGCCGGCCACCGGGTCGGAGTTCAGCGTGCTGCGCCCGGACAATGCCAGCGGCAATTTCACCAAGGTGGTGCAGCGGCTGCCGGTGCGTATCTCGATCAACGGGGACCAGGAACTGGCGGCGCGGTTGCGGCCGGGCATGTCGGTGATCGTGCGGGTGGATACCGCGACCAAGCCGATGGACTAGGGCGCCGGCCCGGTGGAGTCGAGCCAAGCTCGGCTGCGTTGTTGTGACATGGGGTCAGATCCCTTTGCCACTGGCAAAGGGATCTGACCCCATTCCCGAGGAAGCCGGCCAGCGGCCGGCACTACCCTCGCATCAGCCTGCGCAGCGGGCGCAGAGTCCGTGTACTTCCAATGTCTGTGCCTGCGGTTGGAAGCCGAGCTCCTTGGCCCGCTTTTCGAGCTGGGTCACGATCTCACGGTCTTCCAGTTCCACCGCGCTGTGGCAGCTGTTGCAGATCAGGAACGGCACCGAATGGGCCGCACTGCTGGGGTGGTGGCAGGCCACGAAGGCATTGACCGATTCCAGCTTGTGCACGAAGCCATTGGCCATGAGGAAGTCGAGCGCGCGGTACACGGTGGGCGGGGCGTCAGCGCCCACACCCTTGCCGTTGCGCACCCACTCCAGCAGCTCGTAGGCCTTGACCGGCTTGCCGGCCTCGGCGATCAGCTTGAGCACGTTGGCGCGGATGGGGGTAAGGCGCAGCCCGCGCTCGCGCGAGACACGCTCGACCACCGCCACGAAATCAGAAGCGTCGTGGACATGGTGGTGCGGGGCCGTACAGGCGGTTTTGGCGGACATGCGCGTTCTCCAGTTCGGGCGTGGGCCGCAGGGCTCAGGCCGTTGCTACCTTGGTGATGGCCACATCGATGCGTTTCAAGGCCTGCTCGCGGCCGGCCAGGTACACGGTATGGGAAATGTCAGGGCTGACCTGGGTGCCGGTGATGGCCACGCGCAGCGGCTGGGCGACCTTGCCCATGCCCATTTCCAGCGCGGCGGCTGCATCGTGCAGGGCCACGCCAACGGCCTCGGCGGTCCACTCCGGCAGGGCCGCCAGCAGCTCGCGGGCCTTGCCCAGCGGCAGTTCCGCACCGGCCTTGAAGTGCTTGGCCACGGCCGCTTCATCGTATTCGTTCAGCGGCTGGTACCAGACCACGGCCTTCTCGGCCATTTCCTTCAGGGTCTGCACGCGCTCGCGGAGGGCGATCACCACGTCCACCGGCGCCGGGCCAGCGGCCACATCCAGGCCCAGCTTCTGCAGCTGGTAGACCAGGTGCGGCACGATCGCGGCCGGCTCCTCGGTCTTCAGGAAGTGCTGGTTGACCCAGCCGAGCTTGGCCATGTCCAGGCGCGAGGCCTTGGAATTGCAGTCCTTCACATCGAACAGGTCGATCAGTTCCTGGCGGCTGAACAGTTCCTGGTCACCGTGCGACCAGCCCAGACGGGCCAGATAGCTCAGCAGCGCATCAGGCAGGTAGCCGGCGTCCTTGTACTGCATCACGTCGGCCGCGCCGGTGCGCTTGGACAGCTTGGCGCCCTGCTCGTCCAGGATCATCGGCATGTGGCCGAACTTCGGCACCGGTGCGCCGATGCCTTCGTACAGGTTGATCTGGCGCGGGGTGTTGTTGATGTGGTCGTCGCCACGGATGACTTCGGAGATCTTCATGTCCCAGTCGTCCACCACCACCGCGAAGTTGTAGGTGGGGTAGCCGTCCGGACGGAAGATGACCATGTCATCCAGCTCGCTGTTGGCGATCTCGATGCGGCCCTTGATCAGATCATCGAACACCACCGTGCCTTCAAGCGGGTTCTTGAAGCGGATGACGCGGTTCGGGTCGTCCCTGTACGGCAGGCCCTGCTCGCGGGCAGCGCCGTTGTAACGCGGCTTTTCCTGCCTGGCCATCGCGGCCTCGCGCATCGCGTCCAGCTCTTCGCGGGTTTCGTAGGCGTAGTACGCCTTGCCGTCGGCGATCAGCTGCTCGGCCACTTCCTTGTACCGGGCGACGCGCTCGGTCTGGTAGAACGGGCCTTCGTCGTAGTCCAGGCCCAGCCACTCCATCGCCTCCAGGATCGCATCGATCGCACCCTGGGTGCTGCGTTCACGGTCGGTGTCCTCGATGCGCAGCACGAACTCGCCGCCACGATGGCGGGCCTCCAGCCAGCAGTACAGCGCGGTGCGGGCGCCACCGATATGCAGGTAGCCGGTGGGACTGGGGGCGAAGCGGGTGCGGCAGGTCATGGAGGGCTCGAGGAACGGGTATCCCCCGATTTTACCAGCCCTCCGCCCCCTGCGGAAAAAGGGGACGGAGGGGGGCAAGTCACTATTGCCGCGCTCCCGGGAGAACGCCGATGCAGCGGAGGGGAAACACGACTTGATCCCCTCCGTCCCTTCTTCAGGGCTCGGGCTTGCGCGGGAACGGCTGCTCGCGCATGGCAGCGTGGTAGGCGAAGGAGGCAACGATGGCCGCGGCCTGCTTCAGGTCTTCCGGTTCGGCGTGGTCCCAGGTGTCCAGGTGGCTGTGGTGGACGTTGCTGAAATAGTCCAGCTTGTCCTGGATGAACTGGAAGCCCGGCAGGCCGATGCGGTCGAAGCTGATGTGGTCGGTGCTGCCGGTGTTGCGGGTGGCCACGGTGGTTGCACCCACGTCATGGAACGGGGCGAGCCAGGCTTCGAAGATCGGCATCGCCGCCAGGTTTTCCTGTGCGTAGATGCCACGGAAGCGGCCCGAGCCGTTGTCCATGTTGAAATAGACCTGGAACTTGCCGTAGTCGCGGGTCTTCTGCAGGGCACCGGTCGGTTCGCGCAGCGAGGCCGGCAGCGCCTTCTGCGCCGGGTCGGTGGGCTCGGGGAATCGACCGAAGTGCTTGGCCACGTACGCCTGCGAACCGATCAGTCCCTGTTCCTCGCCACTCCACAGCGCAACCCGGATGGTGCGCTTGGGCTTGGCGCCGCTGGCCTTGAGGATGCGCATGGCCTCCATCATCACCGCCACGCCGGCGGCGTTGTCGGCCGCGCCGGTGCCGCTGTGCCAGGAATCCAGGTGCGCGCCGATCATCACCACCTCGTCCGGCCTGCTGCTGCCACGGATCTCGGCCAGGGTGTTGTAGCCGGGCTGGTCGGCCTCGTCGGTGAAGCGTGCGGCCACATCCACGCGCAGGCGCACGCTCTGCTTGGCTTCCAGCGCGCGTACCAGCGGATTGAAGTGCTCGGCGATCATCGCCAGTTCGGGAATGCCGACCGCTTCACCGGCCTTGCGCGAGCCGCCACCGGCCACGCGGATGATGCCGTTGTCCCAGCTGCTGATGCTGATCGAGGCCAGCGCGCCTTCTTCAACGAAGAATGCGTTGACCTTCGCCGCCAGCGCCTGCTTCTCCTGGTATTCCTTGACCCGCTTGGCGCGGTCGGCGGCCACGTCCTTGTCCTTGGGCAGGGTGAATTCCTGCAGGCCTTCCAGCGAGGTGGCGTCGTGCCGGTGCGAATCGGCGTCGGTGCCGCGCTTGTATTCGCGTGCCTCGCCCAGCAGCAGGATCTTTCCACGCAGCTTGCCGCGATATTTCTCGATGTCTTCGGGCTTCTTGATGTCCACCTGCAGCAGGTCGCCCTCGACCGGGCCATTGGTGCCCGGCGTCCACGCCTTGGGCAGCGCATGCAGTGGCTGCACGCGATCGCCCAGCATCTCCACGCTGGCCGAGGTGAATTCCCAGCCACGGCCGAATTCGTCGAAGGCTTCGTCATGGACATTGTCCAGCTTCCATTCGCTGAACTTGCCGCGGGTCCAGGCGTTGGCACGCCCCATCGCCGGCGAATTGGTCAGGCGCGGCCCGATGCGTTCGGTGAGGTAGCTGAAGGTATCCATCACCTGCGACTTGTGGAACGCCTGCTGGCGGATCTTGCCGACCATGTCCAGGTCCACCGGCTCGCGCTGCTGCGCCACCGCATTGCCACCCATCGCCAGCGCTACTGCCAGCACGCCCCACTTCAGCCCGCTCCACGTCAACACGCCGCACCCCTGCCCTTCGGCTCGATCATCATCCGCTCGAGTCTAGCCAGCCGCGGCGCCCGGCCCCCGTCCCATCGGTCATGGGCATCTGGTAGATCCATGCCATGCGTGGATGGCGCCTTCCCACCGAAGAGCGGTGCGGACCAAGGTCCGCACCCAGCAGAGGCCCCGTAGAACCACGCCACGCGTGGATGGGCCTTCCGCTGTCACCCCTTCCACCCCAGCCACAGCTGCGCGCGTTCGGGCAACAGCAGCAGCCAGTGCCGCTGGTCGATGCTGCTGCAACCAAACACCGCCGCATGTTCCGGCCAGTCTGCCGGCAGCCCATCGATGCCGATCTCCGACAATGCCCCCGCCCCGGCCTTCCATGGCCGGTAACGGGGCACCTTGCCGGCGAGCGCGCCGCGTCCGTGCCGCGCCTCCCGCAACCAGTCCAGCCCGCGCCGCTGCAATCCTTCGCAGGTGACGGCGGCCAGCTGGAAGCGGACCAGGCCGGGCGCGATCCGTGCCCCCGGCAAGGCCGCCAGTACCCCATGGGCCTGCAGCAGTGCATCCACCTCCAACAGCGCGGGAATGCCCTGTCGTGCCCGTTGCTGCAATCCTTGGCGCCAGCCCATGGCGTGCTCCTTACTTCTGCTCGGCCAGGGCGTACCAGTCAACCCGACGGGTCACCCACATCGCCAGCGCGAGGATCACGAACAGCAGCAGCGAGCCCATCAGCAGTGCATTGTTTTCCGAGACCAGCAGCCCATACAGCGCGCCGTACAGCACCGTCAGCATCGCGGCGAAGCCCAGGCCCCGCTTCCAGTGACCCAGCACATTGGCCAGGTACACCGCCTGCAGGCTGATGCAGGCCAGCGCGGAAACCAGGTAGGCCTGCCAGAAGGCGATGTGCTCGGACAGGCTGATCAGCAGCAGGAAGAAGATCGCCAGCGCCAGGCCGACCATCAGGTACTGCAGCGGATGGATGCGCAGCGACTTGATCAGTTCGAACAGGATGAAACCAACGAACGTCAGCACCACGAACAGCACGCCGTACTTGGACGCGCGGTCGGCCTGGGTATAGGTATCGACCGGGTCGACCAGCGAAACCTGCACCGCCTGCGCATCCAGGTCATCGCCCTCGCGCAGTCGCTGCTGTGCGTCCGATGCCAGCGAGGACACTGCCCAGCGTGCATCGAAGCCCTGTGCATCCACACGCCGCTCGTTCGGCAGGAACGCACCGGCAAACGACGGGTGCGGCCAGCTTGACCGCAGCGCGATCTGGTTGTCATCGCCCACCGGCACCACCGACAGCGAGCGGCTGCCATCGAGCTGCAGTTCCAGTTCCACGCTGCTGGCCGCCAGGGTGCCTCCGGTGCGGGCGATGCCCGCGATCGGTGCATGCAGCCCACGTCCCAGTGCGGATGCGCCGGCCACGCCCGGCAGCAGCTTGACCTGCTGTCCATCAACCCGCAGGTTCGGCGTACCAACCAGGCCACGTGCATCGGACACGCCCAGCGCGATGTAGGCCTCGCCATAGGTCATGCCATCGTGCTCCGGGTAGTCGTCCTCGCTGAAGGTCGCCTTGAGCTGGCCATTCCAGCTGTACACCGGCACCTTGAACAAGCCGACCGAGCGCTGGCTGGGCAGCAGCTCGCCACTGATCTGCAGGGTGGCCGGCGGCTGCAACCAGTAACCCTGGGTGGTCTGCAGCTCGGTCTTCTTGTTGCCCTGCGCATCGACCACTTCCACCTGCTCGCGCTTGGACCACGGCACCACGCGCACCGGCCCGACCACGCGCTGGGTACCGGCACGGCTTTCGGCCACCCGCGAGTAGGCCTCTTCGCGATAGGCGCTGCGCTCGGTGATGACGCTGCGGATCAGGAACAGCGGGATCAGCAGCAGCAGGATCAGGCCGCCGACAATGGCGAACCGCAGCAGCATCTTCAGGGATTTCATCGTCCGTCCTCGTTGGAGAGGACTGCAGGATGGACGGCTGCGGTGAGCAGGGTTTGTGGCGAATTTGAAGCGGGTGTGAAGTCAGCGCCGCAGACGTTGGCCCGGTATCGCCAGCGGCAGCCACAGGCTGGCCACGGTGCCGCCGCCTTCGCGCGGCTGCAGGCTGGCACGGCCGTCATGCAGGCGCACGACTTCCTGCACGAAGGGCAGGCCGAGGCCGGAACTGCGGCGGCCGGTGCCGGGTCGGGCCAGCGAATAGAAGCGCTCGAACACGCGCTCGCGTGCGTAGTCGGGAATGCCCGCGCCACGGTCGGCAACCTGCAGGCGTACGCCCTGCCCGTCCAGTTGGGCATCCAGTTGCACCTGTGCCCCGGGCGGCGAGAACGCAATGGCGTTGTCGATCAGGTTGTGCAGCGCTTGCCGCAGCAGATAGCCATCGCCCTGCACGCGCAGGTCGGGGACCTGCTCGATATGCAGCTGGACACCTGCGGCCTGCGCGCGTACCTGCGCCGCCGCCGCGGCTTCCTGCAGCAGCACCGGCAAGGCGATCGGATCACGGGTCTGCAACCAGCCGTGCTGCTCGACCTCGGCCAGCGCCAGCAGCTTGTCGATGGTTTCAGTCAGCCGTTCCTGCTGGTCGACGATGCTGCGTGCGAAATGCGCACGGTCGGCGTCGGCCATCGGCTCCTGCAGCAGTTCGGCGGCACCGCGGATCGCCGCCAACGGGCTTTTCATCTCGTGGGTCAGCGATTGCACGTACTGCTCGACGTACGCCTTGCCTTCCAGCTTGCGCCGCATGGTCTCCAGCGCCTGGCCAAGATCGCCGATCTCGTCGCTGCGCCGCTTCGGCGGCGGCACCGGTTCACCGGCGCTGACCGCACGCGCATAGCGGCTGAGCTGGCCCAGGCCGTTGGTCAGCCACATCGTCACCAGCACGCCCACCAGCGCCGACAGGCCGATCAGCCACGCACCGCGCTCGATGATGGCGCGCTGGCTGGCGGCGATGAACGGATCGATGCTGCGGTTGGGCTGGGCCAGGCTGAGCACGCCGATCAGCGTGCTGCCGTCGACCGGGTCGTACACCGGCGCGGCCACGTGCATCACCGTGTTGCTGTCATCGCCCGGCGTTTCCGGGCTGGAGCGCGCACCGTATTCGCCGCGCAGGGTGCGGTAGACATCGTTCCAGCGCGAATTGTCGCGGCCCACGTCGCGGCCCAGCGAATCGTAGATCACGATGCCCTTGGCGTCGGTGATCGTCACCCGGTAGTCCAGCGCACGCTTGGGGAAGCGCCAGACCATCGCCTTCAGGTCGCGCTGCCGGGCCTTCGCCAGGTTGCGGGTGAAGGTGCCGTTGCGGATGGTGCCGGCCTTGACGTCGGCGGCGGCCATTTCCGCCAGCACGTTGGCCGCATCCACCAGGGTCGATTCCATCGCCTGGCGCACGCCCGGCTTCACTTCGTTGACGAACACGCGCATCACGAAGAACGCGGCGATGCCAACGATCAGGAAGAACCCCAGGAATAGTTTCAGGACCAGACGCACGCGTCAGACCTCCAGGGCGTAGCCGAGGCCGCGATGGGTGCGGATCGGCTCACCGCTGGCGCCGGCCGCACGCAGCTTGGCGCGCAGCGTCTTGACGTGGGTGTCGACGGTGCGGTCGGCGCTGTCGGCGGCGCTGTCCCAGCCACGGTCCATCAACTGGGCACGGCTGAGGATCGCGCCGGGGCGCTGCAGCAGCGCCTCCAGCAACGCATATTCGTAGCGGGTCAGGTCCAGCGGATGGCCCTGGAAGCGGATGCGGCGGCCATCGCGATCGATGGCGAAGGCACCGTGTTCCTGCCAGCCGCTCTCGACGGACGGCGCCACCGCAGCGGGCGTGGCACGCCGCAGCCGGGCACGCACCCGCGCCACCAGCTCGCGCGGCGAGAACGGCTTGGCCATGTAGTCGTCCGCCCCCAGCTCCAGGCCCAGTACGCGGTCGAGTTCGTCGTTGCGGGCGGTCAGGAAGATCACCGGCACCTGCGCCACCGGCCCCGGCAGGGCCCGCAGCCGGCGGCAGACCTCGAAACCACTGAGGTCCGGCAGGCCGACATCCAGCACCACCAGGTCGATATCGCCGGCTTGCAGCTGCTGCAGCGCCTGCCCGCCCAGCAGGCAATGGCTGGCAGCGTAGCCTTCGCTGCGCAGCGCATAGAGCACGGTTTCGGCGATGGCCGCTTCGTCTTCGACCACCAGGACATGGGTAACAGGGGCTGTCATGGCGCGCAGCATAGCCGCTGCGGCCCTTGCCCCGTACACTGCCGCCCATGAACTATCGCCACGCCTTCCACGCCGGCAACCACGCCGATGTCCTCAAGCACATCGTGCAGCTGGCCCTGATCGACAGCTTCAAGCGCAAGGACAGCCCGTTCTTCGTGCTCGACACCCACGGCGGTGCCGGCCGTTACCTGCTGGCCAGCGAAGAAAGCCGCAAGACCCTGGAAGTCGAATCCGGGGTCATGCGGCTGATGGCCCAGCCCAAGCTGCCGGAGGTGGTCGAGCGCTACCTCAAGGCGGTGCAGGCCGACAATCCGGTCGGCGCGATGATCGCCTACCCCGGCTCGCCGCTGCTCAGCGCGCAGGCCATGCGCCCGCAGGACCGCATGGCGGTGTGCGAGCTGCAGGAGGATGAGGCCGCTTCGCTGAAGACCCTGTTCGCCCATGACAGCCGCGTCGGCGTGCACCCCGGTGACGGCTATGCGCTGCTGCGCTCGCTGCTGCCGCCCAAGGCCAACGGTGCCAAGATCGGCCGCGGCCTGGTCCTGATCGACCCGCCCTACGAAGCCCAGGACGCCGAGTACCAGGCGATCCTTGCCGCGCTGGCCGAGACCTTGGCGCGCTGGCCGCAGGCCACCTGTGCGGTCTGGTTCCCGATCAAGCAGCGCCGCACCATCCTGCATTTCCTGCGCAAGGCCACCGCACTGCCGGTGAAGTCGGCGATGACCATCGAGTTCCTGGTCCGCCCGGACGACTCCCCGCTGCGCCTCAACGGCAGCGGCATGCTGGTGCTCAATGCCCCCTGGCAGTTCGACCGCGTGGTCGGCCCGGCCCTGCCGGCCCTGCGCCAGCATCTGGGCGAGCCCGGTGCCAGCACCCGCCTGGACTGGCTGAAGACGGCCGAATAGGGGCCTTCACGAGGCTGTACGACCGTGAGCCTTTCGTTCACGGAATGCAGCCCCGGTGATGACACAATCGATGGACCACCAAGGAATCACCCGGTATGGCCACTCGCAACCGCATGCCGCCCTGGCATGAGATCTTCAAGGCTCCCAGCGGCCACGAGCTGCTGATCCGCCCCATCCGCCCCGAAGATGGCGCGCCGCTGCAGGCCGCCTTCAGCCTGTTCGGGCCGGAAGAAATCCGCGACCGTTTCCTGCAATCGGTGACCGAGCTGTCACCGGAAACCACCCAGCGCCTGACCCATCCCAACCCGAAGACCGAGATCACCCTGGTCGCCGCCGAGTCGCTGCCGGCCGGTGAGGCCGTGGTCGGCGCGGTGGCCCGTGCCTCGATCATCCCCGGTACCCGGGAAGCCGAGTACGCGATCCTGATCAGCCGCTTCCTGATCGGCCAGGGCCTCGGCCGCCAGCTGATGCGCAAGCTGGTGAAATGGGGCCGCGGCAAGTACCTGGACCGCCTGTATGGCGATGTCGCCGCCGAGAACGAGCCGATGAAGCAGCTGGCCGCCTCGCTGGGCTTCAAGCCGGTCCCCCATCCGAACGGGGCCGAAGGCCTGGTGCGGATGGTGCTGGAACTGGACAACTGACGGCAGCGCCGGGCCCTGCCCGGCGATGTTGATCCGACCGCTGCGCTCGCCGGGCATGGCCCTGCGCTACCCCGGTCACGTAACGATCATGGGCCTGGCAGGGGCTTCTGCTAAAATCCGCGGTTCATGTCGCGTACTCAATACCCCGCCCCGCCGCTGCCACGTGCCGGCCAGCTTCGCGCCTGGTGGCGCGCCCCCGCCTCGCCCACTGCCCTGGCCTGGTATCTGGCCCAGGCAGCGCGCACGCATGACGCACCGCTGCTGGTGGTGGCCCGTGACAACCACGGTGCCAACCAGATCGAAGCGGATCTGCATACCCTGCTGGGAGGCGACCCGAGCCTGCCGGTGGTGGCGTTCCCGGACTGGGAGACGCTGCCCTACGATCGCTTCAGCCCGCACCCGGACATCATTTCGCAGCGCCTGTCGGCCCTGCACCGCCTGCCCACGCTGAAGCGCGGCCTGGTGGTGGTGCCGGTGCAGACCCTGCTGCAGCAGCTGGCTCCCCGCAGCTATGTCATCGGCGGCAGCTTCAATCTTGAAGTCGGCCAGCGCCTGGACCTGGAAGCGGAGAAGCGTCGCCTCGAAAGCGCCGGCTACCGCAACGTGCCGCAGGTGATGGACCCGGGTGATTTCGCCGTGCGTGGCGGCCTGCTTGACGTCTACCCGATGGGCGCCGATGAGCCGCTGCGGGTGGAACTGCTGGACGAGGACATCGATTCGATCCGTGCGTTCGATCCGGAAAGCCAGCGCTCGCTGGACAAGGTCGAGGCGGTGCACATGCTGCCCGGCCGCGAAGTACCGATGGACGACGCCAGCATCGCCCGGGTGCTGGCGACCCTGCGCGAGCGCTTCGACGTCGATACCCGACGCAGTTCGCTGTACCAGGACCTGAAATCGGGCCTGGCCCCGGCCGGCATCGAGTACTACCTGCCGCTGTTCTTCGAGCGCACCGCCACCCTGTTCGACTACCTGCCTGCCGGCAGCCTGCCGGTCGTCTGCGTGGGCGCCGCTGAAGCGGCAGAGACGTTCTGGACGCAGACCGGCGAGCGCTACGAGCAACGCCGCCATGACGTTGAACGGCCGCTGCTGCCACCGTCGGCGCTGTACCTGTCGCCGGACCTGCTGCGCGAGCGTTTGAACGACGCACCGCGCATCGAGGTTTGGGCCGCCGATCACGCCCGCATCGCCGAGGCGCATGCGCTGGGCGACCAGCCGTTGCCGCCGCTGCCGGTGGCCGCGCGCGAGGCACCGGCCGGTGACGCGCTGAAATCCTTCCTTGGCCATTACCCTGGCCGGGTGCTGATCGCCGCCGATTCGCCGGGCCGTCGCGAGGCCCTGCTGGAAGTGCTGCAGGCCGCCGAGCTGAAGCCACCGGTGGTGGCCGACCTGCTGTCCTTCCTGGCCAGCGACGAACGCTTCGCCATTGCCGTGGCGCCGCTGGAAGACGGCTTCGCCCTGGATGCGCCGCACATCGCGGTGCTGACCGAACGCCAGCTGTTCCCCGAGCGCGCCGGCAGCACCCGTCGCACGCGCCGCGCCGGACGAGAGCCGGAAGCAATCATCCGCGATCTGGGCGAGCTGACCGAAGGCGCGCCGATCGTGCACGAGGACCATGGCGTCGGCCGCTACCGCGGACTGATCGCGATGGACGTCGGCGGCATGCCCGGCGAGTTCCTCGAAATCGAGTACGCCAAGGGCGACCGCCTGTACGTGCCGGTCGCACAGCTGCACCTGATCAGCCGCTATTCCGGCGCCTCCGCCGAAACCGCGCCACTGCATTCACTGGGCGGCGAGCAGTGGAGCAAGGCCAAGCGCAAGGCCGCCGAGAAGGTGCGCGATGTGGCCGCCGAGCTGCTGGAGATCCAGGCCCGCCGCCAGGCGCGTGCCGGACTGGCACTGCAGGTGGACCGCGCGATGTACGAGCCGTTCGCCGCTGGTTTCCCGTTCGAGGAAACCCCGGACCAGCTGGCCGCCATCGACGCCACCCTGCGTGACCTGGCCAGCAGCCAGCCGATGGACCGTGTGGTCTGCGGCGACGTGGGCTTCGGCAAGACCGAAGTCGCCGTGCGTGCCGCGTTCGCTGCCGCCAGTGCCGGCAAGCAGGTGGCGGTGCTGGTACCGACCACGCTGCTGGCCGAACAGCATTACCGCAATTTCCGCGACCGCTTCGCCGACTATCCGATGAAGGTCGAGGTGCTGTCGCGCTTCAAGAGCACCAAGGAGATCAAGGCCGAGCTGGAAAAGGTCGCCGCCGGCACCATCGACGTCATCGTCGGTACCCATCGCCTGCTGCAGCCGGACGTGAAGTTCAAGGACCTGGGCATGGTCGTCGTCGACGAGGAGCAGCGCTTCGGCGTGCGCCAGAAGGAGGCGCTGAAGGCACTGCGCGCCAACGTGCACCTGCTGACCCTGACCGCTACGCCGATTCCGCGTACGCTGAACATGGCCATGGCCGGCCTGCGCGATCTGTCGATCATCGCCACCCCGCCGCCGAACCGGCTGGCGGTGCAGACCTTCATCACCCAGTGGGACAACGCGCTGCTGCGCGAAGCCTTCCAGCGCGAGCTGGCACGCGGTGGCCAGCTGTATTTCCTGCACAACGACGTGGAAAGCATCGGCCGCATGCAGCGCGAGCTGTCCGAGCTGGTGCCCGAAGCGCGCATCGGCATCGCCCATGGGCAGATGCCCGAGCGCGAGCTGGAAAAGGTGATGCTGGACTTCCAGAAGCAGCGCTTCAACGTGCTGCTGTCGACCACGATCATCGAATCGGGCATCGACATCCCCAACGCCAATACCATCATCATCAACCGTGCCGACCGCTTCGGCCTGGCCCAGCTGCACCAGCTGCGTGGCCGCGTCGGTCGATCGCACCACCGCGCCTACGCCTACCTGGTCGTACCCGACCGTCGTTCGATCACGCCGGATGCGGAAAAGCGCCTGGAAGCGATCGCCTCGATGGACGAACTGGGCGCCGGCTTCACCCTGGCCACCCACGATCTGGAAATCCGCGGCGCCGGCGAACTGCTGGGCGAGGACCAGAGCGGACAGATGGCCGAAGTGGGCTTCAGCCTGTACACCGAGCTGCTGGAACGCGCAGTGCGCAGCATCAAGCAGGGCCATCTGCCCGACATCGATGCCGGCGAAGAAGCGCGGGGCGCCGAGGTCGAGCTGCACGTGCCGGCGCTGATTCCGGACGACTACCTGCCGGACGTGCACACCCGCCTGACGCTGTACAAGCGCATTTCCAGCGCGCGCGACAGCGATGCGCTGCGCGAACTGCAGGTGGAGATGATCGACCGCTTCGGCCTGCTGCCGGATGCGGCCAAGAACCTGTTCGCCATTGCCGAGCTGAAGCTGCAGGCCAGCTCGCTGGGCATCCGCAAGCTGGACCTGGGCGAGAACGGTGGCCGCATCGTGTTCGAATCCAAGCCGAACATCGATCCGATGGCGGTGATCCAGCTGATCCAGAAACAACCGAACCTCTATGCCATGGACGGTCCGGACAAGCTGCGCGTCAAGCATCCGCTGCCGCTGCCCGAAGACCGCTTCAATGCCGCGCGGGCACTGCTGTTGACCCTGGCCCTGCGCTGATCGATCTGCAGGGTGCCGGTCCGCCGCGGGCGGCAGACCGGCACCCTTTCCGTTTCCTGCGCCCGCGACAAGGAGTGTTGCCGTGAATCGTTTCGCCCCCCTTCTGCTCGCCACCAGCCTGGGCCTGCTTGCGGCCTGCCACAGCGGCATGAGCAACCGCGATTACCTGCATGAGAATGTCGCCAGCTGGAACGGCACGGTCAGCATGGTCGAGCAATGGACCAACGGCCCGAACGGCGAGTCCTTCCATGCGTCGCTGCAGGACGGCAAGAGCATGCAGCAGCATCGCTTCGGCCTGAAGAACGCGCACAAGGAAATCGCCGACCGGCTGGTTTTCGTCCAGCAGTTCACCCATGGCAAGGACGCCGACGCACTGCACCAGAACCTGCTCGATTCCCTGAAGAGCACCGAACACATGTTCGCCGTGATGGAACAGCTGGCCGCCCTGCCCGATGGCTACAGCGAAGAGCAGGTCACCCCGCTGCTGCAGACGCTGGACGAGGCCGTGACCAGGATGGACGAAGACATGCAGACCCTGAGCGACGCGCAGGACGCCTTCGCCAAAGCCCATCGCATCCACCTGCAGACCACCGGCTGATCCGCGCAGCCCCGGTTGCGATGCGGCCGGGGCCAAATGCTGCATGCGACTGAACGCACAGCCCCACGCGGGACCGTCGATGCCCCCCGCGTGACACCGATGCGGGTACCCTATGCGCCGCCCCGGCCCGCTCTCGCGGGCCTTTCCGTTTTCTGCGCAGCTTCGCCGCGCCGCCAGTTCCGATGCCCCAGCCCAGACCTCCCGACCTCCTGCACGCGCAGGCCTGCCTGATCGACGCCCTGTCGATGTCGCTGCAGATGCGTGATGCCTATACCCGCCACCACTGTGACCGCGTGGGCCTTCTTGCGCAGCACCTTGCCCTGCACTGCGACCTGGATGAGGACGCCTGTGCGCAGGTCGGCCTGGCCGCGCGCTTCCACGACATCGGCAAGATCGGCATCCCCGACGAGGTACTGCTGAGCCCGCGCCGGCACAGCGACGAAGAGCGCGCGATCATGCGCGAGCACCCGGTGCGCGGCGAGCACATTTTCCTGGCCACCGGCCGCAGTGATGCCGCGCCGGTCGCGCGCCTGATCCGTGCCCATCATGAAGCGTTCGATGGCAGCGGCTATCCCGATGGCCTGCACGGCGAGGCCATTCCGCTCGGCGCCCGCATCGTCACCATTGCCGATGCCTACGATGCAATGACCAGCGTGCGCCCTTACCGCGCGGCAATGGAGCACGAGACGGTGCTGCGGATCCTCGATGAGCAGGCCGGTGGCCTGATCGATCCCTACGTGCTGCAGCGTTTCCACGGCATGCTCAGGAATGAGCCGGCGCTGGCCTGAGCCTTCACCGGCTGGACGGCGCCTCGCTTGCGCAGCCGCGGCGATCCCCGCAAGCTGAGGGTCGGCCGCAGACGGCCCTGCTTACGAGGAGCATCACCCATGAAAGGAAACACCCGTATCGCCGCACCGCTGGGCCTGTTGCTGTTGGCCCTGGCGCCATTCGCGCAGGCCCAGCAGGATGGCACCGCGCCAGCCGCCGCATGCCTGTCGCGCAACCAGATCACCGCCGGCACCTCACCTGCCACCCTGATGAATGCCCTGCCCCGCTGCGTGCAGGATGGACGCATGCAGGACGCCATCGATCTCTACAACATCGCCGGCGTGTTCGCCCATTTCGATCGCCAGCGCGTCGCAGACGAGACGGGACACGGTGCCTACAACGCGCTGAAGGCGATGGCCGGTTCAGCCATGGGCGAGGAGAATCTCGGTCGCTTCGACAGCGCATTGAAGGCGCAGCTGAGCCCCGACAAGGCGCCAGCCTACGTCGCTGGCATCTGCACCTTCAGCAAGCGCATGGGGCCGCCCTCGTACACCCCGACCTACATGCTGGCCCATGGCATGTCCAATTTCACCGGCAAGGGCGGTGGCCTGGTGCCAGGCTTCGACCCGGCCAGCGCATGGCAGGCCACATTGTCTCAGTACCTGAAATGCCCGGGCTGATCTGCCGCCTGTTCTAGCCGACTGCAACGAGAAGGCCCGGCATTCGCCGGGCCTTCTGCTTCACGCGTTACCGGCGACCGCTTACCAGATCACCACGCGCTTGTCGTCCGCACGCACCATCGCATCGCCGGCCTTGCACTGGAACGCGGCGGCATAGGACGGCATGTTCGACGGCGCGCCGTTGGCACGGAAGTTCGCCGGTGCATGCGGATCGGTGTTCAGGCGCACGCGCAGCTCACCGTCGGTGAAGTTGCGACGCCACACGGTGGCCCAGTTCATGAAGAAGCGCTGGTCCTGGCTGTGACCGTCCACCTCGACGTTCGCCTTCGGGTTCTCCTTCAGCGCCATCTGCAGGGCATCGTAGGCCACGGTCAGGCCACCCAGATCACCGATGTTCTCGCCCAGGGTCAGCTTGCCCTTCACGAACACGCCCGGCACCGATTCATAGCCGTCGAACTGTGCGACCAGCTGGTCGGTGCGTTCGGTGAAGGCCTTGCGGTCGCTGTCGGTCCACCAGTTGTCGAAGTTGCCGTTGGCGGCGAACTGGCTGCCCGAGTCGTCGTAGCCGTGCATCATCTCGTGGCCGATGACCGCACCGATGCCACCGTAGTTCAGCGCCGGATCGGCCTTGGCATCGAAGAAGGGTGCCTGCAGGATCGCCGCCGGGAACACGATCTCGTTCTTGGTGGCGTTGTAATAGGCATTGACGGTCTGCGGGGTCATGCCCCACTCGGTCTTGTCCACCGGCTTGCCAACCTTGTCCAGCATGTAGCGGTAGTTGAATGCACGCGCTGCCTGCATGTTGCCCAGGTAGCTGTCACCGTTGGTCTGCAGGCCCGTCCACTCACGCCACTTGTCCGGGTAACCGATCTTCGGGGTGAAGCTGGCCCACTTTTCCAGCGCCTTCTTCCTGGTTTCCTCGCCCATCCACGGCAGCTGCTCCAGGCGCGCCTTCAGCGCCACCGACAGGTTCTGCACCAGGTGCTGCATGGCCTCCTTCGATTCGGCCGGGAACACCGCGTCCACGTACAGCTGGCCGAGGGCTTCGCCCATGCCGCCGTTCACCGACTCCAGCACGCGCTTCCAGCGCGGCTGCATTTCCTGCTGGCCGCGCAGGGTCTTGCCGTAGAACTCGAAGTTGGCCTTCTCGAACTGGCTGCTCAGGTACGGCGAGGCGTCGTCGATGGTGTGGAAGCGCAGGTAGGACTGCCAGGTGGCGGCCGGCACGTCGGCCAGCATCTTGTCCATTTCGCTGAAGAAGCCCGGCTGGGCCAGCGAGAACTTCTGCGCGGCCGGCACCTTCAGGGTGTCAAACAGCGCGGTCCAGCTGAAGTTCGGGGTCAGCTTGTCCGCGTCGGCGGCGCTGAGCGGGTTGTAGCGCTTGGCCGGGTCACGCATTTCGATGCGCGACATCGAGGCCTTGGCCAGGCGGGTCTCGAACGCCATCACCGCCTTGGCCTGTTCGGCAGCCTGCGCCGCGTCCACGCCGGACAGCGTCAGCACCTGCGCGATGTAGGCCACGTAGGCGTCGCGGATCTTGGCCTGCGCGTCGTCGAAGTAATAGCCCTTCTCCGGCAGGCCCAGGCCGCCCTGGCCGACGTACGCAATGACGTTGGCCGAATCCTTGTAATCGGCATTGGCGAACAGCGAGAACAGCACGCCCTGGCCCTGCGCCTGGCTGTCGCGCAGGTACTGGGTGATGGCGGCGGTGTCGTTCAGCGCGCCGATCTTGTCCAGCGTCGGCTGCAGCGGCGCCAGGCCGGCGGCCTCGATCTTCGCTTCGTCGTTGCCGGTCTTCCAGATGTCGCCGATCTTGGCTTCCACCGAGCCGGCCTTGGCCTGGCTGGCGGCGGCCTGCTGCACCAGCGCGTGCTGCACTTCCAGCGAGCGCTCGCGCAGGATTTCGAAGCTGCCCCAGGTGGTCTGGTCGCCCGGCACCGGGTTGGCCTTCAGCCACTTGCTGTTGACGAAGCCGTTGAGGTCGGTACACGCGGCGATGGACGGATCCAGATCGGCGCTGTTGAGGCTGATCAGCGCGGTCTTGATCTGCGACTGGTCGAACGCCGGCTTGGCGGCGTCGGCGGCGGGCGCGGTCTCGTTCTTGCCACAGGCGGCGAGCGAAGCGGCGATGGCGATGGTCAGGCCCAGCGGGACCAGATTGCGGACATTCATGGCGTGTCTCCAACGGCGAATCGTCCAGCGTAGCCGCTGCGGCGATGGTGGGGACCGGCCAAAGGTCACAGGGGGAACCCCCGTGGTCGCAACCGGGTAGGTGCGGACCGTTGGTCCGCACACACCCAGCAGGGGAATACCCACCAACGGTGGGTATCTACCGCGCCTTGCCCTGGTTGGCCACGGCTTCAGCAGCCTTGCGTGCCGCTTCCGGGTCACCCAGGTAACGGAACGACTTCACGGTGAGGTCGTCGTTCAACTCGAACAGCAGCGGAATGCCGGTCGGGATGTTCAGCTCGAGGATTTCCTCGCGCGAGACGTTGTTGAGGTACTTGTACAGCGCGCGCAGCGAGTTGCCGTGGGCGGTGACCAGCACGGTCTTGCCATCCTTCAACTGCGGCGCGATGGCGTCGTGCCAGTACGGCAGCACGCGGTCGAGCGTCGTGGCCAGCGATTCGGTGCCCGGCAGCGCGTTGCGATCCAGCCCGGCATAGCGGCGGTCGTGGATCGGGTGGCCCGGATCTTCCAGGTCCATCGCCGGCGGCGGGATGTCGTACGAACGGCGCCACACCTTGACCTGGTCTTCACCGTGCTTGGCGGCGGTCTCGGCCTTGTCCAGGCCCTGCAGGCCGCCGTAGTGGCGCTCGTTGAGGCGCCAGGACTTGTTCACCGGCAGCCAGTCCTGCTCCAGCTCGGCCAACGCACCCTGCAGGGTATGGATGGCACGCTTGAGCACGGAGGTGTGGGCGACGTCGAACTGCAGGCCTTCCTCGCGCATCAGGCGGCCGGCGGCAGCCGCTTCCCGGCGCCCCTGCTCGGTCAGGTCGACATCGACCCAGCCGGTGAAGCGGTTGTCCAGGTTCCACTGGCTCTGGCCATGGCGCAACAGTACGAGTTTACGGGTCACTGCAGGGTCTCCAACGCGAGGAAAGGCAGGCGGCCATTGTAGCCCCGGCGCCCGCTCACCGCGCCGTGGCGGTGCGGATGTCATCCTGTGGCCGATGAATACACTGATCGACCCCGGGCGCTGGGAAGGCAGCGTCAGCGCCGCCCGCGAACAGCAGAAGCAGCTGGCGACCCGCGTGCAGCGGCAGGACCGGCTGCCCGCTACCGTGCGCTGGCTGGCCGGGCTGGATGTCGGCTTCGAGGAAGACGGCGCGATCACCCGCGCTGCGGCCGTGTTGCTCGACGCGGACACCCTGCAGCCGGTGGCGCAGGAAATCGCCCGCATCCCCACCGTGATGCCCTATATCCCGGGCCTGCTCAGCTTCCGCGAACTGCCGGCGCTGCTGGCTGCGTTGGCGTTGCTGCCGCGCGCACCGGACCTGGTGTTCGTCGATGGCCATGGCATCAGCCATCCGCGCCGGCTGGGCATTGCCGCACACCTGGGCGTGGTGACCGACCTGCCGAGCATCGGCGTGGCCAAATCGAAGCTGGTGGGCCGCTTCATCGAGCCCGACCCTGAGGCCGGCGCGCACACGCCGTTGCTGGACGGCGGCGAGCAGCTCGGCTGGGTACTGCGCAGCAAGCTGCGCTGCAAGCCGCTGTTCGTCGCCGGCGGGCATCGGGTCAGTGCCGATACCGCGCTGGCCTGGGTGCAGCGCACGCTGCGCGGCTATCGCCTGCCCGAGCCGACCCGGCTGGCGGATCGGCTGGCCTCGCGGCGCGACGAACAGAGGTAGCGCCGGGCACCAGCCGCCACACCCGCTTCAGCGATGCACGTGTCCGCGATGGCCCTGCGCATCGGCAGCTGCATGATCGTGCCCGGCGTGATCGTCGTCCTTGCCCGCCGACGGCTGGCCACAGGCTTCGCCGCAGTGGTCGGCTTCGATCTGCAGGGTCACGTGTTCGATACCGAAATCATCGTGCAGGCGATCACCGAGTTCGCGCCGCAGGCGGTCGGCGTCGTCGCCTTCGCGCATCACGATGTGCGCGGTCAGTGCCGGCGTGCTGGACGCCAGCGCCCATACGTGCAGGTCATGCACGTCCAGCACTGCGTCGTGGTCGGACAGGCGGTCGCGGACCCTGGCCACGTCCATGCCCTTGGGCACGCCTTCCAGCAGCACGTTGATGGCCTCTCGCATCAGCACATACGTGCGCGGCAGCACCCACAAACCGATCAGAACGGCCAGGATCGGGTCGATCGGCTTCCAGCCGGTCCATTGGATCAACAGCGCGCCGGCGATCACCGCCACCGAGCCGAGCATGTCGGCCCACACTTCCAGGTAGGCGCCCTTCACGTTGAGGCTCTCGCCGCTGCCGGCCTGCAGCAGGCGCATGGAGATCATGTTGATCACCAGGCCGACCGCTGCAATCACCAGCATGCCGGTGGAGGCGATCTCCTGCGGTTGGCGGAAGCGACCGATGGCTTCCCACAGGATGTAGCCGGCAACCACGAACAGCATTGCGCCGTTGATCATCGCGCCCAGTGCTTCAAGACGTGCATAACCGTAGGTGCGGCGCGCATCCGGCGGGCGCCGGCTCAGCCGCACGGCCACCAGCGCGATCATCAGCGCCAGGGTGTCGGTAGCCATGTGCGCGGCATCGGACAGCAGTGCCAGACTGTTGGTCCAGAACGCACCGACCACCTCCACGACAAGGAAGGTGGAGGTCAGGCCGAGCGCCCACCACAAGGGTTTCTCGTGGCGGATCTCGGATGGCAGGTGATCGTGGTCGTGACCCATGGCAACAGCTCCTTAGCGATGGGAGTCAGGCTACGCCGGCGGGTGTCGGGAAACTATCACGGTGTTTATAACATTGCAGGCATGCACGGCTGGCGCGAAGCGGGAGGGTGCCGGCCGACGGCCGGCACCACCGCCTGATGATCAGAAGCCGAAACGCAGACTGGCCCAGTACGCGCGGCCGGGTTCGTTGTAGGTCGCCGCACCGGCGTCACTGCTGTTGGCCTCGCGGAACAGGCGCTTGTCGGCCAGGTTGTTGACGCCGAAGCCCACGCTGACCGTGTCGGTCACCTTGTAGCGCGCGCTCACGCCCCAGACGTTGTACGCGCCGCGGGTCTGCAGCACGGTGGACGCATCGCAGTTGGCGGTGCAGCGCGGATCGTTGTTGATGTTGGCCGTGGCCGGTTCCTGCTTGCCGTAGAAGGTGCCGGTCAGCAGCAGCGACAGCTGCTCGGTGGCCTGCCAGTCCAGCATGGTGTTGACGGTGTACTTGGGAATCACCGACAGCGGCTGGCCGGTGCTCTTGTTTTCGTTCTCCACCATGTAGGTGAAGTTGTTGCTCCACTTCAGGCGGTCGCCCTGCTCGCCCAGCAGCGGGATCACCAGGTTGCCCTCGAGCCCCTGCACGATGGCCTTGGGTGCGTTCTCCCAGCGGAAGATGCGGCCCTTGCGGTCGGCCGTCAGGCCGATCTGGGTGTAACCGGCCTGGATCTTGTCCTTGTAGTCATTGTGGAAATAGGTCAACGAGGCCTGCCAGCCGCTCTGCGGTGCCCACTCCACGCCCAGTTCCTTGTTCAGGCTGGTCTCTGCCCTGAGATCCGCATTGCCCTGCATGTAGCAGCCGGCGCCCAGGCTCGGCAACGCGTTCGGGCAGCCGTTGCCACGGGTGTAATACAGATAGTCCGGGTTGGACTGGTACAGGTTCGGCGCCTTGAACGCGCGTGCGATGCCGCCCTTGACCACCCAGTCACTGTTGAGCCGGAACTGCGCGTTGAGGCTCGGACTGGTGTTGTTGCCGAACTGGCTGTGATGGTCGAAACGCAGGCCCGGGGTCACGATCCAGCGCTCACCGAGGTAGATGTTGTCTTCCACGTAGACGGCGGTGGTCTGTGCATCGGACTTGCCGCGTGCACGATCGGCCGAAAGGCCCGGAATGCCGCCACCGCTGCTGCTGGACTGGCTCATCGAATAGGGATCGGTCAGTCGGCTGTCGAGGTACTCGAAGCCCAGCGTCCACACGTTCTCCGCGCCGCCGAGGGTGGTCGGGAAGCTGACCTCGCCGTCCAGCTGGTAGTTGCGCAGGCGCGAGGTCGACCAGTCGGCGCCATTGAAGCTGCCTTCCGGGCCGCCGGCCAGGCCTTCGTTGATGCGCGAATTGTTGACCCCTTCCACCGCTGCCGTCAGCCGCGAGCTGACATCGCCCCAGCGTCCGCGATGGGTGATCGCGCCGGTGGTGCGATACATGCGGTTGGTCTCGGCCTGCTGCTCGGCCAGCGCGGCCAGGTCGACACCGGTGGAGGTACCAGTGGTACTGACCGCACGATCGCCGGCATAGATGTTGCCCTGGCGGCTGGTGCCGGCCTCGAACTCGACCACTTGGTTGGCGGTCACGTCCCAACGCAGCAGCGCGTTGACGTCGCGGTTCTTGACGCCTTCGCGGCCCGCCGGCGGTACCGCATTGGCACCGGTGGCGAAGTCGCGGTTGAGATCCAGCGAATCGGCATCGGTCTTGTTGAGGTTGCCGTACAACCGGAACGACAGCGTGTCGGTCATCGGCCCGCTCAGCTGCAGGCCGAGGCGCTCGCTGCCGCCCTCGGCACTGTGTTCGGGCACCAGCCCGTACAGGTCAACCGCACCGGTCAGGTCGCCGGTCGGGCGCTTGGTGATGATGTTGACCACGCCACCGGAGGCACCCGAGCCATAGCGTGCCGCTGCCGGGCCGCGCAGCACTTCGATGCGTTCGATCATTTCCGCCGGCACCCAGTTGGTATCGCCGCGCGTGTTGCGCTCGCCACTGCGGCCCATGCGCACCGCGTCGCGTGCACCCACGCGCTTGCCGTCGATCAGGATCAGGGTGTTTTCCGGCCCCATGCCGCGCAGATCGATCTGCCGGTTGTTGCCGTACTGGCCCGATGCACTGTTGCCGGTCAGATTGACGCCGGGCATCGTCCGCAGCAGTTCGGCGATGTCGTTGACCGGCGGCCGCTTGGCGATGTCCTCGGCGGTGATGGTGGAGGTGCCCAGCGCCTGCCGCGCGATCTGCGAGGCAGTGACATGCACGGTGTCGATATCGGTGGCATCGGTTTCCGCATGGGCGGTGACGGCAGCGGTGGCCAGCAGTGCAGCGACGGCGAGCGCCAGCGGGCGCGGTGAAAGAGTGTTTGCAGGCATGTTCTGAACCTTCTGGCAGGGCAACGGAAGCCTCTGGCATAGGGCACGAGGCGGCGACGGGGGAGGCGGAACGATCACTGCGGGATGCCCGCATGCCGGTTCCTGCCGTCATTTTTTCATAAATGCGAGTGATTCTCAAATGCGTCAACGCATTGCGGCATCGGCCGGCATGTGCTTCATCCGCGTTTTTCGGCCTGCATGGCGCTTAAACTGGCCGGCTTCCCTGCCATCAACCGTCGACAGCTGCGGCCGATACCGTGGTCTGTTGTGCGCCGTTAGAGATCGACGTGGATACACCCCAACTGGACGAAGCCAGCCAACCGCTGGCTCAGGCCTGGCAGCAGTGTCTGCTGCTGGCCGGCCCCGCCGCCGCCACGCTGCTGCATGCCGTGGCCGCCGATGCACCGCCGACGCTGGCGCAGCGCTTCTACGAAGTGCTGCTGCAGGACACGCGTGCGCGCCGCTTCCTGTCCCACGAACAGGTCAAGCAGCGCCTGCAACCAGCGATGCAGCGTTGGCTGGCCCAGCTGCTGACCACCGATGCGGATGGCATTGCCGCTACCGTCGCCGCACAACGGGTGATCGGCGATGTGCACGCACGGGTCGGTATTCCGGTGGACCTGGTGGCCCGCGGTGCGCGCGTCCTCAAGCACGAGCTGTTCATCCGCCTGCGCGCCGATGCCGCTGACAACGACACCGCCTTCGCCGCCATCGATTGCCTCAGCGCGATCATGGACATCGCCATGGAAGGCATGACGCTGGCCTATACGCACGCCCGTGAGCGCTCTTCGCGCACCGATGCGGCGTACCGGCTGTTCTCGCTGGTGCAGAACGTCAGCACCGAGCGCGAGCGCCAGCGCGCCCTGCTGCTGGATTGGGAAAACAGCCTGCTGTACACCCTCGCCGGCCATGCGACCGGTGCCGACAACGCCAGTCTGGCGAGCTCGGAATTCGGCCTGTGGTTCACCCATAAGGGCATTCCCAGCTTCGGCGAAAGCAGCGAGACGCAGCAGGTGGGCCAGCTGATGGCACGCATCGACAGCGGCCTGCAGCGCGCCACCGATGAAGATCCGGCACGGCGGCTGACCGCCCTGCCGATGATCCGCGAAGACCTGGCCACCATCCGCAACCTGATGACCCTGTTGTTCGAACGCATCGGTGAACTGGATGCGGGCAGCGATGCGTTGACCAACCTGCTCAACCGACGCTTCCTGCCGACCGTGTTGCGCCGTGAGATCGAGTTGTCCACGCGCAACCACACGCCGTTCTCGTTGTTGCTGCTGGACCTGGACCATTTCAAGGCGATCAACGATGGCCACGGTCATGACGCCGGCGACCGCGCGCTGCAGCACGTCGCAGCCCTGCTCGGCCAGCAGACCCGAGGCAGCGACTACCTGTTCCGCTACGGCGGCGAGGAGTTCGTGGTGGTGCTGGTGGCGGCAAGCGAGTCACAGGCGGAGGTGATCGCCGAAAGCCTGCGCCGGCAGATCGCGCAGTCGCCGATCACCCTGCCCAACGGACAGACGCTGGCGCTGACCGCGAGCATCGGCGTGGCCGGACACGATGGGCATCCCGATTACGAGCGGCTGATGGCGCGCGCCGACGCGGCGATGTATGCCGCCAAGCGACAGGGCCGCAACCGGGTGGTGGTGGCCGACGACGCACTGCCGGAAGCTCCGGGACGACGCGCGCTGCAACGTTGAGCCTGCAGCGCGCGTGACGTGGCGCCGGGCGGTCTCGACGCTACGCAGCGTCCTTGCGCGGTATGCGCCACGTCGCCCACCACGTCAGTGCCAGCAGCGCGATGCCCGCGCCCAGCGCGCACACCGCCGGCCACCCATGGCGCGCCTGCGTCCAGGTGCCTGCCGCAGCCCCCACACCGCTGCCCACGGCATAGAACAGCATGTACAGCGCCACCAGGCGTCCATGCTGTTCGGCCGGTGCACGCAGCAGCAGGGCCTGGTTGGACACATGCAACGCCTGCCCGCCCAGATCCAGCACCACTACGCCCAGCAGCAACAGGGCCAGCGAGTACGGCAGGCCCAGCAACGGCACCCAGGCGACCAGCATCAGCAGCAGTGCCCCCAAGCTCACCCGGTGGGCAAGGCCACGATCCATCCAGTGCCCGACCCGCGCTGCCAGTAGTGCGCCGATGATGCCGGCCAGGCCCAGCGCGCCGATGGCGGCGGTCGACCAGTTCAACGGCGGCGCCGACAACGGCAGTGGCACCGCGGCCCAGAACACGTTGAGACCGGCAAACAGGAACAATGCCAGCGGCCCGCGTTCGCGCAGCGCGCGATCCTGCCGCAGCATATCGGCCATCGAACGCAGCAGGTTGCGCCACGACGGCGGCATTGCGGGCACCGGCACGTGCGGCAGGCGCCGCCACAGCAGCAGTGCCAGCGCCGCCATCAGCAATGCCGACAGCAGGTACACCGCGCGCCATCCCGCTACGGCGGCTACCGCACCTGAGACCACGCGTGCCGACAGCAGGCCGATGAACACGCCGCCCTGGACCATGCCGACCACCCGCCCGCGTTGCTCCGGTGCAGCGAGGTTGGCGGCGTAGGCGATCAGTCCCTGGGTGAGCGCGGTACCCAGCAGACCCGCCAGCAGCATGCCCGACAGCAACCACGCGGTACTGCGGGCGGCGGCCAGCCATAGCAGCGCCACCACCAGCGCCAGCAGTTGCACCCGCAGCAGTCGACGGCGGTCGCCACGGTCGGCCAACGGCAGCAGCGCGAGCAGGGCCAGCACGCTGCCGGCCTGGGTGGCAGCCAGCACTGCACCGGCCACGGCGGCATCCAGGGCGAAATCGTGGGCCAGGCGCTCCAGCAGCGGCTGCGCGAAATAGACATTGGCCACGCTGGCACCGGCAGCAATGGCGAGCAGGCCCAACACGGGGCGGGGAAGCGAAGGCATCATCAGTGTGGTTGCATTTTGAAACCAGGTGCACGGTAGCGCCACTGGTTTTAAACTGCAACCACAATCGAGGGAGTCCGCCATGCACGCCAACAGCCCCTGCCCCGTGGCCCGCAGCGCCGATCTGCTCGGCGACCGCTGGGCATTGCTGGTCATCCGCGATGCCTTCGATGGCGTCAGTCGCTTTGGCGATTTCCAGCGCAGCCTGGGCGCGGCGCGCAACATCCTCAGCGACCGCCTGCGGCGCCTGGTCGAGGCGGGGCTGCTGGTGCAGCAGCCCGCCGCCGATGGCAGCGCCTACCACGACTATGTGCTGACCGCGGCCGGCCAGGACCTGTTTCCGCTGCTGGTGGCCCTGCGCCAATGGGGAGAACGGCATTGCTTCGCTGCTGGCGAAGCGCACTCGCAACTGATCGAATCCAGCAGTCGCCGGCCACTGCCCTACATGCAACCCCATGGCCGTGACGGCCAGCCCGTGCGCGCCGCCGATACCCGCGTGCGCAAGCTCAAGGGGGAAGGCGGCCGGGCCTGATCCGCCCGTTCGCGCACACCGGTGGCGTCCGTGGGCGGTTAGCATCGCTCGTCTCCTGCCGCTGGATGCCGCCGATGCCGAACCACGCCCGAACCCTGTCGATCCTGCTGCCACTCGTCCTGCTGCTGGCCGCACCACCGGCCTCTGCCCGCGACGTGGCAGCACCTGCAGAGCACGTGGACAGCGACGGCCCTTACCTGTTCCGTGAGGGCGCGCAGCTGAAAGCGCAGTGGATCTGCCAGGACCAGGTGGAAACCCACAGCGTGCAGGCCGGCACCGATGGCACGGAGGTTGCCGCGCGCTGCGGCTACCCGCATGCGGTGCATGTGCTGCCGCCGAACGCGCCGTCGGCATCGGTACTGCCGGCCGTGCCGCGCATCGTCGCCGTGTCCGACATCCACGGCCAGTACGCGCTGCTGGTCCGCCTGCTGCGCGCCAACCGGGTGATCGACACGCAGGACCGTTGGGCACTGGGCACGGATACGCTGGTGATCGCCGGCGACGTGTTCGATCGCGGCCCGCAGGTGACCGAAGCGTTCTGGCTGCTGTATGGCCTGCAGCAGCAGGCGGCCGCCGCCGGTGGCGCGGTGCATTTCGTGCTCGGCAACCACGAGACCATGGTGCTGTACGACGACCTGCGTTACGTCAATCCGAAGTACCTGCGCAGCGCGCAGCTGCTCGGTCGCAGCTACCCGCAGCTGTATGCTGCCGACTCGGTGATCGGCCAGTGGCTGCGCACGCGGCCGGTGCTGCTGCAGATCGGCGATACCCTGTTCCTGCATGGCGGCATCTCGCCCGAAGCGGTGCAGATGGCATTGGACCCGGCCCACACCAATGCCGCCTACCAGGCCTCGCTGGGCATTCCCAAGGCCGAGGTGAAGGCAGCCCCCGCCACCGCACCGTTGTACGACGGCAAGACCAGCCCGATCTGGTACCGCGGCTACTTCGACGGGCGCCTGGACAGCCAGGGCGTACAGGCGGTGCTCGACCGTCTCCAGCTCAAGCGCATCGTGGTCGGCCACACCTCGATGCCACACGTCAGCAGCTTCCACGACGGCCGCGTGATTGCCATCGACAGCAGCATCAAGAATGGCGAGAACGGCGAACTGCTGTTCATCGAGGACGGCAAGCTCAGCCGCGGCCTGCTGGACGGATCGCGGGTGCCGCTGGCCAAGGGCCAGCCTGGCCTGCAGGACTGAACGAAGGGCCAGCGCCGGGTGCGCGCAGGCCGCCCTCGCCCGCCACCTCCGCCCCGTTTGCCGCTACCCTCGGCAGCCGAGAGGCCCGCCCTGTCCAGCGGGCGGCCCATCCGCCCCCAGGAGCCCCGCGCATGCGCGTACTCATCGCAGAAGACGACCCGGACATCGCCTCTGGCCTGTGCGCCTCGATGCGCCGGCAGGGCCACGTGGTCGACCACGTGGACAACGGCGCGCATGCCGATGCAGCCCTGAACTCCACCCAGTACGCGCTGCTGGTGCTGGACCTGGGCCTGCCCCAGCTGGATGGCCGCGACGTGCTGCAGCGGTTGCGCCAGCGCGGCGATGGCCTGGCCGTGCTGGTGGTCACCGCACGCGATGGCCTGGCCGAGCGCGTGCGCGTGCTCGACCTGGGAGCCGACGACTACCTGGTCAAGCCCTTTGCGCTGGACGAATTCGAAGCACGCGTGCGTGCACAGCTGCGCCGAGTCACCAGCAACGGCAACCCCGACCTGCGCATCGGCCGGCTGCGCCTGGACCTGACCGGCCACCGCGTATGGATAGACGAGCAGACACTGGAACTGACTGCGCGCGAATTCGGCCTGCTGTCCGCCCTGGCGGTGCGCGCCGAGCGCATCGTCTCGCGTGCGCAGCTGGTAGAGGCCCTGTGCGACTGGGGCCAGGACCTGACCGACAATGGCCTGGACATCGCCCTGCACCGCCTGCGCCGCAAGCTGCAACCGGGCGGCATGGGCATCCGCACGGTGCGTGGGCTGGGCTACATGCTGGAAGACGCCAGCGCGTGATCAGCGGACCGCCCAGCCTGCGCCGGCGCCTGCTCGCCTTCCTGGCGCTGCCGATGCTGGGCCTGCTGACCTTCAACACGCTGCTGGCCTACTACATAGCGCTGGACTACTCCAACCGCATCCACGACCGCAACCTGACCGACGACACCGTGTCGTTCGCACAGATGCTCAGCACGATGCCGGTCAGCAGCGACCTGTCTCCGCAGGCACGTTTTCTGATCGAGTACGACCCCGACGGTCATCGCTACTTCAACGTCGACAGCAGCCGCCTGGGCACCATCGCCGGCAATGCGGATTTCAGCGCCTATGCGCCCTCGCAGGACTGCAGCGGCATCCACCCGGCGCTGTACGAGGGTGAATTGAACGGCCAGCAGGTGCGCATGTCGACGGTCTGCACGCAGGCGATGAACGATCCGCTGGACCAGCTGGCGGTGACCGTGGCCGAAAGCATGGCCGACCGCCGCCAGCGCGCACGCGAAATCCTGATGATCGTCATTCCGCTGATGGCCATGCTGGCGCTGGGAATGGCCGCGCTGGTCTGGTTCGGCGTCACCCACGGCCTGCGTATCCTGACCCCGCTGACTTCGCGCCTGGCACAGCGCCGCGGCGAGCTGGCACCGATTTCCGACGCGGACGTGCCCGAGGAAATCCAGCCCCTGATCAGCACCATCGATGGTCTGTTCGCGCGGCAGGCGGAAATGATCACGCTGCAGAACCGCTTCATTGCCGACGCCGCCCACCAGTTGCGCTCGCCGCTGGCGGGCATGGCACTGCACGTGGACCAGGCACTGGCCCACAGCGATCCAGAGACCGTGCGCGAAGCGCTGCAGAACATCCGCCGGCTCAACCAGCGCACTGCACGCGTCAGCACCCAGCTGCTGGCGTTGAGCCGGGCACAGACCGTGCCGGAGACGGTGGAGGCGCTGGATGTGTCCGAGCTGGTGCCGCAATGGGTGGGCATGCGCGTGCCCGAAGCGATCCGCGATGGCATCGACCTGGGCTACTTGGGTCCGCAGCAGCCGGTGCGGATACTGGGCAACGGCGCACTGCTGCACGAGGCGCTGGACAATCTTATCGACAACGCCCTGCGCTACGCCGGCGCGGATGCGACCGTCACCGTCGGCGTGCAGGCCCTGGACGACAACGATGTCGAGCTGTACGTCGAAGACAATGGCCCAGGCGTGCCCGAGGACGTGATGTCGCGACTGGGGGAGCGCTTCTTCCGCGCGCCCGGCACTGCCGCCAGCGGCACCGGCCTGGGCCTGGCCATCGCCCATGAGGCCGTCGAGCACCTGGGCGGACGCCTGGGCTACCTCAACCGTCCCGGCGGTGGCCTGAAGGTGTCCATCACCATACCGTTGCTGAAGGGCCCTTGATCCAGACGAACCGCTGAAAGGTTGCCGAAAATCGCGCTTGCGATGCTGACCTTCCCGACTGCCGCGCTGGAGCCGACTGGTGCCTGCATCCCATGAGTTCTTTCTTCCCGGTGGCCCGCAGGGTGTCCTGCTGATCCATGGCCTGACCGGCACGCCCGCCGAAATGCGCATGCTGGGCAAAGGGCTGAACAACGCGGGCTTCAGCGTGCATGGCGTGCAGTTGCCGGGTCACTGCGGCAGCGTCGAAGACCTGCTGCAGACCCGCTGGGAACAGTGGTACCAGGGCGTGGAAGATGCGGCGGCGGACCTGCGTGGCAAGGTCGACCAGCTGTTCGTCGGCGGCCTGTCGATGGGGGCGGTGCTGGCGCTGGCGCTGGCCGCGCGGCGGCCGGACTGGGTCTCCGGCGTGGGGGTGTACGGCGCCACCTTCCGCTACGACGGCTGGAACATTCCGGCGGTCGCACGCTTCTCGTTCCTGCTGCCGTGGTTCAAGCGCCTGGGCATCGGCCGCGACCGCATGTTCATGGAAGAGCCGCCGTACGGCCTGCGCGACGAGCGCCTGCGTGCGCAGGTCAGCGCCGCCATGCTCTCTGGTGACAGTGCCGCTGCCGGCCTGCCCGGCAACCCGTGGCATGCCTTGGCCGAAATGCGTGCACTGAGCACCTGGACGCGCCGTCACCTGCATCAGGTCACGGCACCATGCCTGGTGATGCATGCCCGCGAGGACGACGTGGCCAGCATGGGCAATGCCGAACTGGTGATCTCGCGCGTCAGCGGACCGACCGAACTGGTGGTACTGGAAGACAGCTACCACATGATCACCATTGATCGCGAACGGCGCGAGGTGATCCGCCGCAGCGCGCGCTTCTTCAGCGACATCGGCGAACGTGCGGGCGTGCTGCAGGCGGTCGCCTGAGATGGGATCGCTTGCGACCCTGCTGTGGCTGGTCAACGTGGTGCTCGACACCGGCGGCCAGTTGGCCTTCAAGGCTGCCGCCAGCGACCCGCAGGATGGCGAAGGCCTGCAGCGCTGGAAGCACATGTTCGGCCGTCCCTGGCTGTGGCTGGGCATCGCCTGCTACGTGCTTGAATTCGTCGCCTGGATCGCTTTCCTGTCGCTGGTGCCGTTGTCACAGGGCGTGCTGCTCGGCTCGATCAACATCGTCGCGCTGATGGTGGCCGGCCGCATCCTGTTCCGCGAGCGGCTGACGCCGTTGCGGGTGACCGGCATGCTGCTGGTCAGCGCCGGCGTTGCCGTGGTCGGAGCCGGAACATGAGGCGGCTGTACCTGGTCGGCTTCCCGCTGCTGATGGCCTTCGACACCCTGGCCCAGCTGTGCTTCAAGTATGCCGGCGACGCCGCGCTGCCGGTCGAGGCCAACAGCGCATGGCTGCTGCGCGTGCTGTCACAGCCTTGGGTATACGGCGCGATGCTCGGTTACGTCGGCGCGTTCTTCACTTGGATGAGCCTGCTGCGGCACGCGCCGATCGGCCCTGCGTTCGCGGCCTCGCACCTGGAAGTGATCAGCGTGCTGCTGCTGTCGGCGTGGCTGCTGCACGAACCGTTGACGCTGCATCACCTGATCGGTGCGGTGCTGATCGTGGCCGGCATCATCTGCCTGGGCCGCGCCGAGGCGGATGATCCGCATGCTGTTACCGAAGCAGCCCCGTGAGCCTGCTGTCGCGCGAGTTGCCTCCCACCGCTGGCCTGCCCCTGCAGGCCAGCGATTTCCTGCCCGGCGGCGGCGACCTGTGCACGATTCTCGCCGAGCAGCTGGGCACGCCGCCGCTGCAGCTGACCTGCTCGGGCACCCATGCCCTGCTGATTGCCCTGCGCACCCTGCGCAGGCGCGCGCCGCAGCGCGATACGGTGATCCTGCCGGCCTATACCTGTCCGCTGGTACCGATTGCCGTGCACAGCCTCGGCCTGCGCATACACCTGTGCGATACACGCCGCGACCATTTCGATTTCGACCCGATCGCGCTGCACGCCGCAGCCGATGCACGCACGCTGGCGATCATTCCCACGCATCTGGGCGGGCGCATCGCTGATGTTGATCGCGCATGTGCCATTGCGCACCGCGTCGGTGCGTGGGTGATCGAGGACGCTGCACAGGCACTGGGTGCACGCGTGGCCGGCAACAGCGTCGGCCTGCGCGGCGATATCGGCTTCTTCAGCCTGGCCGCCGGCAAGGGCCTGAGCCTGCATGAGGGCGGCCTGCTGCTGACACGCGATGAAGAACTGCGTGCGGCATTGATCGAGCAGGCCGCAGGACACACGCCCTTCAACCCGCGCTGGGAGCTGACGCGCAGCCTGCAGCTGCTGGGCCTGGCGGCCTGCTACCGCCCTTCCCTGCTGTCGCTGGTGTATGGAAATCCGCTGCGGCGTGCCCTGCGCCGTGGCGACCTGGAAGCTGCGGTGGGTGATGTGTTTCCACTGGATATTCCGCAGCATCGCGTCAGCCGCTGGCGGCAGAACGTCGGGGCACACGCTGCACAGCGCCTGCCCGCCTTCCTGCAGGCCGCCCGCCTGCGCGCGCTGCAGCTGCGCGTGCAGCTGGAATTGCTGCCTGCCGTTGAAGTGGTGGACGGGATGCCTGGCACCCTTGGCACCTGGCCGATGCTGATGCTGCTGCTGCCCAGCGAACGTGCGCGTGACAAAGCGCTTTCATCGCTGTGGCAGCGCGGCCTGGGTGTCAGCCGCATGTTCATCCACGCCCTGCCGGACTATGCCTATCTGCGAGGCGTCGTCGCAGACGCGGACGTACCCAATGCCCGCGACTTCGCCGCCCGCTCCCTGACCGTGGGCAACAGCCCCTGGCTGACCCACGAAGACAGCTGCGAGATCGTGAAGGTACTGGCTGGCCAGTAGAGGCTGAAGGCGAGCAAAGCCTGCTTCGCGCTCACTGTCTGAACGTTTCCCGAGTGCCTCCGTTCGGGCTTTCAGGTGGAAAGGAACGAGAAAGACGGCCTGCCTACATTGGCCCCGTCGCCGGCATCGTGCCAAGGCCTCTCTTCATCGACGGAGCTGCCCATGCAATGGAGCATCCTGTGTGACTTCGATGGCACCATCAGCCTCGAGGACGTCATCGATTCACTGCTGGAAAACTTCGGCCAGCCCGGTTGGCAGCAGCTGGAAGACCAGTGGCGCTCGGGCGAGATCGGTTCGCGTGAATGCATGCAGGGCCAGGTCCGCCTGCTGAAGCTTGATCCGGCCACCCTCGATGCACACCTGGACCAGGTACGGATCGATCCGGGCTTCGCCGCTTTCGTCAAACGCGCGCAGGCGTTGGGCCTGCCACTGCGCATCGTCAGCGACGGCCTGGACTACGCAATCCATCGCATCCTCGCCAACCACGGCCTGCCGCCGCTGCCTGTGGTGGCCAATCACCTGCGCTGGTCTGACGGCCATTGGCAGCTTGAATCTCCCTACCAGGCCGAAGGCTGCCGCAGCGGCACCTGCAAGTGCACCTGCGCGGCGCAGGCGCGTGCTGACGAAGCTCCCCGCGTGCTGATGATCGGCGATGGCGCCTCCGATTTCTGCGTATCCGAACACGCCGATTTCGTGTTCGCCAAGCGTCGCCTGATTGCCCATTGCACCGACGCCGGCATTCCCCACGCCGCCATCGACACCTTCCACGACGCTACTGCGCTGCTGCCGCGCCTTCTCGACGGCAGCCTGCTTCAGCCCTCGCTTCCGCGGCTGCTCGCCACCGCCTGATCGCTCCGCCCGTTGCTTCCTTTGAATGCCCTCTCCGGAACCGAACCGATGAATATTTTTGACAAGAACGCCGATGCCGCCATCACCGATGCGCAGCTGCTGGCAGATGAAGCCCGCTACAGCTCCTTCGGCGACACCGTGCACTACGTTGATCCGCCGAAGATCTTCCAGCGCTGCGAAGGCAGCTACATGTTCGATGCCGCCGGAACCCCCTATCTCGATCTGCAGATGTGGTACTCGGCGTGCAACTTCGGTTACGCCAACCAGCACCTGAACAATGCGCTGAAGGACCAGATCGACACCCTGCCGCAGGTCGCCAGCCAGTATCTGCACCCCACGCGCGTGCAGCTGGCCAAGACCATCGCGGTGGACATGCACGAGAAGTTCGGCCTCGATGGCCGCGTGCACTTCAACGTCGGTGGTGCGCAGGCGGTGGAGGATTCGCTGAAGATCGTCCGCAACGCGCGCAACGGCAAGAGCCTGATGTTCGCCTTCGAAGGCGGCTACCACGGCCGCACTCTCGGCGCCTCGTCGATCACCTCCAGCTACCGCTACCGCCGCCGCTACGGCCATTTCGGCGAACGCGCGATGTTCATCCCGTTCCCGTATCCGTTCCGTCGCCCGAAGGGCATGACCCCGGACGAGTACTCCGACCACTGCGTGCACCAGTTCGAGCGCCTGTTCGAAAGCGAGTACAACGGCGTGTGGGATCCCAAGGTCGGCCAGGCCGAGTACGCCGCGTTCTACGTCGAGCCGATCCAGGGCACCGGCGGCTACGTCATTCCGCCGCGCAACTTCTTCAAGGGCCTCAAGCGCGTGCTGGACAAGTACGGCATCCTGATGGTCGTCGATGAGATCCAGATGGGCTTCTGGCGCACCGGCAAGCTGTGGGCCATCGAACACTTCGATGTCACCCCGGACGTGCTGGTGTTCGGCAAGGCGCTGACCAATGGCCTCAACCCGTTGTCGGGCCTGTGGGCGCGCGAAGAGCTGATCAACCCGACCGTGTTCCCGCCGGGCTCCACCCACTCCACCTTCAACTCCAATCCGCTGGGCACGCGCCTGGGCCTGGAAGTGCTGAAGCTGGGCAAGGAGATGGACTACGAGCGCACCGTGCCGGAGAAGGGGGCCTACTTCCTCGACGGCCTGCGCGGTCTGCAGAAGCGCCATCCGGAAATCGGCGATGTCGATGGCCTCGGCCTGGCATTGCGTGCGGAAATCTGCGCCGCCGATGGCTTCACCCCGAACCGTGAACTGCTGGATCGCATGGTCGACATCGGCCTGGCCGGCGACCTGCTGCACGACGGCAAGCGCATGGGCCTCGTGCTCGATGTGGGTGGCTGGTACAAGAACGTGATCACCTTCGCGCCTTCGTTGAACATCACCTACGAAGAGATCGACCTGGCGATCACCCTGCTGGACCAGCTGCTGACCAAGGCCAAGGGCTGAGCGGGAATGCGCTGCCGGTTCCCGTGCCCCGCATGGACATGATCCCGCGTGTATCCAGCACCGCGCTGGAACCGGCCGCGCTGCTGGAGGGCTTCCTGGCCCACCCGCCCCTGGGGTTCGATGCCAGCCGCCTGCCCAGCGGCCTGCCCAGTTTCCGTGCGCCATTGGATCTGACCACGACCCTGGATGATGCACTGCGCTCGCGCCTGCTGGGGCTGCCGCTGTCGCGCCTTTGGCGGCCGTGGCTGACCTGGCAGACGCGGTTCATCGGTGCCACCAGCACCGAGTACACACCGCTGCCGGGGCATGTTTCTGCGGCGGCACTGGCCGACGACGTGCTGCGCCATGGCGTCGGTGACAGCCGGCTGCTGGTGGTCAAGGATCTGGCGATCGATTCGCCCTTGCTGGACGATGCCGCCAACGCACACAGCCACGCCTTCCTGCAGGCGCTGGAAGCACGCGGTTTCATCCCGCTGGAGGGCATGCCGCTGGCATGGGTGGCGATCGATTTCGATTGCATCGACGCCTATCTGGCTCGCCTGTCCGCAGCGCGTCGCAAGAACATCCGGCGCAAGCTGCGCTCACGCAGCAACCTGCAGATCGACTGCATCACCACCGGTGACCCTGCCCTTGCCGAACCGCGGCTGCAGGCCGAACTGCATGCGCTGTACCTGCAGGTGTATGCACAGAGCGCCGTGCATTTCGACCGGCTCGAGCTACCCTTCTTCCAGCACCTGCTGGCAGACACGCAGGGACAGGGGCGCTTGTTCCTTTACCGCCACAACGGCGAGCTGATCGGCTGGAACCTGTGCTACGTGCATGCCGGCAAGCTGGTGGACAAGTACATCGGCCTGTCCTATCCGCAGTCGCGCGACCACAACCTGTACTCGGTCAGCTGGATGCACAACCTGGAATACGCGTTGCAGCACGGCCTCAGCCACTACGTTGCCGGCTGGACCGATTCACGCATCAAGGCCGAACTGGGTGCCCGCTTCACCTCCACCGTACACGCGGTGCATGCGCGTTCGCCGCTGCTGCGCGCCGTCCTGCGCAGGCTGGCCCCGCACCTGCAGGCTGAGCCGGATGGAGGAGGCTGACCGATGCAACTGCGTCCGCCGCTGATCCTCGACCTCGATGGTGGCGTACTGCCATTGCCACAGGCACGCACGCTTGCGCTGCAGCACTGGCATGACCCGCTGCGCTTTGCCTGCCGCAACGCCACGCTGTCACGCTTTGCCGGTGAAGTTCTTCGGCCGCTGCCGGCACAGCTCGGCACGGTCATGCTCGGCAGCGGCGACTTCCACCATCTCAGCCTGCCGCTGCTGCAGCACCTGCACACGCGTGCCCCGTTCCAGCTGGTGGTGCTGGACAACCATCCGGACAACATGCGCTTTCCCTTCGGCATGCACTGCGGTTCCTGGGTCAATGCTGCCGCCGCATTGCCGCAGGTATCGCATGTGCATGTGCTGGGCATCACCTCCGCCGATATCGGCCTGGGCCATGCGTGGGAAAACCACTGGCGGCCGCTGCTGGGGCGGCGGCTGACCTACTGGTGCATGGATGTGGATGTGGGCTGGGCCAGCCGCGTGGGCATGGCAGCTGCCTTCCGCCGCTTCGACCATCCCGAGGCCCTGGTCGCCGCGTTCGCCGCCGAACAGGCGCAGGCCCCTCAACCGACCTACCTGTCGATCGACAAGGACGTGTTCGCTGAAGATGTTGCGCGCAGCAACTGGGACCAGGGCCGCTTCCAGCTTGAACACGCACTGATGGTGATCGAGGCCCTGCGCACCGGTGGACTGGTGGGCAGCGACATCACCGGCGAGGTGTCACTTGCCAACTACCAGAGCCGTTTCAAGCGCTGGTTGTCATCGCTGGATGGGCAGCCCGACGTCAGCGCCGATGATCTTCCGGCATGGCAGCAGCAGCACCAGCAGGTGAACCGCGAACTGCTGGCGGCGATGGCCGCCGTTCCGATGGCCTGCTGAGCGGGGGTAGTGCCGGCCGCTGGCCGGTAGCTGTACCACGATGTGCCAACCAAGGTTGGCACCTGCCAGACCCAGGCAGAGTCGGTAGTGCCGGCCGCTGGCCGGCAACCTCGTTGTTCCCGGGCTCACGAGGATGCCGGCCAGCGGCCGGCACTACACTGGACGTCTGCCCCCGGAGCCGCCGCCATGCCCCAGACCGTCATCCCGCAGCTGCGCATGCGCCATGCCGATACCAGCCTGCCCTTCTACGTGCAGGGCCTGGGCTTCATCGTCGACTGGGAGCACCGCTTCGAACCCGGCTTCCCGCTGTTCGCCCAGCTCACCCGCGAAGGCCAGACGATCTTCCTGACCGAACACACCGGCGACTGCGAGGTGGGCGGTGCGGTGTATTTCATCGTCACCGACGTCGATGGCCTGCACCGCGCGTTCAGCGCTGCGGGAGTACCCATCGAGCAGCCGCCACACGATACCGACTGGGGAAGCCGCGAGATGCTGATCGTCGACCCGGATGGCAACCGCCTGCGCTTCGCCACCGACGCTGGCTGAATGCCACGCGCTTGAACGGGAATATACGCTTCGTATACGCTTCATATATTCCCAATCGAGAACGCCCATGGGCATCGTCAACATCGATGACACCCTGCACGACCAGCTGCGCCGTGCCTGCACCGTCTCCAACCGCTCGATCAACGCCCAGGCCACGTTCTGGATCCGGGTCGGCATGCTGTGCGAGATGAACCCGACCCTGAGCTTCCAGGACGTCGTCGCCAGTGAACTGCGCGCCGCCGGTGTGCAGCCGCAGCTGCTTGCCCCCGGGCGGGCCTGAGCCGATGGCCATGATCAAGCGCCCCGACGAGATCGACCGCCTGGCCGAGTCCGGACGACTGCTGGCGCAGGTCTTCGCCATGCTCGACGCCCTGCCCCTGCAGGGCCGCAGCACGCTGGAGATCAACGACATCGTCGAGCGGATGATCGTCGACGAGCTGCAGGCACGGCCCGCCAGCAAGGGGCAGTACGGGTTCCCGTACGTGCTCAACGCCTCGATCGACAACGTCATCTGCCACGGCATGCCGTCGGCCGATGACGTGCTGCGTAGTGGCCAGATCGTCAACCTCGACATCACACTGGAGAAGAACGGCTACATTGCCGATTCCAGCACCACGTATCTGGTGGGTGATGCCGACTACGCCGCCCGTAAGCTGGTGCAGGTGACCTATCAGGCGATGTGGAAAGGCATCGCCGCCGTGCGGCCCGGCGCGCGCCTGGGCGACATCGGTCACGCCATCGCCCGCCACGCCCGCAGCCACGGCTACAGCGTGGTCAAGGAGTACTGCGGCCACGGTATCGGCCAGGAGATGCACGAGGAACCGCAGATCCTGCATTACGGCCATGCCGGCACCGGCATGGAGCTGCAGGAAGGCATGGTGTTCACCATCGAGCCGATGCTCAACCAGGGCAAGCCTGCCATCCGCCAGCAGCCCGACGAATGGCCGGTGTATACCCGCGACGGCAAGCTGTCGGCGCAGTTCGAGCACACGGTGGCCGTGACCGGCAGCGGCGTGCGCGTGCTGACCCTGCGCCCTGGTGAAACCCCGTTGTGCGCGGTGGATGCGGCCTAGAGCGGGCGCAGCAGCAACAGCAGCGCAAGGCACAGCATGAAGGCCGCCACGCCTGCATCCAGCAACCGCCATGCTGCCGCGTTGCGGAACACCGGCTGCAGCAACCGTGCGCCGAACCCCAGCCCGCAGAACCAGAGCACGCTGGCCACGCAGGCGCCCGCTGCGAACACCCAGCGCAGGTCACCCGGGTAGCGCGTGGACAGGCTGCCCAGCAGCACCATCGTATCCAGGTAGACGTGCGGGTTGAGCAGGGTGAAGGCCAGGCAGGCCAGCAGCACCTGCCGCCGGCTGCCACCACTGGCATCGGCCGCGGCCAGCGCGCTGCCACCGCGCCACGCGCGCAGCCCGGCCTGCAGCCCATAGCACAGCAGGAAGGCGGCGCCGCCGAAGCGCAGCACCTGCAACAGCAACGGCCACTGCAGCACCAGCGCCCCCATGCCGCCCACCCCGGCCAGGATCAGCGCGATGTCCGCGCCCATGCAGGCCAGCACCACCATGCCCACGTAGCGGCGCTGCAGCCCCTGGCGCAGCACGAAGGCGTTCTGCGCGCCGATGGCGATGATCAGGCCGGCACCTGAAAACAGGCCGGCCAATGCCGCAGCAATCCACATCCGACGCTCTCCACCTTGAAAAGAGGCGCAGGGTGCGACCAACGGACTCGTTAAGGCAAACTGGTTTTTCTTTATCCTGTGCAGAAAAACTGAAGAGGCACCGCGTGGACCTGGTACATCCGCAGTTGAGCGCCTTCACCGCCGTGCTCGAAGAAGGCAGCTTCGAGGCCGCCGCACGCCGCCTGTCGATCAGCCCGTCGGCGTTGTCGCAACGGATCAAGGCGCTTGAGGACCGGCTGGGCCAAGTGCTGGTGGTGCGCCAGTCCCCGTGCCGGCCTACCGCTGCCGGCGAAGTGCTGCTGCGGCGGGTGCGGCCGATGCAGGCACTGCAGGCCGAAGCGCTTGCCGAACTGCTGCCGGAACGCGGCAGCGATGCCACCCGTACGCCGATTCCGCTAGCGGTCAACGACGATTCGCTGGACACCTGGTTCGTCGCCGCCATCGCCGAACTGCACCAGCGCCACGGCTACCTGTTCGACCTGCGCATGGACGACCAGGACCACACCCTGGAACTGCTGCGCACCGGCAGCGTGCTTGGCGCGGTCACCGCCGAACGCAGGCCGCTGAAGGGCTGCAACGTGCATCCGCTGGGCGCGATGCGCTACCGCGCCATCGCCTCACCGGCATTTGCGCGCCGCCACTTCAGCGCGGGCATGCAGGCCGAAGCATTGGCCTCGGCGCCGATGATCGTATTCAACCGCAAGGATGAACTGCAATGGCGTTTCCTGCGCAGGCTCACCCGCGCGCGAATGCAACCGCCCGTACACTACCTGCCCTCCTCCACCGGCTTCGTCGATGCTGCCGCGCGTGGGCTGGGCTGGTGCCTGGCACCGGAGGCCCTGGTCACGCCAGCGGCAGAGGCCGGACAGATAGTGGTGCTGGAACCGCGTCGCTGGCTCGACGTACCCTTGTTCTGGCAGCATGCCGCCGTGCGTTCGAGCACGTTGCAACACATCACCCACGCGCTGCGTATCGCCGCGGGCAATACCCTACGTTGAAAAGAGCATGATCCAGACCACCGCAGACCCCGGCTTCACGCGCGGACCACTACCGTTTGCCCACTTCTTCACTACAGGAACGGCATGCGCCTGAGCTGCCCACGGACAAGGATGCATCGCGCGCTCGGCGCTGCCGGCCTGGCCTTGCTGGCCAGCCTGCCGCTGGCTGCAGCGGCACAGACCAGCGCGCCTCCCGCACTGGAATGGGAACAGGCGCGGCAGCGTCTGGAACAGGTCTCCGACGCGCTGGCCGCTGCTGATGCCGGCGTGCGCAACAAGGAAGACCTGCATGAGGCTACCCGCCTGCTGCGCCTGCCGGAGATCACCGGCGAAGTGCGGCGGCTGCAGTTCCAGAAGACACTGACCCTGCCGCTGGGCTCGCTGGCGCCGGTGGCCGAAGCCTTTGGCATCGACTCACCCCTGTCGTTCACCGAGCGCGACTGGCGCACACGGCCGGTGGTCACTGCGGTGCTGCCGCTGTACACCGGCGGCCTGATTCCGGCCGCGCAGCGTGCTGCCGGCGCGGCCAGCGAACAGGCCAGCGCCGAGCGCGAAGCGCAGCGGCAGTCACTGACCGTGCAACTGGCCCAGGCCTACTTCGGTCAGCGCTTGGCCGAGCAGGCAGTGGTCGTGCGCCGCGACGTGCGCGATGGCTTGAACCGCCACCTGTCCGATGCCGAGAAACTGGAACGCGAAGGCTTCGCCACGCGTGCGCAGCGCCTGCAGGCCACCGTCGCCCGCGACAAGGCCGAGCGCGAGTACCAGAAGACCCTCAATGATCTGGCCACGCTGAAGGCTGCGCTGGCCACGCTGTTGCGCAGTGGCGGCGAAGTGCAGCCGCTGTCGCCGCTGTTCGTGCAGCGCGCGCCGCTGGAACCGGTCGCCAGCTTCGAGCGTACCGCGCAGGCACGGCAGCCGCAGATCGCCCGCCTGCGCGCGATCGTGGCGCAGGCCGAACAGGGCGTGCGCGTGCAGCAGGCCAAGCTGAAGCCAACGGTATTCCTGTTCGGCCAGTACGACTTCCGCCGCCGCGACGAGATGTTGACCGATCCGGACTGGGCGTTCGGCATCGGCCTGAAGTACACGTTCCTGTCGCCGAACTCACGGCCGGCACAGATCAGTGCAGCACGCGCGCAGCAGGAACAGGCCGAGGCCGGCCTGCGCGAGGCCGAGAACCAGGTCGCGCTGGGTGTGCGCAAGGCCTGGAACGAGCTGGAAACCGCACGCCAGCAGTTCGTGCTGCTGGACAGCAGCATCGCCCAGGCCGACGAGAACCTGCGCCTGCAGGAGCTGGCCTTCCGCGAAGGCCAGGCCACCTCGCTGGACGTGATCGACGCACGGCTCGGTCTTGGCGGTGCCCGCGTCGAACGTGCGCAGGCCGCCTACCAATACGATATCGCCTTGGCGCAGTTGCTTGAGGTGAGTGGACAGATGGACCGCTTCGAAGACCATCGGCGGCGTGCAGACGAGGTAATTGATCATGAGTGATGTGTTGCACGACGAAGCAACGACGCCCCCGGGCAAGCGCCGGCTGGGGCCGATTCTGCTGGTGGTGCTGCTGGTGGCGGTGGTGCTGGGCCTGTGGCTGGCCTGGCGCAGCCCCGCCGACCAGATCCAGGGCATGGCCGACGCCGACACCCTCAACGTGTCCGCCAAGATCACCGCGCGCGTGGCCGAACTGAAGGTCCGCGAGGGCGATCGCGTGCAGGCCGGGCAGGTGCTGTTCCTGCTCGACAGCCCCGAAGTAGCAGCCAAGGAACAGCAGGCGCACGGCGCACTGGCTGCGGCGCAGGCGGTGGCCGACAAGGCTGCCGAAGGCGCACGCAGCGAAGACATCCGCGCGGCCGAAGCCAACTGGAAGCGCGCCGAAGCCGGTGCCACGCTTGCCGATGCCACCTACCGGCGCGTGCAGAACCTGTTCAACGAAGGGGTGATGACCCGGCAGAAGCGCGATGAAGCGGCGGCCCAGGCCACCAGCTCGCGCGAACTGGCCCGCGCCGCACGCGCCCAGTACGACATGGCGTTGACCGGCGCGCGCGAACAGGACAAGCGTGCCGCGCAGGGCCAGGTGCAGCAGGCCCAGGGTGCGGTGGCGGAAGTCAACGCCGCGCGCGTTGAAGTGGAAGGCCGCGCGCCGGTGGCCGGCGAGATCAACAAGCGCATGGCCGACCCGGGCGAACTGGTACCAGCCGGCTATCCGGTGTTCACCCTGGTCGACATCGACCGCATGTGGGTGTCGATGAACCTGCGCGAATCGCAGATGCAGGGCCTGAAGGTCGGCAGCAAGCTGCAGGGCAGCGTGCCGGCACTCGGCAAGGACGGTGAGTTCGAGGTCTACTTCATCAATCCCGCAGGCGACTACGCCACCTGGCGCACCACCCGCCAGTCATCGGGCTATGACGTGCGCAGCTTCGAAGTGCGGGTGCGCCCGGTACGCCGCATCGAGGGCTTCCGCCCCGGCATGAGCGTGCTGTTCGCATGGCCGCAGCACTGAACACCAGCCGCAGCAGCTTCGGCAGCTCATGGCAGCGCGAACTGCGCCGGTTGCGCAGCAGCCGTGCGGACCTGGCGCTGGTCACCGTGCTGCCACTGTTGATGCTGGTGGTGATGGCCTGGATGTTCTCCACATCGGTGATGCGCGATGTGCCGATTGCCGTGGTCGACCTTGACCACAGCAGCGACAGCCGCCTGCTGCTGCGCATGCTCGACGCCAGCCCCGGCGTGCGCATCGCAAGCCAACCGGTCGATATGGATGAGGCGCGCGCGCAGCTGCGTCGGCTGGAGGTGTTCGCGGTGGTGCTGGTGCCGCGCGATGTGACCCGCCAGGCGCTGCGCGGCCGGCAGGGCACGGTATTTTCCTATTACAACGCCACCTACATGACCACCGGCCAGTCCGCCGCGCGGGATATCGGCGACGCGGTCTCTGCGTGGAACGCGCGGTTGCTGCGCGAACGCATCGGCCTGCAGGTCGGGCCGGGCAAGCTGCGTGCCGCGCCCATCGCGGTGCAGTCGGACATCCTGTTCAATCCGGCGCGCAGCTACGAGCTGTTCCTGCTGCCACTGATCTTCCCGGCGGTACTGTCGCTGGTACTGGCGCTGGCCGTAGCCGGCAGCCTCGGCCGTGAGATCCGCGACGGTACCCTGCCCGCCTGGCTGGGCCATGCACCATGGTCGGCCATTGCAGGCAAGGTGCTGCCCTACGTGCTGCTGTTCTCGTTGTACGGCGCGCTGGGCGCGGCCTACCTGGCCTGGCTGCGTGGCGACGGCATCGCTGGCAGCGTGCTTCTGCTGCTGCTCGCACAGCCGCTGTTCTACCTGGCCACCGCGGCCTATGCCCTGTTCTTCGTTGGCGTTACCCGCGACATGGGCACCGCCCTGTCCGCGGTGGGCTTGAGCATCGGCACCGCGCTGGCGTTCTCCAGCGCCACGTTCCCGGTGATCGACGCACCGTTGTTCACCCGCGTCTGGCACCTGCTGCTGCCGCTCAGCGCCTACATCAAGCTGCAGACCCAGCAGCAGTTCATCGGCTCGCCGTTGGCGGTATCGCTATGGCCGCTGGCCACGCTGCTGCTGATGATCGCGGTTGCTGGCGGCATCGGCGGCTGGCGCCTGCTGGCGTTCGCGCGCACGCCGCAGGCCGCGCAACCGGCCGGGGCAGGCGCATGAGCCGGATCTGGCACAGCCTGCGACAGACCCTGTTGGCCGTGCTCTGCGATCGCTACGCGATCGTGGTGATGGTCGGCGCGGTGATTCTGTACTCGTTCTTCTACCCCGCCGCCTATCGCCACCAAGTGGCCGGCAACCTGCCCGTGCTGGTGGTCGATGAAGACCACAGCGCGACCAGCCGCGAACTGCTGCGCAAGCTCGATTCGCTGCGCGTGGCCCATGTGGTCGGGCAACCGGCCGACCTGCGGGAAGCGCGCGCACAGCTGGAGGCCGGCCATGCCGAAGGCATCGTGCTTATCCCGGCCAACCTGGAACGCGACATCCTGCGCGGGCATCCCGCCAAGCTGGTGCTGCTCGGCAACGGCGCCTACCTCGGCCGCGCCAGCTGGGTGCTGGGCAGCGTGGCCGATGCACTGGGCGCGTTCGGCCGTGAGGCGGCGGTCACCCAGGCCGCGTTCATGGGCGCGCCACAGGCACCACCGGTCACCCTCGTGCAGCGGCCCTTGTTCAACACGCAGGAAGGCTATGGCAGCGCGATCGTCCCCGGCGTGGCCGAACTGATCGTGCACCAGACGCTGCTGATGGGCATCGGCGTGCTGCTCGGTGGCCGCCGGCTGGTACTGGGCCGGCGCCTGCAGTTCGACCTGCCCACCCTGACCGGCATGGCCCTCGGCTTCGGCCTGATCGGGCTGTTCGGGCTGTTCTGGTACGCCGGCTTCACCGCCTGGGTGCAGGACTATCCGCGTGGCGGCAACCCGCTCGGCCAGCTGCTCGGCGGCACCCTGTTCATCGCTGCCACGGTGGCGTTCGGCCTGTTCGTCGGCAGTTTCTTCCGCACCCGCGAACGCGCCTTCCAGTACATCATCGCCACCTCGATCCCGCTGTTCTTCCTGGCCAGCCTGTCGTGGCCGGCGGTGATGACCCCGCGCCCGCTGGTGTGGCTGGCGCAGCTGCTGCCGACCACCTCCGGCATCAACCTGATGGTACGCCTGAACCAGATGGACGCCAGCCTGGCCGAGGTCAGCCGCGAACTGATCACCCTGGCCGCGCTGCTGGTGCTGTACGGCGCCCTCGCCCTCTGGCGCCTGCACAGCCCAAAGGGGACGGAGGGGATTAAGTCGTAGCTGGCACGGAGAGGGGGAAAGCGACTTAATGCCCTCCGTCCCCTTTTACGGGTCTGGCGCGTACCAGAACGGGATGCTGTACTCGCGACGACGGCTGGGGCCGCGTTCGCCGCCGTCCACGTTCCAGACCAGTCGCAGGTCATGCCGGCCCGGCTTCAGGTCCGCCATCGGCAGATAGCCCACCAGCCCGCGCATGTCCAGGTCGCGGCGTTCCATCGGCACGAAATCATGCAGGTCGACCTTGCCGCCGTCGAGCTGCACCGTCCACAGCGTGGCCATGCAGTTCACCGCTGCTGTCGCGGCCAGTGCGCCCTGCGCTTCGTTGCGTGCACCACCGGCGCAGCGCTGTCGCGCCACCGGGTTGTCACGCTGCGGGCGATGGGGAATGAACAGGCGCAACCGCGATGCACTGATGGTATCGGCCGGAATCATCGGATAAGGCAGCAACTGGTCGTGCGCCGAGCGCAGCGATTCGTAGTGCGCGCCCAGCATGCCGTGGTTCACTGCCTCCTCGGTCAGCACGCTGTAGCGGTTGAACAGCGAGAACGTCATCGAGCCATAGACCTGCAGGGCGGCGAGCACCATCGCCAGCATCACCGCCGAAATATAGATCACCGTGAACGAGCGGCCGCGCAGGTTGCTCTGCAGGGTCCACTGCATGGTCTGCAGCAGGCGCAGCATGGGTACCCGCTGCAGGCCAGCCAGCACCGACTGCAGTCGCTTCTCCTGCCGTGCCGTGTCCAGGCCCCGCGCGCGACGCCGCGCGATCGACTTTTCCAGCAGCATCGGCACCATCGCCAGACCGAGCAGACAGAGCATCAACACCGCAACGATTCCCAGCGTGATGCGATCGACATCGCCGAAGGCGGCGCCGATGGCCATCGCCACTCCAAGCGAGACAATGGCTACCACCAGCGTGCCGGCCAGGGTCTGCACGCACAACAGCGTGGTCGAGAACAGCATGGTAGCAAGCCGGTCCGCGCGTTCAATGGTGCCGTCGAGGCCGCCGTCGCGCTGCTGCAGGAACGCGCGTGAGAACGGCCCCAGCATCGTCAACCGATCCCAGTCGATACCGTTGGGGAAGTGCGATTTCAGGCCGATCAGTCCGATCCAGTAACCACGCACGGCCAAGTGGATGATCAAGGCCACCGCCAGCACGTAGCACATGCCGACGCCGATGCTGAAGGCGAACCACAGCGCCTGGAAATAGACCCCTTCGGTATGCAGGCTGCTGCGCGCCCACGCATCGAACAGGTAGCCCGGCACGGCGAGCAGTGCGAAGGCGAGCAGGCCGGAAATGAACAGCTCCAGCTCGTCGGTGCGGTCACGCACGCGGGAGTAGCTGGCTGTCGTGCGAGGCATTGCATCCGCAACATCGGACGGTTCCCGACGGTCTACAGCGCTCGACTTGTTCACTGGCGATTCATCCCTGGAGGTCAGGCGCAGTATAGGCATGCGCCCAGCCCCGACGGAACGGGTCCGGAAAAGGAGAACGCCGACACAGGGCCGGCGTTCGGGGGTACCGCAGTGTGGAAGGGGTTATCGCACGGGGATCAGCGATAGACGCGCTCACAACGGCGCTCGACCACACGGTCACCGGTCTTCTGCTGATGGTTGCCCTGGATCTGGCGCCCAGCTGCACCGCCCGCGACGGCACCGGCGACAGTCGCCAGCTTCTTGCCATTACCGCCGCCTACCTGGTTGCCCAGCAGGCCACCGACCACGGCGCCGGTGGCGGTACCGGTGATGCGGTTGGGATCGCGGGAATTGCGCTGCACTTCCACGTTCTTGCAGACCACGCGGCTGCCATCGTTGAACTTGCGCCCTTCATCACGCGGGCCGTAATTCTGTGCGCCAGCAACGGACGAGGCCGCCAGCAGGGTGCCCAGCACCATCAATCGGGTCGAGGTCTTCATGGCCATCTCCTGTGCTCCGGTATGGCGCAAGTGTCTGCCTGCACGTGGCAACTGCAGGTGAAATCCACGTCTCCGGAGGCTGAGCGGCCATCATCGGTTCAGGAAACAAAAGTGCGCCCATCGCGACCAGCCTCGCGATGGGCGCCGCCTCCCACCCGGCTTAGGCTTAGAACTCTTCCCACCCACCCGTGTTGGCAGCGAGCGACGGGGCATTTCGCGGCGGCAGGCCGGTCGCGCGACGCACCTGCGGCACGCTGGCAGCGACCGCTGCCAACATCGGCCGGACCGCTGCCGCCGCCACCGAAGCGCCGGTGCGGAACACCGACACCGCCTCGGCCAGCAAGTTGGCCTGCTCCTCCATCGAACGTGCTGCCGCGCTGGCCTCTTCCACCAGCGCGGCGTTCTGCTGGGTGGTTTCGTCCATCTGCATCACCGTCTGGTTGACCTGCTCGATGCCCGAGCTCTGCTCCTGCGAGGCTGCAGAGATCTCCGCCATGATGTCGGTCACCCGCTGCACCGAGGCGACAATCTCGCCCATCGTCGTGCCGGCCTGACGCACCAACGCCGAGCCGTCGGACACCTTGCCCACCGACTCTTCGATCAGGCCCTTGATCTCCTTGGCCGCACCCGCCGAGCGCTGTGCCAAGGTGCGCACCTCGCTGGCCACCACCGCAAAGCCCCTGCCCTGCTCACCCGCACGCGCGGCTTCCACGGCGGCATTGAGCGCCAGGATGTTGGTCTGGAAAGCGATGCCATCGATCACGCTGATGATCTCGGCGATCTTCTTCGACGACGCTTCGATGGCACTCATGGTGGTCACCACCTGGCCGACCACCTCGCCGCCCTGCGAGGCCACCCCATGTGCACCGATCGCCAGCTGGTTGGCCTGGCGCGCGTGTTCGGCGTTCTGCTTCACCGTGGAGGTCAGCTCCTCCATCGACGCTGCCGTTTCTTCCAGGTTGGCCGCCTGCTGCTCGGTACGCCGCGACAGATCTGTATTGCCGGAGGCAATCTCCCCCGCTGCCAGATTGATGCTGGATGCACTGGCCTGGATACGGCCGACGATCTGGGTCAGCTGCTCGACGGTCGCGTTGCAGTCGTCGCGCATGCGGGCGAACACACCGTGGAAATCGCCCTGCATGCGTACTGTCAGATCGCCGCGCGAGATCGCCTGCAGCAGGCTCGACACCTGCACCAGGTTCTCGTCGGTGGTCTGCATCAACCGGTTCAGCCCGGTCACCATCTCGCCGAAATCATGCTCGAAGCGTGCTTCGTCACCGCGCAGGCTGAAGTCGCCGGCCGCAGCGGCTGTTGCCAGCCGGCGGATCTCGCCGTTGATGGCCGACAGACTCGATTTGGTCTCGTCCATGGCCTGGGTGATCGCCGCCTTCTCGCCCGGCAGGCGATCCATGTCCACCGACAGGTCGCCGCGTGCGTAGTGCTTCATCACCTCGATCAAGCGGTTCTGCACCTGCACGTGCGAGCCCACCAGCGCGTTGGTGTCATGCACCATGCGCCCGTAGTCGCCGGGGAAGGCGCTCTCGTCCATGCGATAACCCAGGCTGCCATCATCGTGCTGCCGCGCCATCTCGCCCTGCGCGGCCATCACCGCCTGCAGCTGCCCCTGCATGCGCTGCATGGACTTCAGCAACTGGGTCACCTCGTCGTTGCCCGAGGCATCGATGACGTTGTCCAAGCGACCGTTGGCGATGCCATCAGCCAACTTCACCGCGCCCGCCAAGGGGCGGGTCAGGCTGCGGGTGATCGCCCACGCGGCCAGTGCGCCGAGAATCAGGCTGAGCACACCGAAGGCGATGGACAGGGTTCCCGTCCACGCTTCCGTGGCGCGGTATTCCTCACGGCTGCGTTCGGTCAGAGTTTCCTGGTGCCGCAGCAGGCTGGAAATCGCTCCATTCCAGGCCGTGGCCAGACCGTGCTCGGCCAGCAGCTCGGTGGCTGCACCGTCGTAGTCGCCCGCCTTCATCCGCTCGTGCAATTGTTGAGTGGAGACGTCGGTGGCCTTGCGCGCCGCCGCGATCTGCGCCACCAGCGTATCGCCGGTGGCATCGCGGGGAATCTTGACGTACTTGTCCCAGATTCCATCGTAGGTGCGGCTCAGTTCCTGCGCCCGCTGGTAATCCTTGTCGAACTCCTCGCCGCGCTTGATCACCATCAGGCGGCGATGCATCAGCACCGCGTTGTTGGTATCGAGCATGTCGTTCAACAACCGCATCTTGACCATGTTCACGCCCACCACTTTCTCGAACTGGGCGGACTTCAAATGGTTTCCGTACAACACCAGGCCGACGATGGCCATGATGAACAGCAACAGCAGACCGAAGCCGGCAGAAAGCCGGGATCCCACACGGAGGTTGCGTAAGGCGAGCATCTCAATTCCCTTGATCGTGGCCCTATATCGGTGGCGGCACGACCCGGGGAAACTTTAAGGAAGCTTTGCGCCGGGAATCGTCATCAAGGTGAATCCATTCAAAAGATCTTCAATGATCACAGACTAAACCACCCTTACGGCAGGGCAATCCTTAAAACTACCCACTAGGCCCAGTGACCGCGCGCGTCGAGAACAAACGCCGCTTTCCCTCAACGATAAAGTCTGTCTGCCTGGCCCCTTGCAGTAGAACCTCCCGCTGTGCGCCCTCCAGGGTGCAAGGCTTCATGACACTTGCATACACAACGCGGGCCGCACGGAATTAGGTGCAGCTCAATCATGCAAACGTCGTCGATAGACGAGTCCGCGGGCTACGTGTGCATCGCCAGGGCACCCAGCTCCTCCTGATTGGCTCCGTTCGGCCGCCTCGCGATCGGGTTCATGTGCGGCTCCTGCAGCGGTGTAGCTGCTGACGCCGCGGCCTTGCGCAACTCTAGATCGCGCCGATTCGTACCGGCATGCCGGGCACCAATTCGCGCGATGAGTTTCCGGCAATGACACAGGCACAGCGAGGTTGCAAGCAATGCGCTAAGCAGACGGCTCACCAGCGATGGCAACAGCGCCAACCACAGCGCCCGCATCAACGATGCTGCCATCATCAGCAGGGCCGCAGTCTGCACTAGCCATTTCCCGGCTCATTCCGGGACAGCATTGAGCGAACGTACTCAGCCGACCCCGGAGTTCTTTCTATATATTTGAAACATGCCATATCCAGGTATCGACCAAACTCTTCATCACTAACAATCACAACATCCGGGTCGTACATGAGTCCATATGAAAATTCCACCCCAGAAAAATGATCATCCACGTCGAAGCTATTATTGTCCGGGAACCTGCAATCAACATCATCGGTGCCAAAACCCCAGCGCTTCGATAGACATTCGAGCATCTGAATAAACATCCCCGACGAATAAATCCAATCAAAGTAAGCAAAAACCACCCAATTAGAATCCCTCTTGTCCATCCAAGATCCAAACAACTGGTCACTCATAACAGCCTCACTTAGGGTGGAAATTTTTAACTACACCAGTCTCATCGATGTACACAACGAAAGAGACGCCTCCCGCATTGGACTCGTATATCCTCTTCCCAGTAGCAACAGCGTCCTTGTAACCCCTCGCAGCAGCTTCCTGGCCGAGCGCCAAAACCTTCCTATCTGACATTATAGCCGGATCATAAACCGTCTTCGTCTGGACTTTATTTTTATAGCCCACAATTATTTTTCCAGTAGGATCCAACGCTGGTATCTGATAGGAAATAACGGAAACACCTGGAACATCCGTGGCAACCTCGCTTACGATTTTCACTCCACGAGCCGCGGCCTCCGACCTGAATTCCACTGAATTGTGCGCTCCAGAAATTCCGTTCTTCTGAGAATAACCATCTGGACGAGCAATATGCGAATCAATATCAACCTTGAATGATATGCCATCCGGATAATTAACACCTCCCAAGTGAGCAATACTTCCATCCCCAGCAATGTTATCTGGCAGCAAATGCGGCGGCAACGAGCCATCCGGCTCCAATTTTACCGAGCGCGCCTTTCGAGCTCGTTCGAGTGCCTCTGAAGCAGCAGCCTCCAATGCGGTGCCCTTAGCCCCCTTTGCAAGGAATGCCCCCGGCCCGACCAAGGAAGTTCCGATGTCAAACGTGAACTTTCCACCAATGTCAGCCGCTTGATCTACGTCTTCAAAATTCCACGAGTTCCTACCACCAGTCAGGTAGTACGCAAGGCCTGCCGTCTTCTCCATGTACTCATTGATGCCCTGACTGATCGCGTTGTTGCGTTTTTCGGAGAAGGCTTGCAAGCCAAGCTTGTCCATCTCCTTGTAATCCGAGAAAAAGCCCAGCAGAACACTGATCTGGTTCATGCTTGCCGCACCAGCTACAAGGTCCTTCCCCCCGGTCCAGAGCCCGTTTACGAACGCAGCACCAGCGACCGCTCGATTCGTCGACGACAGCCAGTCGGCTTCCGCACCGTAGCCTGCGCCACGCAATAGATCGACAGTGTTCGAACCACACTCACCAACAGCGAACAGTACACCTTCCTTTGCAGATCTTCGGTGGAAGAGTGAATTGTCAATGTGTCAAGATTGACCCCAGAACCGGCATTCTTGCTCGCAGCGATGAGCTTATCGGCGTTCTCCGCCATCCATGCATCGTACTCTCCCTTATATATAGGAGAGTTATGCGATTCCAATGCAATCTTCGCCAGTGATCGCTGCTCACTGCACGCGATAGACCCTGGCACTTGGCATGCCATCATAAGCTTGTAATCGCGCTCAGCGGAGAGCCGCTCGAAGTTTTCCTTGATATCGCAGTCTTTACCTGCATCAGAACAGATAACAGTCGCCTGGAGGTACTCCATCCGCTCGTCGTGATTCAGATAGTTGTTCTCAACGGAGTTTTTCGCGATACCCATGCCCAATGTCGCGCCAGAAATTCCTGCACCGGAAAGTCCTCCCGCCATTGCGCCGACCGCTTGTCCGAGCACCCTTACTTGCTCCGCCTGCTCGGGCGACAACTGCCCGCCATTCTGTTTGGCGTAGTAGTCGCCAAGGAACTTCGCTGCCAGCTCACCCCCACCCGCCGCCAGCCACCATTGGCCTCAGCCAACAACGCTCCCAGCAGTGCGTGCGACAGCATCTGCATGGCCTCGCTGGGGACCGCGCTCTGCTTGTTCGGGTCGAACGTCTTGCCGATCAGTTCCGCCGCATACGGCGCCAACGCATTGGAGCCCAGCTGGCCCAAGCCCTGCCCGGCCACGCCACCGACCAACGCGGTGGTGACCGCACCCAGCGCGCGGCCATAGACGCCATCGGGGGCCCACTTCTGCTGGGTCACCAGCGCTTCGGGATAGGTGGGATCGAACGCCACCAGACGATTGAACTGCTCGTCCCAAGGAAGGTCATCAAATACCCGTCTTTCTTCGACGCTCAGCCCTTCCCGATACTTGTCGGTGATCTTGTTCGCTCCAGCACTGCCAATGTCGTTGGCGATCTGCTGGCTTGTGGAAAGCACCGTCCCTATCGCTCCCGCCATCGCCTGCTGGTCCGCCAGCAGCTTGGTGGCGTCCGGCATCGCCTCCAGCGCACGATGCGCTGCACTGGCATCGGTATTGATACCCAGCTCCGCCGCCGTGGTCTGCTTGCCGCCGATGGTGATGTTGCCTTCGGTCAGCGTCGCAAGCGTTGAACTGCTGTCGCTGCCGTTCTCCGTCATCGACATGCCCGGGCCACCGCGGGGGGCGGTAGTGCCCGCCTTCGGGTCCCAACCCTTCATCTGCCCGCCTGCGCCACCGCTGATGCTGCCGGAGCTGGCCGAGTAGTCCATCTGGTTCTGCAGGTCGCTGAAGGTCAGCGTCTGTGCGGTCAGTTCACTGTTGGCCGCGTTGGTACTGGAAATCGCGCCGCCAATCAGGTTCACGTGTCCAGCATCCACGTGATAGCCACCGTTGCCGGCAAACAAGCCACTCTGCTGGCCCACGCCCTGGTAGCTGCCCTCTGCCTTGCCTGCGCTGGCGTAGCCATCGGCATTCCACGCATTACCGAAGGCCACCTGCACGCGCCCACCCACTTGGCTGTTCTTGGACATGCTCTCGGCAATGTCCTGCAGCGATTCGATCGTCAGCGTGCCGCCGGTCTTGACGTCGATGCGATCGGCCGTGGCAGTCGCGCCACGCAAGGTGGTATCACCCTCGGCCTTCAGCGAGATGTTCTGGCCGGTCAGCGTGATGTTCTGCCAGGTGTTGCTGTCCGAGTTCGCCTTGCTGCTGCCCACGCTGGCTTCGGCATACACATACACGCCCGTCTGCGCGCCCACGACAACGCCAACGCCCACTTCGGCGCCGGCATTGCTGCTCTTGCTGCGGTCTGCCACGTGTGCCTTGCCCGCTTCCAGCAGCACGATGACACTATCAACTCATAGTGCGAGCCACCTCGATATCAAACCTAAACGAAGCGGGTAATTTTCTATTCATTCTTAAATAATCAGCTATCGAGAAAACCGAGAAGTCTTCGACACCATTCGACGAAACTTCCACTTCCACGATTGATGAGCGATCCACCATCAAAACAAAGCACTCCTCCGCCTGACCAAAGTGATGATGAAGAACCACGACGGTTTGGAAGGCACCCAATTCCGCGAGAAGCCGCTTCCTGATCAAATTCCCGTCCGGGGAATTAATCCAGCCACTTGTTGATTTCAGCCTATTCGCACTATTCGCGGTCAAATCCATATTCATATTCACACACCCGGAAAATCAGTGACTATATTTCCAAACGGTGGTCGCACTACCGAGATCCCCGCCGCTGGATGCGCTGCACTGGCATCGGTATTAGTGCCTAGCTCCGCCGCCGTGGCCTGCTTGCCACCGATGGTGATGTTGCCTTCGGTCAGCGTCGCAAGCGTTGAACTGCTGTCGCTGCCGTTCTCCGTCATCGACATGCCTGGGCCGCCGCGGTGGGCGGTAGTGCCCGCCTTGGGGTCCCAACCTTCATCTGCCCGCCCGCACCACCGCTGATGCTGCCCGAGCTGGCCGAGTAGTCCATCTGGTTCTGCAGGTCGCTGAAGGTCAGCGTCTGTGCGGTCAGTTCACTGTTGCCCGCGTTCGTGCTGGCAATCGCGCCACCAATCAGGTTCACGTGCCCGGCATCAACGTGGTACCCGCCATTGTCGGCAAACAAGCCACTCTGCTGGCCCGCGCCCTGGTAGCTGCCCTCGGCCTTGCCGGCACTGACGTAACCGTCGGCATTCCAGGCGTTGCCGAAGGCCACCTGCACGCTGCCGCCCACTTGGCTGTTCTTGGACATGCTCTCGGCTATGTCCTGCAGCGATTTGATGGTCAGCGTGCCGCCCGTCTTGACGTCGATGCGGTCAGCCGTCGCGGTCGCGCCACGCAGGGTGGTGTCACCCTCCGCCTTCAACAGCTCAGAGGAGCCACTCCGAGTCAGCCTCATTTTTCCCGGCGGCTCCCAATCCTCAATCCAGGCGCGCAGAAGGGGCCAGCCCGCCGCTCAAGAATGAAGCCCATAGGCGTCCATTTCTTTCAAGCTGATAAACTTCAAACTCTCTCCACTCAGCGACGATCCATCCAAGAATTCGCCATATCCGCAAGTGTCACATTGGAATGCAGGCAAAGACCTGGACACTCCAATGTACGCTCGCATATATGTCTCGCCACAGCGGCAGCAGACCCGATCAAACTCAACTGCAATCAAGTCCTCCATCAAGTCGCGAACAAATTGAGCAATCACTTCATCACTCGCATTTGCCAGACGGGACGCTCGCGAAGATATACGATCAACATCTGCCTCACTAATGTCTGCGAGAGGATATTCGCTTGCACGCCCCGTCATATCCGCGATCGAATTAAACCCATAACTCAGGAACGGCTCTCTGCGGACCTCGTTTCCGCACTTTGCCATCCATTGCAGCAGCGCCTCAACAACACCCCTGCCACCGTCATCAGGAGCTACCGCAGCAAGCAGCAGCACCAAGCTACTCCGCAAATCATCTGGTAATCGGGCCATCACCACCTGCCTCTCACAGGATATCCCGCATTCAGACCTCCAGCCTTGCAACTAAATAATTTTGCTGCACTTCTTTAGTACGACTGGCAATAAACCCAATATCCGCCTCAGCACCCACCTCATTGCGCAGAACTACATCAACCCACCCCAGATAGCCACCTCGCCAAAATCACCGCTACAAATTAGATATCGTAACCGGCAATTCTCATATGCTCAATGACAGCACGATCAAATTCCTCGTCGCCAATCCCCCTAACTGACCTGACACTCCTCCAATTCCAAACCAACGGGAGAATCTTACTATCCAACAAATCATACTCAACCAATAATAAATTGGCCAAATCATACTTATCCAGATCAGGGCGACGAACAAGGACGGCGTTTAGTACGCGACTCGGCGCATCACCAGAGAGGATGCCAGTAAATAGTTTATTTTCCAAATGTGCACCAAAAGATGAACACATGCACCGCCACCACTTACTGATTAGAAACCAGAAACTCTGACTCAGTCAGTGCGCACCGCCCCCCCATCCGCCAAAATTCAAAATAGGGATCAAAATCCACATCCAATTCAAACAGAGAACTACCGATGTACCATGCCAAATAATAATCGGCAGCCAAGCCATAAAGCGCCTCGAACAGCGCATACACCTGGTCGGATTCAGATATTCTACTCCCCCTTACAGAGTCACCAATTCCGTCAAATAGCCAATATTGAGGAATATCCATGCGAAGCACGGAATCCAGATCACTCCCGGCGACAAAAACTACCTCCGCACGCCTGCAAATTCCTTCAATTTCGACCTCACCGATCCTCCTACATATTTCCTCCTGCCCTCTTAGCCACTCGCTCCCAAGCCTAACAATTTCCTCCCTGGACGTGGAGAACCGTGGAAGCAGGTACAACGATCCGTCCAATCTACCGGAAGAAATAACCTTAATCGCGCGCTCATGCAAATCCGCCGAGGACGAGAAATAACTAAATATCTTTCGAAGCTCAGAATCGCTCCCATGCTCTTTCAACAAACCCAAAAAATGAGACTTATCGAACACAGCGACCCCTTCACAGAACGCGCACCAGTCAGACAAAAGCGTACTCACATCTACATCCCTCCAGATTTCGGAAGCGGCGGAAGCAGGCCGGGATCAATCTTCCACCGATCCCTCAGAATTATAATACTCGAATTGAATTCTTCGAGCGACTTACTTTCGTCAATTATCCGCCCCAACTCATTATGGAAAGTTCCAGAGCCGTGACCACCATGACCACCCAGCTTTCCATCAGCAGGATTGGTCCATCTCAGCTCTTCTGTCTTGGTTCTGAACCTCTTGATCTCCTCCATAGAAACACCCCATTTTTTGAAATCAGGAGCTCTACAGACCATGCACCATTCGTGCAGCCCGCCAGGTTGACGTATGCGGGCTTCTATAGCGTCTCGAACTCCCTTATTCCCCCAAAGGACTTCTAATTCCGTAGAAGAAAGCTGATCGAACCAACGATTGAACTCTCCATTTCGAACACTGGGAACTTTCCCATTGGGAAGCAGCTGCTCCAGCGATCGAGCCGGAACCTCCGACGCTGCGGCGCCGCGTTTCAAGGCCGAATCGGCGGTCGCATTCAATACTGACTTGAGAATCTCATCCGATCGGCGCCCTGCCTCCCTCGCGACAGATCCTGCGATCTCCACGCCCACTTCGCTAACGATCTTCGCTCCAGGCATGCGTACCGGAATCAAGAACGTTGCGGCGGTAATTGCGGCACCGTTGCCATCTCCCCGCGATAGGCTGGCAATCATGCTGCCTGCAGCCCCAACATCACCGCTGAAACCTTCAAGTATCATCTGGCCGTCACGACCGCGCCCAACTGTACCTCTCAGGTTATTCAGATCAAAAAAGGTGTAGTTCAGATCATCTCTGGAGACACCAGCAGCGAGCAAGGAGTTAAAGACCTGCCGGTACAGCGCGTCGTCCTTGAGCAGCTCGTTCCCATAGAGATTGAAATTGTTGTACTCGACCTCCGTCGCGCCGAACCCGTACTTCCCCCCCATGGTGCTAAGGAACGCTGTGGCTGCGTCATCCACGTTCTCATTACCAATCAATTTATTGACTCTTGCATCAACGCGTGAAGCCCCCTCAACTATCAGCCTGCGGCGAGCTTCGTCTTCACTTATTCCTTCCTGTTTGGCAAACGCTGCCGCGTGAGTGTTGATCCACACCACTTCATCGGGATGCAACTGACGATTGAACCGGTCTCCCAGCAACGCGACCGCTGCACCATCACTGCCACCTATCACGCCCCCCAAGGCAGCGCTGGCGATCTCAATCAAACTGTTGAACTCAGCACTACGTGGATCCATTCCCTGCCCCGTGAGGAACCTGATCATCGCGTCCTTGGCCAGCTCGGAACCGGCTGCGCCAGCTGCAGCGCCACCAATATCTCCACCGCTCAATGCCGCCACCGCTGCGCCGGTCAGGCCGTGCAACAACACCTTGTTGCGTCCACCTTCACCCCACTGCTCAATCCGGCGAAGCGCATCGGCCTCGGCCTCGGCATCGCCATTGGCACGGGCCACTTCCAGGTCTGCATTTGCCTGGGCAGTTTTGTTTGCGGCCAAGTTGCCGATCACTTCAAAGCCGATTGCCCCCAGCATCTGGGTCAGTTCCTGCCTCTCCTGCACCTTTCTCTCGTCAAAGATCGGCGCAAAGCCATTGGCGTTGTCCAAGCCCGTCACGCCACGCTGCAAACCTGCCAGTGCGGAGTCGTCACCGCTGCGGATCTCGACTGTTCCATCTGCCAAGCCACTGCGAGTTGTGGAACTCTTGCTGTCCCCTGTCGGCAGACCGGGCACCAGTGACGGATCGAACGAGAAGCCATCCGAGGGATTGCCACCGCCGCTTGTACCGCCACTGACGGACGCAGAAAGGAACTCGGCACGATTCTTCAGCTCCTCGAACGACAGGCTGCCCGTAGACAGCTGATTCTTCGACGGATCCGCCGTACTGCCGATCACAGCGCCAGCGAGGTGGGTATTGCCCCCAACCTGCAGCTGGAATCCGCCGCTACCCGCTGCGATTCCTGTCTGCTCGCGAACACTGCGATAGTCACTGTCGATCATGCTGGCACTACCGCTGGCGCTGCCCTCAAAGCCGTAGCCGATGGTCGCCTCGCCCTTCGCAGCCAGCTGTTCGGTCTTGTAGCGGTCTGTGTCCTGCTCGCTGCGCAACGTCAAATCGCCGGTTACACGTCCGACCACTTGGTCGGCCAGGAGCTGTGCGCCTTGCAAGGTGGTATTGCCGCCACTGGTGAAGGTCAGCCTGTCGCCGGCCTGGATGATGCTCTCGTTGTGGAGGGTGCCCTCGCCGTCCGCCTTGCCGCGCGCAGCGTTCGCGCCCACGTAAACACCGATGGCGGCACCTCCACCACTGCTGCCACTGATGGCAACGCCCACCTCCCCGCCCAGCGACTGGTTTCGGCTCTCCTGAGAGTAGCGATCTTCACTGCTACGGATGATCAGGTCATTGGCTGCAGCCAGATCGACATTGCGGCCGGAAATCTGGCTGCCGACAATCGTCAGGTCGCCGCCGGTCGCAGCAACAACAACGTCGCCCTCGCTCTTCAGCAGGCTGCCCCGGTGCGTTGTCTGCTCCATCACGCTCTCAGAGCGGGACCGCTGGCTGCCAACCGTCACTCTGACATTCAAGCCGGCACCGCCCTCGCCGTTGCCCGACTGCTGGCCAACCGCTTCGGCGACGGCTATCGCTCCTTGAGCAGCTTTGTACGCATAAAGTGCTTTCAGGCGATCATCTTCGACTTCATCTGCTCTCTTGGCGGTCGCATAGACCGCCCTCGCGCTTTGCGCGGTATCAACGCTGGCACCGCCCAACGCGACATTCAGACCGGACTGGCGGAAGTAGCTATTGTCGGTGTATGTCGTTTGTTGCTCGGCAGCATCAATGAGCACGTCCTTGCCAATCATCGTGATGCCCGTCTTGGACAGCACATCCGATCCCCCCAGGTGCAAGGTCTGCCCGGCAGAGAGCGTCACGCTCCCTTGCGCGCTGCCAATGAGACTTCCTTCGGCGAGCGTTTCAGTCAACGAGTTGCTGTTTCCGTTGCTACGGCTCCCAAACGTCACGCCGAAGCTGCCGTTCATGCCTCCCAGAAGGCCAGATTTCTTGCGGTCGCTGCTGTGTTGTTCGGAATGAGTTGATTCGGCAGCCAAAATGCTGAGATTGCCCTTGGCTGCCATCAGAACGTCGGCGGTAGCCGCTACCTTGGCCCCCTCAACAGTAATGTCCCGGCCGGCTCCAATGATTACTTTCTCTCCCGAGAGCGTGGTGCCGATTCCCAGGACGTCCTGCGTGGCGTCATGCGTTGCGGTTCGGGTGCTTGATGTGAGCCCGCGCTTCTTGCTCTGAGCATCCTTTTCCCAGGTGTGCGACTCCTGCGCGGCAAGCAGATTGACGTCCCGCTCCGCACCAATGCTGAGCATGCCTTGGTCGCTCCTTACGCCAGCTGCTATCAGGGTGAGATCACGCCCTGCACTCAGAGCGATATCTCCCCCCGCCCGCAACTGGCTCCCGCGCACCGTCTCGTCGCTCTGACTGACCTGCAGCGAGCTACGCTTGCCCGCACTGGCGAAGTCACGGCTCTCGCTGTCTACCAGTGCCTGGCTGGTGATGTCGCCCTCCGCCTGCAGCGCCATGTCGCCACCAGCCTGCACCTGGGCCGCAGCCAGGTTGATGTCCTTGCCCGCGGCCAGCACGACGTCGCCCCCCGCCTCGATGGAGGTCACCGCATGGGTAGTCTTGCTGGTGCGGACATGGTTGCGGTCATCGAAGGTGCTGTCGGTGCTTCGGCTCAGGGTCTGTGCCCCCAGAGCCAGATTGCCACCAGCAGCCAACTGGACAGAACCATCGATGCCCGCATTGCGGATCTGCGCGGCCTGCAGGCTGATGTCACCGCCGGCCACCACCGACAACACGCCATCGCCGCTTGGGTTGGTCACATACAGTCCGGCGACACGATCAAGCTGGGTAATCCCGAACGCATGCGTTCCACCTGCGCCGAGGGTCTCCACTGTCGAGGCCACCGTGACATTGCCCGCCGCCTGCACCGACAGCGCATCGGTCGCCGTCACGGTCGCACCGGCAATGCGGATGTCCTTGTCCGAAGCCAACCCGACGTACTGTCCGGAAATGCTGCCGCCCAGGTGTTCGATGTTGCCGGCATCGATGGTCACCAGCTTGCGGCCAGCGATGTCACCGGTGTTGACCAGGCCATTGGCCAACTTGATATCGACGTTGGCGCCGGCAAGTAGCGTCCCCTGTCCATCCAGATCGCCCGGGCGCAGGCGCAGGTAGACCTGCGGCACCAGTGCGGTGGTGGTGCTGCCGTCGGCCAGCGTCACGGTCTGCTCGACGAGCCAGACAATGTCACTGGTCAGCTGCGCCATCTGCGCCTCGGTCAGCGCCACGCCGGGGCGCAGGCCCCATTCGCTGGCCACGGTAGCGCCGGCTTCCAGCAGTGCGCGGTACTGCGCCTCGTCGCTTGCGTAACCGTCCAGGAAGCGGCGTCCGGTCAACTCGCCGATCTGCTCGCGCACCAGCTTCTGTTCGTAGTAGCCGTCACCCAGCCGCTTCTGCACGGTATCGGGCGAGTAGCCCATCTGCCCCAGCAGGTGGTCCGAGCTCAGCCACGTCTTGTGGTCGGTGAAACGCGGATCGGTTTCAACCAGATAGTTGCCGCCGTTGCGGTTGACGTTGAACAGGCTGGCCGTGGGTGCGCGGGTGTCCGGCGCGCCCATCGCGATGCGGTCCGGCGAGCCGCCGGCGGCGGCGACCACGCGCGAACCGGATGCGGCGCCATTGCCGGCGATGCCCCCGACCGTGCCGCCCTGCTGCGTGCCAGCGGCATCTGCCGCCTGTGCCAGCGCGCGTTCCGCCCCCGTCCCACCACTGTGGCCCGGTCCCTGCGCACCGTTATGGCCAGGGCCGTCCGGCAGCGTCTTCGGCCCCTGCACGTTGAGGTTGGCCATTGCCGCGCCATCCTGCACGTTGGGTGCGTTGCGCCCTTGGTTGAGGTTGCTCAGATCGCCGACGTCGATGCTGAGCGTACCGTTGGCGGTGATCTGCCCGCCCAGTTGACCGATCTTTTCGGAGATGGGTGCTGCTTCCCACTGCGTGCGGGTGCCGTTGTAGGCAATCGATGTGTTGTTGAACGTATGCGTTCGAAACAGCTCCACGCCTTCATTGCGCACACGGCTCTCCGCGCCGTGGCCAACGATCTGCATGTTGCCGCCGGCAGCGATCTGCGCGTAGAGGTTGTTCAGCTCATCTACCGAAAGGCGCATGTTGCCACCCGATCGAATGACCGCATCGGCGCCGACGCCGGACTGCAGCTGGTCCTCGTAGGCGACATGGTGCGCCAGGCGGTTCTGCTCGTTGAGGCTGGTTTCCTGGGTGTGCTGGCGGCGCCCGAAGATGGTCGCGTCTGGGTTGTTGAAGCCGGCGGGGGTGATGAACTGGATGCACGTGGTACTGCAGGTTCCGTACGCGTTGGAGAACGTCAGACGGTCGGTCTGGTAGGTGAACTTCTCCTTGGACTTGAGCACATCGAAGGGATCGCCACCTGCCACCTGGTCCGGATTGGCGGCAGTACCCTTGCTTACGTAGTAGATCGTGACCGTCCCGTTCACCGGATCCATGCGCCAGCGCTCGCCACGCACGTCATAGCCCAAGCCGCCAGAGCCGAAGAAGAAGCGCGAGGTGTTCGCAGTCAGGCGGATCACCGCCTTGCCCAGCCGGGTGCCGTCGGCGGCAATGAAGGGTTCATCCTGCAGCACGTCTTCCGGCGCGATGTAGTAGAACTCCCATGCTTTGTAGTTGCTGGTGTCGCTGACCGTTCCCGCCGTGTTCTTGCTATTCTTCTGCCACGACGCAACCGTCATGCTCGCGGTGGTGTCGATCGTCTTTGTCGAAACGACCGACACGTTCTCACGGATGTTGTTGATCACGCCCGCATCGATCGCCAGGTTGCCACTCATATCAATGATCGAACCGATGTTGTCGATCCTGCCGGCCGTGCCCGCAGCAATGCGATCAGCCCCCAGCGATCCACCGATGGCCGCGTCGCCGCCGCTGTAGATCAGGGCCTTGCCGGTGTTCTGCAGTTCGCGCACGCCCAGGTCCAGGCGCTCGCGCGCGGCCACGGTGCCGACGCGGGTGGCACCGTTGGCATCCTCGGCATGGTTCTTCAGCACGCCGGCCGAGATCGCCACGTGGTCGCCATAGATGCGGCCGGTGCCAAGGTTGTCCAGCACGTCGGCTTCGAGGTGGGTCACCTTGCCGTCGATCAGGCCGCGATTGGTCAGCTGGCCGCGTGCATTGAGATGGGTGATGCCTTCGCTGGAGATCTCGCCGTTGGCCGCGTTGGTGATGTTCTGCGCGTTGAGATCGAGGTTGCCGCCACGCAGTACGCCCTGGTTGTCCAGGTCGCCGGACAGATGCAGGGCCAGCGTGCCGTTGGCCACCCATTCGCCGCGGTTGCTCAGGCCCTGCTGCAGGGTCAGGCTCAAGTCGCGCTGGGCGTGTACCTGGCCGTCCTCGCTGAGCGCGCGCGCCACCAGGGTCTGGCTGCCATCGGCCCGCAGCAGGCCGCCACTGTTGGCGACGCTGTCGGCACTGCTGTCGAGGTTGCCGCCGGTGGTGATGACACCCCCGTTGTTCTGCAGCTGGCCGTTGACCTGCAACCGCGCGCCGCCATCGGTGACGATCTGTCCCTGGCTGTTGTCCAGCCACTGCGTTCCGAACTGCAGCTGGCCCGCCTGCAGGCCGCGGGTGCCATCGCCGCCGCGGGTGTTGCGGTTGTCGACGCTGGCTGCGGTGAGGCTCAGCAACTGGCCGGCGGCGATCGCGCCGGCAGTGTTGTCCAGGTGCCCGCTCAGGGTCAGGTCGAGATTGCGCCCGGCCTGCACGCGCCCGGCGCCGTTGGCCAGCGTCGTCGCCTGCAGCGACAGGCCCGCCGCGCTGGCAAGCGTACCGCCGGCGCTGTTGTCGGCACTGGCCAGCACCAGCCGCGCATCGCCCTGTGCGTTCAGCGTGCCACCTCGGTTGTCCAGCGCACCAGCGTCCAGCTGCAGTGTGCCCGCCGCCAACAGGCCACCACTGCTGGCGGTGTCCCGGTTGTCGATGGCCTGCCCTGCGGTATCGATGCGCAGATCGGCGGCCGACTGCACCCGGCCACCCTGGTTGAGCAGCGCGCCACTGTGCACCGTCAGCGCACCCTTCTGCGTACCCAGCGTACCTGCGTTGTTGTCCAGCCGCTGGCCGCGGGTATCGACGGTCAGCTGCCCACCCAGCAGTGTGCCGCGCTGGTTGTCGAGGCCAGTGGCCTGCAGCTGCAGCAGCTCGCCGGCCTGCATCGCGCCATCGCTGTTGTCCACGCCTGCAACCGTGGTCAGCAGCAGGGCCTTGCCTGCCACCACCGTGCCGTGCCGGTTGTCGAGGCTGGCAGCCTCCAGCGTCATCGAACCAGTGCTGGACAGCAGGCCCTGGCTGCCGTTGTCGAGACGACCGTCGATGCCCAGCACCAGCTCGCTGCCACCGGCGTGGACGGTACCGCCGAGGTTGTCGAGGCTGGCGGCATTGATCGTGCCCGCGCCACCCAGCAGGATGCGCCCGCTCTGGTTGTCCAGTGCCTGGCCGATGGCCAGGGTGGAACGGCCGCTGCCGGCGCCCTGCAGGGTGCCCTGCGCATTGATCAGCTGCCGCGCGGAAACGTCGAGCACACCATTGCTGGCCAGCGAGCCGCCGCGATTGTCCAGCAGCCCCTGCACCCGCAGGCGCAGTGCTTCTTCGCCGGTGGCAGTGAGCGCACCGCCGGCGGTGGTCAGGCTATCGGCGTCGATATCGATGCGGCGCGCCGAGGTGGTCGCCTTCGACAGATCGAGGGTCTTGCCCTCCAGCACCAACGTGCCATTGCTGAGCACGCTGCCACCCGCACCCAGCAGGGTCTGTGCGAGCACCTGCAACTGGCCGCTGCCGGCGTGCTGGATCTTGCCTGCGCTGTTGTCCAGCGTCTGCGCCTGCAGCGTCAGGTCACCATTGCTGGCCAGCGTACCGCCGGAATTGCCCAGCGTGGTGGCATGGATGCGGTTGGCACCCTCGCCACTTGCGATGATGCGGCCGCCGGTGTTGTCCAGCGTTCCGGCCTCGAGGTCGAAGCGATCAGCCCCCAGCGTTGCGTCGCGATGGTCTACCTCATCCGCGCGCAGGGTCAGCGTAGCCGCAGAGACCAGCGTGCCCTTGCTTCCATCCAGGCGGGCCGTGGTGATATCCAGGCCCTGGTTGCCGGCCTGGCGGATGGCACCGGCGGTATTGTCCAGCTGTGCGGCAGTGAGGGTCAGCCGGTTGGCATTGCTGGCGATGGTGCCTTCATGGTTGTCCAGCGTACCGTTGACCTGCAACGTGCTGTCGGCTGCACCGGCAGCACTGAGCGTGCCCTTGCGGTTGAGCAGTTCACCGGCCTGCACGTCCAGCGCGCCGTTGCCAGCAATCGTGCCGCCGCTGTTGTCCACGGCCTGCGCCACGCGCAGCTGCAGTGCGTCGCTGCCGGTGGCGCTGAGGTTGCCGCCGGCGTTGTCCAGGCGTTCGGCATTGATTGCAATGTGCTCTGCCTGGGTGGTACTACCGGCGCCCAGCACCAGCTCGCCGCCGTCAAGCATCAGCGCCGACTGGCTGAGAATCCGCCCGGCTGCGCCCTGCAACGCATCGGCACGGATCTGCAGCGAGCCGCTGCCGGCGTGTTCGATTGCACCGCTGCGGTTGTCCAGCCGCGCCGCCTGCAGCAGCACGTCGCCCGTGCCGGCCAGGCGGCCGCCGTTGCTGTTGTCCAGCAGTTCGCGGGCCTGCACCTGCAACTGGCCGTTCCCCGCCGCAAGCACCTTGCCGCCCTGGTTGAGCAGGCTGCCGACGTGCAGCTGCAACTGGCCATTGCCAGAGATCGCACCGGCGCTGTTGTCCAGTTCGTCGCGCACGGTCAGTGTCGCGCCCTGGCTACCGGCCGACTGCAGCGTGCCCTTCTGGTTGTCGATGCGACCCGCATCGATGCGCAGGCCCGCGTTGCCAAGCACCTGCCCGCCTTGGTTGTCGAAGGTGCCACGTACATCCAGCGCCAACTCGGAATTCCCGAGCGACACGATCTGGCCACCGGCGTTGCGCAGGCCGTCGGCCTGGATCTGCACGCTCTGCGCCGAGGTGGTGCCGCCACTCACATCCAGCTGGCCACCGGTCAGCGTCAGGTCACCGTTGCTGAGCAGGCGGCCGTCGCTGCCATGCAGGGTATCGGCGTGCACGCGCAGGGAGCCATTGCCTGCCTGCTGCAGCAGGCCCTTGCTGTTATCCAGCGTCCCCGCCGAGACGGTCAGCTCGCCATTGCCGGCCACGGTGCCACCAGCACTGTTGTCCAGCGTACCGGCGCGCAGCATGCTGCCCTGATTGCCCAGCGACAGCAGGCTGCCGCCGCGGTTGTCCAGCGTGCCGGCGGCGATCTGGAACTGCGCTGCAGTGAGCGTGCCATTGCGCACGTCCGCATTGCCCACCGTCCAGTCCAGGCGACCGAGCGTGCTCAGGCGACCGCCGGCACCGGTCCAGTCGCCCGTGGTCAGCAACAGGCCGCCGTTACCGGCATGCTCGATGCGGCCACCGGCGTTGAAGACCCGACCTGCCCCCAGCGTCAGGCGCTCGGCATTGGTCGCCAGCAGGCCGCCCTCGTTGTTGAACGCGCCTTGCACTGTCCAGGCCGACTCGGCACTGCCGGCATGGCGCAGCTCGCCTGCCCGGTTGTCCAGCGACTGTGTCTGCAGCTGCAGCGCACCGGCCACACTCAGCGCGCCCTTCTGGTTGGACAGCGTGCCCAGCTGCAGCGCAGCGTCACCGTGCACCTGCAGTGTGCCGCCATCGTTGTTCAGATCGCCCGTGGCGCGCAGCGAGGCCACACCAAGGCGGCCTCCGCTGTTGTCCAGACCATTGCCCGCAACCAGCGATACACGACCGCCGTTGCTGATGCTGCCGCCGTCGTTGTCGAGCGTGCCGGCGATGTCCAGCACACCGGCGGCCAACGGAACAGCCGGCGTCACCGGCGTACCGCCGCCAGTGCCGGTACCCGGTGTACCCGGAGTACCCGTACCGGGCGTGCCGGTTCCGGGCGCACCGGTACCTGGCGTTCCGCCGCTTCCCGGCGAGGTGCCACTGGGGGTACCGCCGGAGCCGCCCGACGCCACCGCATCCAGCGCACCGATCAGGCCTTCGCTGCGATTGCTCACGCTGCCTGCGGTGAGGCTCAACGCCTGCACGCCGGTCTGCTCGATGGCACCGCCACGGTTGCGCAGGGCCTGTGCCTGCAGCTGCAGGCGCTGTGCATTGAGCTTGCCGCCGCTGTTGTCCAGCGTGCCACCGGAGATGATCGCAGCTTCATGCGTGGCAGCGATGGTGCCGGCATTGGCCAGATCGCCGCTCGCCTGCACGCGCACGTTCTGCAGTGACTGCAGCGCGCCGGTGTTCTCCAGCCGGCCATCCACCGTGACCACGAGTTCGCCGGCCTGGGCACCGATGCTGCCGGCATTGCGCACGCCCACGCCGTGTTCATTACCGACCAGCCAGATCTTGTTGGCGAACATGCCACCCAGCGCGCCCACGTCCAGCGCAAAGGTCGGCGCATCGCCGCTGGCCGCCGCAGCGTTGACCTGGCTGTGGTCGGCACTGACCACGTTGTTGCCGAGGGTCGCCTGCAGCTGGTTGGCCCAGATGCCGGCGTTGACCTTCAGCGATCGGGTGATCAGGTCGGTGTAGTCGGCGCGGCTGGCATCAAGGCCATCGCCGTTGACCTCGATTGCCCCACCACTGACCCGATAACCTTCCAGCGAACCGCTGCCGCTGAACACCGGCGTGCCGGTGGTGAGCGTGACGCGGCTGGCATTGAGGAAACCGCCACCGTTGACCTGGATGCCGGCAGGATTGGCGATGATCACCTCGGCGCGCTGTCCGGCCACTTCCACGTAGCCATTGAGCCGGCTGGCCGGGCCGTTGACCTCGTTGAGGATGACCCGGGCGCTGCCGGTGGCCAGCCACGGATTGCCCTGCACCCAGCCACCCAGCTGCGTCTGCACCTGGCCACGCGCGTTGTTGAGGATCACCCCCTCGCGGCCGACATCGAACTGCGAGTAACGGTTGCGCGAAACACCACCGGCCGATGGCGTGGTGATGTTGACCATCGGCACACCGTTCGGCGCGGTGACCACGGTGGGCCGCTCACGGCCGGGCGCGTTGGGATCGGACACGATGTGGCCGACCGATTGCGCTGCAGCCACGGGCGCCAGGCTGACCCATCCCAACGCGCACATCAGCGCGAAGCCGAGCGGCGACACGGCTGCCGTCTGCCGGCCGGCGAGCTGGCCGACCAGGCCGCCACCGCCTTTCACCAGTTCCGAAGCGACCTGCCACACGCGCAGCGCGCGGTTGAAAACCAGGCGATAGATGCTGTTCATTTCACGAATCCTTGTGCCAGATCAGTAGCGCCACGCCAGGCTGAAGCCGAAGGTGGTGTAGTCAGTCGGGAAGTTGGAGGGCTTATGCAGGGCCGAGCCCACGAAGCCGTCCCAGGAAAGCTGCTGCCAGCCGCCGCGCAGGCCCAATGCCATGCCGGCCAGATCCCGGCCGGATTGCCATTGCGTCGATGGCCCGCCGATGCGGCCGTAGTCGGCGGCGACGTAGAACTCCTGGCCGCCGCCGATACCCAGCGACAGATCGTTGCGCAGCGACCAGCCACGCTCGCCGCTGAGCGAGCTTTCGCCATCGAAGCCACGCACCGTGTAGCGGCCGCCGATCGCAAAGCGATCCTGTGGCGACAATGGTGTGCGGTTCCACTGCGCGCGCCAGGCAGCGGTGTAGCGCAGGCGCTGCTTGCCCAGCTGGAACGGCACGCTGAACTGCGCGTCAGCCGTGATCAGCTTCATCCGCGAGGTGCCTTCCAACGGCAGGCTTGGATCCCACGCCCGGGCCATCTCTTCCGGGGAGCGCAGTGCATGGAAGGCACCGGTGCCGCGCCGGTATGCCAGCGTGGCATCAAGCGTGGCCGCACCGATGAACTGCTTGTGGGTCAGGCCGAGCTCCCAGCCCGAGGTACGGCGACGCTGCACCTCGATCTCGGTATCGTCGATGTAGTTCTTCGACGTGCGCTGCCAGCCGCGGCCGTAGATGCCCAGCTTGGTCTTGGCATTGCGCAGCAGCAGGCGATCCACGCGTGCCTCGGCGTTGCCGCTGCGGCCGCTGTAGTCATAGCTTTCGTACGCGCCCACCACGGTCTGGCTGTAGTCGTAGGCACTGGCCGTGGCGCCGAACAGCCAGTAGCCGTAGGGCACGTCGTAGTGCGCGGTCCAGCTGTTGGTTTCCTTGCCTTTGCCATTGAACACGCCGCGCCCCGCGCTGACGTAGAACAGCTCGTTCAGGCCCAGCGGGTTGTCCAACGACAGCGTGGCGTTGGCCTGCAGCTTGCCGGTGCCCTGGCTGCCTGCATCGTCCAGGGTCAGGCTGGCACGCACCGGCGAACGCTGTTTCCAGTCGATGTTCAGGTCGCTCTGCCCGGGCGCGGCGCCTTCGCCGTCTGCAGGTGCGATCTTGATGTCAGCAGTGACGGTGGGCACGCGCTGCAGGTTCTCCAGCCCCTGCTCGATGTCGCGCAGGTTCAACAGGTCGCCACTGCGGATCGGCAGCGCATTGGCGATGGCCGGATGCCGCCCATCCGCCTCGGTGAACACCGCCTCGCGGAATCGCCCGGGCACCACCGACAGTGTCAGCGTGCCGGTATTCAGATCCTGCGGAGCCGACAGCACGCGGGTGGTGACATAGCCGCGCGCGATGATCGCGTTCTGTACGCGCTTCATCACCACGTTGATGCCTTCAGTGCCCAGGCAGCGGCCGCTGGCGGGATCTTCGCGCGGATCGGCTGCAGCCAATGCCCACTGGAAGCCCTTGGCACCCTCGCCGTCCAGCACGATGCGATCAATACGCACGCAGGGCTGCTCCTGCGTCGGCAGGCGCTCCCCCTGTTCACCCTGGCTGCTCTCCAGGCGTACATCGGGCCGGCTTTCCTGCTGCTCGCGCAGCACGCGTTCTCGTTCCTGCTGGCGCAGCAGCTCCTGCGCGCCCGGGTCACCCACCTGCTGGGCAGCGACACTGAAGGCCATGCCCAGAAGCACCAACCCTCCACCACTGCGGCGCGCACCGCGCACAGACATCTTCCTTGCTTGCACAATCAATTCCACGTGTTGATGCCACGCGTCAGCGGTCCTGCTCCCGGAAAGGAGAAGGGCCAACCCAATGGCTTGAATCGAGGTTCGCCGGGGGTATGCAACGGCATGCCACCGCGCCCGACGCGAAGTGGCGCATAGGCTATCGGCCGCCCGAAGGATTTCTATAGGAAAATTTTCAAATGCCCAGGACTACGGGACAGAACACCGCAGGCAGAGATCCAGAGTATGCGTACGCACGCGCCACGTCGCAAAGCAACGGCGTTCAGCACAACGCCTTTCGCCGGCCCACGCTACAGTCGGCGCATGACCGTATTCCTGCAGATCGAAGGCACCGCCATTGTTGATATCCCCAGCCTCTATGCGGAGATCAACCGGGTATTCATGGCCGGCGAAGCCTGGCAGCTCGGGCCCAGTCTCGATGGGCTGGACGATCTGCTGTACGGCGGTTATGGCGCGCTGGCCGGGCACGAAACCGCCACGCTGGTCTGGCGCGACATCGACCGCAGCCGCGAGGCACTGGGATTGGAGGCCACGCGCGCGTGGCTGGAAGACAAGCTGCGGCAGCCGGGTACGTTCAATGCCGAAACCATCGGCCGCCAGCTGGACGCCCTGCAACGTGGCGAGGGGCAGACCTACTTCGACATCGTGATGGAGATCTTCGCCAGCCACCCGAACGTTGCACTGGTGTGCGCCTGAAGTGGCGGCGCGCGCCCTTCCACTGCGGCATCCGCCTCCGGAATACTCCAACCGTTTCAGCGCCACCGGTTGCGGAAGTAACGGTCTGCCGGATCGCGGTACAACAGGAATGCGACATACAGGGAAACGCAGAAGATGGCCCCCACGGTCAGAAATTCGAAGGGGCCTGCCATCTTCATGTCGACCAACTGCAACACGGTCGTCTCCACAAGCATCACCACAAACAGCGGGCGAACCCACGCCCAGCGCGCGAAGATGCCCACCCCGATGACGATGCCAGCCAACGCGTTGAGCAGACCGGCAGTGACCAGCACCGCATACGGCAGAGAGTGGTGGAGGCTCATCCGGGCCAGCAGTTGATACTCGGGCACACCCGGCCCATAGACCTTGAGCATGCCGTAAAGGGCGAAGGCGCCCCCCACCAACTGGTACAGCGCGACGAGATAGAGCGAAGGCGGTGCTTCAACGGCTGCCTTGGCCTGCTGGTCTTCTTGGGGTGCAGATTGTTGCGTCATCGTTCATTCCTTGGCTGATGTGCTGCCAGCATGGCCGCAGGCCAGAGCCTACACCCGCACCGCGGGGCGTGGCAGCCGCCCTGCCCGCCGGCTCCAGCAGCGGCCAGCCCGCTCTACCCGTTACCATGGACAACCCTGTACCGGCTCCGCCCCGCTGCCCTCCGGCGCGAGCGGACGCCCCTGATCCACGAGTCCCATGTCCAAAGACAAGTCCGCCGAACACACCCCGCTGATGAAGCAGTTCTTCGCAGCCAAGTCCGACTACCCGGACCTGCTGCTGTTCTTCCGCATGGGCGACTTCTACGAGCTGTTCTACGACGACGCGCGCAAGGCCGCGCGCCTGCTCGACATCACCCTGACCCAGCGCGGCAGCTCCGGTGGTGCACCGATTCCGATGGCCGGCGTGCCGGTGCACGCCTACGAGGGCTACCTGGCACGACTGGTCGCGCTGGGCGAATCGGTGGCGATCTGCGAACAGATCGGCGACCCGGCACTGGCCAAGGGCCTGGTCGAACGCAAGGTGGTGCGCATCGTCACCCCCGGCACGGTCACCGACGAAGCGCTGCTGGACGAGCGTCGCGACACCCTGCTGATGGCCCTGTCGCGCAACAAGAACGGCTATGGCCTGGCCTGGGCCGACCTGGCCGGCGGCCGTTTCCTGGTCAACGAAGTGGACACCGATGACGCGCTGGAAGCCGAACTCGCGCGTTTGGAGCCGGCCGAACTGCTGGTGCCGGATGAGGAGAACTGGCCGGAGTTCCTGCGCCAGCGCAGCGGCGTGCGTCGCCGCGCGCCATGGCTGTTCGACGCCGACAGTGGCCGCCGCCAGCTGCTGAACTTCTTCAAGCTGCATGACCTGAGCGGCTTCGGCATTGACGACAAGCCGCGCGCCACGGCCGCTGCCGGCGCCCTGCTCGGCTATGTCGAGGAAACCCAGAAGCAGCGCCTGCCGCACCTGACCTCCATCTCGATGGAAACCGCCGGCGAAGCGATCGCGATGAACGCGGCAACGCGGCGCCATCTGGAGCTGGACACCCGCGTCGACGGCGATACCCGCAATACCCTGCTCGGCGTGCTCGACAGCACGGTGACGCCGATGGGCGGCCGCCTGCTGCGCCGCTGGCTGCATCGGCCGCTGCGCCTGCGCGAGGTGCTGGTGCAGCGCCACCACGCGGTGGAAACACTGATCGACCGTGGTGCGGACGCAGATATCCGCGAACAGTTCCGCCGCCTCGGCGACCTTGAACGCATCCTCACCCGCGTTGCCCTGCGCTCGGCACGGCCGCGCGACTTCTCCACCCTGCGCGATGGCCTCGGCCTGCTGCCGGCCGTACGCGAGGTGCTGGCACCGCTGGATTCACCGCGCCTGCAGACCCTGCACGCCGCGCTCGGCGAACACGACGAATGCGCCCACCTGCTGGCCGGCGCGATCGCCGACATGCCGCCGCTCAAGCTCAGCGATGGTGGCGTGCTGGCCGATGGCTTCGACGCCGAGCTGGATGAGCTGCGCCGACTGTCGACCCACGCCGACCAGTTCCTGGTCGACCTGGAGCAGCGCGAGCGCGAGAGCAGCGGCATCGCCACCCTGAAGGTCGGCTACAACCGTGTGCACGGCTACTACATCGAAATCAGCAAGGGCCAGTCCGACCGTGCGCCGGTGCACTACACCCGCCGGCAGACACTGACCAACGCCGAGCGCTACATCACCGAAGAACTGAAGGCGTTCGAAGACAAGGTGCTGTCCGCCCGCGACCGTTCGTTGTCGCGCGAAAAGTACCTGTACGAGCAGCTGCTGGACACGCTGGGCACCCAGCTGGAGCCGCTCAAGCAGTGTGCTGCCGCACTCAGCGAACTGGACGTGCTGGCCGCCTTCGCCGAACGTGCGCAGGCGCTGGACTGGGCGCGCCCGGAGCTGCAGGCCGAGCCGTGCCTGAAGATCGAGCGCGGTCGCCATCCGGTGGTGGAAGCGGTGCGTGACCAGCCGTTCGAGCCCAACGACCTGGACCTGCACCCGGACCGTCGCATGCTGGTCATCACCGGCCCGAACATGGGCGGTAAATCGACCTACATGCGGCAGAACGCGCTGATCGTGCTGCTGGCCCACATCGGCAGCTTCGTGCCGGCCAGCCGTGCGCTGATCGGCCCGATCGACCGCATCCTGACCCGCATCGGCGCAGGCGACGACCTTGCCCGCGGGCAGTCGACCTTCATGGTCGAGATGGCCGAAACCAGCTACATCCTGCATCACGCCACCGCGCATTCGCTGGTGCTGATGGACGAGATCGGCCGCGGCACGTCCACCTACGACGGCCTGGCCCTGGCCGACGCGGTAGCGCGCCACCTCGCCTACGAAAACCGCTGTTACACGCTGTTTGCGACCCATTACTTCGAACTGACCGCGCTGGCCGACGAACAGCACGAAGGCGGCCGCAGCGGCATCGCCAACGTGCATCTGGATGCCGTCGAGCACGGCGAAGCACTGGTGTTCATGCATGCAGTGAAGGACGGTCCGGCCAACCGCAGCTTCGGCCTGCAGGTGGCTGCCCTGGCCGGCCTGCCGCGTTCCACCGTGGCACAGGCGCGCCGACGCCTGGCCGAGCTGGAACAGCGCGGTGGCGAAAGCCATGCCGCCGAACTCGCCCCGCAGGCGCTGGATGCCCCGCAGCAGTTCGGACTGTTTGCCGCCCCGCCGAACAAGGCGCAGGAGGCGCTGGCCGCGATCGACCCGGACGAGCTGACCCCGAAGCAGGCACTGGAAGCGCTGTACCGGTTGAAGGCGCTGCTGTAAGGCCGGCCGCAGGTTCCGCCGGCCCTGCCCGGCGGACGCCCGCCATGAAGCCTTCGCATTGCCGTCGTGTACACGGCGTTATGCTCGGGCGGTTCGTCCTTCACAGACCGGAGACCGCCATGAACACCGAATCCCTTGCTGCATCCCTCTTCCAGCAGCTGCAGCAGGGCCAGGGCCTGCAGCAGGTCTCGCAGCAGCTCGGCCTGGACAGCAGCCAGGCTACCCAGGCCGTCGGCAGCGCGCTGCCGCTGCTGCTCGGCGCGATGGGCCAGAACGCCAGCGAGCCGCAGGGTGCGCAGTCCCTCCTCAATGCCCTGCAGCGCGACCACCTTGGTTCGGGAGGCGGTGGCGGTGCTGGCGGCGGTTTCGACATCGGCAGCATCCTCGGCGCGGTGATGGGCGGTGGCGGCGGCAACGCCACCAACGGTGCCGGCATCCTCGGCCACGTGTTCGGTGGGCAGACCTCGCAGGCGGCCGAAGTGCTGGGCCAGAAGACCGGCCTGGACAGCGGCAGGTCCAGCCAGCTGCTGGCGATCCTGGCCCCCATCGTCATGTCGTTCCTGGCCCAGCGGTTTGCCCAGAGCGGCAACGCCGGCCAGCTCAGCCAGGCCCTGGGGCAGGAAGCACAGCAATCCGGCGGCGGCATCGGCAGCCTGCTCGGCGGTGCGCTCGATCAGGACGGCGATGGCCAGTTCGGCGCCAGCGATCTGTTCAAGCTCGGCGCGGGCCTGCTCAAGCGCTGATCGCGCACAACGATGCAAGCGCTGCCTGCCATAGGCGGCCACTATCGCATCGGTTGAATCAATCGAATTTACCCATCATTAGGCGATGCCTATGGTGGGTAAGCGATCTGATTCCCTCATTCGCCAGCCCACAGGTAGAGACCCATGAAAAGCGAAGCGAAGTGCCCGTTCAACCATGCCGTCGTCGGTGATGCGACGACCAACCGCGACTGGTGGCCGAACCAGCTGCGCGTGGATCTGCTCAACCAGCACTCCACGCGCTCCAATCCCCTTGATGCGGGCTTCGACTACGCCAAGGCCTTCAACGGGCTGGACTACAGCGCTCTGAAGGCCGACCTGAAGGCGTTGATGACCGACTCGCAGGACTGGTGGCCAGCCGACTTCGGCCACTACGGCGGCCTGTTCATCCGCATGGCCTGGCACAGCGCCGGCACCTACCGCATCGATGACGGCCGTGGTGGTGGTGGCCGCGGCCAGCAGCGCTTCGCTCCGCTCAACAGTTGGCCCGACAACGTCAGCCTGGACAAGGCACGCCGCCTGCTGTGGCCGATCAAGCAGAAATATGGCCAGGCCATTTCCTGGGCCGACCTGCTGATCCTGACCGGCAACGTCGCACTGGAGTCGATGGGCTTCAAGACGCTCGGCTTTGCGGGTGGCCGTCCCGATACCTGGGAGCCGGACCAGGACGTGTACTGGGGCCGCGAGACCACCTGGCTCGGTGGCGACGTGCGTTACAAGCACGGCTCGGATGGCGTGCAAGAGGACCACGGCGTGCTGGTGTCCGATGACGACGCTGATGGCGATGTGCACTCGCGCAAACTGGAAAACCCGCTGGCCGCGGTACAGATGGGCCTGATCTATGTGAACCCGGAAGGCCCGGATGGCAATCCCGATCCGGTGCTGGCCGCGCATGACATCCGCGACACCTTCGGCCGCATGGCGATGGACGATGAGGAAACCGTCGCCCTGATCGCCGGTGGCCACAGTTTCGGCAAGACCCATGGTGCCGGCCCGGCCGACAATGTCGGCAAGGAACCGGAAGCAGCGGGCCTGGAAAGCCAGGGCCTGGGCTGGGCCAACAGCTTCGGCAGTGGCAAGGGCGGCGACACCATCACCAGCGGCCTGGAAGTCACCTGGACCCGCACCCCCGCGCAGTGGAGCCACGACTTCTTCGAGATCCTGTTCGGCAACGAATGGGAGCTGAGCAAGAGCCCGGCCGGCGCGCACCAGTGGGTCGCCAAGAATGCGGACGCAGTGATTCCCGATGCGCACGATCCGTCGAAGAAGCACCGCCCGACCATGCTGACCACCGACCTGTCGCTGCGCATGGACCCGGCCTACGAAAAGATCTCGCGGAAATTCCTTGCTGATCCGCAGGCCTTCGCCGATGCCTTCGCCCGCGCCTGGTTCAAGCTGACCCATCGCGACATGGGCCCACGTGCGCGCTATCTCGGCCCGGAGATTCCGGCCGAGGAATTCATCTGGCAGGACCCGGTGCCGGAAGCCAGGCACCCGTTGATCGACGCCAAGGACATCGCTGCGCTGAAGCAGAAGATCGCAGCGACCGGCCTGAGCGTGGCCGAGCTGGTGTCCACGGCGTGGGCCTCGGCCTCGACCTTCCGCGGTTCGGACAAGCGCGGTGGCGCCAATGGTGCACGCGTGCGCCTGGCACCGCAGAAGGACTGGGCGGTGAACCAGCCGCAGCAGCTGGCCAAGGTGCTGGCCGCGCTGGAAAAGGTCCAGGCCGAGTTCAACGGCGCGGGCAGCAAGCAGGTGTCGCTGGCCGACCTGATCGTGCTGGCCGGTGGCGTCGGCATCGAGCAGGCAGCGAAGGCCGGCGGCCATGACCTGAGCGTGCCGTTCACTCCGGGCCGCACCGATGCCAGCCAGGAACAGACGGACGTCGAATCGTTCGCGGTGCTGGAACCGGCTGCCGATGGTTTCCGCAACTACCTCAAGGGCGCTTACAGCGTGCCGGGTGAGGCGCTGCTGATCGACAAGGCTCAGCTGCTGACCCTCACCGCACCGGAAATGACCGCCCTGGTCGGTGGCCTGCGCGTGCTCGGCGCCAATGCCGACGGTGGCAGGCACGGCGTGTTCACCAGCCGTCCCGGCACGCTGAGCAACGACTTCTTCGTCAACCTGCTGGACATGGGCACCACCTGGAAGGCGACCGGTCGCGAAAGCTATGAAGGCCGCGGCCGCAGCGATGGCGCTGCGCGCTGGACCGGCACCCGTGCCGACCTGGTGTTCGGCTCCAACGCCGTGCTGCGCGCCCTGGCCGAGGTCTACGCCAGCGCCGATGGCGAGAAGAAGTTCGTGCAGGATTTCATCGCCGCCTGGACCCGGGTGATGGAGCTGGATCGCTACGACCTGCACGGTTGACCGGATATGGTAGTTGCCAACCTTGGTTGGCACATGGCACTGCGCCCACCAAGGTGGGCGACTACCCGACCCCGCTGCGGGGTCTTTACCCGGTGGATGCCGACCTTGGTCGGCACATGGAACAGCGCCCACCGAGGTGGGCGACTACCAGACACTGCTGCGGGATCTTTACCCGGTAGATGCCGACCCTGGTCGGCACATGGCACAGCGCCCACCAAGGTGGGCGACTACCAGACACTGCTGCGGGGCCTTTACCCGGTGGATGCCGACCTTGGTCGGCACATGGCGCAACGCCCACCGAGGTGGGCGACTACCAGCGCCCGGGCGGCGCCGTCACAGGGCGTCGATATCACCCAATGCACGGATCAACCGGCGTGCGCGCTTGTCCGGCTTGTGCTCCGGTGCCTGGTAGCCATCACGCGCGGCAATGCGCAGCGCACGCTGTTCGGCGCGGCGGGCCTTGGAGGCTTCGCTCTCGGCATACAACTGCTGCGCCACCGGCGCCGGACCGCGCTGGTCGCTCAGGCCCAGCACCTGGATCTCGAAGTGTTCTTCACCGCGATCGACCAGCAGCTGCTCTCCCACGCGTACTGCGCGCGAGGATTTCGGGCGCTGCCCGGCCACGGATACCTTGCCGGTCTCGATCGCCTGTTTGGCCAGGCTGCGGGTCTTGAAGAAGCGGGCCGCCCACAACCAGATGTCCAGACGGACGCTGGGCGCCAACGGGGAAAGCTCGGACATCGGTGGGGACTACTCCGTTCGCTTGTTCAGGGGGCGCGGATTGTCGGGGTCGGTGCGGCAGCCGCTGCCCCCGATCAATGCCGGCGTGCCGGCCGCCAGGTCCTGGCGCTGGCTGCCGACCAGGCACTCGGGGCGGTCGGTCGGCCGCACCTGGGTATCGCCCAGCCGGTCACCCGACGAACATGCGGCCAGTGCCGCTGCGATCAAGGCCGCCACGATCATCCGCATCGCCTGTTGTGGTTGATGCATTGCCACATCCTGCAAACCGGCTTGATGCTAGTGTGCGCCTCCCGGGAATCGATCACCACTCCATGGCCAAAGCGCCGCTTGACCTGACCTCCGGCCCGATCGGCCGCAACCTGCTGCTGTTCGCGCTGCCGATCCTGGCAGGCAACATCGCGCAGTCGCTGAACGGCTCGGTGAATGCGGTATGGGTGGGGCGCTTCCTTGGCGAAGCGGCACTGACCGCGACCGCGAACGCCAACAACATCATGTTCTTCCTGATCGGTTCGGTGTTCGGCTTCGGCATGGCCTCGACCATCCTGATCGGCCAGGCCATCGGTGCGCGCGACATCGCCCAGGCACGACGCGTGGTCGGCACCAGCGCCACGTTCTTCATCGGCCTGTCGGTGATCATCGCCATCGCCGGCTGGTTCCTGGCCCACCCGCTGCTGGCGACGATGGGCACGCCTGCCGCCTCGCTGCCGTTGGCCGAGGCCTATCTGCGCATCATCTTCCTGGCGATGCCAACGCTGTACGCCTTCGCCTTCCTCAGTGCGGCGCTGCGCGGTGCCGGCGATTCGCGCACGCCCTTCCGCTTCCTGCTGGTCTCGGTGGTGCTGGACATCGCCCTGAACCCGGTGCTGATCTTCGGCATGGGGCCGTTCCCGGAACTGGGCATCGCCGGCTCGGCGTGGGCCACGCTGGTGTCGCAGACGCTGTCGCTGGCCGGCCTGCTGCTGTACATGCGGCACAAGCGGCACACGCTGTGGCTGGGCCGCGCCGACATGCACCTGTTCAAGCTGGACATGACCATCCTGCGCGCGCTGGTGGTCAAGGGCGTGCCGATGGGCCTGCAGATGGTGCTGATCTCGCTGTCGGTGATCATGCTGATGACCATGGTCAACCAGTACGGCACTGACACCGGCGCAGCCTACGGTGCATCGCTGCAGCTGTGGAACTACGTGCAGATGCCGGCGATGGCGATCGGTGCGGCGTGTTCGTCGATGGCCGCGCAGAATGTCGGTGCGCAGCGCTGGGATCGCGTGCGCGGTACCGCACGCCAGGGCATCGCGTTCAACTTCCTGCTGACCGGCGCGTTGATCCTGCCGCTGGTGCTGCTGGACCAGTATTCGCTGGCCTTGTTCCTGCCGCAGGGCAGCGAGTCGCTGCAGATCGCGCGGCACCTGAACCACATCGTGATCGGTTCGTTCCTGTTCTTCGGCGTCAGCTTCGTGATCTCCGGCGTGGTGCGCTCCACCGGCGCGGTGCTGCCGCCGCTGCTGATCCTCGCCGCGTCGCTGTGGGGCGTGCGCGTGCCGTTCGCCGAATTCCTGCAGCCGTACTGGGGTGCCGATGCGATCTGGTGGAGTTTCCCGGCCGGTTCGCTGGTGTCGATGCTGCTGTCGCTGGCGTATTACCGCTGGGGTGGCTGGCGCAAGGCGAAGATGATCAGTACACCGGTGCATGCCGAAGAACTCGCCACGCCCTCGGAGATTCCCGCCTGTCCGCCTTCGCCGGTGGCCGACCCGGATGCGGCGTTGGAAACCATTCCACCGCGTTGAACATGCACCGGTAGTGCCGGCCGCTGGCCGGCAACCGCGCGATACCTGGGAAGTCCATGGGATTGCCGGCCAGCGGCCGGCACTACCGCTTTTTCTTTTCCGCGTTGTGCCTGGCGGCGGCGCGCAGCAGTGCTTTCAGCGCCGCGGCGTTGGGCATGCCGCCTTCGTGGATGTCGATCGCGCGGCGTGTGCCGCCTTCCAGGCTGGCATTGAACAGACGCTTCGGGTCCGGCAACGCGGCGCCGTGGGCGAAGGTCAGCTTCACCGCCTGCTTGTAGGTTTCGCCGGTGCACAGGATGCCGTTGTGCTCCCACACCGGTGTGCCGCGCCATTTCCAGGTTTCCTCCACGTCCGGCAGCACCTCGTGGATCAGCGCGCGCACACGGGCGAGGATGTCGCCGCGCCAATCAGCGAGCTCGGCGATGCGGGCGTCAATCAGGGCGGCAGCGGGGAGAGCGGCATCTGCGGGATCGGACTTCTGCGTGGCCATCGCGTGGTCTCGTTCGGGGAAAGAACCTGGGGGATTACATGCGTTCGCCAGGCAGCTGGCTGGCCTGCCGCACCCAGTCGAGGAACCGCGCCTCGTCCAGCGGCTCGTCCTCAAGGATGTGCAGGTAGCGCGTGTCGGCGCTCTTGGACGGTTCAGGCGGAACAGGCTGCAACAGCGCGCCGCGGAAGAACGCGACCTTGATGTAGCGGGCGAAGCAATGGAAGCTGAGGAACCAGCCCTCGCCGGCAGCAACGCCGTACATCGGCGAGTTCCATTTCACTGCCTTGTGCACGCCGGGCACGGCCTGTTCGATCAGGGCGTCCAGACGCTCGCCAACGGCCCGTTTCCAGTCCGGCATGGCAGCGATATAAGCCTGCACGGGCGCATCGCCCTCACCCTTGGCGATCTGCGGGTTACCGCCGGACAGCAGCTTCGGCGCGGCACTGCTGGCAGGTCGCTTGGCGGGCATCGCAGGGGCCATGAGGGTCGAAGGCCCGAGCGTACGCCGCCGCCCGGCAGCGGTCACGGCGCACTGCGCCATGGTCTCAGAGGCTGCTGCGGAACTGCCGCCAGGTGGGCAGCTTGCGGGCCCCGCGCAGGAACCACATCAGGGTGGCCATCACCAGGCCGAACATCACGCCTGCCGCCACCCCGGCAAGCAACAGCAGTTCCAGCGCCGGGGCCCTGCCCTGCCACAACAGCAGCCACATCAGTACCGTCCAGAACACGCCAAACAGCAGGCCCTGCAGCAGCGTATTGGTCAGGAAACCGGCCAGTATCGGCGGCGGCAGCGCGACACCCAGCCGCCACAGCATGCGGTGCAGCAAGGGGGCCGCTTCCCTCCGTGGCACCCCGGAACGGTCCAGGAAGCGCAACGCCACCTGGATGTCCGCCGGGTATCGATGGTCGCTCTCATCCATTCACTGAAACTAACGAGGCGGCAGCACAAACGCAAACGGCCGCCCGAAGGCGGCCGTCGCGGCAACAACCGAAGTTGTTTATCAGCCCTTGGTTGCCAGACGGGCAGCCTTGGCGGCAGCAGCAGCAGCCAGATCTTCCTTGATGCGGGCAGCCTTGCCTTCCAGGCCACGCAGGTAGTACAGCTTGCCGGCGCGGACCTTACCACGGCGCTTCACTTCGACCGAGTCGATGATGGCGCTGTGGGTCTGGAACACGCGCTCGACGCCGTAGCCGTGCGAGATCTTGCGCACGGTGAACGAGGAGTTCAGGCCGCCGTTCTTGGTCGCGATGACAACGCCTTCATAGGCCTGCACGCGCTCGCGGGTACCTTCCTTCACCTTCACGTTGACGACAATGGTGTCGCCCTGGCTGAACTGCGGCAGTTCGCGGGTGATCTGGGCGGATTCGAATTCCGCGACGATGGACTTGTTCAGCTTGCTCATGGGTTACACCGATTCATTGTTCGGGTGGGCGTGTCATTCGACAGCGTGGGCTCATGCAGTCACCGGACTGTGCTGCACGTTTGTTTTGGGTACTGCGCACCGGCCGGGGCCGGCGTAATTGGCCATGATAGCCGATAAAGCAGGGCTGGCGCTAGACCTTGCCCTTTTCCGCCGGGACCTGGCGGGCCAGGGCCAGCAGCTTGCGGTCGGCCTTGCCCAGCGCCTGTTCATCCAGCAGGTCCGGGCGCCGCTGTGCGGTACGGATCAACGACTGCTGCCGGCGCCAGGCGGCGATGGCGGCATGGTTGCCCGAGCGCAGCACGTCCGGCACGTCCCCCAGCGGATGCTGGGCCGGCTGGCTGTAATGCGGGCAGTCGAGCAGGCCGAGGTCGCCCTCGAAACTGTCCTGCGCCGCGGATTCGGCGTCATTCAAGGCGCCTTCCTGCAGCCGGGCCACCGCGTCGATGATGACCGCCGCCCCCAGCTCGCCGCCGGACAGCACGTAGTCGCCGAGGGAAATCTCCTCATCAACATTGGCGGCCAGGAAACGCTCGTCGATGCCTTCATAGCGGCCGCAGAGCAGGACCATGCGCGGCAATGCCGCCAGTTCCCGCACCTTGGCCTGGGTCAACGGCGCGCCCTGCGGGCTGAGATGGATCACCCGCGCAGGCGTCGGATCGGCCTCACGGATCGCCTGCAGGCAGGCCTGCAGCGGTTCGATCAGCATCACCATGCCCGGGCCACCGCCGAACGGACGATCGTCCACCCGGCGGTAGTTGCCCTCGGCGTAGTCACGGGGATTCCAGCCATGCAGGCTGAACAATCCCTTTTCCTGCGCACGGCCGACCACGCCCAGCCCAGCGGACTGGGCGAGGAAATCGGGGAACAGGGTGATGACGTCGAAACGCATGCTCACACTCAGAACTCGGGGTCCCAGTCGACCACGACCAGATTGGCCTCGAAGTCGACGGATTTGACGAACTCCGGCACGACGAACGGAATCATCCGCTCGCGATCACCGCGTACGACCACCACATCGTTGGCGCCGGTACTGAACAGGTGCGAGACCTGGCCGAGGGCAACGCCTTCGACGGTCTTCACATCCAGGCCTTCCAGATCGACCCAGTAATACTCGTCGGCATTCGGCGGCGGCAGCGCACTGCGGGCCACGAAGACCTCGGTGCCATGCATCGCCTCGACCGTGTCGCGATCCTCGATACCCGGGAAACGGGCCACCAGATGCTTGCCGGTATCCCGGCCACGGGCGCCTTCAAGTGTCGATTCCTGCCCGTTGGGGCTGCGCAGGATCCACGGTTGGTAACGGAAAATAGCGGAACGCGGCTCGGTCCAGGACTCGAGCTTTATTTCGCCGCGCACACCAAAAGCGCCGACAATCCTGCCAAGCAGGATGCGGCGCTCGTTATCTTTCATCTGCGTTCAATCAGATGGGCCGCACCAGGGCGCGGCCCGTCAGGATCAGGCCGCAGCGGCCTGGGACTTGCTCGCTTCCTTGATCAGGTTGCGAACTTTCTCGGTCGGCTGGGCGCCGTTCTTGACCCAATGGTCAACGCGGGCCAGGTCCAGCTCGATGCGCTTCTCGCCGCCCTGTGCAACCGGGTTGTAGAAGCCAACGCGCTCGATGTTGCGGCCGTCGCGGGCGCTGCGGACGTCGGTGACGATGATGTGGTAGAACGGACGCTTCTTGGCGCCGCCGCGGGTCAGTCGAATCTTGACCATGGTGGTTTTTTCCTATTGCCCAGTCGCCAGGATGGCGCGGTAAGCGGGCGATTATAGCGGCAGAGTCCGGCCGAGCCAACCCCGGGCGTCTACCCCGGGGTCAGATCCCTTTTACCGAGCAAAAGGGTTCTGACTCCAACGGTTCCATTCAGGAAAGCGACTGCCAGGGCACCCGGGCCAACACCGCCCTGCCCTGTTCGGCCAAGGCCTGCGAACCCGGCAGCACCTGACCGTCGATGGCGTCCAGCGCCCACACCCCACTGGCGTTGCAGGCGAAAGCCGCCCGCATGCCGGCCAGCTCATCCAGCCGCAACGGCCGGGTCTGCTGTGGGCCCACCCAGCCCGCCTGCAGCAGCGCTTCAGCGGTTCCCCGCAGCGCAGGCGCCTGTGGCCAGATCAGGTGTTCGCCGTCATGCACGGCGAGGTTCCAGGTGGTGCCCTCGCTGATCTGCCCGTCGGCAGTGACGAACAGCGCATCGTCGAAACCTGCTGCCAACGCGGCACGGCGCTGGGCGAACAGGCCAAACGTACCGACATGCTTGATCTGCGGCAGCTCTCGCTGCCATGTCGCGCTGCGTACGCGTTTCGGCGCGGTCAGCGCGACCGGCGCGGAGACGGCAACCAGTACATCCACCGGCACGCTTGCCAGCGGCGCGCGGAAATCGAAACGGCGCGAGAACACGGTGACCCGCATCGATGCGTCGACTTGGCCGGCCTGTTGCAGCGCCTGCGCCATCCACGCCTGCACCTGCGCGATATCGAGCCCGCTGCCGAACAGTTCCTGCGTTGCCCGCGCCAGCCGCTGCAGATGCAGATCAAGCCCCTGCACCGCGTTGCCGCGCACCTGCAACGAGGTGAAGTGGCCGTAGTTGGTCAGCGCCGGCAGCAGGTCTTCGGCCCGCGCCGTTGCGCCGTTGCAGGTCACCGTCATCGCAGCAGTGCCTGCGCCTGTTCCCACATGCCACGCAGCACGTCGGCGGCCGGCGCTGCCGGTGCCATCCATGCCGACTGCCCGGCCCAGGCCTGCATCGCAGCAAGCCGGTTTTCCTGCGTGGCCTGCTTGCGCATCGGTCCAGTCAGGCCACGCTGCACCGGGTACGGGCGCGGCGCGGGTGCGCCCTCGGCAACAGCTGCACGCACGTAGGCAGTCGCCAGGCCGCGGCCCAGGCGCCCACTGAACGCGCGCGTCGGCCACGTGTCTTCGGGTTCGCTGCGGGCCAACGCATCGGCCCATGCCGGCGCCACCGCTGCTTCGGGTGTGCGCAGGAAGGCCGTGCCGATCTGCACGGCGCTGGCCCCGAGCATCAAGGCAGCAGCAATGCCGCGACCGTCGCCGATTCCGCCCGCGGCGATCACCGGAATATCCAGGTTGTCCGCCAGCCGCGGCAGCAGTGCGAACAAGCCGACCAGCTGCTGCTCTGCACGCATCGGATCGAAGGCGCCGCGATGGCCGCCGGCTTCGGCGCCCTGCGCGACCACCGCGTCAGCACCCGCGTCCTGCGCAGCACGCGCTTCGGCCAGCGTCGTAGCGCAGGCGATCCAGGCGATGCCCGCATCCTTCAACTGCTGCACATGACGCGGCGACAGCACGCCCATGATGGTCGAGGCCACCGCCGGCCGCGCCGCCAGCAGCGCACTGAACTGCTCCTCGAAATCGGCAGGCGTGGCATCCGCTGCGCTGGCCGCAACCTCCGGCCCCCACTGGCCCAGGAACGCACGCGTGGCGGCCTCGGCGGCCACATCGCGCACCGGCGCGGGATCGGGCAACCACAGGTTCACCTGCGCCGGCCCGCTGGACGCTGCACGGAAGTCCTGCATCCAGCGACCGATATCCGCCGCCGGCGACAACACGGCCCCCATCGCGCCCATGCTGCCGGCGTTGGCCAGCGTGGCGGAAAGCGGAACCGGACAGGCACCGGCCATCGGTGCCAGCAGGATCGGCAGCTGCAATGAAAAACGCCGACAGAAATCGTCGGCGCGTTCGAGAATCGGCGAAAGGCTCACGCGACGCACCTGTGGGAGGAGTCGCTGCCAGCATACGCCAGACACTGTGGACGGGAGCGTCGCCGCGGGCGATCCGCTCCCGCCCGGCTCAGCGTGCAGACACCGCGTAGGTGCGGACCAGCTGGCTGTCCATTTCTTCGTTGAACTTGAACGTCACGTAGCGCGCGTCATCAGCGGCGAACTCTTCCTCGGCGCTGGCGCGACCGATCTCGGTGCCCTCGGCATCCAGCGCACGCGCCACCAGCTTGCCCTTGAACGCCTTGTCGGCCACCACGTACACCGCCGCGTCCTTGGAGCCCATGCCACGGCTCTTGCCGAGGGTGACGGTGAGGCCCTGCGCGGCCAGGCCCGGATCGGCCTGCAGCGTCACGTTCATGCGCTTGTCCACGCCCTCGCCCAGCCCGGCGACGAAATCGGCAGCGGTACCACTGATGGCACTACCGGCCTTCTGCGACACGGAGGTGTCGTCCTTGCAGGCAACCAGGCCCAGGGCCAGCGCCATCACCACGATCGACTTGTTCATGCACATTCCTTTGATTGATTCCGCGGGTTGTTCAAGCGTTCGATACAGCGCGCGCTCAGCGGAACGGCATGCCACGGCCGCCCATGGCGCCCATCATGCCCTTCATGCTGCGCATCATGCCCTTCATGCCGCCACCGGCCATCTTGCTCATCATCTTTTCCATCTGCATGTACTGCTTCATGAGCTTATTGACGTCGGCCGGGGTCACGCCCGAGCCCTTGGCGATGCGGGCGCGACGCGAGCCATTGAGCAGGTTCGGGTTGCGCCGTTCCTTCTTGGTCATCGAGCCGATGATGGCGATCATGCGCGGCACTTCCTTGCCCTGGCTGACCTGCTGCTTGAGGTGCTCGGGAATCTGGCCCAGGCCCGGCAGCTTGTCCATCAGGCCGCCGATGCCGCCCATGTTCTGCATCTGCTCGAGCTGGTCGCGCATGTCGTTCAGATCGAACTTCTTGCCCTTGGCGACCTTCTCGGCCAGCTTCTGCGCCTTGTCCTTGTCGACCTGCTGCTCGACCTGCTCGACCAGCGACAGCACGTCGCCCATGTCGAGGATGCGGCTGGCGATACGGTCCGGGTGGAACACGTCCAGGCCTTCCGGCTTTTCGCTGACACCGACGAACTTGATCGGCTTGCCGGTGATGTAGCGCACGCTCAGCGCGGCGCCGCCACGGGCGTCACCGTCGGTCTTGGTCAGGACCACGCCGGTCAGCGGCAGCGCATCACCGAAGGCCTTGGCGGTATTGGCCGCGTCCTGGCCGGTCATGGCATCGACCACGAACAGCGTTTCAGCCGGGTTGACCGCAGCGTGCAGGGCCTTGATCTCGGCCATCATCGCTTCGTCGATGGCCAGGCGGCCGGCAGTATCGACCAGCAGCACGTCGACGAACGACTTGCGCGCGTCATCGATGGCGGCGCGGACGATGGCCTCCGGCTTCTGCTCGGCGCTGGACGGGAAGAACAGCACGCCCACCTGGTCGGCCAGCGTCTTCAGCTGCTCGATCGCCGCCGGACGGTAGACGTCGGCCGAGACCACCATCACCTTCTTCTTGCGCTTTTCCTTCAGGTGCTTGGCCAGCTTGCCGACCGTGGTGGTCTTGCCGGCGCCCTGCAGGCCCGCCATCAGGATGATGGCCGGCGCGGGAACGTTGAGGTTCAGGTCGCTGGCTTCGGCGCCCATCACCGCGGTCAGCTCGTCGCGCACGACCTTGATCAGGGCCTGGCCCGGGGTCAGCGACTTCAGCACTTCCTGGCCGACCGCACGCACCTTGATGCGTTCGATCAGGGCCTGCACCACCGGCAGCGCGACGTCGGCTTCAAGCAGGGCGATGCGGACCTCGCGGGTCGCCTCGCGGATGTTCTCTTCGGTCAGGCGGCCACGGCCGCGCAGGCGCTCGATGGTGCCGGAAAGGCGCTGGGTCAGGGACTCGAACATGCGGCGCAACCTGTCTGAAAGCGGGGGACAATAAGGCCCACAGTATAACGGGTCCATCGCGCTCCCCGGACTGCGACGCCACGCCCGTCGCCAGCACCGCGGGGGTATGCGAAACTTCAACGATGACAATCGTTCTCATCGCCGTCCTGCTCTACCTGGCCGCCAGCGCCCTGCTGGTGCGCGCCCTTGGTCGCAACGACGGGGTGACCTCGCCCGCCTGGCTGTGGCCTGCGCTGCCGGCGATGCTGCTGCATGGCGGTTACCACGTGCTGGTGGCGATGCGCACGACCGGCGGCCCGGACATGCACTTCTTCGCCGCGTTGTCGCTGGTCGGCCTGGGAATGGCCTGGCTGACCTCGCTGGTGGGCGCGCGCGGGCGCATGTCCACCCTGGGCGTAGTGGTGTTCCCGCTGGCCGCGCTGCTGCTGGTGGTCTACCACGGCTATGGCCATGAACCGAGCAAGGTGCTGGGCTGGCGCCTGGCCAGCCACGCCTGGCTGGCACTGCTGGCCTACGCCACGCTGAGCATCGCCGCGCTGCTGGCGATCATGCTGTGGCTGCAGGAGCGTGCGCTGCGGCGCCGTGAATTCCGTCCGTGGCTGCGTGCGCTGCCGCCGATGGCCGATCTGGAATCGCTGCTGTTCAGGGTGATCACCGTCGGCTTCGCCCTGCTGACCCTGACCCTGGTTACCGGCGTGCTGTTCGTCGACGACCTGCTGGCGCAGAAGCTGGTGCACAAGACGGTGCTGAGCGTGCTGTCGTGGATCGTGTTCGGCGTGCTGCTGATCGGCCGCCGCCGCTATGGCTGGCGCGGCACGAAGGCCGTGCATTGGACGCTGACGGCGATGCTGTTGCTGCTGCTGGCGTTCTTCGGCAGCCAATTCGTGATCGAGCTGGTGTTCGGGCATTCGCGCTAGAGGCGTGCCGACCAACGGTCGGCACCCACCCCAACATCACCTGGTCGTGCCGGCCGCCGGCCGACAATGGGAGCGCGGTAGATCCACGCCATGCGTGGATGCCCCGGATGCTCAGGGCAGCGGTTGGGCCAGGATCCTGCGCACCGAGCGACCGCTGTTGGTGAGGATGTCGTCGACCTGCCAGCAGCCCTCCCCTTTGCGCACCATCGGCACGCGGGTCACGTAGGCCTTGCCCCAGACCGGATAGCGCATTTCGACCTGGCCGGCCGTGGCCGAGGCCTGCTTCCAGCTGTAGCGCACCGGGCTGTCGATCTCCCCGTCCTGCGCGTCCAGCCACGGATCGGAATCGAGCGTGCAGATGCCCTCTTCGCGCACCTGGCAGGCACGCTCGCCGTGCAGCGCCTTGGCAAACGCCGCACTGGCCAGTGCCTGCGGCGGCTCCAGCAGGTCGCCCTTGCCGGTGGTCGCTTCGAAGAAGGCCCGCGCCACGTCAGCCGGTTGCTGGCAGGCCGGCGCGGCCTGCACGGTGGGGGCCAGCAGCAGGCCGATGATCACCCACATCCCTGTCTTTCGCATATCCAGTTCCTTGGTGGTGGAAGGACGCCGGGCATGGCCCGGCGCTACCCATGCGTGTTGCCCGGTAGCGCCGGGCCATGCCCGGCGAACGCGCAGCGCGGCAGGGATTACAACCCGTACCGTTCGATCGCGTCCAGATGCGGCTGGCGGTCCTGGTCGCAGGCCTCGGCCAGGCGCAGCCAGCAGTGTGGATGTGCCCAATCCGCCGTGGCCTGCTGCAGGAAGCGGTGCAGCGCCAGCGGCGCATGGTCCTGCGGCTGCGCGACGGTGAACAACAGGCCCGGCAACGTCCCGTCTTCCGCATCCGGATCGGTCACGGTGTAGTCCGCACGGCTGTGCGACCACACCTTCCAGCCCTGTCCCTCGGCTGCCTCCACGAAAGCGTTCCATGCCTCCTCGCCCGGGTGCGCGCCGTCGACCAGCCAGCTGCGCGCGAAACCACCCCGCTCCAGCACATGCACCTGCGCATAGGTCGGAATGAAGTGCTCTCGCTCCGCTTCGTCCTCTGGTGCGGGGTGTACCAGGCCGGCGTCGAACACCACCCAGTCCCCCACCTGCTGCGCGCGGTTGGCCGGTGCGTTCTCGACGATGCGCGCGGTCACCGGGCCGCTGCGGCGGGCGTAGTACTCCATCGGCTCGCCGCCTTCTTCGCTGCGGATGATCACCCAGCCCCAGGGCTCTTCGACCACACCCTGCTGGCTGGACAGTTCCATGCCGATCGCTGCCGCCGAGCGGCGCACCGCATCCCAGTCGCGCGCCGCACTGGCCGCACTCATATGGTCCCAATGCGCGGCACTGGGCTCTTCCAGCAGTTCCACCAGCTGCGCATAGCAGGCCTGTGCTTCGCTGAAGCGGCCGGTCTCCATGTACATGCGGGCAAGCGTCCCGCGTGCGCCGTTCGAACCTGGCGACAACGCCAGCAATGCCTGCGCGGCCTGTTCCAGTGCAGGCCAGTCGGACGCGCGCCGTGCACGCTGCACCTCGCACCAGTGCGCGAACACCGGCACGCTGTCGCGGTAGGTCGCGGCCAGCCTGCGCAGGCCATCATCATCGCCCTGCTCGGCCAGCCAACGCATCAGCGTGTAGGCCGCCGCGCCGTCTTCCTGCGCGTGGCCGCGCACGAAGTCCCACAGCAGCGCCTGCGCTTCGCTCTTCGCGCCACAGGCATGCAGCGCCGAGGCGGCGACCTCGGCCAGCGCGCCGTCGTCCGGCCGCTCGGCGTGCGCCTGCAGCAGCCACTGCGCTTCGCGCTCGGGATCGCGCGACTGGTTCTGTTCGCCCTGCGCTTCCAGCCACGCCAGCAGCTCATCGGCAGGCACCGGCAGCGGCGCCATCTGCGGCAGCGCTTCGATGCGTGCCGCCAGACCGGCCACCAGCGCGGCCGCGCCACGGTCCTGCCGCAGCTGCGCCAGATGGGTGCGGGCCAGACCCAGCTGGCGCTGCGCCACCCAGCGCGCACCGCGCTGCAGGGCAAGCTCCAGGCTCAACGCGGCGATCTCGATCACCAGGCGATGCGCGCCGACAGCGGCGAAGTGTTCGATGATCGTGTTGAAGCGCGTTCCCAGATCCCAGGTGTTGCGGGCGGCATCACGGCTGCACAGTGTCGAAGCGGTATTGGCCCACAACCGCCAGTGATTCGGCGTCAGCTCGCTCCATGGCACCAGCTGCTGCAGCGCCTCTTCATCGCGCCCCAGCTGGGCCAGTGCCCAGGCCTTGGACAGCCGGCGCGGCACCGTGCAGTTGGCTGGCTCGTATTCGCCCGCAGCGGCCACTTCGGCTTCGCGCTTCTCGATCAGCGCCAGCGCTTCCTGCGCACGGCCGCTGGCCAGCAGGATCTTGATCTGCATTTCAGGGAAGCTGTCGAACACTTCCTTGCCGCGCGCCTGGATCGCCGCCGCCTGCACCTGCAGGTAATCCAGCGCGTCCTGGCCGCGGCCGTCGTCCAGCAGCGCGTCGGCCTTCTCGCAGCTCAGGCACTGGAAGCAGGCCCAGCTCGGGTCGATGCGGCCCAGCGTCTCGTCGCAGACCTCGATGCGTTCGGGCACCCAGCCCGGACCATCGATGTTGCCGTAGCAGGCGGCAAGATCCTGGGTGACGCAGATCGACTGCGGGCAGTCCAGGGTATCGGCACGGTGTGCGCGCTCGAACAGCGCCACCGACTCGCCCAGCGCGCTTTCGCCTTCCACGCGGTTGCCGACGCGGTTGCGCAGCGCCCAATGGCCGACATAGACGTCGACCCAGGGGTTGTCCAGCGCCTTGCCCAGCGCGCGCGCTTCGGGCAGCAGTGCATCGACGCGGTCGACCTGCAGTTCACTGACTTCATCGGCAAGGCGGGTCAGCAGGTGGGCGTTCTGCGCCTGGCCTGCCTGGCGCAGGTCTTCCTGCAGTTTTTCGACCCAGTTCCAGATATCCATGGGGGTAATGCTCCTGTCTAGCGAAGGCTGGATGAGAGGGGGTAGCGGTGCTCAGCGCAGCATCTGCTGCAGGGCACCGGCAATGTCGGTAAATGCACCATTGAGATCGGGGCCCGGCGTCGCCGCGCTCTGCTGCAGCGGCCGGCCCTGTGCGGACACGATGATCTTCAGCGAGCGCAGCAGGCGCGCTGCCGCCCCTGCCTGCGGGTGGCCCTCGCGCTGGGCCTGCAGCAACGCCTGCACCGCTGGATTGTCCAGGTTGAGGTACAGCCGCGACGGCGCACGCGCCTCGATGCGCGCGGTGAACTGGCGCGCCAGCCGCAGTGCCGCCATCGATACGCGCTTGTCGTTCTCGTCGTCTTCCAGGCGCTGTTTCAGTTCGGCTTCGCGGTCGGGCACCACCACCACCGGCAGCGCCTCGGGGCTGAACCGCGCCGGCAGCAGCTGTTCGCCGTCGCCCAGGTGTTCGCGCAGCCAGGCCAACTGCGCATCGTCAAGGCTGTCGTCGGTGCGGAACAGTGCACGGTTGCCCTGCTCGGTACCCAGTTCGACCAGGCGCAGGCCCTTGGCCTGGGCCCAGCGCCGCAGGAACGGCACCACCGCGTAGCGATGACCATGCGCGACCGGCACGCCCATCGCGCGGAACAGCATTTCCTCGAAGCCACCACCGTTGTCGAGGATCACATGCACTGCGCCGCGCGCCGGCAACGCGCTGGCCGGCAGGTCACCCTGCGAAGTCGGCACCCGCACGTGTTCCAGCAGCAGGTCGAACAGGCGCTCATCGCACAGCGCCGCGCCCAGCAGGGCTTCATTGTGGCGGCTGAGCACGCGTCGCCAGGCTTCGGGCTGCTGCCGGGCGACGTCGGCCAGGCCATCGATCAGCGCTTCCAGCAGGGCGTGCTGCACGGCGCGATAGTGGTCATCGCGCTGCAGGTCCTCGCGGCTGGCGGTCGGGGTCAGCTTCGACGATTCGATCACCCCGCCGATGAAACCGGCCCACGGCGGCAGCAGGTCGCGTGCATCGTCGTCCAGCAGCATGCCGCGCACGAACACCGACAGGTTGCGGTTGTCGCTGGTGCCGTAGGTGGCACCATCCTGCACCCAGAGCATGCCGACGGCGTCGCTGCTGCCATCGGGCTGCAGCGGCATCGTCACGATGGGCTCGAAATCGTGTTCGAAACGGGCCGCGAACTGCTGCGCCTGGCGGCGTGCCTGCACCGGATGCAGGGCGACGTCACCCTGCCCGCGCCACGGCGGCGGTTCGGGATTGATCGCGGCGGCCGCCGCACCGATGAAGATCGGCTCGGACAGCAGCGCGCAGTAGCGGCCCAGCACCTCGTGCAGGCGCGCTTCGTTGGCCAGCGGCAGGAAGTCCGGATGCAGCTCCAGCTCGACCTCGGTGCCGATCGCGCGCGCCGGCACTTCGCTGACGGTGTACTGCTCGGCGTTGCTGGACACGTACAGGTGGCCCAGCTGCGGCGCCTGGTACGAGGTGGTGCGCACGCTGACACGACGCGCCAATACGAAGGCCGACAGGAAACCCAGGCCAAACATGCCGATCAGGCCTTCATCGTCCTCGCCGTCCTGGCGCAGGCCCCGGGTGTAACCGACACCGACCGTGGCCAGGTAATCGTGGATTTCCTGCCGGGTCAGGCCGGCACCGGTATCGGTGATGCGCAGCACGCCGGCGGCGACATCGACCTGCACGTCGATGCGCGACACACTCTGGATGCCGGGCTGCTCGATACGGCGACGGATGATCGAATCGTGCGCGTTCTGCACAAGCTCGCGCAGCGCCACCATCGGCGTGGAATACAGGTGCTTGCCCAGCACCGTCATCAGTCCATTGAGATCGACCCCGGCGCGGCGGATTTCGGCGGCGGGGGTGCTGAACATCGGGTCCTGCATGTAAACGATTACTCCTTGCCACGGAAAGGCGCCAGGGGGCGCCTTCGTCGAGCCGGGAAAACTAGCACAGGCTGGCTGACCGCTGCTGTGCCGTCGGCCGCATCTGCAGGTCCGAGCACGGACCTGCCCCGGTCACGCCGCGTCGATGGCCTCGGACAGGCGTTCGACCGCAATCACTTCCATGCCCTTCACCGAGCCGCCCTTGGGGGCATTGGCCTTGGGCACGATGGCGCGCTTGAAACCGTGGGTCGCCGCCTCGCGCAGGCGGTCCTCGCCGTTGGGCACCGGCCGGATCTCACCGGACAGGCCGACTTCGCCGAACGCGATGGTCTTCTCGGCCAAGGGACGGTCCTGCAGCGAGGACAGCACCGCCAGCAGCACCGGCAGGTCGGCGGCGGTCTCCTGCACGCGGATGCCGCCGACCACGTTGACGAACACGTCCTGGTCGCCAACCAGCACGCCGCCATGCCGATGCAGCACCGCCAGCAGCATGGCCAAGCGGTTCTGCTCCAGCCCCACCGCCACGCGGCGCGGATTGGACAGCGGCGAGGCGTCGACCAGCGCCTGCACTTCCACCAGCAGCGGCCGGGTGCCCTCGCGGGTAACCATCACGCAGCTGCCCGGCTGGTGCGTGCTGGCACCGGAAAGGAAGATCGCCGACGGATTGGAGACCTCCTTCAGGCCCTTGTCGCCCATCGCGAACACGCCCAGTTCGTTGACCGCACCAAAGCGGTTCTTGAACGCGCGCAGCAGGCGGAAGCGGCTGCCGCTCTCGCCTTCGAAATACAGCACGGCATCAACCATGTGCTCCAGCACGCGCGGGCCGGCGATGCCGCCTTCCTTGGTCACATGGCCGACCAGGAACACGGCGGTTCCGGTTTCCTTGGCGAAACGCACCAGCCGTGCGGCACTCTCGCGCACCTGGCTGACCGAACCGGGCGCGGCGGTCAGCGTCTCGGTCCAGAGCGTCTGTACCGAATCGGCCACGATCAGCCGCGGCCCACTCTTGGTGGCGTGCTGCAGGATGGATTCGACACCGGTCTCGGCCAGCGCGTTGACGCCCTCCAGCGGCAGCTCCAGCCGATGCGCGCGGCCGGCGACCTGGGCCAGTGATTCTTCACCGGTGACGTAGAGCACCGGCAGGACCGCAGCCATCTTCGCCACCGCCTGCAGCAGCAGGGTGGATTTGCCGATGCCCGGATCACCACCGACCAGCACCACCGCGCCCTCGACCAGGCCGCCGCCCAGCACGCGGTCGAATTCGCCGATGCCGGTGCTGACCCGGTTGTGTTCGGTCTGCGCCACGTCCTTCAGTGCGGTGATCTTCGGCGGGTCGATCTTGCCCGCCCAGCCGGCACGGCGCGACGCGGGCGCCTTGGCCGCCGCAGCGCTCTCAAGGACGATTTCCGACAGCGAGTTCCAGGCATTGCACTCGGTGCACTGGCCTTGCCACTTGCTGTATTCGGCGCCGCATTCATTGCAGACATACGCGGTGCGGGCTTTGGCCATCGGAGATTTCCTGCAGGGGCAACGAGCGTGGCAGGATAGCCGAGCCGGGTCGCAGCTGCTGCGACCACTCAAGTCCCACCCGTCGGTGCCGATAGCGGTGGCGGGCGTGCGCCTTGCGGGCGCCCCTCCCTCCTCCTCTGGATTCAACATGACTGGTAGTTACAGTCAGAGCCTGGTCGCCATCTCGTTGCTGGTGGCCATGCTGGCATCGTATACCGCGCTGGATATGGCCGGCCGCCTGGCCACGGCCCAGGGCCGGGTCGCCCGCTGGTGGCTGGCCGGCGGTGCCGCCGCGATGGGCCTGGGCATCTGGTCGATGCACTTCATCGCGATGCTGGCCTTCAAGCTGCCGGTTCCGGTCGGTTACGACCTGGCGATCACCCTGTATTCGCTGGCGGTGTCGATCGGCGCGTCGGCCTATGCGCTGTGGCTGGTGTCGCGCCCCAGCCTGCCGTTGCAGCGGCTGGCCGCGGGTGCGGTGCTGATGGGACTGGGTATCGCCGCCATGCACTACCTGGGCATGGCCGCCATGCGCATGCAGCCCGGTATCGATTACCACCCCGGCTGGTTTGCCGCGTCGATCGCAGTGGCCATCGCTGCCGCCGGTGCAGCGTTGTGGATTGCCTTCCGGCTGCGCGTGGAACAGCGCAACACGGTGCGCCTGCGGATGCTGGCGTCGCTGGTGATGGGCCTGGCCATCGTCGGCATGCACTACACCGGCATGGCCGCCGCGCGCTTCCCGCCAGGCAGCGTCTGCGGCGCCATCGGCAGCGGCGGCATCGATCCCCGCTGGCTGGCAGTGCTGGTGATCGTGACCACCCTGGCCACGCTCGGCATCGCCCTGGTGGCCTCGCTGTTCGACCGCCAGATGCGCGTGCGCACCGGCCTGCTGGCCGATTCCCTGGCGCACGCCAACGACAAGCTGATCCAGGCCGCACTGCACGATCCGCTGACCCAGCTGCCGAACCGCATGCTGCTGCAGGATCGCATCGAGCAGGCCATCGAGAAGGCGCAACGCCGCCAGCAGTCGGTGGCGGTGATGTTCTGCGACCTGGATGGCTTCAAGGCCGTCAACGATGCCTATGGCCACCAGCTGGGTGACCGCCTGCTGGTCGCGGTGGCCCAGCGCCTGGGCGCGCAGCTGCGCCCGCAGGACACCCTCGCCCGCCTCGGCGGCGACGAGTTCGTGATCGTGCTGGCCATCGATGCACCTGATGATGCGGCGGTGGTCGCCGAGCGGGTGATCGCCGCGGCCGGTGAACCGTTCGTGCTGGACGCTGCCGAACTGCAGGTTACCGCCAGCCTGGGCATTGCCCTGTATCCGGACGATGCCAGCGACGAACGCGAGTTGATGGCACATGCCGATGCGGCGATGTACCACACCAAGGAAACCGGCCGGAACGGCTACACCTTCTTCATTCCCTCGATGCAGCTCAGTGCCAACCGCCAGCTGCGGCTGCTGCAGGACCTGCGCAAGGCGATCGCGCGCAACGAGCTGCTGCTGCACTACCAGCCGAAATTCCCGGCGGCCGATGCACCTGCCACCGGCGCCGAGGCGCTGCTGCGCTGGCAGCACCCGGAACTGGGCCTGCTGGCGCCGGACGTGTTCATTCCCATCGCCGAGCGCAGCGGCCTGATCCTGCCGATCGGCGACTGGGTGCTGGACCAGGCGTGCGCGCAGCTGCGCGCCTGGCATGACGGCGGACACAGCCATTGGACGATGGCGGTGAACCTGTCTCCGCTGCAGTTCGCCTCGCCGGCCCTGCTGGAAAGCGTGCGTTCGGTCCTGCAGCGGCATCGCATCGACCCGGCGCGGCTGACCCTGGAGATCACCGAAACCACGGCGATGAAGGATGTCGAGGCCAGCCTGGCGATCCTCAACGACCTGACCGCGATGGGCGTGCACATCGCCATCGATGATTTCGGTACCGGCTATTCCAGCCTGCTGTACCTCAAGCGCATGCCGGCCACCGAGCTGAAGATCGACCGGGCGTTCGTGCATGACCTTGAACGCAATGACGAAGACTCCGCCATCGTGTCCTCGATCATCGCGCTGGGCCGTACCCTGCAGCTGCAGGTGGTGGCCGAGGGCGTGGAGACCCAGGCCCAGCGCGATTACCTGAGCGAGCTGGGCTGCGACCAGCTGCAGGGTTACCACCTGGGGCGGCCGATGGAGGCCGAGGAATTCCTGCGCAAGGTGGGTTGAGCGGCAACCGCATCCACGCATGGCGTGGATCTACTGCATCTTCCGGGTGCATTGAACGGCAACCGCATCCACGCATGGCGTGGATCTACTGCATACCCCGGATGCATTGAACGGCAACCGCATCCACGCATGGCGTGGATCTACTGTGCGGGGACTTCGCGGTGACTGGTAGATCCACGCCATGCGTGGATGCGTTCCCCGCGATCGCGCAACAAACAGAAAGGCCGCCCGGGGGCGGCCTTTCTGCGTGGCAACGTCGCGAAGACGTCAGTGCATCATGTGCACGTTCATGTTGTGCATGACCCACAGGGTACCGACCACGATGATGCCGATCACCACCACGGTGAAGGCCGCAGCGTTGACGTTCCAGCGGCTCTCCGACGAGCGGTCCAGGTGCAGGAAGAACACCAGGTGGACCAGCATCTGCAGCACCGCGGTGATGGCGATCACCACACCGTTGACGGTGCGCGAGAAATCACCCGACATCACCATGTAGAACGGGATGACGGTCAGCACCACCGCCAGCACGAAGCCGATCAGGTACGACTTCACGGTGCCGTGGCTTTCGCCGCCGGCGGCGTGGTCGTGTGCATGGTTGTCATGTGCCATTACAGCGCTCCATTGAGGTAGACGACGGAGAACACGCCGATCCAGATCAGGTCCAGGAAGTGCCAGAACAGGCTCAGGCACGCCATGCGGGTCTTGTTGGTCGGGGTCAGGCCGTACTTCTTCAGCTGCACGAACATCACCAGCAGCCACAGCAGGCCGGCGCTGACGTGCAGGCCGTGGGTACCGACCAGGGCGAAGAACGCCGACAGGAACGCACTGCGGTCCGGACCGTAGCCCTGATGAATCAGGTGCTGGAATTCATAGACTTCCATGCACATGAAGCCGAAGCCCAGCAGCCAGGTGATGCCCAGCCACAGGAACATCTGGCCGACCTGCTTGCGGTGCATGGAGATCATGCCCAGGCCGAAGGTCAGCGACGAGGTCAGCAGCAGCGCGGTTTCCCACGCCACGAACGGCAGCTCGAACAGGTCCTTCGCGCCGGGGCCGCCATCAGTGCCGCCGGCCAGCACCACGTAGGTGGCAAACAGCGAGGCGAAGATGAGGCAGTCGCTCATCAGGTACACCCAGAAACCGAAGACGGTGTTGCCGCCGGTGTCGTGGTGCTCGTGGTCGTCATGGCCATGGGCCGCCGCGTGTGCGGCGTGCCCGTGGCTCAGGGTCGAGGTATTGGTGCTCATGCCTTCAGCTCCGACTTCACCAGGCCCTGGGCTTCCAGGTGCTTGCGGTGTTCGTTCTCGATGCGTTCCACCTCGGCAGCCGGGACCCAGTAGTCCACGTCCTGGTCGAAGGTGCGGTAGATGAACGTGGCGATCATGCCGACGAAGCCGATGATGGCCAGCCACCAGATGTGCCAGATCATCGCAAAGCCGAACACCAGGCTGAAGGCGCCGATGACAACGCCGGTGCCGGTGTTGCGCGGCATGTGGATGTCGGTGTACTTGGCCGGCTTCGGCCAGGCTTCACCACGCTGCTTGCGCTCCCAGAAATCGTCCAGCTCGGTGACTTCCGGCAGGGTGCCGAAGTTGTAGAAGGCCGGCGGCGAAGAGGTTTCCCACTCCAACGTACGGGCATCCCACGGGTCGCCGGTCAGGTCGGCGGTCTTCTTGCGGTCGCGGATCGACACGGCCACCTGGATGATCTGGCACAGGATGCCGGCACCCACGATGAAGGCGCCCACAGCGGCCACCAGCAGGAACGGCTCGTAGGCCGGGTTGACGGTGCTCTGCAGACGACGGGTCATGCCCATGAAGCCCAGCACGTACATCGGCATGAAGGTCACATAGAAGCCGATGAACCAGCACCAGAACGCGCACTTGCCCCAGAACTCGTTGAGGCGGAAGCCGAACATCTTCGGCCACCAGTAGGTGATGCCGGCGAACATGCCGAACACCACGCCGCCGATGATGACGTTGTGGAAGTGGGCGATCAGGAACAGGCTGTTGTGCAGCACGAAGTCGATGGCCGGGATCGCCAGCATCACGCCGGTCATGCCGCCGATGGTGAAGGTGACCATGAAGCCGATGGTCCACAGCACGGGCGTGGTGAACTGCACGCGACCGCGGAACATGGTGAACAACCAGTTGAAGATCTTCACGCCGGTGGGGATGGAGATGATCATCGTCGTGATGCCGAAGAAGGCATTGACGTTGGCACCCGAGCCCATGGTGAAGAAGTGGTGCAGCCACACGATGAACGACAGCACGCCGATGCAGGCGGTGGCGTAGACCATGCCCTTGTAGCCGAACAGGGCCTTGCGCGAGAAGGTCGCGATGACCTCGGAGAACACGCCGAAGGCCGGCAGCACCAGGATATAGACTTCCGGGTGGCCCCAGATCCAGATCAGGTTGATGTACAGCATGGCGTTGCCGCCACCGTCATTGGTGAAGAAGTGCGTGCCCAGGTAACGGTCCAGGGTCAGCAGCACCAGGGTGATGGTCAGCACCGGGAAGGCGGCCACGATCAGCACGTTGGTCACCAGAGCGGTCCAGGTGAAGACCGGCATCTGCATGAGCTTCATGCTCGGGGTGCGCATCTTGAGGATGGTGATGAAGAAGTTGATACCACTCAACGTGGTACCCAGACCCGCCACCTGTAGTCCCCATATGTAGTAGTCCATACCTACATTGTTGCTGTACTCGATGCCCGACAGTGGCGGGAACGCAAGCCAGCCGGTGGCGGCGAATTCACCGATCCACAGCGACAGCATGATCAGCACCGCACCGGACACGAACAGCCAGAAGCTGAGCGAGTTCACGAACGGGAACGCGACGTCGCGCGCACCGATCTGCAGCGGCACGGCCAGGTTCATCAGGCCGGTGATCAGCGGCATCGCCACGAAGAAGATCATGATCACGCCATGGGCGGTGAAGATCTGGTCGTAGTGGTGCGGCGGCAGGTAACCCTCGGACCCGCCGACGGCGATGGCCTGCTGGGTACGCATCATGATCGCGTCGGAGAAACCGCGCAGCAGCATGACGAAGGCGACGATGATGTACATCACGCCGATCTTCTTGTGATCCACCGAGGTGAACCACTCCTTCCACAGATAGCCCCACAGCTTGAACTTGGTGATCAGGGCCATCACGCCCAGGCCACCCAGCACCGCACCGACCAGAGTGGTCAGCACGATTGGATCGTGGGGGATCGACTCAAGAGAGAGTTTTCCCAACATGTTCATTCTCCCGAACCCATGTGGCCTTCATGGCCAGCGTGTTCGTGTTCTTCGGTGGCATCCAGGTTCTTCCCGGATTCCTTGGCATCATGCGCGTCGCTCGGGGCGTGCCCCTCGTGCGCTTCATGGCTGGACGCATCGGCAGCAGCCGCACCCGCATGGGAATGCTTCATGCCGTAGTGCTTGTTGTCGCCCATGTGCTTGGCGATGACCCAGTCGAACAGGTTGTCTTCAACCTTGCCGAAGTAGGTGACCGGATACCACTCGGAATTCTTCGCTTCACCCAGCGCCTTGAACGAGGCCTTGTCCAGGCTCTGCTGGCCGGCACGGACCTGGTCCAGCCACTGGCGGTACTGCGCATCGGTGACCGAGTAGGCAGTGAAATGCATCTTGGCGAAGCCTGCACCGCTGTAGTGCGAGGACATGCCCGGGAATTCACCGGTCTCGTTGGCGATCAGGTGGAGCTTGGTCTCCATCGCCGCCATCGAATAGATCATGCTGCCCAGGTGCGGGATGAAGAACGCATTCATCACCGTATCGGAGGTGATCTCGAAGTTCAGCGGGGTGTTGACCGGGAACTTGATCTCGTTGACGACCGCGACCTTCTCTTCCGGATAGATGAACAGCCACTTCCAGTCCAGCGAGATCGCCTGGATGGTGACCGGCTTGACGTCCGATTCCAGGGGCTTGTACGGATCCAGCGCGTGCGAGGACCGCCAGGTCAGCACCGCCAGGACCAGCACGATCATGCAGGGGATCGACCACACCACCACCTCGATCGCCGTCGAGTGGGACCACTTCGGCTCGTAGCGGGCCTTGGTGTTGGAGGCGCGATACTTCCACGCGAAGGTCAGGGTCATGATGATGACCGGGATGACGACCAGCAGCATGAGCACGGTGGCCGTGATCAGCAGTGTCTTTTCATCCTGGCCGATCTGGCCCTTCGGACTGAGGATGGCCACGGCATCGCAGCCGGTGAGCATCACCAGCAATGCGAGCAGCAGGCCCGGGCGCAACCAGCGCCCAAGGGTTTTCAACGGAATCATCGGTCGATCCAATTGCGAGGGAATGCCGTTCCCCGTCCTGCCCGCACCGGCCAAAGCCGGGCCCACCCGTCCAGAAGACAGGCAGGTGAGGTGGGGTCGAGTCAGCCTTTCAATTTTAGGCCGTCACCCACCATTTAAGAAAGGCATTGACAATGATCAGGCGCAGGAAAGGCCCGGATCTGGATGCGACACGTTGTCGCACCGCGCCATTGCGGCAGGCAGAACGCGCGGGGACGGCAGCGTAGCATCGGCCGCGAGGACGACGAGGCCCCTCGTTCGGCACAGTCGACTGAACAGGTTCAGCAAATTGTGACTCCCCTTTCTTCGAGGAACCCGGCATGGACAGACCCTTCAGCGTTGAACGCATCGACCACCTGGTGCTGAGGGTGCGCGATCTGGCCCGCAGCGAAGCCTTCTATGGCCAGGTGCTGGGCTGCGCGGTGGTGCGGCGGCGCGAGCACCTGGGCCTGGTGCACCTGCGCGCGGGCGCATCGATGATCGACCTGATCAGCCTGGACGGCACGCTCGGTCGCCACGGCGGCAGCGGACCGGGCAGCGAAGGGCGCAATGTCGACCACCTGTGCCTGCGCGTGCATCCCTTCGACGAAGCGGCGCTGGTCGCCCACCTGGCCGCCCACGGCGTACCGGTGCCGGCGCCGGCCGAAGTCAACTTCGGTGCCGAGGGCGACGGATTGTCGTTGTACTTCAAGGATCCGGACGGCAACACGGTGGAGCTGAAGGGGCCTGCCAACGGAGCCGCGCAATGACCCGGTCCGCCACCACGCCGGCGAAGATCGACTTCAAGACGCAGGACAAGGCGCTGTACCGGCCACCGGTCGGCTCGTTCGTGCGGATCGAGGTGCCGCCGATGTCCTTCGTGATGGTCGATGGACAGGGTGATCCGAACCAGGCGCCGGCCTATCGCGATGCGGTGGAGTGGCTGTACTCGGTCAGCTACGCACTGAAGTTCGCGATGAAGGCCGAAGGACGGGACTACGTGGTGCCGCCGCTGGAGGGACTGTGGTGGGCCGACGACCCGTCCAGCTTCGTGGCACGGCGCAAGCACGCGTGGCGCTGGACGATGATGATCCGCACACCGCTGGACGTCGACGTTCTGCGTTTCAGCGAAGCGGTTGCCAAGGCATCGAACAAGCGTGGTACCGCGCCGCAGAGCCTGCGCCTGGCGCTTTACGAGGAAGGCCTGTGCCTGCAGACGCTGCATGTAGGCGCCTACGATGACGAGGGCCCGACACTGGCCGAACTGCATGAACGGATCATGCCGGCACAGGGGCTGACCTTCGCCGGGCCGCATCATGAGATCTACCTGGGCGACCCACGCAAGGTAGAGCCTGCTCGCCTGAAAACGGTGCTGCGGCAACCGGTACGGGCGCGGTGACGGCCGCGTCTAGGGCTGATCCGTCAGCCGCCCTGGAACTGCACCGGGAGACGCAGGGTTATCTGCTTGACCGTGGTCACCGGCCGCCGGGGGGTGACGTGCCATTGCAGTGCAGCCTCACGGGCGGCGCGATCCAGCGCAGGATGTCCGCTGCTGCGGTCCACGGTCACATCGAGCACGCGCCCCTCGGCTGACATGGTGATCAGCAGCTCGACGCTGCCTTCCAGCACCGTCTCCCCGTCACCACGCGGATAACGCGGGGGATGCCGGCGCGTCATCGCCGCCAACTGCGCGCCCAGCGCCTGCTCGGGATCCAGCTGCGGCGGCGGCGGGTCCATGGCCGTCGGCGCTGGTGCGTCCACGGTCACCGCCGGCGGTGTGGCGGCGACAGGCGCTTTGAACACGACCGTCACCTGCCTGCGCTCGCCGCCTGTGGGCACCTTCGACGCGCTGAGCCAGGTGCGTGCGCCCCGGCGCGCGGCCTCATCCAGCTGGGCGCTGCCACTGCTGCCTTCCACCAGCACTGCCGTAACCACGCCGGTCTGCCAGACATCCACCTGCAGGGTCACCATGGTGTCGGCCTCCACAGGTGCGCGCAGCGGGATGCCATGGCGCAGGTCCTTGAAGCCGGCGGCGGGCAGGTCGACCAGCACCTGCCCATACTCTGCTGGTGGCGACGACGGCGGCAGAGAGGGTGACGTACGCAACGCCAGGCCCTTGCGATCGACCAGCATCCCCGCTGGCGGCATCGCGCGTTGCGCCTGCCTGGCGGTGTCCGCTTTCGGGACCGCCGGCGGCGAAGGCTCCGAGACCGCCGGGCCAGCGGGGTCTGCGGCGGTGTCGGCGGCGTCCGGCGCATTGCCTTTGCCTGCCTTCGCCTGCCGATCGTCATCGCCCAGCAGCAGTGTCGCGCGCGCCGTCAGGATCTCCATGCGGTCTTCGGACGCACTGGCCAGCAGCGTCGAGAGCATGAACACGTCGCTGCCAAGCAGCAGCGTGTTCACGTCGAACCGGGCGGGATCGGACGAAGCGTTCTTGTCACTGCGGTCGATCAGTCCGGCAATCACCAGCGCGCCCAGCGCCAGCTCTTCGTCCGTGTCGACCATCGTCGAAGCGTAGGCATTCCACAGACGCTCCTCCAGCGGTGCATAGGCAAACAACACCTCCTGCGTGCCGTGGATGCGCCACAGGCGCTCTTCCAGTGCCGCGTCGCCCTCACGGTCGAACGGCTTGCGCGGCGACCACCGTGAGCGGATCGCCAGCTCCTGCAGATCCGTCGCCAGCAGGCGCATCGCAACCGAGGTGCTCGATGGCGAGAGCTTCCACATCTGCTGCAGCAGCTCGACCTGCTTCAGCTCCAGCTCGCGCGCTTCCTCCGCCGTCAGCCGGTCCACCATCGCGCCCGCATCGCTGGCCAGACCCGCCGTCCTTTGCGTGCGGCGGCCGGACCGGGCGGCAAGGGTCTCGATGGTCTCGTTGTACGCCGCGCGCAGGCGCTCGTACTCGGTGCGGTCTTCGCGCAGCACGGGGCCATTGCGCGCCCACAGATCCAGCTCCTGCATCAGCGCCTGCGTACGCGGCAGATCGCCACGGGCAGCAGTGCGCGCGGTTTCGTGCACCTTGTTGAGCATTTCCCGCTCGAAATGACCGCGCGAGTACCAGCGCGGAACCGTAGTGCGATCCTCGCCGACCAGTACCGAGCTCGGCCCCTGTTGACCGCTTCCTGCGCCCGTAGCGCCATCCCCGGAAATGCCGGTGACGATGAAGACGACGAAAGAGAGGAAGCCGAACATCACCGACGCGATCAGATAGTCCACGGCCCGGTCCTGCACCGCTACGCGCAGGAATGACAGCACCGACACCGCTCCGCCGATCAGCAGCGCAGCACGCAACGCCGCCCTGCCATCACTCAACACGCCGCTCGACAGCACTCGTCCGAGCCAGCCGATCGAGCTGTAGACCAGCACGCCGAGGTCGCCCCAGAACGGCGCCATCCCGATCAGCGCCAGCAACAGCACGGCCAGTACACCCAGCAGCTTCATGGGCGCTTGCTCATGATCAGCATCGGCACGAACAGGATGAACAGCAGGATCGCGATCGCCAGCATGGCCATCTGCACGGCCAGCCCCACGCCATCCCAGATGCCCGGGTCCACCAGCGCGCTGTAGCGGCGGTAAACCGGCATGCCCCAGCCCATCACCCAGCCCAGCAGCAGCGTGCCGATCACCGCCATCGTCACCCGCGACATCACCCCGGGAACGCCGCTGGCCGCCGACGCCTGCGCGGCGACCGGCTGCGCCTGGGCGACGCGCGCGGCGGTGCGTGCACGCTGCTTGCGGGCCTTGTTCGGTTTCTGCCGCGTGCGGGTCTGCGCCGCGCGTGCGCTGCCGGCCAGCAGTTCCGCGCGGGCGCAGGCGGCACAGGGCATGCCGACAAAATGCTGGTGGGCCGCATCCTTGCCGCACGCCACCAGCTGACCGGCGTTGCGCCGTGCGTAGTCCAGCAGCAGCGTGGCCCATTCCTGCGCCGAAGGCCTCCGCCGCGCCTGCACCGAGAACGCACGATCAAACATGTCGCGCAGCGCCGGCGGAAACATCTCATGGCCGCTGACCGGCGAGGGCAGCATCCGCGGATGCGGCTTGCCACGCGCGTAGGGGTACAGGTTGGCGGCGATGCGTGCCGGCAGGTCACTGGGCACCGTCGCCCCCTGCGGCCGGCCCGCATACGGATGCAGGCCGGAATTGAGCAGCTGGAACACCATCACCGCCAGCGCGAAGCGATCCTGCGCCTCCTCCTGCCCCGGCTTCACCCCCGGCTGCTGGAACTCGGACGCCAGATAGTCGGTGGTGACCTGGCCGGCCGGAAAGCGCTCGCCCTTGCCCTGGATGCTGAAACCATCGCAATCGAGCATCGCGATGAACAAGGTGCTGCGATAGAACCGCACGTTCAGCGGCTTGAGGTCGACCACATAGTGCTGCCGCCGGTGCAGCGCGGCCAGCATCACCGCCAGGTTGGCGGCCAGGGTCATCTTCGCGCCCAATCCGGTGGGCAGGCCCTCGGCGCGTGCCTGCCGCTCCTGCAGTACATGTTCCAGATCGCTGGTAGCCGACAGATCCAGGATCGGCATGGTGAAGCCGATGAAACGCCCACTGCGATCCCGCAGCAGGGTCATCGGCCAGGCAATCTGTACCTGGTCGGCCCCCTGCCCTTCCATCGGCGGCAGGTCCGGCTGCAGCTCCAGCATCGCCTGCAGCTTGCGCTCGTAGACGCGCGCATCCTTGTCCGAATGGTAGAGCTTGGCCACTTCGCGCGGCCGCTCCTTGAGGGTGAACACGCTGCCCGCACCGCCACTCTTGAGCAGCCGCTCCAGGGTGAGCGGCCTGCGCTGCGCGTCGTAGACCTTTTCGCCGCTGCGCCCGGGCATGTGCTCAGGCCGGCAGCGCGACCAGCAACGTCTTGTCGTCGCCGGTGATCTGATCGGTGCGCGGGTCGGCCAGCGTCGCATGCAACGCCTGGCTGCCGTGGGTCTCGTCCACGCCGGCCAGATAACGGATCACCGGTGCGATGAACGGTTGGAACAGGCTGTCGCCCGCACGCGACATCGCAAACGGCTGCACGCCGTCGGACATCAGCACCAGCGCATCGATGGCCCCTTCGAAGCGGGTCAACCGCAGCTGCTCGCGCCAGTTGCCACCGGTCACGAACCAGGTTTCGTTGGCGTACTCACCATTGGCAGGCAGCGATACCGCATCGGGCGATTCATTGCTGAACGCACAGGCGGCCACGCCATCGCCCACATGGAAGAACCACCCTCCATCGCGTGTAGCGACCGCCCCTACCAGCGTGCAGGCATGGTCGGATAGCTTCAGGCCCTGGCTCAGCGCAAGCATCGCCAGCTGCCCGCGCGCATCGTCGACAGCGGTTTCGATGATGCTGCGCAGCGCGTCCACCGGCAGTGCCAGTGGATCGGCGCCGAGCTGCGCGGACCCGGTAACCGACGCCGCCACGCTGCTGGATACATGCCGGGCGCCCACATCGCTGTGCGATGCGGAGCCTGCGCCATCGCAGACCACCGCGACCAATGTCTGCCCCACCTGCACCGACGCATAGGCGTCCTGGCAGGGCTGCCCGCGGTCCAGATGGGACCGTCCCGTGGCCGATGCGGCCATCACGCGCCAGGCCATGGTCAGACCGGCACTTGCGACCAGCTGTCGGTGGCCGGCAATTGCACCTGGCCACCGGGCGTCGAGTTGGAGACCACCCGCATGCTCGCGCTCAGCCACAGGAACAGTTCCTTGAACTGCAGGCCCTGCAGGCGCTTCACGCCGCGCTCGCCATTGCGGCTGAACTGACCCAGCACGCTCATGTCTGCATTACCGACAGCGATCGGGAAAACCGCCACCTTGTTCTGCTGCTCGGCCTCGCGGCACTGCTCGGCCACCGCTTCCCAGGCGTCCGTGGGCTGGCCATCGGACATCAGGAACAGCCACGGCCGGGTGTAGGCGACGCCGGCCTGGCGGAAGCGCGCCTTCTCGTCTTCAATCTCCTGCAGCGCCACTTCCACGGCCGCACCGGTCGGCGTGGTGCCATTGGCCGACAACGTGGGCGCGGTGAAATCCATCGCATCGCACCAGTCACCGCTGATGGCCGCGTTGTCCATGCCGCCGTACTCGACCAGCAGCACGCGCACACGCTTGGCCGCGATCACATCGGCTTTCAGCTCCTGCTCCAGCAGCTTCAGGCCCGCGTTCAACTGCTCGATGGGGCCACCACTCATGCTGCCGGAACAGTCCAGCACCAGGATCAGCGGCGTGCGCTGCTCACTGTTGTCGACCAGCGAAACATCGGGGATTGCAGCAATGGACATGATGGGAAGCCTCCGTGCGGGTGAACCAGTGCAGGTGATCTGCGCGGCCGATTATAGGCAGAGCTGAAGGCCCCAGGGGCGAGGGCCGACGGAGAACCGTGCCGCCCAAACAAAAAGCCCCGACCAAGGCCGGGGCTTTTTGCTGAAACTGGTGCCGGAAATAGGAATCGAACCTACGACCTACGCATTACGAATGCGCCGCTCTACCAACTGAGCTATTCCGGCGAAGCAGGCAATTTTACGGTCGCCCTGCCCCTGCGGTCAATCCGGTCGTGACGATTGCCGTCAAACGCCCACCCGCCCGGCCCCTCAACCCGCCGCCACCCGGTTGCCGCACTCCCGCCCCGCCGCAAAATCGGCCAGGTTGCCCAGCGTGATCGCCGAGATCTCCTGCAGCGCCTCCACGGTGAAGAAGCCCTGGTGGCCGGTCACCAGCACGTTGGGGAAGGTCATCAGGCGCTGGAAGGCCTCATCGTCGATGATCTCGCCGGACAGGTCCTGGAAGAACAGCGCGCTTTCCTGCTCGTAGACGTCGATGGCCAGGTGGCCGAGCCGGCGCGACTTCAGCGCGCGGATCACCGCATGGGTATCGACCAGGCCGCCACGCGAGGTGTTGACCAGCATCGCGCCGGGCTTCATCCGCGCCAACGAGCCGTCGTCGATCAGGTGTTGGGTATCCGGGGTCAACGGGCAATGCAGCGAGACGATGTGCGAGCGCGAGAGCAGCTCGTCCAGTTCAACCATCGCGCCGATCCCGGTGAACGCCGGCGAGGGATATGGATCATGTCCCAGCACAGTGCAGCCCATGCCGCGGAAGATGCGCGCGGTGGCCAGCCCGATCTTGCCGGTACCGACGATGCCCACGGTCTTGCCATGCAGGGTGCGGCCGAGCAGGCCATCGAGCATGAAGTTGCCCTCGCGCACCCGGTTGTAGGCGCGATGGGTGTGCCGGTTGAGGGTCATCACCAGCGCCAGAGCGTGCTCGGCCACGGCTTCCGGCGAGTAGGCCGGCACGCGGGCGACGAACAGGCCGAGCGCATTTGCGCTGGCCAGGTCCACATTGTTGAAGCCGGCACAGCGCAGCAGCACCGCGCGTACGCCCAGTGCATGCAGGGCCTGCAGCACCGGTGCATCGAGCCTGTCGTTGACGAACACGCAGACGGCGGCGCAGTCCTGTGCCAGCGCGGCGGTGTGCACGTCCAGCGCCGCGTCGAAATACACGAACTGGAAATCCTGCCCTGCCCCCTCGTGCTGGTTGGCTTCCTCCAGAAAGCGGCGGTCGTAGGGACGGGCACTGAAAACGGCGATCTGCATGGCAAGGCCTGCGCGGAAATCCGCCACGACCATAGCGCACCCGCACACCGATGGGGATGGCACCGGCGGCGCGACGGCCGCCGGTGCCGGTACTGCCTTAGAACGTATAGCCCAGGCCCAGCATCACGCCGTTCTGAAGCTGGCCGTCGCGGCGCTCGCCCACGTAGTCGACCATCACCGACAGGCGATCGGTGGCGCGGCTGGTCACGCCCAGGTTCCAGGCCAGCACCTGCTCGCCCACGGTCTGGCTGCTGGCACCGAACACCAGGTCCGGCGCCGCGGCGAAGCCGGTGCTGTAACGGGCCTGGGTGTCGCCCAGTTCCTTCTGCCAGACAACGCGCGCGCGCGGGGTGATGCGCTCGCCGTTGTTGCCTTCGAAGGTCTTGAACACCTGCAGGCCCGCACCGACGCGGATGCTTTCCAGGCTGTCACCACGCCCCACCAGTGCGCCGGCACCCTGCCCTTCATTGAAACGGGTGGCCGAGGTGCGCGCGTAATCGACCACCGGCAGCAGCGGCTGGATCACCACGCCCTTGGCGGTGGTGAACGAGAAGCCGTGCTCCAGCCGGGCCGAGATCGCATCGTTGTTGTACTTGGCACGCAGCGGGCCCTGCAGGCCGTCGATGCCGTCGATGCTGCGGCGGGTGTCGTGGCGCAGGTCGGTATAGCGCACCGAGGCCGAGAGGTAGCCACGCGAGTAGGTGGCATCCAGGTAGCCGCCCACATCCAGCGCGCGCACATCACCGGTGAACCCGGAACCATCGCGGCCCTTGGTCGACATGTCCGCCGCGGCAACGCTGACGCCCAGCGTCACCCGGTCATCGGCCAGCTGCGTATCGGCACCGAGCACGATCCCGCCGACGGTATGGCTCAGGCCGGCCACGCCGCCCTCGCCATCGATGCGGCCATGGCTGCCGAAACCGCGTCCCCAGAGGCCATGGCTGCGCGGCGCTTCGTCGCCGAAGTTGGTGCTGCCACCGCCCGCCCCCGCCGGCTCCACCAGATGCATCGCCAACTGGTTGAACAGACTGCCATTGGCCATGCCCGGCTGAGCTGACGCCGCCTGCGCGGCCTGTGCCGCCAAGCCACCGGCATCACCGCTGCCGCTGCGCCGTGCGGCCTGGTGCTGCTGCACCACGCTGCCGATGCTGCCAACCAGCGCGTTGTCGGCCAGGCGCAGGCTGGCATGGCCATCACCGCGCAGCGCACCGGCCTGCTGGGCAATCACATCGCGGTCAGCGAACTGCAGCGCCCCCAGCAGCGGCTTCAGCCCGGCATCCTGGCGCTGGCCGGCAGTGGCCAGCGCGCGACCGAGTCCATCGTTGCCATTGTTGCCGGTAAGCTGCGCGAGCTGGTCGAAGCCGGGGTTGGCGGTCAGCGACAGGCCCTCGGCGGTCTGGTTGATGTTGAAGCTCAGCAGCGAATTGTGGCGCGGCCGGAACACCTCGCCGTCGGTGATGCTGGCCGTATAGCCGGTGTCACCCAGGCGCACCGCATCGGTGAAACCGCCCTGGTAGATCGGGCCGCTCACCAGCTCACGCTGGTAGTTGCCGGCGTAGAAGCCCTGCGCCACGTTCAGTTCAAGGTGGGCGCCCGGCGAGATGACCAGCGCCCCCTCGTTGGCGCCGCTGTCGTAGAAGTCGCCCACACGCAGGCGCCCGGCCTGGGAGCCGCCGGCTTCAGTCACGTCGAACAGCACCTTGCCGCCCGGCATGATGTTGACGTAGCCGTGGGTGACCAGATCACCACCACGCGGCATCAGGGTGCCGTACACGCGTAGGCGGTTGAAGCCATCCTCGCGGTACGAAGGACCAGTGCCATTGAGCAGTGCGCTCGAGTCGGTGGCAACCGAGGCGATGTCGCCGTGGCCAACCACCATGCCGGCCGCCAGCACGCGCAGCTCCGGCGTGCGCAACGCGCCGCCTTCCAGGGCGATGGTGCCGTTCTCCACCAGCATGAAATCGGCGCCGGTGGTTTCGGCGGTGCGCCAGGTGCCGCCCTTGGCGACGCGTATCACGCCAGCCGAATTGCCCAGCGTGGAGGCGTCCAGTTCATCCAGGCGCAGCTGGCCCAGAAGGAGCTGCTGTGTACCCGGATCGTTGAGGTAATCCTGCACCGAAGCCGGGCCGATGCCGTTCGGGCCGGCGCTGGAGCGGTTGTAGATGTTCACCGCATAGTTGATGTACGTGGTGGCGAAGTCGGTATCGTTCCAGCGCGCGAAGTCGTCATCGACGAACGCCTGCAGCTGGCGCGCAGTGCGCAGGTAGCCTGGATTGATGTCGCCGCTGACATTGCCGGTGACCGTCAGGGTATCGCCCGGATCGCGGTAACCGGCGGCGGTGATGATGTTGTTGCTGTAGATGTCCTGGCCGGGGAAGGTCTCCAGCCTGCGGCCGCTGCCATCGGGATCGAAGCTGACCGAAGCGCCGGTGGTCCGGGCCGGGTCGCGGAACACCAGCAGGCCGTTGGGCTGCACCACCTCGTACATGGCCTTGTGCAGCAGGCCGGCGTCCATGCCGCCGCCGTAGTTGCCGGTGTAGATCTCGGTCATCCGCGGCGACGGCGTGTAGATCACCTTGCCACTGTTGCTGGCAGCGTGGATCTGCACCGAGTCGACCAGCGGCAGGTCGCCGGCCAGGTAACGTTCGACGCCACCGGACTGCATGATCGAGCAGGACGAGATGCAGTGGCCGGACACGATGGTGTTCAGGCCGTTGGTGCGGATCACGCCCTGCAGCCACTCACCCGCGATCAGCGCGCCACCATTGGAGGTGCGCAGCACGACTTCGCGGATCGGGCGGCCTTCGGCCTGCGCTTTGGCCAGCAGCGCCGGCAGCGCGACGACGTCGGCGACGGTGACACCGCCACTCAGCACGACGCGATCGCCCTGCACGTGATAATTCATTGCCATGACGTCATCCATCTGGCCCAGGGTCGCGATACCCACCAGGCCTGCCAGGGCGATGCTCAACTTCGAATGCTTCATTGCGTTCTCTCTCTCCGCCCGCACCACGCGGGTCGAAAGCAGAACGCAGCAGCGGGCTCGACGCCCCCAGTCGACGGCGAGAAAAAACATGAATGCATTCACAATGGAAATACGGAAGAAACGTGGGCTTCCCCATCCGGTCACCGTCGCGTAAAACTCGGTGACGCGTCCGTCATCGTCGTCCGAGGCCCTCCCCTGTCCGCGCCCTCCCCTTTGCTCCGTCCTGCGCCGGATCTGCCCGGGGTTCCGGATGCCTTCATCGCATTCGTGCGCGAGGAACGCGCGCCGCTGTGCGCTTTCCTGCGCGCCCGCGGTGTCGGCCCCGAGGATGCCGAGGACATCGCGCAGGACTGCATGGAGCGCCTGATCCGCTACCGCGCGCACGGCACCGAGGAGCTGCGGCTGCTGCTGTACCGCATTGCCCGCAACCGCCTGGCAGACCGCGGGCGCTCGCCACAATCGCGCAACCACCTGTCGCTGACCGAACGCGACGGCAACGAAGAAGCCGCCAGTGCTTCTCCTGATCCGCTGCGTCAGGCAGAATCCGGGCAGATGCTCGCCCTGCTGCGCCAGGCGCTGTTCAAGCTGCCCGAACGTGCCCGCGAGGTGTATCTGCTCAACCGCATCACCGGGATGAGCTATACACAGATCGCCCGGCATTGCGGCATCACCGCCAAGACCGTGGAAAAACACATTGCCCGTGCATTGCAGGGCCTGCGCAAGGAGCTGGGCCCCGATCCTCTCCACAATGATGGAGATGCCGAATGATCCGCAACGACAACAGGGATGACACGTTGCTTTTTGAACACGCAAGCGCCTGGGTAGCCCGGCTGGACGCCCCCGACTGCAGCGCCGAAGAACGGCAGTCCTTCGAGGACTGGTTGGCCGAGGATCCGGCACACGTCAGCGCGTGGGTGCAGGCCGAGAAGCTGCACCAGCGCAGCGCCGGCCTGGCCGGCGACCCGTGGCTGCGCACCGCCGCCGCGCGTGCGGCACGCCGGCCGCAGCGGCGTTGGCTGCCCGGTGTCGCCGCCGCTGCAGGCGTGTGCCTGGCCGTTGGCCTGGGCTGGATGCTGTACACCGATGGCAATCCCACACCGCTGACCTACGCCAACGCCAGCCTGCTGCCGCAGCAGCGCACCTTGGCCGATGGCAGCATCGCCACGCTCGACGCTGGCACCACGCTGACCGCACGCTTCGGCTGGCGCAAGCGCGAACTGGCACTGGAACACGGTCGCATCCAGCTGCAGGTCGAACCGTCATCGCGCTCGCTGCGGGTGCAGGCCGGCGGCAGCTCGATCCGCGATATCGGCACCACCTTCCAGGTTGAACGCCTGGCTGACGGCCGGGTCGAGGTCGCGCTGCTGGAAGGCGTGGTGGAAGTCACCAGTGGCAGTGCGCAGCACACGCTCTCGCCGGGCCAGCAGCTGCAGGTCCTGGCCTCCGGCAAAATCCAACCCGGCCCGCAGCTGTCCTCGACTGCCGCCGCCGAGGCTTGGCCGCAGGGCAAGCTGGTGTTCGACGGCACCCCCCTGGCCACCGTGGTCGAGCGCATGAACCGCTATGGCAGCACGCCACTGGTGGTCGCCGACCCGGATATCGCCGACCTCGCGGTCAGCGGCACCTTCCGTGCAGGCGACGCGCATGAACTGCTTTCCGCCCTGGAACTGGGGTGGTCCATTGCTGGCCAGCCGCGCTCGGATGGCGCGCTGGAACTGCGCCGCACCTACTGAGGCGGCGGCCGATGCCGGCGCCTGGTGTGCTTCGTTGGGACGTGCTTCGTTGGGACGTGCTCCGTTGGGACGTGCTGCGCTGGGGTCTGCTGCAGGCCCTGTTGTGCGTCGCGCTGGTGCCCGGTGTGGCGGCAACGGCGGCGTCAGCAGAAGCCGTCAGACAGATCGACTACCGGATCGCTCCCGGCGCCCTGCCGCCGGCCCTGCAGCAATGGGCACGCCAGAGTGGCATTGCCCTGGTGTTCGACGCACGTGAACTGACCGGCCTGCGCACCGGCGGCGTCGCCGGCTCGCTGGCGCCGGCCGCCGCACTCAAGGAGCTCGTCGCCGGCATGCCGGTGAACATCCTGCAGACCCCCAGCGGCGGATTCGTGGTGCGCCGGCACGCTGCACCACCCGCCGTGGTCGCGCAGCCGGTACGGCGGCCACCGCCGCCCGCGCCAGCCAAGCCGGTGCAGGTGGAACTGGCGCCGATCCATGTCACCGGCAGCCGCTTGCCGCGCACCTCCGTGCAGACCACGCTGCCGGTAACGGTGATCGATCGCGAGGACATCCTGCGCAGCGGCTACGGCACGTTGTTCGACCTGTTGCGCCACCTGCCCGGCATGAACGGCCATCCGCCATTGAGCACCTCGCGCAGCGGCGACTCGCTGTACCTGCCGGTCGGCGCGGCCGCCACCACCAGCCTGGACGGCATGGGCCCGCGCGCAACCCTGTTCCTGGTCAACGGCCGGCGCCTGCCGCGGTATCCGATGGTGTCGCTGGAAGAAGGCGGGCTGACCGATCTGGGAGGCATTCCGCTCAGCTTCGTCGAGCGCATCGAGCTGGTGCGTGGCGGTGCTTCGGCCATCTACGGCGCCGATGCGATGTCCGGCGTGGTCAACATCATTCTGCGTGACCAGGCCGAGGGACCGGAAGCGACGCTGCAATCGGGTGTCAGCAGCCGTGGCGATGGCGATCAGTACCGGCTGCAGGCGGCCACGGGCGGCGTGCGCGAAGGCGGCGACCGCTGGTTCGCCGGCATCGATCTGCATCGCCTGCAGCATGTGGCCGGTGACCAGCGCGACTGGCATGCGGAAACCTCGCTGTACCCGATCGGGCTGATCATGCCCAACGGTGATTACTACCCGGCCACGCAGTGCCATCCGCCATTGCAGAGCGAAGACGACGGTTGCTGGTTCGACAACGCACGCCCGCGCTCGCTGCAACCGGCGTCGGAAACGCTGTCCAGCTACCTGCGTTATCGCCACGAGCGCGGTGACGGACGCTACGCCTACGTGGAAGCACGCGCCAGCCACAACCGCCAGCGTTTCGAGCTGGGCCCGACCGCCGTCGCCCTCAATTTCAGCCGTGGCGCGATCCTCAACGTGGTCCTGCAGGAAGGCGGCGAAGTGCGCCCGCGCGTGCATGCCACCGAAGGCGACATCAGTTTCGGCATGGGCCGTGAGCGCGCCGGCCGCAGTTGGGATGCTGGCCTCAGCGCGCAGCGCAGCCAGGTGGACCTGCGCACCGAAGGCACCGTGCGCAGCGAACGCCTGCTGGAAGCAGCACGCACGCTGGACTTCCTGCCCGGATTTTCCACCCTGCCGGCGGGACTGGCAGAGGAGCTGTTCCCGGCCATCCACAACCGCGGACGTACCGAGCAGTGGCAGGGCTGGTGGGGCATGCAGCGCACCCTGATGACACTGCCCGGCGGTGCAGCACAACTGGCCACCGGTATCGATCTGCGCCGCGAGCGCTGGACCTCGCTGCCCGATCCGCTGCTGGGCAAGGGCGAGCTGGCGCTGGGACTGCCGATGGAGCAACGCCGGCTGTCGCGGCAGAGCAACGCCGCTTACGCCGAAGTGGGCCTGCCGTTGGCGCCGACACTGCGCCTGGACGTGGCCGCGCGACTGGACCGCGATGGCGGTGACACTGCGTTTTCGCCGCGTGCCGGCTTGCGCTGGAGCCCCAGCCCGCACTGGTCGTTCCTGCTGGCCAGTGGCCGCGGCTACCGCGCTCCCAGCATCTTCGAGCGCCGGCGGCCACCGGGCTACTTCGGCCTGTATGGCCTGCCCGCCTCGGAGTCCCTGCCGACGTGCGCGCGCCCGCTGCGCGATGGCGGCTGCGCGGTGGAAGTGGAGGTGGCGGAGAACGACGGGCTGAAAGCCGAGACCTCGCGCAGCCACTCGCTGGCCGCCAGCTGGACACCCAACGATGCGTTCTCGCTGTCACTGACCCACAACATCGTCGAACTGCGCAACGAGATCCTCGCCCTGCAACCCAGCGATGCCCTGTGGAATCCCGGCACCTGGGAACTGGATGAGCAGGGTCGCCTGCGTGATCTTCGCCTGTCATTCGACAACATCGGCCGCACCACCTCGCGCAACTGGGTACTGCGCGGCGAGTACCGGGTGGATACCGGCCGCAACGGGCAGTGGCTGTTCTCGCTGGATGCGTTGAAACAGCAGGAGCTGCGTCGTGATCGCGGCCATGGCGAATCGGTGGACCTGCGCGGGCATGCCACGCCGGCGAACGCGGGCATCCTCAACGTACAGTGGCAGAACCCGTCCTGGGACATCGCCCTGCGAGGCAACCGCGTCGGCCGCACCCGCGCATGGCTGGCCGGTGAAGCGTGCGCGCAGGAGCAGCATGACCAGGGCCGTTGCATGAACCCGGCGCAGCTGCGCTGGAACCTGCATCTGGCGCGGCGGCTGAGCCCGCGCGTGATTGCCGCACTGGACGTGCACAACCTGCTTGATACGCGGCCGGTGAACCACCTGGTCGGCAGCGGCGGGCAGATGCCCGGGCTGGACGATCCACTCGGGCGCTACTTCCTGCTGACCCTGCAATTCCGTTGAGCGTAGTACCCTACGCCGCCTGTTCCACGGCGTCGAAGGCGAGTCATGAAAGCCTACCTCTGGTTCCTGGGCGCGCTCATGCTGTTCTTCGCGCTGCCCTTCCCCTGCCTGCTGTACTTCGGCACCAGCTGGCCGCTGGAAGCGGGCGACCGCAGCGCGCCCTGGCTGGCACTGGCCCTGCTGGCGACGTCGCTGACGCTGTGGCTGGTGCTGCTGTACGCCTTCCTGCATTACCTGCTGCTGGCGCCACCCCGTGCGTTGCAACGTGTGCGCGGCATCCTGGCCGACGGCACGCCACGCAGCGCACGCATCGAGCAGGCCGAACAGACCGGCGTGCAGGTGCGCGGCTTCGCGCAGTGGCGGCTGCAGCTGGCCTTCGACAATCTGTCCGGCACCCCGATCACCGAAACCCTGGTCGTGGTCGACAGCAAACCACAGCTGCAGCGCTTCGCCGTGGGCAGCCAGCTGGAGGTGCTGCTCAGCCCTACACCCGGCCCCGCGCCCAACCTGATGCTGGCAGGATCGCAACCGGAACTGGACCGCGCCAGCCTGTGGCGCCGCGGCATCGGCGGCCTGATCGGCATTGTCGTGGTCGCTGCCGCGTACGTCATGGCCTATCGCCTGCAGAGCGATGGACTGGGCTGGACGTTCCTGGGCTTCGGCCATCCGCTGCTGGTCTGCCCGCTGGTGCTGTGCGGCTACCTGATCGGCCTGCGTCTGCTGGCGCGCCTGCTGGCCGGCACACTGCAGATCGACGCGCGCGGCGAAGCGCTCAAGTACCGTGGTATCGGCGCTGAAGCGCAGGTGCTCGACGTGCGCCAGACCGGCACCTACGTCAACGAACAACCGCAGGTCGAGTTCAAGCTGGAATATCTCGACCGCGAGGGCAACGTGCAGCAGGCCAGCGTGCGCCGCTTCGTTGCGCTGCTCGAACTGGCCAACATTCCACGCGGGCAGGTCGACATCCTCTACGACCCGGATGATCGCCGCAGCGTGCGCATGGAGCACGCGTGAAGCGGCCCGTGTCCACGCCGCTGGTGTTCGCCGGGGTGGTGCTGGCCCTGGCCGGTGCCGCCACGGCAGGCGGCGCATTGCAGACCGTCAACGCGACCCTGCGTGGCGCCGCATCGACCGTGCCTGCGGATGCGTTGCAACAAGACCCATGGGAACAACCGTTGCGAACGGTGGCCATCGCAACGCCACGGGCGGCGCCCGAACCGATGCCGCTGTCAAGGCGCGCGCGGCCGAACCTGCTGCTCGACAGCGAGCGCCTGCAGGTGGCACGGCAGGCGCTGGAGGCGATGCCCGGACTGGCCGGCGAACGCCTGGTCGTTTTCCACAGCATCCACTTCCATGACGACGGCCGAATCGACATCGACCTGGTCGATCCACAGCAGCCGGGCCACGTGGATAGTTACCACTACCAACGCGGACAATGGCGCAAGGGCGATGCGGTGAATCCGCAGCAGTTCGCGCCGACCATCACCCTGCGCCGCAGCAGCACTGCACTGGCCAACATCGATTTCGATGCCGTGCCACGGGTGACGCAGGCCCTGCAGCAACAGCGCAATGCACTGATGCGTACGCCCGCCGACGTCGGCCATGTGTATGTGGTCATCCGCAAGGGCGGCAAGCTGGCGTGGTTGCCGGATGAAGTAGCCGGCGACCGCCAAACCGTACGCCTGCGCTACGACGCCAAGGGCAACCTGCAGTAGAAAAAGGGCTATCTCACCGAGCGGGCGATGGCGTACTGCGCAGCGTAGTAGGTGGACAGCACCAGCAGGCTGGCCATCGGCAGGCCACCGCCGAAGCGATCCCACGCCAGCAATGAATCACTGGCCACGAACAGCAGTGCGCCAGCGGCAGCCCAACGCGTGCTGCCCGCTTCCAGTGCGTCGACGTGCGGCCGCTTCCAGTAGCGGGCCAGTGCCAGCACTGCCATCAGCGCCAGCACCACGACATAGGCCAGCACCGGAACGCGCATCGGCAGCGGTAGATGCGGCCACAGGCCGGTGACGTTGATCGAAGCGAATGCGGCAAGCAGCACGAAGGCAGCGAGCAATCCGCGGCCCGCGCGCAGGCCGGCACGGAACGCGGCGATGTAGCACAGGTGCGCCAGCAGGAAGGCCACCAGGCCTGGCACGAACGCGTCGATCGGCAGCATCAGCGCGATATCACCTGCACAGGACAACAGCATGCCGGCCAGCACCGCACGCCGGTAGAACGCATCGCCCGCCGGCCGCGCCTGCCAGGCGATGGCGGCGATCAGCAGCGTGGTCGCCGGCTTGGCCAACCAGTGCAGCCAGCGCCCGTCGCCGTCCAGGTAGGCGCCGATGATGGCCAGCACGGCCACCACCAGGATCAACCCATCGCGCGTGCGCAGCTTCATCGTGCCTTCCACAGCTCTGCAAGGCGATCCGGGCGGCCGGCGATGCGCTCCAGCACCGGATACTGCAGGCCACCGTGGTAGTCGATCTTCATCGTGTCGATGCGGTCGAACTGCTTGACCAGCAGCGTGACCGGCGCCTTGTCAGTGGCGGCCGCAGCCACCGCATCCTTCAAGCGCTGGCTGCTGTATTCGCGGCCACCAACGGCGATCACCTTCATGCCCGGTACCAGGCCGGCATTGAACGCCGGGCTGTCCCAGACCACATCACCGACCACGCCACTGTCGAGCACCGTCGCTCCCAGCGAGTAGGCCAGCAGCGCTGCCTTGGCGCGCTTTTCCTGCGCCTTGTAGGCCTCGTTAGGCGCATCGCGGTAGACCAGCTTCCAGCCCGCCAGTTCCAGGCCACCGGTCAGCGATCCGTGCCCGTCCAGGCGCTGGCGCAGGAAGCTCGCCCAGTCGTACGGCGCGATGCCGTTGAGGGTCGCCACTACGTCATCGAAGGTGTACGGATTGACGTCCCAGTCGCCGTTGCCGACGCCGAAGAAGGCACGCGCGAAGTCATCCAGGCTGCGCCGGTTGCCGGTCAGCCCACGCAGCTTGCCCTCCACCTCCAGCCACAGCATCTGCCCGCCGGAGTAGTAGTCCTCGCTCATCTGGTAGTTGCGGTACGGCAGGGTGCGACGCTGGGCGATGGTCGGGTCGTTGGTGGTGTCCTGCAGCGGTCGCCAGGCCAGGCCCGGGCGACCACGATCATAGGTGGCCGCCACATTGGCCAGCATGTCGCGCGCCTGCTCGCTGGACCACAGCCCCGAACGTGCGGCCAGTACCTGGCCCCAGAACTGGGTCTGCCCTTCGTACACCCACAACAGGCTGTCGCCCATCGGCGTATTGAAGTTGGCCGTGGCCAGGTCGGCACCACGACGGTACTTGCCGTTCCACGAGTGGGTGTACTCATGCGGCAGCAGGTCGCGCATCCACGCGTTGCTGTCCCACTCGGTGAAGTAGCCCGGGTCGGCGCTGTTCTCGCTGGAACGATGGTGCTCCAGGCCGATGCCGCCGAGGCGATCGGTCAGCGCAAGCAGGAATTCGTAGTGGTCGTAGTGGCGCGCGCCGTACAGCTTGTCCGCCTGCTGCACCAGCGCACGGTGCGCCTTCAGCTGCGCGTCGGTCGGCTTCAGCGATTTGGCATCGTCGGCGAACACGTTCAGATGTACCGGCGCCTTCGCGCCCGGGTCGAGGTCGATGCGCTGGTGATGCTCACCGGCAAACAGCGGCGAATCGACCAGGTGCTCATAGGAAATCGGCTTGAACACCACGGTGTCGCCATCGCGGCGTGCGGTTTCCAGTGCGGTCGCGTAGGCCCAGCCCTTGGGCAGGGTCACGCTGGCCTGCGCCTGCAGGTTGCGCGCGTCCACGCCGACCGGATACAGCGAGTTGGCGTTCCACTGCAGGTTGAGCATTTCCGGGGTCATCACCACCCGGCCCTGGCTGCCGCCCTGCGAAGACAGGAAATCGAAGTGGGCGACGATCTCGCTCACGCCCGCCGGCACATCCACCTTGAACGCGTACACGTTGTACTGGTCGCGCTGCCAGGCCAGCGGCTTGCCGTTGGCAGTGACGCGCAGGCCGGCCAGCTTGTCGATCGGGCCGGTGGGCGAATGGTTGCCGGGAATCCACTGCGGGTACAGCAGGGTCATCGGGCCAGGCTTGGCCGGTACGGTGGCAGTCACCTTGAAGATGCGCCGGGCCAGGTCGCGTGCATCGACGTCGATGCGCAGCAGGCCGGGGGCGGCGGTATCACCCGGTGGCGGAGTCTGCGCCAGCGCGGGCGTAGCCGCCAGCGCGAACAGCACGGACATCACCAGGGCACGGGTTTTCATCGGCAACTTCCAGCAGCGAAGGATTCCCCGATGCTAGGCCTGTGAGGTGCCGAGCCCCATGGCCGAAGGTCATGGTCAGTGGCGCATCGACCAGATGCGGCAAAGCCTCATCGGAGCGTCGGCGAAGACTGGCAGCATCCACGCATGGCGTGGATCTGCTGGAAAGCAGAGCAGTAGATCCACGCCACGCCTGGATGACGTACAGCCGACAGTGCGAACCAGGGTACGCACCCACCAGCAGCGCTGCCGGTCAGTCGACCAGGCGCAGACGCAGTTCCTTCGGCAGCGCGAACACCATCGATTCCGGCTCGCCGTCCAGCTCACCGATACCGGACGCGCCCAGCTCGGCCAGACGCGCCAGCACGCCATCGACCAGCACCTGCGGTGCCGAGGCACCAGCGGTCACGCCGATATGCTGCTTGCCCACCACCCAGGCCGGGTCGATCTCGTGTGCACCGTCGATCAGGTAGCTCTCCACGCCTTCACGGCGGGCCAGCTCGCTCAGGCGGTTGGAATTGGAGCTGTTCGGCGAACCGACCACCAGCACCAGGTCACAGCGCTTGGCCAGGTCGCGCACGGCGTCCTGGCGGTTCTGCGTGGCGTAGCAGATGTCGTCGTTCTTCGGCCCCTGCATCGCCGGGTAGCGCTCGCGCAGCGCATCGATGATGCCGCGCGTGTCATCCACCGACAGCGTGGTCTGGGTGGTGTAGGCGAAGTTTTCCGGCTGGTTGATGTGCAACGTGGCCACCTGCTCCACGTCCTCGACCAGGTAGATCTGGCCGGTGCCCGCTTCGCGGTTCCACTGGCCCATGGTGCCTTCCACTTCCGGGTGACCGGCGTGGCCGATCAGCACCACGTCACGGCCGGCACGGCAGTGGCGGGCGACTTCGAAGTGGACCTTGGTCACCAGCGGGCAGGTGGCGTCGAACACTTTCAGGCCACGCCGCTCGGCTTCCTGGCGCACGGCCTGGGAAACGCCATGGGCGCTGAAGATGACGGTGTTGTTGTCCGGCACTTCGTCGAGCTCCTCGACGAAGATCGCGCCGCGCTGCTTCAGGTCGTCGACCACGAAGCGGTTGTGCACCACTTCATGGCGGACATAGATGGGCGCGCCCAGCGTTTCGATCGCGCGCTTGACGATCTCGATCGCACGATCGACACCGGCACAGAAACCACGCGGGTTGGCGAGCAGCACATCCATCAGTTCAGTCTCCCGGCAGCGGCCGGCTTACGGTTTCGGATTGGCATTATCCGCCTTTTTGGCGGACTTGCCGTCGAACAGGCCGAACAGGGCGATGCCGACGGCACCCACCACGATGGCCGAATCGGCGATGTTGAACGACGGCCAGACATGCTCGCCGACGTACCACTGGATGAAATCGACCACGTGGCCATGCACCTGGCGGTCGATGACGTTGCCGATCGCACCGCCGATGATCAGCGCGTACGGCACGGCGGCCTTCCAGTTGCCACGGGCGGTCGCGCGCAGCCACCAGGCCATCAGGCCGCTGATGGCGATCGCCAGCACGGTGAAGAAGTGCTTCTGCCAGCCACCGGCATCGCTCAGGAAGCTGAACGCTGCCCCGGTGTTGTAGGTGCGGTACCAGTTCCAGAAGCCGTCGATGACCACCACCGGCTGGAACTCCGGCAGGCTCGACAGCACCCAGGCCTTCGACCACTGGTCCAGGCCGATGATGACTGCCGACAGCAGCAGCCAGATCAGCGCATTGGGATGCGGGCGCGCGGCGGCCATCAGAACCAGCTCCGCACTTCGCCGGCACCGGCGACGTTGGTCACGCAGCGGCCGCACAGTTCCGGGTGGTCGGCATTGCTGCCGACGTCGGCACGGTGGTGCCAGCAGCGCACGCACTTGGCTTTCTGCGTCGGCTGCGCGCTGACGAACACCTCGTCGGTGGTCGCCGGACGCACCTGCACGTCACCGCTGATGAACAGGAAGCGCAGTTCATCGGCCAGCGGCTGCCAGCGGGTCGCCTGCTCTTCGCTGGCGGCGATGGTGATCTCCGCTTCCAGCGCGGCGCCGATCGCACCATTGGCGCGCATCGGCTCCAGCACCTTGGCCACCTGCTCGCGCAGGGCCAGCAGCTGGTCGAAGTCGACCGCGTTGAGCTGTGCGTCGGCCGGCAGCGGAGCCAGGCCCTCGTACCAGGTGGTGAACAGCACGTGGCCGGCACGGTCGCCCGGCAGATACCCCCACAGCTCATCGGCGGTGAAGGTCAGGATCGGCGCCACCCAGCGGGTGAACGCTTCGGCGATGTGGTACATCGCGCTCTGCGCCGAACGACGACCATCCGAATCGGTCGGCATCGTGTACAGGCGGTCCTTGGTCACGTCCAGGTACAGCGAGCCCAGGTCCACGCTGCAGAAGTTCAGCAGCAGCTGCACGATCTCGGCCATGTCGTAGTTGTCATACGCGGCCTTGATCTTCTCCTGCAGTTCCCAGGCGCGATGCACGATCCAGCGGTCCAGCGCGACCATCTCGTCGAGCGGGCGCAGGTGCTGGGCCGGATCGAAACCGTCCAGGTTGCCCAGCAGGAAGCGTGCGGTGTTGCGCAGGCGACGGTAGGCGTCGGCGGTGCGCTTGAGGATTTCCTGCGACAGCGACATCTCGTTGCTGTAGTCGGCCGAGGCGATCCACAGGCGCAGGATGTCCGCGCCCAGCTTGTTCATGATTTCCTGCGGCTCGATGCCGTTGCCCAGCGACTTGGACATCTTGCGGCCGTGCTCGTCCACGGTGAAACCGTGGGTGAGGCACTGCTTGTACGGCGCGCGCTTGTCGATGGCCACGCCGGTCAGCAGCGAGGACTGGAACCAGCCGCGATGCTGGTCCGAACCCTCCAGGTACAGGTCGGCCGGCTTGCCGAAGCCACGGGCAGCGAGCACCGCTTCGTGGGTCACGCCCGAGTCGAACCAGACATCAAGGATGTCGGTGACCTTCTCGTAGTCGGCCGCTTCATCGCCCAGCAGTTCGGCCGCGTCCAGCGAATACCACACGTCGATGCCTTCAGCCTGCACACGGTCGGCCACCTGCTGCATCAGCTCCACCGAACGCGGGTGGATCTCGCCGGTCTGGCGATGGGTGAACAGTGCGATCGGCACGCCCCACGTGCGCTGGCGCGAGATGGTCCAGTCCGGACGGCCGTCGACCATGCTCTGGATGCGCGCCTTGCCCCACGTCGGGAACCAGCCGACGGTATCGATGGCGGCCAGCGCATCGCTGCGCAGGTTGGCCTTGTCCATCGAGATGAACCATTGCGGGGTGGCGCGGAACACCACCGGCGTCTTGTGCCGCCAGCAGTGCGGGTAGCTGTGGCGGATCTCGACGAAGGCCAGCAGCGCGCCGCTGTCGCGCAGCACCTGCACGATCGCCTCCTGCGCCTTCCACAGGTGCTGGCCCGCCAGCACCACCTCGCCTGCCGGCGGCGTCGATTCCAGGTAGACGCCACGGCCGTCGATCGGAGTGATCTGGCCGGCGTTGTACTTGTCCAGCAGGCCGTACTTCTGGCTGACCACGTAGTCTTCCTGGCCGTGGCCGGGGGCGGTATGCACCGCACCGGTACCGTCCTCGTCGGACACGTGTTCGCCGTTGAGCACGAGGATCTCGCGCTCCGGGTAGAACGGATGGATCAGCAGCTGGTTTTCCAGCGCCGAACCTTCGGCCTCACCGTGCAGCACCACCGCGTCCACGCCGTAGCGCTGCAGCGAGCGCTCGGCCAGTGCAGCGGCCAGCACCAGCCAACGGCGCTTGCCGTTGTGCGCCGGGCCTTCGGCCAGCACGTAGCGGATGTCCGCGCCCAGCGATACCGCCAGCGAGGCCGGCAGCGTCCACGGGGTGGTGGTCCAGATCGGCACGGCCACTTCCACGTCGGCCGGCACGCTTACGCCGAACGCCTGCGCCACGGCCTGCGCATCGCGCGCGGTGTAGGCCACGTCGATCGCCGGCGAGGTCTTTTCCTGGTATTCGATCTCGGCCTCGGCCAGCGCCGAACCGCAATCGAAGCACCAGTACACCGGCTTGGCGCCGCGCAGCAGGTGGCCGTTGGCGATGACCTTGGACAGCGCGCGGATCTCGTTGGCCTCGAAATCGAAGCTCAGGGTCTTGTACGGGTTGTCCCAGTCGCCGGTGACGCCCAGGCGCTTGAAGTCGGCGCGCTGGATGTCGATCTGCTCCTCGGCGAACTCGCGGCACTTCTGCCGGAACGCGACCGCATCGAGCTTCACCCCGACCTTGCCCCACTTCTTTTCCACCGCGATTTCGATCGGCAGGCCATGGCAGTCCCAGCCCGGCACATAGGGCGCATCGAAGCCGGCCAGGTAGCGCGACTTGACGATGATGTCCTTGAGGATCTTGTTGACCGCATGGCCCAGGTGGATGCGCGCATTGGCGTACGGCGGGCCGTCATGCAGCACGAACAGCGGGCGGCCGGCGGCGTTGTCGCGCAGCTGCTGGTAGAGCCCCTGCTCTTCCCAGCGCGCCAGAATGCCCGGCTCGCGCTTGGGCAGGTCGCCGCGCATCGGGAATTCGGTGGCCGGCAGGTTGAGGGTGGTCTTGTAGTCCTGGCTCACGCAGTGGCTCGCAATCTATGTTCGGAAAGGATGGCACGCGCCTGTTCGGCGTCGCGGTGCATCTGGTCGGTCAGCGCCGCCAGATCGTTGAATTTCTCTTCGTCACGCAGTTTGGCAACGAATTCGACTTCGATGTGGCGCCCGTACAGGTCGCCCTGGAAATCGAACAGGTGCGCTTCCAGCAGCGGCTCCACGCCGTCCACGGTCGGCCGGGTACCGAAACTGGACACCGACGGCCACGGCTGGTCGAACACCCCGTGCACCCAGGTCGCGTAGATGCCCGACAGCGCCGGGGTCTTCGGGAAGCGCAGGTTGGCGGTGGGGAAGCCCAGCGTACGGCCGAGCTGGCGCCCGCGCACGACCCGCCCGCTGATCGAGTACGGGCGACCGAGCAGGTCGCCGACGCGGGCGAAGTCGCCTTCCTGCAGCAGCTGGCGGATACGGGTGCTGGAGATGCGGTCACCATGCAGGTCGACCGCTTCGATCTCGCCGGCGCTGAAACCGAGCTCGGCGCCCAGCGCCTGCAGCAGGGCCAGATCGCCACGGCGACGGTTGCCGAAACAGAACTCCGGCCCGATCCAGACCTCGCGGGCGTTCAGGCGCTGCGCCAGCAGCTGGCGCACGAAGGTTTCAGCGGGCATCGCCGCCATCGCCGCGTCGAAGCGCAGCAGGCCGATCGCATCAACGCCCAGTTCGTGCAGGATCTCGACCTTGCTGCGTGCCAGGGTCAACCGCGGCGGCGGCGTACCCTGGGCGAAGAACTCACGCGGCAAGGGCTCGAAGGCCACCGCCACCGCAGCCACACCCAAGGCGCGCGCACGCGCGACCGCGTGCCGCACCAGCGCACGATGGCCCAGGTGGAGGCCGTCGAATGCACCGATGCAGACCACGCTTCCGTTGGGGAACAGCTCCCCGCCCTCGACGCTTCTGAACAGCCTGCTCATCAACTCTCGTTCCGGCCGGCCGAAGCCCGCCCCTTCAATGGTGTAACCCTGAAGTATAGCCGCCGGGAGCCACGATCAATGCCCACGCAGGTCGCGCGGACGGAAGCCCATCGCCACCATCGCAAGCAGATAGGTCAGCCCGCCACCGCCGACCAGCAGGCCGAGCGCGCCGATCCGTTCCCACACGCCCATCGACGAGAAGCCCGGCAGCCAGTACAGCAGGGCCAGCAGCACGCCGACCATCGCCGTGCACGCCAGCAACAGGCGCAGCAGGTAGCCGCCCCAGCCCGGACGCCGCTGGTAGACATCGGTCTTGCCCAGCCAGTACCAGAGCAGCCCCAGGTTCAGGTAACTGGACAGCGCGCTGGCGATGCCCAGCGCCAGGTGCAGGCCGGGCTGCTTGCCCAGCGCCGCCATCACCCCCTGCGCCTTCAGCTCATCGGGCACCATCACCTGGTACAGCACCGCCAGCAGGGCGAAGTTGAACACCATGTTGGCCACCAGCGCGGCGACGCCGGCGCGCACCGGCGTCCTGGTGTCCTGGCGCGCGTAGAACGCCGGCAACACCACCTTCAGCAGCGCGAACGCCGGCAGGCCGAAGCTCAGGCCGTACACCGACAGCGCCGTCATGCGGGTGTCGAAGGCGGTGAACTGGCCGTGCTGGAAGATCGTGGAGATCAGCGGTTCGGCCAGCAGCAGCAGGCCGAGCATGGCCGGCACCGAGATCAGCAGGGTCATGCGCAGACCCCAGTCCAGCGAGCGCGAGAAGCCTTCGCGGTCGGTGCTGACGTGGTGCCGGGCCAGCGCCGGCAGGATCACCGTGCCCAGGGCCACGCCGAACACGCCCAGCGGCAGTTCCAGGAAGCGATCGGCCAGCGACAGCCAGGACTGCGAGCCATCGGTCAGCTTGGCGGCGATGACGGTGTCCAGCAGCAGGTTGATCTGCGCCACCGACGAGCCGAACAGGGTCGGCACCATCAGCGTCATCACCTTGCGCACGCCCGGATGGTTCCAGCCCCAGCGCGGCAGGGTCAGCAGGTCGATGCCCTTCAACGAAGGCAGCTGGAACAGCAGCTGCAGCAGGCCGGCGGCCAGCACCGCCCAGCCCAGGGCGAGGATCTGCTTTTCCGGGGTGCCACCCAGCCGCGGCGCCAGCCACAGTGCGCCGGCGATCATGCACAGGTTGAGGATGACCGGGGTCAGCGCCGGCATCGCGAAGCGCTGGAAACTGTTCAGCGCACCGCCGGCCAGGGCGGTCAGCGAGACGAACAGCAGGAACGGGAAGGTCAGGCGGAACAGGTCTATCAGCAGGCCCTGCTTGGCCGGGTCGGTGTCCACCCCACTGGAGAAGACCGACGCCAGCTGCGGCGCGAAGATCAGCGCCAGCGCGGTGACCAGCATCAGCACGCCGCCCAGGGTGCCGGCGGTGCGGGCCATCAGTTCACGCAGCTCGGCGTGGCTGCGGGTTTCCTTCACCTCGGTGAACACCGGCACGAATGCGGTGGCAAAGGAACCCTCGGCGAACAGCCGGCGCAGGAAATTGGGTATCCTGAAGGCGACCCAGAAAGCATCGGTGATGGCGTTGGTGCCGAAGGTCGAGGTCACCACCTGGTCCCGGACCAGGCCGAGAACCCGCGAGACCATGGTCATGCTGCTGAACGACAGCAGGCCCCGCAACATCTTGGGTGAACTCACTCAACGTCCCTCTTGACAATCGACTTGACGTACATTTCTTACGCCATCATACTAGCTAGCTTGCTGTTCCCATAACACCGATTTTTCAGGAAACCACCACCGTGGCCAATATCAAGTCCGCCAAGAAGCGCGCCAAGCAGACCGTCGTGCGCAACGCGCGCAACGTGGCTCAGCGCTCGATGCTGCGCACCGCTGTCAAGAAAGTGATCAAGGCGCTGGACGCCAACGATGCCGCCGGCGCTCAAGCCGCCTTCGCCGTTGCCCAGCCGATCCTGGATCGTTTCAGCGCGCGTGGCCTGATCCACAAGAACAAGGCTGCTCGCCACAAGAGCCGCCTGAACGACCGCATCAAGGCCCTCCAGGCCGCCTGATCCGGTTGGTTGCCGGAGCCCCGGCTCCGGCAGCACGCAAAAGCCCGGCCTCGGCCGGGTTTTTTGTTGCCTGTAATCCGGCGCCCGGCGCTACCGATGTCCGGGGTCGGATCCCTTTTCCACAGGAAAAGGGATCCGACCCCATTCGGCCGCCAACAAAAAACCCGGCCGAAGCCGGGTTTTTCGCGGGAACCACAACGGCATTACTGCGCGTTGCGTGCCGCCTCGAGCTCGTCTTCCTTCTGGCGATCGAAGAACGCCATGATCCGGCTCATGATCGGGAAGGTGCCTTCGCGACCCAGTGCGGACACCAGGAACCACGGCTCCTTCCAGCCCAGCTCGGCGACGATCTTCTCGGCAGCGGCCTTGGCCTCGTCCTCGAACATCAGGTCGGCCTTGTTCAGCACCAGCCAGCGCGGCTTGGCCAGCAGCTCCGGATCGTGCTTTTCCAGTTCGCGCTCGATGGCACGCACCTGCTCGACCGGCGACACACCTTCCACACCACCTTCCATCGGCGAAATGTCGACGAGATGCAGCAGCAGGCGGGTGCGCTGCAGGTGGCGCAGGAACTGCGCGCCCAGGCCGGCACCGTCGGCAGCACCTTCGATCAGGCCCGGAATATCGGCGATCACGAAGCTGCGGTAGTTTTCCACCTTCACCACACCCAGGTTCGGGTACAGCGTGGTGAACGGGTAATCGGCCACCTTCGGCGTTGCCGCAGAGACGGCGCGGATCAGGGTGCTCTTGCCGGCGTTGGGGAAGCCCAGCAGGCCGACATCGGCCAGCAGCTTCAATTCCAGCTTCAGCGTGCGCTCCTCACCCGGCTCACCCGGCAGCGCCTGGCGCGGCGAGCGGTTGGTGGAGCTCTTGAAATGCATGTTGCCCAGGCCGCCGCGGCCGCCCTTGGCCACCAGCAGGCGATCACCATGCTGGGTCAGGTCGCCGATGATTTCATCGGTGGCCACGTTGATGATCACGGTGCCGACCGGCACGGTGATGACCATGTCTTCGCCGCCCTTGCCATAGGCCTGGCGACCCATGCCGTTCTCGCCGCGCTGCGCCTTGAAGATGCGGTCATGGCGGAAGTCGACCAGGGTGTTGAGGTTTTCGTCGGCGCGGATCCACACGCTGCCGCCCGCACCGCCGTCGCCGCCGTCCGGGCCGCCGAGCGGAATGAACTTCTCGCGACGGAAGCCAATGCAGCCGTTGCCGCCGTTGCCGGCGAACACTTCGATTTCTGCTTCGTCTACCAGTTTCATTGTTTCGATGCCTGCGATGGGCGCGGCATGCACGCCGCCACCTTGATGTAGTGCCGGCCGCTGGCCGACAACCGGGCGATGCCCGTTTTACCATTGATTCCAACGAAAAGCCCCGCCGAAGCGGGGCTCTTCATGCAGCGAGCTCTTCATCCAGCACGGCCATGCCGAGGCATGGGCGCCGGACGCAGCCTTATCAGGCTTCGACCGAGACGACGCTGACGGTGCGACGCTTCTTCGGGCCCTTCACGGTGAACTCCACCTTGCCGTCCGTCAGGGCGAACAGGGTGTGGTCACGGCCGAGGCCGACGCCGGTACCCGGGTGGAACTGGGTGCCGCGCTGACGCACGATGATGTTGCCTGCTTCGATGGCCTGGCCGCCGAAGATCTTGACGCCGAGGTACTTCGGGTTGGAGTCGCGACCGTTGCGCGAAGAGCCTACGCCTTTTTTATGTGCCATGACCTATCTCCTTACTTGCTGCCACCGGCAATGCCGGTGATCTCGATTTCGGTGTAGTACTGACGGTGACCCTGGCGCTTCATGTGGTGCTTACGGCGACGGAACTTGATGATCCGGACCTTGTCAGCACGACCCTGGGACAGGACGGTGGCGGTGACCGCAGCGCCGCTCAGGGCGTCGCCGATCTTGATGCCATCGCTGTCGCCGAGCAGCAGGATGTTGTCGAACTTGATCTCGCTGCCGACTTCGACTTCGAGCTTTTCAATGCGGAGCTTTTCGCCCTGCGCCACGCGGTATTGCTTACCGCCGGTGACCAGTACTGCGTACATGACCAGACTTCCTCTGTAGTTATTGTGGTCTATGGACTGCCGCCGTCGAGGGCGGACAGGAGCGGGATTGTACGCAGAGGGCCCCGGACGGGTCAAGTCAACCCCCTGAACGGCCCGGGGGCCCCCAAGCAGGGGTCAGATCCCTTTTCACACGGTGAAAAGGGATCTGACCCCTGCCTGACAGGCGGTCTCACCGGGTGAGACACCGGGCTGGCATTGTCGCCCATTGCCCCCATCTGGTCACCTCGGTAGGCTGACCGATTGCCGCCCTATCGCTGGCCCGGCGGCCCAGCCACGCCCCCACAACCGGATTCCCCATGGCGATGGATTTCATCCGCATCCGCGGCGCGCGGACGCACAACCTCAAGAACATCGACCTCGACCTGCCCCGCGACAAACTGATCGTGATCACCGGCCTGTCCGGCTCGGGCAAGTCGTCGCTGGCGTTCGACACCATCTATGCCGAGGGTCAGCGGCGTTACGTCGAGTCCCTGTCGGCGTACGCGCGGCAGTTCCTGAGCGTGATGGAAAAGCCGGACCTGGACCATATCGAAGGCCTGTCGCCGGCGATCTCGATCGAGCAGAAGTCGACCTCGCACAACCCGCGCTCGACGGTCGGCACCATCACCGAGATCTACGACTACCTGCGCCTGCTGTATGCACGCGTCGGCACGCCGCGTTGCCCCGACCACGGCTATCCGCTGGAAGCGCAGACGGTCAGCCAGATGGTCGACCATATGCTGACGCTGGACCCGGAACAGCGCTACATGCTGCTGGCGCCGGTGATCCGCGACCGCAAGGGCGAGCACGCGCAGGTGTTCGACCAGCTGCGCGCGCAGGGCTTCGTGCGTGTACGCGTGGATGGCGAACTGTACGAAATCGACGCGGTGCCGCCGCTGGCGCTGCGCCAGAAGCACACCATCGAAGCGGTGATCGATCGCTTCCGCCCGCGCGAAGACATCAAGCAGCGCCTGGCCGAGAGCTTCGAAACCGCCCTGAAGCTGGGTGATGGCATGGCGTCGGTGCAGTCGCTGGACGATGCCGCGGCAACCCCTACCCTGTTCTCGTCCAAGTATTCCTGCCCGGTCTGCGACTACTCGCTGCCGGAACTGGAGCCGCGCCTGTTCTCGTTCAACGCACCGATGGGCGCCTGCCCCGGCTGCGACGGGCTGGGCATGGCCGAGTTCTTCGATCCCTCGCGCGTGGTGGTGCATCCGGAGCTGTCGCTGGCGGCCGGTGCCGTACGTGGCTGGGATCGCCGCAATGCCTATTACTTCCAGCTGATCGCCTCGCTGGCCAAGCACTACAAGTTCGACACCGACGCGGCGTGGAACTCGCTGCCGGCCAAGGTGCAGCAGGCCGTGCTGTACGGCAGTGGCGAGGACGCGATCACCTTCACCTACTTCACCGAGGCCGGCGGCCGCACCCAGCGCAAGCACCGCTTCGAAGGCATCATTCCCAACCTCGAACGCCGCTACAAGGAAACCGAATCGGCGGCGGTGCAGGAAGAGCTGGGCAAGTACATCAGCGAACATGCCTGCCCCGAGTGCAACGGCGCGCGCCTGAACAAGGCCGCACGCAACGTGTTCGTGGCCGACCGCCCGCTGCCGGAACTGGTGGTGCTGCCGATCGATGAAGCCCTGAAGTTCTTCAGCGAACTGAGCCTGCCGGGCTGGCGTGGCGAGATCGCTGCGAAGATCGTCAAGGAGATCGGCGAACGCCTCGGCTTCCTGGTCGACGTCGGCCTGGATTACCTGACCCTGGAGCGCAAGGCCGACACCCTGTCCGGTGGCGAGGCACAGCGCATCCGTCTGGCCAGCCAGATCGGTGCTGGTCTGGTGGGCGTGATGTACGTGCTCGATGAGCCGTCCATCGGCCTGCACCAGCGCGACAACGAGCGCCTGCTGGGCACCCTCACCCGCCTGCGCGACCTTGGCAACACGGTGATCGTGGTCGAGCATGACGAAGACGCGATCCGACTGGCCGACTACGTGCTGGACATCGGTCCCGGCGCGGGCGTGCATGGCGGCGAGATCGTCGGCCAGGGCAGCCTGCAGGACCTCCTGGATGCACCGCGTTCGCTGACCGGCCAGTACCTGTCGGGCAAGCGCGCGATCAAGATCCCGGCGCGCCGGCACAAGCCGAACCCGAAGATGACGCTGCACCTGCGTGGCGCCACCGGCAACAACCTGAAGGGCGTGGACCTGGCCATCCCGGCGGGGCTGCTGACCTGCGTGACCGGCGTGTCCGGCTCGGGCAAGTCGACCCTGATCAACGACACCCTGTTCTCGCTGGCTGCCAACGAGATCAACGGCGCCTCGCACCCGATCGCGCCGTACAAGGAGATCGATGGCCTGGACCTGTTCGACAAGGTGGTGGACATCGACCAGTCGCCGATCGGCCGCACCCCGCGCTCGAACCCGGCCACCTACACCGGCCTGTTCACCCCGCTGCGCGAGCTGTTCGCACAGGTGCCCGAATCGCGTGCGCGCGGCTATTCGCCGGGACGCTTCAGTTTCAACGTGCGTGGCGGCCGCTGCGAGGCCTGCCAGGGCGATGGCCTGATCAAGGTCGAGATGCACTTCCTGCCCGACGTGTACGTGCCCTGCGACGTCTGCCATGGCAAGCGCTACAACCGCGAAACGCTGGAGATCCTGTACAAGGGCTTCAACATCAACGACGTGCTGGAAATGACCGTCGAAGATGCACTGAAGCTGTTCGAACCGGTCCCGTCCATCGCCCGCAAGCTGGAGACCCTGGTTGATGTCGGCCTGAGCTACATCAAGCTGGGGCAGAGCGCGACCACGCTGTCCGGTGGTGAAGCGCAGCGCGTGAAGCTGTCCAAGGAACTGTCGCGCCGCGATACCGGCCGCACCCTGTACATCCTCGACGAGCCGACCACCGGCCTGCACTTCCACGACATCGAGGCGCTGCTCGGCGTGCTGCACAAGCTGCGCGACGAGGGCAACACGGTGGTGGTGATCGAGCACAACCTGGACGTCATCAAGACCGCGGACTGGATCGTCGACCTGGGTCCGGAAGGCGGTCATCGCGGCGGCACCATCCTGGTGACCGGTACGCCGGAAGACGTGGCCGCATGCCCGGATTCGTATACCGGGCAGTTCCTCGCCCGGATGCTGCCGTCCACTACTGCGCGACCGGACCAGCCCGCCGCCGTGGCCAACAAGCCCGATGCGCGCCCGCCGCGCAAGGTGAAGCCCGAGAAGCCGGCGAAGAAGGCAGCCGCCGCCAAGAGCACCGGCAAGGCCAGCAAGACCGCCACGGCCGGCACCAAGAAGAAGAAGGACGCCTGATGAGCAGCGAACACAAGATCCTGGCCCGCATTCCGATCAGCGTGCGCTGGCGTGACATGGACAGCATGGGCCACGTCAACAACGCCAAGTACATCTCCTACCTGGAAGAGGCGCGCGTGCGCTGGATGCTGGGCGTGGAAGGCGTGTCGATGACCGACCGCATCGCGCCGGTGGTGGCTGCCACCAACGTCAACTACCGGTTGCCGATCGTGTGGCCCAACGACATCCTGGTCGAGCTGTTCGTCGAACGCCTGGGCAACAGCAGCGTGACCATCGGTCATCGCATCGTCGACCAGCAGGACGAGTCGAAGCTGTATTCGGACGGCAACGTGGTGGTGGTCTGGATGGACACGCAGACCGGCAAGAGCGCGCCGCTGCCGGACGCCATCCGCAACGCGTCCACCTGAAGGTGGTGCCGGCCGCTGGCCGGCACTCTCCCCGCCGGGCATGGCCCGGCGCGACCGTTCCCATCAAAGGACTGACATGATCCACCAGACCGAACTGCGCGACCTGCTGCCCGGCATGGTCCCCTTCCCCGCCGACGTATTCCCCGATGACCAGGCTTGGCTTGGCCAGCATCTGCTGCCGCTGCTGAAGATCGACCTGGGCGTGCTGCGCCCGGAACTGGCCGGCCAGGCCGCGACCCTGCTGTGTCCGATCGAGCCCTATGAAGGCTGCATCGGCGAAGCCACCGAAGAACACCACAACGCGTTCACCGGCACCAACTGGATCGCTTTTGAATTGACCGCCGACAACCGTATGCGTTTCCTCGGTGAGGAGGGCTACTTCATCGGCGACCAGATGCAGGACAAAGACGCGCTGGAGCACATCGCTGAGATGCGTGAGAGCTACAGCAAGGCACGTGCGTACTTCCAGCAGCATGGACGCCTGGCCAGCTATTCGCGCTATGGCGACGGCGAGCCCGGCGAGCAGGCGTACCTCGATGTGCTGGGCGGGCAGATATCGACCGGCAACTGGATCGAAACCGCGGAGATTCCGGCCGCCTTCGCACTGGCGTTCACCGAGGCTGCCGACGACCGGCATGCGCCGGACGATGCCGAGCGCGCGATCATCACCCGCGATGGCCACAAGTTCTTCGCCGTGGCCGAAGTGGCCGGCTACAACTGGTGTGCAACCGGTGCCGATGCGATCGTGATGCTGTACGAGCCGGAAAGCCGCACGGTGCTGTTCTCGTACGACTGGTCGTAAGCCCCACCGCGCTGCGCGCTCGCCGGGCATGGCCCGGCGGAACGAGCGCCGCGTTACGGCGCGGCCTTGCGCACTATCAGGGCCGTGCTGACTTCGGTGCCACCCTCCAGTTGCACCTGCAGCCACACAGGCTGCCCCTCCTCCAATGCGCGCCTGCCGTCCATCAACATCAGGTGCAGGCCGCCGGGCTTGAGCACGGCGCGTTCGCCCGGCGCCAATGGCAGGCGCTCGACGGCACGCATGCGACTGACCCCGTCGACGATCCGGGTCTCGTGCAACGACACATCACCGAAACTCGCACTGCGCGCACCGATGATGGCCACCGCGGTGGAGCAGCCGTTACGGATCACGCCATAGCCGGCAGTCATGGGCGTCGCCGTCGGGCTGGGCGGCAGACGTACCCAGCCCTGCGAGACGGTGACGCACTCCGGCACAGCTGCCGCCGCCGATGCTGCGCCCGCACACATCATCAACAGTACGCCAACGAATGGTTTGGTTATCATCGGCCAGGTTCCTTCTTCGCAACGAGACCCGCAGCATGACGACGCTCATCGAGGTGATCAACCATGGCCCCATCCGCGAACTGCGGCTGGCGCGGCCGCCGGTCAATGCACTGGACACCGAGCTGTGCCGGCAGTTGATCCATGCCATCGAACTGGCGATGGCCGAGGACGCGCACGGCATCGTGCTGTCCGGCAGCGAGCGCATCTTCACCGGCGGCATGGACGTGCCGCACCTGCTCTCGCATGGCGATGACAAGCACAAGCTGCTGGACACCTGGAACGCGTTCTTCGGCGCGGTACGCACGCTGGCCGAGAGCCGCATCCCGGTGGTTGCGGCGATCACCGGCCATGCACCGGCGGGCGGCTGCGTGCTGGCCCTGTGCTGCGACTACCGGGTGATGGCACGCAGTGCCGATCCGGCGCGCCCGTATGCCATCGGCCTGAACGAAGTGCAGGTCGGCCTGATCGCACCGGAAGGCATCCAGCGCCTGTTGCGCCGTGCGGTGGGCGCGCACCGCTCCAGCGTGCTGCTGGCCACCGGCGCGCTGGTACCGGCCGAACAGGCGCTGCAGATCGGCCTGGTCGACGAACTGGTGGATGGCGAACTGGTGGCGGCCCGTGCGGTGGCCTGGCTGCAGGACCTGCTGAAGCAGCCGCGGCAGCCGATGCTGCTGACCCGTGCCATCGCCCGCGCCGAGCTGCACGACGCCCTGCATCCGGACCTGATCCAGCTCGAGCGCTTCGTCGAGGCCTGGTTCGCCCCGGATGCGCAGAACGCACTGCAGGCACTGGCGGCGCGTCTCGGCAAGTAAACGGTAGTGCCGGCCACTGCCGGCAGCCTGGCGATCCTGCCGGGACGCCTGCGGATGCCGGCCAGCGGCCGGCACTACCGAAGATGGGGCATCCGGCCTACACCGGTATAATCGACCCCTCTTTCATCGCTGTGGCCGCCCCCTTGAACGACATGCCCGAACCCGTCGTCTCCGAGCTGATCGATCTGCTCACCCTGGAGCGGCTGGAGGACAACCTGTTCCGCGGCCAGAGCCGCGACATCGGTACCAAGTACGTGTTCGGCGGGCAGGTGCTGGGCCAGGCCCTGGCGGCCGCGCAGGCCACGGTCGACAATGGTCGCCATGTGCACTCGCTGCACGCCTATTTCCTCCGCGCCGGCAACATCGACCATCCGATCGTCTACGACGTCGACCGTACCCGCGACGGCGGCAGCTTCTCGGTGCGCCGGGTGACCGCCATCCAGCATGGCAAGGTGATCTTCTTCTGCGCGGCCTCGTTCCAGCAGGCCGAATCCGGTGCCGAGCACCAGCACAAGATGCCCGAAGTGCCGCAACCGGAAGACATCGAACCGAACCGGCCGTTGCCGGCGGAGGTGCTTGAGCGCCTGCCGATCAAGGTGCAGCGCTGGCTCTCGCGCGGCGGTCCGTTCGAGTTCCGCCATGTGTATCCCCGCGATGAACTGAATCCGCCCAAGCGCCCGCCCTACCACCAGGTCTGGCTGCGCCTGAGCGAGCGCGTGGGCGATGCTCCCGAGCTGCACCAGGCACTGCTGGCCTACGCGTCGGACTTCCACCTGCTGGGCACGGCGACCTTCCCGCACGGCATCAGCTACTACCATCCGCACGTGCAGATGGCCTCGCTGGACCACGCGATCTGGTTCCACCGCCCGTTCCGCGCCGACGATTGGCTGCTGTACTCGCTGGACAGCCCCAGTGCGCAGGATTCGCGCGGCCTGGCCCGCGGCCAGTTCTTCACCCGTGATGGCGTGCTGGTTGCCAGCACCGCCCAGGAAGGCTTGATCCGCGTGGTTCCGGACCAGGCAGCAGCGGCCGCCGTGCCGGCCAAGGATTGACCGATGCGTCAGATTTTCAGCAGCCAGCGCGTGGAAACCGTGGAAGGCGTGGCCGAGCTCCTGCGCAGCCACGACATCCAGGTGAAGGTCACCAACGGACGCTCGTACAAGACCCGTCGCCGGGGTCAGTTCAGCTATACCGACCTGGGCAATGCAGGCGCCTACCCGGCGGTGTGGGTCGTGCGCGCCGACGACCAGCCGCGTGCGCGCGAAATCCTGCGCGACGCCCGCCTGCTCGACACCACCCGTCGTGACCACCCGACCGCCGAATTCGCCTTCCGCGATGATGTGCAGGAAAGCGCCGGTGGTCGTGGCTGGGCCTGGCGCATCCGCATCGCCCTGCTGGTGGTGATCGCCGGGGTGGCGCTGGTGATCGGCCTGCGCCATCGCGGTGCCCCTGCCCCAGCCGCGCCGGTGCCCGCCCCGCAGGCACAGCCGCAGCAAGCACAGCCGACCGCGCCGGCACCGCCGGAAGAAGAGGAAGTGCGGGTCCGCATCCAGCCGTCCACGTAACGCGCAGGTAGCGCCGGGCCATGCCCGGCGAGCGCAGCGGCCTGACAGAAACGCCGCCGGGCATGGCCCGGCGCTACCGGGACGCGAACCGGTCACATCGGGCGCGCGGCTCCGTCATGGGACACAATCCCTGCAGGAGCCCGCCGCCATGACGATCTTCGCCACAAGCATCGACGAAACCCTGGAACGCGAACTGCCGGCCGCCAGCAGCGGTTGCCAGCATGCCTATGGCCGCATCGTGCTGGCCTGCCAGAACACGGTCACCGCCATCGCCCTGGCCATCACCGGCGACCGCCAGGCCAGCGAGGACATCGCCCAGGAAGCGTTCGTGAAGGGCTGGCAACAGCTGCACCAGCTGCGCAGCGCGAGCAGCTTCCTGCCTTGGCTGCGGCAGATCACCCGCAACCTCGCCCGCGACTGGCTGCGCGCACAACGTGGCCGACCGCTGAGCGGCGAGGCTGCCGAAGTGGCGCTGACCATGGCTGCGGATCCGACCCCGGGCGTGGCCGATCGCCTGCAGCGGCTGGAAGAGGAAATCGCTGCCGAAGACATCATCTCTGCCCTGCCCGCCGACAGCCGCGAAGTCCTGCTGTTGTATTACCGCGAGGGCCAGCATTCGCAGCAGGTGGCCGACCTGCTCGGGCTGAGCGACGCGGCGGTACGCAAGCGCCTGTCACGTGCCCGTGCGCAGGTGCGCGAGGGCCTGCTGCAGCGCTTCGGCGAATTCGCACGCAGCAGCGCACCGAGTGCTGCGTTCGCAACGGCGGTGGTGTCGATGGTGATGATCGCCGCGCCCGGCACCGCCAGCGCGGCGATCCTGCTGGGAACCGGCGTCGGCGTGGGTGGCAGCAAGCTCGGCCTCGGTGGCGCCAGCGCTGCCGGCGGCACCGCGCTCGGCTCGTTGACCGCCACGCTGGGCCAGCTGCAGATGCTGCCTGCGTCAAGCTGGGCCGCGATCATCGGTGGCGTCGTCGGTGGCGCGCTCGGCAGCTATCTCGGAGGGCGTTTCCTGCTGTCCTACGCAGAGACCGGTGCCGAGCAGGTCCAGGTCCGCCGCTTCGTCAACCTCAGCACCGGCACCAGCCTGGGCTGGTGCCTGGCCATCCTGTTCACCGTGCTGCTGCAGGCGCCGATGTGGGCGCAGCTGCTGGTGCTGGCACTGGGCCTGGTGGTGGTCAACTACCAGTGCCTGGTGACGCTGCGGCGAATCATGGCGCCGCTGCTCGCGCGTGATGCAGCCCGGCGTGGGCGTAACGGGATCAACTGGAAGTACGAATCCATGTACGGCCTGACCGGCATGATGGCGGTGAACCTGATCGTCATCGGTGCCCTGGCCTACACGATGACGCTCAGCGGCCGCCTGTAACGGACAACGCCGGCAGTGCGCCGGCGTTGTCGTCGATCACTGCACTGAAAATCAGCGCTGCGGCTTCGGCGCGGCGCCGTCACGCGGGCCGCCGTGGCGCGGGCCACCGTGCATCGGGCCCTTGGCGGCGTCGAACTCCGCCTTGCTCAGCTGGCCATCCTTGTTGGTATCGGCTGCGGCGAACCAGGCGTCACGATGCTGCTTCATGCGCAGCTCGCGGTCGGCCTTGTCCAGGTAGCCATCCTTGTTGAGGTCGAGCTGGTCGAAACGCTCGGCCAGGCGCGGATCGGCCTTGGCTTCGTCACGGCTGATGCGGCCATCCTTGTTCGTGTCCAGCTTGGCCCAGCGCTCGCCGCCGCGACCACCGTGGCGGCCATGCTTCCAGCGCGGCAGCTCATCACGCGAGAGCTTGCCGTCCTTGTTCTTGTCCAGCTCGTCGAACTTTGCGGCCAGGCGCGGGTTGGCCGCCGCTTCGCTGCGGTCGATGACGCCGTCGCCATTGGCATCCAGCTTGGCCGAACGCTGCGCCGGTGCAGCCGGGGTGTCGGCAGCCAAGGCAATGCCGGTCGCGGAGGTGCCGAGCAGCAGGGCCAGCAGCAGGGGGGTACGGATCATGGGGTCACTCCTGGGAATGGGATTGGCATCGGGGTGAACACCTCACCCTCGGAGGACAACAACGCCTGACCACGACCTCGGTTGACGCAGCCGCCCATTCCATTCATCCGGCGGACAGTCGCCGCCATTGCGACAGGCTGGAGCTATGCTGTGCCCATGGCGAGACACGGCGACAGAGACGACGAACTGCGACTGTTCCAGACCGGCGAGCACCCCTGCGGGTACTGGCCGGACCGGGTTGCACGCGACCTGGTGCTGGACCCGCAGGACCGTCGCCTCGGCGGGCTGTACCCGCTGGCCCTGAGCTGGGGCTTCCGACGCAGCGGTGATCTGGTCTATCGCCCGCATTGTGCGAACTGCCACGCCTGCGTCGCTGTGCGCATTCCGGTGGCCCGCTTCGCCCCGGATCGCAGCCAGCGCCGCTGCGCCGCCCGCAATGCCGATCTGGAAGTGCGCATCACCGCGGCCATGCCACGCGAGGATCTGTTCGAGCTGTACCACCGCTACCTGGTGCATCGTCATGCCAAGGGCGGCATGGACGACCACGGCCCGCACGAGTTCGAACAGTTCCTGATCGGCAGCTGGTCGCACACGCGCTTCATGGAAATGCGCCTGCCCGGCCACGACGGGCAGCCCAGCCAGCTGCTGGGCGTGGCGGTAACCGATGTGACCGAGCACGGGCTGTCGGCGGTCTATACCTTCTTCGACCCCGCCCATGCCGCGCGCGGGCTGGGCACGTTCGCGATCCTGCAGCAGCTGGAGTGGGCCCGCCGCGAGGGCCTGCCACACCTGTACCTGGGCTACTGGATACGCGAGCACCAGAAGATGGACTACAAGCGGCGCTATCGCCCGCTGGAGGCCTACGATGGCCGCCGCTGGCATGATTTCGATGACGAACTGGACGGACGCTGACAAACCACTGACACCGGGCCAGGTGCACAATATGGCCCATGAACGCCAAACCCCTGATTCTCGGCCTGGCCCTGCTCTGTGGCGCCGCCGCTCCCGCCTTCGCCACGTCCCCCGCGATGACCGAAAAACCGTCTGCAGCGCTGCGCCTGGCCACCTACAACACCTCGCTGTATTCGGACGAAGCCGGCGGCCTGATCGCCGAGCTGGCAGGCGACAGCGAACATGCGCGCAAGATCGCCGCGGTACTGCAGCAGGCGCGCCCTGACCTGGTGCTGCTGAACGAGTTCGACTTCGATGACGCCCATCGTGCCGCCGACCTGTTCCAGAAGCGCTACCTGGAAGTCGCCCAGCCCGGTGGCGGCAAGCCGCTGCACTTCGCCTACCGCTACCTGGCGCCGGTGAACACCGGCGTGCCCAGCGGCCTGGACCTGGACAACAACGGCGTGGTCGGCGGCGAAGGCCGCGGTCGCGGCAACGACGCCTGGGGCTACGGCCTGCACCCGGGCCAGTACGGCATGCTGGTGCTGTCGCGCTACCCGATCGACGAAGCCAAGGTGCGCAGCTTCCAGCTGCTGAAGTGGAGTGCGATGCCCGGCGCGATCCGCCCGGTCGATCCGCGCACCGGCAAGAGCTTCTACAACGACACCGTCTGGTCGCAGCTGCGGCTGTCGTCGAAGTCGCACTGGGATGTACCGGTGAAGACCCCGGCCGGCGTGGTCCACGCGCTGGTCTCGCACCCGACGCCGCCGGTGTTCGATGGCCCGGAAAAGCGCAACGCCGCGCGCAACCATGACGAACTGCGCCTGTGGCAGGAATACCTGACCCAGGGTGACAAGCCGTGGCTGTGCGACGACAAGGGCCAGTGCGGCGGCCTGGCCCAGGATGCGCGTTTTGTCATTCTTGGCGACCTCAACAATGATCCGGTCGATGGCGATGGCCGCCACGAGGCGATCGTCGAACTGATCGAGAACGCCCGCGTGCTGCGCTACCCCACCCCACGCAGCATCGGCGCCGAGCAGACCAGCCTGGCCTATGCGGCCAAGGGCATCACCCGCAAGGGTGCACCGTTCCATGCCACCGGCGATTTCGGCCCGAAGTCCGGCACCATGCGCCTGGACTACGTGCTGCCCTCGGTCGGTTTCGAGTACCTCGGCAGCGGCGTGTTCTGGCCGGCCAATGAGAGTGCCGAAGCGAAGATCGCCGATGGCAGCGACCACCACCTGGTATGGGTGGATGTGAAATAAACCGATAGCGCCGGGCCATGCCCGGCGGCTTTTCCGGCCGCGTCGCGCGCCCTATGGGAAGCCGCCGGGCATGGCCCGGCGCTACCGTTTTACGAGCGCAGCTCGACGCCGATCGCTTCGGCGGCGTCACGCGCGATGGCGCGTGCTTCGTCGATGGATTCCGCGCGCGCCAGGGTCACGCCCACGCGGCGGTGGCCATGCACGCTCGGCTTGCCGAACAGGCGCACGGCGGTGTCCGGCACCTGCAGCGCGGCGGCCACGTTGTTGAAGTACGGCACGCCTTCGCCATGCGCCAGCAGCGCGCACGAGGCCGATGGGCCACTCTGGCGGATCACCGGGATCGGCAGGCCGAGGATGGCCCGCGCATGCAGCGCGAACTCGCTCAGCTCCTGCGAGACCAGCGTCACCAGGCCGGTGTCGTGCGGGCGCGGCGATACTTCGCTGAACCACACCTCGTCGCCCTTCACGAACAGTTCGACGCCGAACAGCCCCCAGCCACCGAGGTCATCGGTGATCGCGCGCGAGATCTCCTCGGCACGCGCCAGCGCATTGTCCGACATCGGTTGCGGCTGCCAGCTTTCGCGATAGTCGCCCTCCTTCTGCAGGTGGCCGATCGGCGCGCAGAACGAAGTCCCGGCGGCGTGGCGTACGGTCAGCAGGGTGATCTCGTAATCGAAGTCGATGAAACCCTCGACGATGCAGCGGCCGGCGCCGGCACGGCCACCGGTCTGCGCGTATTCCCATGCCGGGGCGATGTCCGCCTCGCTGCGCAGCGTGCTCTGGCCCTTGCCCGAGGACGACATCACCGGCTTGACCACGCACGGCAGGCCGATCGCCGCCACGGCGGCGCGGTACTCGGCCTCGGTGTCGACAAAGCGGTACGGCGAGGTCGGCAGGCCCAGCGTCTCGGCGGCCAGGCGACGGATGCCCTCACGGTCCATGGTCAGGCGCGCAGCACACGCGGTCGGGATCACCCGCAGGCCCTGCTCCTGCTCCAGCTGCACCAGGGTCTCGGTATGGATCGCCTCGATCTCGGGCACCACCAGGTGCGGCTGCTCCTGGGCGATCAACTGGCGCAGGGCCATCGCGTCCAGCATGTCGATCACGTGCGAGCGGTGTGCCACCTGCATGGCCGGGGCATCGGCGTAACGGTCGGCAGCGATCACTTCCACGCCCAGTCGCTGCAGTTCGATGGCCACTTCCTTGCCAAGTTCGCCCGAGCCCAGCAGCAGCACACGGGTGGCGGAGGGGGACAACGGGGTTCCAAGCTTGGCCATGGCGGGGTTCCAGCAGCGATGTGAAGGCGGGTGGGCATTCTAGCCGGTCCAGCCGCAGCGCCTGGGCACGCCCAGCCGACGAACGGTAGCCCGAATGTGATATCACTTTGATATCTTCAATTCGAACCCTCAAGGACGTACCGCCATGAAAGAGAAGTCGCTGTCCTCCCTCAACGGCCTGGGCGCGCTCGCCGGGTCCCTGGTCGTAGCCCTCGCCGGCGGCGCCCTGTTCGTGGCCGGGGTCGCGGCGAAGGCCAGCACCGGCTCGCCCAACGTGCTGCTGATCCTGGCCGGCCTGCTGATCGCTGCGCTGGCGCTGGTCGCGCTGGCCGGTCTGTACACCGTGCAGCCCAACCAGGCGGCGGTGGTCAGCCTGTTCGGCAAGTACGTCGGCACCGTCAAGGACAACGGCCTGCGCTGGAACAATCCCTTCTTCAGCAAGCGCCGCGTGAGCCAGCGCGTGCGCAATTTCGAGAGCGGCAAGCTGAAGGTCAACGAGCTGGACGGCAGCCCGATCGAGATCGCTGCGGTGATCGTCTGGCAGGTGGTCGATGCCTCCGAAGCGGTCTACAACGTGGACGACTACGAGAGCTTCGTGCACATCCAGTCCGAATCGGCGCTGCGCGCGATGGCCACCAGCTACCCCTATGACCAGCACGAGGACGGCCAGCTGGCGCTGCGCAGCCATGCCAGCGAGATCTCCCAGCACCTGAAGAACGAACTGGCCGAGCGCCTGGCCGATGCCGGCGTGCAGGTGATCGATGCGCGCATCAGCCACCTCGCCTACGCCGCTGAAATCGCCCAGGCGATGCTGCAGCGGCAGCAGGCCAATGCGGTCATCGCCGCACGCACGCGCATCGTCGCCGGTGCGGTCGGCATGGTCGAGATGGCGCTGGCCGAGCTGCAGAAAAACGGCGTGGTGCAGCTGGACGAGGAGCGCAAGGCGCACATGGTCAGCAACCTGTTGACCGTGCTGTGCTCGGACCGCGGCACGCAGCCGGTCGTCAACACCGGCTCGCTGTACTGAGCCACCCTCGCAACGGGGCGCCCCACCGCCCCGCCAGGAGTCTGCATGAGCGAGAAAAAAGCCTATCCGCTGCGCATCAACGCCGAGGTCCTGGCGGCCGCACAGCGCTGGGCGGACGATGAACTGCGCAGCCTCAACGCACAGATCGAATACGTGCTGCGCGAGGCACTGCGCAAGGCAGGCCGCCTGCCGAAACCCAAGCCATCGCCGGAGGACAAGGAATGAGCAAGCGCTGGAGCTACCTGACCGTCGAGGTCAAGACATCCATGATGGGCCTGCAGAAGGCCGATGACATCCAGGCCGAACTCAGCCGCCAGGGCCAGCTGGGCTGGGAACTGGTCAACATCATCGTCCCGGCGCCGATGCGCCCGGCCCTGCTGGTCTTCAAGAAGGAGCTGTAACCATGAGCGCACGCCGCTCGTTGCTTGCTGTTTCCCTTGCCCTGTTGTCCGCCAGTGCATCCGCTGGCGAACCGCAGCAGGTCGCAGCACGCCTGCTCGATCACCTGCAGGCAGGGCGCACCGCCGATGCCGAGGCCATGCTGACCCCGCAGATGGCCGCGGCTGTGCCTGCCGACAAGCTGCAGGGCCTGTGGCAGTCGCTGGGTGAGCTGAAGCAGCGCGGCCCGGCGCACAGCAGTGAGCAGCAGGGCGTGCACCTGGTGGAAGTACCGTTGCAGTTCGCCAGTGGCGCGGTGATCGCGCAGGTGGCGGTGAACGGGCAGGACAAAGTAGCGGGCCTGCTGCTGCGCCCGGCCCCGGCCGCCAAGGCAGCGCCACCGCCGGCCGACGCGAACTACAGCGAAGCCGATTTCAGCGTGCCACAGGCACGCGGCGCGCTGCCCGGCACCTTGTCCCTGCCCAAGGGCAAAGGACCGTTCCCGGCCGTAGTGCTGGTGCACGGCTCCGGCCCACAGGATCGCGACGAAACCATCGGTGGCAACCGTCCGTTCCTGGACATCGCCCGCGGCTTGGCCGCCCAGGGCATCGCCGTGCTGCGCTACGACAAGCGCACCCATGCCCGCCCCCAGGACTTCCAGAGCGGCAGCTTCAACGTTGATGACGAGACCACCGACGATGCCATCGCCGCGTTGAGCGCGTTGGCGGCGGACCCACGCATCGACGGCAAGCGGATCTTCGTGCTCGGCCACAGCCAGGGCGGCATGCTCGCCCCGCGCATCGCCAGCCGCTGGCCACAGGCGCGCGGCGCGATCCTGTGGGCCGCGCCGGCGCGCACATTGCTTGAACTGCTGCCGGAGCAGAACCGCTACCTGCTGTCGCTGGACGGCTCGATCAACGCCCCGGAGCAAGCGTTCCTGGACAAGCTCGACGCGCAGATCGCCGCGGCCCGCAGCAACGCGCCTGCACCCGCCAGCGAACTGCCACTGGGCACGCCGCAGACGTTCTGGAAAAGCATCGAAGCGGTGAACGCACGCGGCGACGCGGTTGCGCTGAAAAAACCACTGCTGATGCTGCACGGGGGCCGCGACTTCCAGGTACCGGAAACGGATTGGGCACTGTGGAAAAAAGCCCTGGCCGATCGCCGGGACGTGCAATGGAAGGCCTACCCTGCCCTCAACCACATCGGCATCGCCGGCAGCGGCCCCAGTTCATTGAAGGAATACGCGCAGCCGGGCCACGTGGATGGGCAGCTGATCGATGACGTTGCGCGTTGGGTGGAGGCGCAGCGATGAGCGGCAGTGATGCACGCCCGTTCGAGGTTGCCGAGAGTTCTTCGCTGCGGGTGCTGTGGGTGCTGCTGCCACTGCTGGCGGTACTGGGCGTGGGCATGTGGGCACAGCTGCACGACAATCGCAGCGAGGCTCCCTGGATGGAGGTCACCCTGTCGCCGCCGTTCTTCCTGATGGGCGGCAGCGCGGCATGGAGCCTGGCGGTGATCGTGCTGATGGGCATCGGCCTGGGCTGGGCGTTCTTCCGCCGCCGGGTGGAGCTGGCAGGCAACGTGCTGGACGTGCGTTCAACCTTGTACCGTCGCCGCACGCCGGTGGCCGACCTGCTGCTGGACCAGGCCGAGGTGGTCGACCTGAGCCGTGATCGCCGCTATGGCATCCGTTTCAAGACCAACGGCTACAGCATGCCCGGCTTCTATTCCGGGCACTTCCGCCTGCAGGGCGGCGGCAAGGGCTTTGCGCTGGTCACCGACCGCGCACGCACGCTGGTGATTCCGGTGCGCGGCGGCAGCACCCTGCTGCTCAGCCTGGAGCGCCCGCAGGCCCTGCTCGAGGCGCTGCGCAAGGTGGCCGCCACGGCGCCACGGCAGTAAGCTGGATCGATGCACCGTAGCACTCCGCTGTTGATCAATACCGAGACCGTCGAACTGTGGCCTGCGCCGCTGCTGCGCGCGCGCAGCAATCTCGACGCCCGCCTGCTGGCCCGCGCGCAATGGGTACTGCGGCGCAAGCGCGATGGCCGCTACCTGGCGGCAGTACTGGCGCACGGTGTGCACTCGCTGGTGCCGCGCCTGCCACGCGAGCCCGGCGTGGAGGACGCGCTGGCCCTGCTGGATGGCGCACGGTCACGACCGTTCGGCGCTGCACTGGAAGACCAGTGGCTGCCGCTGGTTGGCCTGCAACAGCGCCTGCAGCAGCTGGGCCTGGATGCACAGCGCTATGCGCACGACAGCGGGCTGGCACTGGAAGCCGAGCCGTGCGCGCTGCACTTGGCCGGACGTGATCGCTTTGCCCGCCCGTTGTGGCTGCGCCGCGGTGCCGCGCAGGGCTGGCGACGGATGCGCCTGCATGCCGCCCGGGATGGAATTGCACTGGACGCGATCTCCGGCTTCCGCAGCCATGCGTATCAGCTCGGCATTTTCGAACGCAAGCTGGCGCGCGGGCAGAGCGTGCCGCAGATCCTGAAGGTCAATGCCGCCCCTGGTTTCAGCGAACACCACAGTGGTCACGCGCTGGACATCGGCACACCGGGGGATGCGCCGGCAGAGGAGACCTTCGAGGCGACCGCTGCGTTTGCGTGGCTGCAGTCCAATGCGGCGGCGCACGGGTTCCATCTGAGCTATCCGCGCGACAACCCGCATGGGATCGTCTACGAACCGTGGCACTGGTGCTGGAAACCGGCCAACGGCTGAGCCCCTCGTGGCAGCTGCTCGACTGCGGTCCTCGGGCTGGCCGGGAGGGTGGGCGGCGCAGGGGCCGCTGCAAGTACGTCCATGTAAGCTCGGGCGCGCCATCCATGGCGCTTACGCCCCTGCGCCGCCCACCCTCCCGGCCACGGACAGTTTCCGCGTACGTCCGCCACGGAATTGAACAAACAAAAAAGCAAAGGCAGACGCGGGTCGCTGCGCTCGACGCCGGGCGTGGCCCGGCGCTACCAGTGCTTGGGCGTTGCGGCTAGCGCCGCAGCGCGTTGATCGCCAGCAGTACCCACCCGGCCATCAGCGTGGTGCCACCTACCGGCGCCAGCCGGGTCGGCCACTGCCACAGCGCACCGCCCACCAGGCTGCCGGAGAACAGCAGCACGCCCAGCAGCAACACGTACAACGCCAGATGCGCGATCGCGCCTTGCGCGCGGGGGCCGAGGGCGGTCAGTACCGCTCCATGGGCAAAGGCGTACAACGCCGCCATGTTCAGGTGCTGCTGCGCCAGCGGATCGGACACGCCATGCGCGGCATAGGCCGAGAGACCGATCGAGGCCGCTGCCAGCAGCGCCCCCAGGCAGGCCAGCAACGACGGTTTACGCGCGCGTCGTTCGGAATTGAACATGACAGCTCCTTGCGCAATGCCCGACACCGGGCTCGGGATGAAAAAAAAACGCGCCGCAGGAAGCGGCGCGTTTTCGTGTCCAGCACTACATGGGTCAGCCGAGGCTTACTTGACGGCCCAGTAGATGTCGTACGTCGCTTCCGGGGTGAACGACTTGTCCACGCCGTCCTTCCAGGTTTCGTACGGACGGTCGATGACTTCGTTACCCGAGGTCACGGCCCAGGCGCGCAGGGCGCTGCGGGCAACGTCCAGGCCTGCCATGTGACCGGTGTAGGCCGCATGCGCCGAACGGTGCGGAGCAACGCGGACGTACTTGACCGGAGCGCCACCGTCGATCTTGACGGTCAGCTGTTCGGCCGGCACGCCTTCAGCACCCTTCTTCTTCACCGGCTGGGCGATGTCGAAGGCGTACTTCTCAGCACCGAAATCGGTGGTGATGATACGCAGCGGACCGGCGGCTTCCAGGCCATTGGCCTCGATCACGCGCTTGATCCACTCCTGGTTGTCCTTGATGGACTTGGTGATGGAATCCTGGCCACGGTCGACATTACCGGCGGTGACGACCAGCAGGTCTTCGGCCGGGACATCGACGATGCCCAGATCGGTCAGCGGAGCTTCGGAAGTGCGGTAGTCGACATTCGGCACGGTGGCCAGCATGTTCGCCAGGCGCGACAGACCCATCTTGATGTCATCGCCGATCTGGCGGCTGACATACAGGCCTGCGTAGCGACCGAACAGGTCAAAGCCATACTTCACCGAGTAGTCCTGGGTGATCTTGACGTTGCGACCGCCCTTGCCGGTCGGCTCCAGGGTGAAGGTGCTGACCTTGTCGTGACCCTTGGAGGCGTCGTCGATGGCGATAACAACACGCTTGTTCTCTTCGGCTTCGGTCACCTTCCAGGAACCGGTGCCCAGGTCCTTGGAGGTGTAGTCGAGAGTGGCACCGACGCCGGAGGCCGGGCCGGACAGCTTCAGTTCAACGGCGGGATCGCGCAGTACCAGCGGGTTCCAGTCCTTGAAGCGGCGCAGACTGCTGACCGTGTCGTACACGATCGTCATCTTGCGGTTGGTCTCGATGCTTTCGGTGATGTGACGCTCGCCCGGCAGACAGACGCCAATGATGACGAACAGGCCAGCCACGATCCCCAAGGCGATCAGGAACTCGATAATACGGGTCATTCAGAGAGTCTCCGGGGCCGATCCCACGGCCGGGTTGATTGAAGCGAAGCGCCAATCCTAGCAGGCTTCGCGGGCATTGGTTATCGGGATTGGCGCACCGGTTTCCGTGCCGGCTGCGCATTTGTATGCACAAAGAATTCGAAGGGTAACGCATCCGCGTACCCGGCATGTAGGGGGCAAGTGGGGGGCAACCCTGAATCCGGGCCCAGACTGCGTGCCAAGTCTTTGTCGCTAAAGGATTTTCCTCACACCAACTGGAGTTCAAACGCTTTCAGGACTGCACGCGTACGGTCACGTACGCCCAGTTTGGAAAGGATGTTGGACACATGGTTCTTGATCGTGCCCTCGGCGACCCCCAGCGAATTGGCGATCTCCTTGTTGGAGAAACCGCTGGCCATCAGCCGCAGGATCTCGGTCTCACGGTCGGTCAGCGGGTCGGGCCGGTCCAGGCTGACGAAGTCGTTGCGCATGTGCTCCAGCCCGGACAGCAGCCGCTGGGTCACCGCCGGCTGCACCAGTGAACCGCCATCGGCCACCGTGCGGATCGCCCCGACCAGCTGCGCCAGGGTCACGTCCTTGAGCAGGTAGCCCTTGGCACCGGCCTTGAGCCCGGCCAGCACCAGCTGGTCATCGTCGAAGGTGGTCAGGATGATGGTCGGGGGCAGCTGTTCCTGCCGTGACAGCACCTGCAGCGCCTCCAGCCCGGACATCACCGGCATGCGCATGTCCATCAGGACCACGTCCGGGCGGATCTGCGGGATCAGCTCGACCGCCTGGCGGCCATCGGCGGCCTCGGCCACCACTTCGATGCCGTCGTCGAGCGCCAGCAGCGAGCGGATCCCCTGCCGCACCAGGGTTTGGTCGTCGACCAGGCAGACGCGAATCATCAACGCACTCCTTCAGGAACCTGGGTAAGGGCCGCCAGCACCGTTGCCGGTACCGTCGCCCGCAGCCGGAAGCCTTCGCCGGGGCGGGTCTCCACCTGCAGCTGGCCTCCACATTGTTGCAGGCGTTCGCGCATGCCGCGCAAACCATTGCCCACATTGACCGTTTCCGCCCCGACACCGTCGTCGCGGGCCTCCACCACGACCTGGTCCGGGACCTCACGGTACACCCGCAGCCACAGGTGGCGGGCGCCGGCATGGCGCACCGTGTTGGTGATGATCTCCTGGGTGCAGCGCAGCAGCACGTGGGCCCGCTGCGGGTCTTCCACGTTCAGCGGCTCCTCGATCTCCAGCTGGATGTCCAGCGACGGCACGTGCTCGGTCAGCGGACGCAGCGCAGCGGCCAGGTCGATGGCGCCGGTCTCGCGCAGCTGGCTGACCACCTCGCGCACGTTGCCCAGCAGCAGCTTGGCCAGGGCATGTGAGCGCTTCACGTGCTCCAGCGCCTGGCCCTCGGCGAGGTGGCCGGCCACTTCCAGGTTCAGGGTCAGCGCGGTCAGCTGATGACCCAGCAGGTCATGCAGTTCACGCGAAATGCGGGTGCGCTCGTTCACCCGCGCGCTTTCGGCCAGCAGCGCACGGGTGGCGCGCAGTTCGGCATTCAGCCGGCGCTGCTCCTCGCGCGCCTCGGCCTGGCGGCGCGCAACCAGCGCGATCACGAACACGAAGCTGGAAAAACCCATGTAGCCGACGGCCTGCAGCACGGCGATGACCGGCGGGAAGCCCAGCGGCTGGATGTAGACCGGCAGCACGGCCAGGTTGCTGGCCACCAGCCACACCACGCCGATGCGCGGGCCCAGCAGCCAGGGCAGCAGGCCGGCCACCACCATCAGCAGGATGCTGCCCAGTGCGGTGCCGGAGAAATAGCTCACGCCGATCGCGCAGGCCGTCAGCAGGATCAGCGCGGCATGGTCGAAGAAGCCGGGCCGGCTTTCGCCCAGCGAGCGCGTCAGCACCCAGTACACGAAGCCGAAGGCCAGGTAGGCCGAGGCCCAGGGAATGATCCGGAAGCCGGCCTCGCCGTCCAGGCTTTCCAGTGTCAGCGACACCGGATCGATCAGGTAGATCGCAAGCCAAAGGCCGACGGTGCCCCAGGTGAACAACCCGGAGTAGCGCAGCATCGCATTGTGGTTGAGTCGGGCCAGCATGGCCCATCGTAGCCTGTGCGCGTCAGGGCCCAAGGGCATAAAGTCATGTTCGGTGCGGTCCCCTGTTCATGCCGCAGCCCACCCCGGGCATGCAATAATCATGCGCAGGGTCCGTACATGGGACCAACCGCGTTACCCCACGGAGTCACAATGTCGATTGTCATCCGCGACGTGCGCGAGCACGAGCTCGATTCCGTCCTGGCTTTGAACAACAATGCTGGCCTGGCCATCCTTCCCCTGGATGCCGAGCGCCTGCGCCTGTTCTATGCAACCGCTGAATATTTCCGCGTCGCCGAGCGCGACGGCAACCTGGCCGGCTTCCTGATCGGCTTCGGCAGCGACAGCCAGCACGACAGCAGCAATTTCGCCTGGTTCAAGCAGCACCTGGACACCCCCTTCTTCTATATCGACCGCATCGTGGTCGCCAGCCGCCGTCGCGGTGGTGGCGTCGGCCGTGCGTTCTATGCCGACGCCCAGAGCTTCGCCGAGCTGCGCTACCCGCAGATGACCTGTGAAGTGTTCCTGGACCACGGCGCCGATGCCGCCCTGCTGTTCCACGGCAGCTTCGGCTTCCGCGAGCTGGGCCAGAACACCATGCCGCAGGTGGACGTGCGCGCCAGCATGCTGGCCAAGGAACTGTGCAGCTTCCCGTGGGTGAATGAAACCTATGGCGGCAAGCTGCCTGATGTTGCATGGGCGCGCGACCGGCAGCTGCCGGCGCAGGCACAGCGGTCGACGGGGACCTGAGCGTGGCAGTGAATTTCGATTACGAACAGGCCGGTGAACTGAAGATCGGCCAGGTGGGCATCGCCAACCTGCGCATCCGCACCCTCGATGTTGAACGCCTCGTGCAGGAAATGCAGGAACGGGTGAGCCGTGCGCCGAAGCTGTTCGGCCGTGCAGCGGTGATCCTGGACTTCGGCGGCCTCAGCCAGGTGCCCGACGTGGCAACGGCGCAGGCGCTGGTCGATGGCCTGCGCGGTGCCGGCGTACTGCCGGTGGCATTGGCCTATGGCACCAGTGCGGTCGACCTGCTCTCGCAGCAGCTCGGCCTGCCGCTGCTGGCCAAGTTCCGCGCCCAGTACGAGCGCGCCGAGGCAGAACCTGCCCCGCCGCCGGCACCCGCACCGGAACCGCGCCGTGCCGCGCGCGCCGAAGCGAAGGCCGCGCCGGCTCCGGCTCCGGCCACGCCGATGGGCAAGGCTGCCGATGCCGCCGCACCACAGCCGGGCCGCATGCAGCTGGGCAACGTGCGTTCGGGGCAGCAGCTGTATGCGGAAAACTGCGACCTGACCGTGATGGCCACCGTCGGCGCCGGCGCCGAGGTCATCGCCGATGGCAGCATCCATATCTACGGAACCCTGCGCGGCCGTGCGCTGGCGGGGGCCCAGGGCAACACCGCGGCACGCATTTTCTGCCGTGATTTCCATGCGGAACTGGTCGCCATTGCAGGCCACTACAAGGTACTGGACGATGTACCGGAAACCCTGCGCGGCAAGGCCGTGCAGGTGTGGCTGGAACAGGACCAGATCAAGATCGCTGCGCTGGACTGATGCAGCACCTCAAACAGAATCATCAGGAGAAGTCCTTTGGCTGAAATCATCGTAGTCACCTCCGGCAAGGGCGGCGTCGGCAAGACCACTTCCAGCGCAAGCCTGGCCTGCGGCCTGGCAAGGCGTGGCAAGAAGGTGGCGGTGATCGACTTCGACGTCGGCCTGCGCAACCTCGACCTGATCATGGGCTGCGAACGCCGCGTGGTGTACGACTTCGTGAATGTCGTGCACGGCGAAGCCACCCTCAAGCAGGCCCTGATCAAGGACAAGCGCTTCGACAACCTGTTCGTGCTGGCTGCCTCGCAGACGCGCGACAAGGATGCACTGACCCAGGAAGGCGTGGGCAAGGTCCTGAAGGACCTGGCCGCCGACGGCTTCGACTACATCATCTGCGACTCCCCGGCCGGCATCGAGAAGGGCGCCTTCCTGGCGATGTACTTCGCCGACCGCGCCGTGGTGGTGGTGAACCCGGAAGTGTCCTCGGTACGCGACTCGGACCGCATCATCGGCCTGCTCGATTCGAAGACCCACAAGGCCGAATCCGGCCAGGACGTGCCGGCCTTCCTGCTGCTGACCCGCTACACCCCGGTGCGTGTGGAAAGCGGCGAGATGCTCAGCATCGCCGACGTCGAGGAGGTCCTTGGCCTGAAGGCGATCGGCGTGATCCCCGAATCGGGCGACGTGCTCAATGCCTCCAACAAGGGCGAGCCGGTCATCCTGGATGGCGAATCCGCTGCCGGCCAGGCCTATGACGACGCCGTCGCACGCATCCTCGGCGAAGAACGCCCGATGCGCTTCACCAACGTCGAGAAGAAGGGCTTCTTCAGCAAGCTGTTCGGAGGGTAAGCATGGGCCTGTTTGATTTCCTCAAAGCGAAGAAGACCACCGCCGAAACCGCCAAGAACCGCCTGCAGATCATCATCGCGCAGGAGCGCAGCCACCGTGGCGGTCCCGACTACCTGCCGCTGCTGCAGCGCGAGCTGCTGGAAGTGATCAAGAAGTACGTCAACATCGACGTCGATGCAGTGAAGGTGGACCTGGTCAAGGATGGCCAGCACGACGTGCTGGACATCTCCGTGGCGCTGCCTGAAGGCCCGGACAAACCCTGACCCCCCTGCCCCGCCCGTGCCTGCATGGGCGGGGCTGCCTGACCCGCATGACTGATACCACGCCCGAACCGAACGTTACCCGCGTCGGCGACATCGCCTTCGCCGATGCCCAGCGCCTGCTCGCTGCACATGAGCTGCGCCTGCATCACGTTGCGGCCGGCGAGCCGATCCCGGGCAGTTACTGGGGCGAGCCCGAGGCGGGCATCATCGCCAGCGACGTCTACGTACGCGATGACACGCCGGTGCATTCGATGCTGCACGAAGCCTGCCACCTGATCGTGCTGCCACCGGAGCGGCGCGCGCAGGTGCATACCGACGCCACCGATTCGGTGCCCGAAGAAGACGCCACCTGCTACCTGCAGATCGTGCTGGCCGGGTACCTGCCCGGTGTCGGCAGTGAGCGGCTGATGGCCGACATGGATGCGTGGGGGTATACGTATCGATTGGGGTCGACGAAGGCGTGGTTTGAACAGGACGCCGAAGACGCAAAAGCGTGGCTGATCGAACGCGGCTTGCCGGTGGCGTAACGCATCGGTAGCGCCGGGCCATGCCCGGCGGCATGCACATCCGCCGCCGCGATGGGGTTCGCCGGGCATGGCCCGGCGCCACCGTGGGTCACGTGGCCAGCGCGCGCAGGGTGATGCCGACCACATACGCCAGATAGGTGCCGGTGGCATAGCCCATCGTACCCAGCAGCACGCCTACCGGCGCCAACGCTGGATGGAACGCAGCGGCCACCACCGGTGCCGAGGCCGGGCCGCCGATGTTCGACTGCGAACCGATGGCGAAGTAGAAGAACGGCACCTTCAACAGCTTGCCCAGGCACCACAGCAGCACGATGTGCACGCTGATCCAGATGATGCCGAGCAGGAACAGCCACGGGCGATCCAGCAACGCCAGCAGATCCATCTGCATGCCGATGCAGGCGATCAGGAAGTACAGCAGCAGCGAGCCCAGGCGCGAGGCGCCCGCGCCTTCCAGCGTACGTGCACGGGTGAAGCTGAGGCCCAGGCCGAGCGTGGTCGACAGCACCACCACCCACACGAACGGCGCATCCAGGCTGAACTGCGATGCCCAGCTGACGTGGACCTTGAACCAGGCCGCCAGCGGCGCGCCGATGGCATGGGCCAGGCCGACGCCACCGAAGGCCACGGCCACGATCAGCATCAGATCGGTCAGGCTGGGAATGCGCTCATGCTCGGCCTGGAAGCGTGCGATGCGCTCCTTCAGCTCGTCGATGCCGGAGGTATCGGCACCGCTGCGTGCATCGATCTTCGCCGCGCGCCCAGCCATGAAGATCAACGCCGCCATCCACACGTAGCCAACACCCACATCGACCACCGCGAACTGGCCGAACGTGGTCGCGTTGACATCGAACACTTCGCGCATGGCCAGCATGTTGGCACCGCCGCCGATCCAGCTGCCGGCCAGCGCCGCCATGCCGGCCCAGGTATCACCGGCGACGGTATCGGGATGGATCGCACGCATCACCAGGAACGCCACCACGGCACCCAGCATGATGCTGGCCGAGGCGCCCAGGTACATCAGCACCAGCTTCGGCCCCAGCCGCAGAATGCCCTTGATGTCCACGGCCAGGGTCAGCAGGATCAGCGCCGCCGGCAGCAGGATGTCACGCGCGACCGGGTTGTACAGCTTGGTGTTCTGCCCGTCGATCAGGCCGAACGTGTTGTAGATGCCCGGCAGCAGATAGCACAGCAGCAGCGCCGGCACGAAGGTATAGAAGCGCTTCCACAGGCCCTGCTCGCGCGAAGCGGTCCAGAACACGGCGCCAAGGGTGGCGGCGATCAGGCCGAAGACGACGATGTCGTTCTGGATCAGGGCAGTCGAGGGCATGCAGGCATCCTGGTAGTACCGGCCGCTGGCCGGCAACCCATTTAGGTAGGTCGCAACGTGCAGTTGCCGGCCAGCGGCCGGCACTACCGGAAAGCCGGGCGCCGCCACAAGGGCGGCGCCGGTATCGCTTACTCGCCGATGTGCTGCTTCAGCCAGGCGTTGACGGTGTCATGCCACAGGATGCTGTTGTTCGGCTTCAGCACCCAGTGGTTCTCGTCCGGGAAGTACAGGAACTTCGACTCGATGCCCTGGCGCTGGGCCGCAGTGAATGCAGCCAGGCCCTGCTCGACCGGAATGCGGAAGTCCTGCTGGCCGTGGATCACCAGGATCGGCTTCTTCCAGTCAGCCACGTGGTTGACCGGGTTGAACTTCTCGTAGTTCGCCGCCTTCTGGTACGGGGTACCGCCCTGCTCCCACTCGGTGAACCACAGTTCTTCGGTGGCATAGCCCATCATGCGCTGGTCGAACACACCGTCATGGTTGACCAGGCACTTGAACGGGCTGTTCCAGTTGCCGGCGATCCAGTTGACCATGAAGCCGCCGTAGCTGGCACCCAGTGCGCAGGCCTTGTCACCGTTGAGGAAGTCGTACTTCTTCAGCGCCGCGCTCCAGCCCTTCTGCAGGTCTTCCAGCGGACGGTCACCCCAGTGCTGGCTGATCGCATCGGTGAAGGCCTGGCCGTAACCGGTGGAGCCGTGGAAGTCGATCATCACCACAGCGTAGCCCTGGCCTGCGTACGTCTGCGGGTTCCAGCGGTAGCTCCAGCCATTGCCGAAGCTGCCCTGCGGGCCGCCATGGATCAGGAACGCAACCGGGTAGGACTTGCCTTCCTGGTAGTTGTGCGGCTTGACCACATAGCCGTGCACGGTGTCGTTGTTCCAGCCCTTGAACTCGAACTGCTCGTAGTCGCCGAAGCTCACATCCTTCAGCACTTCGCCAGCGGCCGGGGTCAGCGCGCGCAGCGCGCCGATCGGCTCACCTGCGGCAGGCAGCAGGCCGACCAGCACCTGGTCGTTGCTCTTCAGGCTGTTGCGGGTGATGGCCACGCTGTTGCCGGCCACGTCGACGGCGGTGACGCTGCCATCGCCGATCAGCTTGGTGGCCTTGCCGCTGGCCACGTCGATCTGGAACAGCGGGTGCTCGCCAAGGTCGTCGGCGGTGGTGTAGATGCTGGCGCCGTCTGCAGACAGAGCGATGCCGCCGGCCGAACGGTCCCACTGCGGCGCGATCTCGCGCGTCTTGCCGCTGGCCAGGTCCATCGCCATCAGGCCGAAGCGGTCCGCCTCGAAGCCTGGGCGCTTCATCGCGCGGTAGAACAGGGTCTTGCCGTCGGCGCTGAACACCGGGCCGGCATCCCAGGCCGGGTTGGACGCGGTCAGGTTGACCGGCGCCTGCTTGCCGGCGGCATCGAAGCGGTACAGGTCGAAGTTGGTCGACCACGGCTCCTGCTTGCCGGCCACGCGGATGCTGGCGACCACGCTGCTGCCATCCGGCGACCAGGCGAAATCGTCATTGCCACCGAACGGCTTGGACGGAGCGTCGCCGTCGATGGTCGCGCTCAGCGCCGAAGCGCCCTTGACCGCACCGGCCTTGGCTGCCGGCAACGGGGCGACGAACAGGGTGTTGCGGCGGCCGTCGTTCCAGGTATCCCAGTGGCGCACGAACAGCGAATCGAAGACCTTGCCGCTGGCCTTGGCGCCTTCCACGTCCTTCAGCTTCTTTTCGGTGCAGGCCAGGTCCGAGGCACAGGCCTGGAACACGCCGGCGCTGAACAGCACGCGGTCGTCCTGCGGCGACACGTGGTAGCTGTCCACGTCCACCGGGAAGTCGGTCAGCTGGCGCGGGGCGCCGCCACTGATCGGCTGTGCGTACAGCTGTTGGCTGCCGTTCCTGGCGCTGAGGAAGTACACGGTCTGGCCATCGGCCGACAGCGATGCAGAGTTGACGTTCCAGCCAGCCGGCGTGATCTGCTTCGGCGGTGCCGCGTCGCGGGTGCGCAGGTTGCGCGCGAACAGTGCGGTGCTGGCCTTGAGGTTGGCATCGGTGCTGCGCTTGGCGAACACCACGGTGCCGCCGTCGGCGGTCAATACCGGCGCGGAGACGCGGTCCATGGCCACCATGTCGCGGACTTCCAGGCCACGGGCAGCGGCGACGCTGGGCAGGGCAGCCAGCAGGCTCAGTGGCAACAGGGCATGACGCAGTTTCATCGGAGTCTCCGCAGGACGGCAAAAAACCGATGGTAGGCCTGCGCGGCCGGGCCTGCCAAGGCCATCGGTCATGGCCGTGGCTGAGCTGCCGCCAGAAAAAGCAAACCGCGCCGTAGCGCGGTTTGTCGGAGGTCGGGGTCGGATCCGATTCCATGGGAATCGGCTCTGACCCCAGACGCTGCCAGCATGGGGTCAGAGCCCTTCCCTGCGGGAAGGGATCCGACCCCGTGGGCGTCATGCCACGGCGCGCTTGCCGGTGCGGTAGATCAGCCAGCCGACCAGGAACAGCACGGCCAGGCCGATCCACTGCGCGGCCGGCAGGTGGAACGGCACGGCCAGCACGTCGGCACGGCTGCTGACCACGATCGGCACGGCGATGGCGATACCCATCAGCGCCTCGCCGGTGATCAGGCCGGCAGCGAACAGCACGCCCGGCTTGTGCACGCGGTCGCGGCCCTCTTCGTCATCGGCGCGCACCTTGTGGAAGCGCTCGACCAGGTAGGAGATCAGGCCACCGAGGAAGATCGGCACCATCAGTTCCAGCGGCAGGTAGATGCCGATCGCCGCGGCCAGCACCGGCACGCGGAAACGCGAGTTGCGCGACTTCAGCCAGCTGTCGAACGCGATGATGGCGGCACCGACCACGGCACCGATGCCGATGAAGGTCCACGGCAGCTCGCCACCGAACAGGCCCTTGGCCACCGACGCCATCAGGTTGGCCTGCGGTGCGGCCAGCGCATTCGGGTGCAGCTCGGACTTGACGCCGATGCCGTAGGCGGTGGCCAGCAGGTTCAGCACCGGGGCCATGATCAGCGCGCACGAGAACGCGCCGATGCCCAGCATCAGCTGCTGCTTCCACGGGGTGGCACCGACGATGTAGCCGGCCTTGAGGTCCTGCAGGTTGTCGCCACCGACGGCGGCGGCACAGCACACCACCGCGCCGATCATGATCGCGGCCACCGCACCCAGCGGCGCACCGAAGGCACCGACCGGCTGCAGGCCATCCTTGCCCAGCAGCAGCACCAGCACCGCCGAAGCGAACAGGATGGTGGAGATGGTGATGCCCGAGACCGGGTTGTTGGACGAACCGATCAGGCCGGCCAGGTAGGCCGACACCGAAACGAACAGGAAGCCGGCGACGATCATGATGAGGGTCATCGGGATCGACACATGCCACTGGCCGACGATGGCCTGGTACAGCGCCAGCAGCGGCAGGGTGAACACCACCAGCGCCACCAGCATCCACTTCATCGGCAGGTCGCGCTCGGTGTGCGCCAGCACCGGGCCACCGCTCTTGCGCGCGGCCGCAAAGCCACTCTTGACGCCGTTGAGCAGCGACTTGCGCAGCGAGATCAGGGTCCAGATGCCGCCGATCAGCATCGCGCCGACACCGAGGTAGCGCATCTTCGCGCCCCAGATGGCGAACGCCGCTTCGGTGGACGAGGCGGTGGCGATCGAGGCGGCCAGCGCCGGATCGGTGTTCATGAAGAACGCCTGGTAGATCGGGATGGCGATGTGCCAGGTCAGGATCGAGCCGGACACCACCACGATGCCGACGTTGAGGCCGACGATGTAGCCCACGCCCAGCAGTGCGGGCGACAGGTTGGTGCCGATGAAGGCGGTGACCTTGGAGCTGCCGACATAGGCCGAAGTGGCCCAGGCGTCCGGGATCAGGCGCATGCCGCTTTCCGCGGCCAGCTTCACGAACGCACCGATCACCGCCGACAGACCGAGGATCTTCAGGCCCGGGCCCGGGTTCTCACCGGCCTTGAGCACTTCGGCCGCAGCCTTGCCTTCCGGGAACGGAAGCGGATCTTCGACGATCATCGAACGGCGCAGCGGCACCGAGAACAGCACGCCCAGCAGGCCACCGAGACCGGCGATGCCCAGCACCCACCAGTACTTGAAGTCCGGCCAGTAGCCCATGATCACCAGCGCGGGGATGGTGAAGATCACACCGGCGGCGATCGACGAACCGGCCGAGGCGCCGGTCTGCACGATGTTGTTCTCAAGTATCGAACCGCCACCCAACAGGCGCAGCACGCCCATGGAAATGACCGCGGCGGGAATCGCGGTGGCGATGGTCAGGCCTGCGAACAGACCGAGGTAGGCGTTTGCGGCCGACAGCACCACCGCCAGCACGATGGCCAGGACCACCGCGCGGAAAGTGAGCTGCTTGGGCGCAGCGTCATGGTTCATGAAAGCCCCTGCTGGCAAAAAATCCCTGTCACGCTAGCGTTCAGGGGGCAGCAAGTCCAGCGTGCCAAAGGATAGGGGTTGCAGCTGGAACAGGCACGGGCCCTCAGCGGCACCCCCAGCCAACTAATGCGGCAAAGCCCGAGTGGGCACTCCGCAAACGATATGTTATAACTTTCGATTGACCTGTACCCACCCACCGCATGTCCTCCTTCCCCTCCTCCCGGCTGGCCTCCATCGACCAGTTGCGCGGCACCGTGATGCTGCTGATGCTGCTCGACCACGTGCGCGAGACGTTCTTCCTGCAGCATCAGGTCAGCGATCCGATGGACGCGGCGACGGTGTCCCCTGCCCTGTTCGCCTGCCGCCTGCTGGCCCACCTGTGCGCGCCGGTGTTCGTGCTGCTGACCGGCCTGTCGGCCTGGCTGTACGGCCAGCGCCATGCCGATCCGCGCCGTGCCATTGCGGCTTTCCTGCTCAAGCGCGGCCTGTTCCTGGTGGTGCTGGAACTGACCCTGGTCAACGTCGCCTGGACCTTCCAGTGGCCGCCGGAGACGGTGTACCTGCAGGTGATATGGGCGATCGGCCTGAGCATGATCGCGCTGGCCGGTCTGCTGTGGCTGCCGCGGCCGCTGCTGGCCGTTCTGGCGGTGACGCTGGTGGTCGGCCACAACCTGCTGGACGGCGTACGGGTGCAGGGCGACGGCGCCCTCGCAGTGCTGTGGAAGGTGCTGCACCAGCGCGACTGGATCGAGGCTGGGCAGTTGAGCCTGCGTACCTCCTATCCCGTGCTGCCGTGGATCGGGGTGATCGCGCTGGGCTACCTGATGGCGCCGTGGTTCGCTGCCGGCAGCGACCCGCAGCAGCGCCGGCAGCGGCTGCTGTGGTCCGGGCTGGGCGCACTGGCCGCCTTCGCCCTGCTGCGCTTCGCCAACGGCTATGGCGACACGCCGTGGCAGTACCAGCAGACCACGCTGCGCACTTTGATGAGCGTGTTCAACATCACCAAGTACCCGCCCTCGCTGCAGTTCCTGCTGCTGACCCTGGGCGTGGGCCTGCTGCTGTTGCGGCTGTACGAGTGGCCGCCGCTGGCGCGTGCGCTGCGCCCGCTGGCCGATATCGGCGCAGCGCCGATGTTCTTCTATCTGCTGCACCTGTACGTGCTGAAGCTGCTGTACCTGGCGGCCCTGAAGACCTGGGGCCCGACCCACGGTTGCCTGTATGCACTGGACTCGGTGGCCGGCCTGTTGCTGGTGGCCTGCGCGCTGGCGGTGGTGCTGTACCCACCGACGCGGGCGTTCGCGCGGTTCAAGGCGCGCCGACGCGACCTGGCCTGGCTGCGGTACCTGTGAACGGTAGCGCCGGGCCATGCCCGGCGTTGCGCAGGACCGCCGGGCATGGCCCGGTGCTACCCGGCGCGCGCCTGCAGCGCACGCCTATAATTCCGCGATGAATTCCACTGCTATCGCTTCCGACGACTTCCTCGGCCATCCCAAGGGCGTCTACGTCTGCTTCTTCACCGAAATGTGGGAGCGCTTCTCCTTCTACGGCATGAAGGCGCTGCTGCTGCTGTACCTCACCAAGTACCACCTGTTCGGCGACAAGGCTGGGCTGGACCTGCTCGGCGCCTACGGCGGGCTGGTGTACTGCATCCCGGTGTTCGGCGGCATGTTGGCCGACCGCTGGCTGGGCATGCGCCGGGCGGTGCTGTTTGGCGGCATCCTGCTGGTGCTCGGCCACCTCGGCATGGCCTTCGAGGGCCACGCTGCATACCGGGTCAATGGCGAAGTAGTGCGCGACACCTCGGCATTGGCCGTGACCTACCTGTCGCTGGCGCTGATCATCATGGGCGTCGGCTTCCTCAAGCCGAACATCTCCACCATCGTCGGCAAGCTCTACCCGCAGGACGATCCACGCCGCGATTCGGGCTTCTCGCTGTTCTATGCCGGCATCAACCTGGGCGCCCTGTTCTCTTCGCTGGTGTGCGGTTTCCTGGGCGAGGTCTACGGTTGGAAGTACGGCTTCGGTGCGGCCGGCATCGGCATGCTGGCCGGCCTGGCGATGTTCCTGTGGGGCCAGAAATACCTGCAGGGCCACGCCGAGCCGCCGCAACCGGCGACCTTGAAGCAGAAGGTGCTGGGCCTGCCGCGCGAATGGCTGATCTACCTGTGCGCGGTGATCGGCGTGCTGCCGGTGGCCTGGCTGATGTGGGCGGCCGGCAACGGTGCCTTCGCGCTTGGCGGTGAAATCAGCCTGGCGCTGATGCTGATGCTGGTGGTGCTGGGCGGCGTGCTGGTCTGGTTCGCCTGGTTCACCGGCACCCAGTGCACGCCGGTGCAGCGCCAGCAGATGGTCGCGCTGATGGTGCTGATCTTCATGGCGCTGGTGTTCTTCACGATGTACGAGCAGTCGTATGGCTCGTGGGTGACCTTCACCGACCGCCTGCTGACCAAGGACATCGTGCCGGCGCTGGTGATCCGCGAAGGCTCACCGCTGCCGTGGTCGATCCTCTCGCTGCTGCTGGCACCGCTGGGCTTCGTGGTCAGCGCGCGCCTGTCCGAGCGTCGCCCCGGCTCGTCCGCGCCGCGCACGTTCTTCATCGCCATCGTCGCGCTGATGCTGGTGCTGCTGGTACGCGACTGCCTGGTGATTCCGCAGACCGCCGGTTCGCTGACCTACCTCGGCGGTCTGTTCCTGGTGCTGCTGGCGCCGGCCTTCGCCGCGTTGTGGACCTGGATGGACCGCCGTGGCTGGGAACCGGGCAAGCCGGTGAAGTCGGCCTGGGGCCTGGTGATCGGTGCGTTGTCGTTCGTACCGCTGGCGCTGGCCGCGCAGCACGTTGGTGCCACCGGCGAGATGGCCAGCGTCTGGTGGCTGGTGCTGGCCTACTTCCTGCTGGCCAGCGGCGAGATGTGCCTGTCGCCGGTCGGCCTGTCGGCGGTCACCCAGCTGGCGGTGCCACGGGTGATGAGCCTGATGATGGGCACCTGGTTCCTGGCGACGGCCTTCTCCGAAACACTGGCCGCGCTGTTCGGCAAGCTGGCGGCGATCGACGTACCTGAGGGCGAAACGCTGGACATGGCCGCTGCGGCCGGTGCCTATGCGCACCTGTTCTGGCTGCTGATGTGGATCGGCCTGGGCTGCGCGTTGCTGGCCTTCATCGCTGCGCCGCTGTTGAAGCGGATGATGCATGGGGTGAAGTAACGCCCGGCGGCAGGATGCCGCGGCGGCCACCACTTGGGTCGCCGCCGCGCGTGTTTCAGGGCGCCTTGCCCTTGTCGGAAGACGTCGCGGCGGCAGCCGTGCTACCGCCCAGGCTGCGTGACAGGAAGGCAAGCAATCGGCTGTAGTAGTCGCGCTGGTTGGCCTCGGCGTACAGTCCATGCCCCTCGCGCGGGTAATACAGCGCTTCCACGGGCACGCCGGCCTGTTTCAATGCAGCTTCCATGCGTTCGGTGTGCTGCACCGGGGCGCGCAGATCTTCGCGACCAGCGGCCAGCAGCACGGGCACCTTGATGCTCGCCGCAAGATTCACCGGCGACACCGCCGCCAGCGTGGCCGGATCACCCAGCCACTCCTGCAGATAGGTCACGCCGGAGGCGCGATCCTGGATGTCGCCGCGTTTGAACATCAACGGCAGGTCGTACACCCCCACATAGCCTGCCGCGCAGCGGTACAGCCCCGGCTCGCGCACAGCGCCCATCATGGCCGAGTACGCACCGTAGCTGGCACCGTAGATGCAGATGCGTGCGCTGTCGGCGATGCCTTGGCTGATCGCCCAGCGGGTGGCGTCGGTCACATCGTCCTGCATCGCGCGGCCCCATTGCCGGGCAGCGGCCTGGGTATGTGCACGGCCGTAGTTGCCCGAGCCGCGGAAGTTGACCTGCAGCACCGCGTAGCCGGCGTCGGCCAGCAACTGGTTCTCGCGCTCGAAACCACCATCATCGAACACGCCGATCGGGCCACCATGCGGGACCACCACCATCGGCAGGTTGTTGCCTTCACTGCCCTTGGGCAGGGTCAGGAAGCCATGCAGCGGCAGGCCGTCCCGCGCAGCCAGGGTGATCGGGCGAACGCTGGCACCGCCATCGCGATCAAACCAGCGATGGCGGCTGGTGAGGAACGCGGCGTTGCGGGTGGCGGTGGTGTATAGGAAATAGTCGCCGGGATTGGTCGCAGAGCTCACCTTCACCAGCAGACGCGCGTTGTCGCGGGTGCCGGTGAGCAGGCTCACCACCTGCCCGGGAAACGCCTTTTCAAGCCGGCGCTGGGTGCTGGCGGTCGGCGACTGCTCATCGAAAAAGGCGGTGCGCGTGACAGCGCCGACGAACTGGATACCCACCGGCACGCGCGTGCCGGGCTGGTAGACCACGCGGGTGGGGTCGACGGTGTCGTCCTGCAGCAGCGTACGCCGTTCTCCGCTGACCGGATCCCAGCTGACCACCGTATCGGGGCCGCGGGCCTGCTCCACCACCAGGTAGGCCAGCCGGTTGTCGGCGGAGAAGCCGATCGGGCGTTCGATGCGATGGCTGTTGCCTTCGTCGTTGACCAGGGTCCAGCGATCGCGGTCCTGGCGATAGTAGAGCTTGTTGACGTTGTCGGCGGCGGCACCGTGGGCGAAGCGCAGTTCACCTTGATTGTCGGTGGTGAACGTTGCGCGCTGCACCGGCGAGCGCGAGACCAGGACGCGGCGCCCGGTGATGACATCCATCCGTTCCAACCGCGTATTGGTGTCGTTGGCAAATGGCCACAGCGAGATCAACACGTTGCGCTCGTCGGCAGCCAGCGGATCGGCCAGGAATGCAGCGACCTGCTCGGCCACCCGTCCGGTCACGAAGCCGGGCTCGTCCGGGCGCGCACGGTAACCGACCAGCAGATCACCGCGCTTGCCATTGGCATCGATGGCATACAGTTCGCCGGTCGGCCGTGGCTGGTCCAGTGGCCCCCATTTCTCGGCCAGGCCGATGAGCAGGCGGGTGTCACTCACCCAGTCGACCTCGGCTGCATGATTGTTGCGTGGCGGCCGGAAATTGCCGACCAGTTCCATCGTGTCGGTACGCAGCACCGCCACGGCAGTTGCGCCGTCCAGTGGCAAGGTCATGGCCAGGTATTCGCCGGTGGGCGAGAGCTGGATGTCATTGAACTCCGCGCGGCGTACGTAGCCGTCCAGCGAAACCTCCGCAGCCTCCGCCCCACCCACGCCGCAGATGGCCATCAATGCGGCCAGCACCGTTGCATGTTTCATGACGTTCTCCTTCAAGCCGGGCATCCCCCTGCCCGGTACCGGGTCCGCGGCGCGCGGCTCGCCTGCCTTACGGCGCCTTGTCGGCGCCTGCGCTCGCGCTGGTGCTGGCGGTGCCACCGCCCAGGCTGCGTGACAGGAAGGCCAGCAGCCTGCTGTAGTACTCGCGCTGGTGCTCAGGCCGGTGGAAACCGTGCCCTTCGGTGCGGTAGTACAGGCTCTCCACCGGTGAGCCGGCCGCCTTCAGCGCTGCCTCCATGCGCTCGGTGTGCTTGATCGGCGCACGCGTGTCTTCGCCGCCAGCGGCCAGGAACACCGGCACTTTCAGCTGCGCGGCCAGGTTCACCGGCGAACGGGTTCCCAGTGTCTTCGGATCGCCTACCCATTCGCGCTGCCAGGCCATGGCCGAATCGCTCAACTGTGCCTCACCACTGAACATCAGCGGCAGGTCGTACACACCGACGTAGCCGGCCGCGCACTGGTACAGCCCGGGTTCGCGAATCGGCCCCATCATCGCGGCATACGCACCGTAGCTGGCCCCATAGATGCAGATGCGGTTGCTGTCGGCGATGCCCTCTGCGATGGCCCAGCGGGTGGCGTCGGTCACATCGTCCTGCATGGCCGCGCCCCACTGCTTCGCACCCGCCTGGGTGAACGCGCGGCCATAGTTGGCCGAACCACGGAAGTTGACCTGCAACACGGCATACCCTGCCGCCGCCAGCATCTGCGGCTCGTTGCTGTAGCTGCCCTCATCGAATACGCCGAAGGGGCCACCGTGCGGCAGCACGACCAATGGCAGATTGCGCCCTTCGCTGCCCGGCGGCAGGGTCAGGAAGCCGTGCAGCGGCAGTCCATCGCGCGCCTTCAGCGAGAACGGACGCACGGTGGCGGCCAGTTTCGGGTCGATCCATTCGCTGCGGCTGAGCAGATGCTCGGCCGCCTTTGCGCGGGTGTCGAACAGGTAGAAATCCCCGGGATTGCTGCCGGACCACGTCTGCACTACCACCTTGCCGCCATCGCGGGTACTGGAGGTGATGAACACCGGGCCGCCGAACGCCGCTTCAAGGCTGCGGTACTGACGGGCATCGGCGCCCTTCTCATCGAAGAACCGCGTGCGCGGTGCATCGCCAGCAAACAGCGCGCCCACCGGCACGCGGGTGCCCGGGCGGAAGATGATCGCGTAGGGATCGACCACGCCATCGCGCAGCACCTCGCGCCGTTGGCCGGTCTGCGGATTCCAGCTGACGATGGCATCGGGCCCGGTGGGCTGCTCGACCTGCAGATAGGCCAGCGCGCCATCTTCGGAGAAGCCGATTGCGGTTTCTATCCGGTGGCTCAGCGACTCGTCATTGACCAGCGACCACTGCGCATTGGTCCCGGCGCGGTAGTAGAGCTTGTTGACGTTGTCCGACGCTGCGCCGTGGGCGAAGCGCACTTCACCCTGATGATCGGTAGTGAAATCGGCACGCTGCACGGGTGAACCGGAAACGCGCACGCGACGCCCACTGACCACGTCAAGCCGCTCGACCCGGGTGTAGGGGTCCTCGGCGAAGGGCCATACCGCGATCAGCACATTGCGGTCGTCGCCCGCCAGTTCGTCGGTGAGGAAGGCCGCGACGTCCTCCACCTTCTTCGGCTGGATGCGCGTGCCCAACCCGCGCCCCTGCACGCGGTAGCCGACCAGCAGTTCCCCGCCCTTGCCATCGACGTTGACCCCGTACAGTTCACCGGTGGGCTGCGGCGTATCGAGTACTCCGAGCTTCTCGGCCAGGCCGACCAGCAGGCGCTCGTTGCTCACCCATTCAAAGGTGTTGGCGTGGTTCTTGTCCTGCGGGCGGAACACGCCGGCAGGCTTGCGGTCGGACGTGCGCAGGATGACCAGCGCGGTGGAATCGTCCAGCGGTACCGTGCCGGCAACGTAGTCGCCGCCGGGCGAGAGCTTGACGTTCGAAAACGACTCCGGTTTCAGGTACTTCTCCAGGTCCACCCCGCCGGTACCCGCCGACGTCCCGCCCACCACCGCGCACAACAGCGCGGCAAGTACAGTCCTGCGCATCCTTCCCCCTCCCTGCCCGGACACCCTGTCCAGATTCGCCGATTCTAGGCAGGCCCGCGATGGCTCCGCCAGTGGCGAGGCGCCATCGCCGGACTCAGGGCGCCTTCTCTGCATTGCCAGCGGCCGTCACCTGCGCCGTTGCTCCGCCCAGGCTGCGCGACAGGAACGCCAGCAGGTGGCCGTAGTAGTCGCGCTGGTTGGCCAGGTTGTACAGCCCATGCCCTTCGTTCTTGTAGTACAGGGCCTGCACAGGCGTTCCGGCCTGCTTCAATGCCGCCTCCATCCGCTCGGTATGCAGCACCGGTGCGCGCTGGTCTTCGCGGCCGGCGGCCAGCAGCACCGGCACGCCAACCTGCGCGGCCAGGTTGACCGGCGAGCGTTCGACAAGATCCTTGGGCCGTCCCAGCCACTCGCGCAGGTAGATCAACCCGGATTCATCACTCTGGATATCCCCGCGCGCATACATCAAGGGCAGGTCGTAGATGCCAACGTAACCTGCCGCACAACGGTAAAGACCCGGCTCTCGCACCGTCCCCATCAGCGCCGCATAGGCGCCGTAGCTGGCCCCATAGATGCAGATGCGTTCACGGTCGGCAATTCCCTGCTCGATGGCCCAGCGCGTGGCATCGGTCACATCATCCTGCATCGCCGCGCCCCACTGTTTGCGCGCAGCCTGCGCATGTGCGCGCCCGTAACCGGCCGAGCCACGGAAATTCACCTGCAGCACGGCATAGCCGGCGGCCGCCAGCATCTGCGTCTCGGTGGAGTACGTGCCATCGTCCAGGACCCCGATCGGACCGCCATGCGGCACCACCACCATCGGTAGCGCGCGCATCGGCACCCCCGGTGGCACGGTAAGGAACCCATGCAGGGGGCGGCCGTCGCGGGCCTGCAAGGTGATGGCGCGTACGTCGGCACTCTGCGCCGGGTCGATCCAGTCGCTGCGGCTGATCAGGTGCCGGGCGCGCTTGCCCAGCGTGTCATACAGGTAGAAATCACCCGGATTGCGGCCCGACCAGGATTCCACCAGGACAGTGCTGCCGTCGCGGGTGCTGGAGGTGATGTATACCGGAGCACCCAGCGCGGTTTCCAGGCTGCGATAAAGCCGGGCATCCTCCGAGGTCTCATCGAAGAAGCGCGTGCGTGGGGTAGTGCCCATGAACAGCGCGCCCACCGGCACCTGCGTACCGGGGCGGTGGATGATGCGTGCAGGGTCGGCGAGCTCATCACGCAGAACCGTTCGCCGCTCGTTGCTCTGCGGGTCCCAGCTGACGATCACGTCGGGGCCTTCGGCCTGCTCCACCTGCAGATAGGCCAGGCGGCCGTCGGCCGAGAAGCCGATGGCCGCTTCGTTGCGCGGGTTCAAGGCCTCATCGTGCAGCAGTATCCATTCGCTGCTGGCACCGGCGCGGTAATACAGCTTCTTTTTCTGGTCAGGTCCGACGCCGTAAGCGAAGCGCACTTCGCCCCGGGCGTCGGTAGTGAAGGCGGCCTGCGCGATCGGCGCGCGCGCGACCGCGTTGCGGCGACCGGTGCTCACGTCCATGCGTTCGATCTGGGTGGCCGCGTTGTCGGTGAACGGAGTGACCGCCACCAGCACGTTGCGATCGTCGTCCTTCAACTCATCGGTGAGGAAAGCCGCCACCATTCCCGCAGGCTTGACCTTGATGTTGGTGCCCAGTCCGGTTTCAGCGGTGCGGTAGCCGACCAGCAGTTCTCCCCCCTTGCCGTTGGCGTTGATGCCGAACAGCTCGCCGGTGGGCGCCGGTCGATCCAGCACACCCAGCTTCTGCGCCATGCCCACCAGCAGGCGTTCATTGCTTACCCAGTCGAAGGTATGGGCGTGGTTGTTGCGGGGTGGGCGGAAGGTGCCGACCATCTTCATGTCGGCGATCCGGTAGATCGCCAGCGCCGTACCCGCCTCGATCGGAACCGTGGCAGCCACGTACTCGCCACCCGGCGAAATCTTGATGTCGGCGAATGCTTCCTGCCGCAGGTAGCGGTCCAGGTCCACCCCGCCGGTACCCGCCGACGTCCCGCCCACCACCGCGCACAGCAGCGCGGCAAGCATAATCCTGCGCATCCTTCCCCCTGAGAACGGGCCCCCTGCCCGCAGTCTCGATTCTAGGCAGGCAAGCGGGCGCGCCGCCAGTGGGCAGAAAAAACGACGGCACCGTTGCCGGTGCCGTCGTTGCCACTACCTTGGAGAGAGAGTAAGGACGTGGGTTCGGGGGGCGTGCGCCGGGTCAATGGACCCCGCGCACCGCCAGAGTGAGGGCCAGGATGCTGAGGATCACCGCGATGGTGCCGTCCAGCACGCGCCAGGTGCTGGGCTTGGTGAACAGCGGCGCAAGCAGGCGCGCGCCCAGGCCCTGCGCGGTCAGCCACAGGCAGCTGGCGGTGACCACGCCGGCCGCGAAGGCCATGCGCGCATTGCCGAAGTTCTCGGCGATGGAGCCGATCACCATCATGTCCAGCCAGAAGTGCGGATTGATCAGCGAGAAGCCGACCGCCGCCATCAGCACCGCACGACGGCTGCCGTCGTCGCTGTCGGCTTCGCCCATGCCACCGCCACCGGCGATCGCACGGCGTGCCGACTTCATCGCATACCAGGCCAGGAAGGCCACACCGGTCCAGAGGACGGCGGTGGTCAGCCACGGCAGCGCGGTGGTGAGCGTGCGCAGGCCGGCCACGCTGGCGAAGATGAAGATTGCATCGATGGCCGCGCAGGTGGCGACCACCGGCACGATGTGCTTGCGCAGGATGCCCTGGCGCAGGATGAAGGCGCTCTGGGCGCCGACCACGGCAAACAGGCCGATGCCGGTAGCCGCACCACTGAACCAGGCACCAAGGCCGGTGCTGGCGGAGATGACCGAGAACATGGGATTCACTACCTTGTCTTGCTTGGGGGGAGCGGTGCCTCGCGAAGGCGGACAGCACCGGAACGGGCGCCATTGTCGCGCCGCAACATAGAAAAGACGAGCTAAACTTACTAAACCAACATTAGCGGAGCTTAATCGCCATGCGCATCGACCATGCCCAGCTGCGGGCCCTGGCTGCGGTGATCCGCGAAGGCAGCTTCGACCGTGCCGCGCAGTCGCTCAACGTCACCCCCTCGGCCATCTCGCAGCGGGTCAAGGCACTGGAAGACCGCATCGGCCGCCTGCTGGTCAAGCGCGGCACGCCTGCGACCGCGACTGCCGAGGGCCAGTTGCTGGTGCAGCTGGCCGAGCAGACCGCCCTGCTGGAGCACGACGCGCTGCACCGGATGGGCCTGGCCGACGAGGACCTGCCGCAGGCCAGCATCCCCGTAGCGGTGAACCACGACAGCCTGGAGACCTGGTTCCCACAAGCCGCCCAGCAGTTCGCGCAGGGCACCGGCACCACCCTGGACCTGCGGGTGGAGGACCAGGACCACACCGTCGAACTGCTGCGCCAGGGCACCGTGCTGGGGGCCGTGACCACCCTGGACGAGCCGGTGCAGGGTTGCCAGATCCACGCGCTGGGCAGCATCCGCTACGCCGCCACCTGTACGCCGGAGTTCCGCGAGCAGCACTTCGCCAAGGGCGTGACCGCACAGGCGCTGGCGCAGGCACCGGTGCTGGTGTTCAACCGCAAGGACGACATGCAGTCGCGCTTTGCCCGGCGCATGGCCGGCGCCGACCTGCCCAGCACAGCGCCGACATGGTGGATTCCTTCCACCCGCGCCTTCGTGCAGGCCAATCTGGGCGGGCTGGGCTGGACGATGAACCCGCTGCCGCTGGTCAAGCGCCATCTGGACGCCGGGCGCCTGGTCTACGTGCGGCAGCGAGCGTGGGAAGACGTGCCGCTGTACTGGCAGCACTGGAAAGGCGACGTGCAGACGATGGCGCTGCTGACCCGGGCAGTGCTGGACGCCGCCTCGGCACTGGTGCAGCGCAGGCGCTGAAGAGGGGACGGAGAGGATCAAGTCGCTTGTGCTACAAACGCCTTGATCCCCTCCGCCCCCTTTTCATGCAAGCATCGGTGCAACCGACGAGGGGGCTGACCGATGGAAACCGAACCGGTATTCCTGCATATCCGCGTGGTGATGGGGATCATCCTCGGCCTGTCCATCACCACCCTGCTGAAGGGGCTGGCGCAGATCATCGAACACCCGCAGCGGCGTGGCTGTTCGGCGCTGCACCTGTGCTGGGTGGTGTGGACGCTGGTATCGCTGGTGACCTTCTGGTGGTGGGAATTCCGCCTGGTTGAAGTACACCGCTGGACGTTTGAAATCTATCTGTTCGTGATCACCTACTGCGCGACCTGGTTCCTGCTGTGCGCGCTGCTGTTTCCCGAAGACCTGCGCGAGTACGGCAGTTACGGCAACTACCTGATGCAGCGTCGACGCTGGATCTTCGGGGTGGTCGCGATATTGACCCTTCTGGATCTTGTGGATACCGCGATCAAAGGGGGAAGCCGATGGCGGCTGCTGGGCGAGGCCTACCCCCTGCATACGGTGCTGATGCTCATCGTCGCCGCGCTGGGCTGGCATCTGCGCAGCACGCGCGCGCAACTGGGGCTGGCCGCAGCGACGCTGGCCTATCAACTGGGCTACTTCGCGGCGGAGTACTTCACCATCGGCAGTGAGTGAGGAGCGCCGCCGGTCTCCATCCAATCTCCATAGGCGTCGGCCACAATCGCCCGGTTCCATTCGACCGCAGGTTTCCCAGATGACGATCCACTACCGCAATGCCCGTCCCGATGACGCCGCCGCCTGCATCGACCTGCGCGGGCGCACCCGCGAGAACGCCTTCAGTGCCGCGCAACTGGCCGAACTGGGCATCACCGAAGAGAGCTGGGCCGCAGGTATCGCCGATGGCGATTCGATTGGCCGCGTCGCCTGGGAGGGCCAACGGATGGCCGGTTACTGCTTTGCCGACCGCGAAAGCGGCGAGGTGCTGGTGCTGGCCCTGCTGCCGGAATTCGAGAAGCGTGGCATCGGCCGGCAACTGCTGCAGGACGTGGTCAGCCTGAGCCGCGATGCCGGCCACAGCCGCCTGTTCCTGGCCTGCTCAGCCGACCCGCGCTCGCGTTCCCATGGCTTCTACCGGCACCTGGGCTGGAAGGCGACCGGCGAGATCGATGAGGCCGGTGACGAGATCCTTGAGCTGGCGTGATCGAGGGCATCGCCGGGCGTGGCCCGGCGCTACCGGGTGAGGCTGCCGCGAGTCGTCGGATGCTGCGTTGCATCAAAATCGGACCGGATGCGGTTAAAATTGCCACAGGAATGCTGCAAGGCGTTGTTTCTTCACGCTCTTTCCCTGTTTCTTGCGCATCCTGACCCCCTTCCCCGCCAACGATCCCGCCCCCATGAAGAAATTTGGCAAGGCCCTGCTCGCCCTGCTCGTGCTGCTGTTGCTGGTGGCCGCGCTGTTCCTGTACTGGCCGCTGACCCAGCGCTCGGTGCCCGCCGCGAACAACGACAAGCCCGTCGATGTCGTGCTGGTCGGCGCCGGCATCATGAGCATCACCCTGGCCACCTACCTGCAGGAACTGCAGCCGGACTGGAACATCCAGGTCTACGAGCGTCTCGACGGCGTCGCCGGTGAAAGCTCGGACGGCTGGAACAACGCCGGCACCGGCCACTCGGCATTCGCCGAACTGAACTACACCCCGGAACTGCCCGATGGCAGCATCGAGACCAAGCGCGCGGTCGGCATCGCCGAATCGTTCGAAGTCTCGCGCCAGTTCTGGTCGCACCAGGTGAAGGAAGGGCGGCTGAGCCAGCCCAGCGACTTCATCAACCCGACCCCGCACATGAGCTTCGTCTGGGGCGATGACAACATCGCCTACCTGCACAAGCGCCAGCAGGCGCTGGTGAAGAACCCGCTGTTCTACGGCATGCAGTACTCCGAGGACCCGGCGCAGATCAAGCAGTGGGCACCGCTGCTGATGGAAGGCCGCGACCCGAAGCAGAAGGTTGCCGCAACGTGGATGCCGCTGGGCACCGACGTCAACTTCGGCGTCATCACCCGCCAGCTGACCGCCGGCCTGCAGCACAGCCCGAACTTCGGCCTGCACCTCAACCACGAGGTCAGCGCACTGCGGCAGAACGCGGACAAGAGCTGGAACGTGACGGTGAAGGATCTCAAGGCCGGCACCGAATCGACCACCCACGCCCGCTTCGTGTTCATCGGTGCCGGTGGCGCGGCGCTGAAGCTGCTGCAGATGTCGGGCATCCCGGAATCGAAGGACTACGCCGGCTTCCCGGTGGGCGGCCAGTTCCTCGCCTTCCAGGGCCAGGACGTGACCTCGCGCCATGGCGTGAAGGCCTATGGCATGGCCGAGACCGGTTCGCCGCCGATGTCGGTGCCGCACCTGGATGCGCGCAAGCTGGATGGCAAACCGGTGGTCCTGTTCGGGCCGTTCGCGCTGTACAGCACCAAGTTCCTCAAGCACGGCTCATGGTGGGACCTGTATTCGTCGGTCAACCACAACAACGTCGGCCCGATGCTGGAAGTGGGCAAGGACAACCTAGACCTGGTGCAGTACCTGATGGGCCAGGCGCGCCTGAACGATGCCGATCGCCAGGCCGAACTGGTCAAGTACTTCCCCAATGCCAAGCCGGGCGACTGGAAGCTGGTCACCGCCGGCCAGCGCGTGCAGATCATCAAGCGTGATCCGCTGAAGGGCGCGGTGCTGCAGTTCGGTACCGAGATCGTGACCGACAAGGACCACACCCTCGCTGCGCTGCTGGGTGCCTCGCCGGGCGCTTCGACCTCGCCGCCGATCATGCTGGACCTGATGGCCAAGGCCTTCCCGGAACAGATGAAGGCCGGTTGGGAAGCCCGCCTGCGCGAGATCGTTCCCTCGTACGGCCGCAAGCTCAACGAAAGTGCCGCGCTGACCAACGAGATCCGCACGTTGACCAGCCAGACCCTGCACCTGCCCTATCTGGAAGTTCCGGTGGAAGCAGGTACGACGCCTGCACTGGCACCGACGGCCGCGCCAGCGCCGGCCCCGGCCAAGGAAAAGCGCAACGCCAACGAAGAGCTGCAGGCGCTGTAAGCCTGCGCTTGGCGGATGCCTGCGGACGGCCACCTTCGGGTGGCCGTCTGCGTTTGCGCGCGGCGACGGGTCGGATCCCTCCCGCACGGGAGCGCCCTGCCCCGTTCCGGGAGGCCCCTCGCAGGACCAGGGCCCAGTGCCTGCGGCAATGGGATCCCCCCCCTGACGCTTGCTGCGCGCCTGAAAGCCCCTGCGCAATGACGCGAATTGTAATGTTGTTAAGAATTATTTACATTTGCGTCCTGCGCAGTGACCGCGCCCCTCCCAGATGGACCTGACGTGCCCGAAGCCGCCGCCCCGGGTGCTGGACGACTGTTGCCGCCCCTTCCCCGCCTCTACGCTTCGAGCCCGCCATGACCCAGATTTTCCCCAGCCGCCTGCCCCGCCGTGCGCTGCTGCCCGCCGCCCTGCTGTCCTGCCTCACCCTGGCTGCGCCGTCGGCATTGGCCGAGGTCGCTGCCGACGCCTCCGATGCCAAGACCCTGGACCGGGTGAGCGTGCGCGCCGAGCAGTCCGCGCCGCCATCGAGCACCACCCGCCTGCCGATCACCCTGCAGGAAACGCCGCAGTCGTCCACGGTGATCGGCCTGCAGCGCCTGCAGGACGAATCGTTGTTCAGCCTCAACGACGTGATGCGCAATGTCACCGGCGTCAGCGTGTCCTTCTATGACACCCAGCGCCCGCTGTACTACGCGCGTGGTTTTGCCATCACCGATTTCCAGGTGGATGGCATTCCCACCTACAGCGGCTCGACCAACCAGGAATACGACACCGCCTTCTATGACCGGGTGGAAGTGATCCGCGGCGCCAACGGCCTGCTCAGCGGCGCGGGTGTGCCGTCGGCCACGGTGAACCTGCTGCGCAAGCGCCCGGGCAAGGAGTTCGACGCTTCGTTCTCGGTCAGTGCCGGCAGCTGGGACTACCGCCGCATGGAAGCGGACGTGACCGCACCACTGACCGCCGACGGCCGCTTCCGCAGCCGCGTGGTCGCCGCCTACACCGATCGCGATTTCTATTACGACCGCTACAAAGAGAACAAGATGGCCGGCATGGCCGTGCTGGAAGGCGATGTGACCGACAGCACCACGGTGACCGTCGGCTACCAGACCCAGGACAACAACCCGGTGGGCTCGACCTGGGGCACCGTGCCGTTCTTCGACAGCCAGGGCAACTTCGCCCATCTGCCGCGCTCGACCAACCTTGCACCGAAGTGGAGCTACTGGCAGCGCGAGACCAGCACGGTGTTCGCCAACCTGGAGCAGCGCTTCGGTGACAACTGGCTGCTTAAGATCAACACCGCCTACACGCGTGGCAACGTGCAGAACATGCGCCTGTACGGCACCGGCAATCCCGACCCGGTGACCGGCGCGGGCATCTACCTGCGCACCGCCGCCGGCGATTCGGAAGACACCCGCCGCAACGTCGACGCCTACCTGACCGGCACCTTCAACCTGTGGGGCCAGCAGCACGACGTGACCGTGGGCGCGCAGTGGGCCGACCTGGAAGGCACCACCAACACGCTGGCGCTGAACTATCCGCGCGACTGGGCTCGTTGCGGCAGCGAGCGCTGCTACTACATTCCCAACGTGCACGCCTGGGATGGCGACATCTCCGAAGTGACCTACACCCTCACCGGCGCACGCCGCGTGGCCAAGACCACGCAGAGCGGCTTCTACCTGGCCACCCGCCTGCGCCTGGCCGATCCGCTGGCGCTGATCGCCGGCGCACGCCTGAGCCGCTGGCAGACCCAGACCCGCGCCTACAACGCGGCCGGCGCTTACACCGCCACCAGCGGCGCATACAAGGTGAGCGATGAAATCACCCCGTACGTGGGCCTGGTGTATGACATCACCCCGAACGTGGCGGCCTATGCCAGCTACACCGAGATCTTCAACCCGCAGAACTACAAGGACCGCAACGAGAACCTGCTGGCGCCGGTGCAGGGCTCCAACCTGGAAGCGGGCCTGAAGACGCAGTGGTTCGACGGTCGCCTGACCGCCAACGCGGCGGTGTTCGAAGCCAAGCAGGACAACTACGCGGTGCGCGACATGAGCGTGCCGGAGGGCTCGTTGAGCGACGGCAGCTCGGCCTACATCGGCGTCAACGGCACCAAGGCGCGCGGCTGGGAAGTGGACGTCAACGGCGAGATCCTGCCGGGCTGGACGGTCAATGCCGGCTATACCCACGTCAAGGTGACCCGCGCGGCCACCGACCTGCTGTACGCCAATCCGGCCGAAGACCTGCTGCAGCTCAACACCCAGCTGCAGCTGCGCGGCGCGCTGGAACGCCTGAGCATCGGCGGTGGCGTGCAGTGGCAGAGCAAGGTGCAGGGCTACAACATCCCCTACCCGCTCGGCGGCACGGTGACGGTGAACCAGCCGGCGTATGCGCTGGTGCAGTTCAACGCCAACTACCGCATCAGCGACAACTGGACGGCGACGCTGAGCGTGCGTAATGCGCTGGACAAGACCTACTGGGCCAACCTGGACTACAACAACTACGGCGAACCGCGCTTCGTGGCGGCCAGCCTGCGCTGGAAGTTCTGAGCAACCCGGAAATGGTGGGTGCCGACCGTTGGGGGGCACACTGTTGGGGTTGGGTGCCGACCGTTGGGGGTGGGTGCCCACTGTTGGGGGTGGGTGCCGACCGTTGGTCGCCACGCTTCTGACGCTCCGCCACGACCCACCGACGTGGACCACCTGAATGGGCCCGCCTTCGCGCGGGCCTTTTCTTTGCTGCACTGCGGGTTGCACACCCCTCCGTAATTATGGCGTAATTATTCCAACGCCATTCGGAAGTCCGTCGATGAACCCGAGTTGGGACACGCTGGAGCGGGGCCGCCAGGCGCGGCTGGAACGCGCCGCGCCATGGGCCAGGGGCCACGAGGTGGCGGCTGGCGATGTCGCCGAGCTGCTGCACGCGCTGCTGGAGCCGGGTGACAAGGTCTGCCTGGAAGGCAACAACCAGAAGCAGGCCGACTTCCTCGCCCAGACGCTGGCCGACCTCGACCCGGCACGGGTGCATGACCTGCACATGGTGCAGTCGGTGCTGTCGCTGCCCTCGCACCTGGATGTGTTCGAACGCGGCATCGCCTCCAGGCTGGACTTCTCCTTCTCCGGGCCGCAGTCGGTGCGGCTCGCCAACCTGGTGGCCGAAGGACGCATCCAGATCGGTGCCATCCACACCTACCTGGAACTGTTCGGCCGCTACTTCATCGACCTCACTCCGCGTGTGGCACTGGTCGCGGCGCAGGCTGCCGACCGCCACGGCAATCTCTACACCGGCCCCAACACCGAAGACACGCCGGTGATCGTGGAGGCCACCGCATTCGGTGGCGGCATCGTCATCGCCCAGGTCAACGAGATCGTCGACACCCTCCCCCGCGTCGATATTCCTGCCGACTGGGTCAACTTCGTGGTGAAGGCGCCGCGCCCGAACCATATCGAACCGCTGTTCACCCGCGATCCGGCACAGATCTCCGAGATCCAGGTGCTGATGGCGATGATGGCGATCAAGGGCATCTACGCCGAGTACGGGGTGAACCGGCTCAACCATGGCATCGGTTTCGATACCGCAGCAATCGAACTGCTGCTGCCGACCTACGCCGAGTCGCTGGGGCTGAAGGGAAAGATCTGCCAGCACTGGGCACTCAACCCGCACCCGGCGCTGATTCCAGCCATCGAATCGGGTTTCGTCAAATCCGTGCACTCGTTCGGGTCGGAACTCGGCATGGAGAAGTACATCGCCGCGCGCGGGGATGTGTTCTTCACCGGCGCCGATGGTTCGATGCGCTCCAACCGTGCGTTCTCGCAGACCGCAGGGCTGTATGCCTGCGACATGTTCATCGGCTCCACCCTGCAGATCGACCTGCAGGGCAACAGCTCCACCGCAACGCGCGACCGCATCGCCGGCTTTGGCGGTGCACCCAACATGGGTTCGGATGCACGCGGCCGCCGCCACGCCAGCGACGCCTGGATCAAGGCGGGCCAGCAGGCCGCGCGGCCCGGCGAGATGCCACGCGGGCGCAAACTGGTGGTGCAGATGGTGGAAACCTTCCGCGAGCACATGGCGCCGGCCTTCGTCGACCGCCTCGATGCCTGGGAACTGGCCGAGCGCGCGAGCATGCCGCTGCCGCCGGTGATGATCTACGGCGACGACGTCAGCCATGTGCTGACCGAGGAAGGCATCGCCAACCTGCTGCTGTGCCGCAGCCCGGAAGAACGCGAGCAGGCGATCCGCGGCGTGGCCGGCTATACCGCCGTGGGCAGGGGACGCGACCGCGCCATGGTGGAAAACCTGCGCGACCGCGGAGTGATCCGCCGCCCGGACGATCTCGGCATCAACGTGCGCGATGCCAGCCGCGATCTTCTTGCCGCGCGTTCGGTGAAAGACCTGGTGCGCTGGTCCGGCGGTCTGTACGACCCGCCCAAGCGCTTCCGCAACTGGTAAGGGCCACGCCATGGAAACCCTCGACTATCGATTCGCCGGCACGACGCCCGTGCGCTTCCCCACCGATGCGGTGCTGGTGGGCGTACTGGCCTCGGGCAACCTGGAAATCCTGCTGGAACCGGCCGACCTGGACGGTGCGATGACCGTGCGCATCATCACCGCTGCACGTGGCTTCGGCACGGTATGGCAGGCGGTGATCGCCGACTTCGCTCAGCGTCATCCCCTGCGCGATGTACGCGTGTCGATCAACGATGCTGGCGCTACACCGGCGGTGGTCAGCCTGCGCCTGGACCAGGCCGTCGAGGCCCTGCTTGCCGGAGGCCAGCCATGACGCTCGCACAACGCACCAGCTATTACGAAGCCGATGCCCGCGCGCGCATCGCCGGGCTGCTTGATGCAGGATCGTTCCGCGAATTTCTCGGCCCAGCCCAGCGCGCCATCAGCCCGCATCTGGCGCAGCTGGACCAGCCTGCCGCCTTCGACGATGGCATCGTCGTCGGTGAGGGACACCTGCACGGCAAGCACGTGCTGGTGGCCGCACAGCAGGGTGAATTCATGGGCGGCGGCGTGGGTGAGGTGCATGGTGCCAAGTTGACCGGCCTGCTGCGCCGCGCGGCGGACACCCATCCCGATGGCGTGCTGCTGCTGCTCGATACCGGCGGTGTGCGCCTGCATGAAGCCAACGCCGGGTTGATCGCCATTTCCGAAATCATGCGCGCCACGCTCGGCGCGCGGGCTGCCGGGGTACCGGTGGTGGCACTGATTGGCAGTGGCAACGGCGCCTTCGGCGGCATGGGTATCGTCGCCCGCTGCTGCAGTACGGTGATCATGTCCGAAGAAGGACGGCTGTCGCTGTCCGGCCCCGAAGTGATCGAGACCGTGCGCGGCGTGGAGGAATTCGATTCGCGCGACCGCGCATTGGTGTGGCGGGTGACCGGTGGCAAGCACCGCTACCTGATCGACCAGGCGCAGGTGCTGGTGCCCGATGCGATCAGCGCGTTCGCCGAGGCCGCCTCGGATGCGCTGCAGCCAGACACCACCAGTGCCGACCCCGACGCAGCACTGGCCGCGCTGCAGGCACGCCACGCCGCGTTGAAGGCGCGCGTACAGGCGTGGGGCGACTGCAACGATGGCCTGCAGATCTGGGCACGCCAGGGCATTGCCGACCCGGAACGTCTGGCGCTGCTGGAAACCGATGCCTTCCTCGCTGCGACTGCACACCGGAGCCTGCCATGAGCCTGCCATTGAATTCGCTGCTGGACGCACTGTTCCCGCGTGGCCATACGATCGCGGTGAACGATTCGGTACTGACCGGCACAGCGACCACCGACGACGGTGAGGTGACGGTGATCGGCACCACCGACAGGATCGAAGTCGGTGTGGACCACGCGCTGGTGCTGGCCGACACCGTGCTGGCCAGCACCGCTGCTCATCCGCAGCGTCCCATCGTGATGCTGGTCGATACCGCCGGCCAGCGGCTGGCGCGCCGCGATGAGCTGCTGGGCATCAACGGCTACTTCGCCCACCTCGCACAGACCCTGGACCTGGCCCGCCGCCGTGGCGCGCGCCTGGTCACGCTGGTCTACGGCGAATCGGTCAGCGGCGGCTTCCTGTCGTTCGGGCTGATGGCCGACCTCATCCATGCCCTGCCCGATGCGCAGGTGCGGGTGATGGATCTGCGCGCGATGGCACGGGTGACCAAGCAACCGTTGGAAAAACTGCAGGCGCTCAGCCTGACCTCGCCGGTGTTCGCACCGGGCGTGGAGAACTACGTGGCGATGGGCGCAGTGCAATCGCTGTGGGATGGCGATCTGGCGCATCACCTGCTTGAAGCACTGCGTGCAGCCGTCGACGGTGACCATCGCGCTGCACTGGGCGCCGAACGGGGTGGCCGTACGCTGGCTGCGCAGGTAGCCACTGCTGTGAGCCAGGGCAATGCCTGAGCGGCCCGCCCGGCACACGCTGGTCTGGCTGTCGGCCGATGCCGATTGGCGGGCCGACCTGCCCGCGCACGAGCCGCGTCTTGCCGCCTGGTTCGCGCAGGGCTTCCCTGCAGTGGTGGCGCGTCGTGCCGCGGATGATGCCGATACGCGCCTGCGATTGGGCGTTCCGTTGCCACCGGCCGAAGGCAAGCAGCGCCTGTCGTTGCGCGTACCGCTGTGCGACGTCGCGCACATGCGCGCTCCGCCGGCGTTGAGCGAGCTGCTGGCAGCAGGCGACGCAGGTGTTCCACAGCCGTGGCAGGAATCACTCCACGACCTGCAGGCACTGGCGCCGGCCCGTGTGTTCGGCGCCTTCGCCTGGCAATGTCTGACCGCCCTGCCCTATGTACATGAGCGTTCGGACATCGACCTGCTGTGGCAGGTGACCGATGCCGCGCAGGCCGAGGCGCTGATCGCGCAGTTGCTGGCATGGCAGACCCGCCATCCGCATCGCCTTGATGGCGAGCTGTGCCTGCCCGATGGTGGCGCGGTGAACTGGCGCGAACTTGCCGGCCGCAGTCGCCAGGTACTGGTGAAACGCCTTGATGGAGCCGCATTGGAAGCGCGTGATGCACTGTTCGCCACGCGCGAGGCGATCGCATGATCGCCGCCCCGAAGCCGTTGCCGTCACGCGACGCGGTGGTCGACAGCGCACGCCTGGGACGGCTGGCCATTGCCAGCCTGCACGCCGAGCTGGCGTGCGCCCCGAAGCCGGGCCTGGTCACACCGTTCGACAGCGGCAGCCATGACGACATGGATGCTGGCACCTTCCTGCGCAGTCTTTTCGCCCTGCGCCACTACTTCACGGCGGTGGCCAGGGCCGGTGCCGCCGGCGCCCCCTTCACGGTGCTGCGCGATCACGGTATTGCCGCTGAAGCGGCCATGCTGGTCGCCACCGCCGGCATCAACACCCATCGCGGTGCGATCTTCAGCCTTGGCCTGCTGGTGGCCGCCGCCGCTGAGCGCAGGCGCGTGCATGGCCATGCCGTGTCGGGCGCGCAGGTGTGCCTGGCGGTTCAGCAGTGGAATGACGCACTCATCGCTGCGCCGCTGGACCCGCACAGCCCGGGACAGCGCGCACGTGCGCGTCATGGGGTCTGCGGCGTACGCGAACAGGCTGCCGCCGGCTACCCGGTGCTGCGCGAGCTGGCCCTGCCTGCCCTGCGCCATGCGCTGGACAGCGGCCTGCCGCGCGACGCCGCGTTGTGCCAGACGCTGATGCAGCTGGTGGCACAGGTGGACGATCTGAACCTGCTGCATCGCGGCGGTACCGAGGGCCTGCGCTGGGCGCAACAACAAGCGGCCACATTCCTTTCCGCCGGTGGCGCCTTCGCGCCGGACTGGCGCGTGCGCCTGCAGTCCATCGGAAATGCGTTCGTGAGGCGTCGGCTCAGCCCGGGTGGCAGTGCCGATCTGCTGGCCTGCGCCTGGTTCCTGCTGCAGCAGGAGGGCGCATGAGCCTGGCCCTGCTCTGCCCCGGACAGGGTGCGCAGCATCCGGCGATGTTCGACCATGTGCGCGGCATGGCCGCTGCACGCGCGGTACTGGATGCGGCGAGCGACGCGCTGGGGCGCGATGTGTTCGCGGCCGCGGCCGCCGACGACCGCTTCGACAACGCACAGGCGCAGCCGCTGCTGTGCGCTGCCAGCATCGCGCACTGGCATGCCCTGCGCGGCGCCGTGCCGGACCCGATCGTGGTGGCCGGGTACAGCATCGGCGAACTGGCGGCACATGCCATCGCCGACAGTTTCGACGTGACCACCTGCCTGTCCCTGTCGGCGCAGCGTGCACGATTCATGGACGCCGTCAGTCCGGTCGATGCCGGAATGCAGGCGATGCTGGGGCTGGATCGACAGACGGTGCAGACGTTGTGCGAATTCCACGGCACGCACGTGGCGATCGCCAACGGCACAGATCATTTCATCGTTGGCGGCACGCTGCCGGCACTGCGTGCGCTGGCCGTTGCCGCGCACGCACAGGGTGCTGAGGTGCGCGTGCTGCCGGTACATGTGCCGGCGCATACGCCACTGCTGTCGGCGGCGGTCGCACCGTTCGCCGCCGCACTGCAGGCCACCACGTTGCACGCGCCGCGCCTGCCGCTGCTGGCCGGCATCGACGCACGGCCGGTGCGCGACACCGCAGCGGTGGTGCACACGCTGTCCGCGCAGCTGACACAGACCATCGAATGGGCACAGGTGATGCGCCAGGCCTTCGAGCGCGGCGCACGGGTGTTCCTGCAGCTGGGCCCGGGCAACGCACTGGCACGCATGATCGCGCCGGCCTATCCGTGCTGCGAGGTACGCGCGATCGAGGAATTCCAGAGCCTGGACGGCGCGGCGGCGTGGGTCCGCAGCGCGCTGCAGCGGCTTCAATAACGGGTTTGAGCAGTACGTAACGCGCAGTACGTAACAGGCCATACCCCGGGATGGTGGGCTTCCATCCGTGCAACACGCGAATCAGGTGTCTGGGAGGGCGCATGACTCCACAAATTGCAACGATCATCGGTCTGGTGATCATGTTCATCGTCGCCACCGCGATGCCGATCAACATGGGCGCCGTTGCCTTCGCACTGGCCTTCATCGTCGGCGGGCTCTGGGTCGACATGGGGGGCAAGGAGGTTCTCGCCGGCTTCCCGGGCGACCTGTTCCTGACCCTGGTCGGCATCACCTACCTGTTCGCGATCGCGCAGAAGAACGGCACCATCGACCTGCTGGTGCACTGGGCGGTGAAAGCGGTACGCGGCCATATCGTGGCCATCCCGTGGGTGATGTTCGTGATCACTGCCGTGCTGACCGCCTTCGGCGCGCTGGGCCCGGCCGCGGTTGCGATCATCGGCCCGGTCGCGCTGCGCTTTGCCAAGCAGTACAACATCAATCCGTTGATGATGGGTCTGCTGGTGATCCATGGCGCGCAGGCCGGTGGCTTCTCGCCGATCAGCGTGTACGGCAGCATCACCAATGGCGTGGTGCAGAAGGCCGGGCTGGAAGTCACCGAAATGGCGGTGTTCCTGACCAGCCTCGGCTTCAACTTCATGATGGCCACGATCTGCTTCTTCGCCTTCGGAGGCATCGCGCTGCTGCGTCGCGGTTCGATCACTGCTGCGGGCACGGTGGGCAACGCGGAGCTGGCGATGGCCGGTGGCCCGCAGGCTTCGTCGCGGCAGTTCGCCATCGAAGGCCATGGTGCGCTGGTCGCAGCCGGTGGTGGCACCCTGTCCAACGATCCGGTGGCACTGGATGCGGTGGGCCTGACCCGCGAGCGCTTGTTCACCCTGATCGGCCTGCTCGGCCTGGGTGTGGCCGCGTTGATCTACAACCTCAACGTCGGCCTGGTCTCGATCACGGTTGCGGTGGTGCTGGCCCTGCTGTCGCCGCAGAGCCAGAAGGGTGCGGTGGACGGCATCAGCTGGTCCACAGTGCTGCTGATCTGCGGCGTGGTTACCTACATCGGCGTGCTGGAACATGCCGGTGCCGTGGACTTCATCGGCCACGGCGTCTCCAGCATCGGTATCCCGCTGCTGGGCGCGCTGCTGGTCTGCTACGTGGGCGGCATCGTCTCCGCATTCGCCTCGTCGGCGGCGGTGCTGGGCGCCACCATTCCGCTGGCCGTGCCATTCCTGATGCAGGGTCATCTCAGTGCCGCTGGCGTGATCTGCGCGCTGGCGGTGTCCTCCACCATCGTCGATGTCAGTCCGTTCTCGACCAACGGCGCACTGGTGGTGGCCTCGGCCGCGAAGGAAGAACGCGAAACGCTGTTCCGCCGCTTCCTGGTCTACAGCGGCCTGGTGGTGGCATTCGGCCCGCTGCTGGCGTGGCTGGTGTTCGTGGTGCCGGGCTGGATGTAAATGCCTGCGGTAGTGCCGGTCGCTGGCCGGCAACCTCGTGGATCCGCCGAACGATCACGGGTTGCCGGCCAGCGGCCGGCACTACCTGGCGTTACACTTTCCGCATGGCCATCGCTCCCGCTCCGCGTCCTCCGAAGAAGCGCGCCCCCCTGTATGAGGAGGTGGCCGAACACGTGCGCGAGCGGATCTACGACTACCGCCTGCCGCCGGGCGAGTGGATCGACGAGCCGGCGCTGTGCGAGGAACTGGCCATCAGCCGTACGCCCCTGCGCGAAGCGTTGAAGCTGCTCGCCGCCGAAGGCCTGGTGCAGATCGATGCCGGCCGCGGCGCACGGGTAACCCGGCTGACCCTGGAAGACCTCAACCAGCTGTTCCCGGTGATGGCGATGCTGGAAGGCCGATGCGCGCATGAAGCGGTCAAGCACATCGACGACGCAGGCGTGCAGCAGCTGGAAGACCTGCACGCGGCGATGGAAGCGGCGGCCGCCGAGGGCAACATCGCCGAGTACTACCGCAACAACTACCTCATCCACGAGACGGTGCAGCATTACGCCGGCAACCCGTGGCTGATCCGCATCACCCACGACCTGCACCGCATCCTGAAGATGCATCGCGGCCGCCAGCTGCTGGCGCCGGGCCGCACCGCGCAGTCGCTGGCCGAACACCGCGAACTGATGGACTGCTTCCGCCAGCGCGATGCTGCAGCCGCCGAACGCACGATGGAACGCCACCTGCTCAGCCAGGGCCAGGCCTTGGCTGCGTATGTGGCCAACGGCGGATTGTTGAACGTGCCTGCGCCGTTGCCGACCGAAGGCGGAAGCTGAGCTCATGGGGTTGCCGGCCAGCGGCCGGCACTACCCCGGCGAGGCCCGGTCACGGTAGTGCCGGCCGCTGGCCGGCAACCTCGATAGGTCACGTCCGGGTAGTGCCGGCCGCTGGCCGGCAACCTGGAATCTCTCCTCAATCGCCGCCGCCGCAGCCGCCTCCGTCACCACCCCCACCGCTGTCGCCGCTGCCGCAGTCCGAGCTGCTGTAGCTGTGGCTGCTGTGGCTGTCGCCGGAGGAACCACCAGAAGAATCATAGGCGCCACCGCCAGTGCCATCGCCCCGCGCGGGTGAGTCATCGGCGGTAGCCATCGCCATGCACAGGATCGCGCCGACCAGCGGCAGCAGCCACACCACCAGCAGCTGCCCGGCGCGGCTGCTGACGGGAAGGTCATCGCGGCCCAGCACCACGAAGCTGGCCACCAGGTTCAGCCCCAGCACCAGGGCAATCAGGACGAGGGTCACAGCCAGCATGGCGCAGCTCCTTGCATTGGGATCTTCAGGGTGACGCCATCAGCGCCTGGATCCGGCCGCGTTCCTGCAGCGGCCACTGGAAATCAACCGGGTATACGGGTTGGTGACCATCACGCTTGAGCAGGAAGATCCATTCCCGCCCCGTTTCGCGATCGCGGGCCGCCCCCAGGGAATCGTGCCACATGGTCCACAAGGGCACCCGCAGAGTCCCGGGCAGCCCACCCTTCTCCGGTCGCAGGACCTCATTGACCTGAAGCACCAGATGGATCTGGTTGTCCAGACCCGGCCCGGTGAGCGCCTTGACGTCGGTCACTGGCCGGCCAGCACCGTCGACCATCTCCACTGCCAGCACCTTGGCTACAACGATTTCCTCGGCCTCTGCCACCAGCGCCTGCAATGGTCTGGGCGCCACCGACGTTGCCGATGCCGGCGATGCTCCAGCCAGATACCCCAACGCCAGCCCCCCGACAAGCAACAGCGGTCGTAACGTCATCGGCTCTTTCTCCGTCCCTGGGCCCGCAGACGATACCACCGCCGCCGGTTCGCCCTGCCTGTCATGAAGATGGGACAATGTGGGGCGCGCCGGCCTGCCCTCGGGGCCGCCGGCCCCCTGCACCACACGGAAGAAGAAGAACAACAACATGCTGAAAGTCATTTTCGATACCGACCCGGGCGTCGACGACGCGCTGGCTCTGCTGTACCTGCACAAGCACCCGCAGATCGACCTGATCGGCGTCACCACCACCTTCGGCAATGCCTCGGTGGAGTCGACCACCCACAACGCGCTGTACCTGAAGCAGGCCTGGGGCCTGTCCGCGCCGGTCGCGCGCGGCGCCGAAGGTCCGCTGCAGCCCGAAGCCACCCCGGAAGCCTGGCCGGTGCACATCCATGGCCACAACGGCCTGGGCAACCACCCGGTGCCGGAAGCGCTGGACGCAACCGCCGACAGCCGTCCCGCCCACCAGCTGATCATCGATCTGGTGCGCGCCCATCCGGGCGAAGTGACCCTGGTGGCGGTCGGCCGCATGACCAACCTGGCGCTGGCCCTGCAGCAGGCCCCGGACATCGCCGGCCTGGTGCGTGGCGTGGTACTGATGGGCGGTGCGTTCCACGTCAACGGCAACATCACCCCGGCGGCCGAGGCCAACATCTGGGGCGACGCGGAAGCGGCCGACATCGTGTTCACCGCCCACTGGCCGGTCACCGCGATCGGCCTGGACGTGACCACCCGCGTCGAGATGAACCGCGACGGCCTGGACAAGCTGGCCGCGATCGGCGGCGCCGATGCCGAACTGGTGCGCGCCCTGTCGCAGGACTACGTCGACTTCTATCTGCAGGCCGGCCACAAGGGCATGGTCGTGCACGACTGCTGCGCCTGCATCGCCCTGACCCGCCCGGAGCTGTTCCAGTTCGAGCGCGCCAGCGTGCGCGTGGCCACCGACGGTGTCGCCCGTGGCATGACCATTCCCAAGCCGGAAGGCATGGGCTTCGGCCCCAGCGTGTGGGACGGCCATGTCCTGCAGTCCATCGCCATCGGCGTGGATGCGGCCGCGGTGCTGGCCGACATCGAGCAGACCCTGAAGGTCTAAGCGCTCACTGCCCGCCCCGGGACACGGGGCGGGTCTTCGGCACGGTCTCCGGCAGCGTCCACAGCACCGGCAGCACCAGCACCGCCACCAGCGCGATCATCGCCCCCGGCGCCGCCGCCCAACCGCTGCGTTCCACCCACCATTGCGCCAACCACGGCGTCGCCCCGCCGAACACTGCGGTGGCCATGGTCACCCCCAGCGCCAGCCCACTGACCCGGCCCTCGCCGGGGAACTGCTCGGCCGTAGCCGGTGCCGCCACCGCACTGATACCGCCGGCCACACAGGCCAGGCTCACCGCTGCCAGCACGATGCCCAACGGCGCAGCAGAGGCCATCCAGCCGAACATCGACAGCGGCAGCAGCGCCGCCAGCACCGTCAGCCCCAGCAGCAGCGGTCGCCGCCCGAAGCGATCGGACAACGCGCCGCACAGCGGGGTGATCGCGATCACCGCCACCGCCGCAATCGTCGACAGCCACAGCGCATCACCTTCATCGTGTCCCTGCGCGTGCAGGAACGCCGGCACATACGTAATGCCCACGTAGTAGGTGATCGAACCCAGTGCGGAAATCGCGAACGTGCGCGCCACCGCACCAGGATGGTTGCGCAGCACGTGCCGCAGCGGCGTAGCCGGAATGCTGCCTTCGCGCCGCTGCCGTTCGAACTCCGGCGATTCGTGCATGCCCGAACGCGCGATCAGGATCACCAGTGCCAGCGCCGCGCCGAAGAAGAACGGGATCCGCCAGCCCCAGCTGTCCAGCTGCGGCGCAGGCAGCAGGGCCACGGTGAGCGCGGAGATCGCCACCGCCAGCAACGCGCCTACTTCGCTGGCCGCCGAGGCCAGCGAGGTGACCAAGCCACGTCGTCGCGCCGGCGCGCTTTCCAGAAGATAGGCGACCACGCCGGTGTATTCGCCGCCCACGGAGAAGGCCATCACGCAGCGCAGGATCAGCAACAGCACGCCAGCAGTCGCACCGGCAGTTGCCGCGGTCGGCAGCAACGCGGTGGCCAGCATGGCCGCGGCCATCAACGCCATCGAGGCCAGCAGCATCCAGCGCCGGCCGAGTCGGTCACCCAGGTGGCCGAAGCACAGCGCACCGAGCGGACGCATCAGGTAGGACACCGCGAAGCCGGCCAGGGTGACCAGCATCGCCTCTTCGCCACCGCCGAAGAACACCCGCGACAGCACCGTGGCGAAGTACAGGTACAGGGTGAAGTCGTACCACTCCACCACCGTGGACAGGCCGGCCACCCACATCGAGCGCTGCCGTCCTGCGGTCATTGCGTGCTTTCCTTCATGGCCGCAGCGTGTCATGAAGGCGGTGACGATGCAGTAGATCCACGCCATGCGTGGATGGCCTGCCCCGCCAGACTTCAGGCCGGCAACTGCAACAGCGCCTGCAAACCGCCGCCCTCGCGATTGTGCAGCCGTAGAGAACCACCGAGCGATTGCGCCAGCTGCACGGCGATGGCCAGACCGAGCCCGGTACCGCCGGTATCCCGGTTGCGTGAGCTTTCCAGCCGATGGAAGGGCGCCAATACCGCCTGCAGCTGGTCTTCGGGAATACCGGGGCCACGATCGGAAATCCGAATCCACACCCTGCCCGCCTCGTCGCGACCGGCATCAATCTCCGCGCTCCCGGCATAGCGCAAAGCGTTGTCGACCAGATTGCCGACCACCCGCCGCAGTGGTTGCGGCCACGTCTGCACGATCAGGCCGCTCGGGGCGCCACCACTGACTGGCTTGCCCACGTCCTGGTAATCGCCGACCACGCTGGACAGGAATGCCGCCAGATCCATTGCCACCGGCTCACCACTGGCCACATGGCTGCTGCGCGCGTACGCCACGCCTTCGCGTACCAGCTGTCCCAGATGGTCCAGGTCGGCCAGCAGCCGTTGCTGGGTGGCGTCTTCAGGCAGCGTTTCCACCCGCAGCTTCATCCGCGTGATCGGCGTCTGCAGATCGTGCGAGATCGCCGCAAGGATCTGCAGGCGTTCACTGACATGACCCCGGATGCGGGCCTGCAGTGCGTTGAGTGCCGTTGCTGCGGTGCCTACCTCCGCGGGACCGTCTTCAGGCAGCGCCGGCCCGTCCTGGCCGGGCTGCAGGTGCTCCATCGCGTGCGACAGCTGTGCCAACGGCCGCATCGCCAGCCGCATCGCCAACCATGCGCACAGCAGCAGCAGCGCCAGCTGCGCCATCAGCACCAGCGGTAACCAGCGTGCCAGTGGCAGGCCGGACGGTGTGACCTCGATGGTCAGCGGCGTGCCGTCGTGCAGGCGCAGCTCCACTTCGAAGCGCTCGGGCATACGCGAGACCTGCCGCGCCTGCAGCGGATATCGATGCCGCAGACTGTCATCGATGATGCTGGTGACCTGCCGCGCACGATCAGTCTCCGGCGCAGGGCCGGCCGCGGCCGGGCGCAGCAGATAGCGGTAGGTTCGCCGTTCCAGACGCGGCACCCACGCTTCGCGCTCGCTGGCGGGCAAGCGCTCCAGCAAGGCCACGCTTACTGCCACGTCCTCGTCGAGGTTGCGCAGCATCATGCTGCGGGTGGACTGGTAGCGCTCGTAGAACAGCAGGCCGAACGACAGCGCATGGGCCAGAGTCAGCCCACCCAGCAGCAACAGCAGCAGCCGCGCCGACAGCGTGCGCGGCCACGGCAGGCGGCGCGCCGCGGCGTTCATTCCTCCGGCCCCAGCAACTGCACCGGCACGCTGAACACATAGCCTTCGCTGCGCACGGTCTTGATGTAGGTCGGCTCACGCGCATCGTCGCCCAGGCGCTGGCGCACGCGGCTGACCAGCAGGTCGATCGAGCGGTCGAACAGTTCCGCATCGCGGCCCTGGGTGAGGCTGAGCAGCTGGTCGCGGCTGAGCACACGGTTGGCGTGGTCAAGGAACACGCGCAGCAGCCGGAACTCGGCGCCGCTGAGCGGATAGGCGGTGTCCTGCGCGTCCAGCAGGTGGCGGGCGGTGGTATCCAGGCGCCATTCGCCGAAGGCCAGCTGGCGGCCGGCTTCGCTCACCTGCAGGTTCGGCGGCAGCATCTGCGTGCGGCGGATCACCGCGTTGATGCGTGCCAGCAGTTCGCGCGAGGAGAACGGTTTGGTCACGTAATCATCGGCGCCCATTTCCAGGCCGATGATGCGGTCGGTCTCATCATCGCGGGCGGTCAGCAGCACCACCGGCACGGCGCGGTGCTTGCCGGCCCGCAGGTTGCGGCACAGGCTCAAGCCATCCTCGCCGGGCATCATCACATCCAGCACCACCAGGTCCACTGCATGGGTGTCCATCAGCGCGCGCATCGCGCGGCCACCATCGGCCTGGCTGACGCGCAGGCCGTTGCGCTGCAGGTAGTCGGCCAGCATCTGGCGGATGTCGCTGTCATCGTCGACGACAAGGATGTGCGGTACGTGGTTCATCGTATTCTCTATCGAGGCAGGGGCGAAACCGCGCGGCGCGGCCATGGTAGCGCGGCTCAAGGGCTGGCCAGCAGGCGCTGGATCTCGCTTTCGGTACGCGCATAGTCGCCTTCACCGTAGTGCCGGTAGACCACCCGCCCCTGCCGGTCGATCAGGTACAGCGCGGGCCAGAAACGGTTACCCCACGCGTTCCAGATCCGGTACTGGTTGTCCTGCACCACCGGCCAGGTGATATCCAGCCGGTGGATCGCACGGCGCACGTTCCCCGGCAGCCCTTCATACGCGAATTCGGGGGTGTGCACGCCGATCACGTGCAGGCCCTGTTCCGCGTATCGGCGATGCCACTGGTGAACGTACGGCGCCACGTTGAGGCAGTTGCTGCAGGTGTAGGTCCAGAATTCGACCAGCACCACCTGCCCGCGCAGCTGCTGCAGGGTCAGCGGCGGGCTGTTGTGCCATGGCCCACCGCCGCTGAATCCCGCAGCGGGTGCGGCCTCGGCAGTCTGTGCGCCGGCTTCGGGGCTTGGCCACGCAAGCAGCAGCGCAGCGGCGCCGAGCAGGGACAGCAGCAGCGACACGGTATAGGCACGAAGCGTGGCCATTGCTCAGCCCCCCTGCTCGGCCAGCGGCAGCTCGGCCGGCTTCACTCCGGCAGCTTCCAGGATGCTGTCGGCCACCTGCGCAGGGTGCGAGAGCAGCGAGACATGGCTGCTGCCGATCGACTGCAGCTGCGCGCCAATGCGCTGCGCGGTGGCGACCTGCAGCTGCGGCGAGAGCATGCGGTCATCGCGGCTGACCACGTACCAGCTCGGCTTGCTGCGCCATGCCGCCGTGGTCACGGCCTCACCCAGCGCACTGGCCTTCAACGGCACCTGCGTGCTGTACAGCAGGGCGGCGGCCTTCTTCATCACGTCGGGTGCGAAATCCTGGGCGATGGCATCGGCCGGCAGGGTCAGGTAACCGTCTTTCTCCTGCAGGCGGGTCAGCCCGGGGCCGACCGGGAAGCCTTCGCCCTGCTGCGCGGAGGACTGGCCGACATCCGGTGCGAACGCGGCCACGTAGACCAGCGCCTGCACCTTGGGATCGTCGCCCGCTTCGGTGATGACCGTGCCGCCCCAGCTGTGGCCGACCAGCACCACCTTGCCGGGCGCGGCAGCGATCGCGCGACGGGTAGCGGCAACGTCGTCGGCCAGCGAGGTGAGCGGATTCTGTACCGCCACCGCCGGCAGCTTCCAGGCATGCAGGGTGCCGATGACCTTGTTCCAGCTCGAGCCATCGGCGAAGGCGCCATGCACCAGGATGATGGTGGGCGGCGCGCCGGCATCGGCCTGCACGGCGAAGGCGGGGGTGGCGGCGCCGGCCAGGGCCAGGGCAGCGGCGAGCAGGGTGGTGCGGATCATGGGTGGCACTCCGGTGTTGGGAGTGGCCATTTCCGCGTGCCGGTGTATCGCTGCTGTTTCGCTGTGATGCCGAGTTGTACCGGACTGTAGGCCGGCGGCGGGTTCCTACAGTGGGATACATTCGGCCGCTGGGCATGCCCCGGCGCCATCGGGTGCATATCGCTCCCCGCACGCGGGCGCGCAACGCGCCGATGCGCCCCCGATGCGGCGTCTTTGTATCCAACTGTACGAATTCCCTGCCGCAGCCACAGTCGCTGACAAAACCCCGGGCATCGGCACACGTTGCCGATACCTGCGTGGCCCGAAATGGCCTCCATCGACCACCGGCCCGCAGGACACACCCATGATCAGCACCGCCTCCTCCCTCTACACCCCACGCCTGGATGCCGTCGGCCGCTGGCTTTCGCCGCTGGCCCTGCGCGCCCTGCTCGCCTGGGAATTCTTTGAATCCGGCCGCGAGAAGCTGGGCGGCCAGAACTGGTTCGCCGATCTGGAAGGCCGGTTCCCGTTCCCCTTCTCCACCCTGCCCGCCTCGCTCAACTGGCACCTGGCCACCTGGCTGGAACTGGTGGGCGCGGTGATGCTGCTGCTGGGCCTGGCCACGCGCTCGGTGGCGTACATCTTCTGGGTGCTCACCATCGTGGCCATCGCCGCCGTGCACTGGCCCGACCAGTGGAACGGCCTGGATGAACTCTGGCGGGGCTATGCGATCACCGACCAGGGCTACGGCAACTTCAAGCTGCCGCTGCTGTTCCTGGCCATGCTGCTGCCGCTGATCCTCAACGGTGCTGGATCACTCAGCCTGGACCGTCTGCTTGCCAGCCCGCAACACGCCGCCGCAGACGATGACGGCCTCGGCTGGGGCAGCAGCCTGATCGCGCTGCTGCTGCCGGTCGCCGCACTACTGCCCGGCGTCGGCTTCGGCGGTGCCCTGCTCGGCGCCGCGTTGTTGCTGGCCCATGTACTGCGCCGTCGCCGCAGCGCCTGATCCGCTTCCGCCCTCTCCCACCCTTCCTCGCATCGCATTCCGTCGCCTTCCAGCGGCGTCCATCCCGCACGCCCTGCGTGCACATCCCAAGGAGTCATCACCATGTCCGTCTCGACCAATAACACCTCTGCTTCCCGTCTGCCGCGCATCGGCGCCATCGGCCTCGCCCTGGCCGGCGGCCTGCTGCTGGCCGGCCAGGCTGCCGCGATCCAGCCGCTGGCGATCAGTGCCGTGGCCATGAGCGCCGCCGCCGAAGGCAAGTGCGGTGAAGGCAAGTGCGGCGCCAACAAGGCCACCACCAGCAAGCCCGCCGGCAAGGCCAAGGTAGCCGAGGGCCAGTGCGGCGAAGGCAAGTGCGGCGACGCCTCGTTTGCCCGGACCGACCGTGACCACGACGGAAAGGTGTCGCGTGCCGAGTTCAATGCCGTGGCCGCCAAACGTGCCGCCGAATTCGACCGCATCGACACCGACCACGACGGTTACATCAGCGAGCAGGAAGCGCACGACTACCTGCGCAGCGTCTACACCGCCAATGGCAAGCCCATGCCGAAGGGCCTGTTCTCGCGCGTTGCCGACTGATTGCCCGCACCCGGTGCCGCCCTTGTGGCGGCACCTCATCCCGGAGTAACCACCATGTCCCTGCCTTTGCCTACCGCCAGTGCGGGCCTCGGCCTGCGCCGAGGCCTGATCGATGAGCTTCTGGCGATGCCGGCCGATGCCATCGACTTCCTCGAATGCTCGCCGGACAACTGGATCGGCGTCGGCGGTGCACACGGTGCCGCGCTGCGCCAGCTGAGCGAGCGCCACCGCCTGACCTGCCACGGTCTTTCGCTGTCGCTGGGCGGCCCGGACCCACTGGACCGCACGCTGCTGCAACAGACCCGCGCTTTTCTCGACCTGCACCAGGTACAGCTGTACAGCGAACACCTGAGTTACTGCGCCGCCGGGGGCCACCTCTATGACCTGCTGCCGCTGCCGTTCACCGCCGAGGCCGTACGCCACGTTGCCGGTCGCATCGCCCAGGTGCAGGACAGCCTGGGGCGTCGTATCGCGGTGGAGAACATCTCCTACTACGCAGTGCCCGCTGCCGACATGAGCGAGATCGAGTTCATCACTGCCGTGCTTGCCGAAGCCGACTGCGACCTGCTGCTGGACGTCAACAATGTCTTCGTCAACGCCTGCAACAATGGCTACGACGCCTTCGATTTCCTGCGCCGCGTGCCGGCCCACCGCGTGGCCTCCCTGCATGTGGCTGGCCACTTCGACGAGGACGACGGCTTCAAGATCGACACCCACGGCGCGCCGGTGAAGGGTGTGGTCTGGGCCCTGCTACGCCAGGCCTATGCGCACGTCGGCGTGCGCCCCACCCTGCTGGAGCGCGACTTCAATTTCCCGCCGCTGGCCGAACTGCTGGCTGAAGTGCAACAGATCCGCAGGGCCCAGGCCGACGCCGAGTTGCCGGAGGTGGCCCATGGCTGAGTCCCTGGCCACGTTGCAGCGGCGCTGGGCCGACCATGTGCGCGATCCCTCGATGCCCGCACCCGATGGCATCGCGGCATGGCGGCTGGCGATCTACCGCCGCCTGTGCATCGACAGCCTGGACAACCTGCTGGCCGGCAGCCTGCCGCGCCTGCATCAACAACTGGGCGAAGCGCGCTGGCATGGCCTGGTCGAGCACTACTACGCGTACCACGACTGCCACACCCCGCTGTTCCCGCAGATCGCCAGCGAGTTCGCTGCCTGGCTGGCGGCGCAGGACACGTTCGTGCTGCCCGGCTGGGCGGCGGAACTGGCGCACTACGAGAGCACGCAGCAGGCACTGCACATCGAAGCGCGTGATGCCGGGCATTCGTTGCACTCCATGCCTGCGGGCAGCGACGTGCTGGCGCTGTCGCCGCTGGTGCGGGTACTGGGCTACCAGTGGCCGGTGCATGAGGACGCCGGACTGGACGATGCGCCCGCAAGCGAGCCGACGCTTCTGCTGCTGCGTCGCCTGGCGGACGACCGCCTGCAGGTCGAGGAACTGGCACCGCTTGCATATGCGCTGTTGTCGTCATTTGGCAACGAGGGTGCGCGCGTGGACGACGCCCGGCAGGCGCTGGCTGAGGCGCATGGCGTGGCCACCGATGCACTGCGCGTGGTGGCCGCGCCCTTGCTGGGCGAACTGTGCGCGGCCGGCGTGCTGGTCGCGCTGACCGGGTTCTGAGATTGCCGGCCAGCGGCCGGCACTACCCCTATCTGATTCGAGGTCTGACCATGGCTGTTTCCAACACTTCCTTGCTGCATGGCTGGCGCCTGTTCATGGCCATCGCCGCAGTCCTGATCGCCTTTGCGCTGGCAGCCTTCGCTCTGCAGCCGGATCTGGCCGAGGGCAGCCGCGCAGCGATCCGGGTCACTGCCCGCACGTCGTTCCTGCTGTTCCTGGCCGCGTTTACGGCATCGTCATTTGCCACCCTGCTGCCCGGGCCGACCACCCGCTTCCTGATGCGCGAACGCCGCATCATCGGCCTGTCGTTTGCGTTCTCGCATCTGCTGCATGCCTTCGCCATCACCGCGTTCGGCATCCTCAATCCGGCGTTCTGGCCAGCGCGCTCCGCCCTTGCCAATCTTCCCGGAACGATGGGTTACGTGGCCATCCTGGCGCTGGCCATCACCTCGCACCGGAGCATCGCCCGGCGCATGGGTCCAACCGCCTGGCGGCGACTGCACGTCACCGGCATGTGGGTCATCGCGGCGGTGTTCACCTATTCGTACTTCAAACGTGTACCCACGAACTTCTGGTATGCGGTGCCTTCGGCACTGCTGTTCACCGCCTTCGTGGTCCGCTGGATCGGCAAACGTGCTCAGTCGCTGCGCCGCAGCGCCCACGCCCGTCCTTCCCTGCCAGCGGCCTGATCATCCCCAACCGGAGTTTGAACATGACAGTCTCTTCCTCTCGCCGCCGTGCACTGGTCATCGGCGGCTCACGCGGCATCGGTGCGGCCATTGCGCAACGCTTGGCCGTTGATGGCCATGACGTCGCCATCACCCACGTCTCGCGCCCCGATGGGGCGCAGGCACCGCTTGATGCCATCCGCGCGCACGGTGGCCGCGCGCTCGCCTTCCAGGCTGACAGCAGCGATGCCGATGCGTTGCGCCGGGCCGTGGCCGCCGCTGCGCAGGCCTTCGGTGGGTTGGATGTGCTGGTGGTCAATGCCGGCCTGTACCGGCATACACCGATCGACAGCGTGGATCTGCCTACGCTGGACCAGCTGCTGGCGGTGAACATACGTGGCGTGGTGCTGGCCATCCAGGCGGCCCTGCCGCATCTGTCCGGCGGTGGCCGCATCATCACCATCGGCAGCAACACTGCCGTGCGCAGTGGTTCGCCCGGCAGCAGCCTGTATGCGATGAGCAAGGCGGCGGTGGCCGCTCTGGTGCGCGAGCTGGCGCTGGAGCTGGCCCCCAGCGGCATCACCATCAACAACCTGCAACCCGGCCCGACTGCGACCGACATCACCGCCGGGCTGGATGAAAAGCTTGCTGCGCGGGTACCCCTGGGCCGCATTGCCCAGCCTGCCGAGATCGCGTCATTGGCCAGTTGGGTAGCGGGGCCGGAAGCGGGCTACATGACAGGCAGCAGCCTGACCATCGATGGAGGCTTCATCCTCTGAGCCGTTGCACGATCCCCCATCCCACACCCCACCGCATCACGGCGCCCGGCGCAGGGTGATCATCGTAATCTCCGACGGTACGCCGATGCGGGCCGGGAACCCGGCCCACAGGCCGGCACCGTTGCTCACGTACAGCGTCATGCCATCCACCGCGTAGCGACCGGAGACGAAGCCGCCGTTGGCGCGCTTCACCAGCTGGTCCATGCCGATGATCTGTCCGCCATGGGTGTGCCCGGACAGCTGCAGCTTCACCCCGCGTGCAGCGGCCTCGCGTGCATTGCGTGGCCGATGGTCGAGCAGGATCACCGGTGCGCTGGGGTCGGCACCGGCCAGGGCGGCCTCTAGGTCGGGCAGCGGCAGGCCATAGCGTGCGGCGACCGGGTCGGTGACGCCGGCGATGGTCAGTGCTGCCTCACCACGGCGCACCTGGGTGTGGCTGTTTTCCAGCACCTGCATGTGCAGCGCGCGGAACGCCTGCATCCATTCGCTGTACTGCGCGTAGTACTCGTGGTTGCCGGTAATGGCGATCACCCCGTCGGGCGCACGCAGGTCCGCCAGTGGGGTGTAATCGTTGCGGCGCGCCTGCACGCTGCCGTCGATCAGGTCGCCGGTGATCACCACCAGATCCGGTTGCAGTGCGTTGCTTGCAGCCACGACCTGGCGCACCCAGTCGCCGGTCAGCAGGCGGCTGGCGTGGATGTCGGTGAGCTGCAGCACACGGTAGCCATCGAAGGCCTGCGGCAGTCCGCTGATGGCCACCTCGATCTGCCGTGGCTTGGGTACGGCCATGCCCTGGCTGACACCGAAGGCACTGAGCAGCAGCGCCAGCACCGCGGCAGACGGGCGCAGCGCCTTGCTGCGCAGTACGGAAAGGACGCGCGGTGCGCGCAGCAGGCGCGCGGCCAACAGGCCGGCGTCCAGCACCAGCAACGCCAGGGCCAGCAGCAGCACGGCGGTGGAACCGGTGGCCAGCGTGGCAATGGCCATCTTCGGAATTTCCGGGGAGGCCATCGTGCCCCAGAAGCTGGCGACGATGCGCAGCTGCACGGCAATGCCCACCAGCAGCACCGACAGCACCACCTTCGACCAGACAGGCAGGCGCAGCGGCCAGAACAGGCGCCAGGCCACATACAGGCCCATCAGAAAACCAATCGTACTCAGCACTACGACAATCCAGAACGGCGAACAGGCCCGCCATGGTGACGGCAGAAGATGGCAATGGATAGAGCCGGGCATGGGCCCAGCCCCGACATCGTCACGCTTCTGGCAGGCGTTCCACCCGCAACCGCGTGATGCGCCGCTTCTCCATCGCCAGCACGGTGATGCGGATCCCGGCCACCTCCAGCGTGTCGCCGATGTCGGGCAGGCGTCCCAATTGCTCCAGCACCAGCCCGGAAATGGTCATGTAGTCCGCGCTGCGCGGCAGCGACACGCCGGCCAGCCGCTGCAGGTCGTCCAGGGTCAGCGCGCCGTCGGCGTCCCAGCAGTCCTCGCCCTGTGCAACCACGCCATAGCGCTCGTCCTGGGTATCGGCCAGATCACCGGCGATCGCCGCCAGCAGGTCGTTGGCCGTCACCAGGCCTTCCACGCTGCCGTACTCGTCCACCGCCACTGCCAACGGCACCGGGTGCTGGCGGATCAGCTCCAGCGCCTGCAACGCACTGGCGCTGGACAGCACGTACTGCGGCTCGCGCAGGTTGCCTTCCAGTTGCAGTGGCTTGCCCTGCAGCAGGTCGGCCAGCAGGTCACGGCTCTGCACCACGCCACGCAGGCTGTCCAGGTCGCCCTCGCCCACCAGCATCCGCGTATGCGGCGACGCCACCAGGCGTGCGACCACATCGTCGTGACCACGCGCCATGTCGATCCACTGCACGTCGGCACGCACCGTCATCACGCTCGATACCGGACGGTCGGCCAGGGCCAGCACACTGCGGATCATCTCGTGCTCGGCGGGCTGCAGGCGTTCTTCGGTGCTGCCGCGCTCATCGGCTTCATCTTCATCGTGGCCATTGGCCTGGCGCGCACCCAGCAGCCGCAGCACGGCATCGGCAGTACGCTGGCGGAACGGCTGGCGCTGCTCGTTGCGCTCGCGGTTGAAACGTATCCACTGGTTGAACGCTTCCACCAGGATCGAGAACGCGATGGCCGCGTACAGGTACCCCTTCGGAATCCTGTAGCCCAGGCCCTCGGCCACCAGGCTGAAACCGATCATCAGCAGGAAGCCCAGGCACAGCACCACCACGGTCGGGTGCTTGTTGACGAAGCGGGTCAGCGGCTTGCTGGCCAGCAGCATCAGCGCCATCGCGATGGTCACCGCCGCATACATCACGCCGAGGTTGTCGACCATGCCGACCGCGGTGATCACCGAATCCAGCGAGAACACCGCATCAAGCACCACGATCTGCGCCACCACCATCGCAAAGCTGGCATAGACCTTCTTGCCGTCCTCGTGATGCTCGCGGCCTTCAAGCCGCTCGTGCAGCTCCATGGTGCCCTTGAACAGCAGGAACAGGCCGCCGCCGAGCAGGATCAGATCGCGGCCGGAGAAGCTGTGCTCCAGCAGCGTGACCAGTGGTTCGGTCAGTTTCATGATCCAGGCCAACGCAGCCAGCAGCACCAGCCGCATCAGCAGCGCCAATGCCAGGCCGATCACCCGCGCGCGGTCGCGCTGGTGCGGCGGCAGCTTGTCGGCCAGGATCGCGATGAACACCAGGTTGTCGATGCCGAGAACGATCTCCAGCACGACCAGGGTTGCAAGGCCCATCCATATCGAGGGGTCAGCCAACCATTCCATTTCAGGTCCGTTTCGTCAGTAAGGGAAAAGTGGTGCGGTGCAGGCGTGCGGCGCGGCCAGGCTCAATCCGCATCCTGCGCCTGCGCAGGGTCATGGCCGAGCAGGTCACCGGGGCTGCATTGCAGTTCGCGGCAGATCGCATCGAGGGTGGAAAAGCGGATCGCGCGTGCCTTGCCGGTCTTCAGGATCGACAGGTTGGCCAGGGTGATGTCGATGCGCCCGGCCAGCTCGGACAAGGTCATGCCGCGCTGCTGCAGCATGCGGTCGAGGGTGATGACGATCGCCATCAGATCATGCCCATCAAATCACACCGTCCAGATCGTCGCGCATCGCTGCGCCAACGGTGAACACCCGCGCCAGCACGAACAGCATCAGCACGGCCACCAGGCCGGTGATCGACATGCCACCGCCAACTTCCATCCACGCAAAGTCCGGCCCCATCCAGCTGGCATACAGACCGATCACGATGGACAGCACCTCCATCGCCAGCATCAGCCAGGCCATGCGTTGCAGGCGTACAGCATTGGCATGGGTGAAGGGGCGTTCGTTGGCCGCAGAACGCAGCAGCCGCGCCAGGTGGCGCAGGAACACCAGGCACAGCACCAGCAGCGCGACGATGGCGGCCAGGCCCACGCAGAAATGCAGGAACAGATGCGAACCGTGCACGGCCGCGGCCTGCGCGTCGTGCACGCTGTCCAGCAGCCAGTTGCGGTCGTAGGCCACCAGCGGCACCGCCAGCAGCGCGGCCAGGATGCCCAGCCAGCACATCGCGCGCACCGCCTGCACGGCGGTCTGGGCCAGGGTGAACAAGCCGCGCGCAGGAAGGACGCGGGCGGGACGAGCGGTCAAGCAGCCTCCGATGTGGAGCGGCCCTGCCGCCCCGGGGTGGATTTATCGATAAACGATATATCACATCCCCGGGCTGTTGGCTGAATCGCGTGTACTCCGGCAGCGCTACCGGGCGGGTGCCGGTGCAGGCGGCGCGGCCTGTTCGCGCATCGCTTCGCCCGGCGTGGCCGAGGCCATCGCCTGCACCCCGGCCTCGGCGGCCTGCCGGGTGACCAGCCGGAAGCGCACGCGCAGCTTGCTTTCGCCCGGCGTTGCCCAACCGTACTGGATCGCCACCTGGTCGCCGGACAATGGACCGCGCGATGGCAGCGAGCGGATCTGCAGCGGCTTCGGTGCGGCCTGCATCAGCCGCGCGAAGCCCTTCTGCACTACCGCCGGGTCGGCCTTCTCGGCATACACGGTGCAGGTGCCATCATCGGCCCAGCTGACCGCGTAGCGGCCACTGGCCAACGGCACCATCCATGCCATGCCCGGCTGGCCCTGCAGCAGCGTAGCGGCCTCGGCCGGCTGCAGCGGCGTCAGGCCATTGGCATCCATCAGCGACTGCAGCCGCGCCGGCGCGCCGATGTGCTGCATGCAGGCAGTGTCGAACAGTTCGCTGAAGGGATCCTGCGCCGGTGCCTTCGGCGCACGCGCAGGCTGGGCCATCACCACGATCGGCAGCAGCAGGCCAGCGATCAGCCAGGGCGCAGGGCGCATCGGAACTCCACGGAACGGAAAACAGCGGGGAGGATGACAAAGCCGGGAGGCAGTACGCAACGGGCACGCCCGCGCTTGACATCACCTGCCACCAGGGCGAACATCAGTTAACGAATTAGTTAACTGCAACCATGGACCGCATCTTCGAAGCCCTGGCCTCCACCGCACGCCGGCAGATCCTGGCCTACCTCAGCGCCGGCGAGCTCAGCGCCGGCGAGCTGGCCGAGCGCTTCGATTTCAGCAAGCCGGCACTCTCCAGCCACCTGCGCATCCTGGAAGACGCCGGCCTGATCGAACGCGAGAAGCGCGGCCAGTTCGTGTACTTCCGGCAGGTGCCCGACCGCCTGGCCAACACACTGTTTTCCTGGGCTGCCGAAGTCTGTCCGGTCGGCGGCCCGCTGAAGCGCGAAGCGCGCGCACGCCGCAAGACACCCGCCCGCTGAGGAGCACTGCGATGCCCGGTTCGACCCGCACCAGCCGTTCGTTCCCGAGTATCCAGCTTCCGGCACACGACGGTGGTGGCCCGGTGGAAGTCACCCTGATTGCGCAGCTCGGCATTGGTGCCGGCGATGCGCTGGTAAGCGATGCCAGCCAGCGCCAACGTCACCACCCGGCCTTCATCGATGCGCTGGACGAGCCCTCGGCACGGCTGGGTGGCATGCACCTGCAGCACGGCGATCCGTCATCGCTGTACAGCTTCGTGGTGGGTGCCGGCGGACATCCCTTCCACCGCCATGCCGGGCCGCGCATGTTCACCGCCATCGCCGGCAGTGCCGGTGCCGAGCTGCGGTTTGCCAGCGCATCCGATCAGCAGCTGGCGGACGATCCCTCGCACTTCCTGCGGTCGCTGCGTCGTATCCGCATCCCGCCCGATTGCCTGTTCACCGTGCGCTTTGGTGGTGGCACCTGGCACCAGTTCGCCTCGAACAGTCCGGCCCACCCTGCCCTGTTCGCGCTCTCGTGCCACAGCAATGAGCTGGCCGGGGCGATGAGCGCGCAGGCGCGCGCACTGGCACAGGCAAACGCCGCGGACATTCCCAGCCTGACCGACGTGCTGCCAGCAGCGCACTGGCCCAGCGCAACCACACTTGCCGCCACGCCGTTGCTGCAACTGTCACTGCAGGCGGCAGCGCCCAGCCTGCGCGCACGCCTGTGCGTGCAGACGCGCGCGTTGCTGGGGCCGCTGCGTCGCTTCAGCCTGGAGCCACTGCGCGGATTCGTGGAGCGGGCGACGCCGGCGTACCCGGTCTGCAGCAGCGCGTCGTCGCCTTCAGCGGGAATGCTCGCCAGCGCCCTGCCGCACGGTCACTACAACGACACGACCACGCTGACCCTGCACGGCGGGCAGACCCGCCATCGATCGGCCTCCGCCCTGCTGGCGGACATACTGGACGGGTTCCTGCGCAACCCGCCGGCGGGCGTCGGCCGCTTGATGGCCCTGCGCAATCGTCTGGTTGCACCACTGCGTCTGCGCACCTCGCCGCTGGGCTGCCCGGTGTCGTCGCTGCTGTCCACCGACCGCAGCCGCGTGTTCGGCGGACGTTTCCCGGTGCTGGATGCCCGAGTAGATGCGGAAGACCGGTGTGCCGAAGTGCTGCTCGGCGCAGACGACCGCCATCTCCGCTTCCGCAGCAGCGTGCGCGTGCAGTTCTGCGAGGACGGCCAGGTCCAGATCAGCCTGGGCTCGCGCGTGCAGACGCTCAATGCGTTTGGCCGCTTCTACATGGCCATGATCGACAGCGCCCATCGCCATTACGTGGCCCCGGCACTGCTGCGCCGCGCCGTTGAACATGCGCTGGCACCGGAACTGGCCGCGTGGTCCGGCACGCCTGTACATTCCTGAGCTGCGGCAGCAATGTGCAGGGGCCCTGTGCGGCCCCCGCGATCAGACCACGATCTCGCCTTCGTCCTCGCCATCCCAGTAATGGATGCGGCTGGCGTGTACGTGGATCAGCACCAGACCCGGCGTATCCACGCCCTGCTCGAACCACCGCTCCAGGTCCTTCACCCAATGCTGAGCCATCGTGGCGCGATCGCGGATCAGCGCTGCCCTGCCCTGCACGTGCACGAACAGCGGTGGCTTGCCCAGCAGCGACTTGCTGCCGGTCAGGCCCAGCGCCACGTTCGGGTCGGCGCTGATCTCGCGCACCATGTCGGTGTTTTCCATGGTGAAGAACCAGCTGTCGCCGTCGTAGTCCACATCGCCGTTGTTGCTCATCGGGCGGCCAGCAATCTGGCCACCGGCATGGGTCTGCAGCATGGTGAAATCGATGCCGGCCATTTTCTTGGCCAGTTCGGGAAGGGTGAGCGTGGTCATGGGCAGTTCCTTCAACAGATGGGTGTCCAGCGTCTGCCCTAGGCGGTGAGCAGGAAGTAGACGGCCTCTGCTGGATTCTTCACACCTCGGAGTTCGGCAGTGTCCCAGCCGGGCATCAAGTTCTACGGTCCAAGGTCGACATGACCCTGACAACGAAGACGCAGACCATCCTCTAACAGCTCAAGGATCAACATGGATTCCGAATATGCAGTTGCACTGGTTGGTCACGCCGCCTCGCCGCGGGAGGCCTTCGAATTGTTCCAGCAGTGCGCGTCGCTGCTGCAGGACTACAAATTCGTCATCCGCGGCGCGCTAGGAACTCAGCCGTCGCATGCATTCGACCGCACCTTCGCCCATGGTGCAGGTGTGCATACCTTGTTTGCGGGAATGCCGGTACTCGTACTGGACCAGCGGATCACGCGGGAAATGCTCGAGGGACAAGCACAGTTCCACTTCGACTACTCCATTGCACTGGATACGCAGGCGGTCAGCTACCTTCATCCCTGCACCCGCGGACGCGACCCTGCGATCAGCAACCCCGATCTAAAGGAGGTGTTCGAACTCATTGCAAGACCTGACGTCAGCGTCGATCCACTCCCCTATCTGCTGGAAAATGTCGACCAGATCGGCATTTCACCGAAGATCGACGCCAAGATCCTGGAGAAACTCAGGGCTTATGAAGTCCTGAAGACGATCGATTCATCCGCCCTGGAAAATGGCGATATCAGATCGACTCATCCAGATGCCGAAGTCGATCAGCGTGCCGCCAAGCTGATGGAATCAATGAAATCAATGACAACGCCAGCGGGCGGTATCAAATCCCTAGCGATGCAATATCAATACTTCCACTCATGCCTCCTGGCGATTGTTGACGCCCACTTCGACACCAGCCTCGATCCACACGAGAAGCTGCTTTCGTTTGCCGCATTCTGCGACCAGGAACTTTCTTCGATGGCGGGAAGAGAGATGCAGTTGGCGCACTGGCTCTTCAACAGCCGTGAGCTGCCGGAGTTCTTCAGGAAACTCAAGGAAATGGACATCAAGTCAATCCGGAACATGTCATGGGATCTATTTCATCTCAGGCAGATGGAACAGCGTTACACATTGACGCACACTCCAGGCGCGGACTTCTTTTTCCCAGCGATCCTGACCTTCGACAAAGCGCTGCGTGAAGTGATCGATCTGCACCCGCTCCGCGCCATCGCATGGAGCACACGGGATCGCGAGCCCATCCCATTCTATGACAGGGATCCACTGCAGCTTATGTTCGTATCCCCCCAAGAAGCCGGAGACTTTACTGATCGCTTCTATAGTGATCTAGCTCGCCAACTGCGCGCTTCACGGATAGCCGAAAGCCGGAACGGCATATCAGCCACTGTTCGACGGTGGGAGCGACGGTTGCACGAGCGCTATGGGTTCACTCCCGGCCGGGAGCGCGCCTTGGCGACGTACCCTTTCGGCTGGTGAACCAAATCTGGCCATAACAACAGGAGCCTGGTTGCTCCAGCGGGCGAGCATCAGCGCGGATAGCGGAACACCAGGTCATCCGGATCGCTGCGCACCGCCTGCTCATCCAACACGCCGCCGAGGCGGACCGCCACTGCCTGCGAGGCGTGGTTGTCCGCTGCCATGTAGCTCACCAGCGTCGGCAATCCGCGCACCACGAACGCCCAATCACGCAGCGCCGCCGCCGCCTCGCTGGCGAAACCCTGCCCTTCCTGCCCGGCATACAGCAACCAGCCCAGTTCCTGTTCCGGAAACAGCGGGCCATGGTTGATGCCGACCTGGCCGATGCACTCGCCCGTGTCGCGGCGCTCGATCATCAACGCGCCGTGGCCGAACAGATGCCAGCTGGCCAGGTCGTGGCAGAACTGCCCCCACGCGGCGACCTCAGCGAACGGCCCGCCCATGCCGCGCGCACGGGGCGAGGCCAGGAACGCGGCATACACCGGGAAGTCATCCAGGCATTGCGCGCGCAGGCGCAGGCGCGGTGTCTCCAGCACTGGGATGTGGATCATGCGTGTGCCAGTCAGTACACGGCCAGGAAGCCGCAGCCGCGGCGTTGTGGTTGGCTCTCGACAGTCACCTGCACGCTGGCCGATGTATCCACGCCTTCGGCGTTGCGGCAGGGCTCACGCTTGATCTCGACGATGGTGGGCTGCTTGCCCAGCTCACCGTGGAGTACCGTCAACGAACTGGGCGCACCGGCCGGCTGGCCGAGGTAGCGCAGCGTTCCAGCGCTGCTGCGACCAGCAACGGTAAGCGTGGCATCGTGGTTGCCCTTGCCGGTGGAGGCGATCTCGATGGACCAGCCGGCGCCGCCGCCGGTGAAGGCAGGCACCGGGCTGGCATCAGCGGCGATCGACGGATGACGTGGCGCATCGGCGCCCGGATCGGGCCGCGGTGTGCTGCTGGCGCAGCCAGCGAACAGGCCCGCCAGCAGCGTGGCAGTCACAACGGAACGCAGGGTCATGGCGTACTCCTGGGACGGGCGAGTGGCCAGTCTAGGCAGCAGCGCGTGCGCTGGCGATGAACGAGGCTGCCCTCAGCGTGCCGCACGTCCAGCAGGGGACACCTGCACCCGGTCGCGGCCCAGCGCCTTGGCCTCGTACATGGCGGCGTCGGCGGCACGCACCAGCGCGTGCCAGCCGATCGGATCAAGCGCGCCCTGGGCAACACCGAAGCTGGCCGTGACCCGCAGGATGTCACGGCTGCCCAGCACGATGTCGTGCGCACGCAATGCCACCCGCAGCGACTCGGCCAACCGCCGGCCACTGGCCAGATCACCATCGGCCAGCAGCACAAGGAATTCCTCGCCGCCGTAACGGGCGATGCTGTCGTTGCGGCGCAGATGGCTGCGCAGCAACTGCGCCACCTGCACCAGCACGTCATCGCCGGCCGCATGCCCCTGGCCATCGTTGATCGCCTTGAAATGGTCCACGTCCAGCAGAATCACCACCGCCTGCGTGCTTCCCTCGGCACGCCGCTGTCGTACCCGTTCCTCCAGCGAGCGCCGGTTCAACAGCCCGGTCAGCTGATCGGTATCGGCCAGCTCGCGCAGCTCACGGGTCAATGCCGAGCGCTGGTGCGACTTCGCCCGCAGTACCTCGATGGCATCGAACAGGCGCTGCATTTCCGCCATCGGGTGGGTGGCATGCTGCTCTGCACCCGGCGTGTCCGAGGCGATCTGGATCACCTGCGCCTGCGCCTGCAGCAACGGCCGCAGGATCTGCACGTGGGCGATGCGCAGTGCCAGCGCAAGCAGCAGCAGCGTACCCAGCACGGTGGCACCCAGCACGGCCAGGCGTACCGCTTCCTTGTTGCGGGTGTGCTGGAAGCGCGCGATCGAAACGCCGAGGTAGCCATCACGCAGCGCTTCCAGCGATTGCAGGGTGGGCACGTAGCGCGCGGTGAACTCGGCCGCCGTCCAGGGTGGCGGTACGCCGCGCCGGCCATCGTCGATCAGCTGTTCCACCATCGGCAGCGACTGGCCGAAGAACTGCCGGCGCGCCATGTCCCAGTGCAGGGACAGCGCCGGCTCGCTGCGGAACACCGATTCGTGGCTGGCCGCCAATCGCCACAGCTCCAACAGGCGGCCCTCGGTCTGCTGCGCGGCGCGTACCTGCGACTCGCGCCACGCGCCGGGCACGGCCAGCGGCGCCATCACGTTGGATGCCAAGCGGCCACCGTGCTCGCGCAGGTCGATCAGGATCTGCCCCTGCATGGCAGGAATCGCGGCTTCGCGATCAGCCGCGACCAGATCGCTGATCTGCACCGAGGTCAGCGCCTGCAGCCGGTCGTACACCGCGAACATGTTGTTGATCGCGTGCTCCACCTCCTCTGCCGAGCGCTCGCCTCTTGGCAGCGCGGCCACCCGGTCGACCGCGGCGCGCGCAGTCTGCAACCGGCGCCGCGCTTCGTGCAGGCGCGGTGTTTCGTCCACCACCCGCGGGTCGTTCTGGAACACGCTCTGCAGGTGCTGCGTCGCTGCGTCCACCCGCTGCCGTGCGACCGCCAGCTGCGCGGCCAGTCGGCGCTGCTCCTGCACATCGGTGCTGTCGGCGCCGAGCAGGCTGTTGGCCGGTCCACGCTCGGCCGACACCAGATTGGCCAGTTCGAAGGTCTGCTGCAGTTGCTGCAGGCTGACCAGGTTGGCCTCGGCTTCGGTGTAACGCTGCGTGCCCTGCACCAGCGCGATGGCCATCAGCGGCAGCGTGCACAGCACGAACAGGCCACCAAGGATCCAGAGCCAGGTCTGCAGTCCGTTTGGCGATGCCCTGCGGCCCATCGATGTGTCCCCTGGCGTGCGGATCAGTGTAGCGCTCTGCCCGGGTGAAGGCGGGTCAGATCCAGCGCTGGTCCACCAGTTCGCGCTTCACGTAGGCGTAGAACACCGGCGCGGCTACCAGCCCGGGCAGGCCGAAGGCCGCCTCCATCACCAGCATGGCCAGCAGCAGCTCCCAGGCGCGCGCCTGGATCTCGCCGCCGACGATGCGGGCGTTGAGGAAGTACTCCAGTTTGTGGATCACCACCAGGTACAGCAGCGCAGCCACGGCCACGTAGAACGACACCGACAGCGCGACGATGGCGATGATGGTGTTGGAGATGATGTTGCCCACCACCGGCAGCAGGCCCGCCAGGAAGGTGATCAGCACCAGCGTCTTCGACAACGGCAGGTGCACGCCGAACAGCGGCAGCACGCCCAGCAGGAAGATGGCGGTGAACACGGTGTTGAGCAGCGAGATCTTCACCTGTGCGAACACCACCTGGCGGAACGCGGTGGCCAGGCGGCTGGTGCGGCCGATCAGTTCCTGCGCCAGCGGGCCCATCTTCGGCAGCGGCAGTTCGTCGTACAGCGCGATCATCGCGCCCAGCACCATGCCGATCAGCACCCGCACGCCCACCTGCACCACCGATGTGCCAGCCACGCCCAGCTGGCGCTGGTGCTCGGCGGCCCATTCGTTCACGGCGGCGCGCAGCGCCGTCAGATCCTCGGGAATGTAGGGCTGCAGCAGGGCCGGCACCTGGTGGCGCGAGGTGTTGAGGATGTCCATCAACCGCGCCAGCAGCACGTCCGGGCCACCGGTCTCGTTGCGGAAGAACGAGGCCACGCCGATACCGGCCAGCACCAGCACGCTGATGATCACCGCCGACAGCACGATCACCGCGATCGCCCGCGCCCGGCCGGGACGCAGCTTGCCTTCCACGGTGGAGGCCAGCACATGGGTCAGCTGGAACACCAGCAGGCCCGACAGCAGGGTCACCACCAGGCCAAGTTTCAGTGCCAGCCACATGCCCAGCAGCATCATCAGCCAGGCGGCGATGCGTGCGGCGGGAGGCCTGGGCAGGGTCGGGATGACGAGGGACATCGGGGCACATCCTGGTGGGGTGGCCCATGGTAGTGGATTGAGGTGATGCGCCCGCGCATGCGCGCGTCCCTGCGGCCGCCGCGTGACGTCAGCGTGCGACCACCGCCCCTGCCGCACGCGCCAATGCGGCCGCCTCCTGATCACCCTTGCGCTCGCTGTAGCGATCAACCAGGTAGTCCGCACGATCCCGCGTGAGCAGGGTGAACTTGACCAGTTCCTCCATCACATCCACCACCCGGTCGTAGTACGCCGAGGGTTTCATCCGCCCGTTCTCGTCGAACTCCTGCCATGCCTTGGCCACCGAAGACTGGTTGGGGATGGTCAGCATGCGCATCCACCGCCCCAGCACGCGCAGCGTGTTGACCGTGTTGAACGACTGCGAGCCGCCACTGACCTGCATCACCGCCAGCGCCCTGCCCTGCGTCGGGCGCACGCTGCCGTCTTCCAGCGGCAGCCAGTCGATCTGGTTCTTGAACACGCCGGTGACCGTGCCGTGGCGCTCCGGGCTGATCCAGACCTGGCCTTCGGACCAGTGCGACCACGTGCGCAGGCGCTGCACTTCAGGGTGATCGGCGCCGACGCTGTCGAGCATGGGCAACGCATGCGGATCGAACACCCGGGTCTCGCAGCCGAGGTGGTGCAGCAGGCGCTCGGCCTCCAGCGCCAGCTTGCGGCTGAACGACTGCGGGCGCAGCGAGCCATACAGCAGCAGGATCCGCAGCGGGTGTGCGCGGCCGGCGCCCAGCAGGGTCGGGTCGGGCTGGGGAAGCGAGGCTTCGACCAGATTCGGAAGGGTGGCGCTTGCGATGGATTCATTCATTCGACTATTCTAGAAATATGGAAACGAAGAATGCAATCACCGCCCTTACCGCCCTCGGCCATGCCACCCGCCTGGCCGCGTTCCGGCTGCTGGTCGAAGCCGGCCCGTCCGGACGCATGGCCGGTGACATCGCCGCCGCCCTGCAGGTACCGCCGGCCACGCTCAGCTTCCACCTGAAGGAGCTGCTGCAGGCCGGGCTGGTCGAGAGCGAGAGCCAGGGCCGCAATGTCTGCTACCGCGCCAACTTCAGCGCGATGACCGGCCTGATCGACTACCTCACCCACAACTGCTGCGCAGGCTCGCCCGATCCGGCCTGCAGCCCCACCTCCCCTGATTGCGCCTGCTGACCGGAGATCTGCTTCGTGACCACCCAACGCGTCCTGTTCCTGTGCACGGGCAATTCCGCCCGCAGCGTCCTTGCCGAAGCCACGCTGCGGGCGTGGGCCGGTCGTCGCTTCGAGGTCTTCAGCGCCGGCAGCCAGCCCACCGGCGAGGTCAATCCGTTCGCACTTGCGCAATTGCAGGCCGAGGGCATTGCAACGGCAGGCCTGCGCAGCAAATCGTGGGACGAGTTCGCCGACGGCGCGCCGATGGACCTGGTGATCACGGTGTGCGATGCCGCGGCCGCCGAGGCATGCCCGGTGGTGTTCGGCGATTTCGTGCGCGCGCACTGGGGCCTGCCTGATCCGGCTGCCGTTGATGGCAGCGCGGAGGACAAGGCGGCTGCATTCGCGCAGGCCCATGCCATCGTCAAGGCACGGTTGCTGGCCCTGCTGGCATTGCCCGCAGCTACATGGTCCGACCGCGGGCCGTTGAGAGACGCGCTGGATCGCATTGGTTTCGTGCAGCCCGGGGACGGCCAGGCGTGAGCGCACCGGCACCGATGGGATTGTTCGAGCGTTACCTGACCCTGTGGGTGGCGCTGTGCATCGTGGCCGGCACCCTGCTTGGCCACGCGCTGCCGCAGCCATTCGCTGCGCTGGCGTCGGCGGAGGTGGCCAAGGTCAACCTGCCCATCGCGGTGCTGATCTGGCTGATGATCATCCCGATGCTGCTGCGGGTCGATTTCAGTGCGATGCGCCAGCTCGGCCAGCACTGGAAAGGCATCGGCGTAACGCTGTTCATCAACTGGGCAGTCAAGCCTTTCTCGATGGCGTTGCTGGGCTGGTTCTTCCTGCGCCACGTGTTCGCCGACGCGCTGCCCGCCGCGCAGATCGACAGCTACATCGCCGGGCTGATCCTGCTGGCAGCAGCGCCCTGCACCGCGATGGTCTTCGTGTGGAGCAACCTGTGCCGCGGCGATGCCAACTTCACCCTCAGCCAGGTGGCGTTGAACGACGCGATCATGGTGGTGGCCTATGCACCGGTGGTGGCGCTGCTGCTGGGCCTGTCGGCGATCAGCGTGCCGTGGGACACGCTGCTGCTGTCGGTGTCGCTGTACATCATCGCGCCGGCGTTGGTGGCCGCACTGCTGCGGCGCTGGATGCTGGCCCGTCGCGGCCAGGCTGGCCTGCAGTCCGCGCTGCGCACGCTGGGCCCGGTCTCGCTGCTGGCCCTGCTGCTGACGCTGGTGCTGCTGTTCGGCTTCCAGGGCGAGCAGATCGTGCAGCAGCCGCTGGTCATCGCCATCCTGGCGGTACCGATCCTGATCCAGGTCTACTTCAACTCCGGGCTGGCCTACCTGCTCAACCGGCGCCTGGGTGTTGCCCACTGCGTGGCCGGTCCCTCGGCGCTGATCGGCGCCAGCAACTTCTTCGAACTGGCCGTGGCCACCGCCGTGGGCCTGTTCGGCGTGCATTCCGGCGCGGCGCTGGCGACCGTGGTGGGCGTGCTGATCGAAGTACCGGTGATGCTGTCGGTGGTGCGCATCGTCAATGCATCGCTCGGCTGGTACGAGCGGCGCTGAGGCAAGGACGCACCGCGCAGGTCGCCCAGGCTGCCGACGCCATCGCTCTCAACATCCACTTCACCCGTGATGGGATTCGATGGCCGGACAGGAGCTCCTGCTGCAGCGCCCGGTCGGTTGGGCAAGGGCATACCGCCCTGCATGGTTGTTGATCATCCCCCGCCCTGCCCACCCTGAGGACGTTGCCGTGGACACATCACTTCACTCCCTTGCGAAGCTGGCCGCCCGCGTGTTGCTGATGCTGCTGTTCCTGGTATCGGGCCTGGGCAAGCTGTCCGACCCGGCGGCAACACAGGGCTACATGGCGGCGATGGGTCTCCCCGGCATCCTGTTGTGGCCGACCATCCTGTTCGAGATCGGCACGGCCCTGTGCATCCTGCTTGGTTTCCAGACCCGGGCAGTGGCCGCGGTGCTGGCCGCCTTCAGCCTGGTCACGGCCTTCATCTTCCACCACCAGCTCGCCGACCCGGTGCAGCAGATCATGTTCCTGAAAAATCTGGCCATCGCCGGCGGCTTCCTGCTGCTGGCCTGCAGCGGGCCTGGCCGCTTCAGCGTGGACGCCAGGCGCGGCAAGCCCTGAGCCGGGCAAAGCGCGGCATCCCGCCGCCCTGCCCTTGCCTCAGCGACCCTTGGGCGGGGCCGTCGAACCCCGCAGCATCACGCTGAAATCCAGCGTCTGCTGAAGCGGTACATCGACCTGTTCGATGATGGCGAGCAGCAGGTTGACCGCGCGCTCACCGATCTCGCGCATCGGTTGCCTGATGGTCGTCAACGGAGGCGTGAGGTAACGCGATGACGCCAGGTCGTCGAAGCCGACGATGGAGACGTCATCCGGCACGCGGATGCCCAGGTCACGGCAGGCTGCCAACGCACCCAGCGCCATCTGGTCGCTGAAGCAGAAGATCGCGGTGGGTGCGGTTGCGGGCGGCAGCAGCGCCATCGCGGCCGCATGGCCGGACTCCACGGAAAAGTCACCCGGCACGACACTGAGGTGGCGCAGGCGGCCACGCGCCCTGCCGGCGGCGCGCACGCCTTCCAGCCGTTGCGTGTGCAGGGGATTGTCGGGCGGTCCGCCCACCACAGCGATCCGCTCGTGCCCCAGTCCGTACAGGTGCTCCATCACAGCGCGCGCGGCGGCCGCGTTGTCGATGTGGACGCTGGGGATGCCCAGCGCGGGATCGAATTCGCAGCCATTGACCACCGGTGCAGCGGTACCTCGTTGCTGGACAATCTCGCGCGCCGTCGGCGGCAGGCGATGCCCCAGCACGATCAGACCATCGGCCTCGTTGCGCCGGAGCATCTGCGCGTAGCGCTCCTCGCGCTCGGGCAGGTTCTGGGTGTCGCCCAGCAGGACGGCGTAGCCAACGGCCTGCGCCGCATCCTCCGCGCCCTGCAGGATCTGCGCGAAGAACGGGTTGGCGATGTCCGGCACGGTGACCAGGATCTTGCCGCTGCGCTGGGTCTTGAGGGTCCTGGCCACCGTGTTGGGCACGTAGCCCAGCGCAGCGGCGGCCTGCTCGATGCGCGCGCGTGTAGCCGGCAGCACTTTGTCCGGCCGGGAAAGCGCCCGCGACACCGTGCCTGCGGAGACGCCGACGTGCCTTGCGATGTCGTAGATGGTGGCCATGGCGCTACCTCTTCCTTTCGCTGTGCAGTGCACAACGGGTCTTTCGAATGCCCCTGCTAGGATAATGCAATCGATTGCATCGAGGGCGAATCAACGTGAAGACGCTCAAGGGTCCAGCGCTGTTCCTGGCGCAGTTCATCGGCGACACACCTCCCTTTGATCGGCTGGACACGCTGGCCGGATGGGCCGCGGGGCTGGGCTATTCTGGCGTACAAGTGCCGACCAGCGCGCCCCACCTGTTCGATCTGACCGAGGCGGCGCGCAGCCAGGCGTACTGCGACGATGTCAGCGGCATGCTGGGCGGACATGGCCTGCAGATCACCGAGCTGTCCACCCACCTGCAGGGGCAGCTGGTTGCCGTCCATCCGGCCTATGACAGCCTGTTCGACGGATTCGCGCCGCCGGACAAGCGTGGCGATCCGGCCGCCCGCCAGGCCTGGGCGGTGGAGCAGCTGCTGCTGGCCGCCAAGGCCAGCCAACGCCTGGGGCTGACCGCGCATGCCACATTCTCCGGCGCACTGGCCTGGCCTTACTTCTATCCCTGGCCGCAGCGGCCACCCGGGCTGGTGGACGAAGCCTTCGCCGAACTCGGCCGACGCTGGCGCCCGATCCTGGATACCTTTGACGCCTGCGGCGTGGACCTGTGCTTCGAGATCCATCCCGGCGAGGACCTGCATGACGGCGCGACCTTCGAGCGCTTCCTCGACGTGGTGGACCACCATCCCCGCGCGAAAATCCTGTACGACCCCAGCCACCTGCTGCTGCAGCAGATGGACTACCTCGGCTTCATCGACCGTTACCACGATCGCATCGGCATCTTCCACGTCAAGGACGCGGAATATCACCCCAGTGCCAGCAGTGGCGTGTATGGCGGCTACCAGGACTGGATCGATCGTCCGGGCCGATTCCGATCACTCGGCGATGGGCAGATCGACTTCAAGGCGATCTTCTCGAAATTCGCCCAGTACGACTTTCCCGGCTGGGCAGTGCTGGAATGGGAGTGCTGCCTGAAGCAACCGGAAGACGGTGCACGGGAAGGAGCCGCCTTCATCCGCGACCACATCATCCGCGTGACCGAACGCGCCTTCGACGACTTTGCCGACAGCGGCACCGATCCCGGATCACTGCGCCGCATGCTCGGGATCTGAGACATCACTGCCTGGGAGGGCAAGCCATGACGCACACCATGTCGCGCTTGGGCGCGATGATGTTTCTGCAGTTCTTCATCTGGGGGGCATGGTTCGTCACCCTGGGAACCTATCTGGTGCAGGGCCCGCTGCAGGCCAGCGCAAGCCAGGTGGCGACGGCCTTCCTCAGCCAGTCCATCGGTGCCATCGTCGCGCCTTTCCTGGTCGGTTTGATCGCTGACCGCTACTTCGCGGCGCAGCGCATCCTTGCGGTCCTGCATCTGGCTGGCGCAGTGCTGATGTGGCTGGCGTCCACCGCAACCAGCTTCAGCATGTTCTCCGCCTGCGTCATGGGCTACATGCTGCTGTTCATGCCGACGCTGGCACTGGCCAACAGCGTGGCGATGCGGCACATGCAGTCGCCCGAGAAACAGTTTCCGCTGGTGCGGGTGGCCGGCAGCGTCGGCTGGATCGTGGCAGGCGTGCTGATCGGCTGGCTGGGCTGGGAACAGGCGCATCGGCTCGAGCTGACCTTCCGGATGGCGGCGATGGCGTCGCTGGCGCTGGGCCTGTATGCGTTCACCCTGCCGCACACCCCGCCGCTGGCACGGCAGCGCGACGCCGGCCTGGGACAGATCCTGGGGCTGGATTCGCTGCGCCTGCTGAAGTCACGCTCGTACCTGGTGTTCTTCCTTGCGTCCATCGCGATCTGCATCCCGCTGGCGTTCTACTACAACTTCACCAACCCGTATCTCAACGATCTGGGCGTGCGCGGCGCGGCGGGCCTGCAGTCGCTGGGACAGGTCTCCGAAGTCCTGCTGATGCTGGCCATGCCGTTCCTGTTCGTGCGCCTGGGGGTGAAGACGATGCTGGCGGTGGGCATGGCCGCATGGGTCGTGCGTTACGTCATGTTCGCCTTTGGCGATGCGGGCGGCGGCTTCTCGCTGCTGGTGATCGGCATCGTGCTGCACGGCATCTGCTACGACTTCTTCTTCGTCACCGGCCAGATCTACACCGATGCGCACGCCGGCCCGGCCGCGCGCAGCAGCGCGCAGGGATTCATCACCCTGGCCACGTATGGCGTGGGCATGCTGATCGGTACGTTCCTGTCCGGCGCGGTGGTGGAGCACTTCACCACTGCAGCCGGTCCGGACTGGCAGCAGATCTGGCTGTTCCCGGCAGGGGTCGCGCTGCTTGTGCTGATCGCCTTCCTGCTGCTTTTCCGCGACCGGCCCGTGGTTGCGGCCGCACCTTCCACGCCCTGAGGACCCTACCTGATGCCAAAGCCTGGAATCGCCATCGTCGGCACAGGAATGATCGGTGCCGTGCACCGTCGCGCGGCGCTGCTGGCGGGTGCCGACATCCGTGGCGTGGCCGCCTCTTCTCCGCAGCGCGCACGCGATGTGGCGCAGGCGTGGGGTGTCCCGCGTGCCTATCGGGACATCGAGGAGGTGGTCGCCGATCCACAGGTGCAGGTCGTGCACGTATGCACGCCCAACCACCTGCACCGCCCCATGGCACAGGCCGCACTGGAAGCCGGCAAGCACGTGGTCTGCGAGAAGCCGCTGGCCACCACGCTGGAGGACGCCCGCGCGCTGGCGGCGTTGGCTACCGCCAACGCGCTGGTCGCCACGGTGCCCTTCATCTACCGCTACCACCCGGTGGTCCGCGAGGCGCGCGCACGCATCGCCCATGGCGAACTGGGGCCGTTGCACCTCATCCACGGCAGCTACCTGCAGGACTGGCTGCTGGACCCGGCCAGCAACAACTGGCGCGTGGACCCGGCGCTGGGCGGCGCCTCGCGCGTGTTCGCCGACATCGGCTCGCACTGGTGTGACCTGGTGGAATGGGTCAGCGGCGAGCGCTTCACCGAGGTCAGCGCGGCGTTCGACACGGTGATCGCCGAACGCAGCACCGACACCGGGCAGAGCTTCACCACAGCAGCGGCCGGTGGCGCGATGCAGGCGGTCACCAGCGAGGACGTGGCCGCGGCGATGTTCCGTACTGGCGCCGGGACGCTGGCATCGTTGACGGTCAGCCAGGTATCGGCCGGACGCCACAACCGTCTCTGGTTCGAGATTGATGGTGCCAGGGCCAGTGTGGCGTTCAACCAGGAAGATGCCGAGCGCCTGTGGATCGGCAAGCCCGACCAGCGCGAGGAAGTCTTCGTGCGCGGGCCGGGCGCCGGCAGTGCCGAACAGCGCCGGCTATCGCTGTTGCCGGCCGGGCACGCGCAGGGCTACGGCCACTGCTTCGAGGCATTCGTCGCCGACACCTACCGCGCCATCGAAGGCGAGCGACCGGATGGCCTGCCCACCTTCGAAGACGGCGTGCGCTCGGCGCTGATCGTCGACCGCGTCATCACCTCGGCCAGGACCCGTGCCTGGACCGCCATCGGTTGAACCCCGGGAGCATCTCATGATGAACACGCCTGCCCGCAGAACTGCCACCCTCGCCCTGTTGCTGTTCGCTGCCCTGCCCGTCCTGGCACACGAAGCCGTCAGCCCGCACAGGCCCATCGCCGTGCAGATGTACACACTGCGCAACGCCGGCCCGCTCGACCAGCAGTTGAAGATCGTCCACGACGCCGGAGTGGGTGCGGTGGAAACGGTGGGCACGCAGGGCGTCAGCGCGGCCGAACTCAAGCAGTTGCTGGACCGGTATTCGATCAGGGCGATTTCCTCCCACGTGCAACTGGCCGAGCTGCGCAAGGACCTGGACGGCGTGGTGGCCTTCAACCGGTCGATCGGCAACACCACCCTGGTGGTGCCTTACCTGGACGCGAAGGATCGGCCGACCGATGCCGCAGGCTGGACCGCGCTGGGCAAGGAACTGGGCGCGATCGCCAAGCAGGTACGGGCCAAGGGCATGCGCCTGGCCTACCACAACCATGACTTCGAACTGGTCGACTTCAATGGCCGGACCGGCCTGGAACTGCTGTTCGCAGCGGCCGGGCCGGACCTGCAGACCGAGCTGGACCTGGCCTGGGTCGCGCGTGCGGGCCTGGACCCGGCGGTGATGCTCGGCAAGTTCCGCGGCCACCTGTTCGCGGTACACGCCAAGGACAATGCAGCCAAGGGCCAGGCCGAAGACGAGGGCGGCTTCGCTGCCGTCGGCCAGGGTGTGCTGGACTGGCGCGCGATCCTGCCAGCCGCCGCAGCGGCCGGCGTGCACTGGTACATCCTCGAGCACGACCAGCCACGCGATCCGGCCAAGGTCATCCAGACCGGCGCGGACTACCTGCGTGAACACCTGTCCCCCCGCCTGCCAGCCAGCGCGCAGCGCTAGTACGCGAAGGAGTCCTGATTGAAAACGATGCTGAAAGTGGCTGTGATTCTCTGTGCGGCGATGCTGGCAACCACGGCATGGTCCAAGGACGACCCTGCAGCCGGCGCAAAGCTCTACACAGCGAACTGCACGGCCTGCCATGGTGCCGATCGCGCCGGCATGCCGGGCGCATTCCCCGCGCTCACCGACATCGGCAAGCGCCTGGATGCCGCGCAGATCAAGGACAAGATCAGGAAGGGCGGCGGACTGATGCCGCCGTTCTCCCAGCTGTCGCAACAGGAGATCGACGACATCACCAGTTATCTGGCGAAATAGGCCGCCAGCGTTACAGCTCGCGCACCCAGATGTTGCGGTAGCTGACTTTGGCGTCGTGCTCCTGCAGATGGATCGGCGCGCACGCATGCGGTGAATACGAGGGCGGGCCGATGTACTCGGTCCTGCCCGCCAGCACGGTGTCGTCCTGCACCAGCACGCCGTTGTGCAGCACGGTGATGCGCGCGGGCGAGATGAGCCCGCCGCCCGGCGAGAAGCGCGGCGCCTTCCAGAGGATGTCGTAGGCCTGCCACTGCCCCGGTGCACGCGAGGCGTTCACCAGCGGCATGGCCTGCTTGTAGATGGAGCCGGCCTGGCCGTTGGCATAGGTCGGGTTGTTGTAGCTGTCCAGCACCTGCAGCTCATAGAGTTCCTGCAGGAAGATGCCGCTGTTGCCCCGGTTCTGGCCGTCGAAACCCTTGGTCTCGACAGGTGTGCGCCACTCGACATGCAGCTGGATGTCGCAGAAGCGCTGCCTGGTGCGGATGCCCTTGCTGCCCGGCACGATGGTCATGGCGCCGTCGGCGACGGTCCAGGGCACACGCCCACCCTGCTCCGACTCCCAGGCGGAGGCATCCTTGCCATCGAACAGCACGATGGCGTCGGACGGCGCCTTGCCCGGCGGCGTGGCCACGGTTGCAGGCACGGGCGTCCACACCTCGGTCTTTGCCGGGTCGCGCGTGGGCTCGGTGTTGGCCTGCGCGAACGCCGGTGCCGCGGCGAGCACGCCGGCGGCGATCAATAGCGGCGCGATCTTCATGGCGTGATCCATCAGCTGGTCCCCCATGCGGGCGTGCCGGGAACATAGGCCAGGTCGCCGTCGTAGCGGCCCGGCACGGCGACGTAACGCAGCACTTCGGTCGCGCCAACCTTGGAGGTAAAGAAACCGAAGATGGTGAGCTGCTTGAACATCGTGAAGTAATGCGGCATCGGTTCTCCTGCCTCGGCGGTGCCGGTTTCGGTCACCTCGACCGCGTGCTTCCTGGCCTCTGCATCCAGCGCGCGCAGCAGTTCAGTGCGGGCCTGCGGCGCAAGTGAAACGAAGCGGCCGCCGGCGCGTTTGTCGATATCGGCCAGGCCAGCACGGAACGTCGCCTGCTGCCGGGCGGTGTAGCAGTCGCTGACGAACGTCGCCATGAACGCACCGGCGCCTGCGTCTTTCGCCCCCGGCGTTTTCGTCCGCGGCAGGATGGTCTCGGCGATCTCGTCCAGCGTGCCGACATCCGCGTCCGAGAAGCGCGTCTTCGCCCCTGCGGCGGGAGCCTGTGCCTGACCGAGCGCGGGCAGGCCGATCATCGCCGCGCCGGTGGCGGCGACGATCATCTTCAGCAGTTCGCGGCGGTCCATCAGAGGTTCCCCGCTTTCAGTTCGCGCACGGCATGGTCAGCAGCCCGCGCGGTCAGTGCCATGTAGGTCAGCGACGGGTTCACGCAGGCGCTGGAGGTCATGCAGGCACCGTCGGTCACATAGACGTTGGGCGCATCCCAGACCTGGTTGTGCTGGTTCAGCACGGACGTCCTGCGGTCACGGCCCATGCGCGCGGTCCCCATCTCATGGATGCCCTTGCCCGGGGCGTAGTCGTTGTCGTGCATCTCCACGTCCTTGACGCCGGCGGCCTCGAGCATCTCGGCGGCATCGGCGGCCATGTCCTTGCGCATGGCCAGTTCGTTGGCGCGCATGGATACATCCATCGCCAGCACCGGCAGACCCCACTTGTCCTTGCGGTCCCGGTCCAGGCGGATCGTGTTGTCGTGGTGCGGCAGCATTTCGCCGAAGCCGGTCATGCCGATGCGCCAGTCACCGGGCACGGTCAGCGCCTCCTTCAGGTCGGCACCGATGTTCAGCTCGGCGATCTCGCGCGACCACCCCGTGCGACTGGCACCGCCCTGGTAGCCGAAGCCGCGCAGGTAGCCGCGCTTGTCAGCGGCCACGTTGCGGAAGCGTGGAATGTAGAAGCCGCAGGGACGACGGCCGAAGTAGTACTTGTCCTCGAAGCCTTCGACCCGGCCGGAGGCACCCGCGCCGAAATGATGGTCCATCACGTTGTGTCCCAGCTCACCGGACGAAGAGCCCAGCCCGCCCTCCCACACATCGGTGGCCGAGTTCATCAGCAGCCAGGTCGAATTGAAGGAGGAGGCGTTGAGGAAGATGACCTTGGCCATGTACTGGTAGGTCTGGCCGGTCTCTGCGTCGATGATCTCCACGCCCCGCGCCCGCTTGCGGTCCTTGTCGTAGAGCACTTCCTTGACGATGGAGAACGGCCGCAAGGTCAGGTTGCCGGTCTTCATCGCCGCTGGCAGTGTCGCCGCCTGGGTCGAGAAATAGGCACCGAAGGGACAGCCGAGGATGCACTTGTTGCGGTACTGGCAGTTGACGCGGCCCTGCTCGGGCATCGGCTTGGTGATGTTCGCCGTGCGCGAGTGGATCATGTGCCGGGTTCCGCCGAAGGCCTTCCTGATCCGCGCGGCCACGTCCTTTTCGACGATGTTCAACGGGATCGGCGGCAGGAACTCACCGTCCGGCAGCACGTCCAGCCCTTCGCGCGTACCGGCGATGCCGGCGAACTTCTCCACATGGTCGTACCAGGGCGCGATGTCGGCGTAGCGGATCGGCCAGTCGGTGGCGATGCCGTCCTTCAGGTTCGCCTCAAAATCCAGGTCGGAGAAACGATAGCTCTGTCGACCCCACATCAGTGAGCGACCGCCGACATGGTAGCCGCGGAACCAGTCGAATCGTTTGGTCTCGATGTACGGCGATTCCTGTTCGTCGGCCCACATGCCCTGCAGGTTCTCGGCCAGCGCGTAGTCGCGCATCAGCACCGGGAAGGCCGCCTTCATCGCCTGTGTAGGCCGGTTGCGATGCGGGAAATCCCACGGCTCCTTCATCGCGTTGACGTAGTCCTTGACGTGCTCGATGTTGCGTCCGCGTTCCAGCATCAGGACCCTCAGGCCCTTCTCGGTCAGTTCCTTCGCCGCCCAACCGCCACTGATTCCCGAGCCAACAACAATGGCGTCGTAATGATTGTCTGCCATGGATCTCTCACCTGGTGGATATCGTTTCAGACGTCGCAGAGGCGGATGGCCTCGCGCAGCGAACCGACGGGATCCGGTGCCGCAGGCATGAATTCCTGCGCCAGATACCCATCGAAACCGGTGTCGCGGATCGCGCGACAGATGGCGGGGTAATTGAGTTCCTGCTGGTCCCCGATCTCGTGCCGGCCCGGCACGCCCGCGGTGTGGTAATGCTTGAAACAGGCGTGGTGCCTGCCGATGGTGGCGATGATGTCGCCCTCCATGATCTGCATGTGATAGATGTCGTACAGCAGGCCGAAGTTGTCCGAGCCGAGCCGCTGGCACAGCTCCACGCCCCAGGCGGAGTGGTCGCACAGGTAGTCGCGATGATCGACCCTGGAGTTCAGCAGCTCCATCACCAGCACCACGCCACGTTTCTCGGCATGCCCGAGGATGCGCTTGAGGCCGGCCTCGGCATTGGCCATGCCCTCCTGCGGGTCCATGCCGTTGCGGTTGCCGGAAAAGCAGATGAGGTTGCGGTAACCGGCATCGGCCACCAGGTCGATATGCCGCGTGTAGCGCTCCACCAGCTCATCGTGGAACTCACGGGCGGCAAAGCCCTTGGTAAGGCCCAGCTCGGCGCCGTTGCACATCGAGCTGTATACGCCATGGGCCTTCAGGGTGGGCCAGTCTTCCGGGCCGACCAGGTCGATCGCGGCAAAACCGATGTCCTTCACCGTCGCGCAGAGCTGGGCGACCGACAGCTGCGGAAAGGTCCAGCGGGCCACGGCGTGCTTCAGGTTGCCCTTGAGCGGCGCAGTGGCGGCAAACGCAGGCAGAACGCCCGCCGCCCCCAAGCCAAGGCTCGCAGCGGCCGCCATGCGCAGCGCATCGCGCCGCGTGAGGCCCGGGGCCGGTCTGATCGAATGGATGGACATCCACCTGCCGGCCTCCCAACCGGTATCAAACGCAACGATTCACGGCAATGCAATCGATTGCACCATAGGGGAGGAAATTGTCTGTTTGCAAGTCGCGGTGCACGAAAATCAATGCTGCGAGGCACCACGGCAAGCCCGATTCCGGCATCGCAGCTGAGCGGCCAAGGTGTGCAGCGCTGCGGGGAAGCGAACGCGCGTGAAGCTCAGTGCAGTTCCCGCTTGCCCTGGGACCGGGCCAAGGCGCGCAGGTGTTGATGCCAGCGCGGTTCGAATTCCGCGTAGCTGCCGATCAGCTGCTGGAAGGCCGCTGGATCTCCGCGTCGGTGCAGAAGCAGCAGAGCTTGCCGACGATGGGCCTGGTCGTCGCCTTCCATCAGGAAGTGAACCAGGCTCCACCATGCCAGGTAGTAGCCGTTCACGTGCGCTGCGACGGGCGGCCCGCTGTCTTCCACCAGTTGCTGCAGGGTGGGCAGCGGCGCATTTTCGAGGCTGGGGCGCCCGGCGCTATCGAAGCGTAGTTCGCTCAGCCACCAGACCGGGTAGCCGGCCGGATCCGGCGTGCCCACCTGCAGCGTTCCGCCTGAAAGCCTGCTGGCGCCGAAGTAACAGGCCATGCCTTCGTTCATCCAGCGTCGCGGGGACAGGCCACTGGCCTCGGCCAGCAGCTGATGGGTCACTTCATGCAGCATCCACTGATGGGGCGCGTCGCCCTCGCCGGGGTAGGCAAAGGCGTAAGGTCGGCGGTAGTACGCCTCGGCCCATGGGCTGCTGCGGTTGTGTGCCTTGAAGTCGACCTGGTCGCGGTACAGCACCAACTGGAAAGGCCCGGCGGTGCCTCGCTGCCCCACGGTCATCGCATACGACCGATGCAGCGCTTCCACGGCCATGCCGACCGCAGCGGTCTGTTGCGGGTTTGCGGCGCTGTGGATGAGGAAGTGCGGTGTACGCGACGCCATCGCAGGCAGGCCAGGTGGCGCGGTCGTAGCTGATTGGCGCCGGGAATCGCGGTTACCGCCGTCGCTGCAGCCGCCGAGAATCAGCAGCAGCGCGATGGTGGCTAGGCGGAAGCGCGTCATGTGCACCCACGCTACAACAAAAAACCCCGGCAGGCGCTGGGCCTTGCCGGGGTTCTGCAGGCCGGAGCCTGGCGGGAATCAGAACGGAATATCGTCGTCAGCGAAGTCATCCATCGGCGGCGCCGACTGCTGCGGCTGCTGCTGCGGACGCTGCTGGCCGTAGCCGCCGCCCTGGTTGCCGCCCTGGTTGTAACCACCGCCCTGGCCGCCACGCGGGTTGCCACCACCGCCGCCGCCGTATTCCTGGCGCGGGGCCTGCTGGCGCTGCGGGCGCTCGCCGCCAGCGAAGTTGCCACCGCCGCCGCCACCGCCGCCGCCTTCACCGCGGCCGCCCAGCATCTGCATTTCGTCAGCGACGATGTCGGTGGAGTACTTCTCCACGCCGTCCTGGCCGGTGTACTTGTCGTAACGCAGGCTGCCTTCGACGTACACCGAGCTGCCCTTGCGCAGGTACTCGCCGGCGATCTCGCCGAGCTTGCCGAAGAACACCACGCGGTGCCATTCGGTACGTTCCTGCTGGTTGCCATCCTTGTCCTTGCGGACGCTGGTGGTAGCCAGGCTGATGCGGGTGATCGCCATGCCGCTCTGGGTGTACTTCACGTCCGGGTCGTTGCCGAGGTTGCCGACCAGGATGACTTTGTTGATGCCGCGCGCCATAGGTACCTTCGTCCGTTGTCCAGGGGCAGGCCGCCAGTGATAGCACGTCCCCGGGCGGGGGTGCAGAGCGCTGGGGTCGCCCCCGGGAAATTTGGGGGAATACGAGAACGGGTCATCTTACCATCCCCTCGGCCGACACCTGGGTCGGGAAAGCCCCCGGCCATGGCCGGAATCCGGCCTGCAGCCCCCTGGGCAGGGCACTGCGCGCGCCCTGCCCCGGCGCGCGGCGCCAGCCCATCGGCGCCCCATGGCATCATTCCCCGATCATTTCCCTGCCGGCCCCCATGACCATCAAAGGCAAAGCCACCTCCCTGGACATCGCCCACCTGGCCGGGGTCTCCCAGCCCACGGTGTCGCGGGCCCTGCGCGGCAGCCCGATGGTCAACGCCGAGACCCGCGAGCGCATCCTGCGCATCGCCCGCGAGCTGAACTACAAGGTCGACAAGAATGCCTCCAGCCTGCGCCTGCGCAATGCCGGCACGCTGGCCCTGCTGTTCTTCGAGGACCCGACCAACGACGACTCGCTGATCAACCCGTTCTTCCACTCGATGCTGGGGTCGATCACCCGTGCCTGCGCGCTGCATGGGCAGGACCTGCTGGTGTCCTTCCAGCAGCTGTCCACCGACTGGCAGGCCGATTACGAAGACAGCAACAAGGCCGATGGCATCATCCTGCTGGGCTATGGCGACTACCACCAGTCGCGCGACCGCCTGCAGCGGCTGGTGGAACAAGGCACCCACTTCGTGCGCTGGGGCGCGGCCCTGCCCGGCCAGCCGGGGGTGTCGATCGGCAGCGACAACTTCCAGGGCGGGCATGACATCACCGCCCACCTGCTGGAACAGGGCTGCCGCCGCATCGCCTTCCTCGGCCATGCCTCCAGCCATTACCCGGAATTCCAGGAGCGCTATCGCGGCCACGTGGAGGCGCTGCGTGCGCATGGCCTGACCGCCGACCCGGCGCTGCAGCACGATGCGATCACCACCGAGGCCTCCGGGCATGAGGCGTGCCTGTCACTGCTGGCCCAGGACCGTTCCATCGATGCGGTCTGCGCGGCCAGCGACCTGATCGCCATCGGCGCGGTGCGCGCGCTGCGCGAGCAGGGCCTGCGGGTGCCGCAGGACGTGGCGGTGACCGGCTTCGATGACATCCCGCTGGCAGCCTCGGTGTCGCCGCCGCTGACCACCGTGCAGCAGGACACCAAGCAGGCCGGCCAGCTGCTGGTGGAGAAGCTGCTGGCGCTGATCGGCCGGCAGCCGGTGGAAGGCCAGAGCATTCCGGTGAAGCTGGTGGTGCGCGAGTCGTCGCTGCGCACGTAGCCCTTCGGTGGCGCCAGGCCATGCTCGGCATGCATGCGTGGGACGCAAGGCCGACGACAGCCGGGCATGGCCCGGCTCTACAGGACCTGCATCGCTACGCGCCGCCCGGCATGGCCGTGCGTACCGCCATGCTGAACTCATCCAGCAGGAAGGGCTTGGCGATCATCGCCATGCCTTCATCGAGGAAGGCCGCGCGCTCCTGTGCCTTTTCCGCATAGCCGGTCATGAACAGGATCGGCAGCGCTGGCCGCGTTTGCCGCGCGATCTCCGCCAGCTGTCGCCCGTTGAGCCCCGGCAGCCCGACATCGGTGACCAGCAGATCGATGCTCTGCGCCGAAGTGAGGATGGGAATCGCCGCATCGGCATCACCCACCACCTGCGCGTGATACCCCAGGTCTTCCAGCACCACCGTCACCAGCATCCGTACCTGCTCGTCATCCTCCACCACCAGGATGGACTGGCCGGCGCCGCGCCGGATCGGCTGCGAAGGTGCAGGCGCGTCTTCCACAACGGCCTCCGACAACGGAATGAACAGCAGCACCGTCGTTCCCTCGCCGACATTGGACTGGATGGCGATGTGGCCACCGGACTGCTGCATGAAGCCGTACACCATCGACATGCCCAGCCCCGTTCCCTTGCCGATGGGCTTGGTGGTGAAGAAGGGCTCGAAGGCGCGCTCGACCACTTCCGGCGCCATGCCGGCACCGGTGTCGGCCACCTCCACCAGTGCGTAGTTACCGGCAGGCACGGCCGTGTACTGGCCTTCCCTTACGCTTACCGACGAGGCACGCAGAGTCAGATCGCCGCCGTCCGGCATCGCATCACGCGCGTTGATGGCCAGGTTCAGCAGCGCACTCTCGAACTGGTTGGCATCCAGCGTGGCGTGCAAGGGCAGCGGCGAGGGTTCGGCGCGGATGCGCACCGCCTCGCCCAGGGTGCTGTGCAGCAGGTGCTGCACCGAAACCAGCAGCGTGTTGAGCTCCACCGGACGCGCATCCAGCGACTGCCGCCGGGAGAACGCCAGCAGGCGCTGGGTCAATGCCGCGGCACGCTGGGCCGAGGCGGTAGCGGTGTCAAGAAAACGCTCGAGGTCGTCGACCCGGCCCATGTCCAGGCGCAGCCGGACGATGTCCAACGCGGACAGGATGCCGGTCAGCATGTTGTTGAAATCGTGGGCGATGCCGCCGGTCAGCTGGCCGATCGCCTCCATCTTCTGTGACTGCCGCAATGCAGCGTCGCTGGCCTCGCGCGCCGCCATCTGCGCTTCCAGTTCACGGGTGCGCTCGGCCACCATCGCCTCCAGCGCATGCGCGTGCTGTTGGCTGCTCGCGAGGGCCAGCTTGGCCGCGGTGATATCGGTGACGAATACGTGGAAGCCGTCGATGCGCCCCTCGCCGTTGCGGCGCGGCGAGTAACGCACTTCACAGTCCCGGCGCCCATACACGCGATGTGGCCAGACGATCTCGAACATGGCCTCGCGACCGGCCAACGCGGCTTCCATCGCCGGGCGACGCTGCTGCCATACGACCTCGCCGATGACCTCGCGCACATGCGTGCCGATCACTTCGCCGGTAGCCAGTTCGAACCAGTTTTCATAGGCCTTGTTGGCGAAGCGGAAGCACAGCGAGCGGTCCACGAATGCGATCAGCACCGGCATTGCATCGGCGATCAAGCGCAGCTCGGACTCGCTGCGCGCCAGCGCCGCACGGCCATCGGCCAAGGCGGCGACCTGGTCGCGCACCACGAACTGCTTGCCACGCGCGCGCAGCGCGCCCTGCACAGCGCTGAGCAACGACATGCTGCCCAATGGCCGGTCCATCTCCACTACGTTGATCGAGCCGGGCAACAACGGTTCACGGGTGGAACGCCGGTAGGAACGCGCCGAGCGCAGCAGGATGAACGGAATGTCCGACCAGGCCGGCTGCTGCTGCAGCGCCTGCAGCAGTACCTCGCTACCGCGTGCCACCGCTTCCTGGGTCACCACCACCAGCCCGGTGCAGTCATCGAGTTGCTCAGCCAGCACTTCCAGGCTTGGCGCGATGCCTGTCCTCAACCCGGCGCCGGCCAGCACCGCCGCGATGCTGTCGGCATCACGGCCGAAGGGAGCGACGATACGGACAACGGTGCCGCCCTCATCGCTATCGGACATCGGACTGGCCCAGCAGCGCTGCGCTGTCGCCGACGAACTCCGGCGTGCCGGTGAGGATGCCCTGGAAATCGGCCAATGCGGCACTGACCGTGATGCCGCGCCCGTCGATCTTCAGTTCGCGGATGGTGTCTTCATGCGCACCGCCGCGGTTCTTGATCACCGAGATCGCCTTGCGGATGCGTCCCTTCGCTTCGAAGAATCGGAACAGCACCACCGCATCAGCGATGTAGGACACATTGAGGCTGCCGGTGGACATGGTGCCGACCAGCCCATGCTGCGGGTTGATCATGAAGGTCGCCACACCCTTCTGGTTGAGGTAGGACAGCATCTCGTGCAGCTGCAGCATCAGCTGTTTTTCCTGCGGCATGGCGGTCACGTAGCCGTTGAGGCTGTCGATCACCAGCACACGGCAGTTGCGCTCCTCCACGGACTTGCGCAGGTTCCAGGAGAACTCCCCGGGCGACACTTCGGCCGGGTCGATCTGCAGGATCTCCAGCATGCCGGAGCGCAGATGCTTGTCCAGATCGATATCCAGCGCCGAAGCGCGTGCCAGCAGCGTGCCCACGCGCTCGTCGAACTCGAAGATGCAGCTGCGCTCGCCGCGCTCGCAGGCCGCCCACACATACTGCAGCGCCACGTTGGTCTTGCCGCTGCCGGCCGGGCCGGTCAACAGGGTGGAGGTACCGCGCAGCGGACCGCCGCCCAGCAGCCGGTCGATCTCGGCCACGCCGCTGCTGATGGGCGTTCCGACGAACCGTCCGTGATGTTCCGAGGCGATCAGGCGGGGGAAGATCTGCACGCCACCGCGACGGATCACCATGTCGTGGTAGCCGGCAACGAAATCGACGCCCCGCAGCTTCTGCACCTGCATCCGGCGCCGCGCAGGGCCGAAGTCCAGGGTCAGGCGTTCCAGCGAGACCACGCCGTGGCACAGGCTGTGCAGCTGGCCGTCGCGCTCATCGCCGGTGGACGTCAGGTCGTCCACCAGGAAAACCGTCGCACTCTTGGGCGCGAAGAACTGCTTGAGTGCGAGGATCTGCCGACGATAGCGCAGCGAATCCTGCGCCAGCAGGCGCAGTTCCGACAACGAATCGAACACCACCCGGGTCGGCCCGATGCTGTCCACCTTGGACATGATCAGGTTGACCGTCTCGTCCAGCTCCATTTCCCACGAATGCAGCACCGACTGCAGGCGGCCATTGCCCATCGCACCTTCGGCCGAACCCAGCTCGAACAGGTGCAGACCGTCCAGCGACCAGCCGTGCGCCAACGCGACTTCGCGCAGCTCCTCGGCGGTCTCGGACAGGGTGATGTAGAGGCAGCGCTCGCCGCGCCGCAGGCCTTCCAGCAGGAACTGCAGGGACAGCGTGGTCTTGCCGGAGCCCGGCGGCCCCTCAAGCAGGTACAGCCGCGCCTGCGGCAGCCCGCCACCAATGATGCTGTCCAGTCCTTCAATTCCGGTTGTGATCCGCATGCGTGCCTGCATCGACGTCGACGTTTGAGGGGGAAAGCCTATCGGCGCCCCTGTCGACGCATTGTGTGATCCAGCGCACCGCTGTTAACGCATTCAGGAAGCTTTCACGGCGCCAGCTCTGCCCCGCCACCAAGCGCGCCCCTTGCGCCAGCTCCACGCCAGCATCACCACCGCATAGAGTGCCAGCAGCAGTTGCAGCGCTGGTTTGACGATAAACAGCAGCCACAACCAACCGTAGTCCGCGTCAGTCACTTTCATCTGAAGGCCCGGTTCCAGGCCCAGTGTCGCGGTTTCTCCGCGCAGGCCAGGCCCGACCTCCACAACGGTGATCTTCAGGTGCAGGTTGCCAGCACCCAGCGTAAGCGGCGAGGCCAGTGGCGGCCACTGGAAATCGGTGGGCGATGCGCTGGGTTCGTCCGGCGTAAATTCGCGCGTCACCTCACCCGAGCCATGCGAACTGACCGGCATGGCCCGATAGATCGCGTGCCGACCGTCATGCTCGACTTTCAGCCTGATCGGCTCGCCGGGCGTGCGGAAGCGCAGGAAACCGGCGTGCTGACTGTTCTGCCAGTTGCCAAGCACGGGGTCCGGCTGGTCGTAGTCCGGCGGGGGACGCTGGAACGTCAACGACAGCTGCGGCCGCCCCGGCAACAGCCGCTCGGTTTCCAGCGTCAGCTGCGTGCCCGGTTCCAGCAGCAGCGGTGCGGATGCGTAATGCGTGGCAGTACGGAAATCGGCCAGCGACAGCGCCAGCCCGATACTGAGGGAGATCAACAGCAACCAGCTTGACCAGAATGCGATGCGCACCGGATGTCCTTTTCCGAGTCGGGGCGCGAACGAGTATATCCAGCCCACCCGTTGGGACGGCCATCGTCTGGGGGCACCATGACCAAAGGGGCATGACGCCGCCCCCGTTCAGCGCGATAAACAGCAGATCAACACACGGAAAGGTGTACGTCGCATGCTGAAGATCGATTCGCTGTCCAAGACGTACGCCAACGGCGTACACGCGTTGAACGGGGTCACCCTGGATATTCCCCGCGGCATGTTTGGCCTGCTCGGGCCCAACGGCGCGGGGAAATCCTCGCTGATGCGCACGCTGGCCACCCTGCAGGAAGCCGACAGCGGCAGTGCCACCCTGAGCATTCCGGGTGAAGCGCCGATCGACGTGCTGCGCGACAAGGATGCCGTGCGCCGCCGGCTGGGCTACCTGCCGCAGGATTTCGGGGTGTACCCGAAGGTCAGCGCACTGGACCTGCTGGAACACTTTGCCGTACTGAAGGGCTTGACCCAGCGCGGTCAGCGCCGCGAGGTGGTCGATGGCCTGCTGCAGCAGGTGAACCTGTGGGATGCGCGCAAGCGCAAGCTGGGCACCTACTCCGGCGGCATGCGCCAGCGCTTCGGTATCGCCCAGGCGCTGTTGGGCGACCCGCGCCTGGTGATCGTCGACGAACCCACCGCCGGCCTTGATCCGGAAGAGCGCAACCGCTTCCTCAACCTGCTGGCGGCCATCGGCGAGAACGTGGCGGTGATCCTGTCCACCCACATCGTCGAGGACGTGACCGACCTGTGCCCCACCATGGCGATCATGAACAAGGGCCAGGTGCTGCTGACCGGTCGCCCCACCGATGCGATCGAGGCGTTGCAGCAGCAGGTCTGGCGCAAGCAGGTGGAGCCTTCCGAACTGGCCGACCACGAGGCGCGCTACACGGTGCTGTCCTCGCGCCTGGTCGGCGGCCGCCCGGTGATCCACGTGCACAGCGCCAGCGAGCCCGGTGATGGCTTCACTGCAGTGGCCCCCGATCTCGAGGATGTGTACTTCCAGCGCCTGCGCCTGCAGGCGCGTGCCCGTGCAGCCTGAGCGGAGCACACCATGATCCTCACCTTCTTCCGCTTCGAGCTGCGCGAGCAGCTGCGTTCGCCGCTGCTGTGGCTGCTGGCGTTCCTGTTCGCCGCGCTGGCCTTCGCCGCCGCCTCCTCCGAAGCCGTACAGATCGGCGGCGGCGTCAACAACGTGCACAGCAATGCGCCGATCGTCATCGCGCGCTTCATGGGCATCTTCACCATGATGGGCATGCTGGTGTCCACCCTGTTCGTCAGCAATGCACTGCTGCGCGACTTCGAGCTGGGCACCTCGGAGCTGATCTTCGCAAGCCCGATCAAGCGCCGCGATTACCTGGCCGGACGCATCCTGGCAGCGATCTGCGCCAGCCTGGTGGTCTACCTGATCATCGCGCTGGGCATCTTCCTGGGGCCGTTCATGCCCTGGGTGGACAAGGCCCGCGTCGGCCCGGTTTCGCTGGCCAGCTATGCCTGGACCTTCACCTGGATCGTGCTGCCCAACGTGTTGTTCACCACCGCCCTGCTGTCGCTGCTGGCGGCGCTGACGCGCTCGATCCTGTGGGTCTACATCGGCCTGGTCGGCTACTTCGTGCTGTATGGCGTGAGTGCCTCGCTGCTGAGCGATATCGACAACGTCTGGGTCGCCACGCTGACCGAGCCACTGGGCATGCGCGCGCTCGGCCGCACGGTCCGCTACTGGGCCGCCGAGCAGAGCAATACCCGCCTGCCCGAGGTCGCAGGCTACCTGCTGGCCAACCGTGCCCTGTGGCTGGGGGTGGCCGCCGTCTTGTTCACCGCCACCTTCGCTCTGTTCCGCACCGAGCGTACCGGCAGTGGGCGCAGGCGTTGGGGCCGTCGCCAGGCCGTGGCCAGCGCCGATGCGCCGCGACCGGCGGCGATCACCGCGCCGCGCGTGCACCCCCGCTTCAGCGCGGCAACCGGCTGGCACCAGTTCGTGCGCCAGGTGCGCTTTGACACCCTCGGCGTCCTGCGCGGGGTGCCGTTCATCGTGCTGCTGGTGCTGGGCCTGGCCAACTTCATCCCCGCCGCCCTGCACCAGAGCGCGGTCTATGGCACGCCGATCTGGCCGGTCACCACCGAAATGCTGTCGGCCCTGCAGGGCGCCTACAGCTGGCTGCTGGTGATCATCGTGCTGTTCTATTCCGGCGAACTGGTCTGGAAGGAGCGCGCGGTCCGCTTGAACGAAGTCAACGACGCCATGCCCGTACCCAACTGGGTACCGCTGCTGGCCCGGCTGACCACCCTGGTGGTGATCGTCGCCTGCTTCCAGGCCATCGGTGCGGTGGTGTCGATGGCCATGCAGCTGGTGCAGGGCTACACCCACCTGGAGCCGCTGCTGTACCTGAAGGTGCTGGCCCTCGGTTCGGTGTTCTATGTGCTGATGGGCGGCATGGCGCTGGTGCTGCAGGTCCTGACCAACAACAAGTTCTTCGGCTACGCGCTGTTGATCGTGGTGATGATCGCGCAGGTCGCGCTGGGCCTGCTGGACTACACCCAGAACCTGTACAACTTCGGCAACTGGCCCAACGCCCCGTACTCGGACATGAACGGCTACGGCCACTTCCTGCCTGGGCAGCTGGTCTTCCAGGCCTATTGGGGCCTGCTGCTGGCCGCGCTGCTGTTCCTTGCCTCCGCGTTCTGGGTGCGCGGCGTCGGCGCCAGTGCGCGTGACCGGCTGAAGCTGGCGGCACGCCGCCTGCGCGGTCCTACCGGCGCTGGCTTTGCCGTATCCCTGCTCGGCTTTGTCGCGCTCGGCGGATGGTTGTACTGGAGCACCAACATCCGCAATGAATTCCTGTCTCCCGACCAGCAGCGCGACCTGCAGGTGCGCTACGAGCGCGAGCTGTCCAAGTACAGGAACCTGCCGCAACCGCGCATCATCGCCGTCGACAACCGCGTGGACCTGCATCCGGAAACCCAGTCGATGGTCATCGATGCCGACTGGACGGTGCGCAACACCCACGCTGCCCCGATCAGTGACATCCACATCGCGATGGGCGATGACCGCAATCTGGTCAAGGTCGACCTGGGCGGGCAGACCCTGGCCTTCCATGATGTCGACCTGGGTTACCGCATCTACCGCCTGGCCACGCCATTGCAACCCGGCGAGCAGCGGCAGGTGCATTTCCGCGTCGAACAACGCCCCAAGGGCATCACCGCCGGCCAGGCACCCAGCAACATCGTGGACAACGGCACGTTCTTCAACAGCACCCTGCTGCCGTCATTCGGCTACGACCCGCGCGGCGAGCTGGAGGACCGCAACGAACGGCGCAAGCGCGGGCTGGGTGAGCCGACCCGCATGCCGAAGCTGGAGGATGAAGCAGCACGTGCCAACACCTACATCTCCGACGACGCCGACTGGCTGGACTTCCGTACCACCATCTGCACCGCACCGGACCAGGTCGCGCTGGCCCCGGGCTACCTGCAGCACGAGACCACCGTGAACGGCCGCCGCTGCTTCAGCTATGCGATGGACCGGCCCATGCTCAACTTCTACGCCTATCTGTCGGCGCGCTGGCAGGTGAAGAAGGGCATGTACAAGGACATTCCGATCGAGGTGTACTTCGACCCGGCCCATGCCTACAACGTGGACCGCATGATCGAGGCGGTGCAGAAGTCGCTGGCCTACTACGAGGCGAACTTCACGCCCTACCAGCACCGCCAGGTGCGCATCATCGAGTTCCCGGGCTACCAGAGCTTTGCCCAGTCCTTCGCCAACACCATCCCCTACTCCGAGTCGATCGGCTTCATCGCCGACCTGCGTGACCCGGACAAGGTGGACTACGTGTTCTACGTCACCGCGCATGAGATCGCACACCAGTGGTGGGCGCACCAGGTGATCGGTGCCAACGTGCAGGGCGCCACGGTACTGTCCGAATCGCTGTCGCAGTACTCGGCGCTGATGGTGATGGAAAAGGAGTACGGCCGTGCGCACATGCGCCAGTTCCTGAAGACCGAACTGGACCGCTATCTGGCCGGCCGTGGCGGCGAGCGCATCGAGGAACTGCCGCTGGAACGGGTGGAGAACCAGCAGTACATCCACTATCGCAAGGGTTCGCTGGTGTTCTACCGCCTGCGTGAGGAAATCGGCGAACAGGCGCTGAACCGCGCCCTGCAGCGCTTCCTGCAGGACAAGGGCTACCAGCAGCCGCCGTACACCACCTCGCGGGAGCTGCTGGACTACCTGCGTGCGGAGACCCCGGCCGACCGCCAGCAGCTGCTGACCGATCTGTTCGAGAAGATCACGCTGTACGACAACCGGCTGGAGACCGCCAGCGCGCGCAAGCGTGCCGATGGCCGCTACGACGTCACCCTGAAGCTGCACGCCGCCAAGGTCCATGCCGATGGCCAGGGCAAGGAAACGCCGGCCACGCTGGACGACTGGGTCGAGATCGGCGTGTTCGCCAATGGTCCCTCGGGCAAGGAACGCGACCAGAAGGTGCTGTACCTGCAGCGCCATCACATCACCACGGCAGCGCCGACGATCACGGTGACGGTGGATGCCAAGCCGGACGAGGCCGGTTTCGATCCGTACAACAAGCTGATCGACCGGGTGAGCGAAGACAACCGGCGCAAGGTGACGATGTGATGTGAGTGGCGGTGCCGGCCTTCGGGCCGGCACCGATCTCCTACGGCATCCACGCATGGCGTGGATCTACGGGGATGCATCCACGCAGGGCGTGGATCTACTGGAACACATCCATGCGCGGCGTGGATGCCGTAATGCCCGGTTGACGCCCTGGGTTACGCTGCGGGGCCCTGCGAACCGGCCTTCGGCCCCAGCACCGCCAGCAGCACGTAGATCACGATCGACGCCACGGTGCCGAGTGCAGCCAGCAACATGAAGGCAAACTCCGAACGGCCCTGCAGCCCTGCCCAAACGCCCAGATGCCAGGCAGCGCCAAGATTGATCAGCCAGGCGATGACGAACACCGGCCACTGCACGATGCCGACCGCGCTCAGCAATGGCGCGGCGATGAGGGCTGCGACGATGGCGCCGATCAGGAAGACCAGGGCAAGACGGGAATGGCGGGCCGAGGCGGTGCTCATGCGCTCAACCCGCGGACCATCACCAGCACCGGGAAGCCACGCGTGTCGGACTCGACAACGGGCTTCCACCCCAATCGCGCATACAGACCACCGTCCAGCGACTCGGTCTGCAGGTAGAGCTGCGATATGCCCATCGACCGGGCCTGCTTCACTGCGTGTTCGACAAGCGTGCTGGCCAACCCTCGCCCGCGTTGGCTGTCGGCCACATACACGCTTCCCAGCCAGTGCTCATACTCGGGAAAACCGGGCATCTCACCGCGCTTGAGCTGCACGGCGCCGACCACCTGCCCATCGTCGATTGCCGCCAGCAGATGCGGGAATCCCTGCGCGTCCTTGGGCTTGCGCAGCCGCAGACGCTCATCTTCCAGAGTGAAGCCTGCATCCTTTCCCCACTGCGCGTGATACCACTGCGCCAGCTGCTCGCACTCCGGCGCTGCCGGCGCCAGCATCCTGAACTCCATGGGTAACCTCGCTGTCCTGATCGTCCTTCAGGAAAGCATGCTTCACCCCTGCAGTCACTGCAAATCGTTGCAATCAATCCAACCGTGCATGGGATCGGCTCCCCGGCGATATGCACCTCAGCCCTGCGAGAAGTCCTTCAGGATCTCACCGACGCCGCTGGGCGAGATCTCGAAGCCCAGCGTAGTGCCCGGGTTGATCACCACGCCGTAGCCGCCCGGCACGCGGCGCAGCACGTCCAGCATCAGCCAGCGGACCTGATGCTCGGCCTGCTGGCTGTAGATGCCCACCCGCGCCGGATCGGTGAACACAGCCACGTGCAGGGTGCCCTGCTTGTCGAACAGCAGCGGATCGAAGCCACTCCCATCGGGCGTGACCAGGCTGCCCGTCAGCAGCACCACCTGGGAAGCAACGAAGGCCTCCATGAATGCCCGGATCGGCACTGTTCCGTCCATCGCGGCCTTGAGCAGGGTTTCGATGGGAGTCTGCGGGGCAAGGTCGGTCATGGCAGTACGAGCGCGGCATCAGGGGGTGCCTATTGTGCCGGATGCCGCCACACCAGGTAGTGCCGGCCGCTGGCCGGCAACTGCACTGGGTCCAACGACGAAGAGGCTGCCGGCCAGCGGCCGGCACTACCGTTTCCGCTGGTCACTGCGCGGTCAGCGCTTCAGTCGCTGGTCGCGCGCCAGCTGGTCTGCCATGGCCTTGTCCAGTTCGGCCTGCAGGGCCGGCTGCTGCACGTCCGCATCCAGCACAAGCACCTTCACCCCGTGCGCCGGCACCTCCGCCTTCAGGCTGCCCTTCACCGTCACCTGGCCACCGTCCAGCGCGTCGCGCCAGAGGCCGGGCTGCAGGTAGCGGTCCACGCTGAAGGTCTTCGCGGCAACGCCCTTGTTCAGCAGCACCAGCGCGGTCTGCGCCACGTCGCCATGCTGCAGCACACGGAAGAACACCGCTTCATCGCCCTGCAGACGTTCGTTCACCTGCAGGCCGCGCTGCAACGCCGGCGTACTCTCGCGCAGCTTGGCGATGCGCTGCAGCGGGGCGAAGATCGGGCTCTGCGGGGCTGCATCCACCCGCGGCTGGCCGAAGTAGGCACGGTTGCCGGCGTGCTCCGCACGGCCGCGCATGAAGCCGGATTCCGATCCGTAATAGACCACCGGAATGCCACGCGCGGTGAACAGCCAGTTGTGCGCGTCGATGAAGCCGCTGTCGCTGGCCTGCAGGCGCGGCATGTCGTGGTTGTCGTAGAAGCTCATCAGCTCGTACGGGTTGGCGTACGGGCCACCGGTCAGGTGCAGCGGCTCAGCCAGCGTTTCAAAGCCCTTGCCGGCGCTGCCGAAGGCCTGCTCCAGCGCGCCGCGCAGCGGGAAGTCGAGCACGCTGACATTGGCGTTGGCCGGCCAGGTGTGTTCGGCGATGCTGGCGGCGTTGTAGTCGAACGCTTCGCCGAACATGAACATGCCCGGATGCTGCGCGCGGATGCGGTTGACGAACTCGTGCCACCACGGATGCGGCAGCCAGCCGATGGTGTCGATGCGCAGCGCATCCACACCCTGCGCGGTCCACTGCAGGTACGCCCCCACCAGGTAGTCCATCACTGCCGGGTTGTCCTGGTTGAAGTCGCCCAGCTCGGCCAGGTTGCCATCGAAGATCGAGCCGTCCTTGCTGTCGACCGGGCCGATGTTGTTGTAGAACGCGTGCAGCGGATTGTGCTTCGGGTCCAGCTTCTGTGGCGGCAGGTTCTGGTGGTCGGCAATCAACCTGCCGTCCTTGTCGAAGATCTGGCCGAACTGCGGCTGCCGCTTGGGCATGGTCCAGGCCGGCGAACCGTGGTTGCCGACGATGTCCAGCACCACCTTCAGGCCGGCGCCGTGCAGGCCCTTGGTCAACCCGGCAAAATCCAGGTCCCTGCTCGGCAGGTGCTCGTCCAGCGTGTAGAAGTTGATGCCCCAGTAGCCGTGGTAGCCGGTCTTGCCACGGTCGGTCAGGGTGCTGGTACAGCTGATCGGCTTGCTGCCGGTGAAGGCTTCATCCGGGTTGTCGACGATGGGGGTGATCCACACCGCGCCGAAACCGAGGTTGCGGATGTAGTCGGCATTGTCGAGCACGCCACGGAAATCGCCACCGAGATAGCCGATGTTGCCGTCCACCTTGTCCGGGCATGGCACCGGAATATCGAAGGTACGGTGCTTGCCGCCCTGGTCGCGATGGTCGTTGGACGGATCGCCGTTGACGAAGCGGTCGGTGACCACGAAGTACACCGCGTCACTGGCGAACGGCTCGGTGGTACCAACATAGGCCGGGCGTGGCGCAGCCGAAGCATGGCCAGCGAACAGCACAAGGGATACAGCAGCAGACAGGGCACCACGCATCACACCACCTCCGGACGGGACGGAACCCGCAACACGCACAGACCGGCAATCAACAGACTGCAGCCACCCAGCACCAGGACATGCATCGGCTGGCCCCCCAGCCATGCACGCAGGGCAAAACCGAGCGCGCTGGCCGCGACCAGCTGCGGGATCACGATGAAGAAATTGAAGATGCCCATGTACACGCCCATCTTCGCTGCCGGGACGCTGTCCGACAGCAGCGCATAGGGCAGCGACAGGATCGAGGCCCAGGCAAAGCCGACGCCGACCATCGACAGCAGCAGCCACTGCGGATCGTCGATGAACATCATCGAGATCAACCCTGCCCCACCCAGCCACAGGTTGACCAGGTGGCTCCAGCGCAGGCCGATCGCCCGCACCATCGGCGGGATCAGCAGCGCGGCCAGTGCGGCGAAACCGTTGTAGGCACCGAACAGCACGCCCACCCAGTTGGCACCTTCGTTGTAGGCCGCCGATTCGACATCGGTGGAACCGAAATGCATGCCGGCCACCGCACGCGTGGTGAAGATCCACATCGCGAACAGGGCGAACCAGGAAAAGAACTGCACCCAGGCCAGCCGGCGCATGGTGATCGGCATCGCGCGCAGGTCGCCGACGATGGCGGCCAGCATGTGCGTACCCGGTAGTACCCGCGCCGCCGCCAGCAGTGCGCCGTAACCCGCGCACAGGCCTGCCAGCACGTACAGCATCTTGTCGCCCTGGCGCCACGCGATCAGTGCCGCCAGCAACGCGCCGAGACCGAGCCACAGCGCAACCTGCGTCCACGGTGCGGGCCCGGTGACCGCGGCCCCGGCATGGTGCGCCGGTGGTTCGGCATCATCGAAGCTGGCCAGCTCGTCGGGCGAATACTCACGGGTGCTGACCACCGTCCAGGTGATCGCCGCCAGCAGCACCACCGCGCCGAAGTAGAACGCATAGCGCACGGTATCGGGCACCTCGCCCGCCGCTGCCGTGTTGGCAACACCGAAGTGGGCCAGGATGAAAGGCAGGAAGCTGGCAACGATCGCGCCGACGCCGATGAAGAAGCTCTGCATCGCATAGCCCGCCGGGCGCTGCCGTGGTGCCAGCTGGTCGCCAACAAAGGCGCGGAACGGCTCCATCGACACATTGATCGAGGCGTCCAGCACCCACAGCGTGCCGGCCGCGATCCACAGCGTCGGCGAGTTCGGCATCACCAGCAGGGCCAGCGTGGTCAGCACCGCGCCGATCATGAAGAACGGGCGGCGCCGTCCCCAGCGTGTCCACGTGCGGTCGGACAGGTAGCCGATCACCGGCTGCACCAGCAGGCCGGTCAGCGGTGCGGCGATCCACAGTCCGGGCACCGCGTCCATGTCCGCACCCAGTGTTTCGAAGATGCGGCTGGCGTTGGCGTTCTGCAGGGCAAAGCCGAACTGGATGCCAAGGAAGCCAAAGCACATGTTCCAGATCTGCCAGAACGACAACTGCGGCTTTGCAGGACGGCTCATCGTGCGTCCTCTGCTGCCGCCACCGGCGCAATCTTCAGCGCCTGCACCTGGGCCTGGTTCAGCACGCCATCACGCCCGCCCTTGCCGCCGGTGTAGTGCGCGAAGTGCTGCAGCGCGCTCATGTTGAAGCCCTCTTCCAGCGTCACCGTGCAGCGGCCTTTGGGTACCGCGAAGGTTGCCGCGGTCGAGTCCTGCGCCGCCACGCTGTGCGGCAGCGTTACCGTGTGCCGCTGCGGAGGCTGGCCCTTGCACTGCACGGCCAGCTGCTTCACCGCCGCGGTCACACCGGTGTTGATCGGGCCGTTCGGGTTGCTGTACTGCAGGCGCAGGCGCACGTGGCCCGCCCTGGCTGCATTGAACTGCCATTGCCGGCTGCCCCGCAGCACCTGCTGCGGGCCGACGCAGACCATCGGGCTGTGCAGGGATTCCAGCGCACCTTCACGCCGGGTCAAGCTCAGGCAGTGCTGCAGGCCATCATCGCCGACGCGCACCTGGCCCTTGCTGGCCGTGGCCGCGACACCGTCCTGCCAGAGGACCTGGCCGGCAGCCACCGCGACCGACCAGCCCTTGCCACTGCGCTTTGCCTGCGGTGCCAGCGGCGTGGCCGGTGCTCGTGCATTGGCATCGGCACGCGGCACATCACGGCTCACGGCTGCCGGCGCAGCGACCAGCTGCACGGTGGTCGTGGTGCCGCGCGTACGCGTTTTTCCCGCGATCAACAAGCCAGCGCCCACCTGCCTTGGGCGCTCCAGCACATAGCGCTTGCCGCCCGCCTCCAGACTGATCCGCTTCTGCTTTCCGAACAGCTCCGGCACCAGCTCGGCCGGCAGCTTGGGCTGCACGCGACCGTCGTCCTGCACGCCGAACACGCCTTCGGTGACCATCGACAGATAGCCGGCCACCGACCACAGCTGGCGCTCGGAGTTGACCACCGGCCCGCTCAACGCGCCTTCGTCCACGTGCACGGCCTGGCTGACCAGCTCGTAGTTCTCCATGTTGGAACCTGCCAGCGCCGCCCCTTGCATCAGCGAGCGGATCTCGGCAGCAATGCGTGGCGCATCGTCCACCTTGCGCGCCGCGCGCAGCGAGTACGCGCTGACGAACGGCCAGATCGCACGGTTGTGGTAGATCGGCTGCTGCGCTTCCTGCGGCCACACCACCGGGCTGCCGGCAGCGCCCATCGGATAGCCCGCCAGCGCATGACGCGCACGTTCAGTGGGCAGCACGTCAGCGAGGATGCCCAGCGACAGGCCGAGCAAATCGATCTTGGCGTACGGCACCGGGTGCGCCGCCTCGCCGATGTAGCTCATGTACTGGCCCATGTCTTCGCGCCAGAAGCGCGCGTCGATCTGCACCGCCAGTGCATCGGCCCAGGCCCTGTACTGCTCGCTGCGCTCGTCGCCCAGCTGCGCGGCCATCTGCTGCGCCAGGCGCAGCGCCTGGTAATGCAGCACGTTGGTGGACAGCGCGTAGGAATCACCGATGAAGCGCACGTCCTCGCGCGTCCAGTCCGGATAGGTCTGCTCGCGCCAGTCAAGGAACGAGGTCTCGCCGCGATACAGGCCCATCTGCGCGTCGAACACCATCGCCCGGTCCTGCGCCAATGTGCCCTGCAGGGCCTGCCAGACCTGCTCGGCAAACGCAGGATCATCCAGCAGGTGGCGTGCGGCGAGGAACCACACCACGCGGTCGCTGCTGATCGGCCAGCTGCCACCGGAGCCGGTGTCCTGGGCCACGAACAGGCCGGGCGTATGCCCGTCGCGCGCAGCCGACAACTTGAACTGCAGCGACTGACGGGTGCGCTTCGGGTCCAGCTTCGCCAGCGCCAGATCGGCTGCAAAGCTGACGTCACGCGTCCACACATACGGCCAGCGCGCACCGGTCTGGAAGCACTCGCACGGTACCGGACGGCCTTCGTCGAAGGCCGGATCGCGGATGGCATCCACCCGGTCCTGGTCCATTTCCTGCTGGGCCAGCGCGAACAGCGCATCGAACATCACGCTGCCGGTCTGGCTGCGCATGGGCGCGGCGGCGATGCGCACCTCACCCTTCGGCGCATGCAGGATGAAACTGCCCTTGGCAGCGGATTCGGCGCGCGCCTGGCGGCCGTCGAATGTCAGGTCGGCCGCGTGCGCGGTCGTCCCCAGCGCTGCCCCCAGGGCAGCGGTCAGGCAAATGATCTTCAGCATCGAAGCGGCAGACCGGCTTGCGCCCGTCGACCTCCCTCCCTCTCTGCACCGTTGTGGGTCCGCACTGCCGTTGCCGGCGTGCGGGCGCGGCACCTCCCTCAAGGTGCCCTGGCCCCATGGTAGACGCGGGGCTGTCGACTGCGTCCAGCTGCATACGTATTCATGGCGTGCAGTACCGGCAGGCCTGCCGGGCTGGCTTATGGTCCGGGTCTGTCAACGGCGCCTTGGGAGGGGAAATGCCGACGTCACCCACAACGGTACGCGCAGTGTTCGCGCACGCTTTCGGCCTGGCCCTGCTGGGATGGGCCACGCTGGCACAGGCGGCGGCACCGCAGATCGCCAGCGTCGAATCACCGGACAAGGTGCTGAAGGTCAGCCTGGTGCTGGACGGCGGTACCGCGCGCTACCGCGTCGAGCGCCTCGGCCAGACCGTGGTGGCCGATTCGAAGCTGGGTTTTGAACTGCGCGATGGTCGCCTCGACCGCGACTTCAGCCTGCTGGCGCAGGAACGGCGCAGTGTCGATGACAGCTGGGAACAGCCCTGGGGCGAGCGCCGGCTCACCCGCAACCACTTCAACGAACTGACCGTGCACCTGGCCGAAAGCACCGGCAGCAAGCGCCGGCTGGACCTGGTGTTCCGCGTCTACGACGACGGCCTGGGCTTCCGTTACGTATTCCCCGAGCAACCGAACCTGCGCGAAGCGATCATCGATGACGAGCTGACCGAGTTCGCCATCGCGCCGGAGTCCACCGCATGGTGGATACCTGCGGGCGAGCCGATCCATTACGAATACCTGTACCAGCGCACCCCGCTGCGCGAAGTGCCGCTGGTGCACACGCCGATGACCCTGCGCAGCCACGACGGCCTGCACGTGGCCATCCATGAGGCGGCACTGGTCGACTACGCGGGCATGTGGCTGCGCCGCACCGAGGGCCAGCGCCTGCGCGCCCAGCTTTCGCCTTCGGCCGAAGGCTGGAAGGTGCGCCGCGCCCTGCCCTTCGCCACGCCATGGCGCACCCTGCAGATCGCCGACCGTGCCGGCGGCCTGGTCGAGTCCGACCTGATCCTCAACCTCAACGAGCCCAATGCGCTGGGCGATGTGAGCTGGGTGAAACCGGCCAAGTATCTGGGCGTGTGGTGGTCGATGCACCTGGATGAAGAGAGCTGGGCCACCGGACCGAAGCATGCGGCCACCACCGCAAAGACGCGGAAGGTGATCGATTTCGCCGCCGCGCACGGCTTCCGTGGTGTGCTGGTGGAGGGCTGGAATCCTGGCTGGGACGGCAACTGGGTCGGCAACGGTTACGACTTCGACTTCACCCGCGCCACGCCGGATTTCGACATCGAATCATTGTCGGCGTACGGGCTGAAGAAGGGCGTGCACCTGGTCGGACATCATGAAACCGGCTGTGCGATCGAACACTACGAAGACCAGCTGGGTGCTGCGCTGGATCTGTATGCGCGGCTGGGCGTGGACCAGTTCAAGACCGGCTACGTCTGCGACGACGGCCAGGTTGATCGCCGCAATGCGGCCGGCGGCCCGCTGTGGCGCGAGTGGCACGACGGGCAGTTCATGGCCCGCCATCACCTGAAAGTGGTGCAGGAAGCTGCGCGCCGGCACCTGTCGGTGAACCCGCACGAGCCGATCAAGGACACCGGCCTGCGCCGCACTTACCCGAACTGGATTTCCCGCGAAGGCGCACGTGGCATGGAGTACAACGCCTGGGGCCAGCCACCGAACCCGCCCGAGCATGAGGTCAACCTGGTGTTCACCCGCATGCTGGCCGGGCCGATGGATTACACGCCCGGCATCCTCAGCCTGAAGGGGCGCCACGGCCAGGCCATTCCCAGCACGCTGGCCCGCCAGCTGGCCCTGTATGTGGTGCTGTACAGCCCGATCCAGATGGCTGCCGACCTGCCCGAGCACTACCTGCAGCACCGCGAAGCGTTCCGCTTCATCGAGGACGTGGCGGTGGACTGGGAGCAGAGCCGCGTGCTCGATGGCGAGGTCGGCGACTACGTGACGATCGTGCGCCGCGACCGCAACAGCCGCGACTGGTTCCTGGGCAGCATCACCGACGAGAACGGCCGCGTGCTGCCGGTGTCGCTGGGTTTCCTGGAGCCGGGCGTGCGCTACCGCGCCGAGGTCTACCGCGATGGCGATGGCGCGGATTTCCGCAGCACCCCCTTCGCCTTCAAGCGCGAAACACGCGAGGTCAGCAGCACCGATTCACTCACGCTGGTGCTGGCGCCGGGCGGCGGACAGGCCATCCGCTTCACCCCGCTGTGAATGCGCAGGTAGTGCCGGCCGCTGGCCGGCATCGTTGCGACGTGGATGGTTGCCGGCCAGTGGCCGGCACTACCGGAATGATGATCTGGAAGCGATTACAACCCTGCAAACGCCATTGAATACGTATGCAGGGTGATTCCCACGAAGAACGCGCTGCCTACCATAGCGGCGACGACAGCGGCCACCGCGTCGCACGTCCTCGACAGCATCGGGACGACCACGAATCGCACTACAACATTGCCTGGGAGGGGAAAATGTTGAACCACAAGCGCAGTGCGCTGAGCATCGCGTTGGCCGTCGTACTGACGCCATCGCTGGCAGCAGCGCAGTCCACGCAGAGCACGGCAACCCCGCCAACCGGCACCGCCGCCACCAACCTGGACACCGTGCAGGTCACCGGCATCCGTCGCGGCATCGAAAGCGCCATCGCCACCAAGCAGGACGCCACCTCGGTGGTCGAAGCCATCTCCGCCGAGGACATCGGCAAGCTGCCCGACGTCAGCATCGCCGAATCGATCTCGCGCCTGCCTGGCCTTGCCGCACAGCGTGTGGCCGGTCGTGCGCAGGTGATCAGCGTGCGCGGCCTGTCGCCGGATTTCGCCACCACCCTGCTCAACGGGCGTGAAGTGGTCAGCACCGGCGACAACCGGGGCGTCGAGTTCGACCAGTATCCGTCCGAGCTGGTCAACGGCGTGACCGTGTACAAGACCCCCGATGCAGCGCTGGTCGGCCAGGGCCTGTCGGGCACCATCGACATGCAGACCGCACGTCCGCTCAGCTTCCCCGACCGCGTCATCGCCGTCAGCGGCCGCTACCAGAAGAGCTCGCTGGGCCGCGCCGCCGACACCGACCCGTACGGCAACCGCTTCAGCGCCAGCTACATCGACCAGTTCCTGGACAAGACCCTCGGCATCGCCATCGGCTACGCGCACAGCGACATGCCGATCCAGGAAAACCAGGTGGGACTGTACGAGCCGTGGACCACCGAGCACACCACCAACGGCAACCGCCCCGGCGTTGCCGCTGGCACCTATTTCACCGATGGCATCAAGGCGCTGCGCCGCACCGGCAACAACAAGCGCGACGGTGTGATGGCCACGATCCAGTTCCGGCCCAACAACGCTTGGACCAGCACCTTCGACGCGTTCCACACCGAAGCAGAGCAGATAGACACCGCCAACCAGTTCGAGCTCAACCTCAGCAACTACAACGGCAACTACACCCCGGGCCTGCTGGTCAGCAACCCGCAGGTCAATGCCAATGGCACCTTCACCGGTGGCACCGCCAGTGGCGTGTACCCGCTGGTGCGCGGCATGTACAACAAGCGCAAGGACAAGATCGATGCGTTCGGCTGGAACAACGAGTTCACCTTCGGCAGCGTCAAGCTGGTTGCCGACCTGAACTATTCCAAGGCCACCCGCGACGAACTGAACCTGGAAAACAACCTGCAGCTGACCCCGATGCCGCAGCTGGATACGGTCGGTGTGCAGTTCCGCCAGGATGGCTTCTCGCAGATCAGCCCGGGCCTGAACTACTCCAACCCGGACGCGCTGTTCCTGACCAACACCATCTACGGTTCTGGTTACGGCAAGGTGCCGAAGGTGGAAGACCGCCTGAAGGGTGGCAAGCTGGCCGCGACCATCGCCCTGCCCGAAGCAATGGCGTCGTGGGCACCGGATCTGGATATCGGCGTGAACTATGCCGACCGCCGCAAGGTGAAGACCCAGTCCGAAGGCAACATCCTGCTGGGCGCGCAGGGCGATGCCAACATCGCATCGGATCTGCAGTACCGCCCGGTCAACCTCGGCTTCGCCGGCCTGGGCACCATCCCGGCCTGGAACGTGCCTGGCGCGGTCGGTCGCTACATGACCTTCAATCCGGTCGACAACCTGGACTACCTGATTCCCAAGTCGTGGACGGTGCAGGAAAAGATCACCACCGCCTGGGCGCGCCTGAACATCAACACCGACATCGGTGTGGTGGGCGTACGCGGCAATATCGGCGTGCAGATGCAGCACACCGACCAGAGCTCGGACTCGCGCTACTGGGACAGCTCGCAGGCGGCCGGCAACAACATCCAGCCCTACTCGGACGGCCGCAAGTACAACGACTGGCTGCCCAGCTTGAACCTGGCCTTCATGTTCCCGCATGAGCAGACCCTGCGTTTTGCCGCAGCCAAGCAGGTCGCGCGCCCGCGCGTGGACCAGATGCGCGCGGGCCTGGAGTTCGGCGTGGATACCGGTACCGGTCGCCCCGGCGGCAGTGGCGGCAACCCGTTGCTGGACCCGTGGCGCGCCACCGCACTGGACCTGTCCTACGAGAAGTACTTCGGCGAGAAGGCCTACGTGGCCGCCGCGATCTTCTACAAGGACCTGAAGAGCTACGTCTACACCCAGTCGGTGGACAACTACGACTTCACCGGCCTGCTGGGCGACTATGTGCCGCCGCCGGGCATGGTGGTGCCGGTGCTGCCCACCGGCACGTTCTCGACTCCGGTGAATGGCAAGGGCGGCACCCTGAAGGGCCTGGAGCTGACCGCGTCGTTCCCGCTGGAAATGCTGACCGACAGCCTGCGTGGCTTCGGCGCGCAGGCCAGCGCGACCTTCAACAAGAGCGACATCCAGATCCTGGATCCGGAAAGCGCGTCCAGCGTGGGCACCGACCCGATCAGCCTGCCCGGCCTGTCCAAGCGCGTGTACAACTTCACTGCCTACTACGAGCGTAGTGGCTTTGAAGCACGCGTGAGCCAACGCCGCCGTTCGGACTTCATCGGCGAGATCGGCAACTTCAACGGCAACCGCACCCTGCGCTATGTCGTGGGCGAGAACGTGACCGATGCGCAGGTCAGCTACACCTTCAGCGACAGCAGCAGCCTGCGTGGGCTGACCCTGCTGCTGCAGGGAAGCAACCTGACCAACGAGCCGTACCGCACCTACGCCGGCACCAAGGATCGCCCGCTGGAGTACATCGAGTGGGGCCGCACCTACATGCTGGGCGTGAACTACAAGTTCTGAGGTAGCGCCGGGCCATGCCCGGCGACAGGACACAGGGAACAGGACCGGAAACCCGCTGCGCAGGCAGCGGGTTTTCCTTTGTGCGCACAACGCGATGGCCAGTGAAGCGTGATCGGTACGGCCCCATCCACGCATGGCGTGGATCTACCGTCGCATCCATCACCCATCCACGCATGCCGTGGTTCTCCCCCGCCGCATCGCAATCGATGCGTGACGGGCATCCATTCGCCCCCCCTGGTGCATCCACGCCATGCGTGGATGTCCTGCACCCGAACCGCGCCCACAAAAAAGGGACGGGGCGCTTCGGCCCCGTCCCCGCAAGTACCGCCACCGGAGAAATCGGTCAGCTGCGTCGTGCGCAATACACCGCACGCGGCGGCAGCTGCAGTTCATTGCCCTGCACCGTCCCCGCATCCGGACCCGGCACAGCCACCTGTTGCCAGTTGCCCGCCGGCAGCGGATGGCTCACCGCTTCGGCCGACAGGTTGAAGGCCAGCAGGAGAGTTTCATCTGCAAGCATACGCTCGAACAGCAGCACTGGCTCGGCACTGTCCAGGAACCGGATGTCACCGTGCAGCAGGGCCGGCTGGGTACGGCGCCAGGCCAGGAAGCTGCGGAAGGCCGACAGCACCGACTGCGGATCCTGCGCCTGCACCGCCACGGCCGCCGCCTGGTGCTCGGCCGGGATCGGCAGCCACGGCTTGCCGGTGGTGAAGCCGGCCAGCGGCGCGTCGATCCACGGCAGCGGCGTGCGGCAGCCGTCGCGCCCCTTGAAGTTGGGCCAGAAGGTGATCCCATACGGGTCCTGCAGCGCCTCGAACGGCACTTCGGCCTCTGCCAGGCCCAGCTCCTCACCCTGGTACAGGCAGACCGAACCACGCAGTGAACACAGCAGCGCCACCAGCATCCGCGCCAGGCGAGGGTCGGCCGGATGGCCACCCCAGCGGCTGACCGCCCGCTCCACATCGTGGTTGGACACCGCCCAGCACGGCCAGCCTTCGGTCATCGCCGCTTCCAGGCGCGAAACGGTGTCGCGGATGTAGGCCGCGCTGTAATCGTTGACCAGCAGCTCGAAGCTGTAGCCCATGTGCAGGCGGCCATCCTGGGTGTATTCGGCGGTGGTCGCCAGCGAATCCTCCGAGGAGATCTCGCCCAGGCTCACCGCCCCCGGGTACTCGTCCAGCAGGGCGCGCAGCTGCTCCAGGAACGGCAGGTTCTCCGGCTGGGTGTTGTTGTAATAGTGGTACTGGTAGGCGTACGGGTTGTCCGCGCTGAAGCCGCGGCCGACGCGCTTGTCGGCCGGCTTGGGCGGGTTGTCGCGCAGCTGCGCGTCATGGAAGCAGAAGTTGATCGCATCCAGGCGGAAGCCATCCACACCCCGGTCCAGCCAGAAGCGCACGTTGTCCAGGGTCGCCTGCTGCACCTCCGGGTGGTGGAAATTCAGGTCCGGCTGGTCCACCAGGAAGTTGTGCAGGTAGTACTGCTCGCGGCGCGGCTCCCACTGCCAGGCACCGCCGCCGAACAGCGACAGCCAGTTGTTGGGGGGCGTGCCGTCTTCGCGCGGATCCACCCACACATACCAGTCCGCCTTCGGGTTGCTGCGGTCCTGGCGGCTCTCGCGGAACCAGGCGTGCTCGATCGAGGTGTGGCTGAGCACCTGGTCGATCATCACCTTCAGGCCCAGGCCGTGGGCCTTGGTCAGCAGCCGGTCGAAGTCGTCCAGGCTGCCGAACAGCGGATCGACATCGCGGTAGTCGGCGATGTCATAGCCGAAGTCGGCCATCGGCGATCGGAAGAACGGCGAGATCCAGATCGCATCCACGCCCAGCGCGGCGATATGGTCCAGGCGCTGGATGATGCCGGGCAGGTCGCCTACCCCGTCGCCGTTGGCGTCGAGGAAACTGCGCGGGTAGATCTGGTAGATGACGGCTCCGCGCCACCATGGATAGTGCGACATCGACAGCCCCCCTCCGGGCATGCGGGACCCACTGGAAGCGGGCCGAAAACCAACTCCCGCAAGCTTAGCGGCGGCCCACGACGATGGCGCTGCCTGCATACGTATTCACGCCAGACGCCACGCCCGGTGGCGCGCGGCGGTGGCCTGGCCCCCGGTTTCCTCCCCAATTCACAGGCAACGCCTATAATCAGGGATGAGCCTGAAAGCCTGATCGCATGACCATCACTGAAGACACCCGTCCCGCCCTGGGCCTGTCCCAGATCCAGTCGCTTGCCGCAGCCGACATGGCTGCCGTCGATGCCCTGATCCGCCGCCGGCTGTCCTCGGATGTGGTGCTGATCAACCAGATCGCCGACCACATCATCTCCGCTGGCGGCAAACGCCTGCGGCCGATGCTGGTGATGCTGGCCGGCCATGCGGTCGGCGGCTCCGGCCCCGAGCACCACCAGCTGGCAGCGATCATCGAGTTCATCCACACCTCCACCCTGCTGCACGACGACGTGGTGGACGAATCCAGCCTGCGCCGCGGCCGCAGCACCGCCAATGCACTGTGGGGCAACGCGCCCAGCGTGCTGGTGGGCGACTTCCTGTACTCGCGCAGCTTCCAGCTGATGGTCGAGCTGGACCGGATGCCGGTGATGCAGATCCTGGCCGACACCACCAACCGCATTGCCGAAGGCGAAGTGCTGCAGCTGCTGCACGTGCACAACCCGGATACCGACGAAGCCGCCTACCTGCGCGTGATCGAGCGCAAGACCGCGGTGCTGTTCGCCGCCGGCACGCGCCTGGGTGCACTGGCCAGTGGTGTCGATGAAGCCACCCAGCAGGCCCTGTACGACTACGGCATGCACCTGGGCTACGCCTTCCAGATCGCCGATGACGTGCTGGATTATTCAGCCAACGCCGACGAGCTGGGCAAGAACCTGGGTGACGACCTGGCCGAAGGCAAGGCGACGCTGCCGCTGATCCATGCCATGGCCCATTCCGATGAGGCCACCCGCCAGCGCCTGCGCGCGATCGTGCAGAACGGTGACGCCTCGGCGATGCCGGAAGTGCTGGCGGCGATCCACGCCACGGGAGGTCTGGAATACAGCCGCCGTCGTGCCGAGGAATATGCAGAGGCCGCCGAACGGGCGCTTGACGGCCTGGGCGACAACGATGCCGTCGCCGCGCTGCGCGGCCTGGCCCGCTACGCGGTACAGCGTTCGCATTGATGGATTCGCCGGGCACGGCCCGGCGCTACCGCGCGCGATCTGGTAGCGCCGGGCCATGCCCGGCGGACACGGACCTGCAACAGCGGGTGGGTGCCGACCGTTGGTCGGCACACCTTTTCAACGCCTCTCAAACCGCTCCTCGAAGAACTCATCCAGTGCCTTCCAGGCACGCTTGGCGGCGCGTTCGTTGTACTGGCAGCCCGGCGGGCTGTTGGCATCGCGCTCGGCAAAGCAGTGCACCGCACCGCTGTAGTTGGTGAACTCCCAGTCCACCTTGGCCGCATCCATTTCCTTCTGGAAACTGCCGATATCCTCGGCGGTCACGCTCTTGTCGTCGGCACCGTTCAGCACCAGCACCGACGGGTGGCTGCCGCCGGCCTGCGCCGGCAAGGGGGAGCCGAGCCCGCCATGCAGGCTGACCACGCCCGCCAGCGGCGCGCCGGCGCGGGCAAGTTCCAGCACCGTGGTGCCGCCAAAGCAGAAGCCCACTGCGCCGATCCGTCTGGCGTCCAGCGGTGCCTTGCCCGCCTGCGCCTTCAGTACGTTGACCGCCTCCAGCGCCCGCGCCCGCAGCAGCGGCCGGTCATTGCGCAGCTTGGTCGCCACCGGTCCGGCCTCGGCATCGGTCTTCGGCCGCACGCCCTTGCCGTACACATCGGCCACCAGCACCACGTAGTCATCGCCCGCCAGCTGCTTGGCCTTCTCGATGGCCGATTCGTTCACGCCCTTCCAGTTCGGCACCATCACCAGGCCGGGACGCTTGTCAGCATCCCCATCGTCATAGACCAGCACGCCACTGAAGGTCGTGCCCTGGTGCTTCCACTCCACCGGCTGGGTCTTCATCGCCGCCCACGCTGGCATCGCTGCCAGCCCCAGTACCATCGCCACGCCGCAACGCCAACGGTTCATGCGCCTGCTCCAGAAAAAGGGGACGGAGGGGATTAAGCCGTAATCGCCCCTCCCGCGTCGCATTCTGCATTGGCGGCGTGACGCAGGTGTGGTTGGATACGACTTGATCCCCTCCGTCCCCTTTTCTGCATGAACCTTGTTGATCGCTTTCTGTCTGGATTGATCCCGCGGCTGCCCGAGGAAGATGCCCCGCAATGGGCGTGGACCGAAGGCGCCAGCGAGGCCGACCTGCAACGGCTGCGCGCGCAGTGGCCGCAGGTGCCCGACAGCCTGGTCGAGCTGCTTTCGCGCGTGGACGGCACGCACTTCCGCGACTATCCGAAGGGCGAGGTCTGCGTGCTGATGCTGGGCTCGGACGTGGGCGACTACCCGTACTACCTGCGCTCCATCGCGCAGATTTTCGAAGACCAGCAGCAATGGGACGACAGCATCCGTTCCATCTACGAGGAATGGCTGGAAGAAGAACCGGAGATCCTCGGTGCCGGCATCGATGCCGACCTGCCGATGAGCCGCCGCCTGTGCTTCTCGCACTGCATGAACAACGGCGGCACCTCGATGCTGTATCTGGATTTCGATCCCGCACCCGGCGGCAGCGTTGGACAGGTGGTGCGCTACCTGCACGACCCGGACAGCTACGCGGTCATCGCCCCCAGCTTCGATGCCTACCTGCAGCAGCTGATCGACCGCGACTACAGCTTCCTCGACGAGTAGATCCACGCCATGCGTGGATGAACTCCTCGCCGGCCGATGACCTCATGCCATGCGTGGATCAGGGCTTCATCCGCGCTCGATCCAATGCAACACCCCCGGTTCGAACGCAAGCAGATCGTCCACCGCCATCCGCGCGCGCGCCCAACACCGTTCCGGCGGCTTCGGCTGCCGGCCCCCCACAGCCCCAGCGTAGTCGCGCACCAGCAGGCCGATGCGCGCCGCTCCGGCATCCAGCAGGGCATCAATGCGCTGCAGCCACTGGCCGGCGTCTCCCAGGGCTCCATCGCGATGCACCTGCTGATCCTGCTCGCGCCGCGCCAACTGCTCGGCCAGCGCACGGGCGATCTTCGCCTCGCTCCAGCCCTCCCTGCGCCAGCGTTCGGCATCGTTCTTCCTTTCCCGCATCTTCCATGCCGATGCGAGTGCGGTGCCACAGTCGCAGTGGCCTGCGCTCAACCAGGGCTGCCAGCCCGGCCCCACGGCGGCACGCAGGCTGGGCGAATCCTGCGCGAACAGCCGTCGGCCGCTGCGCTCCATGATTGCGGAGCTTTCGGCGTCCGGAAACGAAGTGGGCAGGAACAGGGTGATAAAGGTGCACATAAGGCTCGCCGAATCCGTCCGGGTTTCCACACAGAGTAGATCCACGCCATGCGTGGATGAACCCCCCAGGTTGCCGGCCACCGGCCGGCACGACCGTCAGGCGATCCCGATACCCGGAATCGCGCTGATGGTGTCCGGATCGAATCCGGCCAGCTCGGCGAAATGCCGCCCGCGTGCAACGTAATCGCGGTAGGCGCCATAGCTCGGCGCGCCCGGCGACAGCAGCACCACCCCACCCTGTTCGCCCAGTGCGCGACGCGCCAGCGACATCGCATCAGGCAGATCGGCAGCGGCATGCAGGCCGAAACGGCCGGCGTCGGCCAGCGGCTGCAGCATCGCGTGGATGCGCGGACCGTTGCTGCCCATGGTCACGATCTCCACCGGCGGCACGTCGTGCGCCATGTGCTGCATGAAATCAGTCCAGTTCAGGCCACGATCGTGACCGCCGACCAGCAACGCGATGCGCTGGCCGGCAAAGCACTCCAGCGCCGCCAGGCTGGCATGCGGCGTGGTGCTGATCGAATCGTTGACGTAGGTCAGGCCATCGGCCTGGCCGATGCGTTGCAGGCGGTTCGGCAGCGGCCGGAAATCCTGCACCGCCGGCGCCAGCGCCACGGCATCCAGGCCCAGTGCCTCCAGCGCGGCCAGCACCGCGCACAGGTTGCCGCGGTTGTGGCGGCCCGGCAGTGGCGTATTGCGGGTATCGAATACCGCCTGCCCGCCGCGATGCACGATGTCACCGCGCATGTGCCAGCCCTGCGGCTGGTTGAACCAGACCACCTCGCTGCCGGGCAGCGACAGCGCCGCCAGATGCGGGTCTGCGGCATTGAGCACGGCAACGCGCGGCGCGGCCCCGGTCACCAGCTGCAGCTTGTCTTCGATGTAGCGCTGTTCGCTGCCGTGCCAGTCCAGGTGTTCCGGGAACAGGTTCAGCACCACCGCCACCTGCGGGTGCGCACCACTGCGCGCGACCTCGCCGGTCTGGTAGCTGGACAGCTCCACCGCCCAGTACGCAGGCGCCGGTTGCGGGTCCAGCACTTCCAGCAGTGGCAGGCCGATGTTGCCGACCAGGCCGGTGCGATGTCCCGCTGCGCGCAGCAGGTGCGCGACCAGCGCGGTGGTGGTGCTTTTGCCCTTGGTGCCGGTCACGCAGATCGTGTCGCGCACGGTGCCATCGGCATCGGCATGTTCGGCAAACCACAACGCCGTGCCGCCGATGAAGCGGGTGCCCTGCTCCGCCGCCGCCAACGCGATCGGCAGGTACGGGCTGATCCCCGGCGACTTGATCACCACCTCGAATGCCGCCAAGGCCTCGGCCGACGGTTCACCACGCACGTCCAGCACGCCCTGCGTTTCCGCACGCGCGGCCGCGACCTCGCTGGCCGGGCAGAACAGGCTCAGGCCAAGCGATGGCAGGCGCGCGCGCAGCACCGCATACGCAGCACGGCCCTCACGTCCCCAGCCCCAAAGCGCTACGCGCTTGCCTTCAAGCTGCGAAATCTTCACGCACCCGTTCCCACAGCGCCGCCGGAATACGATGTTCGCCCTGCAGCTGCATCAGCGGTGCCAGCTCCAGCTCAGCCGCATCCAGCTGCGGCTGGATTTCATTGCAGAAACGCTTCACCAGCACGTCTTCCTTCCACTCCGGGCGCTGCGCCAGGGTGGCCATCGCCGCACGCGATTCGCGGCCTTCGCCCACGCATTCGAACGGCTTGTGGTCCTGGAATTCCAGCAGCGCATCGAAGCCACCAGCCTGCTCGATGTCGTCCAGCAGGTTGCGGCCGAAGATGCGCACCAGGCGGGTCTTCGGCATGAAGGGTGCCAGCGCCAGGAAAACGAAGTGGCACTTCGGGCAGACGCCGCACCAACGGTTCACCGGGCGCTCGCCAAGGATGTGGAAGTTGCGGTTGCAGCTGGAGAAATGCGCGTCGTAGAAATCGCTCTTGGCGAACTGGCGGGCCACCGCAAGCTCCGACATCGGCCGCAGCAACGAGTAGTACTGCAGATCAGCGGCCACCTGTTTCTGCACGTACATGCCGAAGGCCTGCTCGAACGCCCAGCCCTTCGACCACTGGTGGTTGACCTCGCCGGTGCCCGGAATCTGGCTGCCGTAGCTGGCCGAACGTTCGTTGGAGAACACCACCTCGTCCACGCCCTGCAGCAGCGCAGCCAGCACCATGATCGCCGAGTTCACCGCAGTGACCGGGATGTGCCCGTTCCATGCGCCCTGGCGGTTGAGTTCGAACAACTCCGGCGCCAGCGCGCGGCCAAGGTTCAACGTCGGCAGCCCGGTGCGCTCGGCACAGGCACGGATCAACTGCGAACCCCCGATCCAGGTCACCGTCTCGTCCACGCCGGCGCGGCGCAGCGCTTCGATGCTGACCAGCGAATCCTTGCCACCGCCGATGGCCACCAGCGCATGCGCCTGCAGGCCCAGCACCGGTGCCTGCACCGTTTCGCCCTGCACCGGCAGGCGGAAGCGCCCACGCAGGTTCAGGCCGTTGCGGTAGGCGAATTCGCCCAGGCCGTTGAGGTAGATGGTCTCCACCAGCGCTGCGGTATCGGCATCGATGCTGTAGCTGTCGATGCTGACCGTATCGGGCACGCCGGCCTTGTAGTAGCTCACACCGGCAATCAGGTGCAGCAGCCGCAGCGCGCGCTGCACGGCATCGGCACGGGCCGGTTCCAGCACGAACGGAGCGCCGGGCACGGTAACGGTTTCCACCATTTCCGGGCCGTCATCGAAGGCGTAGACCAGCTTGGCCACGCCGGTGTCCGCGGCGAATTCGCAGCGGACGAAACGGAAGCGGGAAACCTGGTGTTTATCGAAAGCAGTCATGGTGAATCCAGTTCAAGCACGGTCAGGCACGTGCCCGCGCGCAGGCGCGGGACGTGTCGGTGGGCGGGTGCAGGGCGCGGAAGGCGGCGATCATTCGATCACGTCTTCGCGCGGCATCGCCCGCTGGTTGTAGGTGTTGGACATCACATAGCCGTAGGCACCGGCGTCGGCGATCAGCATCACATCGTCCGGCGCGGTCGACACCGGCAGCTTGCGGCGCTTGCCGAACACATCGCTGGATTCGCAGATCGGGCCGACCACATCGAACGCCGCTTCGGCGTAACCGCCCTGGCGGCTGAGGTTCTCGATGTCGTGCCAGGCGTCGTACAGGGCCGGGCGCATCAGCGTGTTCATGCCGGCATCCAGGCCGACGCGGCGCACGCCATCCTTCTCCACCACCTGGGTGGCGTGGGTCAGCAGCACGCCCGACTCGGCCACCAGGAAGCGGCCCGGCTCGATCGCCAGGCGGAACGCCGGATGTAGCGCCTTGACCTCGGCCAGGCCCTCGGCCCAGGCATCCAGGTCGAACGGCTCATCTTCCTCGCTGTACGGGATCGGCAGGCCACCACCGATGTCGATGGTGTGCACGCTGCCGATGCGGCGCGCGAAGCCAGCCAGCTCATCGCACATCAGGCGCCAGTGCTGGGCGGTTTCCACGCCACTGCCAAGGTGCGCATGCAGGCCGACCACGCGGGTGCCCAGCTCGGTGGCCGCGCGCACGAACTCGTCCACGCGCGCGATCGGCAGGCCGAACTTGGATTCCTTGCCACCGGTGCGGACCTTGGCGTGGTGGCCTTCGCCACGGCCCAGGTCCACGCGCAGCCACAGTTCGCGGTTGCGGAACAGGTCCGGCCAGCGTTGCAGGGCTTCGACGTTGTCGACAGTGACGGTCACGCCCAGCGCGAACGCCGCTTCGTACTCGCTGCGCGGGCAGAAGCTGGGGGTGAACAGTACGCGCTTGGGCGACAGTTCCGGAATGGCCTGGAACACATGCTTCAGCTCACCTTGCGACACGCACTCCAGGCCGAAACCTTCGGCCTCCAGCAACTGCAGGACGGCCGGATGGCTGTTGGCCTTGATCGCGTAGTAACGCTGGTCGATCGGCTTGATCGCCGCCAGCGCGCGGGCACGCGCCCGCACCGTCGGCAGGTGGTAGACGTAGCGCGGGGTGCCGGCATCGGCCAGCTGCAGCAGGTGCGCACGCTGGCCACGCCACCACGGCGTACCACGCGGGCGCACGGTGCCGGCGATTTCGCGCCAGCGCGGGCCGAACACTTCGGTCTCTTCCACCGGCATCGCGCCGCTGTCGATCAGTTCGGCGTGCAGGATCGGCAGCAGGCCATCGGCATCGGCTTCGTCGATGACGAAGGTCAGGTTCAGGTCGTTGGACGACTGCGAAATCATGTGCACGCGCTCACGACCGAAGGTCGCCCACACGTCCGACAGCTTGTGCAGCAGCGAGCGCATGCCCAGGCCGACCAGGGTGATCGCCGCACACGGCACGATCACCTTGACCTTGCAGATCTGCGACAGGTCGGCCGACAGCGCGGCCAGCACATCGGTGTTGACCAGGTTCTCGGACGGATCCAGCGATACGGTGACGTTGGTCTCGGCCGAACCGATCAGGTCCACCGACAGGCCGTGCTTCTTGAAGAGGCCGAATACATCGGCGAGGAAGCCGACCTGCTGCCACATGCCGATGCCTTCCATCGACACCAGCACGATGCCGTTGCGGCGGCTGATTGCCTTCACTCCGGGCACCGGCGCGGCATTGCCGTCGATGCTGGTGCCCGGCAGCTCCGGGCGCTCGGTATCGAGGATCGCCATCGGCACGCCCGCATCGCGGCACGGCTTGATCGAGCGCGGGTGCAGCACCTTGGCACCGGTGGTGGCGATTTCCTGCGCTTCGTAATAGTCCAGGCGGGTCAACAGGCGCGCGTCCGGCACGTCCTTGGGATTGGCGCTGAACATGCCTGGCACATCGGTCCAGATCTCCACGCGGCTGGCGCCGAGCAGCGCACCGAAGTACGCCGCGGAGGTATCCGAGCCGCCGCGGCCGAGGATGGCAGTGCCACCGTCGGCGTGACGCGAGATGAACCCCTGGGTGATCAGCAGGCGCGTGGGCTGCGCGCGGAAGCGCTGCGCCCATTCCGCATCGGCACGCCACTGGCAGTTCACCGACAGGCGCTGCGACCAGTCGCTCTGGTTCGGCTGCGGCGGCAGCGCGTCCAGCCACTGGCGCGCATCCATCCAGCCGAAATCCAGGCCGCTGGCACGCAGATAGGCCGCGCCCAGGCTGGAAGACAGCAGTTCACCCTGGCCGAGCACTTCGGCCTGCCAGTCCAGAGGACGGCTGGGCGCACGCGGGTCGTCCAGCAGGCCCTGCAGCGCGGCCAGCCGCTCGGCCAGCACCTCCGCGCCCAGCCCCAGCTCGTTCAGGAAGGCCTGGTGGCGTTCGACCAGCGCCGCCACGCGATCGCAGCTGTCCGGCGCGCCATCGGCAATCGCGGTCAGTTCATTGGTGACCCCGGACAGCGCCGAAACCACCACCAGAACGCGCGAACCGGTCTCTTCGGCCCGTTTTTTCGCCAGCTTCCCGATCGTGTCCCAGCGGTGGCGACGCGACACCGAGGTGCCGCCGAACTTCAGTACGATCCAACGATCGACAAGGGGGGAAGCTGACATGGATAGGCTATGTGTAATGTGGGGAAGCCGCCCGAGGGGGCGGAACCTTCGATTCTAAGCCCAATACACCCGTCAATGACCGCCTACCGCTACCTGCAGCTCGATGTCTTCGCTCACCAGCCCGGTACCGGCAACCCACTCGGTGTCGTGTTCGACGCGGATGGACTGTCCACCGACCGCATGCAGGCCCTGGCCGCCTGGCTGAACCTGTCCGAGACCGTATTCTTCCTTCGCCCCACCGCTGCCGGCGCCGACTACCACGTGCGCATCTTCACCCCTGCCAGCGAGCTGCCCTTCGCCGGGCACCCCAGCGTGGGCGCCGCCTGGGCTGCGGTCACCTGCGGCCTGGTGCAGCCACGCGACGGGGCCCTGGTGCAGCAGTGCGCGGCCGGCCTGCTGCCGGTGCAGGTCACCGGGCCGGCCAACGCGCCCACCATCCGCCTGGCGAGCCCAGCGGCACGGCCGCTGCCGGCTCTGCCAGGCGACATTCCTGACACTCTGCGTGCCGCTGCCGCCGAGGGCCAGCGCGCCGAGCTGTGGGACAACGGCCCGCGCTGGTGGCTGCTGCCGCTGCGCGACGCCGAGGCCGTACGCACGCTGGTACCGGACATGGCGGCCCTGCGCGACTGGAGCATTGCCACCGACGCGCTCGGCATCGCCGTGTTCGCGCTCGAAGCCGATACCGGGCACGACCTGGTGGTGCGCGCGTTCTGCCCCGCCGATGCGCCCAACGTGCCGGAAGACCCGGTGACCGGCAGCGCCAACGCGCTGATCGGCGCCTGGCTTCGGCAGCGTAATGCCCTGCCCGGCGAGAACCGGACCTATGTGGCCAGCCAGGGCCGCGAGGTCGGCCGCGACGGCCGCGTCCAGGTCACTGTGGACGTGCAGGACACGGTGTGGATCGGCGGCCAGGTGCAGCTGGTGATAGACGGCAACATCACCTGGTAGCGCCGGGCCAAGCCCGGCGGGCTGCCGCGCTGCGCGCTCGCGGGGCATGGCCCCGCGCTACCCTATGCCGCCTGTTTCCTGGAGTTCCTGCCCGATGACCACCCGCCGTTTCCTGCAGCTGGATGTGTTTTCCCCGCGCCCGGGCGCCGGCAATCCGCTGGCCGTCGTGCTCGATGCCGAAGGCCTGGACGATGCGACGATGCAGGCCATCGCCCGCTGGACCCGCCTGCCCGAAACGACGTTTGTGTTCCCGGCACAGACGGCCGGCACCAGCTATCGGCTGCGCATGTTCAGCCCGCAGAAGGAAGTGCCGTTCGCCGGCCATCCCAGCGTCGGCACCGCCCACGCGGTGCTGCAGGCGGGCCTGGCCTTGCCTGTCGACGGGGTACTGGTTCAGTACGGCATCGCCGGTGCGCTGCCACTGCGCGTGACTGGCGAAGGCGCACAGCAGCGCATCGCCATCCGCACGCCCCGCGCGCAGCTGGCCGAGATCGCCGCCACCGATGATCCACGCCTGCAGGCCGCATTGCGCACCTGGCCGCTGGGTTCGCTGCCGCCGGCCCGCATGCAGGGTGGCCGCAGCTGGTGGGTCGTAGAGGTCGCGGATGAGGCAGCGTTGCGCGCCCTGCACCCGGACTGGGATGCGATCGCCACGCTGGCTGAATCGACCGACAGCATGGGCGTGTTCGCCTATGCCTTTGCCGATGGCAACGAAGGTTACGACCTGGCCGTGCGCGCTTTCGTCGGCAATGGGCGCCGCTTCGAGGATGCTGCTTCTGGCGCGGCCAACGCTGTACTGGCGGCCTGGCTGGACCTGCGCGACGCCCTTCCGCGCGGCCGCCAGCCCTTCGACGTCAGCCAGGGACGCGAAGTCGGCCACGATGCGCGACTGACGCTGCTGGTCAATGAAGAGGGCGAGGTCTGGTCCGGCGGCCAGGTGCAGACGGTGATTTCCGGCACCATCGATTGGTGAACGCAAGGCGGTAGAGCCGGCCGCTGGCCGGCTGCCACCTTATACCCGGTTTCATGTGGTTGCCGGCCAGCGGCCGGCACTACCTTCTCAGCCCAGTTCGGCTTCCAGGCTGATCGGCACCGCGCTCAGCGCCTTGGAAACCGGGCAGTTCTGCTTGGCGTCATCAGCGATCGCGCGGAACTGCGTCGCCTCGATTCCCGGCACAACCGCCTTCACTTTCAGCCGGATCTGCGACAGCTGCGGGCCGCCTTCCATCGACAGATCGACCTTGGCTTCGGTATCCAGCGAGGTCGGGGTAAAGCCTGCCTCGCCGAGCTTGGCCGACAGCGCCATGGTGAAACATCCGGCGTGCGCGGCGGCGATCAGCTCTTCGGGATTGGTGCCCTTTTCATCACCGAAACGGCTGTTGAAGCCGTAGCGGGTTTTGTCCAGCAGGCCACTCTGTGGCGTGCTCAACTGGCCCTTGCCCGACTTCAGGTCGCCTTCCCAATGCGCGGTAGCGTGTCGCGAGATTCCCATGTCGTGCTCCGTTGTGGCTGTGATGAACCAATACCCTGGCACGCGCCGCGTTAGCCCTGCGTCGCCCCGCCGCATGCGGCGCGCCTGTCCCGAGCCAACGACTGGACACTTCTTCGCCAGCAATCTGGCGATTTTCCCCTTGTTTTCAGTCATTTCGCCCATCCAGTCGAAATCACCGACACTGCGGTGCAGCGCACCACCGCACCCGCTCCCCCTACTGCCGGCCATGTACTGAATCGGCCTGGATATGAAAAAACATGCACTTTCAGCGCTCCAGGCTATTGGCGGCGCCCAAGAGTTGCCCTACATTGCGCTTGCCGACGGGGTTCGGCGCCGACCAAACAACCAACCGTTCACGGAACAGGAAACCATGGCAAAGACCGCTAAGAAGGCTGCCCCGAAGAAGGCAGTGAAGAAAGTCGCGACGAAGGCAGCCGCCAAGCCGGCCGCTCCGAAGCCGATCAAGGAAGTGCTGACCAAGTCGGGCCTGGTTGCACACATCGCTGAAGTCTCCGGCGTTGTCGCCAAGGACGTCCGCGCTGTGCTGGCCTCGCTGGAAGGCGCTGTCGCTTCCTCGGTGCACAAGAAGGGTGCCGGCTCGTTCACCCTGCCGGGCCTGCTGAAGATCACCACCGTCAATGTGCCGGCCAAGCCGAAGCGCAAGGGCATCAACCCGTTCACCAAGGAAGAGCAGTGGTTCGCCGCCAAGCCGGCCACCACCAAGCTCAAGGTTCGCCCGCTCAAGAAGCTCAAGGACGCTGCGCTCTAAGCGCGCGCCCTGCAGCGGATACCTGACGGGACGGCTTTGGCCGTCCCGTTTTTTTTGCCCCGCCTCCGCGCTCGCTCTGCCGTAGATCCACGCCATGCGTGGATGCCGTCCACTGCGCCCCCGCAACACAGCGTTTCCCGCGCCCACGCAATTTCCCGCACAGGCCCGCCGCCCATGGCCGCGCCGCTGTTTTTCCAGCGCAGGAACGAACCGGGTGGAACACTGCGTGCAGCGCCGGCCATCGCCGCCGGCCGACGCCTTGCCTATGGTGGTCCCATTCCTCCCCACCAGCGCGAGCACCCCCATGGCCAGCCCTTCCACCCGCTACCGGATCTCGGTGACCCCGATCGAAAAGGACGGGCACCAGTGCACCGGGCGCTGCACCATCGAACTGGAGCACCGCGCCAGCCGCGACCTGATGCGCCTGCTGGAATCGGCCCCGCGCACGGCAGGCCTGAGCGGCGACGAACGTGCCACCTTGGTGGTGGCCACCCAGCTGCTGCGTGACATCGTGCAGCGCCATGCCGACACCGACGGCCATGCACTGGCAGCGGTCGCCGCGCAGGTCCTGCCGGCGCTGGACGCGCTGGAACAGCTTCCCTCTTCGCGCTGACCACTTCGCGCTGAGCGGCCCCCGGCCGCTACACTGCCGCCTTCCAGGTCGCCTCGGGGAGGAGGCAGACATGCGCGGTTTTACTTCCTTGCTGATCCCGCTGCTTGTGGCGGGGTGTTCCAACCCTGCGCCCCCGGCCGATGACACAGGGCGCGACGCGAGCGTCGCCACAACCGCCCCGTCGGTGCCAACGACGAAAGCGGCACCGCAGGCCGCTACCGTGGACGCGATCGCCATCGATCCGCTGTATGGCGCCGTTGCCAACGGCAGCGAAACGCCCGCAGCGATGCTCAACCGCTACATGCTGGATCTGCTCAACCGCAACACATCGCGCAGCGATGCGGCCTGGGCCTATGCCCCCGCCGACCCGCGTCATGCCGACGATGCCGTGCTGCGCCTGCTGCCCGACGTGCGCAACCTGCGCCTGGACAGTGACGTGGCGTTGCCCCGCGACGATGGGCAGCCGCCACGCCTGCTGGAGGTGCCAGTGAAGATCCGCGCGGTGACCGCCAACGGCACCTTCCGCTACCACGGCTGGTACCGCGTGCAGCCCAGCGCCGATGGCCGCAGCTGGCAGATCCAGTCGGCCAGCCTGCAACCAACGCTGGACTGAACCGTTGCAACCGTGTGTACCCGCGATTCAGCGGGCAAAGCTACTCTGTAGGCCTCTTGGATCCTTCTTCCGGTCACCGCCATGCGCCTGCGTTCCCTGATGACCCGCCTAGCCGCCTCGACCGTGCTGATTGCTGCTGCGATCGGTGCGCAGGCCGCCCCTTCGATCTCCGGTCGTGAACTGGCGGTTGGCGCCAGCGACGTGCAGCAGTATCTGGACGGCAGCTTCCCGCGCACGCAGGACGCGCTGGGCGGCCTGATCGCGCTGACCATGAGCCACCCGCAGCTGAGCCTGCCCGCAGGCGAGCGCTTGAACCTGGGCATGGACGTGGCGCTGGCCACCGCCGGCGGTAACCCGGCCAAGCTGGGTACGGTGAAGCTCAGCAGTGGCCTGCGCTATGACGCGCAGACCCAGGGCTTCCACCTGCAGCAGCCGAGCGTGGATGACTTCACTCCGGCCAGCCAGGGTGGCCGTCTCGATTCACGGACCCGTGGCCTGCTGAACGCATGGCTGAGCGACTACGCCCAGCGCGAACCGATCTACAAGCTGGACCCGGCCGTGGCCGGACTGCTCGGCGCCCTGCAGGTGCAGTCGGCACAGGTGAAGAACGGCAAGCTGGTGGTGACCTTCAACCAGAACCTGGGCGACCTGGTGCCGGCGGGCATCCTCGGCAAATAAGGTAGTGCCGGCCGCTGGCCGGCAATCCTTTTACGCACGTGCCGGCCAGCGGCCGGCACTACCAGCGCCGCATCACGCCGCCAGCGCTTTCACCACCGCCTCGCTGAAGGCCGGAATGTCATCGGGCTTGCGGCTGGTGATCAGGTTGCCGTCCACCACCACTTCCGCGTCGCGCCAGCGCGCGCCGGCATTGGCCAGGTCCTGCTGCAGCGACGGCCACGAGGTGACCTCGTGTCCCTCCGCCAGCCCGCTGTTGATCAGCAGCCAGGGGCCGTGGCAGATCGCCGCCACCGGCTTGCCGGCACCGGCCATGCTGCGGATGAAATCCAGTACTGCTTCGTTGGTGCGCAGGGTATCCGGATTGATCACGCCACCGGGCAGCACCAGCGCATCGAAACGGCCGGCGTCGGCGCCATCCAGTGGTTGATCCACGGCGACCGAATCACCCCAGTCCTTGTCCTTCCAGCCCTTGATGCTCGCCTCCTTGGCCGGCGACACCACGCTCACGCGCGCGCCCTCCGCTTCCAGCAGGTGCTTGGGCTCGATCAGTTCGGACTGCTCGAAACCATGCGTGGCGAGAATGGCGATCTGTTTGCCGCGTAGACGCTGTGCCATGTCGTGCTCCAGATAGGGGGGAGCGCACAGGGTGGCCGAGTGGCCCTTGAACGGCGGTGACCCTCACGTGCACGGCAGGTGGAGAATCGCCCGGATAGCGCCGGGCCGTGCCCGGCGGCTTCTGGTTCCGCCCGCGCTTCGCGCTCGCCGGGCATGGCCCGGCGCTACCGGATCAGCGCTTGGGCTGCAGCATCGTGCCGGTGCACTTGGGCGAGCCACAGCGGCACTCCCAGATCTTCTTCAGCTTGGCCGTGTGGCGCTCGGCCAGGGTGATGCCGTAGTTGTACGTCAACTCTTCGCCCGCCTTGATATCGCGCAGCGCCTCGATGAAGACCTTGTCGCCGCGGCTGTCACCGTCTTCGTCTTCCTCGATCACCGCCTCGCAGTTCGGGTCGCAGCTGTGGTTGATCCAGCGCGCGTCGTTGCCCTTGTAGTTGGCATCGATCACCCAGTCGTCGTTGAGGGTGAACAGGAAGGTATGGCCGCTTTCCACGTCGCCACTGTCATCGGCATCGACATCGCCGTGGCTGCGCAGCAGGCCCTTGTACTGGATCACGCGCTCGCCCTGCTTGATCGGGGCCACGGAAAACACACCGTTGCCGTGGATGGCGGACTTGCGGGCTTGGATCTTCTTGGGCATCGGCAAGAGACGTTTGCAGCGGAAGGAACGTTGATTCTCGCCCATTCCGGGTGATTGCGAAAATCACCCCCATGCCGCAGCATGTCGCCCCGATGGCGGCCCTTGGCGACTGCCCTCCGGCCAGGCCCAAGCGCCCGCTGAATGGCCGGGTTGGATGCCGGCGAATAAAAGCGTACAATTTCAGTCCGCTTTAAGAACCACTCGCATCCCATGTTGCGCGTCACCAAGCTCACCGATTACGCCACCGTCGTACTGACCGTACTCGCCGCCCGTCCGGGCGAGGTGCTCAGTGCCACCGAGCTGGCCGAATTCACCGGTCTGGAGCCGCCCACCGTCAGCAAGGTGCTCAAGCCACTGGCCCAGGCCGGCCTGGTCGAAGGCCTGCGCGGCGTCCGTGGCGGCTATCGGCTGACCCGCCCATCGATCGAGATCTCGCTGTTTGAAGTGGTTGAAGCCATGGAAGGGCCGTTGGCCCTGACCGAGTGCAGCCACGACCACCACCAGTGCGGCATGGCGCCCAAGTGCGGTGCGCGCAGCAGCTGGCGGCTGATCAACGACGTGGTCTCCGAGGCCCTGCGCGATGTCAGCCTGGCGCAGATCCTGCCCCCTCTTCCCCTTGTCGACGAAGAACAGCGCCGCACCATCGCTGTCGACGTCGTCTCCTGATCCGTAGGCAGCCCCCATGGCCACCGAAACCATCGAAACCGTCGCCAGCGACGACACCCCCAACCGCGAGATCCATGAGCAGCTCGGCCGCAAGTATTCGGCCGGCTTCATCACGGACATCGAGTCGGACTCCCTTCCCGCCGGCCTGGACGAGGACACCATCCGCGCCCTGTCGGCCAAGAAGGAAGAGCCGGAATGGATGACGCAGTGGCGCCTGGACGCCTACCGCCACTTCCTGACCATGCCGATGCCGAACTGGGCCAAGCTGCAGATCGCCCCGATCGACCTGCAGGCGCTCAGCTACTACTCCGCGCCGAAGGGCCCGAAGTACGCCTCGCTGGATGACGTGCCCAAGGAACTGCTGGACACCTACGACAAGCTGGGCGTGCCGCTGCACGAGCGCGCCAAGCTGGCCGGCGTAGCGGTGGACGCGGTGTTCGACTCGGTGTCCGTCGGTACCACCTTCCGCAAGGAACTGGCCGAAAAGGGCATCGTGTTCTGCTCGATGTCCGAAGCCATCAAGGAGCACCCGGAACTGGTCAAACAGTACCTGGGCACCGTGGTGCCGGTGGGCGACAACTACTTCGCCGCGCTCAATTCTGCGGTGTTCTCCGATGGCAGCTTCGTGTTCATTCCCAAGGGCGTGCGTTGCCCGATGGAACTGAGCACCTACTTCCGCATCAACGCCGGCCACACCGGCCAGTTCGAGCGCACGCTGATCATCTGCGAAGAGAAGGCGTACGTGTCCTACCTGGAAGGCTGCACCGCGCCGATGCGCGATGAGAACCAGCTGCATGCGGCGGTGGTGGAGCTGGTGACGCTGGACGATGCCGAGATCAAGTACTCCACCGTGCAGAACTGGTACCCGGGCGATGAGAACGGCGTCGGCGGCATCTACAACTTCGTCACCAAGCGTGCCGAATGCCGTGGCGCGCGCAGCAAGGTCACCTGGACCCAGGTCGAGACCGGCTCGGCGATCACCTGGAAGTACCCGTCCTGCGTGCTGCTGGGCGACGACTCGGTCGGTGAGTTCCACTCGGTGGCGCTGACCCACCATCGCCAGCAGGCCGACACCGGCACCAAGATGATCCACGTCGGCAAGCGCACCAAGAGCAAGATCATCAGCAAGGGCATCAGCGCCGGCCGCGGCCAGAACACCTATCGTGGCCTGGTCAAGGTGGACCGCAACGCAGACGGCGCGCGCAACTACACCCAGTGCGATTCGCTGCTGATCGGCAAGCAGTGCGGCGCCCACACCTTCCCCTACATCGAGGTGAAGAACCCCGGCGCCACCGTCGAGCACGAGGCGACCACCTCGAAGATCTCCGACGACCAGCTGTTCTACTGCCGCGCCCGTGGCATCAGCCAGGAAGACGCGGTGTCGATGATCGTCGACGGCTTCTGCAAGCAGGTGTTCCGCGAACTGCCGATGGAATTCGCGGTGGAAGCCAAGAAGCTGCTGGAAGTCTCGCTGGAAGGTTCGGTGGGCTGATCGCCCGCCCTGCGCCCTCGCACAACGCATTCTCTTTACCGGCGGGCCCCGGCCCGCACCACGGAAACCCCCATCATGCTGAAGATCGAAAACCTCCACGCCCGCATCGGCGACAAGGAAATCCTCAAGGGCCTGTCCCTGGAAGTGAAGCCCGGCCAGGTGCACGCCATCATGGGCCCCAACGGCGCCGGCAAGTCCACTCTGGGCAATGTCCTGGCTGGCCGCGACGGCTATGAGGTCAGCGAAGGCAGCGTGCAGTTCGAAGGCGTCGACCTGCTCGATCAGGACCCGGAAGCGCGCGCCGCTGCCGGCCTGTTCCTGGCGTTCCAGTACCCGGTGGAAATCCCCGGCGTGAACAACACCTACTTCCTGCGCGCCGCGCTGAATGCACAGCGCAAGGCGCGCGGCGAGGAAGAACTGGATTCCATGCAGTTCCTCAAGCTGGTGCGGCAGAAGCTGGCCGTGCTGCACCTGAAGGACGAACTGCTGCACCGTGGCGTCAACGAAGGCTTCTCCGGTGGCGAGAAGAAGCGCAACGAGATCTTCCAGCTGGCCGTGCTCGAGCCGAAGCTGGCGATCCTGGACGAAACCGATTCGGGCCTGGACATCGATGCGCTGAAGAGCGTGGCCGACGGCGTCAACGCGCTGCGCAGCGCCGACCGCTCGTTCCTGGTCATCACCCACTACCAGCGCCTGCTGGACTACATCAAGCCGGACGTCGTGCACGTGCTGGCCGATGGCCGCATCGTCAAGAGCGGCGGCCCGGAACTGGCGCTGGAACTGGAAGCGCACGGCTATGACTTCCTGAAGGACCGGGTCGTGCCCGAGGCGGCGGTCTGATGAGCGCCCTGCTCGACTCCATGGCCCAGGCCTTCTGTGGCAGCGACGCGCGCCGCGAAGTGCTCGACAGCGTGCTGCGCGACGGCCTGCCCGGCGCACGCAGCGAAACCTGGAAGTACACCTCGCTGCGCCAGCTGGAGCGTCGCAGCTTCGCGGCCGCACCGTTGGCCCCGGCGCTGCTGGATGCCGCCGCGCTGGAGGACATCCCGGCACCGCGCCTGGTGTTCGTCAATGGCCGCCTCAACGACGCGCTGAGCGACGTGCAGGGCCTGCCGGCCGGCGTGCAGCTGGAGACGTTGTCCTCCGCACTGGCCGCTGGCGAGGACGCCGTGCGCTTCCTCGGCCGCCGCTACGATCGCAGCGACGATGTGTTCGCCCGCCTCAACGCCGCCCTCGCCGATGAAGGCGTGGTGCTGCGCGTGGACGACGGCGTGCAGGTCGAGGTGCCGCTGCAGCTGGTATTCGCCAGCGTGGCCGGCGACACCGATCTGGCCTGGCACCACCGCCACCTGATCGAACTGCGTGCCGGCGCCAGCCTGGGCGTGGTCGAGCACCGCTTCAGCGTCGGTGATTCGGCGCATCTGGACAACACGGTACTGCACGCCCACGTCGCCCGCGATGCGGTGCTCAAGCACGCCCGCGTGCAGGCCGGCAGCGCGCACCAGACCAGCTTCCTGCGTACCGACGCGGTGCTGGCCAAGGACGCGCAGTACCACCGCGTGGACCTGGAGCTGGGTGCCGCGCTCAGCCGCCATGAGCTGAACGTGCGCCTGGAAGGCGACAACGCCCAGCTGACCGCCAATGGCGTGCTGCTCGGCAACGGTCGCCGCCACGTCGATACCCGCCTGGGCATCGACCACATCGCCCGCGACACCAGCGCCGAGCTGCAGTGGCGTGGCGTGGCCGCCAACCGCAGTCGCGTGGTGTTCCATGGCGGCATCCAGATCCGTGCCGGTGCCGATGGCACCGACGCCAACCTGTCCAACAAGAACCTGCTGCTGTCGGCCGACGCCGAGATCGATACCCAGCCGACGCTGGTGATCGACGCCGACGAAGTGAAGGCCGCACACGGTGCCACCGTCGGCCAGCTCGACGCCAACGCGCTGTTCTACCTGCGTTCGCGCGGCCTGCCGCAGGCCCAGGCGCAGGCGCTGCTGAGCGCCGCGTTCTGCCACGAACCGCTGAAGGTGCTGCCCGAAGCGCTGCGCGAACAGCTGGCACGCCGGCTGGACAAGGCCCTGGCCGAGGCGGGCGTGGCATGAACCTGTCCACCCCGCGACCGATCGAAGCACCCGCCGACGCCCCCGACTGGGCGCGCGTGCGCCTGGACTTCCCGCTGCTGATGCGCGAAGTACATGGCAAGCCGCTGGTCTATTTCGACAACGCCAACACCGGCCAGAAGCCGGTGCAGGTGATCGGCGCGGTGGACGAGTTCTACCGTCGCTACAACGCCAACGTCAGCCGTGCCGTGCATGCGCTGGGTACCGAGGCCACCGACGCCTACGAAGGCGCACGCAACAAGCTGGCCCGTTTCCTCAATGTGCGCAGCAACGACCTGGTGCTGTGCAGCGGCACCACCTTCGCGATCAATCTGGTTGCCTACTCGTGGGCCCTGCCCCGGCTGAAGGCCGGCGACGTGATCCTGGTGTCGCGCATGGAACACCACGCCAACATCGTGCCGTGGCAGCTGGTCGCCCAGCGCACCGGCGCGACCATCCGCGTGGCCGAGATCACCCCCGACGGCGCGCTGGACCTGGAGGCACTGCGCGCGGCGATGACCGCCGAGGTCAAGCTGCTGGCGGTGGCCCATGTCTCCAACGTGCTCGGCACCATCAACCCGGTGCGCGAGATCTGCCGCGAAGCGCGCAAGCGCGGCATTGTCACCGTGGTCGACGGCTCGCAGGCCGCCCCGCACCGCAAGGTCGACGTCACCGCGATCGGCTGCGACTTCTACGCCATCACCGGCCACAAGATGTGCGGCCCGACCGGCACCGGTGCGCTGTGGGCGCGTCGCGAGCACCTGGACGCCATGCCGCCGTTCCTGGGCGGCGGCGAGATGATCAAGGAAGTCAGCTTCGACGGCACCGTATTCAACGACGCCCCGCACAAGTTTGAAGCCGGCACCCCCAACATCGCCGGTTTCATCGGCCTCGGCGTGGCGGCGGACTATCTGCAGAACGTCGGCCTGGACCACGTGGAAGCGCGCGAAGCCGAGCTGCTGGCGCACTTCACCGAAGAGCTGCGCCGGGTTGACGGCCTGCGCATCATCGGCGAAGCGCCGGAAAAGGCCGCGGTGGTGTCATTCCTGATCGACGGCGCCCATGCGCACGATCTGGCTACCCTGCTGGATCTGGAAGGTGTGGCCGTGCGCTCGGGCCAGCACTGCGCGCATCCGCTGCTGCAGTACTACGGCGTGGCGGCGACCTGCCGTGCGTCGTTGGCGTTCTACAACACGCATGAAGAGATCGAGCGGTTCATGGCTGCGTTGACGAAGGTGCGGAAGTTGCTGGGGTAAGGCTTCAGCCGGGGTCAGAGCCCTTTGCTCGCAAAGGGATCCGACCCCAGCAGAGCGGCAGACCGGGGCCAGATCCCTTTCGCACCGCGAATGGGCTCTGACCCCATCAGCACCCCGACCAATCGTCGCTGCGACTGCAGCGCTCCACGTATCTCCGCCAGATCACCCGCAGGAATGCCCTGCTCGATGAACTCGGCGTAGCGCCTGCGCCGCTCATCCACATCAGCCGCAATCAACTCGAACGCCGAATGCGGCACGAGCAGCGCATTCGCTCTGCCCTGCGCATTGGCGCGATAGCTTGACCAACGATAGTCCCCAGGGTGCGCCACCATCCGCGCACGTACCGGGTTGAGTTCGATGTAACGCTGGCAGGCGAGCAGGTACTGATCAGTATCCACCAGCGTGGAATGAAAGCGCCCCTCCCAGAGAGTGCCGGTACGGCCCTCACGCTCATTCACCAGACGAACGTAGCTGCGGTTCACCGCCTGCATCATCCGCGACAGCCCTCCGGACACATCAGGCGTCGCCAGAAGATGGACGTGGTTGCCCATCAGCACGTAGGCATGAACCCGGCAGTTGTGTTCCTTGGCGCAGTCGCGCAACAGACCCAGGTAAATCGCAGGATCACCGCTGTTGAAGAACACGGCCTGGCGGTTGTTGCCGCGCTGGACAACGTGTTGCGGATACCCGGGCGCGTCGACGCGGCGGGGGCGTGGCATGGGCATCTCCTGGGGCAGAGGGATCAGAGCCCTTGGCTAAGCAAAGGGATCTGACCCCGAGCATCCCTTGCCGCGACGCAGCTGCCAGTCGGGGGAGTGCCTGACGCTACGTCAGTGAATTGGGTCAGAGCCCTTTCGCGGCGCGAAAGGGATCTGACCCTGGCCCATTGCCTCGACCCATTTTGCGCCCGCCCCCGCCCCACCTAGAATGCCCCCATGAGCACTCTGACCTTCCGCGCCGCCACGTCGGCCGACATCCCCGCCCTGATCACCCTGGTCACCTCGGCCTACCGCGGCGACGCCAGCCGCGTCGGCTGGACCACCGAAGCCGACCTGCTGGACGGCGCCCGCGTCGATGCCGAAGGCATCCAGGGCGACCTGGACCGCCCGCGCTCGACCATCCTGCTGGCCGAACGCGACGGCCAGCTCGTAGCCTGCGCCCATGTCGCCGACGTCGACGGCAAGGGCTACTTCGGCATGTTCTCGGTCGACCCGGCCCAGCAGGGCGGCGGTGTCGGCAAGCAGTTGATGGACGCGGCCGAAGCCCACGCCGCACGCGAATGGAACGTGCCGGTGATGCAGATGACCGTGATCGACATCCGCGACGAACTGATCGCCTTCTATGAGCGCCGCGGTTACCAGCGCACCGGCATCAAGAAGCCGTTCCCGTATGGCGACGAACGTTTCGGCATCCCCAAGCGCGACGACCTGCGCTTCGAGATCCTGGAAAAGCCGCTGGCCGGAGCCACCGCGTGAGCGAGGCCTGGACCTTTGTCTGCGCCGGCGCCGAACTGCTGCCGGGCGAATTGAAGAGCGTCTTCGACGAAGTCACCGGCACACCGATCGTGGTGTTCAACCTCGACGGCGAGCTCTACGCGTTGGAAGACCAGTGCACGCATGAGGAGTTCGAGCTGTCCTCGGGCGAGTTCAACACCGCCGAGGGCAGCGTTGAATGCGTACTGCATGGCGCGCGCTTCGACGTGCGTGATGGCCGCGCCCTGTGTGCGCCGGCGTATACCGCGGTGCCGAAGTTTCCGGTGAAGCGCGAACACGACGCCATCTGGACCCGCGACGACCGCGATTGAAGTTCAAGGCATCCACCCACGGGGTGGTTCTCCTGACGGGCGCTTGGAGGGCCTTTCAGGGGCCCTGCGGGCAACCCGGAGCCGCTTACAAATCACGCAGATGCGAATCATTATCGTTGGTGTTATGCTAACTAACATCTTCGTCACGACTCCACCTGCGCCATGGCCTCGCCCGCGCCTATCGTCCTGCTGTGCCAGCTTGCCCGTCGGGGTTGGCCACTGCTTGTGGCCGCGCTGCTGACTCTGTGGTTGGGTTGGTCGGCGTTGCAGGAAGGACGGAGCACGCTGACAGATACGCCCGGAACCTACGTCCAGGGCGTAGCGCCGTCTTCGCCCCCATATTCGCTGCCGCACGAGCACGCGATGCAACGCGCGGAATCCGAGCCGGAAGGAAGCCGGGGCGACAAGCCCCCGGTACTGCGGCGGCTGTGCCTGCAGCGCCCGGAACATGCCCCAGCAGACACTCCGACGCCGGCGATGCCTGATCCGCCGGTGCCCGTGATCGATCGTCGCCAGCCGCCTTCGCACGCACCGCCCGCGCAGCTGGCCTGACGCTTTTCTGCGCGCTGCGCAGCCGCTGGACTGCATTTCCCTTTCCCTTCCTGTTGCCGCGCTGTCCAGCGCCGGCGGCTCCTTCCTGTTCCTTCTCTGCAGACGCTCATGAACCCGATCAAAAGCCGCAAGCACGCTTCGCCGCTTCGTACCCTGCCGCTGGCCACCGCCAGCCTCGCTGCCGGCCTCGGCCTGGCCGCGCTGCCTGTGCTGGCCCACGCCGAAGCCACCGACAACGCCCGCACCCTGGACAAGGTCGACGTCCATGCAGTTCGCGGCTACAAGGCTGACAAGGTTGCCTCGCCCAAGTTCACACAGCGCCTGCAGGACACCCCGCAGACCATCCAGATCATCACCAGCGACCTGTTCAACCAGCAGGGTGCCACCACCCTGACCGAGGCACTGCGCAACAGCCCCGGCGTGGGCACCTTCTATGCCGGTGAAAACGGCAACACCACCACCGGCGACGCACTGTTCATGCGTGGCTTCGACACCTCCAACAGCCTGTTCGTCGACGGCGTGCGCGACCTTGGCTCGATCTCACGCGATGTGTTCAACATCGAACAGGTGGAAGTGACGAAGGGCCCGGCCGGCACCGACAATGGCCGCTCCGCACCGACCGGTGCGATCAATCTGGTCAGCAAGCAGGCCAATCTGCAGGACGCGACGTCGGCCAGCGTGTCGCTGGGCAGCGACCAGCAGCGACGCACCACCGGCGACTGGAACCAGACGCTGGGTGCGACCAGCGCGCTGCGCGTCAATGCGATGTGGCAGGACAGCGACCAGCCGGGCCGCGACCATGTGCAGAACAAGCGCTGGGGTATTGCGCCATCGCTGGCCTTCGGCCTGGGCACCGCTACCCGCTACTACCTCAACCTGCTGTACGTGAAGCAGGACAACGTGCCCGATGGCGGCGTGCCGACCCTGGGCCTGCCTGGCTGGACCGCGCAGCCGACCCTGGAAGCGCTGGCCGGTCATCCGGTGAACCCGGAGAACTTCTACGGTACGCGTGCAGACCATGATGACGTGACCGCGAAGATGGCCACGTTCCGCTTCGAACACGACTTCAGCGACACGCTGCGCCTGACCAACACCACGCGTTGGGGCCGCACAGAACAGGACTACCTGCTGACGGCCTTCATGGGTACCGGCGTTCGCGGTGCGAATGGCCGCCCGACCGGCAACATCAGCTACACCAATCCGGCCGATCTATCGACCTACGCGATCGCGCGCAGCCTGCCGACCTTCAAGGACCAGCGCAACACCATCCTCACCGATCAGTTGAACCTGCGCGCCGACTTCAACACCGGCAGCGTCGGTCATGCGCTGAGCACCGGCCTGGAATTCACCCGCGAAGAGCTGGACAGCTACGGGCAGGCCGCCACCGGCGGCACCACCTGGCCGGCAGCGAATCTGTACAACCCCGACTGGAACGTGGGCGGGCTGACCTGGGCGCACAATGGCGCCGATGCCCACGGCAAGACCACAACCTCCTCGGCCTATCTGTTCGATACCCTGTCCTTCGGCGAGAGCTTCCTGCTGACCGCGGGCGTGCGCGCCGACCACTACAAGACCGAGTACGCGAGCGCATCGGTGTGCGGTGGTCGCGGTGGCCCGGCATGCGGCAGCAATCCAACCGGCACCGTGCTGCGCAACCCGACCCTGGAAGCGTCCGACACGCTGCTGAACTGGAAGCTCGGTGCACTGTACAAAGTGGGCGAGACGGTCAGCATCTATGCCAACTATGCCGTCTCACAGCAGCCTCCTGGCGGCGCGAACTTCCAGCTGAGCAGCTCGGCCAGCAGTGCCGACAACCCCAAGCTCGACCCGCAGAAGGCCAAAACCTTCGAAGTGGGCAGCAAGTGGGCGTTCCTGGATGACGCGCTTGCAGTGAATCTGGCGCTGTTCCAGACCGACGTTGACAACGAGATCAACACCACCGTGCTCGACGATGCCGGCAACCCGACCCAGACCGGCAGCAAGCGGGTCAAGGGCGTGGAGCTCTCTGCAGTCGGTCGCCTGACCGACAACTGGTCGGTCACCGCCGGCTACAGCCACCTCGACACCGAGGTGAAGGAAGGTGCCAAGGTAGCCGCCGATGGCACCACCAACCTGACCTACACCCCGGCCGACACGTTTACCGGCTGGACCAGTTACACCCTGCCCTTCGGCCTGACCATCGGTGGCGGCGTGCGCTATGCCGGTGGCATGCACCGTGGCACCGACGGTGCGGTGGGTACCCCATCGTTCACCAAGTCCTACGTTGTCTATGACGCCGTCGTGTCCTGGGCGATCAATGACTCCATCTCGCTGCGCTTGAACGGTTACAACCTGTTCGACAAGCAGTACGTGGCCAGCATCAACAAGAGCGGCTACCGTTACACCCCGGGCGCCCCGCGCACCTTCCTGCTCAGCGCGGACGTCCGCTTCTGATGTCATGGCGCGGGGGAGCCCGTCTCCCCCGCGCATCGATGAGGAACCGCCATGCTGCTGCACATCCCCAACGTGCTTGCACCTGAAGAAGTGGCGCAGATCCGCCAGCGGCTGGACGCTGCCGACTGGACCGACGGACGCGAGACGGTCGGCTCACAGGGTGCGCAGGTCAAACACAACGAGCAGTTGCCCGATGCCTCACCGCTGAAGGCTGCGCTGGCCTCCGTGGTGCTGGCCGCGCTCAAGCGCAGCCCGCTGTTCTTTGCCGCCGCGCTGCCCTTGAAGTACCTGCCACCGCGCTTCAACCGCTACAACGGCGGCGGCACCTACGGCTTCCACGTCGATGGCGCGGTGATGAACCTGGCCAACGGCGAGCAGCTGCGTTCGGACATCTCCTGCACGCTGTTCCTGTCCGACCCGGACGAGTACGACGGCGGTGAGCTGATCATCAGTGATACCTACGGCGAGCACGAAGTGAAACTGCCGGCCGGTGATCTGATCGTGTATCCCTCCAGCAGCCTGCACAAGGTCAATCCGGTCACCCGCGGTGCGCGCGTGGCATCGTTCTTCTGGGTGCAGAGCATGATCCGCGACGATGTGCAGCGTCGTCTGCTGTGGGAGATGGATACTTCCATCGAGCGCCTGCGGCAGACCAATGGCGATGCCGATGCGGTGCTGCAGCTGACCGGCGTGTACCACAACCTGCTGCGACGCTGGAGCGAGGTCTGAACCGATCAGGCCACCCCTGCCGCAATTTGGCAATCATTCTCATTTGCAACGGCTAACGGGTCTCATTACAATCACGCCCCGTTGACGCCGGATGTTCCGGCCAGCCAGGGATCTCCGCTTGCGTCGCCCGTTCCGCCCCCGCCCGCTTCGGCTTGTACAGCTCGGCACCGCCATGCGCGGCCGTCGGCCTGCGCTGGCCAGCCTGCTGGCGTGGGTGGCGATGTTGACGCTGTTGCTGGGCACCCTGCCGCTGCTGCCGGTCGCCCACGCTGCCGCGCCCCAGGCGCTGCAGCAGCCGCTGGAAGAGCGCGGCGGCGAAAGCCCTTTGCAGGAAGAAGCGCCGGCCAAACTGCGGCGCTGCGCCTCGGCACCGGCCAAGTCCACGGACAAGCCGATCCCGCCGCTGTTGCTGGCCAGCCACTGGCTGCGCACCGAACTTGATCTGGTTCCCTCTGCGTCGGTTCCCTCCGGCGCGCGTCCGCACTGGCCGCTGGCCGTACCGGACATGCCCTGGGCCGATGCGCCCGGGCGCCGCCAGCAACGCGGCCAGGCGCCGCCGCTCGCCTGATCCACGGCACGCCGTGACCGCCTGCGCGGTTGCGACGGCTCGCCGCTGCCTGTTTCGCCCCTGCCGCCCCTGACCGGGCCATCCCTGCCCTGCCGTGCGCGTTCCGCGCCCTGCATCGCGCTGCCCTACATCCTTCGAGGTATCTGCCATGGCCCAGCGCCATCGTGTCCGTTCGTCCCTGTCCCGACATCTGTTGACCAGCGCTGTGCTGGCTGCGGTCGCGGCGCCCGCCTACGCCAATGGTGCCGCCAGCGGCGCGCCGCAGACGCTGGACAAGGTGGTGGTGACCGCCTCCGGTTTCGAGCAGAAGGTAGTCGATGCACCGGCCAGCATCAGCGTGGTCAGCCGCGAAGAGCTGAGCAAGCGCCCTTACACCAGCCTGGTCGACGCCCTGCGCGACGTCGAAGGCATCGACGTCGGCCTGGAAGCCACCGACAAGAACGGCCGCGCCACCATCTCCATGCGCGGCCTGCCGTCGGAGTACACCCTGGTGCTGATCGACGGTCGCCGCCAGAGCAACGCCGGCCAGCTGTATCCGAACAACTTCGGTGGTGGCCAGTTCGCCTACCTGCCGCCGCTGGATGCGATCGAGCGCATCGAAGTGGTGCGTGGCCCGATGTCCACGCTGTACGGCTCGGATGCAATGGGCGGCGTCATCAACATCATCACCCGCCGCAACCAGGACAGCTGGCACGGCGCGGTCACCCAGGGCTTCACCGTGCAGCAGGACGACCAGTTCGGCGACGCGCGCAGCACCGATCTGTACCTGAGCGGCCCGCTGGTCAAGGATCGCCTGGGCCTGGCCGTACGTGGCAGCTACTACGACGCCAAGGCATCCAATCCCGAATGGGATGCACTGACCCTGCCCGACGGCACGCTGTGGGAACGCAGCATCGGTTTCGGTGGCGGCGGCAAGTCGGTGGCCAACACCAACTGGAACACCGGCGTGCGCCTGAACTTCCATGTCAACGACGACCACGAACTGTGGCTGGACTACGACGTCTCACGCCAGAAGTACGACAACAGCGAAGGCCAGACCGGCACCCTCGACAGCCTGGCCAGCCTGTGGCGCGTGGGCAACGCGGTGGTGCCGAACCCGAATGGCAGCGGCACCGTCACCCGCCGCGTGGTGCAGCCGCGCGTGGGCTACACCGCCTACCAGCGCTATGAGCGCGACCAGCTCTCGCTGACCCATCAAGGCCGCTACAGCTTCGGCACCTGGCAGACCTCGCTGACCCACAGCAAGAGCAACAACCTCGGCCGCTCGCTGCCGCTGACGCTGGACGAGCGCGCCGGCCTGCAGACCCTGTGGAACGACGTCTGCCGCCGCACCGGTGCCGCCAACAACTGTGCCGCCGGCCGCAACAACGGCCTGGCCGCACTCAACGCCAGCGAACAGGCACGCCTGCAGGCGTTCCTGCCGCGGCCGCTGCGCACCATGGAACTGGAAGGCTACGTGCTGGACACGATGCTCGACCTCGACTTCGGTGCGCACAAGCTGACCGTGGGCGGCCAGTACAACGACACCGACATGGTGGACGGCGTGTTCGGCATGGACGGTGCCGGCTACCGCAGCAACACCAAACAGAAGCACCGCATGTGGGCACTGTTCGCCGAGGACAACTGGTCGCTGACCGACACCCTGACCGCCACCCTCGGCCTGCGCTACGACGACCACAACATCTTCGGCAGCCACCTCAGCCCGCGCGGCTACCTGGTCTGGAATGCCACCGATGCCTGGACCTTCAAGGGTGGCGTCAGCACCGGCTACAAGACCCCGCGTCCGGACCAGCTGTTCCCCGGCATCACCGGCTTTGGTGGCCAGGGCGTGCTGCCGCTGGTGGGCTCGCCGAACCTGAAGCCGGAAACCAGCACCAACTACGAGCTGGCCGCCTATTACGAGGGCCAGCGCTGGGGCTTCAACGTCACCGGTTTCATCAACAAGTTCGAAGACAAGATCGCCAGCGGCGGCACGTTCCCCAACTGTGAAGTCGCGCCGGCCGGCAGTGGCTACTGCGTGGACATCGGCCCGGGCTGGGCGTCGCTGGGCTACAGCACCTTCACCCAGAGCGTGAACATCGACAAGGCCGAGACACGTGGCGCAGAACTGGCCGGCCACGTCGACCTGCTGGACAACCTGCAGCTGCGCGGCAACTACACCTGGACCAAGAGCGAGCAGACCGCCGGTTCCGGCAAGGGCCTGCCGATCACCGGCACCATGCCGGCCAAGCACATGGCCAACGCCAGCCTCAACTGGCAGCTCAACGATGCCATCAGCCTGTCGCTGATCGGCGAAGGCCGCTACGACCGCTACCGCGACACGATCCTTGATGCCGCCGGTGCCAGTCACACCCGTTACTACGAGGACTACACCCTCTTCCACCTCGGTGGCAGCTGGAAGGCCACGCAGTGGCTGACGGTCAACGCGCGGGTCAACAACCTGTTCGACAAGAACTTCGTCTCGCAGTCGTGCCTGCTGACCAGCCCCAGCGAATACAACTGCGTGGACGACTACGCCACCAAGGACCAGCGCCGCAGCTACTGGATCTCGCTCAACGCGAAGTTCTGACCTTGCCCTGGTGGGTGCCGACCTTGGTCGGCACCTCTCCATCCACGCATGGCGTGGATCCACCGACCCGTGGTAGTGCCGGCCGCTGGCCGGCAACCACGCGATGCTCTCAGGTGGCATGGGATTGCCGGCCAGCGGCCGGCACTACCCCCTCAGAGATACACAACGACATCTAATTGCGAGCAATTCTCATCAATGATGTAATGGCCAGTATTCATCCGTCCCGAACCGTGCCGTGAGCCGTCCCGCATCTTCCACCGTGCAGCAGCAGCAGAGCCGCGGCTTCTGGCTGCGTACCCTGCACCAGTGGCACTGGATCAGCTCTGCGGTCTGCCTGATCGGCATGCTCCTGTTCGCGGTGACCGGTCTGACGCTGAACCATGCCGCGAAGATCGAGGCCAAGCCACAGGTGCAGAACCAGCACCTGGAACTGCCGGCCGAACTGCTCGGCGGTCTGGGCTCCCGCGAGGACGGCAATGCACCGCTGCCACGCCCGGCCCGGCAATGGCTCGACGATCAGCTGGGCATCTCCATCGGCGGTCGACCCGCCGAATGGTCGGCCGAGGAAATCTATCTGTCACTGCCACGCCCCGGCGGCGACGCCTGGTTGAGCATCGACCGCGAAACCGGCGCGGTGGAGTACGAATCCACCTCGCGCGGCGCGGTGTCCTATCTCAACGACCTGCACAAGGGCCGCAATGCCGGCCCCGCATGGGGCTGGTTCCTGGACGTGTTCGCCGTCGCCTGCCTGGTGTTCTGCATCACCGGCCTGTTCCTGCTGCACCTGCATGCGCGGCAGCGACGCATGACCTGGCCACTGGTCGGCCTGGGCTTGATGATCCCACTGCTGATCGCCCTGCTGCTGATCCACTGACTTCCACCGTGACTTCCATCCGTTCTTCCGGAGCCGCCCCATGCGCGTCACCCTGACCATCGCCCTCAGCGGCCTGCTGGCCACCTCGCCGGCTTACGCCACCACCCTCGACATCAACGTCGAAGTGCCCAAGCTCAACGTGGCCGAGTACCACCGCCCGTATGTGGCGGTGTGGCTGGAAGGCGCCGACCAGAAGGTCGCCGCCAATCTGTCGGTCTGGTACCAGCAGACCAGCAACAGCGAAGGCCATGGCACCAAGTGGCTGCCCGACCTGCGCCAGTGGTGGCGCAAGAGTGGCCGCACCCTGCAGGTGCCGGTGGACGGCGTGACCGGCCCGACCCGCCCGGCCGGCAAGCACGCGCTGTCGTTCAACGACAAGCAGCCCGCACTGAAGCAGCTGGCCCCGGGCAACTACACCCTGGTGGTGGAAGCGGTGCGCGAAGTCGGCGGCCGTGAACTGCTGAAGATTCCCTTCACCTGGCCGGCCACCGCCGCACAGAACGGCCGCGCGCAGGGCGCCACCGAACTGGGCCAGGTCACCCTCGCCGTCAAACCGTAATTGCCTGAGCCGGGGTCAGAGCCCTTTCCGCTGGAAAGGGATCCGACCCCATCGCAGCACCCCAGGGGTCGGATCACTTCCGCAGGAAGGGCTCTGACCCCATCAATCATCCTGGAGTCTTCCGCATGAAGCGCACGCTCGTCCTCGCCGCCGCTCTGGCCGCTGCCCTTCCCTTCTCCGCCCTGGCCCACAAGGCCTGGCTGCTGCCCTCGCAGACCGTGATCGCCGGCAACGCGCCGTGGATCACCGTCGACGGTGCGGTCTCCAACGACCTGTTCTATTTCAACCACGTGCCGCTGCGCCTGGAATCGGTGGTGATCACCGCCCCGGACGGCAGCACCGTGCAGGCGCAGAACGCGGCCACCGGCAAGTACCGCAGCGTGTTCGACGTCGAGCTGAAGCAGCAGGGCACCTACCGCATCGCCTCGGTCAACGACGGCCTGTCGGCCACCTATGAACTGAACGGCGAGCGCAAGCGCTGGCGCGGTACCGCCGCCACCTTCGGCGAACTGCCCAAGGATGCGAAGAAGCTGGAAGTGAGCCAGTCGGTCGGCCGCGTGGAGACCTTCGTTACCAACGGGGCGCCGAACGACACCGCGCTGAAGCCGACCAACCGCGGCATCGAACTGGTGGCCGTCGGTCACCCGAACGACCTGTTCGCCGGCGAGGAAGCCACCTTCCGCGTACTGGTCGACGGCAAGCCGACCGCAGGCCTGGAGTTCGAGATCGTGCGCGGCGGCACCCGCTACCGCAACGCGCAGGACGAGCAGAAGCTGACCAGCGACGCCAAGGGCGAGATCAAGGTGACCTGGCCGGAAGCCGGCATGTACTGGCTGGAAACCGGCACCGAGGACAAGAAGACCTCGGTCAAGCAGGCCGCCAAGCGCCGCCTCAGCTACGTCGCCACGCTGGAAGTGCTGCCGCAGTAAAGACAGCGCTGCGATACCCGGCGCGCCCTGGTATCGCAGCCTGCCACGCATGCCCATGACCTCTACCGCACTCGACATCGCCCGGCTGGGCGGCACCACCATGGGCACCACCTGGAGCGTGTCACTGGTCGTACCGCGCCAGCGCGACCTGCATCCACTGCATGCTGGTATCCAGGCACGTCTGGATGAAGTGGTCGCGCAGATGAGCACCTGGGAAGCGGGTTCCGACCTGAGCCGCTACAACCGTGCCGACGCAGGTCAGTACCTCGTGCTTCCCATCGAGACACGCCATGTGTTGGCCTGCGCGCAGGCCATCGCTGCAGCCAGCGGCGGTGCGTTCGACCCCACCGTCGGCCCGCTGGTGGCGCTGTGGGGCTTCGGCGCCCATGCCGGCGCACGGCGCGCACCCGATGCCGCCACGTTGCAGGCAACGCGTGCACGCTGCGGCTGGCAGCGCCTGCACTGGCAGGACGATGCGCTGCTGCAGCCCGGTGGCCTGGAGCTGGATCTTTCGGCGATCGCCAAGGGCTTCGGCGTCGACCACGTCGCCGCCTGGCTGCGCGGCCAGGGTGTCGATGCCGCGCTGATTGAAGTCGGTGGGGAACTGGCCGGTTACGGCCGCAAGCCCGACGGCCAGCCGTGGCGCGTGCTGGTGGAGTCGGCGCCGGAAGAAGATGCCCACACCGATACGCCACCGCGTGTCCTGGCGCTGGACGGCAAGGCGGTGGCCACCTCCGGCGATCGCTGGCACCACTATCACGACGATGACGTGGCCTACAGCCACAGCCTCGACCCGAGCAGCGGCACGCCGGTACGGCAGGTCGCAGCCGCCGTCACCGTGGTCGCCAGCGACGCGATGCACGCTGACGCGTGGGCCACCGCGCTGACCGTGCTCGGCCGCGACGCAGGCATCGCGCTGGCAGAGCGCGAGGGGCTGGCCGCGCGCTATCTGGAACGCACCACCACCGGCCCACGCGAAACCCTCAGCAGCGCCTTCCAGCAGCTGCTGGATGAGCAGGCTGGATGAGCATGCGTTTCCCTCGCGCGACCGTTGGCAACGTCATGGTGCTGGCCCTGCTGGCCGTGATCGGCGGGGCACTGCTGCGTCTGCACCTGGGCGAAGCGTGGTGGCAGGGTGCACCGCCGGCCCGGCAATGGGGCATCGCGCTGGCCGCCACTGCGCTGTATCTGCTGGCGTGTAGCGTGCTGTGGTGGCGCAGCCGTCCGCGCGACGACACGCCCGAAGGCGGCAACCCACCGATGCTGCTGGTCTGGTCCAGCCAGACCGGCTTCGCCCGCGAACTGGCCGAGCGCAGTGCGCAGGCTCTGCGATCGGCCGGCATGCCGGTGCGCCTGCGCGGTCTGCATGAGGTCGATGCCACGCTGCTGGCGGGCAGCGCGCGTGTACTGTTCATCGTCAGCACCACCGGCGAAGGCGATGCACCCGACCACGCCCTGCCCTTCCTGCGCAAGGTGATGAGCACGCCGCCGCCCCTGCACCACATGCAGTACGGGGTACTCGCACTGGGCGATCGCAGCTACGGGCATTTCTGCGCGTTCGGCCACCAGCTGCACGACTGGCTGCGCCAGCACGGAGCACATCCGCTGTTCGATGCCATTGAAGTCGACAACGCCGATCCAGCTGCCCTGCGCCACTGGCAACAACTGCTTGGCCAGCTCGCCGGCGGCGCGAGCGAACTTCCCGATTGGACACCGGCCGAGTACCAGCCGTGGATGCTGCTGCAGCGCACCCACCTCAATCCCGGCAGCGCCGGTGGTCCGGTCTATTGGCTGCGCCTGCAGCCCCCGACCGGCAGCGGCGCGCAGTGGCAGGCCGGTGACATCGCCGAAGTCGGTCCGCAGCATGCCGAACAGAGCACGCGCGACTGGCTGCAGACGCAGGGCTTCGATGCGGACACCGTGTTGGACGACGGCACTACGCTGCTCGCCCGCGTTGCGCGCTCGCACCTGCCGTCATTGGTTGCAGCAGGCGATCTGCCTGGGCTGTTGGCGGCACTACAGCCCCTGCCACATCGCGAATACTCCATCGCCTCGGTAATGGACGACGGCGCGGTGGAACTGCTGCTGCGCCGGCAGCTGCGTGCCGATGGCACGCCGGGCATCGGCAGTGGCTGGCTGTGCGACCACGCCGCCATCGGCGGGCCGGTACAGATGCGCCTGCGCCGCAACGAGAATTTCCATGGCGTCGCCGCTGATGTTCCACTGCTGCTGATCGGCAACGGCACTGGTATCGCCGGCCTGCACGCGCACCTGCACGAACGCGCACGCATTGGCGGTGCCCGCACCTGGCTGTTGTTCGGCGAACGCTCGGCCGCGCATGACTTCCACTTCGGCGATGAACTGCAGGCGATGCTCGGCAACGGCAGGCTGACCCGCCTGGATACGGTGTTCAGCCGTGATGGCGGCGCACATCGCTACGTGCAGGATCGCCTGCTGGCCGAAGCATCCACGCTGCGGCAGTGGGTCGATGACGGCGCGACGATCCTGGTCTGCGGCAGCCTGCAGGGCATGGCCCCGGCAGTGGATGCGGTGATCGAGCAGGTGCTCGGTGCCGACGGCAAGGAAGCGCTGCTGCTGGCCGGTCGTTACCGGCGCGACGTGTATTGAGCGAACGTTTGGGGCGAATTGCCTCTTGGTGGGTGCGAACCTTGGTTGGCACCATGCTGCGGCATCGGCTGCTGCATCCACGCATGGCGTGGATCTACTGAACGGCTGGCGGCGATCCCTTGTCCGCACCTGCGATATCGGCTGCCGCATCCACGCATGGCGTGGATCTACCCGGATCCAAGGTGACAACCATGCTGCAGTAGATCCACGCCATGCGTGGATGATTGCCTCCGGGCGCCGACGCTGGCTCAGCCGCCCGCCGCGCTCACCCGTATCGCCAACAACTCGCCGCCGCCCTGCAATGCATGCCGCTGACGCTCACCGGCGGCCAACCACGCGGTATCGCCGGCCTGCATCGCAGGCAATCCGCTGTCCGCGCCGAACGTGGCCTGCCCGCCCAACAGGTGCAGGGCCCAGGCCACGCCCGGCTCGCAGAAGAAGAACATCGGCCCGACCAGTGGACGGTGCAGCAGCTCGGCCTGCAGCAGTCCGCGCTTCCACATCAGGTTGAAATCGTGGGTGGTGCCGTCCACCAGCTCGCCGTGCAGCGCAGCCTCACCGGCAAAACGCACGCGCCCATGAGGTGGCAGCACCTCGGCTACGCGGCCGTCCTCGAAACGCAGGCGCACGCCATTGCCCTGCAGCAGCACCAGTTCGCGCTCGACGCCCGGGAATGCGGAAAACGCGGCGTCCTGCTCGATCTCGGCCACCGACAGGCGCAACGCCCAATCATCGCCCTGCGCTGGCAACCGCAGGATCTCGCGGGTCCAGCCGAGGCCGTTGCGCCAGCGTTCGCGGCGGTAGTCCAGGCTGGAAATCACCTGGCTCGGGGTCTGCAGCAGGGAGTCGATGTTCATGCGCGCATTGCATCATGCCGCGCGCCGCAACGCATCAACGCGTTGCAAGACCCGCAGCCGTACCGCAATCGCCGCCCAGCAGCTGTGAGTGCTTGAGCCAGTCCTTGTCGGGGTAGTACGCAAACACCATCGTGCCGCCTCGCAGCGCGTCGATCAGCGGCTTGGCCACCGACAACCGCACCGCCGGGCAGCCCAGACTGCGCCCCAACCGCCCCTGCAACTGCGCAGTGGACGGATTCACATACGGCGCACCGTGGATGACGATGGCGCGCTCGCGTGCACGATCGTTGAACCCCGGCTCCAACCCTGCCAGCCGCAGCGAATAGCCGTTGCCGCCCATGTAGGTTTCCTGCGCGGTGAACGCACCGATGCTGGACATGAAGCTGCCATCGCGGTTGGAGAAATGTTCGGTGCGGTTCTCGCCGCTGTTGCGGCCGTGCGCCACCCACTCCTCGAACAACAGCCGCTGGCGGGCGAGATCGAAGACCCACATCCGCGGCTCGGTGGACGGCCGCGAGTAATCGATCACGCTCAGGCGTTCACTGCTGACTCCCAGCTCCGGCCGCTGCAGTGCGCAGCGCATGGCGTGGGCAGCCAACTGCAGAACCCGACGGTCCGCCTTGGGCGCGGTGCGTGCCAGCTGCGCGGCGAGGTCGTCGGCGCTGATGGCGGCAATGGGCGTCTGTGCCCCGGCCGGGGCACTGGCAGTGGTTGCCAGCAGGCCAAGGGCGGCCAGCCGGCACAGGCGGGAAGCAGACATGGGCACGTAGGGAGGTCTCAGGATCCCTTGAGGGTGGACGCTGGCGGCTCTGATTCCAAGACCGGCTGCATTCCCGATTCAGCCGCGCTTGGGCGCACCGCCGGCAGCGACGTCACCAGCAGGGTCGTGCCCGGCACCAGCACCTGGTACAGCTGACGGGCGAAATCAGCCGGCAGTGCCATCGGCAACGACGGCGTGGCCAGCAGGTCCGGCGTGGCCTGGGCGCGGTCCTGGCCCAGCAGCGGATAGGCCGTCCACTGGTGCAGGCGCTGCTGCGCATCAAGCGGGCTGGGCGTATCGCTGAAGCCCTGGCCCATCACGAACAGGGTGGTGGCCTGGAACGCTGGCAGCGCGTCGGCCTTCAGCGGCGACTCACCGATCATCACGCCATCGCGCAGCACGTACAGGCGCTGGTCGTGCAGGCTGACCAGGATGCCGACCTGGCCACTGGGTGCGGCCGCATCATCCCACCAGGCCTTGTCGGGAGCACCGCCCTCGCCTTCCGGCAGGGCCTGGCCGCGTGCATTCACCGGCGCCAGCACCGCCGGATAGGCCAGCGTCATCGGCGCGCTCTTGGCATCGGCCACGACCACCGTATCGCCGCGCTTGGTTTCGCTGAACAGCTTCTGGGCGAAGGCCTGCGGCAGGCGCACGCAGCCATGCGAGGCCGGATGCCCGGGCAGGCTGCCGCCGTGAAGGGCGATGCCGTCCCAGGTCAGCCGCTGCATGTACGGCATGGGTGCGCTGTTGTAGAGGTTGGAGCGGTGGTCCTTGTCCTTCTGCAGGATGGTGAACACACCGGTCGGCGTCTCATGGCCGGTCTTGCCCGAGCTGATCGTGGTCAGGCCGATGGCAATGCCATTGCGGTACACGTAAGCCCGTTGCTCATCCAGGCTCACCACCAGCACGATCGGACCGGCCGGCGAGACTTCCGGATGCCACAGGTACTCGCCCGGCTTGAGGTCGGTCGGCCCGCGTACTTCGGAGGTCGTGGCCACGACAGGCTTGGAGGGTGCGGCCGCCTGTGCGGCGCACGGCAGTGCCAAGGCCACGGCGAGCATCAAGGTCAAACGGTGCAGGTGCATCCAGCAGGTTCCATTCCATGCGAAGACCCCACCGTACACCATGGGCACGTCGCAGCCGCGCCAAAAGAAATTGCCCGGCGACACAGCCATGTGTCGTACCGGGCAATCGTCACGTCCCTGTCGGCCTGCTGCCACCCCCTCGCATCCTGCGAAGCGGGGGCGGCGTTGCATCCTGCACGCGGCCGCGTCTGTCCTGTTTGTATCTCAGCCCCTTCCACAGGTCTGTGATGCCACCATCCTGGTGATTGGTGCCGCATCCCTGCGACGGTCGGCGGCTGCAGCCATCCTGTCCGCAGCCATTGAACCTGCATCCTGCAGATTCCGACGATTCCTGTTGTCAGCGCCTGGGTACGGTTCGCACCGGTACCGATCCGGGTACCGGATCCGCAGGCAACATCGTGTTGCCAACGGTGATCCGTCGTCGATTCCGTTCGACGATCGATGTCCCTATCCCCTTCACCTGCGTCAGGTCCTCGACGCGGTGAAACGGGCCGTGTCTGCGCCGGTGCTCGACGATCGCCGCAGCCTTGGTAGCCCCGACCATCGTCAATCCCTGCTGCAGCGCCTGGGCATCGGCCCGGTTGATGTCGATCGGCTCGGCAGCTTGCGCTCCCGCGATCCACATTCCCAGCACCAGCGCCCTTAACACGACAAACCAAGGCACGACGTGTATCTCCTTGTGGTTCTGACCGTCCCGACCGGCAATCCCGTCGGTCGAAACAGTGTCCGTCACCACATGCACACAGCGTATAGGGTTCACGGATTTCTAAAAGCCAGCCAAATACCCGACGTGATGTAGGGAAAACCCTACCCTTGGCCGAGGCGTAGAATGGGCGGATCAGCCATGCAACCGGAGTTTCAGATGGACAGCGCCAAGCTCGGCCAATTCGTCAATGACAAGTGGGACAGCGAAATCGTCCCGCAGTTGGTCGACTACATCCGCATTCCCAACAAGTCGCCGATGTTCGACGCCAACTGGGTGCAGAACGGCTACATGGAGCAGGCGGTCACCCTGATGGAAACCTGGGCCAAGGCCCAGGACCTGCCCGGCCTGAAGGTCGAAGTGGTGCGCCTGGAAGGCCGTACCCCGCTGATTCTGCTGGAAATTCCGGCTACCGGCGCCGAAACCGGCGACGACACCATCCTGCTCTACGGGCACCTGGACAAGCAGCCGGAGATGACCGGCTGGGACGACGACCTGGGCCCGTGGACCCCGGTCCTGCGCGGCGACAAGCTGTATGGCCGTGGCGGTGCCGATGACGGCTACGCCATCTTCGGCTCGCTGGCCGCCGTGCTGGCACTGCAGGCGCAGGGCCTGCCGCATGCCCGCTGCGTGGTTCTGATCGAAGCCTGTGAAGAGTCGGGCAGCTACGACCTGCCGGCCTACGTGGACCATCTGGCTGACCGCATCGGCAAGCCGTCGCTGGTGGTCTGCCTGGATTCGGGCTGTGCCAACTACGACCAGCTGTGGTGCACCACCTCGCTGCGCGGCCTGACCGGCGGCAACTTCTCGGTGAAGGTGCTCAACGAAGGCGTGCACTCCGGTGATGCCTCCGGCGTGGTACCGTCCAGCTTCCGCCTGCTGCGCCAGCTGCTGTCGCGCATCGAGGACCAGGACACCGGCCGCATCCTGATCGACGGCATGAACGTGGAGATCCCGGCCGAGCGCCTGGAACAGGCCAAGCGTGCCGCCGACGTGGTCGACACCGCGATCTTCGAGAAATTCCCGCTGGTCGATGGCCTCAAGCCGATGAACGACGACCTGACCGAGCTGGTGCTCAACCGCACCTGGCGCCCTGCCCTCTCGGTGACCGGCATCGGCGGCATGCCGCCGCTGGAATCGGCCGGCAACGTGCTGCGCCCGCATACCGCAGTGAAGCTGTCGCTGCGCCTGCCGCCCACTGCCGATGGCAAGACCTGCGGCGAGCTGCTGAAGGAAGCGCTGCTGCGCGATCCGCCGAACGGCGCGCAGGTCACCCTGGACCTGGAAAAGGCCTCCACCGGCTGGAACGCGCCGGCGATGGCACCGTGGCTGACCAAGGCCATCGACGATGCCAGCCAGACCTTCTTCGGCAAGCCGGCGATGTACATGGGTGAAGGCGGCTCGATCCCGTTCATGGGCATGCTGGGCGAGAAGTTCCCGGGCGCCCAGTTCATGATCACCGGCGTGCTCGGCCCGCACTCCAATGCCCACGGCCCGAACGAGTTCCTGCACATCCCGATGGGCAAGAAGGTCACCTCGTGCGTGTCCAAGGTGATCAGCGAGCACTACGCGGCCAGCCTGCGTGGCGAGACCAGCGGTTCGCCGGTGGCCGCCGACAGCGGCACCCGCCACGGCGACCACGGCTGCTGCTGATCCAGCACGCAATGACGGACGCAGCCCGGCCTTGCTAGGCTGCGTCCAACCTTCCAGAGCACTGATCGCATGAACGGTCTGTTTGGCAGCACCAGCTGGCTCTACATCATCCTGGTCGGCTTCTTCGTCGGCCTGCTGGGACGCTTCTTCATGCCCGGCAACAACCGCATGGGCTGCCTGCTGACCATCGTGCTGGGCATCATCGGCGCGCTGCTGGCCGGCTGGTTCGGCCAGTACATGGGCTGGTACGCGCCCGGTGAACCGGCCGGCTTCCTCGGCGCGGTGCTGGGTGCGGTCGTCGTGCTGGCGATCCTGCGCCTGTTCAGCGGCCGCCGCTGAGCCGCCCTCTCCTTTTCCATTCTGCCCCGACGTTGGCGCGCCCGGCGCGCCCGGATATGCCTGCATGACCGAACCCGCCTCTGATCCCCAGCGCAGCGCACAGCGCCTGCAATGGGCCCGTACCCAGCTTGACGACGGCAACACCGTGGTCGAACGCGCCTCGGTCGACGCTGGCATGCGCAGCTACTGGCGCACCACCAGCCAGCGCGGCAGCCACATCGTGATGGACGCCCCGCCGGGGCTGGAAGACCCCACGCCGTGGCTGCGCATGCGCGGCCTGCTGCACGATCACGGCCTGCGCGTGCCCGCCCTGCTTGCCCAGGACCTCGACGCCGGCTTCCTGCTGCTGGAAGACCTGGGCGGCCCGACGCTGGCGAAGATCCTCGACGAACGCAATGCCGACGAGTGGTTCAGCCGATCCATCGATCAGCTGCTGCGCCTGCAGGCCATTCCGGTGCCGGCCGATTTCGGCCAGTTCGGCGAAGCGCTGCTGCAGCGTGATGCCGGCCTGTTCGACGAGTGGTTCCTGCAACGCCATCTTGGCCTTGAACTGGACTGCGGCGAGATCGAAGGCCTGCAGCTGGTGCACCGTCGGCTGATGGACAACGCGCTGGGCCAGGCCCAGCTGATGACCCACCGCGACTACATGCCGCGCAACCTGATGCCGGTGGATGGCGGCCCGGCGGTGCTGGATTTCCAGGACCTGGTGCGTGGCCCGATCGCGTACGACGCGGTAAGTCTGTTCAAGGATGCCTTCCTGAGCTGGCCGCTGCAGCGCGTGGACGAATGGCTGGCGCAGTATCACCAGCGCGCACGCGATGCCGGCCTGCCGGTACCCGACCGTGCCACTTTCCTGCGCGATGCCGACTGGATGGGCATCCAGCGCCACGTGAAGATCCTCGGCCTGTTCTGCCGCCTGCGCTATCGCGACAACAAGGGCCACTACCTGGACGATGCGCCGCGCTTCATCGCCTACCTCGATGAAGTGCTGCCGCGCTATCGCGAACTGGCGCCCCTGCAGCAGTTGCTGGAAACGCGGATCAAACCGGCACTGGCCGAGTTGGCCGCGCCGATGCGCGTGCAGCGCTGAAGGCCGCATCGATGAAGGCACTGATTTTCGCCGCCGGCCTGGGTGAGCGCATGCGCCCCCTCACCCTGCACACGCCCAAGCCGCTGCTGGCAGTGGCCGGCAAACCCCTGATCGCGTGGCATCTGGAGCGGTTGGCTGCGCTCGGCATTCACGACGTGGTGATCAATACCGCGTGGCTCGCCGAGCAGTTCCCGGCCGCATTGGGCGATGGCAGCCAGTGGGGCCTGCGCCTGCATTTCATGCACGAAGGCGATACCCCGCTGGAAACCGGTGGCGGCATCCTCAATGCATTGCCGGCGCTGGGGGACGATCCGTTCCTGGTAGTGAACGGCGATATCTGGACCGATTTCGATTTCGCCACGCTGCCGCGTGAACCGGCCGGCCAAGCGCATCTGGTGCTGGTCGACAACCCGGCGCAGCACCCCAACGGCGACTACCGGCTGGACGCGCACGGTGTGCTGCACCATGACCGCGAAGGCCCGTGCCTGACCTATGCGGGCATCGGCGTCTATCGTCCGTCGATCGTGGCCGATTGGCGTGCGGTGATCGGTGAGGCACCGGGCAGCGAGCGTGTGCCACCGAAGTTTTCGGTGGTGCCGTTGCAGAAGCATTTCATGGCACAGGGGTTGATGACGGGGCAGCATCATCGCGGGCGCTGGACCGATGTCGGGACCGTTGATCGCCTGCATGCGCTGGATGCGGAGTTGACCGCGAACGGCTGAGCCCCTCGTGGTTGGTCGCGCAGAGCGGATCGCGTGCTTGGCCGGACGGGCGGGCCATGCAGGGGACGCTGCAAGTACGTCCCTGTAAGCTCGATGGCGCCATCCATGGCGCCAACGCCCCTGCATGGCCCACCCGCCCGACCTCTGACAGTCTGCGTGTGCGTCCAGCCACGGAAAAGAAGGAAAAGCAGAAGCGGGTCGCTCCGCTCTTGTGACGACCAACGGTCGTCACCCACCACAAGCAGAGAACGTCGGATCCAAGGCAGTCCTTCCTGGGAAAGTCTCATCCACGCATGGCGTGGATCTACTTGTCGCCATCCATGGCGCCAACGCCCCTGCATGGCCCACCCGCCCGACCTCTGACAAATTCCGTGCGCGTCCAGCCACGAAAAAGAAAAAAGAAAAGCAGAAGCGGATCGCTTCGCTCTTGTGACGACCAACGGTCGACACCCACCAACAGCAGTGCAGAACGCCGACACGGCAGATCGCGGGAACCTGTCGAAGGCGGGGTGGCTCAGGTTGCGGGGGCGTGAGCGCCATGGATGGCGCGACCGAGGCTACAGGGACGTACTTGCGCCGTCCCCCGCAACCTGAGCCACCCCGCCATCCCACGGATAGCGAGCTTTTGCTGTTGACGTTGACGTTGACGTTGACGTTGCCCTGGCTTCGGCGGGTGCAGGGCGCAGCCCTGCCTAACACCCAACACCCGACACCCCTCAGTAACGAGGACGGCCTTCTTCCAGCACCTGGCGCAGGAACGGCACGGTGATCCGCCGCTTCGCCGCCAGCGATTCGCGATCCAGCCAGTCCAGCAACGTGATCAGACCACCCAGCTCGCGACCGGTGTGCGACAGCAGCCACTCGATGGCGGCCTCGTCGATCGCCAGCCCTCTGCGCAGCGCGCGCTCGCGCAACACCGCCGCGCGGCCTTCCTCGTCCAGCGGCTGCAACAGCACGCGCACGCATTGGCCCAGGCGCGAACGCAGGTCCGGCAGCACCAGGCCCAGTTCGCCCGGCGACTTCTGTGCGGTGTACAACACCGTCACGTCGGCAGCGCGCGCGCGGTTGTGGAAATCGAACAGCGCGATTTCATCCTCACGATTGCCTGCCACCGCATCCAGGCCATCCAGCGCCACCAGCTCGCGCTGCTCAAGCCCTTCCAGCGCCACCCGCACCCGGCCGACCACGCTGGCCAGCGGCACATAGGTCGGCAGGCGCCCGGCCTGCTCGGCGCTGGAGCACATCGCCAGCGCCTGGTGGGTCTTGCCGGTGCCGGCCGCGCCTTCCAGGTACACCCAGTCGTGGCTGGCCCCTACCGCGATGGCATGCAGCTGCGCCAGCGCGCCGTCCGGCGCGCCGATGAAGCTTTCCAGCCGCTGGTCCCGCGGGTAATGCAGGGCCAGCGGAAGTTGCGGCACACCAATCACTTCAGTTCCGGACCCTTGTCATTGCCAGGCACGATGATATGGGGCTGGTCGATCACACCATCAAGCACGATCGCGGGCTTCTCGCCGGCGTACAGCTCACTCTGGCGGTAACGCTGGTGCGCATAGCGCAACAGCACATTGCTGACCGCCGCCACCGGCAGCGCCAGCAGCATGCCCAGGAAGCCGAACAGCTGGCCACCGGCCATCACCGCGAAGATCACCGCCACCGGGTGCAGGCCGATCTTGTCGCCGACGATGCGCGGGGTCAGCACGTAGCTCTCCAGCAGCTGGCCAACGGTGAACACCACGCCCACCAGGATCAGCAGTTTCAGGTCGAACCCCTGCGCCTGTACCAGCGCAGCCACGATCGCCATCAGGATGCCGGTGGTCGCGCCCAGGTAGGGAATGAAGCTGATCAGGCCGGCGATCAGGCCGATCAGCAGGCCCAGCTTGAGCCCGACCAGCGACAGGCCACCGGCGTAGATCACGCCCAGCGCCAGCATCACCAGGAACTGCCCGCGGATGAAGGCGCCGAGCACCTCGTTGGATTCACGTGCCAGCGTGGTGATCGTGCCGATCTGGTTGCGTGGGATCACCGATGCCACGCGTTCGACCAGCTTGTCCCAGTCACGCAGGAAGTAGAACGCCAGGATCGGCAGCAGCAACAGGTTGACCACCCAGGTGACCACCGTGAAGCCCGAACGCGATACGTAGCCCATGAAGGTCGTGGCGAATCCGCCGGCCTGCTGCCAATGGCTGCGCACCCATTCGATCACACGGTCCGGATCCATCCACTGCATCACTTCCAGCCCGGTCTTCTGCTCGAACCAGGGAATGCCCTTCTCCATCAGCCAGGCCTGCGCCTGCGGAGCCGCGGCGATCAGGGTGCTGATCTGGCGCTCGATCATCGGCACCAGCACCAGCAGCAGCGCGACGATCACCAGCACCATTGCCACGAACACCAGCACCACGCCGGTCATGCGCGAGCGGCCGGTGTCCTCGATGCGGTCCACCAGCGGATCGCCCAGCCAGGCCAGCGCCAGCGCCAGCACGAACGGCGTCAGGATCGGCGCCAGCAGCCACACGACCCAGCCGATCAGGCCGGCCAGCAGGATGAACTTCAGCCGCCGCAGGAACTGCGCGATTTCCGCTTCCGGGGACAGGATCATCGCAGGCGGTACTCATTGCTGACCGGCGCCGGTGCCGGTGCACCGGTCGTATCGTCGATCGGCGTCGGCAGGGCCGGCAGTGTCGCCGACGGCACCAGCACGCCATTGTCGCCAAGCATGCGGTTGAAGCCGGCCAGGCCGGTGGTCATTTCCAGATTCAGTTCCAGATGGTCGGCGGTCGCGCGCAGCGGGGTGACGTTGCGTACCACGGCCACTTCACGCAGGCCGGCGGCCAGGCGCAGGTATTCGTCGGCGCTGTTGATGCCGGTCACCACCACGCGGTAGGTGCCCGCCTGGCCGGTGGCCGCACCGGCCTTGGCATAACGCTTGACCAGCGCGTCGGCAGCGCCATCGGCACCGGCGGCCATCGCGCGCATGGCGTTGGCGTCCTTGCTGGTCCACTTGTTCAGTTCCCGGCCGTTGTCGACGAACACCCAGTCCGCCTGCCAGCCGCCATTGGCGCGGTAAAGCTTGCCGATCAGCTGCATCGGCGGCGAATAGCGCGACGAGGCCCGCGCGACTGCAGCGCTGTCCTGGCGCCAGATGGCACCGGCCAGGGCCTGCTCGGCGGCGCCACCACTGGGCAGGCCGAGCTTGTAGCCGCGCTCGATGGCCCGGCTCAGCAGCGGCCGCGCAGCATTGGCCTGCTGCACGCTGACCAGGCGCGGACCACTGCCGTCGTCGACGGCCAGCCACAGCACCGGCTTCGGCCGGGGCTGCGGCCACAGCGGCAGGCCCAGGGCCGACACCAGCCCGTCCACGTCATCCTCGCGGAAGCGCGCGACCAGCAGGGTACGGAAGCTCGGCGCACCGCTGGCGCCCACGCTCTGGTCCTGCTTGTAGTCGTAGCTGGCCACATAGTCCTTGGCATTGCGCAACGCCTGCGCCACGCCGGGGCGCGACATGACGCTGCGATCGCCGGACAATTTGCCCAGTACAACGCTCAACGCGCGGGCAAGTGCACCGTTGCGGTCAGCCTCGGCTTGGCTGTTGACGGGCACTTCGGCCTCGTACGCACCACTGGCAGTGGCAACATCCCCCTCGGTTCGCATGCCGCTCTGGGCCATCGTGGCCACCGGCAGGCACAGCGCAAGGAGCAGGGTCAAAAACAGGCTGCGGCGCATCAGGACATCCATTGGCTCGACGTATCCGGGGGGAATTGTTGCCCGAATACGGCCTTTGCGCCAATGCGGCCTGTTAAAATCGGCGATTCAACCCCTGCCAGCGCCGACGCCCGTGACCAACAGCCCGTCTTCCGCCCCTTCTCCCCTCACCTACCGTGACGCGGGTGTCGACATCGACGCCGGCAACGAACTGGTCGAGCGGATCAAGCCCCTGGTCAAGCGCAGCTTCCGTCCGGAGGTGATGGGCGGCCTGGGTGGCTTTGGCGCCCTGTTCGACCTGTCCAACAAGTACCGCGAACCGGTGCTGGTGTCGGGCACCGACGGCGTCGGCACCAAGCTGAAGCTGGCCCACCAGCTGAACCGCCACGATACGATCGGCATCGACCTGGTCGCCATGTGCGTGAACGACGTGCTGGTGCAGGGCGCCGAGCCCTTGTTCTTCCTGGACTACTTCGCCACCGGCAAGCTGGACATCGACACCGCCGCCGCGGTCGTGGGCGGCATCGCCAATGGCTGCACCGAGGCCGGCTGCGCGCTGATCGGCGGCGAAACCGCCGAGATGCCCGACATGTACGCGCCGGGCGAGTACGACCTGGCCGGCTTCACCGTCGCGGCCGTCGAAAAGAGCGAACTGAAGGACGGCGCCAATGTCGCCGCCGGCGACGTGCTGATCGGCATCGCCTCGTCCGGCCCGCACTCCAACGGCTATTCGCTGGTCCGTCGCATCTATGACCGCGCCGGCCGCCCGGCCGAGCTGGAACTGGAAGGCGGGGTCAAGCTGGTCGATGCGCTGATGGCCCCCACCCGCCTGTACGTCAAGCCGATCCTGTCGCTGCTGAAGTCGCACGGCGATGCCATCCACGGCATGGCCCACATCACCGGTGGCGGCCTGACCGAGAACATCATCCGCGTGGTGCCCGAAGGCCTCGGCCTGGACATCCAGGCCTCGTCGTGGACCCTGCCGCCGGTGTTCCAGTGGCTGCAGAAGGAAGGCGCGGTGGCAGACAGCGAGATGTGGCGCACCTTCAACTGCGGCATCGGCTTCGTGCTGATCGTCGCTGCGGACCAGCTCGAGGCCGTATCCGCTGCGGTCAAGGCGGAAGGCCTGGAGCACTGGACGATCGGCCAGGTGGTCACCGCCCAGGGCGGCGAACGCGTCCACATCGCCTGATCCACTGGACAAAGGAACCCGCATGGACGCACCTCCTCCCTTGTCGACGCCGCCGGCTCCGCCGGTGCTGCCGCCGAACCCGGCCGTGCCGGTGTTCGGCCCGCAGGACGCCACCCAGCTGCGCCAGCTGGCGATCGGCCACTATGTGGTCGCTGGCCTGATGGCGGTGTTCTCGCTGGTCTTCGTGCTGCACATCGTGCTGGGCATCGCCATGCTGTCCGGCTCGCTGCCGATGAAATCCGGCGGTGAACCGTCATCGCCGGAAGAGCAGCAGTTCGTCGGCTGGCTGTTCACCGTGATGGGCGTCTGCATCGTGCTCGGCGGGCTGACCCTGGCAGGCTTCGTGGCCTATGCCGGCCGCTGCCTGTCACAGCAGCGCCGCTACCTGCTGTGCATGATCGTGGCGGGGCTGGCGTGCCTGTTCACCCCCATCGGCACCATCCTCGGCGTGTTCACCCTGGTCGTGCTGCTGCGCCCGCAGGTGAAGGCCACCTTCGCTGGCCAGGCGGGTGTGGCATGAGCGATGGCATGAACCCACCGCCGCTGCCACGGCAGACCCTGGCCGACCTGCAGACCGCAAGCCACCTGCACAACCTGAAGATCCTGTTCTACGCGCTGGCCGGCTTCCATTGGCTGGCAGCGCTGGTCTTCCTCGGCTTTGTCGGCATCGTCGCCTTCGAACGCGGAATGGACGACGGCGCGGTGCTGGCGACGGTGTACGGCGCGGTGTCGCTGCTGGCCATCGGCTTGGGTTTCCTGCAGCTGCGCACCGCGCGGCTGCTTGGCCAGCGCAGCCACCTGGCCTGGTGTCGCGGCGCGGCCTGGGCAGCGGTGATGGCCGGCCCACTGGGCATGGCCCTGACCGCCTACGCGGTGTATTTCCTGCGCAAGCCGGAGATCGCCGCCCTGTTCGACCGCGGCGACCACGTCAGCGTCTGAGCTGGCAAGCGCATGTTCCGTCTCTTCTGCTGATCGCCCCGACATGTCCACGCCCGCTGCCCCCACGCTCGCCCGCAACCGCGCCACCCACTCCCTGTCGGCACCGAAGAAGGCCGCACTGGTCGCGGTGCTGGGCATCTTCGCAGCCACCTGGATCCATCCGCTGTGGCCGCTCGAGCAGACCCTGCACAGTTCGCTGACGGTGATCGGCCTGCTGGCCCTGTGGTGGGTGGACCGGCGCTGGCAGCTGGGCAACGGCGCGTTCATCGCCATCTGCGGCTTCATCGCCATCCACTGCGTGGCCGCGCGCTGGCTGTACTCCAACGTGCCGTATGACGCATGGCTGCAGTCGCTGCTCGGGTGGTCGCCGGACGCAGCCTTTGGCTGGCAGCGCAACCACTTCGATCGCCTGATCCACTTCCTCTATGGCGTCTGCTTCACCCCCGCATTGCTGCAGTTGGCGCGACATTCCTGGCCTGCGCTGCGCATCGGCCAGGCATTCACCCTGGCGGTGATGGCGGTGATGTGTTCCAGCCTGGTGTATGAGTGGCTGGAATGGGGCATCGCCCTTGCCCTGTCGCCGGAAGCGGCTGAGGCCTACAACGGCCAGCAGGGCGACATGTGGGACGCGCATGCGGACATGCTGCTGGCGACCTTGGGCAGCCTGTTGCTGTGGCCGCTGGTGCGCCGGAGCGTGGTGCGATGAGCATCCGCCGAATCGCCGTGCTGGCATCCGGGCGCGGCAGCAACCTGCAGGCCATTGTCGACGCCATCGCGGCAGGGCGACTGCAGGCCGAGATTGTCGGCGTGTTCTCCGATCGTCCCGATGCGACCGCCCTGGAGCGGGTGGCAACGGATCGGCGCTGGGGGCATGCGCCGAAGGAATTCAGCAACCGCGCCGCCTACGAGCAGGCGCTGGGTGATGCGCTGGCAGCATCCACGCCGGACTGGATCGTCTGCGCCGGCTACATGCGCATTCTGGGCGCCGATTTCGTACAGCGGTTCAATGGCCGCCTGGTCAACATCCACCCCTCGCTGCTGCCGTTGCACAAGGGCCTGCACACCCATGCACGGGCGCTTGAGGCCGGCGATAGCGAGCACGGCGCCAGCGTGCACCTGGTGGTGCCGGAACTGGATGCCGGCGCAGTGCTGGCGCAGGCCCGGGTTCCGGTGCTTGCCGGCGACGATGCGCAGACCCTGGCCGAACGCGTGCTTGCGGTGGAGCATCCGCTGCTGATCGCCAGCCTGGAACTGCTCTGTGCAGGCCGCCTGGCTGAACGGGAAGGCCAGCCGATGTTCGACGGTCACCCCCTGTTTAGCCCCTTGGCTCTAGATTCCGCCGGAAACCTGAACCGGTAACGCCCGTGCACACGCCCCGCTGACTGCGGGGCTGGCATCCTGCTCCCCTCCTGCGGTTCCTGTCGGCCATGAAGACCACGTCCCTGCTGCGTACAACTCTGCTGCTGCCGCTTGCCGTCCTCGCCTGTGCGGGCTGGGGCCAGGCAACAGCGCCCGCTGCGCCAGCACCTGCGGAGGTGGCGCCGCCGGTGTTGCCTGCACTGGCCTGGGAGCCGCCGCCGCTGCAGCCGTTCAGCGCGACCTACCAGGCGTTCTTCAAGGGCAAGGAAGCAGGCGATGCGACCATGCAGGTCACCCACACCGGCGGCAGCCAGTGGCGGGTGGACATGCAGGTGGTCGGCCGCCGCGGCTTTGCCAGCGTGCTGGGCCTGAACATCGAGCAGAGCACGGTGTTCGAGGAGCGCAGCGGTGTGTATGCGCCGCTCAGCCAGAGCACGGTGCGCAAGGGCCTGTTCCTGGGCAAGAAGGCGGTCGGCACCTACAACTGGCAGGCCGGTACCGCGCAATGGAGCGGCGACGTGGAAAAGAAGCGCGCCCAGCCGATTCCACTGCAGGCCGGCGACCAGAGCGCGTTGCTGATCAACCTGGCGATCATGCGCGACGCCCGTCCCGGCGCGGCCATGCACTATCGCTACGTCGACATGGGCAAGGTGCGCCAGCACGATTACCAGGCTGCGCCGCAGACCGAGAACGTCGAGGTCGGCGACCTGTCCTACAACGCGCTGCGGGTGTATCGCACCAACGGCGGCAACAATGAAACCATTCTCTGGATCGCCAACGGTGTCCCCACCCCGGTGCGCATCCTGCAACGTGAAGACGGCGAAGATCGCGTCGATCTGCGCCTGATCGAATACCAAGGAGTCTGAGCATGAACACCCTGACCCGCCCCCTGACCTGGATCGCCGCTGCCGCACTGTCGGTGGCCAGCCTGCCGGCCATGGCCCTGCAGCCGTTCAAGGCCGACTACCTCGCCAGCTACATGGGCATGCAGGCCAATGGCAGCATGACCCTGGCCAGCGAAGGCACCAACAAGTGGCGTTACAGCCTGCAGGTCAAGAACCAGCTGGCGGACCTGAGCCAGACCACCGTGTTCGAGGAAGTGCGTGGGCAGTTGCGCCCGCTCAGCAGCCAGGACCGCTCTGCGCTGCTGGTGAAGAAGCGCAATGTGCAGGCCAACTACAACTGGACCAGCAACCAGGCCACCTGGACCGGCGACATCAAGCCGGACCGCGCCGGACCGATCGCCCTGAAGGCCGGCGACATGGACGCGCTGCTGATCAACCTGGCCATCGCCCGCGACCTGGCCGCCGGCAAGCCGCTGACCTATCGCATGGTCGACGAAGGCCGTATCAAGAACATGACCTACCGCGTGGTGGGCAAGGAATCGGTCACCGTCGGCGGCAAGAGCTACGAGGCCACCAAGGTCTCGCGCGTCGACGGCAACAAGGAGCTGATCGCCTGGATCGTGCCGGAGTTCCCGGTGCCGGCGCGCATGCTGCAGCGTGAGAGCGGCCGCGATGCGCTGGACCTGACCATCAAGGCGATGAACTGACCGACCGCGCTGCGCGCTCGCCGGGCATGGCCCGGCGCTACCGCCCAACGTCGATCCACGCCAAGCATGGATTCACGCCCCGCACACAAAAACGCCCGCTTTCGCGGGCGTTTTCTTTATTTCTTCGGCGTTTCCGCCGGCGCGAACTCGGTGCGGCAGTCGACCCGGATCTGCTCGCCCGTGGATCGGCGCACGAACGTGCGGCAATGGCGGTTGCCCTCCTGGCTGTCGTTCACCGCAACCGCGTAGAACGACTGGATGATCTCGTCACGGGTTACCGTGCCGTCGCCATTCCAGTCCATGTCCTTCTGCTCGATGCCCTTGGTGATGGCGATGTTGGCGTACCAGGCATAGCCCAGCCACGCCAGCACGATCAGCACCAGCACCAGAAGCGCCTTGCGGCGACGGCTGAACCTGCCGCGCAGGATCATGCGGCCACGCGCCGGATGGTGGCGCCAAGCGAAGACAGCTTTTCTTCGATGTTTTCGTAGCCGCGATCAAGGTGGTAGATGCGATCGATGGTGGTATCGCCATCGGCCATCAAGCCGGCCAGGATCAGCGACGCTGACGCGCGCAGGTCGGTTGCCATCACCGGTGCACCGCTCAGGCGCTCGTGACCACGCACGATGGCCGTGTGGCCTTCCACCTGCACATCCGCGCCAAGGCGCAGCAGCTCGTTGACGTGCATGAAACGGTTCTCGAAGATCGTTTCATTGATCACGCCCACGCCGTCGGCCACGCAGTTGAGCGCCATGAACTGCGCCTGCATGTCGGTCGGGAACGCCGGATACGGCGCGGTGGTCAGGTTGACTGCCTTCGGCCGCTTGCCGTGCATGTCCAGGGTGATGCTGTCTTCGGTGGTCTCGATGGTCGCGCCGGCTTCCACCAGCTTGGCCAGCACCGCGTCCATGGTGTTCGGGCGCGCGCGGTTGACGGTGACCTTGCCACCGGTCATCGCTGCAGCCACCAGGAAGGTGCCGGTTTCGATGCGGTCGGGCAGCACTTCATGGCGGCCACCGGACAGGCGTTCGACGCCTTCGATGACCAGGCGGGCGGTGCCCAGACCTTCGATCTTCGCGCCGAGAGCGATCAGGCAATGCGCCAGGTCGGTGACTTCCGGTTCCATCGCCGCGTTGTCGAGGATGGTGGTGCCTTCGGCCAGCACTGCGGCCATCAGCACGTTCTCGGTACCGGTCACGCTGACCATGTCGAAGGTGAAGTGGCCACCCTTCAGGCGCTTGGCGGTGGCCTTGATGAAGCCGTTCTCGACCACGATGTCGGCACCGAGTGCCTGCAGGCCCTTGATGTGCTGGTCGACCGGGCGCGAACCGATCGCGCAACCGCCGGGCAGCGATACTTCGGCGGCGCCGAAGCGGGCCAGCAGCGGGCCCAGCACCAGGATCGAGGCGCGCATGGTCCTGACCAGCTCATACGGAGCCACATGCTGGTTGACCGGACGCGGGTCGACCACGATCGCGCTGCCACGCGACAGCGTGCCCTGGTCGATGGTCACGTTCGCGCCCAGTTCGCCCAGCAGCTTCACCGTGGTGACCACATCGTGCAGATGCGGCACGTTGGTGATCTCCACCGGCGCATCGGCCAGCAGGGTCGCGCACAGGATGGGGAGGACGGCGTTCTTGGCGCCGGAGATGCTTACTTCACCGTGCAGCGCAGCGCCGCCGGTCACAACGATCTTGGCCATGTATTGGGGATCTTCTGCGGTTCAGCCGGCTTCGGCCGGGGTCACGGTTTTCAGTGCGAGCGCGTGGATCGCGCCGCCCATCAGGTCACCCAGAGTGGCATACACCATCCGGTGGCGGGCCAGCGGCAGCTTGCCGGCAAAGGCCTCGCTGACCACGGTCGCTTCGAAATGCACGCCATCGTCACCCTGCACGTCGGCGCGGGCGCCGGGCAGGCCGGTTTCGATCAGATTGCGGATGGTGTCGGCGTCCAACGGGCTTTCCTAATAAAATGTGCGTCCATTCTACTTCCGCTGCGTGGCGTCCGCATGGCCGAATCCCTGTTGCCCCCCCGTTCCGCCGACCCTGCCGCCCTGGTCGCCAGTGGCCGGCGCGTGTTCGAGATCGAACGGCAGGCGCTGGACGCCGTGGCCGACCGCCTCGGCGATGCCTTCCAGCAGGCCTGCCGGGCGATCCTGGGCAGCCGCGGCCGGGTAGTCGCCACCGGCATGGGCAAGTCCGGCCATGTCGCGCGCAAGATCGCCGCCACCCTGGCTTCCACCGGCACCCCGGCGTTCTACGTGCATCCGGGCGAGGCCGGCCACGGTGACCTGGGCATGATCACCGAGGACGACGTGGTGCTGGCCCTGTCCTATTCGGGGGAATCGGATGAGCTGCTGATGCTGCTGCCGGTGCTCAAGCGCCAGGGCAATGTGCTGATCGCCATGACCGGCCGCCCGCAGTCGAGCCTGGCCAGCGCTGCCGATTTCCACCTGGATGTGAGCGTGCCAGCCGAAGCCTGCCCGCTGGCGCTGGCGCCCACCTCCAGCACCACCGCCTCGCTGGCGATGGGTGACGCGCTGGCGGTGGCCCTGCTGGATGCACGCGGCTTCACCGCCGACGATTTCGCCCGTTCGCACCCGGCCGGCAGCCTCGGCCGCCGCCTGCTGCTGCACATCACCGACGTCATGCACACCGGCGAGGACCTGCCCAAGGTCGATGTCGGCGCCAGCCTCAGCGAAGCGCTGATGGAGATGAGCCGCAAGCGCCTGGGCATGACCGCCGTGGTCGACGACCAGGGCGTGCTGATCGGGCTGTTCACCGACGGCGACCTGCGCCGCGCCCTGGACACCGACCTGGACGTGCGCACCGCCAGGATCGCCGATGTGATGACCCGGCAACCGCGCACCATCAGCGCCGACAAGCTGGCGGTGGAGGCTGCGCGGCTGATGGAAACCCACAAGATCACCGGCCTGATCGTGGTCGACAGCCAGGGCCGCGCGGTCGGCGCCCTGAACATTCATGACCTGTTGCGGGCGCGGGTGGTTTAACCGACAGTCCGTAGACCCCATTCAGTCTGTACCAACGAGCCCGCAACCACCGAGTCCGATGCCCTGATGCCCTGGTCCCCCCTGCCCGCCTTCCCCACCCACCTGCATGCCGTTGCGGCCGGTATCCGCCTGGCCTGCTTCGACGTGGACGGCACCCTCACCGACGGTCGGCTGTACTACGACAAGGATGGCAACGAGAGCAAGGCGTACTTCGTGCAGGATGGTCTGGGCCTGAAACTGCTGCAGCAGCACGGCATCCACCCCGTGCTGATCACCGCGCGCAACAGCCAGTCCGCGCTCAAGCGCGGCGCCGACCTGGGCATCGACACCCAGATCGCCGTCGGCGACAAGCTGGCCAGCGTGCAGGCGCTGTGCGCCCAGCACGGCATCGGCCTGGACCAAGTGGCCTTCATGGGTGACGATCTGCCGGACCTGGCGCCGCTGGGCGCGGTCGGCCTGGCGGTGGCTCCGGCCAATGCCCACCCGTGGATCGCCGAGCGCGTGCACTGGATCACCCGTGCCGACGGAGGCCGTGGTGCCGCGCGCGAGCTGTGCGACGTGCTGCTGGCCGCGCAGGGTCGCGTGGACGCCGTGCTGGCGAGGTTCGGCGCATGAATGCCCCCACCCTCAACTGGCGGATGATCCTCGGCGTCTGCCTGCTGCTGGCCGCCCTGCTGAGCAGCTGGGCGGCGCTGCGCAACCGCGAAAAGGCACCTGCCGCCGAAGGCCAGGACGCCGGCGTGGACTACATCCTGCACGATTTCCAGATCGTCGCCCTGGACGAACATGGCAAGGAATCGACCACCCTGCGCGCGCCCCTGCTGGAACGCCAGCGTGGCGACCAGACGCTCAACATCACCACGCCGCTGTTCGAAATGCCCGACAAGGACGGTAAGCACTGGACGCTGCGCGCCCAGACCGGCTGGCTCAGTGCCAAGGGCGACGAGATGAAGCTGCGGGGCAACGTCGCCGGCGACAGCCCGGCCGGCCCGGGCGTGGTCCCGACCACCTTCCGCACCGACCACCTGGATGTATTCCCGAAAGACAACCGCGCCCGCACCGATGCCCTGGTGACCATGACCCGGCCCGGCATGGAGCAGTCCGGCGTCGGGTTCGAGGTGGATTCGAAGAACAACACGTATCATTTCCTCAGCCAGTCCAAGGGTCGTTACACGCCCAAGCGCTGATTCCGCCGCCCGCCCGCGACGTCTTCCCGACAGGCGCGAAGCCGGCAGCCCCCACCCGCCGCCCCCGGTCCCGCCGGAGGGCCACCACCGGTAGAACGGACCCCGATGAAGATTCCCTTTGCAGCCGTGCTCGCACTCAGTCTTCTTGTCCCCGCTGTCGCCTTTGCCAAGTCGACGGACCGCAACGAAGCGATGAACATTGATTCCGGTGCGCAGTCCGGCACCCTCACCGGTGATGGCAAGACCGTGCTGTCCGGTGGCGTGATCATCACCCAGGGCACCCTGGACCTGCGCTCGTCCGAAGCGGAGATCTACCTCAAGGGCGGCGAAGCCGTGCGTGCGGTGTTCACCGGCAAGCAGGCCAAGATGAAGCAGCAGCTCGACGATGGCACCTGGATGGATGCGGTGGCCGACCGGATCGACTACGACATCACCACCGAGATCATCACCCTGACCGGCAACTACAAGGTCACCAGCGCGCGCGGCACCAATGCGGGCCAGCGCATGGTCTACAACACCCGCAGCGGTGAAATGAACTCCGGCGGTGATGGCAGCCGCGTGCGCACCGTGATTCCGCCGAAGAACAAGACGCCTGCTGCCGCTCCGGCTCCGGCTGGAGGCAAGAAGTAATGCTCGTCGCAACTGGCCTGCGCAAACGCTACAAGCAGCGCGAAGTCGTCAAGGACTTCGGGCTGACCCTGGACGCCGGTGAAGTGGTTGGCCTGCTCGGTCCCAACGGCGCCGGCAAGACCACCTGCTTCTACATGATCGTCGGCCTGGTCGGTGCCGATGCCGGCAGCATCGTGCTGGACGGCAAGGACATCACCGGCGACCCGATGTACACCCGCGCCAAGCAGGGCGTGGGCTACCTGCCGCAGGAACCGTCGGTGTTCCGCAAGCTGACCGTGGCCGACAACCTGCGCCTGGTGCTGGAACTGCGCGAGGACCTGGATTCGGCGGGCCGCGAGCGCGAACTGAACAGCCTGCTCGACGAACTGCAGCTTGGGCATGTTTCCGAACAGCTCGGCGCCAGCCTGTCCGGTGGTGAGCGCCGTCGCTGCGAGATCGCCCGTGCACTGGCCGCCAAACCGCGCCTGATCCTGCTCGACGAACCCTTCGCCGGTGTCGACCCGATCTCGGTCGGCGAAATCCAGCGCATCGTCACCCATCTCAAGCAACGCGGCATCGGTGTGCTGATCACCGACCACAACGTGCGCGAGACCTTGGGAATCTGCGACCGCGCGTATATCCTCGCAGAGGGCACCGTACTGGCCCAGGGCTCGCCCGAGGCGATCCTGGACAATGCCGACGTGCGTCGCGTCTACCTTGGGGACTCCTTCAAGCTGTAACCGCGGCCGCCGGGCCCTCTCCCTTCCGTTCGGCACAGGCATGAAGACTCGGCTGCAGACATCGTTGGGACAGCAGCTGGTGCTTACGCCCCAGCTGCAGCAGGCGATCAAGCTGCTGCAGATGTCCACGACCGAGCTGGAGCTGGAAATCGCCCAGGCGGTGGAGAGCAATCCGCTGCTGGACTGGTCGGACAGCAGCGACGAAGGCGCCGGTGTCGACAAGGACGGCAGCAGCGAGGACGCGGGCGGCGACAATGACGCCCCGCCCGACAACGCTGAAAGCAGCGGCGACGACTGGGCACCTGCCGAGCTGGACTGGAGCAGTGGCGGCAGCGGCGGCAGTTTCGATGACGACGACGACAACGGCAGTGCCGCCGAACGCGTTGCCGAAACCGAAACCCTGGCCGACCACCTGCTGTGGCAGCTGCACCTGACCCACCTGTCCAAGCGCGACCGCAGCATCGGCGCCGCGCTGATCGATTCATTGGAAGACGACGGCTATCTGCGCGAGCCGCTCTCGGCCATCGCCGAAGCGCTGTTGCCGGCGATCCACGCCGGTGAAGACGAAATCCTGACCGTGCTGCACCAGATCCAGCGCTTCGACCCCGTAGGCGTGGCCGCACGCAGCCTTGGCGAATGCCTGCAACTGCAGCTGGACGTGCTTCCTGCTGATACCCCGTGCCTGGCCCTGGCCCGGCAGGTTGCCGCCGGCCCACTGGAACAACTGCCGCGCTCGGGCGTGACGGGCCTGGCCCAGCAGTTGAAGCAGCCGCTGGCCGAGGTCGAGACCGCCGTGGCCCTGCTGCGCTCGCTGGACCCGCGCCCCGGCACCCAGATCGCCCCGCTCGCCCAGGACACCTACGTGGTGCCCGACGTCGTCGTATGGCGGCAGAACGGCATCTGGCGCGCCGCGCTGGCCGCCCATGCCGGCCCCAAGCTGGTGATCCACCGCGGTTACGAGCAGATGATCCGCCGCTGCGGTGACGCGGATGCCGGTTATCTGCGCGGCCAGCTGCAGGAGGCACGCTGGCTGCTGAAGGGCCTGCAGGCGCGAGGCGAGACGCTGTTGCGGGTAGTGCGAAGCCTGATCCAGCAGCAGGCCGGCTTCCTTGAATTTGGCGAACAGGCATTGCGCCCGCTGACCCTGCGCGAGATCGCAGCCGAACTGGGCCTGCACGAATCCACCGTATCGCGCGCGATCGCCCGCAAACATGTGCGTACGCCACGCGGCACCTTGCCGCTGCGCGCCTTCTTCGCCTCGGGCATCGACACCGACGGCGGCGGCGAAGCGTCCAGCACCGCCATCCAGGCCATGATCCGGCGCCTGATCGATGACGAGAACCCACGCAAGCCGCTTTCTGACGCCAAGCTGGCTGACCTGCTCAAATCGTCGGGAATCCCAGTAGCGCGGCGCACCGTGGCGAAGTATCGTGAGGCCATGAACATCTCCGCCTCGCACGAAAGAGTCAGAATCGTTTGACGCGCCGCCGCGCCCGGCGGAGAGGTTCATTGGCACATCCGATCAAAGGAGAAACCCGATGCGCATCGAAACGTTTGGCAAAGATGTCGAAGTCACCCCGGCCCTGCAGTCCTATGTAGAGGAGAAGCTGGCCCGGATCGGCAAACACTTCGACCAGCACTGCGAAGCGCGGGTGACGCTCAAGCTGCAGAAGACTGAACACCACGTCGATGCCAGCCTCAATATTCCGGGTCAGACCCTGCACGCTGAAGCCAATGCGCAAACCATGTATGCGGCGATCGACCTGCTGGCGGACAAGCTTGACCGCCTGGTGATCAAGCACAAGGAGAAAAAACAGCAGCACGCACCGCTGCCGGTGGGCGACAATGGTGGCTGATCGCCACCGCTCCCCGCAGACATGCCCCTGACTGACCTCCTGGCGGCCGTGCAGACCCAACTCTGCACGGCCACCGACCGCGACAGCGTCCTGCAGGCCGCGGCCGGATTGCTGGCCTGCCGCCAGGCCAACGCCGAACAGATCTATCTCAACCTGTGCCAGCGCGAGGCGTTGGGCAGTACCGCGATCGGCTACGGCATCGCCATCCCGCATGGTCGTGCGCCGACCCTGGATCGCCCCCGTGGCGCGCTGCTGCGTCTGCAGACCCCGGTCGATTTCGGTGGTGACGAGCCGGTGGACCTGGTGTTCGCCATGGCCGTTCCCGCCCACTACACCCATCAACACCTGATGCTGCTGTCCGAGCTGGCCGAGCTGTTTTCCGCGCCCTGCATCCGCCAGGCGCTGCGCGAGGCCGGTGATGCACGGGAGCTGCGCCAGGCCCTGGACCTGACCCCACCGGCGAGCGCCGCATGAATACCAGCATCACTGCCCGCGAACTGTTCGAACAGCAGCGAGAGCGGCTCGGCCTGCGTTGGGCAGCGGGCAAATCCGGCGAGAAGCGTGAGCTGGAGGCCGGCAATACGGTCTCGCGACGCCCTTCGCTGGCCGGCTATCTCAATGCGATCTATCCCAACAAGGTGCAGATCCTCGGTACCGAGGAACTGTCCTGGCTGGACGCGCTGGAACCACGCCAGCGCTGGGAAACCATCGAAAAGATCATGCAGTCGCATCCGCTGGCGCTGGTGCTGACCCGCAACCAGCCGTGCCCGGAAGACCTGCGCGCGGCCGCGGATGAATCCGGCACGCCGCTGTGGTTGTCACCCAAGCGCGGCCACGAACTGCTCAACCACCTGTCCTACCACCTGGCCCGGACGCTGGCGCCGCGGGTGATCCTGCATGGCGTGTTCATGGAGATCTACTCCATCGGCGTGCTGATCACCGGTGAAGCGGGATCAGGCAAGAGCGAGCTGGCCCTGGAACTGCTCAGCCGCGGTCACCGCCTGGTGGCCGACGACGCCCCCGAGTTCACCCAGATCGCCCCCGACGTGCTCGATGGCACCTGCCCGGAACTGCTGCAGGACCTGCTGGAAGTGCGCGGCCTGGGCGTGCTGAACGTGCGCGAGATGTTTGGCGACACCGCTGTAAAGAAGAACAAGTACCTTCGGCTGATCGTCCACCTGACCAAGCCGATGACCGAGCCCACCCCCCATGGTTACGAGCGCCTGACCGGCGACTCGGGCACGCGCCACGTGCTGGACCTGGACGTGCCGCTGATCACCCTGCCGGTGATGCCCGGCCGCAACCTGGCCGTCCTGACCGAGGCGGCCACCCGCCTGCACATTCTGCGTACCAAGGGTATCGACCCGGCGGCGATGTTCATCGCCCGCCACAGCAACCTGCTGGAACGGCGAACGCCCTGACCCCCCTGTCCTTCGAAGAGCCCGTCCATGAGCACCGTCATTCCCACCGCCCCGACCCTGATCATCGTCAGTGGCCTGTCCGGCTCGGGTAAATCCGTCGCCCTGAAGACCTTCGAGGACCAGGACTACTACTGTTCGGACAACCTGCCGATCCAGCTGCTGCCGGATTTCGTGCGCAATGTGCTTAGCCACCATGACGGCGCGGCATCGCGCCGGTTGGCAGTGGGCATCGACGTGCGTGGGCAGAGCGACCTGACCCAGTTGTCCAGCTGGCGGCAGCTGGCCACCGATGCCGGCGTCGACGCCAAGGTGCTGTTTTTCGAGGCCAGCGATGAAACGGTGCTCAAGCGCTACGCCGACACCCGCCGCCGGCACCCGCTGAGCCAGCTGGGCCTGTCGCTGCCCGAAGCGATTGCCCGTGAGCGCGAGCTGATCGCGCCGCTGCGCCGCGAAGCCGATGCGGTGATCGATACCAGTGCGTTGAACGTGCACCAGCTGCGGCGCCGGATCATCACTGAATTTGCGATGGGCCATGCCAGCCGCCTGTCGCTGCTGTTCGAATCGTTCGCCTACAAGCGTGGCGTACCGGCCGAGGCCGACTTCGTGTTCGACGCGCGCGTGCTGCCCAACCCGCATTGGGATCCGGAACTGCGTGCGTTGAGCGGCCGCGAGCCGGGCGTGCGCGACTACCTGGAGGCGCAGCCGGATGTGCAGCGCTACCTGGCGCAGCTGATGGATTTCCTGGATACCTGGCTGCCCAAACTGGGCGATGGCACCCGCAGCTATGTGACGGTGGCCTTCGGTTGCACCGGCGGCAAGCACCGCTCGGTGTTCCTGGCCGAACGCCTGGCCCGCCATGCGCGTGAGATGGGCTGGGAAGACGTGGCGACGTACCACCGCGAACAGGATTGACAGGGTCGGCCGGGCTGCGCCCGGCACCCGCAGAAACCACGGCAACGTCAACAGCAACAGCAACAGCCGGATTACGTGGGACGGCGGGGTGGGTCCGGTGGCGGGGGACGCCGTAAACCCATCCTTGGGGGCTTGGCCGCGGCATCCATGCCGCGGACACCCCCGCCACCGGACCCACCCCGCCTTCGACAGATAGCGGCGCATCGTCGTTTGGCTGTTGGTGGGTGTCGACCTTGGTCGACACGGTAGATCCACGCCATGCGTGGATGAATCTCTATCAGGCATCGAGAAAACGGATGGAGTCGGATCCCTTTTTCAACGAAAAAGGGCTCTGACCCGAACAACGCTGAATACGGGACACAGTGCCCCTCTCCTGCTGCTATCGCCAATTCACCTTGACCTGTTAACGTGCAGTAATGACCTGTGGCATTCTCCTCGTAACACATCCTGGGGTCGGGATCGCCCTGCTCGACGTGGCGACCCGGCTTCTGCGGCAGTTGCCGCTGAAGACCGAAGCTTTCGAAGTACCGTTCGACGCAGACCTGGATGCTCTGCTCCCGCTCGCCTCGGCCGCTCTGCGGCGGGTCGATGGGGGCGATGGCGTGCTGATCCTGACCGACCTGTACGGCGCCAGCCCTGCCAACCTTGCCGGGCAGCTGGCCCGGTTGGGGACCCCGGTTCGCCGGGTGTCGGCGCTGAGTCTGCCGATGTTGCTGCGGGTGATGAATTATCCGGAACAGGGACTGGATCAACTGCCCGCCACTGCGGCGGCGGGCACCCGTAATGGAGCGATAGTCGACGATGCTTGAACGAGAACTCACTGTGAGCAACCGCCTGGGCCTGCATGCCCGGGCCACCGCCAAGCTGGTGCAGACCCTGGCGCCGTTCCGCTGCAACGTGACCATGGCCGCCAAGGGCCGTGAGATCAACGCCAAGAGCATCATGGGCGTGATGCTGCTGGCGGCAGGGCAAGGCACGCCGGTCACCATCCGCATCAACGGCGAAGACGAAGTCGCCGCGATGGATGCAGTGGTCGACCTGTTCGAGCGTCGCTTCGACGAGGACAACTGAGCGTGCCGCGCGCGCGCGCCGGCCAAACCCCTACCGGCCAACGGCCGGTACAGCTGCTGGCCGGCCACGGCGCCGCCCGCGGCACGGCAATGGGCCGCGCCCGCGTGCGCCTGCCGCATGCACTGGAAGTAGCCGAACAGCGCGTCGGCCCCTCCCAGGTTGAATCCGAGCTGGCACGCCTGCATCGCGCCGTGGACGCGGCGCGCACGGAGATGCACGAGCTGCGCCAGCGCCTGCATGGCGCGCTGAACCAGGAAGTGGGCGAGTTCCTCGACCTGCATGCACTGCTGCTGGACGATCCCGAACTGCTGTTCGGCCTGGACGAACTGATCCGCAGTGGTCCCTACAGTGCCGGCTACGCGCTGCGCCTGCAGCGCGACCGCCTGGCCAAAGTCTTCGACGGCATGGACGATGCCTACCTGAAGAGCCGCATGGACGATCTCGACCATGTGATCGGGCGCATCCACGCGTTCCTGCAGCCGGAACGGCCCACAGCGGTGAAGGGCCTGGCCGGCGAAATCCTGGTCTGCGACAACATCGCCCCTTCCGAGCTGGCCCAGCTGCAATCGCACGGTGTGGTCGGCATCGTCACCAGCGCTGGCAGCGCGCTTTCGCACAGTGCGATCCTTGCCCGCAGCCTGCACCTGCCGTTGATCGTCAGCGTGCCGCAGCTGCTGAACAAGGTGATCGACGGCGACGTGCTGATCATCGATGGCGCCGACGGCAGCATCACCGTCAACCCGCAGGCCGATAACCTGCGTGATTACCGGGCGCGCCTGAAGGAGCACGCACGCGAGCAGCGCGAGCTCGGCCGCCTGCGCAGCAAGCCCAGCCGTACCCGCGACCAGGTCGACATCGCACTGCTGGCCAACGCCGAATCGCTGGAAGATGTGACCCAGGCGCATGCGCTGGGCGCCCATGGCCTGGGCCTGTACCGCACCGAATTCCTGTTCCTGCAGCGCAACGAGCTGCCGGACGAAGAAGAACAGTTCCAGACCTACCGCGATGCGGCGCTGGGCATGAGTGGCCGGCCGGTGACCATCCGCACCCTCGACCTGGGTGCAGACAAGGCCGACCGCACCGGCCTGACCCTGAGCAACGAGGAAAACCCGGCGCTGGGCCTGCGCGGCGTGCGCCTGTCGCTGGCGCGGCCCAAGGTGGCCGACACCCAGATGCGCGCGATCCTGCGTGCCTCGGCCTACGGCAAGCTGCGCGTGCTGGTGCCCATGGTCAGCACCCGCGACGAACTGCTGGCGGTACGCCGGCGCATGCTGAAACTGGGCGAGCAACTGCGCGCCGAGGGCCACATGGTGGCCGAGCATGTGCCACTGGGCGCGATGGTCGAAGTACCCGCCGCCGCGCTGGCGCTGGAGAGCTTCATCGATCTGGTCGACTTCCTGTCGATCGGCACCAACGATCTGGTGCAGTACCTGCTGGCCGCCGACCGCAACAACGAAGCACTGGACGAACTGTATTCGCCGCTGCATCCGGCCGTGCTGCGCCTGCTGCAGATGGTGATCGAGACCGGCGCACGCCATCGCATTCCGGTGGCGGTATGCGGCGAAATCGCGGGCGACGCACGGATGACCCCGCTGCTGCTGGCGCTGGGCCTGACCGAGTTCAGCCTGCACCCGGGCACCCTGTTGGAAGTGCGCCGAGCCGTCCGTGATGCCGATCTGGGGGCCCTGCGTGCCCGCGCACCGAAGCTGCTGGGCATGCGTGACCGCCGCGGCATCGAGCGCTGGCTGGCGCTTGTGGCGGACGCGTCCTGACCCCCGCGCTACGCGCTCGCCGGGCACGGCCCGGCGCTACCGCCGCGTGTCACCTTTGGTAGCGCCGGGCCATGCCCGGCGGATTCGATCTGGGGCAGCAGCCCCTTGTTGTTCAAGGAGCGCACCGACAGGCGGGGGATGAGGTGGCATGCGTGGACCCCAGTGGCCTGTGGCCAGCGGGGTATGCGCTGAAACATCCCCTTGCGATAATGACGCGCTGAACACCCCTGTTGCCGCATCCTTGCTGGGATCGCGGCTTTTCTTATCCCGCGGGAGCTGCGATGGCTGAGGCCGTACGCCACGACAAGACTGCGCGCCAGTTGCGGATGCTGTCCGATGCACTGGACAGCGGTCGGCTGGGCCCGGTACGCCGTCTGGTCAATACCCTGGCGCCGGCCGAGATCGGCAACCTGCTCGAATCGTTGCCGCCGGGCAAGCGCGAGATCGTCTGGGGCCTGGTCGATCCGGAAGACGATGGCGAGGTGCTGGTCCACGTCGGCGACGACGTGCGCGAAAGCCTGCTGGCGGACATGGACCCGGACGAAATCATCGCCGCGGTCGAAGACCTCGACATCGACGATCTGGCCGACCTGGTTGAAGACCTGCCGGACACGGTCATCGACGAAGTCCTCAAGTCGATGGATCGCGAGAACCGCGAGCGCCTGGAGCAGGTGCTGTCCTACCCCGAGGACAGCGCCGGCCGCCTGATGAACCCGGACGTGGTGACGGTACGCGCCGACGTCAACGTCGATGTGGTGCTGCGCTACCTGCGCCTGCGCGGCGAACTGCCGGACCACACCGATCACCTGTTCGTGGTCAGCCGCCGCCACCAGTACCTGGGCCGCGTGTCTCTGGCCTCGCTGGTGACCCACGAAGACACCACCCCGATCAACCGCCTGATCGACGATGAGCAGCCTGCCATCGATGTCGGCGAGAGCGACCAGGAAGTGGCGCGGCAGTTCTCCGACCATGACTGGATCTCCGCGCCGGTGGTGGATGACAACAACATCCTGATCGGCCGCATCACCATCGATGACGTGGTCGACATCATCCGTGGCCAGGCCGAGCACCAGGCGCTGGGCGCTGCCGGCCTGGACGAGGACGAGGACCTGTTCAGCCCGGTCTGGCGCGCGATGCGCCGCCGCTTGATGTGGCTGTCGGTGAATCTGTGCACGGCCTTCCTGGCCTCCAGCGTGGTCGGCCACTTCGAGGGCACCATCGACAAGCTGGTCGCCCTGGCGGTGTTGATGCCGATCGTCGCTGGCCTCGGCGGCAACGCCGGCACCCAGGTGCTGGCGCTGATGGTGCGCGGCCTGGCACTGGGCCAGGTCGGCAGTTCCAACGCACGCACGCTGCTGTGGAAGGAAGTGCGGGTGGCCCTGCTCAATGGCGTGGTGCTCGGTTCGGTGCTGGGCCTGATCGTGCTCGCCTGGTTCCACTCGCCCGGACTCTCGGCCGTGATCGCCATCGCGCTGACCTGCAACCTGTTGTTCGCGGCACTGGCCGGCGTGCTGGTGCCCCTGGGCCTGAAGCGCTTCGGCTTCGATCCGGCGCTGGCCAGCGGCATCTTCCTGACAGCGGTGACCGACTCGATGGGCTTCTTTACTTTCCTCGGCCTGGCCACCATGGTCCTGCTGCACTGACTGGAACTGCCATGGCAACGACGATCGAAAACTACTTTGCACCGGGTTGGCGCGACCAGCTTCACACCTGTGCCGCCTGCGAGTGGAAAGGCAGTTCGCGGGCAATGGTGATGGAACTGGACGAGGACGCCACCGAGTATGTGTGCCCGGTGTGCGAGAACCCGTTGCTGGTGGTGCTGCACCCGGACATGGCGCAGGTGCAGGCCGCGGCCGCAGGCGGCAATGCCGAAGCACAGGAGCAGCTGGAGATCATCGCCAGCTTCCCGCGCCCGCAGTGATGCGGCGCACGATGCCGGGCCGGTCGCGGCGCACTACCATCGAGGCGACATCGCCCTCATGGGAACCGCCATGCTTCGATCGCTTCTGCGCTGGCTGCCGCTGCTGGCCCTGCTGATGTTGACCGGGTGTGCCAGTACGCCGCCCGGTGCCCGCGGCCACTTCGAGGCACGTGCGGTGAAGGTGGACGGCGACACCGCCTACTACCAGGTGTTCATACCGGCCGCCGCCGCGCGCGCGGCTGGTCCGCTGCCGGTGGTGCTGTTCCTGCACGGCTCCGGCGAGCGCGGCGGCGATGGCGTGAAGCAGACCCACGCAGGCCTGGGCCCGTACCTGCGTCGGCACGCGGCCGACTTCCCCGCGCTGGCGGTGTTTCCGCAGGTTCCCGGCGACGAGGAATGGAGCGGCCGCAACAACCGGGTGGCGATCGCGGCACTGGATGCCACGATTGCCGAATTCGACGCTGACCCGGCAAGGCAGTACCTGACCGGAATGTCGATGGGCGGCTATGGCAGCTGGAACATCGCGCTGGACGATCCGAAGCGCTTTGCCGCGATCGTACCGGTCTGCGGTGCGGTGCTGGCACCACGTGCGGTACGCCCTACCCTGTTCGTCGAGCAGGTGGCGAACGAAGCGGATCCCTATGCGGTGATCGCGCAACGGTTGCAGCGCACCCCGATCTGGATCTTCCACGGCGCGCTGGATGATGTGGTGCCACCGGATGATGATCGCCGGCTGCATGCCGCGTTCCAGACCGCCGGCGCGCGCGACGTGCGCTATACCGAGTACGCGGAAGGCAACCACAATGCCTGGGATGCCACCTACGCCGACGCGGCGATGTGGGCGTGGCTGTTCGCCCAGAAGCGCTGAGTCACGGTCCCTGCTGGAAAACGTATGTCGGTGGGTGCCGACCGTTGGTCGGCACTATCTCTCCAATCCAATGTGTTCAATTGCCTGGAACCTCCCTTCGATCTCCCATCGACACCACGCATGGGGATATTCACCAAGCTGTGCGGTCAGCCCTGCCCTGATCGGATTCCCCAACACGTACATCGCATGCCGGTACAGTGATTCATCGGAGCGGATCGCGTGATCGTGATAGCTCGATTGCCAGAATCGCCCTGATCGGCCGAACATGCGGTTGATCCGCAATGCACTGCTCGATTTGAAGCGTTGCATGATGTAATCCAGCGAGAACGCGCGGAGTTCCACAAGCCAATGGATGTGGTTCGGCATGACCACATAGGCAAGTGAGTGTGTCAGGCCTTCAGCATCGATGCGGCGGACCACGTCCATCACCACCTGCGCGGCAGTGGCATCGTCGAAGTAGCGTCGACGCCCCTGAGTGACGGTGGTCAGGATGTAGGATTGCCCGATCCGGGAATGGCGGCCAAGGCATAGACGTGCACGGTTCATGGGCACAAGCGTGTGCCTACCGGCAGTGCCCTTCTATCGGGCAACTACTCCGATGCAGGTAGGCCTGTAGCCAATCAATGGTTGCGCCCAGCGCTTCACGGGACTGATTGCTCTGTGCCGACCAACGGTCGGCACCTACCGAGGCAGTTCGAGGTGATTCCCCTATGTGCCGACCAACGGTCGGCACCCACCAAGGCAGTTCGAGGTGATTCCCCTATGTGCCGACCAACGGTCGGCACCTACCGAGGCAGTTCGAGGTGATTCCCCTATGTGCCGACCGACGGTCGGCACCCACCAAGGCAGTTCAAGGTGATTCCCCTATGTGCCGACCAACGGTCGGTACCCACCAAGGCAGTTCAAGGTGAATTCCCACCCAACCGGGACGCGGGGTATCAACCCAGCAGGGTTTCCAGCACGGCCATGCGCACGGCAACGCCGTTGGCGACCTGGCGCAGCACCCACGACTGCGGGCCGTCGGCCACTTCGTCGGTCACTTCCACGCCGCGGTTGATCGGCCCCGGGTGCAGCACGGCTGCGTCCTTGCCGGCGCGGGCCAGGCGTGTGGTGTTCAGGCCGTACTGTGCGTGGTACTGCTCCAGCGACGGCACCAGGCCTTCTTCCATGCGCTCGCGCTGCAGGCGCAACATCATCAGCGCGTCGACGCCTTCCAGCATCGCGTCGAAATCATCACCGACCACGCAGCCCTTGAGGGTGTCGTCGTCAGGCAGCAGCGACTGCGGGCCACATACGCGGATCTCGCCCACGCCCAGCGTGCGCAGGGCATGCAGGTCGGTGCGGGCCACGCGCGAGTGCTTGACGTCACCGACGATCACCACCTTCATCTTCGAGAAGTCCGGGCCCTTGGCCTGGCGCAGGGTCAGCATGTCCAGCAGGCCCTGGGTCGGGTGCGAGCTGCGGCCGTCGCCGGCATTGACCAGCGCGGTGCCCTCGCCCGCCACCGCAGCCAGCGCCGCCACGGCGCCGTCATCGGGGTGGCGCACGACGAAACCACGCACGCCCATCGCTTCCAGGTTCTTCAGCGTGTCGCAGGCGGTTTCGCCCTTGCGCGTGGACGAGGTGGAGGCGTCGAAGTTCAGCACGTCCGCACCCAGCCGCTGCGCCGCCAGATGGAACGAGCTGCGGGTACGGGTGGAAGGTTCGAAGAACAACGTGCACACCGCCGATCCGCCCAGCACGTGGCGCTTGTTGCCGACACGGCCGACCGCGGCATCGCGGATCTGGCCAGCGCGGTCGAGCAGTTGCACCAGGGTGTCGCGGGGAAGACCTTCAAGCGTCAACAGGTGGCGCAGGCGGCCGGAGTCATCGAGTTGCTGGGCGGTCATGGCGGGGTTCGTATCGTCAGGGAATGGGAATGGCGTCGTCCGGCGACGACAACCAGCGGTCGATGATCACCGCCGCAGCCACGGCATCGAGCGCAGCCGCGTCGCGGCGACGCTTGCGCCCTTCGGCGCGCTCGACGGCGAAGCGGCGGGCGGCCTCGACCGAGCTGGAACGCTCGTCGATCATCACCACCGGCAGCTTGAAACGTTCCCGCAGCTGGCGGGCAAAGCCCTGCGCGCGCTTGCGGTTGGGCTGGTCCTGGCCGTCCAGGGTCAGCGGATCGCCGACCACCAGGCCATCGGGCTTCCATTCCTTGAGCAGGCGTTCGATCGCCGCCCAGTCGGGGCCATTGCCGTGCACATCGACCACGGCCACCGCGCGTGCATGCGCGGCGAAGGCACTGCCGATCGCCACGCCGATCCGGCGCGAGCCGACATCGAAACCGAGTACGGTGCCATCGCGACGGATGAGGGCCGGCTCAGACATGGCCGCTGTAATCGGTCAGCCGGAACAGATCGACGCCAATGCGCGACGCGGCGCCCTGCCAGCGCTGTTCCAGCGGCAGCTGGAACACCAGTTCGGCATCGGCCGGCACGGTCAGCCAGCTGTTTTCGGACAGTTCGCTTTCCAGCTGGCCGGCACTCCAGCCCGCGCAGCCCAGGGTGACCACGGCATTGGCCGGGCCTTCGCCACGCGCCATCGCCTCGAGGATGTCACGCGAGGTGGTCAGGTACAGGCCGTCACCGACGACGAGGCTGGAATCCCACGCGCGCGCGTCGTCATGGATGACGAAGCCACGCTCGGGATGCACCGGTCCGCCATTGAGCACCGGACGCGCCTGCAGGACGCCATCGCCGGTAGCGATCTCCATCTGCGCAAGCACTTCGCCCAGGGTGTACTCGGACGGCTGGTTGACCAGCACCCCCATTGCCCCGTTCTCGTCGTGCTGGCAGATCAGCGCGACGGTGCGGGCGAAGGTGGCGTCGATCAGCGACGGCAGCGCCACGAGCAGGTGATTGGCGAGGGAAGTCGGCGTTACTGGCATGGGCGCCATTCTAACCGCTGCGACCGGATGCGGGCGCGAAGGGATGGGCTAGGATGGCGCTCTTGCAAGGAGGACGACCCGATGCAGCAGGATGCAACGCTGTCATGGCCCACCCGCAGCATGATCGTGTTGATCGCACTGCTGCAGGGGCTGATGCTTTTCGCGGCCCAGGAACTGGCGGATCAATGGCCGTTCCGGGACATCGGCTGGCGCTACTGCTGGTATGCCTGGGTATTGACCGTGCCCACCGCAGTGGCCTTGACGCTGGTCGATCTGAAGGCCTGGCGCCTGTGGCTGCACGCCGGGTTGGCCTCGTTGCTGGTCCTCGCGCTGGCCGCCTGGACCGCCTGGAACCTGAGCGGAGAAACCGCGCTGTATGCGGCCGTGCTGCAGGTTCCGCTCTCGATCTGCCTGGCCGTTGCCACGTTCATTGCCCTGCCGTGGTGGCAGTTCCGCCTGCATGCCGGACATTGGCGGGCCGACTATGGCGCATTGTTCGAACGCGCCTGGCAGAACGGGCTGACCCTGGTGCTGGCGGCGGTGTTCACCGGCTTGACCTGGCTGCTTCTATGGCTGTGGGCGGCGCTGTTCCGGATGGTCAAGGTCGACTTCTTCCACGTCCTGTTCGGCAGCGATGCCTTCATCGCCTTGGCCACCGGCATGCTGGCAGGCTTCGGCGTGCTGATCGGGCGCACCCAGCATCGCGCGATGCAGATCACCCGCCAGGTGCTCTTCGCGATCTGCCGCGGCCTGCTGCCATTGCTGTCGTTCATCGCGGTGCTGTTCGTGCTGTCGCTGCCGTTCACCGGGCTGGCGCCGCTGTGGGCCACGCGTTCGGCCGCCAGCCTGCTGCTGGTGCTGGCGGTGCTGCTGATCAGCCTGGCCAACGCGGTCTACCAGCACGACGACGGCACCCCGCCCTACCCGGCATGGCTGCGCCGGCTGGTCGAGGCCAGCCTGCTGGCACTGCCGATCTACGCCGGCCTGGCGCTGTATGCGATGTCCCTGCGGGTCAGCCAGTACGGCTGGACCCTCTCGCGCTTCTGGGGCGTGGCGGTGGCAGTGCTGATTGCCGGCTATGCCATCGGCTACGCCTTCGCCGCACTGCGCCGGCACGGGCGTTGGCTGCATCGGCTTGAGCCGGTCAACCGCGGGATGTGCTGGGCCGTGCTGGCAACCGCACTGCTGGCCATCTCGCCGGTGATCGACCCGGTGCGCATCACCCTGGCCAGCCAGATGAAGCGCCTGCGCGCCGATCCGGCGTTGATGACTGCGGACGCCGCAAATCAGCTGCGTTTCGAGCTGGGCCGTCGAGGTGTGCAGGCGCTGCGCACGCTGCAGAAAGCATCGTCATTGGCGGCCGACACGCGCGCCTCCAGCATCATCGTGCAGGCCCTGGCCCGGCAGAAGCGCGAGTCACGCTGGGATAACGACATCGACGATGGCGTGCGCGACCTCGCCAGCCTGAAGTCACGGATCGTGCAGGCCAAGGGCACCGCCTCGCCAGCCGATGACTGGTGGCAGGCGATACTGGACCGTCGCTTGCACGTGGGCGATTGCCTGGACGACGACAAGACCGGCGACAACCGCTGCGTCACCCTGCGCCGTGACCTGGACGGCGATGGAGAAGACGACGTGCTGCTGTGCATGACCAGTCTGTACAGCGGTCCGCGCTGCCAGCTGCACGTGCGTGAACCGGCTGGCTGGAGAAAGGAGGGTGATGTTTCCTTCCAGGACGTTGACCAGCGCACCTCGGACGGGGCCCCACAGGCCCTGCGCGACGGCCGCCTGACCATGCAGCCGCCGCGCTGGCCGACGCTGCTGCTTGACGGCGCGGCGGGCCAGCTGGAGATTGATCGCAGCAACGACCGCGCGGAGGCGGCCACACCATGAGCGGATACTGCCGCATCGCCCCGGGCCATCCGGTGCACGAGTACTACCACGCCAATGAATATGGCTTCCCGCAGCGCGATGAGCGTGAACTGTTCGAGCGCCTGCTGCTGGAGATCAACCAGGCCGGCCTGAGCTGGGAAACCATCCTGAAGAAGCGCGAGGGATTCCGCGCGGCCTATGACGCGTTCGACGTTGATCGCGTCGCCGCCTACGCCGAGCAGGACATCGAGCGCCTGCTGTCGGACCCGGGCATCATCCGCAACCGCTTGAAGGTGCTGGCGGCGATCCACAACGCGCAGGTGATCCAGCAGCTGCGCCAGAGCCACGGCAGTTTCGCCGCCTGGCTGGACGCACACCATCCGCGCAGCAAGGCCGACTGGGTGAAGCTGTTCAAGAAGACGTTCCGCTTCACCGGTGGCGAGATCACCGGCGAGTTCCTGATGAGCCTGGGCTACCTGCCGGGCGCGCATGCCGAGGACTGCCCGGTGCATGCAACGCTGCTGAAGCTGGCACCACCGTGGGTACAGGCAGCGCGCGGCTGATGCGCATCCGCCGGGCATGGCCCGGCGCTACCGGGGCGCGTGGCGCCTGGGCAGGCGATCCGCCGAATGCGGAATCAGACGCCCATGTAGCGGCCCGGGCGGTGGTTGAACATCAGCACCAGGCTGAGCACCACCGCACCGATGGCCGAGTACATCACTTTGGACGGCGACAGCACGAAGAACGCGGCCACCATCAGGCACGCATCGAAGGACATCTGCACCTTGCCGGCGCTCCAGCCGCGGGTGCGCTGCAGGTACACCGCCAGGATGCCGATGCCGCCGAGGCTGGCGCGGTGGCGGATGAAGAACAGGATGCCCAGCCCGGACAGCGCGCCACCAACCAGCGCCGAGTACAGCGGCGCGATATGCGAAAAGTCCGCCCAGCGCGGCAGGATGTCGGTGAGCAGGCCGCAGGCAGTGACCGCTGCGAACGTCTTCAGGGTGAATTCCCAGCCCATGCGGCGCACGGCCACCCAGTAGAACGGCAGGTTGACCAGCACGAACACCAGACCGAAGTTCCAGCCCATCGAATAGTGCAGCAGGAAAGCCATGCCGGCCATGCCGCCGATCATCAGCCCGCCCTTGGCGAAGATCGCCAGGCCCAGTGAGGCCACGAGCATGGCCAGCACCATGCCCTGCACGTCCTCGGCGACCGAGTGGCGCAGCGCCTTCTCATCGGCGGGGGTGCCGGCAACATCGGGCGGCGGGGTCAGCGGGCCAGCGGTGACCAGGTGGCCGTCAGCGTCGTCGCACGGCGCCGGGCCATGGGATTGGAGGGACATACAGGTGGGGGCACTACGGGTGGGGAGCGGTATTAGACACGATCTGCATGACAGTTGCAGATGAAATCGTTCAGTTGGGAGTTGCGGCGAACGGCGCAGCCCCTCGTGGCTGGGCGGCGTAATGCAGTTCAGTGGCTTGGCCAGGCGGGGTGAGGCTGCGGGGGACGCCGTGAACCCGTCCTTGGGGACTTGGCCGCGTCTTGCTCGTGTGCGCTGTCCTGCGCACACGGCAAGACCGGGGTTGGGCGTCCTGCCCAACCCGCCCGAGGCATGCCTCGGGCCCATGCCGCGGACACCCCCGCAGCCTCACCCCACCCGGCCTTGGACAGGTTCCGTGCGCGTCCAGCCACGTAGAGAGAAAAGAAGAGCAGAAGCGGGTCGCTTCGCTAGGTGGAGCGGTTGTCTCAGCGCTGGGTGGCCAGGTGGTGGGCGACCAGGGCGTTTGCGTGGCCATGGCCCAGCCCGTGCTCGGATTTCAGGAAGCTGACCAGTTCCATGTGCTTCAGCCCCGGCCGTTTGGCCAGCAGCGCCAGCCAATGCGCCACCGGCTGCCCGTAGGTCTTTTCGATGGAAGGAAAATAGGACGCCGGGCCCTTGGGTTTGCTGTCGGTGCTCATGTGCTGCTCCCTGTTGTTTGGAAAGTACCCATTCGACGAACCACAGAACCACAAATCGACATGGCGCATTAGCCGAACAACCCCGGCAGCACCTGGCACGCATCCACGCATGGCGCGGATCTACGTGTCGACCAAGGTCGACACCCACCAAGAGCAGGCCATGCCGCTCCACAGGAAGCCCGCTGTTGCTGTTGCTGTTGCGGTTGCCGGCTCGCGGCCGGCATTACCGCAGGCGCCGGGCGCAGCCCGGCCGTATCATCCCCTCATGCCGCGTGAAAACCTCAACGACCTGCAAGCCTTCGTCCACGTTGCCCGCGAAGGCAGCTTCACCAAAGCCGCTGCCCAGCTGGGTGTCTCCCAGTCCGCCCTCAGCCACGCCATGCGCGGGCTGGAAGAGCGACTGGGCGTGCGCCTGCTGACCCGCACCACCCGCAGCGTCGCCACCACCGAGGCCGGTGCCCGCCTGCTGGAAACCCTGGCCCCGCGCCTGGCAGAGATCGAAGACGAACTGGCCGCGCTGGCCGAGTACCGCGAGCGCCCCGCAGGCACCATCCGCATCAACGCCACCGGCCACGCCGCCGAATACCTGGCCTGGCCCAGGCTCGCGCCGCTGCTGCAGCAGTACCCGGACCTGAAGGTCGAGCTGACCACCGATTACGGCCTGGCCGACATCGTCGCCGAGCGCTACGACATCGGCATCCGTCTCGGTGAGCGCCTGGCACGCGACATGGTGGCGCTGCCGATCAGTCCGCCGCTGCGCATGCGCGTGGTGGGGGCACCGTCGTACTTCCGCCAGCACGTGGCGCCGGTGCATCCGCACGATCTGGCCGCGCACAACTGCATCACCCTGCGCCTGCCCACCCATGGCGGCCTGATGCCGTGGGATTTCGGTCAGGATGGCAATGAGCTGAGCATCCGCGTCTCTGGTCAGTGGACCTTCAACACCATGGGCATGACGCGGGCTGCGGCGCTGGCCGGCAGCGGACTGGCCTGGCTGCCCGAAGACCAGGTGCAGGCGGCCCTGCTGGAAGGCCGCCTGCAATCAACACTGGATGACTGGTGCCCGCACTTCGATGGCTACTACGCGTATTACCCGTCACGCCGGCATGTCACCGTGGCGATGCGTACGGTGCTTGATGCGCTGCGCGGGCCGATGGTGGGGTGAGGCGTGCGGACCAACGGTCCGCACCCACCACAGGACGAGAGTCCGCACCCACCACAGATCGAAAGTCCGCGCCCACCAAAGATCGAAAGACCACACCCAGCACAGGACGAAAGTCCGCGCCCACTGCGATCAGCCCTTGGCCTGCGCTGCGCGCTGCGCGTTGTAGCGCTCGCCGACGATGGCGATCTCCTGCAGCGTCTGCGCGATGCGCTCCAGCTCGGCGGGAGACAGCTGCAGGTCGGCGGCGGCAAGGTTCTCTTCCAGGCGATGGATCTTGGTCGTACCCGGAATCGGCACGATCCACGGTGCCCGCGCCAGCAGCCAGGCCAGCGCGACCTGTGCCGGGGTGGCGCCCCGCGCCGCCGCGATCGTGGTGATGCGGTCAACCAGCGCTTGATTGGCGCGACGCGCTTCCACTTCGAAGCGTGGCACGGTGTTGCGGAAATCGTTGTCGGCGAAGGTGGTGTCGGCGTTGATCGCGCCAGTCAGGAAGCCGCGACCGAGCGGGCTGAACGGCACGAAGCCGATGCCGAGTTCCTGCAGCGCCGGCAGCAGTTCGCGTTCCGGTTCGCGCCACCACAGCGAGTACTCGCTCTGCACTGCGGCCACCGGTTGCACGGCATGCGCGCGACGCACCGTGGCGGCGCTGGCTTCGGACAAGCCGAAGTGGCGCACCTTGCCCTCGGCGATCAGGTCACGCACGGTGCCGGCCACATCCTCGATCGGCACGTTCGGATCCACGCGGTGCTGGTAGAACAGGTCGATGTAGTCGGTGCGCAGGCGCTTGAGGCTGGCTTCGGCCACCGCACGGATGTTCTCCGGACGACTGTCCAGGCCGGTGTCGACCTGTGCGTCCTTGAAGCCGAACTTGGTGGCGATCACCAGCTTGTCGCGGTGCGGTGCCAGCGCCCTGCCGAGCAGGTCTTCGTTGGTATATGGACCATAGACTTCGGCCGTGTCGAAGAAGGTCACGCCGCGTTCGACCGCGGCGTGCAGCAGGGCGATGCCCTGGCTCTGCTCGACGGCAGGACCGTAGCCGTGGCTCAGGCCCATGCAGCCCAGGCCCAGGGCGGAGACTTTCAGGCCGCTGCGGCCGAGTTCACGTGTCTGCATCGTCGTGCTCCAGTAGGGGAGCGATGACGATACGCCTGCAGGGGCAGCGGATTGAACGACCTGGATGGCAGTCGGTCATGACTGGATCTCATGAATGCCGTCCTGCCATCCATCGCACTGCCGCCGGCAGCGGCACCGTCGTTACCGGACCTCTGAAATCTCCACGCCATCCAACCCCTGCGACAGGGTGCGGGCATCGCCGCCCTGGCTGAGCTTGATGCGCAGGCGCACTTCGTTCTGCGAATCGGCGTAGCGCAGTGCGTCCTCGTAGCTGATCTCACCGGCCTGGTACAGCTCGAACAGGCTCTGGTCGAAGGTCTTCATGCCCAGCTGGACCGATTCCTTCATCAGCTCCTTCAGCTTGTGGATCTCGCCGTCGCGGATGTAGTCCTGCACCAGCGGCGTGCCCAGCAGGATCTCCATCGCGACCTTGCGCGAACGGCCATCCGGCGAAGGAATCAACTGCTGCGCGACCACGCCCTTGAGGTTCAGCGACAGATCCATCAACAGCTGGTTGCGGCGATCTTCCGGGAAGAAGTTGACAATGCGGTCCATCGCCTGGTTGGCATTGTTGGCGTGCAGCGTGCACAGCACCAGGTGACCGGTTTCAGCGAAGGCGATGGCATGGTCCATGCCCTCGCGGGTACGCACTTCGCCGATCATGATCACATCCGGCGCCTGGCGCAGGGTGTTCTTCAGCGCGGCTTCCCAGCTGTCGGTATCGATGCCGACTTCGCGCTGGGTGATGATGCAGCCCTCGTGCTTGTGCACGAATTCGATCGGATCTTCGATGGTGATGATGTGCCCGGTCGAATTCTGGTTGCGGTAACCGATCATCGCTGCCAGCGAGGTTGATTTACCGGTACCGGTAGCGCCGACGAACAGGATGATGCCGCGCTTGGTCATCGCCAGCGTCTTGATGATCGGCGGCAGGCTCAGCTCTTCCACGGTGGGAATGCGCGTCTCGATGCGACGCAGCACCATGCCGACCTGGTTGCGCTGGTAGAAGCAGCTCACGCGGAAGCGGCCGACGCCGGACAGGCCGATGGCGAAGTTGCATTCGTGGGTCTTCTCGAATTCCTCGCGCTGCGCCGGCGTCATCACATTCAGCACCAAGTCGCGGCTCTGCTGCGGCGTCAGTGGCGTCTGGGTGATCGGCGAAATCTTGCCGTTGACCTTGATCGCCGGCGGCATGCCGGCGGTGATGAACAGGTCCGAGGCGCGCTGGTGCGCCATCAGCTTGAGGAACGAGGTGAAATCGATGGTGGTCGCGGTGGTGTTCACGGCGGGCTCCCAATGGGGCATGTACCAGGAATCGGTCGGTGGAGGAAACAGCGCGGGGCCGGCGACGTATTCGCGCGCCCTGCCCCGCCATTGCCTCGCCTTACTCGAACAGACGCTTGTCCTTGGCGTATTCGCGGGCCTGGTTGCGGGTGATCAGGCTGCGCTTGACCAGGTCCTGCAGGTGCTGGTCCAGGGTCATCATGCCGTACTGCTGGCCGGTCTGGATGGCCGAATACATCTGCGCCACCTTGTCCTCGCGGATCAGGTTGCGGATGGCCGGGGTGCCCACCATGATTTCCCACGCAGCGGTACGACCGCCGCCGACCTTCTTCAGCAGCGCCTGCGAAATGACCGCGCGTAGTGATTCGGACAGCATCGAGCGCACCATCGGCTTTTCGCCGGCCGGGAACACGTCGATGATGCGGTCGATGGTCTTGGCCGCCGAACTGGTGTGCAGGGTGCCGAACACCAGGTGGCCGGTTTCCGCGGCGGTCAGCGCCAGGCGGATGGTTTCCAGGTCACGCAGTTCGCCGACCAGGATGATGTCCGGGTCCTCACGCAGTGCCGAACGCAGCGCTTCATTGAAGCCATGCGTATCGCGGTGCACTTCGCGCTGGTTGATCAGGCACTTCTGCGAGGTGTGCACGAATTCGATCGGATCCTCGACGGTGAGGATATGGCCGTATTCGTTCTTGTTGATGTAGTCGATCATCGCCGCCAGCGTGGTCGACTTGCCCGAACCGGTCGGGCCGGTCACCAGGATCAGGCCCTGCGGCTGCTGGATCACCTCGCGGAACAGCGGCGGGCAGGCCAGGTCTTCCAGGGTCAGCACTTCGGACGGAATGGTACGGAACACCGCACCGGCGCCACGGTTCTGGTTGAACGCATTGACACGGAAGCGCGCCAGCGACGGGATCTCGAAGGAGAAATCGACTTCGAGGAATTCCTCGTAATCGCGGCGCTGCTTGTCGGACATGATGTCGTACACCAGCGCGTGGACCTGCTTGTGGTCCAGGGCTGGAATGTTGATCCGGCGAACATCACCGTCCACGCGGATCATCGGCGGCAGGCCTGCGGACAGATGCAGGTCGGACGCTTTGTTCTTTACGGAAAACGCCAACAGCTCGGCGATATCCATGAGCGGCTACTCCCCAATAACGGCTTCGACTGGAAGGATCTTTCCCCGGGCGGCAGTATAGCCTCCTGATTGAACGGAACGCGTTACGTGGCCACTCCCCTGCCCCAGATCCTGAGCAACCTGCACAACGCCGCCGCTGCCGCCGGGCGGCCACCGCCGCGCCTGCTGGCGGTGTCCAAGACCCAGCCGGCCGAGGCCGTGGCTGCGCTTGCCGCGCAGGGCCAGACCGCGTTCGGCGAAAACTACGTGCAGGAAGCGCTGGCCAAGATGCAGGAACTGCGGCCGCTGGGCCTGGAATGGCACCTGATCGGCCACCTGCAGTCGAACAAGGCCGAACCGGTGGCCACGCACTTCGACTGGGTGCAGAGCGTGGACCGGCCCAAGCTGGTCGCCGCGCTGGCCCGCTACCGCCCCGCTGAACGCGGCCCGCTGAACGTACTCATCCAGGTCAACATCGATGACGAGTCGAGCAAGCACGGCTGCGCGCCGGACGACGTGGACGCGCTGGCGGCAACCATCGCCGCCGAGCCGAACCTGCGCCTGCGCGGCCTGATGGCGATTCCTGCGCCGTGGCCCGACGCCGAGCGCCGGCGCGACGCGTTCGTGCGCATGCGCACACTTTTCGAGGCGCTGGCTGCCGCTCATGCCCAGGTGGACACCCTGTCGATGGGCATGAGCAGCGACTACGCTGAAGCGATCGCCGAAGGTGCCACCCTGGTGCGCATCGGTACCGCCCTGTTCGGCGCGCGTCCGCGCCCGGCCTGATTCCAAGGAGATTCCCATGGCAGCTGATTCCATCACCTTCATCGGCGGCGGCAACATGGCCCGCAGCCTGATTGCCGGCCTGATCCGGCAGGGCGTGCCGGCCGCGCACATCCATGTGGCCGAACCGGTGGCCGAACTGCGCGAAAAGCTGGCTGCCGATTTTGGCGTGCAGACCCACGACAACGCGGCCGCTGCGGCGGCGCAGGGCAACACGTGGCTGCTGGCGGTGAAACCGCAGGTGCTGCGCGAGGTCTGCCAGTCACTGCAGGTGTTGGCGCAGGCACAGGAGCCGTTGGTGATCTCGATCGCCGCCGGCATCACCAGCCCGCAGCTGCAGCGCTGGTTGGGTGGCACGCTGCCGGTGGTGCGCGCGATGCCCAACACCCCGGCCCTGCTCGGCGCCGGGGTCACCGGCCTGTATGCCACGCCAGCGGTGGATGCGCAGCAGCATGCGCAGGCCGAACGCGTGCTGGCCAGCGCGGGACGCACGGTGTGGATCGACGACGAAGCGCAGATGGATTCGGTCACCGCCGTATCCGGCAGTGGCCCGGCCTATGTGTTCCTGCTGGCCGAAGCAATGGAAGCGGCCGGCATCGCACAAGGCCTGCCTGCAGAAGCGGCGCGCACGCTGGTGGTGCAGACACTGCTGGGCGCCTCGCGCATGCTGGACGAAGCCGGTGAAAGCCCAGCCGAACTGCGGCGCCGGGTGACCTCACCCAACGGCACAACCCAGGCGGCGATCGAAAGCTTCCAGGCAGGTGGGTTTGAAGCGTTGGTGGAAAAGGCACTGCGTGCCGCGCAGGTGCGTGGGCAGGAACTGTCTGCCGCCAATGATTGAAACAAGTGTGCCGACCAACGGTCGGCACCCACCGCCATCCACGCATGCGTGGATCTACGTGCCCAGCCTGGCCATGACGAAATCAACGAAACACTGCAGCCGCGGTCGGGGGCGACGGTCGGGCAGGTAGATCAGGTGCATCGGCCGTGGCTCGGGCAGATAGTCGCGCAGCAGTGGCTTCAATCATCCCGCTGCGATTTCACCGGCAAGCAGCGCGGTCGGCTGCAGCACCAGGCCTGCGCCCGCCACGGCTGCTTCGCGGAGCGCGTAACCGTCATTGCTGGTCAACCGCGCTTCCCAATCGACCTGTTCGCCATTGGCCAGCTGCCAACCGTGACCGCCGCGCCAGGCCAGGTGGCTCAGGCAATCATGTCCTTCAAGATCGGCGGGCGTGCGCGGCGTACCACGGCGGCGCAGGTACGACGGTGATGCACACAGACTCATCGCATACGGCGGCAGCGGCCGCGCCACCAGTTCCTGCGACGGCAGCGGACCGACGCGGATGGCTGCATCGAAGCCATCCTCGATCAGGTCGATGCGGCGATTGCTCAGGTCCAGCTCGATGTTCAGCAGCGGCTGTGCCCGCAGCAGATCGCTCAACACGGGAGCCAGCACGCAGCTGCCCCAGGTGGTCGGCGCACTGACCCGCAACAGCCCGCGTGGCTGCACCTGCAGCCCGGCCACGTCCGCCTCGGCCTGCTGCACCTGTTCCAGCACCTGCCGGCAACCGGCCAGGTAGGCAGTGCCGGCTTCGGTCAGGCGTTGGCGACGGGTGTTCCGCTGCAGCAGCGCGGTGCCCAGGTGCGCTTCCAGCTGCTGGATGTACTTGCCGACCATCACCGCCGACACCTGCAGGTGGCTGGCGGCAGCGGAAAAACTACCGTGCTCGGCCACGGCGACGAAGGCCTGCATGCAGCGCAAGGTATCCATTGCAAATCCATGGTTAGGAATATGCGAATCATAAGCCACTTACCAAACCAACCGGTGACAGCGCAGACTGCATCCATCCCCTCTCGCAAGGAGCTGTCATGAAGATTCTTCTCGTCGGTGCCAGCGGCACCCTCGGCCAGGCGGTCGCCCGCCACCTGGGCCAGCAGCACGACATCCTCGCTGCCGGCCGCCACAGCGGCAGCCTGCGCGTGGACCTCACCGACGACGCCAGCGTGCGCGAACTGTTCGCGCAGACCGGCCCGGTCGATGCGGTGATATCCACCACCGGCAAGCTGCATTTCGGCCCGTTGCAGCAGATGACACCCGAACAGTTCAACGTCGGCCTGCAGGACAAGCTGCTCGGCCAGGTACGCCTTGCACTGGCCGCGCAGCACCATCTCAACGCTGGCGGCTCGATCACCCTGACCAGCGGCATCGTCAGCGCGCAGCCGATCCGCGATGGCGCCAATGCCACCGCCGTCAACCATGCACTGGAAGGTTTCGTGCGGGCGGCGGCGCTGGAACTGCTGCCGCGCGGGCTGCGCATCAACGTGGTCAGCCCGAACGTGCTGGTGGAATCGATGGAAGCCTACGGCCCCTACTTCCCCGGCTTTGAAGCAGTAACCGCACAGCGCGCGGCACTGGCCTTCCAGCGCGCGGTGGAAGGCATTCAGAGCGGCGAAACCATCACCGTCTGGTAACGAGCGTGCCGACCAAGGTCGGCACCCACCAGCACGGTCAGCCCCAGCGCATCGGGCCGTCGCCGCGCTCGCCGAGCACGTCATCCGGGTTGGCCAGGCGGCAGCGCTTCAGTGACAGGCAACCGCAGCCGATGCAGCCGGTCAGCTCGTCGCGCAGCAGCTGCAGCATGCGGATGCGTTCCTCCAGCTCCACCTGCCAGCGTGCCGACAGCTTGGCCCAGTCGGCCTTGGTCGGCGCCCGCCCCTGCGGCAGGCTCTCGAACGCACGTGCCACCGCTTCCAGCGGCATGCCCACGCGTTGCGCCACGCGGATCACCGCCAGCCGGCGCAGCACGTCGCGGGCGTAGCGGCGCTGGTTACCCGACGTGCGCAGGCTGCTGATCAACCCCTTGCGCTCGTAGAAATGCAGCGCAGAGACGGCCACGCCGCTGCGACGGGCGACATCGCCGACGCTCATGTCCTGTGCCAGCATCGATTGACCTCAACTTTGGTTGAGGTGGCATGCTGCTACCATCGCCGCCAGATGACAAGCGCGGCCCGTCCGCCCCCGCAGGAACCCGATGCCCTCCCCCGCTGCCACGGCCGATCCGGTCGATTCCTCCATCCTGTCCGCGCGCTACCGCGCCACCACCCTGGGCATGGTCGCCCTGGTCTCCCTGCATGCCTTCGAGGCACTGGCGGTGGCCGCAGCAATGCCGACCGTGGCCGAGGCCCTGGACGGCCTGCGCCTGTATGCGTTGGCCTTCGGCGGCACCTTGGCCACCAGCGTGATCGGCATGACCCTGGCCGGCCGCTGGGCCGACCGCCACGGCCCCGCACGCCCGCTGTGGTGGGGCCTGGCCTGCTTCGTGCTGGGCCTGCTGCTGGCGGGCTTCGCCCTGCGCATGGGCATGCTGGTGGCCGGACGCCTGCTGCAGGGCCTGGGCGCAGGCGCCATTTCGGTGTCGCTGTATGTGATGGTCGGCCGGACCTATCCCGAGCATCTGCGGCCGAAGGTCTTCGCCGCGTTCTCTGCCGGTTGGGTGGTGCCGTCGATGATCGGCCCGGCGCTGAGCGGTGTGATCGTGCAGCATCTTGGCTGGCGCTGGGTGTTCCTGGCGGTGCCGCTGCTGGCGATACCGGCCGGCCTGCTGCTGCGACCGGCGCTGGCGCGCATGCAGGCTGCAGCCACGGATGTTGCCGATGATGGCCGCGGCAACATCGTGCGCTGGGCCAGCGGCGCCTCCCTGGCTGCCCTGCTGCTGTATCTGGGCGGGCAACAACAGGGCGTACCGGCACTGCTGTGCATCGGCGTGGCGATGCTGGCGCTGCTGTTCTGCGTGCATCGCCTGTTGCCCGCCGGCACCCTGCGCCTGCGCCGCGGCCTGCCCAGCGTGATCGCATTGCGTGGTGTGGCCGCTGCCGCGTTCTTCGCCTGCGAGGCCTACCTGCCCCTGCTGCTGCAGCGCGAGCGTGGGCTGTCACCCAGCTGGGCCGGTGCCGTGCTGAGCCTGGGCGCGCTGGGCTGGTTCACCGGCTCGTGGCTGCAGGGTCACCAGCAGCGCGGCTGGTCGCGGCAGCAACTGCTGCGCGTGGGCACACCGCTGATGACCGTGGGCATCGCCGCGACGCTGGCGGTGCTGTTCACTGCGGTGCCACTGCCGGTCGCCCTGGTCGGCTGGACGCTGACCGGCTTCGGCATGGGCATGATCTACGCCAGCCTGTCGGTGCTGACGCTGTCACTGTCACCACCACACGAACAGGGTGCGAACACCTCGGCCCTGCAGTTGAGCGAAGCATTGTCGGTGACCACCGCACTGGCGGTATCCGGCGCGCTGTTCGCACTGTTCGTGGAAAGCGCCCCGCATACCGGTTACATCCTGTGCCTGGCCATCACCCTGGGCCTGGCGGTGTTCGCCACGGTGATCGCACGTCGCGTGTAGACGCCCCGGAGAGCGTCCCGTTACGGCCTCGCCACCGTACCCACTTCATCGATGTCCTGGTGCAGGATGCGGCGCACTTCCAGCACTGCCTGCGGCGTCTCCTGCACGCTGTGGCCGGAGATGATCACCTTCTCCGACAACGCGCCCGGCAGGTGCGAGCTCCAGTAAGGCACCAGCCCATCGTCGGATTTCTCCACCGGCAGTTCCGGTTTGCGCTGGGCGATGATGGAGTGGTACTTCAGGCCCGGCGTGATCGGCAGCTGCGCAGCGGCTTTCACGAACGGGTCGCTGGCCTTGAGGTTGTCGATACTGTTGGGAATCTTCGGCTTGGCCGTGCCATCCGCCTGCTGCTCGGCCTGTGCCAGTGCCAGGAACACATCCTCGAACTTGCCGAGGATGGTCAGCGGCAGGCGCACCAGGCGGCCGATCAGGCGGCCGACCTTGTTGCCGGCGATGTCCGTGCCCTGGTGCGGGGCGGCGATGAAGATCGCACGCTCCACGTTCGGTTCGGCCTTGAAGTGCAGCAGCGGACCCAGCTTGGACTGCACCCGCTTCAGGCGTTCGCCCTTCAGGTTGTAGTTGGCGAGCAGATCGTTCCACAGCACGTCGCCCGAGTCGCTGACCAGCAGGCGCGCCAGCACGCCACCCATGCTGTGGCCGATGTAGACCATGTCCTTCGAGGCGCGCGTGCTGCCGTTGGGGTCGAAGTGCTGCAACGTGTCGTTGAATGCGTTGGCGATCTCGTAGCGGTTCAGCGCGATCGGCGCGTTGGTCGGGTAGTACACCTGCCACACCTGGAACTCCTGGCGCAGTTCGGGGTCACCCATGATCTCGTTGGCCAGGTTCACCCACGCTTCCGGGCTGCTGCCCAGGCCATGCAGCATGAAGATGATGCGGCGGTTCGGATCCCACGGCTGCATGAGGTAGATGTGCGGCTCGCCGATGCCCTCGCTCATGCCGAACAGGGTACGCAGCGACTGCGTGGCGAACCCGCTCTGCGCCAGCCACAGACCGTAGGCGGCGGTGAAGTTGCCCGCCAGCGGCACCTCTTCGCCATGCAGGGTGATGCGCTCGGTGGCCTCGGGCGAATAGCCATCCAGCAGCACCTGGCGGGTGCGCATCACGTCTTCCAGCGTGTTGCCTTCAAAACGCAGCAATGCCGTGACGTTGATCGAGGACATCTCGCTGTACTCGGGCACCGAATCATCGTGCTGGTGGCGGCGTCCGCGGCGGACGCCCTCCTCCTGCTCGTCCTTGGTGGCCTGCGCCTGTGCCGTTTCGGCCTTGGCCCCTTCCGCGGCGACGGCAGGCACCACCAGCTTCGGCGGGTCCATCACCATCACCAGCTCGGCGCCGAAACCATCGCGGCGATAGGTGCTGCGCATGCCGACGAAGCTGACGGTACCGGCCGGCACCAGCTGCTTGGGGATGCTCTTCAATGAAAGGCGCTGGAAATCGGAAGCCAGCGTCCAGCTGCCCGCCGACACCGGCTTGGTGTAGTCCTCGCCGGCCAATGCTGCGGCACGGGCACGCGCGAACAACACCACGGCGGCCTTCTCGGCAGCATAGTTGTAGTAATCGCGTACCTGCGTCTGCCGATCCTCGAACGCGCGATCGGAGGGCGAGCGCCCGCTGTAGAACAGATAGGCATAGCCATAGCGCGCCGCCTCCAGCCATGCATCCAGCGCTGCATCGCTCATCGGCGGTTCGTTGGCCGCCTGCTTCTTCGGCGTCAATGCCAGAGCGGCCTTCACCCACAGCTCGGACAGCGTCGACAACCGCTGCTCGACGTTGAGGTCATCGGTCATCAACAGCGTGCTGCGGCAGACCAGGAAGTCCTTCTCGCACTGTGATTCGTCCAGCCCGGCCGCACTCAGTGTCTCGCGCGAGGCGGGGCTGAGCTTGCCGGTGTTGAGCACATCGGCGCGCTTGTTGACCAGGTAATCGCTGGACGCCACCTGTTTGACGGTGACCATCGCGCAGCCGCTGCCGCCCAGCAGCAGGAAAGCAGCCAACAACGCCGGCAGCGCGCGCTGCCAGCGGAACAGGATCATCGGGGTCATTGCTGCGGGTCCTGCTCGGTGCCAGGGATGCCCTGGCGGATCACGGTAGAGAAATCATCGTCGGGTGCCATCTTCAGCGCGCGCTCGGTGATGCGGCCCTTGGCATGCAGTTCGGCGTACGGCACGCCAGGCGTGAGCGCGCCCACCTCCTGCGCGTACTCGGCCAGGTAGCCCGAGGCCAGCAACCGGTAGTCCAGCGGCAGGCGCGGGGCGATATGCCGCGCCAGGTCGAAGACAATCGTGGTGCAGTTGCTGGTCAGCGTGTTGTAGAAGCCGGGCGTGGCATCAAGCTGGCGCGCCTGGTCGATGTAGGCAGCAAACAGGGTCTTGAGCTGGTTGCGGTCCATGCCGTGCAGGCGGTACAGGTAGACATCCTCGCCGCGCGCGTTGGTGCGGGTGCGGATGATGTCGGTTTCTTCGGACGCGACCAGCGTCATCTCGAACTTGCGGAAGAAGCCGCCCAGTGCGGAGAACGATTCACCACGCTCCTTGCGGATTTCCAGCGAGAACACCAGGTGGCGCCCGTCCTCGAATCCGAACGAGACCAGGGTGTGGGCGATCGCCGGGCCCATCCAGTACGACAGCACCAGGTCGGCCGAACGCAACTGGTCCAGGTCGTAGCTGCGGCGCACCCAGCGCGCGTCGTAGTCGGTCTCGGTGCGCCAGGTGAAATCGCGCACGTTGTCCAGCACCACGTGGCGGCCATCGAAGGATTCCACGTGCAGGCGCTGCGCCACGTCATCGGCCCAGTCGCGGTCCTGGCGTGGGGTCAGCAGCAGCCACCACAGCCCCGCCAGCGCAAGAGCGCCGGCAAAAGCCGCCCACAGCCGGCGCGTGCCACGGCCGCGCGCCACCTGCCACGCCGCCCAGGCGGCGGCCAGCAGCCACAGCATCGCCGCGGTCACGCCCAGCCAGCCCGGCCCGGGCATCTGGTAGGTCAGCAGACCGGCCACCCACAGCGCCAGCAGCACCATCACACATCCTGTCATCCATCGTCCTGCGGCTTTCACTGGCATCCTGTCGGGGTCCCGGGGCGGCATAGTTAGCCACAAGCCGCCTCACGGCGACATCTACGACGGTTCAGGCTGGCGCCGGCGGGCGCATACTGGCGTCCACCAAGGGTATACAGGGAGCGAGGATGGGCATTACCACCGTGGCCGGCGTCGCCGTGCAGGCGCAGCACCGGGCCAGCTGTCATTGCGGCACCGTCGAGCTGCTGCTGGACCTGCCCGAGGGCATCGTCGACCCGCGCCGCTGCGACTGTTCGATGTGCCGGCGCCGCGGCGCCATCGCCGCCAGCGTGGCCGAAGACGGGCTGCATATCGTGCGTGGCCAGGCCCATCTGCGCCTGTACCAGTTCAACACGCACGTGGCCGAGCACTACTTCTGCGATGTCTGTGGCATCTACACGCACCACCGCCGCCGCTCCAACCCGGACCAGTACGGCTACAACGTGGCCTGCCTGGAAGGCATCGATCCGTTCGCGCTGGGAACGATTCCGGTCAATGACGGGGTGAACCACCCCGCCGACCGCACCGGTTAGTGGCGGCTGCGCCGGGGCGGCGGCGCGACCTTCTGCCACGGGGCCATGCTGGCCCGGCCGACGCGCAACGGACGCTTCAACGGCGTTCGACGCGCGGGCAGGTCCGCTGCAGGCGGAAGCGTCGCGGCGGGCAGCGCAGGGCGCGGGGGCCAGAGTCGGTCAAGCAACCACATGGCAGGTCTCCGTGGGGGACGGGGACGATCAACCCTACCGATGCCCGGGCCAAGACCGGGTGATGGCGCTGCGGCAGGAAGGTGACAGCCGACGCCCCTGCCCTCAGTGCACCGGCCGCGCCCTGCCCATCCGCCGTACCAGCACGAAGAACAGCGGCACCAGCACCACCGCCAGCACCGTTCCGGAGAGCATGCCGCCGATCACGCTCATGCCGATTTCACGCCGGCTGACCGCGCCGGCGCCGGTGGCCAACGCCAGCGGGATGACGCCTGCCACGAAGGCCAGCGAGGTCATCACGATCGGCCGCAGGCGCAGGCGCGCGCCCTGAAGTGCCGCTTCCACCGCTGAACTGCCGGCGCGGTAGCGTGCTTCGGCGAACTCCACGATCAGGATCGCGTTCTTTGCCGACAATCCAATCGTGGTCAGCAACCCCACCTGGAAGTAGATGTCATTGACGAAGCCCGCAGCCGTGGTCGCCAGCACCGTACCGATCACGCCCAGCGGAATCACCAGCACCACCGCCACCGGCACCGTCCAGCTCTCGTAGAGCGCGGCCAGGCACAGGAAGATGAAGGCAATCGAAGCGGCGTACAGGTACAGCGTCTGGTTGCTGGCCAATTGTTCCTGATAGGACAGCCCGCTCCATTGCAGATCGAACCCGGGTTGATCGGCCACCAGCGCCTGCATGCGCTGCATCGCTTCACCCGAGCTGCGCCCCTCGGCCGCGCTGCCCTGGATCTGCATCGCCGGCAGGCCGTTGAAACGCTGCTGCAGCTGCGGCCCACGCGCCCAGTGGCTGCTGGCAAAGCTGGCGAACGAGGCCATCTGATCGTTGCCACCGCGCACGTACCACTGGCCGATGTCGTCGGGCACGCTGCGGTAAGGCTGGTCGCCCTGCATGTAGACACGCTTGACCCGGCCGCGATCCAGGAAATCATTGATGTAGCTGCCACCCCAGGCGGCAGACAGCGTGGAATTGATGTCGGCCTGTGCCAGGCCCAGCGCGCTGGCCTGGGCGTGGTCGATGTCCAGCCGCAGCTCGGCCTTGTCGCCCAGCCCGTTCAATCGCACGGAGGTCAGCCCGTCGTCTTCGCCGGCCGCGCGCACCACCTGCTCCTGCGCAGCCTGCAACGCTACGCGTCCGGCCGCGCTGGTGTCCTGCAGCCACAGTTCGAAACCGCTGGACTGCCCGAGGCCGCGCACTGCCGGCGGCGCCAGCACGTTGACCTTGGCATCGGGCAGCTTGCGGAAATAGGCATTGGCGCGCGCGATGATCGCCGCTGCGGTGTTGTCGCCCTTGCGCTCGTCCCAGGGCTTGAGTGCCAGGAAGCCCTGCCCCGCATTCTGGCCGGTACCGGCGTTGTTGCGACCGACCACCACGAACACCACGTCCAGGTTCTGCTTCTCGTGCTCCATGAAGTAACGGCTGATCTGCTCGCCCAGCGCCTCGGTGCGCGCCATCGGCGTGCCTTCCGGCGTGGAGAACTGGAAGGTCACCTGGCCCTGGTCCTCCACCGGCAGGAAGCCGGTGGGCATGCGCGCGTACAAGGCAATCATGGCGATCACCAGCAACAGGTAGAACGCCATCCAGCGCCGCGGACGTGACACCACGCCACCGAGCTTGCCCTGGTAGGTCGACTGGCTGCGTTCGACGCCACGGTTGAACGCGGCGAAGAAGCGCCCCGGTGGCTTCTGCGCCGACGAGGGCTTGAGCAGGGTCGCGCACAGCGCCGGTGTCAGGGTCAGCGCAACCAGCGCCGACAACGCCATGGCCGATGCAATCGTGATCGAGAACTGCCGGTAGATGATGCCGGTGGAACCGCCGAACAGCGCCATCGGCAGGAACACCGCACCGAGCACCACGGTGATGCCGATCAGCGCACCGGTGATCTCGCCCATCGACTTCTCGGTTGCCTCGCGTGGCGGCAGATGCTCTTCGTGGATGATGCGTTCCACGTTCTCCACCACCACGATCGCATCATCGACCAGCAGGCCGATGGCCAGCACCATCGCAAACAGCGTCAGGGTGTTGATGGTGAAACCGGCCACCGCGAGGACGCCGAAGGTACCCAGCAGCACCACCGGCACCGTGATCGCAGGAATCAGGGTGGCGCGCAGGTTCTGCAGGAACAGGAACATCACCACCACGACCAGTACGATCGCCTCGATCAGGGTGTGGATGACCCCTTCGATGGAGACCCGTACGAACGGCGTGCTGTCGCGTGGATAGGCCACCTGCAGCCCGGGCGGGAACGTAGGCCGCAGCCGTTCAAGCTCCGCGCGTACTGCATCGGCAGTGGCCAGCGCGTTGGCGCCGGAGGCCAGGGTCACCGAGAAACCCGCAGCCGGATAGCCGTTGAGGAAGCTGCTGGTCTGGTAATTCTCCGCGCCGATCTCGACCCGCGCAACGTCGCCCAGGTGCACCGCCGCGCCGCTGGGCAGCGTGCGCAGGATGATCGCGCGGAACTGTTCCGGAGTCTGCAGGCGCGACTGCGCGGTGACGGTGGCATTGAGGCTCTGCGTCGCACTGGACGGCAACGCCCCCAGCTCGCCGGCAGTGACCTGGGTGTTCTGTGCCTGGATCGCGCTGCGCACATCCGACGGCATCAGGTCGTAGGCACGCAGCTTGTGCGGATCCAGCCACACCCGCATCGCATAGGCCGAACCGAACACATTGATCTCGCCGACGCCGGCAATGCGGCTGATCGGGTCCTGCACGTTGCTGACCAGGAAATCGGAAACGTCCACCCGCTCCATGCGCCGGCTGGTGTCGTACAGCGAAACCACCATCAGCGAGTCGCCCTGCGACTTGGCCACGGTCACGCCCTGCTGCTGCACTTCCTGCGGCAGGCGGTTGATGGCCTGGTTGACGCTGTTCTGCACCTGTACCTGGGCGATATCGGGGTTGGCGCTCTGGTCGAAGGTGACCGTGATCCGCGCCTGCCCCGAAGACGAACTGGTGGAGGAAAAATACAGCAGGTGGTCGATGCCCTTGATCTGCTGTTCGATCACCTGGGTGACGCTGTCTTCCACCGTCTGTGCAGACGCGCCGGTGTAGTTGGCGGTGATGTTGACCTGCGGCGGTGCGATGTCCGGGTACTGCTCGACCGGCAGCTGGGTCACCGCAATCGTGCCGAACGCCATGATGCAGATCGCCAGTACCCAGGCGAATACGGGGCGGTGGATGAAGAAGCGCGGCAGCATGCGCTCAGTCCTTTCCGGCCGGCGCAGCCACGGGCGCCGTCTTCATCCGCACCGGCATGCCGTCGGCAAGGCCCTGCGCCCCCGCCACCACCACCTGATCGCCAGCGCTGATGCCATCAAGCACCAGCCACTGGTTGCCGACCGCGCGGGCGGTGCGGAAGGTGCGCAGCCGCGCCTTGCCCTCCTTGTCGACCAGCCACGCCTGCGCCTCGCCCTTGGCACTGCGGTCCACCGCCGACTGCGGTACCAGCAACGCCTGCTGCTGCGTGCCCTGGCCTACCTGCGCGCGCACGTACATGCCCGGCAACAGCTGTCCCTCGGGGTTGGGGAACTGCGCGCGCAGGGTGATGCTGCCGGTCTCCTGCTGCACATCGATGTCGGCAAATTCCAGCGTGCCCGGCAGCGGGTAGTCGGTGCCATCGGACAGGCGCAGCCGCACCGGCGCGCTGTTGGCCTGCACGCCCCCCTCGGCAATGGCGCGACGCAGCGCCAGGTACTCGTTGCTGGACTGGGTGATGTCCACGTTCATCGGGTCGACCTGCTGGATCCGCGCCAGCGGATCGGCCTGGGCGGATGTCACCAGTGCCCCCGGGGTGAACAGCGCACGCCCGATGCGACCGGCAATCGGTGCGGTGACCGTGGCAAAACCCAGCCGCGTACTGGCGGTATCGCGCGCTGCCTGCGCAGCCTGCACGGCCGCAGCCGCCTGCTGGCCACTGGCGATGGCATCGTCCACGTCCTGGCGCGCGGCCAGCTGGTCCTTGCCCAGCGCCTGCATCCGCTGCGCCCGCAGGCGAGCGGTCACGGCGGCCGCTTCGGCGGTCTTCAGATTGGCCTGCGCCTCGTTCAGGGCGGCCTGGTACAGCGCCGGCTCGATCTGGAACAGGGGCTGCCCGGCCTTCACCAGCTGCCCCTGCTCGAACAGGCGCTTCACCAGCACCCCGTCCACCTGCGGGCGTACATCCGATTCCTGCGAGGCAATGGTGCGTCCCGGCAGTTCCTGCTGCAGCGCCAGCGTCTGGTTCTGCAGCGTCAGCACGGTCACTTCCGGCGTTGCCTTGCCTGGTTTGGGTGCGTCCTTGCCGCAGCCGGCCAGCAGGGTGGCCAAGGCAAGCACCAGCAGCGGCCGGCGCCAGCCCGCGGCAGGCAGGGAGAAGTACGGAAGGGTCATCGGCAGCAGGTTCCACGCGCGGGGGGAGCGTTCGGCGCCGAATATAGAAGACAGCGCGCTGCGATCCAGCGAAAAACGCATGAAACATTTTTCATTTGCAGTGCACGCCTTCGGTTGCGAGGATGCGCAGGTCCCAATCTGCAAAGTGGCCCATGCCGCGCGTACTCACCATCGAGGACGACCTTGTCACCGCGGAGGAAATCGCCACCGAGCTGCGCAGCCACGGCTTCGAGGTGGACCTGGCCAGCGACGGCAGCAGTGGCCTGGCGCTGGCACGTTCAGGCGACTACGCGGTGATCACCCTGGACCGCATGCTGCCCGGCATCGACGGGCTGGCCCTGGTCACCACGCTGCGCCATGAAGGCATCGCCACGCCGGTGTTGATGATCAGTGCGCTGTCGGACGTGGATGAACGCGTGCGTGGCCTGCGTGCAGGTGGCGACGACTACCTGACCAAGCCGTTCGCCTCCGATGAAATGGCCGCGCGCGTGGAAGTGCTGATCCGGCGCCAAGGCCAAGCCGCTGCCAGCGACAAGGTGCTGCGCGCCGGCGACCTGGAACTGGACCTGATGAGCCGCTCGGTACGCCGTGGCGGCCAGGAGATCAACCTGCTGCCGACCGAGTTCAAGCTGCTGGAATTCCTGGTCCGCAATGCCGGCCAGGTGGTCACCCGCACCATGTTGTTCCAGGAAGTCTGGGGCTACCACTTCGACCCGGGCACCAACCTGATCGACGTGCATATCGGCCGGGTGCGCAAACGCATCGAACAACCCGGCCGACCGCAGCCGATCTTGACCGTACGTGGAACCGGTTATGTCTTCGACGCGCAATCCTGACCATTGGCGCTCATCCAGCAGCCGCCTGCTGGGCCTGTACTGCATCCTGTTCGTGGCCTGGTCCAGCCTGCTGCTGGGCGTGATGTACTGGCGCATCTCGGACTACCTGAACGACCTGACCGAATCGGGCCTGCAGCAGCGCGCCCATCTGTTCATGAGTTTCGACGGCCCGGCGCTGGATGACGCGCTGCGCGACAGCCAGCGCTTCGACCTGCACCAGGTGTATACGTACGGGCTGTTCGACAAGGCCGGCGTGGCGATGGCGGGCCCGCTGACGGCCATCCCCGAAGGACTGCCGCTGGATGGCAACTCGCATCAGGTAGCGGGTTGGACGCTGGTCGATGGCCGCCACGAGAGCGGTGGCAGCGCGCTCGGCGTGGTGACCCGGGATGGCCGGACACTGGTGTTCGTGCGCCAGAACGGCAAGCTGATGGCGGTCAACAGCATCATCCTCGATGCACTGCTGTGGGGCGTGTCACTGACCGTCATCCCCGGGCTGGTGGGCTGGCATCTGCTGCGCCGGCGCCCACTGAAGCGGATCCAGCAGATCGAAGCGGCCACCAACCGCATCATTGCCGGCGACCTCGGGCAACGCCTGCCGGTATCCAACCGACGCGATGAGATCGATCGGCTGTCGAGCATCGTCAATGCCATGCTGGAACGCATCGAACAGCTGATGACCGAGGTCAAAGGCGTGTGCGACAGCATCGCGCATGACCTGCGCACACCGCTCACGCGCCTGCGTGCACACCTCTACCGCATGCGCGTGGGCCTGGACGAGCACGACCCGCATGCGGACCCGCTGGACAAGGCGCTGGCGGAGACCGACATGCTGATGGCGCGCTTCGCCGCCCTGCTGCGCGTGTCCGAGCTGGAAAGCCACCAGCGCCGTTCGGCCTTCGACGAGGTCGACATCGCCGACCTGCTGCAGGAGCTGCACCAGTTCTACCTGCCATTGGCCGAAGAGAAACAACAGGATCTGCAACTGCAGGTCGCGCCGCAGATCGGCATGCTGCGCGGCGACCGCGAACTGCTGTTCGAAGCGGTGGCCAACCTGCTGTCCAACGCCCTGCAGTTCACGCCTGCGCACGGGCGCATCCTGCTGCGCGCGGTGGAGGACCACGGCGCGCCCCGGATCGATGTGATCGACAACGGGCCGGGCATCCCGCCGCAGGACCGCACCTTGATCTACCAGCGCTTCTTCCGCGGCAGCAGCAGCGCCGGGCAAGGGCCCGGCTTTGGCCTGGGGCTGTCGATCGTGGCCGCCATTGCCGGGCTGCACGGCTTCCGTGTCCGCGCCGGCAGCGCGCCCGGCGGCGGCGCCTGGATGAGCATCCGCGGCGCCGCAGACGTCCTGCCCTGAAGCCGGACTCATCACCGGCAAGTGCATTTGGGAATCATTTGTATTTGGAGGCGGGCATCCGGATAATCCGCCGTCACCGCCCTTCCCGGATTCCCCACGATGCCCGCCCTGCCGTCGCGCCGCCCGCTGCTGTACGCGCTGTTCCTGCCCACCCTGCTGGCGTCGGCCATCGCCCAGGCCCAGGACGGCACTGCGGCCCGGACCCTGGACAAGGTGACCGTGGTGGCCGAGCGCGCCAGCACCGCGACCAAGACCGACACCGCCCTGACCGAGACGCCGCAGGCGATCAGCGTGGTCACCCAGCAGCTGTTCACCGATCGCGGCGCACACAACCTGCAGGAAGTGCTGCGCTACAGCGCCGGTGTCACCGCTGACGCCTGGGGCCTGGACACCCGCAATGACGCCAGTTCGGTACGCGGCCTGGACCCGGTGCAGTACCAGGATGGCCTGCGCCGCAGCTACGGCTTCAGCCCGCTGGCACGCCCGGAGGTATACGGCCTGGAACGGGTGGAAGTGCTGCGCGGCCCGTCATCGGTGCTGTACGGAGCGGGCGCCACCGGCGGCATCATCAACGCCATGAGCAAGCGCCCGGCCTTCGGCGCCGCCAGCGGTGAGGTCGGCCTGCAGCTGGGCAGCTTCGATCGTCGGCAGCTGCAGGGCGACATCGGTGGTGCGCTGAATGACGACGGCACGGTTGCCGGGCGTTTGGTCGGTCTGGTCCGCGAATCGAACATGCAGACCGATGTCCTCAAGGACGACCGCGTGTATCTGGCACCCTCGATCAGCTGGCGCGGTGAACGCAGTACGTTGACCCTGCTGGCCAGCTACCAGCACGACAAGACCGGCTCCAGCCAGCAGTTCCTGCCGCTGGCCGCCACCCTGCACGCAGCGCCCGGTCGCCGCCTCGATCCGACCACCTTCATCGGCGATGCCGGTTTCGACCGCATTGATTCGCGCGTGTACAGCCTGACCGCCCTGTTCGATCATCGCTTCAACGATGCGGTCAGCCTGCGCTCGGCGGTGCGCTACATCGACGGCAAGACCACCCTGCAGCAGTTGTATGTGGACAGCTACAGCAACCCGGAAAACCCCTTCATCGATGCCGACCGGCGCGTGGTCAACCGCACCGCCTACGGCACGCAGCCGGACATCCAGGTGATCAGCGCCGACAACGCGGTGCAGTTCGACTTCGCCACGGGCGCCTTCCAGCACCTGCTGCTGGCCGGCGTGGACTACAGCCAGTACAAGGAGCAGCTGCAGCGGCTGGATGCCACCGGCACGCCCATCGACGTCTACGCGCCGGTATCGACCGCCCCGACGGTACGTGGCTGGGAGCGCCAGCCGGACCAGGAATCTTCCCAACTGGGCGTGTATGTGCAGGACCAGATCCGCTGGGCTGATCGCGTGTCGCTGGTGCTGGGTGCGCGTCGCGACCATGCTCGTTCGAAGACCGAAGGCCAGCCCAGCCAGACCGACGATGCCACTACCTACCGTGCCGGACTGATCGGCGACGTCGGCGGCGGCGTATCGCCGTACCTGAGCTACAGCGAATCGTTCCTGCCGGTGTCCGGCCAGGATCTGTTCGGCAATGCCTTCAAGCCGATGCGCGGACGCCAGGCCGAAGGTGGCATCAAGTGGCAACCGGCCCGCAACATGCTGTTAACCCTGGCCGCCTACCGCATCACCGAGACCAACCGCCAGACCAACGATCCGGACAACGTTCTGAACGTCGTCCAGACCGGCCAGATCCGTTCCAAGGGCGTGGAGCTGGAGGGCCAGTTCCAGTTCGCCAACGACCTTACGGTCACTGCGGCTTACGCGCGCAACGAAGCCGAAGTCAGCCGCAGCAACTTCGCACTGGAAGTGGGCGAACGCCTGAACGACACCCCGCAGGACCTGGCCTCGGCCTGGGTGTCCAAGGGCTTCCAGCTGGATGACGCCGCACGAATGAAACTCGGCCTGGGTGTCCGCCATGTCGGCAACACGGTGTCGCTGGGCAACGGCGGCCGCGTCATCACCCCCAGCTACACCCTGGCCGATGCGCTGGTGGAAGTGCAGGTGACCAACTGGACCTGGGCCTTGAACATCACCAACCTCACCGACAAGCGTTACTACGCGCCGTGCCGCACCTTCGGCGATTGTTTCGCCGGCTACCCGCGCGTGGTCACCGGCACCATCAGCTATCGGTTCTGAGCACGGCAACGGCCGGCGACCGCCGCAGCAGCACAGCCAGCACCCCATTGCTGGCGTGCTGGCCACACGTTACGCAGGTGCGCAGATGCACCGCCCGCCGCCGCTCCCCATGCACGACGCGCATTGCCACCCCCGAGGCAAGCGCCATCAGCGCACTCGTGGCTGACCACGAACAGGCGGCGGGCGATGCGGGTTGGCGTACCGGACAACTCTGGGACTGACCGGCGGATCATTGTGATCCCCACACATCGCCCACCACGGACAGCGGGTCACGAGATCCGCAGGCGCCATCCGTGCGCCTGCCGATCACGTGCCAGAGTTGATTGTGGGACGCCAATCCCAGCCGGCCGATGATGGCCGACGGGGACATGCTGAGTGCTGTCGCCGAGGCGGTATGTAGGGGTTGTCCGCGCCCGCGCCTCAGGCTTGCCGCAGGTGCGATTTCCGAGGGCAGAACTGCAGGACGAGTCACACTCCGCAGGCATGCACGACGCCGATCAGCGTCGCACCACTGCACGCAGCACAGATGCTCAGCTGGCAATCACGACACCGGTTGCGCTGCCATCGCCAGGAAATTCTGCAGCACCGGCGCAGGCGATTCCGGGCGCATGCAGAACTGCAACTCGAACGCAGCGTTGCCGCCATCCAGTGGTCGATAGACGATTTCTTCGGGACGGAACCCGGCCATGCTGGCCGGCACGATCGCCACGCCCGCTTCCACGGCCACCAGCGACAGCACTGCGTGCATGCCCTGCGCTTCCTGCACGACCCGTGGCGTGAAGCCGGCAGCAGTACACAGGCCCAGCACCTGCGCGTGAAAGCCGATGCCTTCGGCCGACGGCCATGAAACGAACGGCTCGTCCACCAGCGCGGCGACATCCAGCCGTGGCCGTGCGGCCAACCGATGCGCGCGCGGCAGGGCAATGGCCAGTCGATCATGGTCGAACGCCTGCAGATGCAGCTCTGCGGAAATGATCGGCGGAATCAGGATGCCCAGGTCGATGCGGCCCTCGCGCAGCCACTGTTGCTGCTGCCGCGAGGTGGCTTCGTGCAGATGCAGCTGCACCTGCGCAAACGCATGGCGGAACTGGCGGATCAGTGCTGGCAGGCGCCCATAGAGTGCGCTGCCGACGTAGCCGACACGCAGGCTGCCGGTCTGCCCTGCCGCCGCTTCCCGCGTGCGCTGCAGCGCCTGTTCGGCGTGCTGCAGGGTTGCACGCGCCTCCACCAGCAGCGTCTGCCCCGCTGCGGTCAGGCCCAGCGTGCGGTTGCCGCGTACGATCAGCCCGGTACCCACCTCGTCTTCCAGGCGCCGCATCGCCGCCGTCAATGGCGGCTGCGACATGTGCAGGCGTGCAGCAGCGCGATGGAAGTGCAGTTCTTCGGCCACCGCCACGAACTGGCGGAGCAGGCGCAGATCGATCATTTCATCGCAGGCAGGGGGAGACCTGCCTAGGGTACGCGTTCAACCGCGCGCGTCGACACTCGGCCGTGCAATGACCGGCCACTGCAGGGCCACCGATTCGATGCTGTCCGCTGCCACCGCACGCAGGTCGCGCGGATAGGCCACGTGTTCGGCTTCCTGCAATCGCAATGCATGGAACTGGCCGTTGCTGGCCCGCAGGGTCCAGCCACCCTGCCGGCACCGCGTAGAGGCAAGGAAGGCGACCCCGGGTGCCACCGCCTCTGGATGCAGTTCATCCGGTTCCCCGTCGATGCCCCACATGCGGGTCTTGGCCACCGGCGACACCGCGTTGACGACGATGCCGTGCTCGGCACCTTCCAGGGCCAGCACATTGACCAGCCCCTGCGCAGCCAGCTTGGCCATCGCGTAGCCGCACAGGCCGCGCTGCGCATACTGCGGGTACAGCGCGCGATCGGAGGTGGTCAGCACGATGCGGCCGCCGCCGGCAGCACGCATCGCAGGCCATGCCGCCTGTGCCAGCCACAGCGGTGTCTTCGCCGCCAGGCACAGCATCTGCTCCAGCGCATCGTCTTCCACCACTTCAATACCGGCGTAGGCCACCCAGCCGGCGTTGTGGATGATGAAGTCCAGGCGACCATGCCGCTGCAGGATGTCCTGCACGAGCGCGTGGCAGCGACTGCGCTGGTTGATGGGGCCACTGGCGGCTTCGACCGGCAGGCCCTGGGCATGCAGTGCTGCCACCGCGTGGGCGATGCGCTGCGGATCGGTACCCGTGCCGTCCGTCGCGGCGCCCACGTCATGCATCACCACGTGCGCGCCACGCTGGGCCAGCAGGCGGCTGTAGGCCAGGCCGAGGCCACCGGCGGCACCGGTTACCAGGCCCACCTGGTCTTCGAACGAGATACTGGAATTGGGTTTCATCGGCACAGCTTCAACCAGGCGGGCCGGCCCCGGCCAATACTGTTGGCGGCACGCCACGATACGCCGACGCTATCGCGCGTCATCGGCTGAAGCGGCGGGCGCCGGCCACGCAGATCACCGCTGCCACGGTCACCAGCAACATGCCGGCGCTGACGGTCTCGTGCAGCAGCAGCGCCGCCAGCGCCAGGCCGAAGAACGGCTGCAGCAGCTGCAGCTGGCCGACCGCAGCGATACCGCCCTGGGCCAGGCCGCGATACCAGAACAGGAAACCGACCAGCATGCTGAACACCGCCACGTACCCCAGCGCCCACCAGGCCGACGCGGCGACCGCCGTGAACGAGGACGGGCGCATCGCCACCATCAGCGGCAGCATCACCGGCAATGCCAGCAGCAGTGCCCAGCTGATTACCTGCCAGCCACCCAGATGCCGGGCCAGGCGGCCGCCCTCGGCATAGCCAAGTCCGCACACCACGATCGCTGCCAGCATCAACAGGTCGGCCTGCAGTGAGGCTTCGATGCCGTTGCGCGCGGCGTAGCCGACCACACAGGCGCTGCCCAGCAGCGAGAACACCCAGAATGCCGGGCGTGGCCGGTCACCGCCGCGCAGGACGCCGAATACCGCCGTGCTCAGCGGCAACAGGCCCAGGAACACGATGGTATGTGCCGAGGAGGCGTGGCGCAGGGCAAGCGCGGTCAGCAACGGGAAGCCCACCACCACGCCCAGGCTGACCAGCACCAGACCGGGCAGATCGCTTCTGACCGGGCGCGGCTGGCGCAATGCCAGCAGCAGCACCAGCCCCAGCAACGCGGCGATGCTGGCGCGTGCGGCGGTGACGAAGCTGGCGTCCAGCTCCATCACTGCCAGGCGGGTGGCCGGCAACGAGCCGGCGAAGATGACCACACCGATGAAGCCATTGATCCACCCGCTTGCCGACCGTTCCACACCCTGCTCCAGAAATGCCGGGCAATGGCCGGCCGTGCCCGTCATTGGGCCATCGGGCACGGGCGATACACAGCTACAATCCAGTACAGTCACAAGTAACTGTACTGCCCACAATCCCCTTACAGTCACGCGCATGTCCCGACCGCCCAGCCGCATCGACAGCGTCATCCACGCCGTCCGCTCCCGCATCAGTTCGCGCCTGGATGGCCCGGGCAGCCGCCTGCCCTCGGTGCGCGCGCAGGCCACGGCGATGGGCGTTTCCGTGTCCACCGTGGTCGAGGCCTACGAACGCTTGGCCGCCGAAGGCGTGATCGCCGCGCGCGCCGGCTCCGGCTTCTACGTGGCTGGCCCGGCGGCACCACTGGCGCTGGCGGAAATGGAACCGCGGCTGGATCGCGCGGTGGACCCGCTGTGGGTATCACGGCAATCGCTGGAAACCCCGCCGGGACACCTCAAGCCTGGCTGCGGTTGGATGCCCAGCGACTGGCTGTACCACGATGGCCTGCGCCGCGGCCTGCGCCGCATGGCCCGCGCCGACTCCGCGCAGCTGGTGGACTATGCAGGACCGCTGGGCCTGCCGGCATTGCGGCAGACACTGCAGCGACGCGCGGCCACGCTGGGCATCGACGCGTCGATGGAGCAGTTGCTGCTGGCCGAATCGGGGACGCACGCGGTCGACCTGATCTGCCGCTTCCTGCTGAAGCCCGGTGACTGCGTGCTGGTCGACGACCCGAGCTATTTCAATTACCACGCGATGTTGAAGGCCCATCAGGTGCAGGCCATCGGCATACCGTACACGCACACCGGGCCGGACCTGCAGGTGTTTGCCAGCGCGCTGCAGGAACACGCGCCACGCCTGTACATCACCAACGCCGGACTGCACAACCCGACCGGCGCGGTGCTGTCGGCGACCACGGCACACCGCCTGCTGGGCCTGGCCGAACACAGCGAACTGATCATCATCGAAGATGACATCTTCGCCGACTTCGAGCTGCGCCCGGCGCCGCGGCTGGCGGCGCTGGATGGATTGTCGCGGGTGATCCATGTCGGCAGTTTCTCCAAGACCATTTCCGCGGCATCGCGCTGCGGCTACATCGCCGCGCGCCCGGACTGGATCGAGGCACTGACCGATCTGAAGCTGGCCACCAGCTTCGGCGGTGGGCACCTGGCTGCGCACCTGATGCAGATCGCACTGACCGACAGTGGCTACCGCCGCCACATGCAGGCGGTGCGCACGCGCCTGGCCGATGCGCGCAAGCACACACTGCGGCAGGTGCAGAAGCTGGGCATCACGCCATGGCTGCAACCCGATGCAGGGCTGTTCCTGTGGTGCCGGCTGCCCGATGGTCGTGATGCATCGGCGGTGGCCAGGCAGTGCCTGCGCGAAGGCGTGGTGGTCGCGCCGGGCAATGCCTTCAGCCAGTCGCAGCGGGCTGCCGACTACGTGCGCTTCAATGTGTCGCAGTGCCAGGACCCGAAGATCTGGCAGGTGCTTGGGAAGGCGTTGCAGACGCGTACACGATGACTGGCGATTGACCGGCCTGTATCGCCTGGAAGCAGACGGGATGAAGCCCGCGCTCTGAAAACCCCGGGCTCAATGGGCGAGGTAGGTCTCTGCCGGGATGTCCAGAAGCTCCGGACCCGAAAGCGCGGCGCCCCGCAGATCGGCGCCGGTATTCAAGGCGTTGTCGATCGCGTTGAGCGACGAACTGCGCTGGCAGATCGCCCGGAACGCGGCGCGTGGCCCTTCGTGGTACATGGCCAGGGCGCGCTGGAGACCGGCAGCGAATACAGGCTCACGGTCGAGCGGCAGTTCATGCAGCTCGCCCTGTGCGTCGGAGGCGGTGAAGGTACCGGGCAGCTGCACGCCCAGTTCCATATGACCGATCAGGGCCATGGCGAAGGCTTCAGGCAACCACACCAGCAGGCGGCGCATCTGCCAGTGTTCGCTGCCGAGCGCGAGCAGCGCCCGCTCGGCCTGCTCCTCATCCACGCCCTCCCGTCCCAGCATTGTCAGCGCCAGTTCGAAGGCTTCCGCCGATGGCATCGCGGGGCTGCGAGGGTCCATTCCCGATCTCTTGAATGCATGCAGGCGCAGACCTTAAGCAAAGGCGGGCCACTGTGCAATCGACACTTGCCGAGCACGGTAAAGTGGATGTTCGCCATTGCCGCAGGAATCCTTCCGATGTCCTTCTCCGATCCCCACGCCGTGGCCCGCTACGCGGAGGGCCCGCTGCGGCAGGTACCCGGTTTCCTCGGACTGCAGCAGATGAGCCACCTGCTGTTGGCCGAACACGTACCTGATGATGGCCAGGTGCTGGTGCTCGGCGCAGGCGGCGGTCTGGAACTCAAGGCCTTCGCAGAAGCGCACCCGCAATGGCGGATGCTCGGCGTCGATCCTGCCGCGCCAATGCTCGCGCTGGCCGAACAGACCCTGGGGCCGTTGATGGCCCAGGTGACGCTGCTGGAAGGCTACATCGACGATGCCCCGCGCACCGTCTTCGACGGCGCCACCTGCCTGCTGACCCTGCACTTCCTCACCGTTGAACAGCGCCTGCACACCCTGCGCGAACTGCGGCAACGGCTGCGCGCAGGTGCGCCGTTGGTGGTGGCGCACCACAGCGTGCCGCAGGACGCGGCCGGCAAGCATCGCTGGCTCCAGCGCTACGCCGCGTTCGCCGAGGCTTCCGGCATTCCACGTGCCGATACACAGCGCGCGATCGAGGCGATTGCCGAGCGCCTGCCGCTGCTCTCACCCGAACAGGAAGTGGCGCTGCTGCAGGAGGCCGGCTTCGAGAGCGTGGAACTGTTCTACGCCGGCTTCAGCTTCAGGGGCTGGGTGGCACATGCGCCGGCCGCACCGGTATAGCGCCGCGACGCACGCTCATGGCACCACGGTGATGCCGATCCGCTGCATCAGCAGCGCGACCTGCTGCACATCGAGCGTGGCGCCACGCAGGTTGGTGCTGCGCAGGTCCAGTTCGCCCAGTTCGGAGTTGGTCAGGTCGCAATCGGTGAAGTTGGCGGAATTCCAGTCGACGCCATCGAACTGGCCGCCGGACAGGTCCGACCCTGCAAAACTGGCGCCGCTCACGTTGGCACCGTCCCAGCGGTTCTCCCACAGCTCGCACTTCTCCAGCGTCACCCGCGAGAAGTTGGCATAGCGCAGGTTGCTCTTCTTGATGAAGGCACTGCAGAACCAGCTGCGCGTGGTGATCTGGTTCATGAAACTGGCGTTGCTGAAATCGGCACCCTGTGCGCGGCATTCGCTGATTTCCAGCCCCAGCGCCTTGATGAAGTTGAAGTTGCACATGCTGATGTCGCACTGGCGGAAGCTGGCTTCCTTCAACGTGGCACCACTGAAACGGCACCCGGTGCGCGTGTCGGCATCGTAGAAAACGCAGTTCACGAACTCGGTGGCGGTGAGGTCAGCGCCGGAGAAATCGCATTCCAGGAACTGCTGGTCGACCACCTTCTGGCCGGTGAACTGATCGGCGCCGATGCGCAGCTTGTGGTGAACAGTGGAGGACATGCAGGGTTCCGTGCCGGGTGCCTTGCCATGATGCCGCGCTGGAAAGGCGATGGGCAGGACGCGCTCGCGTGGGATTCACCAGCGCTGCAGCCGAAGTGTGTACATCCCACCCTTACGCGCCACCGCCAATACCCGATCTTGCACGTTGATGCATGATTGTGCACAATTCAGGCATGACCTCCGACCCGACACTACCCGCCGAACGTACCCAGTTGATCCTGCAGGAGTTGCGCCAGCAGGGACGCGTGGTCGCCGCCGAACTGGCCCGCCGTTACGCGGTTTCCGAAGATTCGATCCGCCGGGATCTGCGTGAACTGGCTGCCCAGGGCCTGTGCCAGCGCGTCTATGGGGGTGCGGTGCTGCCAGCCCCGAAAGCCGTGCCACTGCGCGAACGGATGACCCAGGACCGCACCGGCAAGGACGAGCTGGCCGCCCGTGTCTGTACGCTGCTGCAGCCCGGCCAGGTCCTGCTGATCGATGCCGGCTCGACCAACCTGGCCATTGCCCAGCAATTGCCGGGCGCGCTGGGGCTGACGGTGATCACCAACGCGCCGCAGATCGCCACCGCCGCAGCGTGGCGGGAGGGCACCACCGTACAGCTGATCGGTGGGCGACTGGCTGCCGGCGGCGGCGCGGTTGGCGCCGAGGCGCTGGCCCAGGTGCAGCGCCTGCGCGCGGATGTCTATCTGCCCGGCCCCTGCGCCGTGGACGTGGACACCGGCGTGTGGGCGATGGATGCCGAGGAGGCCACGCTCAAGCGCGCGATGGTCGCCTGCAGCAGCCGCATCATCGTCGCTGCCACCAGCGAAAAACTGGGCGCGCGGGGCAACTGGCAGATCGCCAGCCTGGATGACATCGACGACCTGGTACTGACCACGTCTGCACCGCCTGCCCTGGCCGCCCGCTTCCGCGCCGCCGGCATCACCGTGCATCCAACACCTCCCTGACCGGATCGCCCATGTCCCTCGTCAACCGACCGCGTGCCCAACAGCACGCGACCCGCGCTGCATTCTTCATTCCCGGCTTCGCTACCGCGCTGTGGGCCACGCTGGTGCCCTTCGCCAAGACGCGCACCGACATCAACGATGCAACACTCGGGCTGGTGCTGCTGTGCCTGGGCGCGGGCTCGCTGCTGGCCATGCCGCTGTCGGGCGTGCTGGCCGCACGGCTGGGCTGCCGCCGGGTAATGCTGGCTACCACGCTGATCATCTGCGCGACGGTGCCCGGCCTGGCGCTGGCCGACTCGGCGTGGTTGCTGGGCCTGGTGCTGTTCGTCTTCGGTGCCGGCGTAGGCGCGATGGATTGCACGATGAACGTACAGGCCGTGGTGGTGGAACGCGAAGCGCAGCGGGTGATGATGTCCGGCTTCCACGCGTTCTTCAGCATCGGGGGATTCCTCGGCGCGGCGACCATGACCCTGTTGCTGAGCGCACGCATGGCGCCGGTTGCTGCGGTGCTGCCGGGCGTGTTGATGATGGCGGTGGTCGCGCTGCTGTCGGCACGCCAATGGCGCAGCGAGCGCATCGCGCACGACATGCCGTTGCTGGCCTGGCCACGTGGCATCGTCATGTTCATCGGCGTGCTGGCCTTCATCGCGTTCCTGGCCGAGGGCGCGATGCTGGACTGGAGCGCGGTGTTCCTCACCGACATCCGCCAGGTCGATGCCAGCCATGCCGGCATCGGCTACGTGACCTTCACCCTGACCATGACCGGGGCGCGCCTGTTCGGTGACAGCCTGGTGGAGCGCATCGGCCGGCAGAAGGCGATTGTGGCCGGTGCGCTGCTGGCCTGCGCCGGCGTGCTGGTGCTCACCCTGGTCACGCCATGGCAGGTGTCGTTGGTCGGCTATGTGCTGGTCGGCCTGGGCTGCGCCAACATCGCACCGGCGCTGTTCTCGCTGGCTGGCAGCCAGAACCGGATGCCGCAGGCGATCGCCATCACCGCCGTGTCCACCCTCGGCTTTGCCGGCATTCTTGCTGGCCCGGCGCTGATCGGTTTCGCCGCCAATCACTTCGGCCTCATCGCCGCCTTTGTCGGCGTGGCGATTGCACTGTTGCTGGTGGCAGTGTCGACGCGCTGGCTGCGGATGTAGATCTGCATGGCAGGCCGTTGACCTGTCCCTGCAAAGAACCGTGCGCGCGAAGGCGCACGGTTCCACAACACTGCATCGGGCCGAAAACTCAGTAGGAGGAGAATTCCCAGCGCTGGTTCTCTGTGCCCTGGCACATCCACATGTGCACCTTCGAGCCATTGGCATTACCCATGCCCGGGTCATCCAGGCACATGTTGGTCTGCGGGTTGCGGATCTCGCCTACCAGCCGCCAGGACTGGTGCGCGCCACCATTGCAGGACCACATGCGGATCGGATTCCCATCGTGGCTCGCACCGTCAGCCGCTTCCAGGCATTTGCCGCCCAGCCCACGGATGGACCCGTCCGCGCCCAGTTCGAAGCGCTGCTGCGGCACGCCCGTGCAGTCCCACAACTGGACGCGGGTGCCATCCGCAGAATTGGCCCCTTCAACATCCAGGCACTTGCCACCGACACCGACAATCGACCCGTTGGCGGGATTGAACTCCCACTTCTGGTTGCTGGTCAGCGCATTGCTGTACAGCTGGATCTTGGTGCCGTTGGCGCTGGACGCACCAATGGCATCCAACACCTTGTTGGCCACGCCGACGATGGATGTGTTGGTGAACTTCCACGACTGATTCCAGTCACCATGGGCGTCGTAGAGCTGGATCCGGCTTCCGTTGCTTGTGCCATAGCCCACGATGTCAAGCACGCGATTGCTGGGCACGCCCGTGATGGTCGACGTATTGGGCTTCACGGTCCAAAGCTGCTGCGCGGTGCCCGGTGTGCAATCCCACACCTGGATGGCCGTGCCTGGCGCGGTGTTGGCGCCCTCGGCATCCAGGCACTTGTTGCCCATGCCGCGGATCTCACCAAAGGTCGGAATGTTGCGCAGGTTGACGGGGGCCGACACCGACCCTTGCGTGAACTGACCATCGCCACTGAACGTCGCCGTGATCGACGCGGTAGTGAAGCCTGCCGGAACGGTGTAGTTGATCGCAACCCTGGCCGGACGGCCGTAGGCGTACTTGTGCGTACAGGCCTGGACGTCACGGATGGCATCCCAGCACCCCTTGTCCAGGTCGGAAACCGTACCGAGGAACGGCGTGTTGACGGTACTGACCTGCACCTTGCCCACCGCTTGGCCATTGACCTTGAATTCGACGAAGCCGCCGATCTGCTCATTGCCTGGAATGTGATACAGCCCGAGTGCCTGGCCATCGACCTGCGCAGACAACTGGATCACCTGCCCCGGTGCCGGCAGCGCATTGGAAACAGACGCGGTCGTTGTGGTTGGAAAGCTGTACAGGCGCGGCAACGATTTGGCCTGAACGCTTGAAGACGCCGCTGCAATTCCAATTGCGAGAACACCCATCGAAACGTAATTCATCCTTGCTCCATTTACGTTGTGTGGAAATCCTATCCAGGGACTACCGTTGCACCCTTGCAAGCATTGAGCCCCTGCACTTCCCTGGCCATCGACATCGGGCCGCAGCCTTCATGGCCAGGAACTCCCGATAGTCTCATACGCGCCAGGCCAACGTCAGGGTGCTACGGCCGCCGACGCCGCACCTTCATCCGCAGACGCCGGTAACCGATCACCGCAGCGGTGGTACACAGTGCCGTGCCAGCCACGCTCAGCAACAGCAGCACGCCCAGCCGCGTGTTCTGCTGACGCAGCGCGGCAGGCAGGTCCCAGCTGTGCAGGAAAGAGAACAGCCAGCGCCCGGCCCGCTCGCGATGCCCCATCGTCAACAGCGGATCGCCGGTCGCCAGATCGATGTAAACGCGCGTGGCCTCGGCATCGCCGAACCACGCCACCGCCACCGGGAAGCGCCGCACCGCCGCACCGTTCATGGCCTCCGGCGCGCGCGCATAGAAGTACGCATCCGGCGCATGCCGGATCGTGAAACCCTGAATCGGCGCAGCGGACATCGCCTGCACCTTCTGCTTCAGCCATGCCTCCGGCAGCAGCCGTGCGACACGCAGGCGCCCTTCGACGGCCGACACGATGCGGGTATCGCCCTGCCCGTCCAGCAGCACGGCGAACAGTTCGCCACCGATACGTCGCCACTGGATCTCCACCGGCACGAAGCCAACGTCCGTCGATGCAGCCAGCAGCCGGCCGGGCTCGGCCAGTGCGCCCTCCCCCGTCACCACGCCACCTCGATAGTGCGCGGTGTCGATCACCACGCCCGTGCTGCTGAACACTCCCAGCGGATTCATCGACATCAATCCACTGAAGATCCAGGTGAACACGAATGCACTCGCCATCAAGCCGTTCAGGTGATGCCAGCGCATCCACGGCTCCTGGTACGGCGTCTTCGACCCCGACCGGTATTGTCCGCGAAACCGCCAGCGCCAGATGCCGACCACGACCCCGCTGATCGCGGCCACGGTGCACAGCGCCGACAGCACGATCACCGTCCAGGTCCATACCGGGTCCACCGACTGCATGCGCAGGAAGTACAGCCAGTGCAACCACGCACCCACATAGCTCCAGCGCTGCTGCAGACGCGGCGCATCCAGCACGACTTCGCCGGTCCGCGAGGACACGTAGACATCTCCGGGCTGTGCACCACCGACGCCGACGCGGTACAACGGTCGATGCGGATCCAGCGCGCGCGAATGCGTCCAGCGATCTTCGTCCAGCGGCATGGCGCCAACGAAGGCAGGGCCGCCGGCGAACTGCGCGGCGGAAACCTCGGCCAACTGCGCCGATACCGGCGGCAATGCCTGTCCGGTAAGCGCCGACCACGCGCCCACGTTCGCGCCGGAGCGCACCACGTAGGCGGGCTCGCCACGCAGCGTCGTCAACACGACCCGCTCAGGCGCCTGTCGAACGGCTTCCGGCAACACGGAAAGTGCCTGCCAACCGCGCGCGTCGACCAATGCGGGCAGCGCGGCCAACCGCTCCGCTGGCGTCAGCTTCGGGTAGCCGACGAACAGCATCACCATGCCGCTGACGAACCACAGCAGCATCAGCAGGCACCCGCCGATGCCCAGCCAGCGATGCGTCAGGTAGGTCCAGCGTTTGGCGGTGGATCGCAACGACATGACGTGCGTCCTCAGAAGCGATGGTCGAGGCTGAACTCGACGCGCCGGTCTGCGCCCAGCAGCCACTGCGTGCTGGTGTAGTACGCCGTGGCGTAGTACGCCTTGTCGAACACGTTGAACACGCGCGCGGTCAGCCGTGTGCGCGGCGCGGCCTGCCAGGTCAGGGCCAGGTCGGTGGTGGCGTAACCCGGAAGCTGCACCGTGTTGGCGTTGTCGGCATAGCGCTTGCCCACGTAACGCACGCCACTGGCCACGCTCCAGTCGGGCTGGAAATGCCAGCTCAACCAGACGTTGGCCAGGCGCTCGGCCACGTTCGGCGGCACGTTGCCATCACGCGAGACGATCACCACCGGCGTGCCGGTGGCTTCCAGGAAATCCTCGAACCCGGCCTTGAGCACGGTCGCGTTGGCATCCAGCGACCACTGCGGGGCGAAGTTCCAGTTCAACGAAGCTTCAATTCCCTTTGAGGTCTGTGCCCCCACCTGCACCCGCCGGTCGGGCTGCAACGGGTCACGGCTGAGCAGGCCGGTCTTGCGGATGCGATAGGCAGCCAGCGTCCACTCGCCTCCGTCAAAGGCCTGCTTCATGCCAACCTCGATCTGCTTGCCCTTGGCCAGATCGAACGCGCCGTTGGCCGGGCTGATCATCAACAGACCACTGACCGGGTCGGCCGCCTGCGAGTACTGCGCATAGAGGGTCAATGTTGGTTGCAGCGCGAAGACCGTGCCCGCGCGCCAGCCGGTGCTGTTGTAGGTCCTGGAGAACGCACGCTGGCCGCTGACCAGGTCACTGCGGTCGATCGTGGCGCGATCGTGGCGCAAGCCCGCGAGCACCGACCAGCGCTCGCTCAGTTCCAGCCGGTCTTCCACGAACAACGCGACCTGTTCGGCGCTGTTGCGGTAGCGCGGCAGGTTGGGGGCATCGCTGCTGAACCCACCGGGCACCGGGTTGAAAGGATCCACCGGCCCCGAGCTGCCCGCATAGGTGTTGTTGGTGTGCTTGAAATGCGCACGGTTGGCATCGAAACCGACGGCGAAACTGTTCGGCAGCCCACCCGCATTGCCCAGCAGGCGCAGCGTGGAAGTCAGTCCGGTCTGGTCCTGGTTGTGGGTGATCTGGGTGTTGCCGGAACGGTCGATCAGGCCGGTGCGCCCGTTGTAGACATAGGCCTCGGCATTGCGCCAGTCACGCTGGCTGTCGATCTGGTAGACGCGCGCGCGCCATTCCACGGTGTCGTTCGGCGTCCAAGCCGCATCGAGCTGGGTCCAGCGGTCGCGGAAACGGATCACGCTGTCGGCCACGTTGTAGTTCTCGTGGCGCAGCGCGTCCAGCTGCCGCCCATCGATCAATGGCGTACCGAAGTAGCGCATCGGCTTCTGGTAGCCCTGCGCATGGGTCAGCGTGAACTGCAGGTTCGTCCGTGGCTGCCATAGCAGCGCAGCAGAGAACGTGGCATCGCCGTTCTGGCCGCGATCGACCCACCCGCTGCTGTAGTTGCCGCTGACATCCACGCGGTAGGCCAACACGGGCGTAAGTGCGCCACCGCTGCCGAAGCCCAGGCGCGCAGTGTCCTCACTGCCCAGGGTTACGCTGACCTCGTTCTCGATGGCGCCGCGCGAAGGCTTCTTCGGCACGATGTTGACCACGCCGCCGATGGCGCCATCGCCGTGGATGACCGAGGCCGGCCCGCGCAGCACCTCGATGCGCTCGATCGACCAGGTATCGAACGGAAAGGTGATGCCCACACCACCGTACTGGCGCAGGCCGTCGTACAGGCGCATCACCGAGGCGCCATCGGTGAAACCACGGCTGGACAGCGCACTCAGGCCGTTGCCGGGATGGGGCATGGCACTGATCGCGCCAGCGCGGGTGATCGCGTCGTTGAGATTGGAATCGCCGCGCTGCTCCAGCTGCTCGCGTGAAATCACCGTCAGGCTGGCCGGCGTCTGCAGCACGCTCAGCCCGAGCGCCGAACCGGTATTGGCGGTGGAGGACAGCGAACCGCTGCGGGTATCGACCACGCGGACGGTATCCAGGGTTGTCGGCAGCACGGCATCTGCAGCAAGCGCAGGCGTCGCCTGCAGGAAGGATGCGCACAACGCAGGCAGCATCGTCCAGCGCAGCGGGGCGAAGTTGGGGGTGGTTTTCATGTGTTCACGGCATGCAAGGCCGCCCCGCACTGCGAGGCAGCAGAAAGAAAGGCGCACGCGGTAGTGCCAGGCCACGCCTGGCAACCCGGGAAAATCAATCAGCGCGTGCGCAAAGCGCTCAGACGGCCAGCAGCACCGGCGGCCCACGCGCGCCCAACGTGCCGCAGATCCGCTGCGGCAACGTCTGCACCGCACCGCGCAGCGCACGGCACACCGGTGCCAGCGGAATCATCAGCAGCAGCGCTGCCACCAACAGCGTGATCAGCCTGGCGGCAATCAGGCAGTAATCGCAGTCCACGCCCATCTCGTGGTCGGCGTGTGGATCGGCCGGCGGCTTCGGTGTCGCTTCGCCATGCTGCATTGCCATCGCGTGGTGGTCGTGATGCCCTTCCATCGCGTGCTGGGTGTGCAGGGTGTGGTCCATGGCCGCCACCGGCGCAGCGGCCGCCACATGACCGTGCGCCAGCCAGCGGCTCACCAGAGGCGCGAACAGCACCAACAGCATGGCAAGCCATGCCAGGGTCTGGAACCGGCGGTGGAGAACGGAGCGGCGCACCCAGCCATTCTACGAGCCCGGGGCCAACCTTGGACCACGTTCAGGGTTTGGCCCCTGGACACGGTGACGCAGGGTTCTGGCACCGCCCACATCACGGATTCCCCAGTAGATCCACGCCATGCGTGGATGCTCTTCGCGCATCAACTCACGTACTGCGCTTGGCCATTACCGAACGACCAGTTCTCCCGCTTCACTTCCACCAGGTTGATGAACACATCCTCGCGGCGAATACCCACCGCCGCGTGCAGTCCATCGGCAATACCGGCATACAGCGCCTTCTTCTGCTCCAGCGTGCGCCCCTCGTTCCAAGTGATCTGGACGCAGATGAAATCATCGGTGCGAGCGATGCCCAGGTAACCCGGGTCGTACACCAGCGTGCCGGCGTCGTGCTCCTGGAAGATCTGGAAGCGATCGTTTTCCGGCACGCCGACGGCGCGCATGGCCTGGTAGATCGCTTCGCCGACACGCTGGCGATACTCGACGGATTTGCCTTTGCGAAGATCGATACGGGCGAGCGGCATGGTGGCACTCCAGGGATGGGAGGGGGACGCGGCAATGGGCCGAGATTACGCCCGCCGAGGGCGGCGGGACAGCGCATGGATGGAACCCTCTGCTTCCATCGATGGCATGCGCCGCGCGGAGTGACGTGATCGCCGTGGCAATGCCGCTCCGGAGTTGCCATTTACACGGTCGGCGTTGGCGGTGATTTGCGCCATCAGTGACGGGCCACACTACTCGCGGGTGTTGGACGGCACACAACGGGAAACGCCTGGCCCGCCTAGGGACAGTTGAGAACTTTTCTTACAGACCGATGTGATTGCTTGGCTTGATGATCGCCACGCCGAGGCAAGACGCCTTGGTCGGGATTGGCGTCTCGAATAAACGAACAGGCTCACAGGAAGTTGCGATTTCAATCGCAGCAAAGAGAATGCACGACTGCCTTCAATGGCGGGCGGTGCGTGGGGATCGCAGGATCCGCCAGGCCTTTTCTCCCTGTGAGCCTTTCTGCCTTGGTACGCCAACCCGCACCGTCCGCCACCTTCTCTTTGGAAGGTGGCTCTATGCCAGTGAGGGTTCCGCCATGACCAACAACACCGTCCTCTTCCCGCGCCTGCATGCCCTGATCGGCGACATCGCCAGCGACGTTCCCAAAGACCTCGCACGCGAGATCGAGTGCGCACTGAAGGAGCAGCAGTTCCCTCCCGCGCAGCCGATGTTCTTCACCTTCCTGGATGCGATCCGCAGGGGAGATGGCGAAGACGGCCAGCCGTGCACCACGCAGATGCTCAACGCACAGACCCTCGCCTCCCTCAGCCGTTCACTGTCCGCACTGACCGCCGTGCTCGATCTTCTGCACGCGGCAGAGCGCGCACGCGTGGACGGAAATACTGACGAGCAGATCGGCGACTTCCATCGAGATGGTCTGCTGCTGGCCGCGCGCCAGATCGCGCATGCCGCGCTGACAGGTCTCGGCGACGCGATCACAGCCGTGGCAAACAAGCCCGGCTAAAATCGCAGGCAACAGAAAAGCCTCATTGTCGGGGACGATCGACACCGTGCGCGATGTGCGCGCCGATTACGTGGCCCACATGCGCAGGCACACCCTGCGGCACTGCTGGATTACAGATGCCTTTGTCGGGGATATGGACCCGCTCACGGTTGTGCGGCTTGTCGGAGCCTCGCTTGAAATGAACTAGAAGCACTACGGCCCCCTGACACAGCGCGGCACGCGACAAACGGGCGGGCCTGTCCTTCCTGTAGATCTTTCGATAACCCAACAAAATGCCCCCGCCAACTGGCGGGGGCATTGTCGTTCCATGACGGGAAGCGCTGACTTCCGCCGACGAGGTTTCAGGTTAAGCCGCCCGAGGGCGGATGTGCTCAATGGAATCAGCCAGTTCGCGACGGGCAGTTTCCAGGTCAAAGTTCGTCTGCAGGTTCAGCCAAAGCTGCGCCGTTGTTCCGAAGTAGCGCCCAAGGCGTAGTGCTGTATCAGCGGTGATGCCGCGACGGCCGGCGATGATGTCCGACACACGGGCGGGTGTTACCTCAATTGCCGCAGCCAAGGCGCGGGCGGACATGCCTAGTGGGGACAGGAAGTCCTCGCCCAGGATTTCGCCAGGGTGAACCGGCGGGAGCGCGTTGGCGACATTCTTGTTCGCGATAGCGTTCTTCATCATTGTTTTGCCGCAAGGGTGAGCCCTGCAGCGTCTCCTATCAGTGGCCGAGGCTACCCGGCCGGGGTGTGGAATTGGCCGGAGCTATCCGGCCGGTGCGTGGATTGGGCCGCTAAGCCCTTCGGCGGCGCCGGGTTGCCGCCCGGCGCCGCCGCATCTCTCAGTGGTAATCGGTGACTTCTACATCGTAGGCGTCACCGCCCTCCCACCTGAAACAGATTCGATACTGGTCGTTGATCCTGATGCTGTACTGCCCTTGGCGACCACCCTGCAACTGTTCCAGCCTGTTGCCGGGCGGGGCTCGCAAGTCCCCAAGTTCCACCGCCGCTTTCAGGTATTCAAGGCGTCTTTGAATCTGCCTCTCGATGCTCGCCCAAGCCCTGACGCGCTTGCCTTGGGCAATCTTCTCCGTGTCCTTATCCGCATACGTCTTAATCATCGGCACCTCCTTTGTCAGCGCGAGTGTATCGTATACCGATACGCGATCCAGCGCAACCCCGTATCTAGTCGCACACGGTCATCGGGCCATGGGCCGGGCAATGCGGCGTGCCAACTTCCAACCACTTCGACGTGAGTCGTAGTGCGCAACTGCATTCATGGCAGCAAGCTTTGTGAAGACACTTCGTCTGCTTCGTGGGCCGGAACTCGCCCGCGCTCGCCCCACCGATGTCTGGCACCGGAACCACAACGCCGTCACCCTTGCGCTTAGCGGCGGTGCCCCCTGCTCCAGCGCATAGCGGAATGCGGCAGCGGGCCAACCTCTGGCAGCCGGCTTTCGAACCACTCCAACAGCTTTCCAGTCGACGGTGCCGCAGTGGGGGGTGCCAATGGCGCAGCCCTGGCCAGCTTCCGCCCGCTGCTCAATGCCTACGGTTCGATCATCGACGTGAACGCCCCGGCGCCAACCGCCGCGATCATGGCCACCCGGACGCTGATGGACTTCGAAGGCCTGACCGACACCACCGGCCAGCCGCTCCGGCGCCTGCGCCTGATCGATGACATGTCGTTCGTCCCGACCAGCCAGCTGCCCACCGATGTGGACGCTGGCACGTCCGAAGACGCTAGCGAGATCTTCGTTGGCAACTTCAACGGTCTGTACTTCCTGATGCGCGAAGCGCTGTCCGTCCAACTGCTGCGCGAGGCGTACGCCAAGACCGGCGAGATTGGCTTTCTGTGCCACATGCGCGCTGATGTGGTCATCAACTACCCGCAGCAGTTCACCGTCATCACTGGCGTGCGACCGGCTGCGGACTGAGCGGGAAGGACCAGCCGGCGGTGTCCACAACAACACCGGCAGGACGCGGTGGAACTCTTAGCCCACTGAGCGTCCCGAGCAGGCCCGGCAACGGGCCTTTCTCGTTCTTCGGCTACAACCATACGGATGAATGCATGGGCCGTATGGGGAGGCGAAAAGTTTTGGTCGATCCCGCTGGCGATACGTGCGCCCCCCCCTTTCTTCGCACATCCGCAATTGGAAATACGACCCACAGATACCAAGGAAACCCTATGGCAAAGCCACGAACCCCCACCAAGAAGGCCCGCGTATCGGGCGCCGCCATCAAAGATCCGGGCCGGTACAAGAACCGTTCGGAGCCGGCCAATCCGGCCCCCGTCGGCACGCCGTACAAAGGCATGACCGCGGCACAGGTCAGGGTCTGGAAGGAGTGCGTCTCAAACATGCCTTGGCTCAATGCCGCTCACCGCCTGCTGCTGCGCCAAGTGTGCATCTTGGCCGGGCGCATGGAGACCGGCGAAGAGCTCAGCGTGTCATCCACGCACGCGCTTAGTGCGATGCTCTCCAAGCTCGGGGCCACGCCAACCGATGAGTCGAAGGTCAGTCACCCACAGGATGAAGCAGACCACGACGAACGCTTCTTCCACTAAGCCGCCAAGGACTGCGCGGGCATGAAGGGCGCGCCGAAGGTTGGGAGTGGCTCAGTCCGATACGCGCGCCCCCTTTTCTTCCCGCGTCTACAGAATTTGAATTTCGGATTTGGAGCTGACCGGCGATAGCCAGGCACAAGCAGCCCGCCGAACTGGCAAGGCTCAAGGGTGAAGATAAGCGGAACCCGCGGCGGCACGCGAAGAGCAAGCCCGAGGCAGATTCCCCATTGGCCGCGGCACCAACACAACTGCCGACCAAAATCACGGAGGACAGCTGAGAGCCTCAGGTGTCTGCGCTGCGGGTGCAATGCCGGAACTTGAGATCTTGGGCAATCCCGACTTGCTGAGAATTTTTCTTATCCGCACTCGCCAGTCTGTACGCTAGCAGGGCATAGGGGTATAAAGCGAGCTTGGGAGCGCCGCTGCCGCGACTCCGATCAGATAAAAGGACAAACGTGACCAACAAAGTACTTATTGAGCAGGATTTGGTCGAAGAGGAGTCGGCCGAATCTTCGAGCTCAACCCAAGCCTCCGATGCCGAGATCGAGGACCTCTACTCCAGCTCCTCGTTTCGAGTCATTTATCAATCTAACAACTTCCTTCTCCCTCAAATTCAGATGCTAATTGAGGGTAGGGAAATCATAAACCTCCGGCCCGAGTATCAGCGCCGCCTCCGATGGACCGTAAAGCAGAAGTCACTGCTCATCGAATCCCTCCTTTTGAACGTACCTATCCCGCCCGTGTTCCTCTATGAGAGTGACTTAGCCCGTTACGAAGTGATGGACGGGCAGCAGCGATTAAGTACCGTGAGCGAGTATCTTTCCAATGAATTCGCCCTTAGTGGACTTGAAAACCTGGGCTTCCTGCGCGGGAAGCGCTACAGGGAACTGCCGCCTCGAATTCGTCGCGGCTTAGCTAGAGCATCCATCAGTGCTGTTGTTCTGCTGCATGAATCTCAATCACAGGACGGCGATGCCTCCGCTGTGAGGAGATATGTTTTCCAGCGCCTCAATACCGGCGGAAAGGCACTAAACCCACAGGAAATACGGAATAGTTTCTACAGCGGCCCGTTCAATGACTTGATTGTCCGCCTGACGCGGATCCAAAACTTCTGCGACGCATTTGGCATTCCTCGCTACACAGAAACAGACGAAAACGAGTATTACGAGAATCCGAGCAGAAGAGGCAATAGCCTCTACAAGCGCATGGACGACTGCCAGCTTGTCCTAAGGTTCTTTGCCTTCTTGGATCCTGACAACATCCGGGGATCAGTACGCTCAATACTTGACAAAACGATGGAGCGGTTCGCCTCCTCATCAACGGCCGACCTGGCCGCACTCAGTGATAAATTCCAATCAGCCTTGGCCGCCGCAACCTCTATTTTCGGCGACGAAATTTTCACCCTGCCCGCTAACTCAAATGGCGTAAGACGAACCTCCGCGGCACTGTACGATGCAGTGATGGTGTCGCTGGCCACTAGAGCGGATCACTACGAGCATCTTATTGCTCACAAGCAAGAAGTCGTGACTGCGATCGATCGCCTCTCGGCGGAGAACCCGGGACTGATGACGGGACGTGCCAACACAGCGGCGTCCATCACCGAACGCATCGCTACTGTCGGCCAGACTCTCGATTCGGTCGCACAGTGACCGTTCGAGATCGACTAGCAGCATCGGAGCGCGAGGGAATGGAGGCTCTCTCTCGGCTTATTTCAATACTCCAGTTCATTGAGGAGAACCGACCGCCCCCAGATCTTCGAGTGACTATGACCAACAGCGTTATCGTCTCTGCACTATCCACTGCGGAAGAAGCCTTCCGAGAGTTGTTCGTTGAAGGTCTCAACATCTTGGAGCAGTACGTTCCTACGCACGACCATCTGAACAATCAGCTGAAGAAGGCAAACAGCGAAAAGTCAGTCGATCTAATTAGGAGACTGCTCAAGGACGGGAAGAAAGCAGACGCATCTTTGGCGCTACGCGGACTGAGCAGGTGCCTAAATTCCGAGCCCGGTTATAAGCTAGCGACGACCGAACTGACCGACAACAAAGGGAATTTCCGAAGTAGCCAGCTAACTGAGATCTCGAAATATCTGGGCATAAATGAGATCTGGAAGCTAATCGCTGAAGGGCCTGCAGTGACCAATCTACTTGGAGGAGAGACGGACAGAGAGCGCGCGACCACTATCCTAATCAATGAATGGAACGCGCTCTTTGATGAGCGCGACCTCATTGTTCATCGGGTTTCCCAAGCAAGCGGATGGGGATCTGATCGTATGAAATCGGCAATCGAGCTCGCGCAACTGGTGCTATCAAGACTGTCTGCCGTCCTCGAAAGAGAAATCTCTGCGACCGTTGCGCCTTGGATCAACTCTCTACCAGACGATTAGTAGTATCGATTGGGTACGGATGTCGTCGTTGTCAGCAGAAACCGTAGTGACGATGTGGGCTCAGGCCCTTGAACTGGCGATGGCTGCTGTTTATCCCTGGCGAGGAGTGCCGGCCCAAGGACCGCCCCCGTCCTTCAGTCTTGGCCGTGACCTCTATGTCCGCAGCAAGAACCGCTTCCGCTCTGCAGCCATGTCACTTGTCTGATAGACGGCATGAAGATGGAAGACATGCACAGGGCCGGCATGGGCCGGCCGGCGTCGTCTAAGCCCGCGCCACCGTGGCGGCGCTGCAAAGCAATGCTTCTGCTCACGCAGGCCGTTGATCGGTTGGAGCGTCTGGAGGCTGTGACGACACAGGGTGTACGCACCACCAGCAGTAGCGCGTTGAGGGAAGCAATCAACGCGCAGTGATTGGGCTTAACGCCCCATTGACGCAAGCAGGCTGTCCGCAACCCCGGATACAAAATCAACTGTCGCCAAGGCTGCATCCGACACTTTGGATGTATCAAGCTCATCGGCCTGCAATTGAGCTTTTGCAGCAGCGATGCCATCTTGAATCTGTTGCGAGCAAGCCTGCAGTACTTCGGCCAGAGCAGAACGAGCGTCTTCCTTGTCTCGAGTTGCCATCGAGAAAGCTACGCCCATCATCAGCTTAAGGGCCAGGACTTCTCCGAATACCGCTTCATTACGATCATGCGCTTCCATGGTCCTACTCCATACTCGAAAAGGCTGTGTAATTCCGGCGGAGTGCACTTACCTTGCACTTACGAAAAAGCCGGCTCAAGGCCGGCTTTAACGTTAACCCTCTAAAATCAGGGTCTTATATGGTGGGCGGTACAGGGATCGAACCTGTGACCCTTGCCGTGTGAAGGCAATGCTCTACCGCTGAGCTAACCGCCCGGTGTGTTGCTGAGCCGCTCATTATAGGGGCTTTTCAGAGACCGTCAACAGTTTTCACATTCGTGTTCACGCGCGTTTCCAGGGGCCGCCGGGCATGGCCCGGCGCTACCGGAATCACATCGTATGCGTCGGCTTGTCCGAACCGGTCAGGCCGGCCAGGATCGTTTCGATCTTGTGGCGCACCGTCTCGCCTTCCTGGCCATCGGCCAGCTGCACGCCGATGCCGGCGGTGCGGTTGCCCTGCGCACCGGCCGGGGTCACCCAGATCACCTTGCCGGCCACCGGCAGGCGCTCGCTGGAATCGGGCAGGGTCAGCAGCAGGAATACCTCATCGCCCAGGAAATAACGCTTGGGCGTGGGCACGAAGATGCCGCCATTCTTCACGAACGGCATGTACGCGCTGTACAGCGCGGCCTTGTCCTTCACTGCCAGGGACAGGATGCCCTGGCGGGCGTTGCTGGCACTCATCGATTTCCCCTTGCGGCAGGCCGCTCGTTCACCTTGTTCCAGGCCAGCAGCAACTCGACCACCGCAAGGTCTGCGCGCACGGTGGTGCGCAGCAGGTCTCGGGTGCGGTTGGCCGCATCGAACCAGGCTGCAAGCTTGTGCAATCGCTCCGGCGTGGTCAAGGCATCGGTGCTGGCCTGGGCCAGCGCCAGATCGGCAGCAAAGCGCAGGCGCAGCGCAGCGTTGTCATCGGCGCACCACTTCTGCGCCAGCTCCACCGCGCCGGTCTTGCCGGCGGCCAGCTGTTCCAGCTCACGGCCGACCTCGCGACGCAGGCTCAGGCCATCTTCGCGCAGCCAGTTGTCGGCCTGCCCGGGATGGCCGCGTGCTGCATCCAGTGCCTCATGCGCGGCCGCTTCGCTGTGGCCCTGCTGCTGCAGCCAGGCCAGCGCTTCCTCGCGCGGCGGCAGCTTGAATTCCAGGCGCTGGCAGCGGCTGCGCACGGTCTGCGGCAGGCGCGCCGGGTCACTGCTGATCAACCACAGGTAACGCCCGGGCTGCGGTTCTTCCAGGGTCTTCAGCAGCGCATTGGCCGCCGAACGGTTGATGGCATCGGCCGGGTCGACGATCACCACCTGCGCCACGCCGTACTGCGGGGTCAGCGCCAGCTTGTTGGTGATCTCGCGCACCTGCTCGATCACGATCTCGGTGCGCAGCTTGTCGCCGCTCTTGTTCGGAATGAAGCTGATCAGCTGCAGGTCGGGATGCGTGCCGGCGGCAATCAGCTGCCGGGTGCGGGTGGCATGCGTGGCATCCCCGCGTGCCAGCACGTGGTCGGCCAGCGCCAAGGCCACCTCCCGCTTGCCCAGCCCGGCCGGGCCACAGATCAGCAGGCCATGGCCCAGCCGATCTGCATCCAGTGCAGCCACGGTCTGGTCGAACGCGCGCTGCTGCCAGGGCGAGAACGTACTCATGCGCCCTCCCCTTGCTGCAGCCAGCGCTCGACACGCGCAACCACATCAGCAGCCACGCGCTCCTGCACCTGGCCTGCATCAACCAGCGCGAAACGCTGCGGGTCCTGCTGTGCGCGGCCGCGGAACACTTCGCGCACGCGCTGGAAGAAATCGTCCTGCTCGCTTTCGATGCGGTCCGGCCACAGGTCGCGGCCGTTGGCACGCGCGCGGCCGACGGCCACGTCCACGTCCAACAACAGGGTCAAACCGGGCAGCAGGCCCACGGCGCGGCGCTCCAGGTCGGCGATCCACTGCGGGTCGAGGCCGCGGCCACCGCCCTGGTAGGCATAGCTGGAATCGGTGAAACGATCGCTGAGCACATAGGCGCCGCGCTGCAGCGCCGGCTGGATCACCTGACGCACATGCTGCGCGCGTGCGGCAAACACCAGCAGCAGCTCAGCCTCGGCACTGAGCGGCTCGGCAGCAATCTCGGCATCGGGCTTCAGCACCAGGCCGCGGATGCGCTCGGCCAGCGGCGTGCCACCGGGCTCGCGGGTCAACACGACCTCATGGCCGTGGCGGCGCAGACACTCGCGGATGGCGTTGATGGCGGTGGTCTTGCCCGCGCCCTCGCCGCCTTCCAGGCTGACGAAACGGGGATGGCGAAGCAGCGCGGAACTCATTGCGCCGGAGTCTCCTGGGTGCGTTGCTGGCGCAGCTGCTGCAGGTAGCGGGCTACGGCGGCGTTGTGTTTGTCCAGGCTGGGCGAGAACACGTGTGCGCCACTGCCATCGCCCACCGCGACGAAGTACAGCGCATCGCCCGGTGCCGGTTGTGCAGCGGCCATCAGCGCATCGCGGCTGGGCATGGCGATCGGGGTCGGGGTCAGGCCAGAGCGGGTGTAGGTGTTGTAGGGCGTATCGGTGGTCAGATCGCGGCGGCGGATGTTGCCGTCGTACGCCGCGCCGATGCCGTAGATCACGGTCGGATCGGTCTGCAGGCGCATGCCGATCTTCAGGCGGCGCATGAACACGCCGGCAATCTGCGGTCGCTCGCTGGCCAGCGCGGTTTCCTTTTCGATGATCGACGCCAGCGTCAGCAGCTCGTAGGGCGTGTTGATCGGCAGGTCCGGCGCACGGCTTTCCCAGGCTTCGTCCAGCGCCTTCTCCATCGCGCCGTGGGCACGCTTGAGCACGTCCAGGTCGCTGTCGCCGCGCTGGTAGACGTAGGTTTCCGGCAGGAACCGGCCTTCCGGATGCTGGCCGGCGAAACCGAGGCGATCCATCAGCGCTGCGTCATCGAGGTTGTCGGTGGTGTGCAGCAGCGGATCGGCGCGTTTGAGCGCGGCACGCAGCTGGCGGATGTTCCAGCCTTCGATGATGGTGACGCGGTGCTGCAGCACCTTGCCCGCACGCATGCGCAGCAGCAGCTCGCGCGGGGTCAGGTCCTTGCTCAGCGCGTACTCGCCCACCTTCAGCTTGCCGGCGGCGTCGAGCTGGCGGGCCAGCAGCTGCCATTGGGTGTCCTGCCCTTCGTCCACACCGGCCTCGCGCAGCTTGCGCAGCACGCTGTTCATGCCATCGCCGCTGGCGATGACCACGCTGTCCGCACTGGGGGTCAACGGCACGTCGGCAAACTGGCTCTGCTTGTAGAAGAACCACGCGCCCGCGCCGGCCACGATGGCGGCCAGCACCAGCAGCAGCGTTACCACCAACAGACACCCGCGCTTGGCTCCCGCCATGGACTACCTCTGAACTCGATTCCGTCGTGCAGGATACCGTGCCCGGTGGGGCGGGGTCATGACCGGGGGCACGCGTCCGTGCCGAGCAACGGTCGGCACCCACCCGCCATCTCCAGTAGATCCACGCCATGCGTGGATGAACGGCCATGGGGGCATCCGTGCCGACCAACGGTCGGCACCCACAAGCCATGCCCGGTGGCGGCAATCGATCAGCCCTGTTGCCCCAGCGCCCGCAGCAGGCCGCGGGCCTTGGCCCGGGTTTCGTCCAGTTCCTTGTCCGGGTCCGAATCGACCACGATGCCGGCTCCGGTGCGGAAGCTGACCTCGTTGCCGTCCACCTCGGCGGTGCGGATCAGGATGTTCAGGTCCAGGTCGCCATCGCGGTTCAGCCAGCCGAACGCACCGGTGTACGCGCCGCGTGGCACCTGCTCCAGTTCGCTGATGATCTGCATGCAGCGCACCTTCGGGCAGCCGGTGATGGTGCCGCCGGGGAAGGTCGCGGCGATCACCTCGCCCGGGGTGACGTCCGCGCGCAGCTGGCCGCTGACGTTGCTGACGATGTGGTGCACGTGGGCGTAGCTTTCCACGGTCATCAGCTCGTCCACCACGACCGTGCCGGGCAGGCAGATGCGGCCCAGATCGTTGCGCTCCAGGTCGATCAGCATCACGTGCTCGGCGCGCTCCTTGGGATGGCCGACCAGTTCCTGGATGCGCGCGGCATCGTCGTCGCCCTCGAAGCGCGGACGGGTGCCGGCGATCGGGCGGGTCTGTGCGTGGCCGCCATGCACCGACACCAGCCGTTCCGGCGACGAGCTGACCACATGCCGGCCGTGCGCACTGAACAGGCCGGCAAACGGCGCCGGATTGGCCCGCCGCAGCTGCGCGTACAGCGCCTGCGGGCTGACCGGTGCTGCGAAGTGCGCGCTCCAGCGCCGCGACAGGTTCACCTGGAACACGTCGCCGGCGCGCAGGTAGTCGATCACCCGGCGCACACCCTCGGTGAAGCGCTGCGGCTCGTCCTCGCTGACCGACTGCGGCGGCTGCCAGCCCTGCCCGGCCGGCGGCAGTTCACCCGCTACCAGCGCGACCAGCGAGTCCAGCAGCGCTTGCTCGCCCGCTTCGGCAATGAGGAAGCTGGCGTCGGCCTGGTGGTCATGCAGCACGGCGGCCGGACAGCGCAGGGCAAGTGCGGTCGGTCGGCCGTCATCGCGCGCGCGCGCCGGCAGCACCGGTTCGACCTGGCTGGCCACTTCGTAATCGAGCATCAGCGCCCAGCCACCGCGGAACGGCAGCGCGTGGCCGCCGTCGTGCGGCAACCGCTGTGCCTGCCATGCGCGGTCCAGCGCCTGCAGGAAGCTGCCGGGCTGCACCGCACCGTGCTGGTCGCGCACCTGGCCATCGGCGTCCAGCTGCAGCGTATCGCCCTGCGCGGCCAGCAGCAGGCTCCAGCGGCCCTGCGCAGTGCCCGAGGCGGTGGACTCCATCAGCAGCGGGAAACGCGCCGGGTCGCGCTGCTGCAGGGCCAGCAGGTCGATCGGGTGCGGCAGCGGGTGGATCAGCGGGGCGTGGGTCATGGCAGCCAGTTCGGGAGACGGATACACGGAAGCCGCCTTGCGGCGGCCTCGTGGTTGGCGGAGCCGAGCATGGCTCGACCCTACCGGTGCGATCAGACGCGCTTGAAGATCAGCGTGCCGTTGGTGCCGCCGAAACCAAAACCATTCGACATCACCACGTCGACCTTGGCCTGGCGTGCTTCGTTGGGCACGTAGTCCAGGTCGCAGCCTTCGCCCGGCTGCTGCAGGTTGATGGTCGGCGGAATCACGTTGTCGCGCATTGCCAGCACCGAGAAGATCGCTTCCACGCCGCCGGCAGCGCCGAGCAGGTGGCCGGTCATCGACTTGGTGGAGCTGACCATCATCTTGTAGGCGTGGTCGCCGAAGGCGGTCTTCATCGCCATGGTCTCACCGAGGTCGCCCAGCGGGGTCGAGGTGCCATGTGCGTTGAGGTAGCCGACCTGTTCCGGGGTGACACCGGCGTCCTTCATGGCCATGGTCATGCAGCGCGCAGCGCCTTCGCCGTTCTCGCTCGGCGCGGTCATGTGGTACGCGTCGGAGCTGGCGCCGAAACCGGCCAGCTCGCAATAGATCTTCGCGCCACGCGCCTTGGCGTGCTCGTACTCTTCCAGGATCAGGATGCCGGCGCCGTCGCCCAGCACGAAGCCGTCACGGTCCTTGTCCCACGGGCGCGAGGCCTGTTCCGGAGCATCGTTGCGGGTGCTCATCGCCTTCATCGCGCAGAAGCCGCCCAGCGCCGTCGGCGAGGAGCCGCGCTCTGCACCGCCGGCCACCATCACGTCCGCATCGCCGTACTGGATCATGCGCATGGCGGTGCCGATGGAATGGTTGGAGGTGGCGCACGCCGAGACCGCCGAGAACGACGGGCCCTTCAGGCCGCTGATGATGCTCAGCTGGCCCGGCAGCATGTTGATGATGGTCTTGGGCACGTAGAAGGGAGAGATCTTCTTCCCTTCGTGGAATTCGATGGTCTGCTCTTCGATGCCGAGCAGGCCGCCGATGCCAGCGCCAACGATGGCGCCGATGCGGTCGGCATTGGCGTCGGTGATCTCCAGGCCCGAATCATGCAGGGCCATGAAGGCGGCACCGAGGCCGTAATGGATGAACGGGTCCATCTTCTTGGCATCCTTGCCGCTGACCCGGTACTTGCCGAACAGTTCGTTGTCGGCGGTGATGTCAAAGCCTTTGACCTCACCTGCGATCTTGGTGGTGAACCGTTCCAGGTAGGCATCAGAAACGTTGGTCAGCGGACCGATGCCCGAACGACCGTGGGTGATGCCTTCCCAGCTGCTGGCCAGATCATTGCCCAACGGCGAGACCATACCCAGGCCGGTTACGACGACGCGACGCTTCATTGCTGATTCTCCTGACCCGAACGTTCTTTGCGGGTAACGCGGTTTACTTCGGTGTGGTGCGCAAACACACGGGGCCGCAAACAGCGGCCCCATGGGGTGTCGTGCGCGCCGGACTCAACGCCCGCACGCGCACTGACGTCCTGCATCAGGCCTTGACGTGGGCCGTGATGTAGGTGATCGCAGCCTGCACGGTGCTGATCTTCTCGGCTTCTTCGTCCGGGATCTCGCACTCGAATTCTTCTTCCAGCGCCATCACCAGCTCGACGGTGTCCAGCGAGTCAGCGCCCAGGTCATCGACGAACGATGCGCTGTTGGTGACTTCTTCTTCCTTGACGCCAAGCTGTTCGATGACGATTTTCTTGACGCGTTCTTCGATGGTGCTCATGGGATATCGCTCCAGATGGAGTAGTGGTTCAAAAGTGGTCGCCATCAAAGGCGATGGCCGTGGGATAGTGTAGTGGAAACCGGCGTGACCTTGCATTGCAGCAAAAATCCTCGCAGATCAACCACTTGCGGCGCGATCCCTGCGCCCCTTGCTTACGGCATGTACATGCCGCCGTTCACATGGAGAGTTTCGCCGGTGATGTAGCCGGCAGCCGGGCTGGCCAGGAAGGCCACCGCATGGGCGATGTCCTCCGGCGAACCCAGGCGTTCGAGGGCGATGTTGCCGATCAGCGCGGTACGCGCTTCTTCCGGCAGCGCCTTGGTCATGTCGGTGTCGATGAAGCCCGGCGCGACCACGTTGACGGTGACCCCGCGCGAGCCGATTTCCTTGGCCAGCGACTTGGAGAAACCGATGATGCCGGCCTTGGCGGCGGCATAGTTGGCCTGGCCGGCGTTGCCGGTCACCCCCACCACCGAGGCGATGTTGATGATGCGGCCCTTGCGCGCCTTCATCATGCCGCGCATGACGGCCTTGCTGGTACGGAACACGCTGGTCAGGTTGGTGTCGATGATCGACGCCCAATCGTCTTCCTTCATGCGCATCAGCAGGTTGTCGCGGGTGATGCCGGCGTTGTTGACCAGGATCGAGATCGGGCCGAATTCCTTGGCGATACCGTCAAGCACGGCATCGAGCGCAGCGGCGTCGGTGACGTTCAGCGCGCGGCCGTGACCGCCGTGGGCAGCCAGGCGTTCGCCGATCGCGGCGGCGCCGGAATCGGTGGTGGCGGTGCCGATGACGGTGGCGCCCTGGGCGGCCAGCAGATCGGCGATGGCGGCACCAATGCCACGGCTGGCACCGGTAACCAGTGCGATTTCACCCTGCAGGGGCTTGCTCATGATGTTTTCCTCAGGCTGGGGCGGCCGCCGCACCCGCGCCGCTTGCAGCGGCCACCGGCACGGTCGGCAGGAACAGGGGCAATCAGGCCGACCACGTCTCGCGGGCGGTTTCGAAGTCGCCCGGGGTGGCCAGGGAACGGCCGTCGATGGCCTTGTCGATGCGCTTGACCAGACCGGTCAGCACCTTGCCCGGGCCGCATTCGGCGATCCGGGTGACGCCACGGGCGGCCAGCGCCTGCACGCAGCCGGTCCACTGCACGGGCTGGTACAGCTGCTGCACCAGCGCGGCGCGGATCGCGTCCACACCGTCGTGCACCTTGGCGTCGACGTTCTGCACCACCGGCAGCTGCGGCAGCTGCCAGGACAGGCCGGCCATCACTTCGGCCAGACGGTTGGCGGCTTCGCGCATCAGCGGGGTGTGCGAGGGCACGCTGACGGCCAGCTTGACCGCCTTGCGCACGCCCTTCTCGGCCAGCAGCGCCAGCGCCCGGTCGACCGCGGCAGCGTCGCCGCCGATCACGATCTGGCCCGGCGAGTTGAAGTTGGCCGGAACGACCACCTGGCTGCCGGCGGCTTCCGCGCAGACGTCCAGCACCAGCTGGTCTTCGGCACCGAGCACGGCGGCCATGGCGCCCACACCCGCCGGTGCGGCGTCCTGCATCAGCTGGCCGCGCAGGCGCACCAAGTGCGCACCGTCGTGCAGGCTGAGGGCGCCAGCGGCGACCAGGGCGGTGTACTCACCCAGGCTGTGGCCCGCCAGAACCGACGGACGCGGACCGCCCACGGCGTTCCAGGCGCGCCACGCGCCGATGCTGGCGGCCAGCAGGGCAGGCTGGGTGTATTCGGTACGGTTGAGCATTTCCTCCGGGCCGCCCTGGGACAACGCCCACAGGTCGACGCCGGCACCATCGGATGCCTCGGTGAAGGCCTCACGCACCTGCGGGTGCAGTTCGGCCAGCTCGGCCAGCATGCCCACAGACTGCGAGCCCTGACCGGGGAAGACAAAAGCGAGGGTGGATACGGTCACGCGGTCATCCGCTTGTTGCAATCGAAGCGGGCCATGATAAGGGGGAACATGCCGTGTCGTCTGTACGTGCGCGTATGCACGGCGTATGGACAGTGCCGCGATACGGGGTCCGCCGGGCATGGCCCGGCACTACCGGTAGCGCCGGGCCATGCCCGGCGGACCGCGATCAGCAGAGCAGCTGCAGGATGTCCAGCTCGCCGTCGGCAAACCAGTCCATGCACAGGCCGACCACCATCAGCAGGCCCAGCGTGGTGGCGCCATGGGTGATGAAGATGGAGTGGGCCAGCGCACGCGCCGAGCGCCCCAGCTTCATGCACACCCGCGCCAGGCGCTGCAGACGGCCGCTGACGGCGTGCACATGCGCGCGCACCGGTGCCTGCACCCCGTTCATCGCCTCGGCCATCATCGCCTGCAGGCTTTCGGGGCGGTCAGCGTAGTACTTGGCCACGCCGTAGCCGAACATCAGCCAGTCACGCGCCTGCGCTTCGGCAAGGTCCATGACTTCCAGCGGATCTTCTTCGAAGTCGATGAAACCGACGTTCTGGCCATCCCAGGTGAGGTTGCGCGGCAACGGCTGGCCGAAATAGGCGCCACGTGCGTGTGCTTCGGCAATGGCCTGCATTGCCGCGGTCACGAGGCGATCGCGGCCTGCATCGTCGGCTTCGCGCAGGCAGGTATTGAACGAGCTGCCGTTGTCGCCGATCACCAGCGCGGCGTGGCCGCTGCCGATCACCGCGGGCACGTTCACGCCCTGCGCCTGCAGTTCCGCCAGCCGGCGGGCCTCGGTTTCGCGCGCGGCGTCGCCACCGCGGTGCGGCGGCGGGCGCAGGGCATCGAGATGGAACCGGCGGGCAACAAAATTGAGCAGGCCCAGGGCCACTGCTCGGCTTCCTTCGCCGTACTGCTTCAGCCAGGCGCGCTGCCCTTCGATGACGATGGGCTCAACCATGACAGTCTCCTTTAACGCATTACGGCCCCAGAGGGGCCGTAACGACGGTTTCACGTTGTCGTAACTGGCACTATCAATAGCGCAGCAGTGCCGAACCCCACGTGAAGCCACCGCCGAACGCTTCCAGCAGCAACAGCTGGCCGCGCTCGACCCTGCCGGAACGAACAGCAGCATCCAGGGCCAGCGGCACCGAGGCCGACGAAGTGTTGCCATGCTTGTCGACGGTGACCACGACCTGATCCATCGACATCTCCAGCCGCTTGGCGGTGGCTTCGATGATGCGCAGGTTGGCCTGGTGCGGAATCAGCCAGTCCAGGTCGGACTTGGTCAGGCCGTTGGCATCCAGGGTTTCGTCCACGACCGAGTCCAGCGCCTTGACGGCGTACTTGAACACGTCGTTGCCCTTCATGTTGATGGTGCCGCCACCGTTGTTGCCTTCACCGAAACCGACCGAAACGCCGACCGGATTCCACAGCAGCTCTTTCTTGCTGCCGTCCGAATGCAGGTGGGTGCTGAGGATGCCGGTTTCTTCGTCGGCCTTGAGCACGACGGCGCCCGCGCCATCACCGAACAGCACGCAGGTGGTGCGGTCTTCCCAGTCGACGATGCGGGTCAGGGTTTCCGTGCCGATCACCAGCACATGGCGGGCATCACCGGAGCGGATGAATTTGTCAGCCACGCTGAGCGCGAACACGAAGCCCGAACAGGCCGCGTTGACGTCGAAAGCGGGACAGCCGCTCACACCGAGCTTGGCCTGGATCAGGCACGCGGTGGAGGGAAAGATCAGATCAGGAGTGGTCGTACCGACCACGATCATGTCGAGCTGCGAAGCGTCGATACCAGCGGCTTCGATCGCACGCAGCGCGGCCTGGTAGCCGAGATCGCTGGTGGTTTCGCCTTCGGCAGCGATGTGCCGTTCACGGATACCGGTGCGCGTCTGGATCCACTCGTCCGAGGTCTCGACCATTTTTTCCAGGTCGGCGTTGGTCAGGACTTTTTCCGGCAAATAGCTACCGGTGCCCGCGATCCTCGAGTAGATCCGCTTGCTCATCATGTTTCCTGTTGCACGAGCCGCCGTTCACCGGCGTGCCCGGGAAAGAAGGCGAAGGCCGCTGCCCAGCGGGCAGCGACCTTCCGGCACATCAGTCTTCCTGGACAGCCGAAGACTTGGTCTGGATGACCTTCTTGCCGCGGTAGAAACCGTCAGCAGTGATGTGGTGACGCAGATGCACTTCGCCGGTGGTCGGGTCGGTCGACAGCTGCTTGGCGCTCAGGGCGTCATGCGAACGACGCTGGCCGCGACGGGACGGGGTAACACGGGATTTCTGGACAGCCATGGGATTGCTCCAAACTCGGTTCGTTTTGCTTCGTCGTTTCGTCGCACAGGACGCCAGCGTCCAGCACACTTTTCGCTTTCGCCGCAGCCGCCGACGACAACCGGCTGCTATTGTTTCTTCAATGCCGCCAACGCCGCGAACGGGTTGGCCTTTTCAATTTCTTCTTCGGTCGGCGCCCAGTCCTTGTCGACTGCCTCACCGTACGGCGACAGGGGTACCACCGGCACCGCCAGCACCAACTCGTCCTCGACCAGGTCCAACGGACGCAGCTGGCCATCTTCCGGCACCAGCAACGGCTCGTATTCCTCCGGCAAAGACGATTCCTCGTCTTCCTCGCGGATCAGGCCAAGCCTCTGGGTCATCTTCACCGGCAGCAGGAAACGCTGCATGCTGCGCTGACAGGTCAGCGGCAACGCGGTATCGATGGTCAGTTCCACATAGGATACCCGCAAGATCTCGTCGCGACCGAATTCGAGCGAGTAATTACACTCACCTTCGGTATCTGCGACAAGCCCCTGCAGGCGAGTCAATTCAGCCAGGGGAACCTGACCGTCGAAGCGCCTTCGCGCTACGACCATCCGCCAGGCATCCAGCGTTTCGGGTACGTTCGCGGACATAAGCCGCCGAATATTAAGGATCGGCAGGTCGTGTGTCAAATGACTGCCATGAAAGGCTTGCTGTAGCTGGCGGTACCGGGCCAGACTGCCGCGCCCCGCCCCCGGAATTCCTGCATGCCTGCCTTGGTCCTGGCCTCCACCTCCCGCTACCGCCGCGACCTGCTGGAACGGCTGGGCCTGCCCTTCGACTGCGCACGACCGCAGGTGGATGAGACCGCGGAGGCCGACGAGGCGCCGCTGGCGCTGGCGGCGCGCCTGGCCAGCGCGAAGGCGGCCGAGGTGGCCGCCCGCCACCCCGGCAGCTGGGTGATCGGCTCGGACCAGGTGGCGGACCTGAACGGTCAGCCGCTGGGCAAGCCGGGCACGGTCGAGGCGGCCTGCGCGCAGCTGGCGGCAATGTCCGGGCAGACGGTGCGCTTCCACACGGCCATCAGTCTCATCCGAGACGGAGAATCACTTTCGGCAATGGATACGACCCAGGTGCGCTTCCGCGCGCTGCAGGCGGCCGAGATCGCCCGCTACGTGGCCATCGAGCAGCCACTGGACTGCGCCGGCAGCTTCAAGTGCGAAGGCCTGGGCATCAGCCTGTTCGAGGCCATCGACAACCAAGACCCCACGGCGCTGATCGGGCTGCCGCTGATCGCACTGTGCGGATTGCTGCGCAGGGCCGGATTCGCGGTGCCCTAACCCCGGCACGAAGCACGCTGCCTCAGCGCTTGCCCACCACGAATGGCTGCTCCTGCCACTGCTCCACGCTTCCATCGCGACCGTGCAGGCGCAGGCCCAGCCAGTGCTTTCCCGGTGCCAGCGTCGTGGTATCGAGTGTTGCGTCGAAGCCGACAGCCGGATGTTGCGGATCGGTGCTGTCCGGCCAGGCGTGGCGGATATCGAACACCCGTCCATAGGTGGCGTCGCCGATCGAACGACCATCCACCAGCACTTCAACCCGCGACAGGCCAACGCCCTCCTTGAACGCCCAGCCCTTGATCGCCAGCGTCCCGTTCACCACATCTCCATTGGCCGGCGAGTCCAGGTAGGCCAGCGCAGGCGTCACGCACGCGCCCTGCGCGCGCTGCACCGGCAGGCGGAACAGCAGGAAGCGCTGGAATCCGTGATCGTTGCTGACCACGCGCGGTGGCGGCAGCGGCCCGACCTGTTCGCAAATGGCGTGATAGCGGGTGAGCAGATCGCGGAAACGCTGATCGCTGGGCGACAGCACCAGCAGCATCGGCACCTCGCGCTCACCTTCATGCACCTGGCCCCATTGCGCCAACTGCGCGGTGCGGCCGTGCTTGTCGTTGAGCGGATGCGGCAGCACGTCGATGTCACCCCGGCCCAACTGGAAGCCCAGTTCGGCGCCCACCTTGAAGTTGCCGGCCAGCACGCGGCTGCCTTCCGGCATCTGCTGCAGTTCTTCGCGGACCGCAGCAGCCAGCGGCTGCCAGCCGGCGAAGTTGCGCGGGTAGTACTTGTCGCCGGCCAACTGCTCGCGCAGCGATGACGAGGACGCCATCAGGTAATAGCCGAAGGCCAGCACCATGCCCAGCCCGGCCAGCCACCAGCCGGTACGCCGCAACCAGCGTGGCCAGCCGTTGAGGATCACCGGCACCGCCACCAGCAGGGCCAGGTAACCCGGCAGCGGCCAATGGAAGCTGATGCGTTCGACATCGGTGAAGAAGCCCAGGGCGAAGATGCCCAGCGTCGATACGCCACCGACCAGGCCGAAATAGCGCCACTGCACGCGTGCACCGCCGCCGTTGCGGGTGCCGGCCAGCGCAACTTTCCACATCGCAATGCACAGGACGGGCGTCACCAGCATCGGCTGGATCACCAGGAACCACAGGCCGCGCCACTCGAATGCCCACGGGTGGCGCTCGACTACCTGGAACTTCAGACCCGCATCGTGATTGTCGGCATTCCAGGCCAACAGCGGCAGCCATGCCAGTACGCCAACGGCCAGGGCCACCCAGACGCGCGGATCGGCCAGCATGCGCCGGCCCTGCGGCAGCGCCAGCAGAGCAATGAAGCCGACGCCGATCACACCGATGAAGCGATAGTGGCTGAGCGCACCGATCAGCAGGCCCAGCGCCAGCTTCACCGCCGAGGAAGCGTCGACGCTGCGCAGCAGGCGTGCGCCGGCGTCCAGGCACAGCACGGCTGCCAGTGCCATCGGCACATCAGGTACGGCCAGCAGGCCCAGCGTTGCCGACAACGGCATCAGCAGCGTCAAGCTGCCGGCCTGCCAACCGGCAACATTGCCGAACCAGCGCGCCGAAATGCGCGATACCAGCAGCGGCAGCAGTGCACCGATGGCCAGGAACGGCAGGCGCAGCGCAAGCACATGCTGGCCGCCAAGCTCCACACCCAACCGGGTCAACCAGGCCGTCAGCCCCGGCAGATCCGAATAGGCCGCAGCCAGATGCTGGCCTTCCTGCCAATAGAACGCCTCATCGACGAACAACGGCAGGCGTGCGGCCACGACCAGTTTGGCCGCTGTGACGAGCGTCCATAACCAGAGAAAAATCGTACGTGCGCGCTGTTCGCCCTGCATTGATGTATGGATAGAATCGACCGGTTACCGAACTTGAGACGACCATGACAGCTTCGTCCCCCATGCCCAGCATGCTAACCGATCAACTGCGTCAGTCCCTGCGCAATGCGCAGGACCAGGTCAACGCGCTGGTGCTGGGCAAGGTGCATGAGGTGCGGTTGGCCTTCGTGGCCCTGCTCTCTGGCGGCCATCTGCTGATCGAAGACCTGCCTGGTCTCGGCAAGACCACATTGGCCCACGCCTTGGCCAGCAGCCTGGGACTGAGCTTCCAGCGCGTGCAGTTCACCTCCGACCTGCTGCCTGCCGACGTGCTCGGTGTATCGGTGTACGACGCCGGCAGCCGCCAGTTCCAGTTCCATCCCGGGCCGGTGTTCACCCACGTGCTGCTGGCCGACGAGATCAACCGGGCGCCGCCGCGCACGCAGAGCGCCCTGCTGGAAGCGATGGCCGAGCAGCAGGTCACCCTCGACGGTCAGACACATGCCCTGCCCGATCCGTTCTTCGTGATCGCTACGCAGAACCCGGTGGATCTGTCGGGCACCTTCCCGTTGCCCGACTCGCAACTGGATCGATTCCTGCTGCGGCTGGCGATGGGCTATCCCAGCGCGCAGGCCGAGCGTGAACTGCTGCGCGGCAGCGATCGTCGCGACCTGATCGCCCGCGCGCTGCCGCAGCTGGACGACAACCAGGTACGCGCCCTGCGCGAAGCGGTCGGCCAGGTGCATGTCAGCGACGCACTGGTGGACTACGTGCAGGCCCTGCTGACCCGCAGCCGCCAGCATGCCGGCGTACGCGTGGGATTGTCGCCGCGCGCCGGCCTGGCCCTGCTGCGTGCCGCCAGGGCACATGCGCTGCTGCTCGGCCGTGGCCACGTCGTGCCCGAAGACGTGCAGACCCTGTTCGTGGCGGTGGCGGGCCATCGCCTGGTGGGCGAAGCCGAGTCCAGCACAGGGCCGGCGCTGGCACGGGCGATCCTGCAGACCGTCGCGGTCGATTGAAGATGGCATCGCATGCCCGGCGACTGCTGCAGATGGCACGCCCGCGTACGCCGGAGACGTTGCCGCAGCGGCTGGACCGCCGGCGCATCTATGTGCTGCCCACCCGCTTCGGCCTGTTTGTGGCCTGCCTGCTGGTCGCGATGCTGCTGGGCGCGCTGAATTACAACAACAATCCGGCCCTGTTGCTGGCACTGCTGCTGACCGCAGCCGCGATCGCCAGCACCATCGCCGCACACCTGCAGCTGTCGGGCGTACAGATCGATGCGATCTCCGCCGAGCCGGTGCCGGCCGGGCAACCGCTGCGCCTGCGCGTGGACCTGTCGCTGCGCGACCCGCGAGCGCGCCACGGCCTGCACCTGCAATTGGGGAACAGCGAAGCGTGGCTCGACCTGCCCGCGCACGGCCGCGGTGAAGCCGAGCTGGAAGTACCCAGCGAACGCCGTGGCTGGCTGGAACTGCCTCGCATCCGCCTGTCCAGCACCCAGCCGCTTGGCCTGGTCAAGGCGTGGTCATGGGTGTGGCCGGAAGAACCCCTGCTGGTCTACCCGCTGGCCGAAGCGAAGGCACCGCCGCTGCCGCAGCAGGGCAGCGATCCGCTGCACACCCGCGCCCATGCCAACGGCGAGGAACTGCACCAGCTGCGCTCGTATCGCGCCGGGGATCCACCCCGCAGCATTGCCTGGAAACACTCGGCGCGCCGCGACACGCTGCTGGTACGCGAGTATGAAAAACCGATAGGCATCGAGGTCGTGCTGGACTGGCGCGCGCTGGCCCCCTTGGGCCAGGAGGCCCGCATCGCGCGGCTGGCACGCTGGGTGGACAGCGCCGAGCGCGAAGGCCGTCGCTATACGCTGCTGCTGCCGATGCAGCCACCGCTCGGCCCCGGCCAGGGAGCCAGCCACCACCATCTGTGCCTGCGCGCGCTGGCATTGCTTCCCCATGACTGAGCCTGCCCTGCTGCTGGACCGCAACACCCGCACGTGGACGCTGGCCAGCGCCGCACTGGCCTTGTTGCCGCTGCTGCTGCTGCTGCCCACCGCATTGGCCGCGTTGATCGCCGTGGCGGCGCTCGTCACCGCAGCACTGTCACAGCGCGGCGTGCTGCCGATGCCGGTGCGGGTACTGCTGGTGCTGGGCATGCTTGCTGCCATCGTCTGGCAGATGGGGGCGGTGCGCCCCGGTCGGGATACCGGTTGCGCGCTGCTGGCGGCGATGCTGGCGATCAAGTCCAGCGAGCTGCGTACCCTGCGCGATGCACGCAGCCTGCTCGGCTTTGCCCTGTTTTCACCGTTTGCTGCCTTCCTGCTCGACCAGGGGCCGCTGACCACCGTGCTCGCGGTGCTGGCCGGCGTCAGCGCCCTGATTGCGCTGCAGCGCCTGGCGCAGGGTGAAGGCCGCAGTGCGCCGCCGCCGCTGACCACGCAGCTGCGTGGTGTCGGTCGCCTGCTGCTGATCGGCCTGCCGCTGGCGCTGGCCTGCTTCTGGCTGTTCCCGCGGTTGGCCACGCCGCTGTGGGGCATTCCCGAACGCGCCGTCGGCACACCGGGGCTGTCGGACACGATGGAGCCGGACAAGTGGCTGGACCTGATGGCCGACGACACCCCGGCCCTGCGGGCGCAGTTCTTCGGCGCGGTTCCAGCGCCGGCACAGCGCTACTGGCGCGGGCCGGTACTGACCCAGTTCGATGGGCATGTCTGGCGACGCGACCGCCGTACCGAAGGTCTGCCGCCAGCCATCGTGGAACACGGCACGGAGGGCTGGGACTATCAGATCGATTACGAACCCACCGACCGTCGCCAGCTGGTCGCGCTGGATCTCCCTACTGCCGCACCAGAGGGCAGCCGGCTGGATGCAGCCCTGAGCCTGAGCAGCGACCGCGCATTGTCCGCACTGAGCCGGTGGCGCCTGCACTCGGCTCCGCCGCAGCGCTTCGATGCCACGCTGTCGTCGTACCAGCGTCGCGCTGCGCTGCAGTTGCCGGAAGGCTTCAACCCACGCACGGCAAGCCTGGCCCGACAGTGGCGGCAGGAAGCGGGCACCGACGACGACGCCGTGGTCCGTCGCGCCCTGGCGTGGATCACCGCGGACTTTTCGTACACGCTGGCAACACCGGCCCCCGGTCGCGATCCGGTCGATGCATTCCTGTTCGAGTACAAGGCCGGCTACTGCCAGCATTTCAGCTCTGCCTTCGTGGTGCTGATGCGCAATGCCGGCATTCCCGCGCGGGTGGTCACCGGGTTCGCCGGCGGCACGCGCAACCGGATCGGCGACTACTGGGTGCTGCGGCGGATGGACGCCCACGCCTGGGCTGAGGTGTGGCTGCCGCAACGCGGCTGGGTACGCATCGATCCGACAGCGGCAGTAGCACCCGAGCGCATCCTGGACACGCTCGACGATCGCCTGCAGGCCGGGGCCGATACCGGCCTGCAGCACCGCTGGCTGCAGCTGGGCCAGGTCGGCGACTGGATGCGCAGGGGCTGGAACGAACTGGTGCTGTCCTTCGACGCGCGCCGCCAGCAGCAGTTGCTGCAACCGTTCGGACTGGACGACCTCGGCCCTGGACAGCTGCTGGCCGGCTTCGTGATGGCCGCGTTGCTGGCGCTGGCGTGGATGGCATGGCTGCTCGCCCGTGGCGAACGCGAGCGTGACCCGCTGCTGCGCGCCTGGCACCGTATGGGGCAGCGCTATGTGCGGCTGGGTCTGGGCCGCGAACCGCACGAACCGGCCCTGCACTGGGCCCGCCGGGTCCACGCACTGCGCCCCGACCCGGCCCTCATCACACTCAGCCAGCGTTTCGCTGATGCACGCTACGCTGGCACTTGTACCGAGCTCGCCCCATTATTGCGGGACCTGCGCAGGCATCGCCCGACTTCCGGAGCCTCCCCATGAATACCAAGTTCCTCCTCACCGCCGTGGCCGCCCTGGCCTTGTCGGCCTGCGCCACGGCCCCCAAGCCGCTGCAGGGACAGTTCAGCCTGGTTTCCCCGCGCGACTCGGTTGCCACCCAGCAGGTCGGCACGCCGGTGCGCTGGGGTGGCCGGATCATCGAAACCAAGCCCGGCCAGGGCGAGACCTGTTTCCAGATCATCTCGCGCCCGCTCAACGGCAGTGGCCGCCCGAACACCACCTCTTCCGATGCCAGCGACGGCCGCTTCATCGCCTGCCGCGCCGGCTTCTACGATCCGGCCGTGTTCGAAGCCGGCCGCGACGTGACCTTCATCGGCAAGATCGATGGCTACGCCAACACCCGTATCGGCGATTACGACTACCGGCTGCCGAAGCTGTCTGCCGACGTGATCTACCTGTGGCCGGAGCAGCGCCAGGTTGATGTGGTGCCCTACCCGTACGGACCGTGGGGCCCGGGCCCGTATGGCCCGTACTGGGGCGGTTACCGCGGCTGGGGCTGGTGGTAGTCCAGGCCCGGTACGCATGATGCACAAGGCCGCCCATCGGGCGGCCTTTTTTCATCCACGCATGGCGTGGATCGACAGCGCACCAACAACAGTAGATCCACGCCATGCGTGGATGGCCGCCTCAACGCCCTGGCGTACCGAAGTGACCCAGCGGCGCACCAGCCAGCAGATGCATGTGGATATGGAACACGGTCTGCCCGGCATCTTCACGGCAGTTCATCACGATGCGGTAGCCGTCCTGCGCGAAACCTTCCCGTCGCGCGTATTCGGCGGCGGCCAGGGCCAGCTTGCCGATCAGGTGCGCCTGCGACGGCTGCAGGTCATCCAGGGTTGGAATGATCTCGTTCTTCGGAATGAACAGCACGTGCACCGGCGCCTGCGGTGCGATGTCCTTGAACGCCAGCACGTCGTCGTCTTCATAGACGATGGTGGCCGGGATCTCGCGACGGATGATCTTGCTGAAGAGGGTTTCGCTGCTCATGGTCGGCCTCGGCGGGGTGTTTTCCGCATTGTAGGCCGGTAACGCCGGGGCATGCCCGGCATCGACTCAATCGCGCACTTCGCTACGGGTGCCGAACGCGTGCGACAGCGTGCCGCGATCGACATACTCCAGCTCACCGCCGAGGGGCAGGCCCTGGGCCAGTCGACTCGGCCGCACCTGGCGGGCACGCGCCAGCTGCGCGAGATAGTGCGCGGTAGCTTCGCCTTCGACGGTGGCGCTGGTGGCAATGATCAGTTCCTGCACCTCCGCCTCGGCCAGGCGCTGTTCCAGCTGCTCCAGACCCAGCTCGCGCGGGCCGATGCCATCCAGCGGCGACAGGCGCCCCTGCAGCACGAAGTAAACGCCGCGATAGCCGGTGGCGTTCTCGATCGCCAGGCGGTCAGCCGGCGATTCCACCACGCACAGCTGGCTGCGCTCGCGGCTGCCATTGGCGCAGGTCGGGCACAGCTCGGTTTCGCTGAAGTCGCGGCACTGCGCACAGTGACCGATGCGTTCAACCGCCTGCGCCAGCGTCTCGGCAAGGCGTTTGCCACCTTCGCGCTCGCGTTCGAGCAGGTGGTAAGCCATGCGCTGTGCCGTCTTCTGGCCTACGCCAGGCAACACCCGCAGTGCATCGATCAGTTGTTTAAGCAGGGGTGCGGACACGGCGGCGTGTTCTGTAGAGCCGAGCGTGCTCGACTGGAAATTGCGGGCAATCGAGCACGCTCGACGCTACACAGTGCATGGCACCCGGCAGTGCGGGTGCCAGGCCGGACATCAGAACGGCATCTTCATGCCCGGCGGCAGCTGCATGCCGGCAGTGGCCGAACCCATCTTCGACTTCGACTCGGCGTCGATCTTGTTCGATGCGTCGTTGAAGGCGGCGGCGATCAGGTCTTCCAGCATTTCCGGATCACTGGCCAGCGACGGATCGATGCGTACCTTGCGGCACTCCTTGGCGCCGGTCAGGGTAACGCTGACCATGCCACCACCGGCGCTGCCGGTCACTTCGATCTTGGCGATTTCTTCCTGGGCCTTCTGCAGGTTTTCCTGCATCTTCTGGGCCTGCTGCATCAGTTGGGCGATATTGCCGCGCATGTCGTCTTACTCGTCAAAAGAACGGATGGAATCGGAAACAACCCGGGCGCCGTGCTGCTGGATCAGCACCTGGACTTCCGGGTCGTCCATGAAAATGGCCTCGGCAGCCTGCTGCCGCTCGCCACGCTGGCGGTCGGCGCGCTGGTGCAGGGTCTCCGCCGGGACCTGCTCGGTTTCCACGGTTTCGACCACGATCTTCAGCGCGTGGCCAAGGGACTTTTCCAGCACCTCGCCCAACGCTGCCAGCGCGCGCTCGGAGCGCAGGTATTCAAATCCGGGCGAAAGGCCCAGTTTCAAGACCCCATGCTGGCAACTGATGAAGGCCGCATTGGCCGCAAGCTGTCGCGACGGACCGCTGAGGCCACTGTTGGCGATCAGGTCGAGCCAGTCTTCGGCACAGGCCAGGTCACTGACGCTGCCTGCCGGCGAAGCTTTTTCCTTTGCCGCAACCGGTGCCGGGGCGATGTCGATACCCTCGGCACGGAACGAACGCTCCGGCGCGGCAACAGCCTCTGCAACCGGCGGTGAAGCCGGCGCCGGCGGCTCGTGCCACGGCGCGACCATGGCCGCGTCGGGCGTTGCCATCTCGGCCGCCAGCGCTTCATCGCGCGCGCCAGCCGCGTCGGTCGCCCACGGCGGCAGGTCATCTGCCTCGGCAGGTACCTTGGGCGTGGCCGCCTCGGGAGCCAACTGCGCCTTCATCGGCAGCGGGGATCCGGGTTCCTTGATCGGAGCCGGTTCAGGTTCCGGGGTCGGATCTGGTTCCGGGGTCGGCTCGGGCTCCGGCTCGGGTTCGCGCTGTGGCGCCGGGTTCGGCGTCTGCGCGGTTGCCGCCGCCAACACGGGCACCGCAATTGCCTGGGTGGCCGCTGCGGCTTCTGGCGCCGCAGCCGTTGCCGGTGCAGCTCCTTCGTGGCTGCCAGCGCCAGCAAGGCCGCCCCCGGTCTGGCCCGTACCGGTCGGTGCGCTGCCACCGGAGGATTCCGGAGTACGCGGCACCGACGGCACGGCAGCCGCAGGGCGGAACGCCAGCATGCGCAGCACGGCCATTTCAAAGCCGGCGCGCGGGCTGGGCGCCAATGGCAGATCGCGACGACCATTCAGGGCCATCTGATACCAGAGCTGGACCACTTCCGGGCGCAGGCGTTCAGCAAACACGCTGGCATCCAGTCCCTCGGCAGCGGCGGACGCGCCCGGCACCAGTTGCTGCACCTGGATGCGGTGCAGGCCCTCGGCCAGCGCATCGAGCACCCCGCTCCAGTCCGGCGAGAACTCGGCCAGCGCCGCCACCACCTGCAGCAGGCGCGGGCCATCGCCCTCGGCCAGGGCATCGAGCATGGCCGCCACCTGGGTGCGGTCGACCGTGCCCAGCATGGTGCGCACCACGTCCTCACGCAGCGCACCGCCGGCATAGGCAATGGCCTGGTCGAGCAGCGACAGGCCATCGCGCAGGCTGCCGTCGGCAGCCTTGGCCAGCTGCACGATGGCGGTCGGGTCCGACTCGATCTCCTCGGCGGCGAGAATGCGGGTCATCTGCCCCTGGATCTGGTCTTCATCCAGGCGCTTGAGGTTGAACTGCAGGCAGCGGCTGAGCACGGTGACCGGCAGCTTCTGCGGGTCGGTGGTGGCCAGCAGGAACTTCACATGTTCCGGCGGTTCTTCCAGCGTCTTCAGCAGCGCATTGAACGCGGCCTTGGACAGCATGTGCACTTCGTCGATCAGGTACACCTTGTACTTGCCACGCGAGGGCATGTACTGGGCGTTCTCGATCACCTCGCGCACATCGTCCACGCCGGTATTGGACGCAGCATCGATTTCCAGCAGGTCGATGTAGCGACCGGCGTCGATGTCCAGGCAGGCCGCACACTGGCCGCAGGGATCGGCACTGGTGCCCTGCTCGCAGTTCAGCGACTTGGCGAAGATGCGCGCGATCGTGGTCTTGCCCACGCCGCGGGTACCGGTGAACAGGAACGCATGGTGGACCCGGCCGCTGTCGAGCGCATTGCTGAGCGCACGGACCACGTGTTCCTGGCCCACCAGCTCGGCAAAACGCTTCGGACGCCACTTGCGGGCAAGGACGAGATAGGACATCAGGCCACCGTCTTCCATCGGATGTTCCATTGTGCCACGCCTGTCCAGCCCTCTCGCCCTGCAAACCAGTGCTTGTGTCCTGCCGCTGCGCCCGCTAGAATCTGCGCCCCTGCTGAGGCGTTTGCCGATGGCAGGGATCCGGAGAGGTGTCCGAGTGGTTGAAGGAGCACGCCTGGAAAGTGTGTAAGCGTCTAAACCGCGCTTCGGGGGTTCGAATCCCCCTCTCTCCGCCAGATAAATAAAAAAGGCTGCCCTTCGGGCGGCCTTTTTTATTTATCTGGCTGGGGACGCGAAGTGCGCTGCGCGCGCTTCGCCCCAAACGTTGCTGCGCAACGTTCGGGCCCCTCCCTTCGCCGGCCTCTCCCCGCCCCTGTCGGGGCAGCCCCTCAACAGAGGGGCTTGTTCCCCCAGATACGGCAGTAGATCCACGCCATGCGTGGATGACCGAAGGAACCGCGTCCGCCCAGGTTCGACGGCCTGCAGGGGTAGAGCCGGACAGCAGCCCTTTTTTATTTATCTGGCGGGGGACGCGAAGTGCGCTGCGCACGCTTCGCCCCAAACGTTGCTGCGCAACGTTCGGGCCCCTCCCTTCGCCGGCCTCTCCCCGCCCCTGTCGGGGCAGCCCCTCAACAGAGGGGCTTGTTCCTCCAGATACGGCAGTAGATCCACGCCATGCGTGGATGACCGAAGGAACCGCGTCCGCCCAGGTTCGACGGCCTGCAGGGATAGAGCCGGACAGCAGCCCTTTTTATTTATCTGGCTGGGGACGCGACGCGCGTTCCGCACGCTTGGCCTGCCTCTCCCCGCCCCTGTCGGGGCAGCCCCTCAACAGAGGGGCTTGTTCCTCCAGCTATGGCAGTAGATCCACGCCATGCGTGGATGCCTCGGCCCGGTCGCATCGACTACCCGCCCGTGGTCGAGCCTGTCGGCGCCCCGCCTTGGCGCCCTCACCTTTCGCTGAACAGCTGGTTCAAGGCCGCATAGCCCGGTGCGCCCTCGGGCATCGCCATCACACCGCCGAGAAAATCCGTGGTCGCCGCAGCCATCGCTGTCCATGCGTGCATGAACAAGGCCGGACCAGCGCTGAGCCGCCGCACACCGGCCTGCGACAGCGCAGCAAACGGCGCCATCCCCGGCAGCCACATCAGGTTGAGAGGCAGCGACACGCCGCTGGCAACTGCAGCAGCCTCGTCCAGCGCGTGAAGCCCGGGCACGAAGCCGCCGTCGGCACCGGCACGTGCATAGGCCTGCAGCCGATCGATGCTCATCCTGACCGCCTCGTCCCGTTCGGCCAGGCCGCGCAGATACACATCGGTGCGCGCATTGATGAACAGCGATCGTCCGCTCAGCGCCGAACGGATGGCTGTGATCTTGCCCACCAGCGCCGCAGGGCTGCCGGCACCGTCTTCGATGTTGATCCCTACCGCACCCGCCTCCACCAGGCGCAGCACCCGCTCAGCGACCGCATCGGGGACATCGCTGTAACCGTCCTCGATATCGACCGTGACCGGCAGCGAAGTCACACCAACAATTTCCGAAACCCGCTGCAGCAGCGCGGTATCCGGCAGCGCACCGCCATCGGCATAACCGCAGGACCACGCCATGGCAGCACTCGATGTTCCCACCGCGACAGCTCCCAGCTGCTGGACCAGGCGGGCGCCACCGGCATCCCATACGTTGGGCAGCACATAGAGACCAGCGCGTTGATGGAGTTGAACGAAGTTCTGGTGAACGTTGGACATGGAACCTCCTGATGACGGGGACCCGCAGTCTGCGTCCGGACCGGTTTCCGGGCTCGCCATATCCAGACATCAATGGTCCGGACCTCGCGCACAATGTGCCCGCCACCACGATGACAGTCATTCATGACACCCCGCCCCTACCGCTGCACCGACGTCACCGCCTGCCTGTCGATCTTCGACAGCAACGTGCCCACCTACTTCGCACCGGCAGAGCGGGTTGACTTCGAGCGCTTCCTGCACGAACACGCCGTGCCACGCGCCTTCCAGGTGATCGAGGTCGAGGGCCAGGTGGTGGCCTGCGGCGGCCTCTGGCACTGCGGCGATGGCAGCGCCAGCTTGTGCTGGGGCATGGTCGAACGAAGTCGCCACAGACAGGGGCTGGGACGCGCGCTGGCAGTGGCCCGCCTGCATCAGGCTGAAGCAGACCCATCGATCCAGCGCATCACGCTCAGCACCAGCCAGCACACGCAGGGCTTCTATGCCGGCCTCGGCTTCCAGGTGGTACGCGTGGTAGCCGATGGCCACGGTGCCGGAATCGACGCCGTGGAGATGCAGCGGGTGCTGTAACCCGGCTCTCGACGGATCCACGCATGGCGTGGATCCGTCCAAGACACGCGCTGGCTCAGAACCCGACGCGCAGGTTCAACTGGCCACCGATATCGTTGCGACCGTCGCCATGCTGGCCCTGCACGAACAGCGACAGCTGGCTGCTGCGTCCCAGGCCGACGGCCACACCGACCTGGCTGACCAGTGCGTTGCGCGCCATCACGGCACTGTAGGCATCGAACGCAGTGCCACCGACGGCGAAGCTCTGCCGGCTGGCCACGTCGGTGTCACCGGACGCATGCTGCCAGCCCAGCCCGACCGTCAGCTGTGCCGGATAGCGCTCGCCGCTGCCCACATCCCAGCGGCCGCGTACGCCGACGGCGCTGACATTGAGCGTGTCCTTGCCGCCCTCCAGTACCAGCGCCGCGCTGCCGCCCTGCTCCACCGCGCGATCGCTGTCCACCCAGTGCTTGGTGAACTGCACATACGGTTGCAGTTGCGTCCTGCCATGGGTCCAGGTCCAGCTGCCTTCGATCTGGGCGATGGTGACATCCGAATCCTGGCGGCTGTGCAGCGTCTGTGCCAGCAGCGGCACTTCACGCGTGGTGCGCGTGCGGTAATCGCCGCGCGACACACTGCCACCGACCGCAAATCCGTTGTTCCACTCGCCCTGCGCATACAGTCCATAGGTGTTGCCACGCAGGCGTGCACGCGACTGGCGATCGTACAGCCGCGTATCCAGCCGCTCGCTGCCCGCCGCCGCACCCAGCACCACATGCTCGCCGAGCTTCCAATCGACGCCGGCCATCAGTGCATTGCGGTTGGCACGGATCTCGTCACCGTTGCCATCGCCGTCCTGCTTGAACACCTTGCCGCTACCCGCCAGCCATGCCGAAGCACGCTCGCCACGCACCGTCGGCAACTCGCTGCCGAGACGCTGGCGGATGCCCTCTTCCAGGTAGTTGTCGTACAGCAGCACTGCACGGCTGGCCGCATGCACTTCACCGGAGAGCTGGTTGAACGCGTTGCGCGCGGTGGCGGTGTCGTAGGCCAGCAGCGTGTTGTACAGGCCCAGCGCCGCGCCGGTCTGCGGCAGGCTGTCCAGCGCCGATGCCACGCCCAGCTGGTTGCGGGTCTGCGCAGCCGTGACGAAGGCCGCTGTCTGCTTCACATCGATCTTCAGCTGCGCGGCATTCGCTGTGTAGACCGGGCTCAGTGAGAGGAACGCCGAGGTGGTGGTGGGGGGCACGAACTGCCCGCTGACGCCGCCGCCTGCGTTGATGATCGTGTACTGCTGGCCCTGCTGGTAGCTGGTGTTCGGGTCGATGGCATTGACCACCACCGATGCACCACCGATGTTCGCGCTGCCGCCCACCTGCACCACGTCACTGCCGGTAGCGCCCAGGTCGACCGACAGCGTGCTGCCCGGTGCCAAGGTCAGGTTGCCGCCCACGGTGATCGCGCCCGTACCGTTGCCGCCACTGCTGCCATTGCCCGGGCCGTTGCCCGGCGACAGCACACCGCCGCTGCTCACGGTGACGCCACCAGCGCTGCCGCCGATGGTGCCGGTACCCGACAACGTGGTGCCGCTGCCGATGGTCCATTGGCCACCGACGGTGCCGGTGACATTCAGGCCACCACCGGTGACCTGACCGGTACCGGTGAATCCGCCACTGTCGCCGCCCAGGTTGAGCAGGCCAGGGCCGGCCTGCACGATGCTGCCCGCGCCACTGATGCTGCCACCCAGCGTGGTGGTGCTGCCGGTGTTGACCACCAGGCCACCGTTGTTGGTGATGTTGCCGGTGACCGCGCCGCTGGCGCCGCCGTTGCCGATCTGCACGGTACCGCCGGTGTTGATCGTGGTGCCACCGGTATAGGTGTTGTTGCCGGTAAGGACCAGCGTGCCGCTGCCGGCCTGGGTCAACCCGCCGCTGCCACTGACCACGCCACCAAGCGTGGTATTGCCGCCGACGTTGAACACCAGGCTGCCGTTGTTGCTGACGTTGCCGGTGATCGCACCCGTGGCGCCACCATTGCCCACCTGCAACGTACCGCCGGTGTTGATGGTGGTACCGCCGGTGTAGGTGTTGTTGCCGGTCAGGGTCAGCGTACCGGCACCGGCCTGGGTCAGACCGCCGCTGCCGCTGACCACGCCCGCGAGCGTAGTGTTGCCACCCACGTTGAACACCAGGCTGCCGTTGTTGCCGACGTCGCCGATGATCGCCCCCGTTGCACCACCATTGCCCACCTGCAGGGTGCCACCGGTATTGATGGTGGTGCCGCCGGTATAGGTATTGTTGCCGGTCAGCGTAAGCGTGCCGCTGCCGGCCTGGGTCAGGCCACCGCTGCCACTGACGGCGCCACCGAGTGTCGTGTTGCCCGACAGGTTGACCACCAGTGCGCCGTTGTTGGTCACGTCGCCGACGATCGCACCGGTCGCGCCGCCATTGCCGATCTGCAACGTGCTGCCACCGTTGATGGTGGTTCCACCGGTGTAGGTGTTGTTGCCGGTCAGGGTCAACGTGCCGGTGCCGGTCTGCACCAGGCCACCGCTGCCACCGATGGTGCCACCGAAGGTGGTGCTGGCATTGCTGCCGCCGGTGGTCAGGGTGGAACCGCCGAGCACCACGTTGCCGCTGGCAACACCGGCCAGGCCACCAATGGCCTGGTTGCCGGCCGCTCTGATGTCCAGCGTTCCGGCGCCGGCCAGGTTCACCGTGCTGGCCGAGGACAGGCTGCCACCGGCGGCGACCGCCAGGGTGCCGCTGTTGATCGTCGTGGTGCCGGTGTAGCTGCTGGCGCCGCCCAGGGTCACCGTCGCCGCACCATCCTTGAGCAGGCTGCCACTGCCGGCGATGTCACCGTCCAGCGTCAGCGGCGTGCCCCCCAGCAGGGTCAACGTGCCGCTTGCCAGCTGCACGTTGTTGGCCAGGGTCAGCGGCACACTGCCGTCCAGCGTGGCGTCACCGCCTACGGTCAGCGTGCCGGTGCCCAGGGCACCACTGCTGCCCAGCGACAGACCACCGGCATTGAGCGCCACTCCGCCACCGAAGGTGTTGCTGCCGGTCAGGCCGAGCACGCCGGCACCGTTCTTGACCAGGCCACCGGCGCCACTGATGTCCCCGGCAAAGGTGCTGTTGCCCGCTGCGTTGGTGGTCAGTGTGTTGCCGCCAAGGCTGATCGTGCTGCCGGCAACGCCGGACAATGTACCGATGGCCTGGTTGCCACCGCTGGAGATGTCAAAACCGGTACCGGCGTTGGCCAGGTTCACTGCGCCGGTTGCGGCCAGGCTGCCACCGGCGCCGATCGCCAGCGTGCCGGCGTTGATGGTGGTGCCGCCCGTGAAAGTGTTGGTGCCGGTCAATGTTTCGGTACCGGTGCCCTCCTTGATGAGTCCACCGGTGCCGCCGATCGAACCACTGAACACACCATTGGTGGCATCGCCGATGGTCAACGTGTTCGCGCCGAGGTTGACCGTGCCATTGCCGATCAGCGTGCCGAATACCTGCGTGCCGCTGCCGGCCGAAAGATCGAAGGTGGCACCCGTGGCCAGATTGACGATACCGCCTGCGCTGAGGCTGGCACCGGCACCGAGCGCGAGCGTGCCCGCGTTGATGTAGGTGCCGCCGGTATAGGTGTTGGTGCCGTTCAACGTAAGGGTAGCAACGCCGTCCTTGGTCAAGCTGCCGGCCCCCGACAGGTTGCCGTTGAGGGTGAGATCGTTGCTGCCAAGTACGGTCAGGCCGGCGTTGAGCACCATGTTGTTGGCCAAGGTCACCGCACCGCTGGAATCGAGCGTGGAAGCGCCCCCAACGGTCAACGTGCCGGTTCCCAGCGCAGCGTTGTTGCCCACCACCAGGCCACCCGCATTGAGGGTGACGCCGCCACCGAACGTGCTGGCACCGTTGAGGGTCTGCACGCCGCTGCCATTCTTGACCAGCCCACCGCTGCCGGTCAGGGCACCGTTGAAGGTCGCGTCGGTGGTCCCTCCCAGCGTCAGGCTGTTGCCCCCCAACGACACCGTGCTGCCGGCCACGCCCGCCAGCGAACCGATGCTCTGGTTGCCGCCGGCGGAGATGTCGAAGGTGCCGGTACCGGCCAGGTTCACCGCGCCGGTCGGCGACAGGCTGCCGCCCGCCCCGATCGCCAGCGTGCCGCTGTTGATGACCGTGCCGCCGGTGAAGGTGTTGCTGCCGGTCAGGGTGACCGTCGCCGCGCCGTTCTTGATCAGGCCACCATCGCCGGTGACCGCCCCGCCCAGCGTCAATGCATTGCTGCCAAGCAGGTTGAGCGTGGCACCGGCCAGCAGGCCGATGTCGTTGCCGAGGTTCGCAGCGATGCTGCTGTCCAGCGATGCGTTGGCGCCCACGGTCAGCGCGCCGGTACCCAGCGCGGCATTGTTGCCCACCACCAGGCCGCCACCATTGAGTGCCACCCCGCCACCGAAGACGTTGGCGCCGCCCAACGTCTGGATGCCCGTACCGTTCTTGACCAGCCCGCCGGTCCCACCGATCACGCCATCGAAGGTCCCGTTGCCAACGCCGCCGAAGGTCAGCGTATTTCCGCCCAGCGCCACGGTGCTGCCAGCGACGCCGTTGAGCGCGCCGATGGTCTGGTTGCCAGCAGCGGAGATGTCGAAGGCGGTGCCCGGCGCGGAAAGCGTGACTGCACCGGTTGCCGCCAGGCTGCCACCGGCACCGATCGCCAGCGTTCCCGCATTGATCAGGGTGCCACCGGTGAAGGTGTTGGTACCGGTCAGCGTTTCAGTACCGGTCCCCTCCTTGATCAGGCCGCCGGTGCCGGCGATGGATCCGCTGAAGACACCGTTGGTCGGTCCGCCGACAGTGATCGAGTTCGCGCCCAGGTTGACCGTGCCACTACCGGTCAGGGTGCCGAAGGTCTGGGCACCGTTGCCCGCAGAGAGATCCAGCGTAGCGCCGGTTGCCAGGTTGACGATGCCGCTGGCGGCCAGGCTTGCACCTGCTCCCAAGGCCAGCGTGCCGGCATTGACGTTGGTGCCGCCGGTATAAGTGTTCACGCCGTTCAAGGTCAGCGTGGCAGCACCATTCTTGGTCAGGCTGCCGGTGCCGGAGATCACCCCGTTGAGCGTCAGCGCGTTGCTGCCCAGCACGGTCAGGCCGGCATTGAGGGCGATGTTGTTGACCAGTGTTGCCGCCAGGCTGGTGTCGAGGGTGGCCGCGCCACCCACGGTCAGCGCACCACTGCCCAGTGCCGCGTCATTGCCGAGCAGCAGGCCACCGGCATTGAGGCTGACGCCGCCGCCGAAGGTGTTGGCAGCGGACAGCGTCTGCACGCCCGCGCCCACCTTGACCAGGCCACCGCCTCCGCTGATCACGCCATCGAACACCGCATCGGCTGCCGTACCAAAGGTCAGCGAGTTTCCTCCCAGCGCGACCGTCGAACCGACCACGCCATTCAGCGCGCCGATGGTCTGGTTGCCGGTTGCCGCCGATAGGTCAAAGCCCGCGCCAGCGCCGCCGAGGGTGACGTCACCCCCGACAGCCAGGCTGCCGCCTGCGCCAAGCGCCAGGGTTCCGGCATTGATCGTGGTGCTGCCGGCGTAGGTGTTCACATTGGCCAGGGTGAGTGTGGCTGCACCGTTCTTGACCAGTGCACCATTGCCGGACACCACGCCGCCGAGCGTCAGCGCATTGCTGCCCTGCAGGGCAAGCGTCGTGCCCGAGGCCAGGTTGATCGCGTTGCCCACGGTGTAGGCGGCGGCAGTATCCAGCGTTGCATTGCCGCCGACGTTGAGCGCACCCGTTCCCAGAGCGCCAGCGTTGCCCAACTGCAGGTTGCCGCCATTCAACGCCAGGCCGCCACTGAAGCCGTTGGCGTTGCCGAGGGTCAACGTGCCGGCGCCGTTCTTGACCAGACTGCCGGTGCCGGAAATCACGCCATCGAGCGTGAGTGCGTTGCTGCCGATCAGCGTCAGTGCCGAGCCGGCGCCAAGGTTGACCGCATTGGTCAGGTCAAGCGCAATGCTGTTATCTAGGCTGGCATTCGCAGCAACGTTCAGCGCGCCGGTTCCCAGCGCTCCACTGTTGCCCAGCAACAGGCCGCCGCCCGCCAGGTTCAGGCCGCCACCGAAGGTATTGGCACCGTTGAGCGTCAACACCGTGGCGCCGTTCTTCGCCAGGCCACCGTCGCCGGACACCACGCCGCCCAGCGTGATGTTCTGGCTGCCGGGGAGCGTAAGAATCGCACCGGTACCCAAGGCCACGTTGTTGCTCAGGTTCAGCGCAACCGCCGCGTCCAGCGACACGTTGCCGCCGATGTTCAGCGCGCCGGTGCCGGCCGCCGCACTGCTGCCCAGCAGCACGCTGCCGGCATTGAGGTTGAGGCCACCGCTGAAGCCATTGGTGCCGTTCAAGGTCAACAGCGAGGCGCCGTTCTTGGTCAGGCTGCCGACGCCGGAGATGTCGCCGGTCAGGGTGATGTTGTTGCTGCCGCCCAGGGTCAGCGCGGCACCGAGGTTGACCGCGTTGCCCAGGGTCAGCGCAGAGCTGCCGTCCAACGTCGCGGCACCGTTGACGCTGAGCGCGCCGGTGCCCAGTGCACCGCTGTTGCCCAGCAGCAGACCGCCAGCATTGAGCGCGACGCCGCCGGTGAAGGTGTTTGCGCCGGTCAACGTCTGTACGCCACTTCCGTTCTTTACCAGGCCTCCGCCGACGCCACTGATCACACCGGCGAAGACCTGGTCGGCCGCACTACCAAAGGTGAGCGTATTGCCGCCCAATGCCACGGTGGAACCTGCCACGCCGGACAGTGCACCGATGGTCTGGTTACCACCCAGGGAAAGATCCAGCGCCGCCCCAGCCCCCGACAGGCTGACCGCGCCAGTCGCGGCCAGGCTGCCACCACTGCCCAGCGCCACCGTGCCGGCAGCAACGTTCAAACCACCGGTGAAGGTATTGGCGCCGTTGAGTGTCAGTGTCGAAGCCCCGCTCTTTATCAGGCCGCCACCACCGGAAATCGCACCGCCCAGTGTCAGCGCGTTGCCACCCAGCACGTTCAACGAACCTGCCGCGCCGATGATCACGTCATTGCCCAGGGTCAGGGCTGAAGAGATATCCAGCGTCGCAGCGTTGTTGATGTCCAGCAGGCCGGTACCGAGCGCACTGCTGTTGCCCAGCAGCAGGCCGCCACCGTTGACGACGAGGCCGCCACTGAACGTGTTGGTGCCGTTCAACGTGAGCAGAGATGCGCCGTTCTTGCCAATGTTGCCGACGCCGGAGATCACCCCGTTCAACACCACGGGCTGGCCGCCCTGCAGCGCGAGCGAGCCGCCGGCGCCGAGCGCGATGTCGTTGGCCAGGGTGAGCGCTGCGGTGGTGCCATCCAGCGTGACCTCGCCGCCCACGCTCAGCACACCCGTTCCCAATGCACCGTTGTTGCCGAGCAGCAGGCCGCCGCCATTCAGGGCAAAACCACCGGTCAAGCTGTTGCTGCCGGACAGTGTCTGCACTCCGGTACCGACCTTGACCAGGCCACCGGAAGTGCCAGTGAAGTTGCCGGCGAAGGAGGTATTGCCGAGACCGCCTAGAGTAAGTGTGCGAGTGCCCAGGCTGACCGTTCCACCAAGCCCGGACAGCGAGCCGACGGTCTGGTTGGCTGCGGCAGTGAGGTCTAGCGACGTGCCTGCCGTGAGCGAGATCGCAGCGGTCGGTGACAGGCTGCCGCCTGCACCGAGCGCCAACGCGCCGCCCGCGATCGAGACATTGCCGGTAAGCGTGTTTGCACCGCCCAGGGTGAGCGTGCCGGCGCCGTTCTTCACCAGGTTGCCTGCACCGGACAGCGCACCGTTCAACGTCAACGCATTGGTGCCGACCAGATTCAGACTGCCACCACCGTTGACGACGATGTTGTTGGCGAGATTGAAGGCCCCGCTGGTATCCAACGACGCGGCACCACCTACCGTCAGGTTGCCGCTGCCCAGCGCACCTGCGTTGCCCAGCAGCAATCCGCCAGCATTGAGGTTGACGCCACCACCGAACAGGTTCGCGCCGCCCAGCGTGACCACACCGGTGTTGGTCACGGTCAGGCCGCCAGCACCGGACAGCACACCACTCAAGCTGAAGGGGTTGGTGCCGCCCAACGTCAGTCTGCCAGTGTTGAGCGCAAAGGAATTTGCAAGCGTGAGCCCGCCCGCCGATGCCGCGATGGCGCCGCCGTTGACGTTGAAGGTACCGGTACCGAATGACGCCGCGTTGTTGAAGTTGACCAAGCCATCGTTGATCGTGGCACTGGTTCCGGTCCAGGCACCTTGCAGATTCCAGGTACCACTGTTGACGGTCAGGTTCTCGAATCCAGCGTAATTGCCCCAAACGAGGTTGGTCACCGTCCCGCCGGTACCCGCGCCCGGGCCCGAAGCGCTGTTCTGCAGCAGCAGGCGATCGCTGGCACCGGTACCGCCATCGACAATGCCGGCAGCGGCCAGATTCACGCCTACGCTGCCCAGAACGCCCGCAATGCCCGTTGCCAGCACGCCGCGGTTGACGCTTGAACCGGACACGGCGGTGAACGTGTTTCCCGTCGTCGTGGAGTTGCCCAGGTGCACGCTGCCGGTGATGCTGCCGGCGTTGATCACATGGTTGCCCGCTGTTGATCCGCCCAGACCTATGCGGCCGGTGATGCTGCCGCTGTTGGTGAGGTTGGTCTGCGCACCGCCGTAGCTGACGATGGCAGCGGCGTCGGCAGTGGTGAACAGCCCCGCCCCGAGGATGGACATGTCCACGGTGCCGTCATTGGTGATGTTGGTGACACCACCGGCAGCGTTCTGCGTGACCAGTGCCTGTCCACCAAACCCAAGAATCGAACCGATGTTGACCAGGCCCTTGATGCTGCCGCCCGCCTGGTTGTTGACGTTGATGGTATTGCCACCGGCAGTGTTGTTGCCCAGCACCATGCCTGCCGCCGCAAGGCTCAAGCCGCCGTTGATGGTGGGATCGATCGTGCCCTGGTTGTTCACCGTGATGCCGTTGCCGGACAGCGTCACCGCAGTGCCCCCCAGTACCGGCGGCACGCTCAGCACCGCGCCGGTGGCGATGTTCAGGGTCACGCCATTGGCGGTACTGGAAAGATTGTTCTGGTCCGTCGCGCCATCGCAAGTAATCACCGCACCGGCCGTGGTGCAGGCTGCAAACGCCGAGCCGCTGGCCAGTGTGGCCGCCAACGCCACTGCCAATCGCTGTAGTTTCATCCCGCGCCGTGTTGCCGTGATACCGCCTCCCGTCGGATTCTGGGTGATTTCCGAGGCCACCTGCATCACACCCAGGGCACGGTTGAAAACCAGACGGTAAATGCGGTTCATCGGTGAATCTCCATGAAATGACCGGTGGCACAGCAGGCAGGTTTTTTGGAGGTGATGTCGTCCTGCCCTGCTCCACCCGGGAACAAGACCTGCGGTATCAACCTTGAAAAACAGTCACACTTTCACGTGCAAGCGCTGCAGGAACTGCGCGCCGCTGCACGTCCGTCAGCGCGAAAACTCCCCGGTTTCGCTTGACGAATGGGCGCACTGTGCGGCCGTCAACGCCAGCACCACGTGAATCCGGCACGTTATTTTCATGATGGCCGTCAAATAATCACGGCAGTCGTCACGACTTTGCCGAAAATGCATATTCTCTTGTTTCTGCAGAACGGGAATATCCATATTCCCGCCGCATTCGTAACCGGCCTCAGCTGCTGGAGAGTTTCATCAGCACCAGGCCGGCGACGATCAGTACCGCCGCGCCAATCCGCATCGGGCTGACCTGCTCGCCCAGGAACACGATGCCGACCACGAAAGCACCGACCGCGCCGATACCGGTCCAGATCGTATAGGCGGTGCCCAGCGGCAGGCTGCGCATGGCGACGGCCAGCAGCCAGAAGCTGGCGATCATGCCGACGATGGTGATGACGGTGGGGGTGAGTTTGGTGAAGCCTTCAGACTGCTTCATCGACACGGCCCAGACGATTTCCAGCAGGCCGGCAAACAACAGATAGATCCAGGCCATGACAGCCCTCCTTTGGTAGGGCCAGGCCGTCCTGGTCATTGAATCCCGATGTGGGGGAGGTCGTTCCTCCTGGGACCGGATTCTAGCAACGGCGGCAGCCACCGACCGACGCTGGGGGCACAGGGTTACATCGGATTCAGTGCATGAAGCTGGCATCAACGCACCTGCCTGCGCTAGAATGCGCGTCTGCCATCGGTAAGCCGATGTGCAGTCCGGCTGTGGTCTCCGGCGCACAACGCGCTGCTTCCCCTGATCCGTGAATCGGCCGCCTCCGGGGGGCCAACGTCTCTATGGTGGCCCCGTCGGCCCCTCGCGACGCTAGGTCGAAAACTCCGCCAGGGCCGGAAGGCAGCAACGGTATCGATCGACGCGGGCGCCGAGGTCAGCCGGCGGGGCCACCGCCTTTTCGGCGAAGCCCCGCTCCGGTAGATGCCAACCTTGGTTGGCGCCCTTCGCCGGGCATGTCCCGGCGCTACCGCGCCTCAGGCGTACCCTGATGGAACACCATCCGCCAGCCCGTTGAATGCTGACGCCACAGCGAGCTGCGCAGCACCCACCGCTGCGGTTGGTCATCGACGTGATAGCGACTGCGGTAACGCACCTGGGCCAAGCCCTCTGCCAGCATCCACACGGCGTACCGGTCCGACTCGATCACCACCTGCGCACGCTCCAGCGGGATCTCTTCCAGCGCGGCCTCACGGCCGTAGCACTGGCCGGAGCTGCCGATCTCACTGAAATCCTCATCCAGCAATGCCGCCAGACGCTCATGGTCTGCGCGCACCTGCGGGCAATGCAGTGCGCGTTCCAGCCCCACCAGTTCTGCGGCCAGCGCCGGTGGGGCGGCGGCGCCAGCGCTGCTCACGGCGGATCCTGCGCCAGCACGTGCGGGGCGGTCGGCGCGGCCAGCACAACACACTGGCCCGGCTGTGCCACCCGGTGCCCGCGCGCGGCCAGGGCCTGGCCATCGGCCACGCTGGCGTAGTGGTACAGCATCATCCGTGCCTGCAGCTCGGCGCTGTACTCGCGCTCCAGGTCATCCACCCCGGTATGCGAAGGATTGCCATGCAACCCGCAGTCGTGGGCGATCAGTTCGTTGTCACTGGCATAGCGCGCCAGCATTTCCGGAATCGGCCGGGTATCGCCGCTCCAGGTCAGCGCGCCCTGCAGGCGCAGGCCATAGGCCGTCTCCGGCCAGTGGTGCCGCACGGGGAACACCTCCAGGCGCACACCCTCGTGCCAGAACGCATCGCCCACCACGATCAGCTGGAAGGCATCCCAGAAGTTGGCGCCGCCCTCGGCCAGCACGTTCGGGTAATCGCCGATGCGCTTGTGCAGCAGCGGCACCACCGTGGCCGGCACGTACAGGCGCACCTTGCCGCGCCGCTGCGCGCTGAAGAAGGTATCCACGAACAGCCGTTCGAAACCGGCCACGTGGTCCAGGTGTACATGGGTGACGAACAGCGCCTGCGGCATATGTCCGTAATGGGCCTTGAAGGCAGTCAGGCCTTCGCCGCCGCAGTCGATGGTCAGCCACGGCCGGCCATCGCGCTCGATCACCGACATCGGCGAACCCAGCTCGACCGCCGACGCATTGCCGACGCCGAGGAAACGCAACGACCAGTCCATCAGGTGCCCCGGTTCCAGGCCATGTCATAGGCGCGGCGCAGGCGCGCGTAGTCTTTTTCCACGTCTTCCACGCTGCGCTCACCGCGCAGCTTGATCAGCGAGCGCAGCAGGCGCTTGAGATTGCGCTCGCGCCAGGCCGTGGCCGGGATGCGGATCACCCCGCGATCGAAGTCGATCAGCCAGCCATGGCCGTTGCCATCGAACAGGATGTTGTGCGCATTGAGATCGGCATGGTCCAGCCCGGCACGGTGGAAGCGCGCGATCATCCGCCCGGTTTCCTCCCACGGCGCCCCGCGCCCGGCCACCAGTGCGCGGTCGGCCAGCGAGCGCACCCCTTCGATCCGTTCCATCAGGATCGCGGCGCGGTAGCGCAGGCCTTCACGCATGTAGAAGGCGGCAATCGGCCTGGGCACCGGCAGCTTCTTCTCGCGCAGCGCGCGCATCAACCGGAATTCGGCAAAGCTGCGGGTCCGGTCCGCCCCCCGCCAGATGTACTGGTCGTGGCTGATCCGGGCCGCCAGCCCCCCGCGCAGGTAGTGCCGCAGTACGCTGGCGCCGAACGGCGCATCCACGAACCAGGCGCTGCCACGGCCGCCCTCACCCACCGGCCGGGCCTTGCCGGCCCAGTGCTGTGGCGAGAACAGACCGATGTCGGCTTGCCGCAGCCGCTCGCGGTCGAACAGAATGGCCCCGATGCCGCGACCCTCGCGGCATGGCGTCAGCGCTTCATTGGCGTCGAATGCGACCATTCCTTTGAGTCTATCAACACATGGCATCAGCGTCCTCCTCCTTGTGTCTTCTGCGCCTGTCCGCTCTTGGCGATGTGACCCACGTAGTGCCGCTGGTGCGCACCCTGCAGGCCGCGCGCCCGGACACGCCGATCCACTGGATCATCGACAAGGTCGGGCAGAAGCTGCTCGATGGCCTGCCGGGCGTCACCTTCCACGCCTACGACAAGAAGACCGGCATGGCCGGAGTGAAGGAGCTGCGCAAGCAGTTGCCACCCGGGCGTTTCGAGGCCCTGCTGCAGATGCAGGTGGCGTTCCGCGCCAACGTGCTGTCCGCCTTCATTCCTGCCGAGCGCCGCATCGGGTACGACCGCAGCCGCTCCAAGGATCTGCACGGCCTCTTCATCAACGAACGCATCCCTGATCGTCCGGGCATCCATGTGCTCGATGCCATCGGCAGCTTCTGCGAGCCGCTGGGCCTGCGCCAGACCGATGTCAGCTGGGACCTGGCCGTGCCGCAGGCAGCCTATGACTGGGCCTCTGCGCAATGGCAGGACGATGGCCGGCCGGTGCTGATGATCTCGCCCTGCTCCAGCCACGTGCGCCGCAACTGGTACGCCGACCGCTATGCCGAGGTCGCCAACCATGCCGTCACGCGCGGTTGGCGGGTCGTGCTGTGCGGCGGCCGCAGCGAACTGGAGCGCAGCATGGCCGACGCCATCCAGGCCCAGCTGGATGTTCCGGCGCTGGACCTGGTCGGCAAGGACACGCTCAAGCAGTTGCCGGCCCTGCTGGCCCGCGCCAATCTGGTGATGACCCCGGACTCTGGCCCGATGCACATTGCCAACGCAATGGGTACCAAGGTGCTGGGCCTGCATGCGGCCAGCAACCCGAACCGCAGCGGCCCGTATTCGGACCGCCGCTACTGCGCGGACCGCTACGACGACGCGGCGCGCAAGTATCTGGGCAAGCAGGCAGCCGACCTCAAGTGGGGCACCAAGATCGAATTCGACGATGTGATGGAACTGATCACCGTCGAGGACGGCATTGCCGCGTTCGAGCGTTACGTCGCCGACCATCTGGGATGAGTGGCACGCCGGGCAGCTGAGCGCTGTCTACTGGGTGCGGACCTTGGTCCGCACCGTCCCGCAACCCGGGAGATCCATCCACGCATGGCGTGGATCTACTGCGTCGGGCCGCCCGGGATTACGCGCGCTGCGTGTAATCCTGGTAGGACTTCTCTTCCACGTACGCCGAACCCAGCGCCAGGTTGATCGCCTTCTTGATGCGTGCGCGTTCGTCGTTGCGCAGGTACACGCTGCGCGCCAGGTCGATGAACCCCTGATCGAACGCCTGCGCCTTGTCCTTCAGGCGGATGTCGTCCTCGATCTCCCACAGCTGCTCGTTGACCGCCTTCAGCTCGGCGCGCAGCTTGGCGATGTCCTTCACTGCCGCCGGGTGCGCCATCCACGTGGTTTCCAGCGCGGACAGCTCCTTGCGTACGTTGGCCAGCTTGCCTTCGTCACTGATGCGCTCGGACTTGATCTGCAGGATCGAGATCTTGTCCAGCAGCTCGCCGAATGAAACGGGGACGAGGATTTCAGCGGTCATCGTGGCGGCTCCAGCAGGTGATGACGTACATGGTAACCCGCCGCACGCGAACAGCATCCACGCATGGTGTGGATCTACTCAAGCATCCGCAGGAAGGCCGGCAAAGGGAGGGGCCCGAACGTTGCAGTGCAACGTTTGGGCGACGCGCGAAGCGTCGCATCCCCGCGCCAGATTAAAAAAGAAGGGCTGCCTTTCGGCAGCCCTTCTTTTTTAATCTGGCGGAGAGGGGGGGATTCGAACCCCCGAGGCGCTATAAACGCCTGCCTGATTTCGAGTCAGGTACATTCAACCGCTCTGCCACCTCTCCAGATGTTCCCCGGCGAACCGGGGACGCGCATCATACGAGGAAGCGCGGCTGACGACAAGTCATTGCGCCCAATGAAGTGAAATTTTCCTGACTGCATGGCTTGCCGGATGTCCGCTTGGCCGTGATGATGCCGTTCTCCCCGGCATTACCCCCTCGCCCAGCACCCACCATGATCGAATTCGGACATCTCACCCACCCCGGCCTGCGCCGCGAGCTCAATGAGGACACCTATTACGGTGACGGCGAGCTGGCCCTGTGGCTGGTAGCCGACGGCATGGGCGGGCACGCCTGCGGCGAGGTGGCCAGCGCACTGGCGCGCGAGACCATCGTGCGTGAGATCCGCCGTGGCGCGCCGTTGGCGCAGGCGATCCGCACCGCCGACGAAGAGATCATCCGCGCCTCGCGCCGGCGCAACGACAGCCTGCCGATGGGCACCACCGTGGTCGCTGCACGGGTGCAGGGCAACCGTTACGAAGTGGCCTGGGTCGGCGACAGCCGCGCCTATCTGTGGCGCGATGGCCAGCTTGCCCAGCTCAGCCAGGACCACAGTGTGGTGCAGGAACTGGTCGCGCAGGGCAACCTGACCGCCGAGCAGGCGCGCGCCCATCCCCACCGCAACGTGGTCACCCAGGCACTGGGCGTCACCGACCCGGCACACCTGAACGTGGCGACCACCAGCGGCGAGCTGCGCCCGGGCATGCAGTTGCTGCTGTGCAGTGATGGCCTGACCGAGGAAGTGGATGACCGCGGCATCGCCCGCACCCTCGCCTTCGACGACGCCAGCGCGCAGGAATGCGTGGACAGCCTGGTCGCCTCCGCCCTCGACGGCGGCGGCTCGGACAACATCACCGTGATCCTGGTGCGCTGCCACTGATGCCGGCTGGAGGCAAGCCCCCTGAGTCAGGGGGCGGCCGCGAAGCGGCGGGGGTCTGGGTGCTGGTGAGACGGGGCCCACGATTTGTAGCGCAAATTGTGGGGCGCCAGCGCGATTGCGCTGGCGCGTCATCGGACAACATCACCGTGATCCTGGTGCGCTGCCACTGATCCACGCCATCCACGCATGGCGTGGATCTACAGTAGAGCCACGCCATGCGTGGCTGCATTTCACACGCATCACCACGCCATGCGTGGCTGCATTTCGCACGCCACCGCTGCGCCTACGCGCTCGCGGCTTCTTCCACCTTCGGGCCGTCCCACAACGCGTGGCCGGCCTTCTTGCGCAGCCGTTCCAGACGCGCCGCATGCGCTTCCTGCTCCGACGGCGTGGCCACCACGCGCGGCCGCGGCAGCAGCTTGGACGCATCGAACGCCTGCAACGCCGCAGCGCCACCGGCATCGTCATCGCCCAGCCCGAAGCCAATCTCCTCCTGGCCCGAGGTCAACGCGATGTACACATCACCCAGGATCTGCGCATCCAGCAGACCGCCATGCAGGGCCCGGTGCGAGTTGTCCACGCCCAGTCGCTTGCACAGGGCGTCGAGCGAGTTGCGCTGGCCCGGGAAGCGCTCGCGCGCCAGCGCCAGGGTATCGATCACCGTGCAGCGGTCGGTGATCTTCCCGTACTGCTCTCCCAACAGGGAAAGCTCATTGTCGAGAAAGCCCAGGTCGAACGCGGCGTTGTGGATGATCAGCTCGGCGCCATCGATGAAGGCCAGGAACTCCTCCACGACCTGCGCGAACTCCGGCTTGTCGGCGAGGAATTCCAGGGTCAGGCCGGTCACTTCCTGCGCACCCTGTTCGAATTCGCAGTCCGGCTTCAGGTACTGGTGATAGGTATTGCCGGTCGGGCGGCGCTTGAACAACTCGACGCAGCCGATTTCGACGACGCGGTTGCCCTTCTTCCACTCCAGGCCGGTGGTTTCGGTATCAAGGATGATCTGACGCATGGGCTCAGTTTACCGGGCTGCCGTCGCGGATCTGGATCGCGGCGTTGCGGGCCAGGGTATCCACACGTTCATTGTCCGGGTCGCCGGAATGGCCTTTCACCCAGCGCCAGTCGATCTGGTGCCGCAGCGTGGCGGCCTGCAGGCGCTCCCACAGTTCACGGTTCTTCACCGGGTCACCGCCGGCGGTCTTCCAGTTCTTGCGGATCCAACCCGGCAGCCACTGGGTCAGGCCCTGCCGTACGTACTGCGAATCGGTGTAGAGGACGATCTCACAGGGCTCGGTCAACGACTCCAGGCCGGAAATGGCCGCCATCAGCTCCATCCGATTGTTGGTGGTATGCGCTTCGCCACCGCTCAGTTCGCGCTCGTGCCCCTTGTAGCGCAACAGCGCCGCCCAGCCACCGGGGCCGGGATTGCCGAGGCAGGAACCGTCGGTGTGGATTTCGATGGTTTTCAATACAACTCCAGATCAGGTAGCAACGGTGCCGTGCCAACGCACGGGCAACGGGGTCGGCCCGGGCAGGGCCAGCGTGCGTTTTTCAGCGTGGAACAGGCAGGCCGCGCGCAGGGGGGCCCAGCCGCCGCGACGGCGGCTGCCGGCACCCTGCCACATCGGCCCCAGGTAACGCATGTCCTCGCATTCCAGCCCATGGCGCTCAAGCAGCTGGCGGATCCGCTGCGGCGTGCGCACCACCAGCCCGTGCTGGCGCCAGCGCGTGCGGAACGGGCTGAACGGGTTGAGGCTGGTCAGCCACAGATGGCCGCCGGGCATCAGCACGCGCTCGCATTCGTCCAGCAGATGGTCGGCATCGCCGACGGTCACATGCTGCAGCACGATGGCGTTGACGCTCTCGTTGGGCAGCGGCAACGGCAGTGCACAGCGGGTATCGCCGGCGTAACCACTGCCCTGGCGATGCAGGCGCAGGCCCCGACCGCCCAGCTGCGCATCCGCCAGCCAGGCGGCGCTGGGGGCGATCCACAACCAGGGCCGGGTCGGCAGCAGCGACAGCTGCGGCAGCAGCAGCTGCCGTTCGAGCACGCGCAGGGCCTCCGCCGGTTCACTGTCGAACCACGGGGCCTGGCTCGCTTGACGGGTGCTCTGCAGCGCGGGCATGGTCCAATTCTATGCGACTGACTGCCCTGCCCGCATTTGCGGACAACTACATCTGGATGCTGATCGCCGACGACGGTGCTGCCGTGGTCGTCGATCCCGGCGACGCTGCGCCGGTACTGGCGCTGGCTGCCCAAGGCGTGCGCGTGGACACCATCCTGCTCACCCATCACCACGACGATCACATCGGCGGGGTACCGGCGCTGCAGGCGCGTTTCCCCGGCGTGCGCGTGGTCGCACCGGTCGACGAGCGCATCCCGATGGCCACCGAGCGGGTCGGTGAAGGTGAACGTGTTCAGGCACTGGGCCGGATGTTCCACGTACTATCCGTCCCCGGGCACACTCGCAGCCACATCGCGTTTCACACCGCTGAACAGCTTTTCAGCGGAGATTCGTTGTTCAGCCTGGGCTGTGGACGCCTGTTCGAAGGTACGCCGTCCCAGCTGCTGGCATCGATGCGCAAGCTGGGTGCCCTGCCCGCGCAACTGCTGCTGTGTTGCGCTCACGAGTACACCGTGTCAAATGCCGTCTTCGCGCGGCATGTCGACCCCGCCAACGCTGCCTTGTTGCAGCGCCAAGAGGAGGCTTTGGCCATGCGCCGCGATGACCGTTCCACCCTGCCAGTGTCCCTGGCCGATGAAATTGCCTGCAATCCGTTCCTGCGTACCCACACGGCGCCCATCCGCGCGGCCGTGTCGGCGCACCTGGGGCGCGAAGTCGTGGACGACGTCGACGTCATGGCCGGTCTCCGGCACTGGAAAGACGGCTTCCGCGCATGAGTCGCCGAAGTCTGCCGCTGGCCCTGGGTCTCGTCCTGGGGTTGGCCGGAACTGCCGGCGCACAATCGCTGGGCGCCGGCATCAGCCAGAACCTGACCGCCGCCTCGGCCCTGCCGCTGGATCCGTCAACGCTGCCGGCCGCATCGGTACGTAACGGCCAGGAGATCTTCTCCAGCTTCCGCGACGGCCTTGCAGAGCCTACCTGTGACGCCGAAGCCACCAGCCCGCGCTGGCAGAAGCAGTTCGCCCATGCGCCTTCGCGGTTGGCCAACCAGGATGACGACGCGCTGGTGCTGTTCGGCTATGTGGTCGAAGAGCTGCGCAAAGCCAACCTGCCCACCGAATTCGCCCTGATTCCCTTCGTCGAAAGTGGCTACCGGCCCAATGCCCGCAACGGCAGCGGCCCGACCGGCCTGTGGCAGTTCATCGCCACCACGGCACGCAACCATCGCGTACCGATGAGCAACAACTACGACGGCCGACTGTCGGCAGTGGAGTCCACCCAGGCCGCCGTGCGCTACCTGAAGACCCTGCATGGCATGTTCGGCGGTGACTGGCGCCTGGCCACGATGGCCTACAACGCCGGTGAATACCGCGTGCTGCAGTCCATGCGCAAGGCCGGCATGAATGCGCAGAACGCCAAACCGGCCGGCCTGCCCGGGCTGTCGCCGGTCACCCATGCCTACGTCGAGAAGCTGCATGCCCTGGCCTGCGTGCTGGAAGACGTGGAAGATCAGCCGGGCGTGATGGCCTCGCTGGACCGCACCGTGCCGGTGCTGAAGGACCACACCCTGCCGGCGGGCACCAGCGTCCAGCAGTGGGCCGCCCAGCGCGCGCTGGACCCGGCGAAGATCGCCCGCCTGAATCCGGCACTGGCCGCCGGCAACCGCCCGTCGGGCACGGCCCGCGTACTGGCCCCGGTTTCGGCGTCCAACGCGGACGTTGCCGACATCGCCAGCACGGCCGTTGCCACCGCAGTGGCCAGCACCGCCAGCGCCGCGCCGAGCCCACAGGTGGCCAAGGTGGTCGCCTCGGCTGCCGATCGCCCGCGCAACCGTCGCCACACCGTGCGCAACGGTGAATCGGCCTGGACCATCGCCCGCCGCTACGGCATGCCGGTGAAGGCGCTGTTGTCCCTGAACGGCTTGAGCGGCAGCAGCGTGCTGAAGCCAGGCGCGGTACTGCGCGTCGAAGACTGAGGTCGGTGCGGCGCTGACGCGCGGTTTCCGGCCAACGGCGAAGCCCCTCGCGGGTGGCGGCAGCAGCATTCATGAGTTGGGACGAGCGAGGTGGACCCACGGGGGACGCCGTGAACCCATCCTTGGGGGCTTGGCCGCGGCATCCACGCCGCGGACACCCCCGCGCGCCCACCCCGCCCGTCCCCTGATGGTTTCCGGTGGCACCACCCACGGATTGGAAGATGAAGAGCAGGAGCAGGTCGCTTCGCTTCTGGTAGCGGCCGACCTTGGTCGGCACTCATCGCGCAGGTCACGGATCGATCAGGGTTGCGACAACAAAAAAGGCCCGGCAATGCCGGGCCTTTTCGTTCCTGCTCGCCGGAGGGCTTACAGGTTCGCTTCGGTGGTCTGGATCAAGAATTTCTTGCGCATCGCCTCGATGTAGGCCTTGGCAGCAGCCATGCCGTCGATCTGGCTCAGCTGGTCCTTCAACTGCTTCTGCTGTTCGGCGGTCACTTCCTTGATGTCGCCCGGGTTGACCTTGTTCACCGCGAAGACCAGCGCATGGCCGTTGACATCGACCTTGCCGTAGCTCGGCTTGCCCTCGGCAGGCAGCGGCGCACTGAAGATCGCACGGTTGATCTCCGGGGTCGGCACCGGCTGGCTGCGCGGCAGGCCCGGCATCGGGCTCAGCTGCAGCTTCTCGCTGGCAGCCAGCGACTGCAGGGTCGCGCCGGCCTTCAGCTTGGCCAGCAGGGCATCGGCGGCCTTGTCACCGGCCTGGCGCTGACGGTCGGCACGGATCGCGGCGATCACCTGCTCACGCGCCTTGTCCAGCGGCAGCGCCTGCTCCGGGGTATGCGCGGCAACGCGGATCACCACGCTGTGGTTGCTGCTGCCGCCCAGGGCGATCGGATCGCTGGCGGTACCGTCCTGCACCAGGACGTCGGAGAAGGCGGCACGCAGCACGGCCGGATCAGCGGCAATACCGGTGGCGGTCGTGCGCGTGATCGGGCCCAGCGTCTGCATCGACAGGCCGACCGCCTTGGCGGCCGCGGCCAGGTCGCTCGGGCTCTTGTTGATGGCATCGACCAGGCGGCCCGCCAGATCGTTGAAGCCGCGCTCGCCGTCGGCCTTCAACTGCTCGGCAGCCAAGGTGTCGCGTACTTCTTCGAAGGACTTGCCCTGGCCGCCACGAACCGCTGCGACCTTGATGATGTGGTAACCGAAGTCGGTCTTGACCGGGCCGATCACCTCACCCGCCTTGGCACCAAACAGTGCGTCTTCGAACGGCTTGACCATCGCGCCCCGCTCCACCCAGCCCAGGTCACCGCCCTGTGCCTTGGAACCAGGATCCTCCGAGTTCGCCTTGGCCAGCGCGGCAAAGTCGGCACCTGCCGCCTTTGCTTCGACAGCCAGCTTGGCGGCCTTGGCTTCAGCACCGTCGCCGGTGATCAGGATGTGCGCGGCCTGGCGCTGTTCCGGCGTGGTGAACTTGGCCTTCTCGTCTTCATAGCGCTTGCGCAGGGCCGCTTCATCGGCCGCAGTCGGCGCCGGCAGGTTGGCACCATTGAGCTCGACATATTCCAGCGACACCGATTCGGCCTGGCGGAAATCCTTGCCATGGCTGTCGTACCACTGCTTGATCTGCGCGTCGGTCACCGGCGCGGTATCCACCGGAACTTCCGGCAGTGCGGCCAGTTCCACATCGCGGGTTTCGCCCAGCAGCTTCAACAGACGCTCGGTCTCGGCCTGGGTGACAAAGCCGGAATTCTGCAGGCCCGACGGGATCACCGACTGCTGCAGGCTCTCACGCACCAGTTCCTGGAACTGGGTCGGCGTGCGCGGCGGATTGCCACCGGCCAGGGCCAGACGGTAATTGCTTTCGCTGAACTTGCCATCGGCGCCCAGGAAGCCCGGAATGGTGGTGATGTATTCGCGCACAGCGCCGTCGCCAATCACGACACCGGCCTGCTCACCGACCAGGCGCACGACCTGCTCGTCGATCAACTGGTCGAGCACGGCCAGCTTGTTCTCGGTGCTTTCGAACGCGCGCGGGTCGAAGTTCTCGCCCTGCTGCTGGCGTTCGCGCATGCGTTCCTGCTCGAAACGGGTGCGGAAGTCCTGTGCACTGATCTCATGGTGCTGCCACATCATGCGCACCGGCCACCAGGACGGTGCCGAGCGCCACCAGGTCGGCGGTGCCGAAACCTTGGCGACGTTCTGTGCGCCGACGCCACCGAGGTAGCTGTTGTCGATCACGAACAGGAACGGAATCATCAGCAGCCCCAGGATCACGGTAACGATCCAGCCTGAGGTCTTGTCGCGGAGTTTCTGCAGCATGGTGAGGAATCACAAGGCTTGATTGGCGAGCCCGGCAGTGTAACCCGCTTCGCGGCGTGGACCAAAAGCAGTGGCAGCAGGGCCTGGCGCCATCCCGCCCAGGCGATCTACAGGTTCGCGCGCATCGAATGAAGAAAACGGCGCAAAGAAAAAGCCCCCGACTTGCGTCGAGGGCTCTTAGAGTTGGCGGAGCGGACGGGACTCGAACCCGCGACCTCCGGCGTGACAGGCCAGCATTCTAACCAGCTGAACTACCGCTCCGCGCTTGAAACTTTGCAGGCGCTCAGTATATCCGAAGACTTTCTGAAAACCTACCCCGCTGAACACTTTTTTCAAAGTTTTTTCACGAGGATTTAAGAGTTTTGCAATGGCGGAGCGGACGGGACTCGAACCCGCGACCTCCGGCGTGACAGGCCAGCATTCTAACCAGCTGAACTACCGCTCCGTATTGCAGACCTCTTTGTTTTCTCTACAACCGGTTGGTTGGAGAGAAAACAAGGCCCCCAGCTTTTCGGCCGGGGGCCTCGTTGAAAATGGCGGAGCGGACGGGACTCGAACCCGCGACCTCCGGCGTGACAGGCCAGCATTCTAACCAGCTGAACTACCGCTCCACATTTCAAACTTACCGCGGTGCTGTGGTGGGTGCTGAGGGTTTCGAACCCCCGACCCTCTCCGTGTAAAGGAGACGCTCTACCGCTGAGCTAAGCACCCCAGCGAGCCGCTTAGTTTACAGCATCCTTCAGGGCCTTACCAGCCTTGAACGACGGATTCTTCGAAGCAGCGATCTTGATGGTGTCGCCGGTCTTCGGGTTGCGGCCGGTGCGGGCAGCACGGTCGCGGACCTGGAAGGTACCGAAGCCAACCAGGGTGACCGCATCGCCGTCCTTCAGCGCCTTGGTGACGGCAGCAACGACGGCATCGACAGCGCGGCTGGACTCGGCCTTGGTCAGGTCGGCAGCTTCAGCAACGGCATCGATCAATTCGGTCTTGTTCATTCTTTACAACTCCTTTGGCGGTGGGTTCCGCGTATTCGACAGGGAAGCAACCGCACGACGTCTGCATGCGGTTGCCATGTGGAAACGGTTCGCCGAATTCAGTGAGCGCTGACTGCGATCACTCATTCGCGAGTGCTGCTTTTATACCAGCGGCCCTACCCCCACGCAAGCTGGAAAGCCAGCAACGACGCGGGTTTCAAGCATTTCGACAGGACGCATCAATGCTTGACGCGCGCGTTTCCACTCGGTTTGGCCTTGCTGCGCACCGTGACGCGCTGCGCACTCTTGCGCGTCTTCTTCGGTGCCAGCGGACGTTCCAGGGCCAGATCGAGCACTTCCTCGATGTACTTCACCGGCACGATCTCCAGGTCGCGGGTGACGTTGGCCGGAATGTCGGCAAGATCCTTGCGGTTCTCATCGGGGATGATCACCGTGCGGATTCCGCCGCGCAGGGCCGCCAGCAGTTTCTCCTTGAGGCCGCCGATCGCGGTGACGCGACCACGCAGGGTGATTTCGCCGGTCATCGCCACATCGGCGCGCACGGCGACCTTGGTCAGCATCGACACCAGCGAGGTCACCATTGCCGCACCGGCACTGGGGCCATCCTTCGGCGTCGCACCATCGGGTACATGCAGGTGCACGTCGTGCTTCTGCAGGAAGTCCGCATCGATGCCGAAGCGCTCGGCACGCGAACGCACCACCGACAACGCCGCCGACGCTGATTCCTTCATCACGTTGCCGAGCTGGCCGGTCAGGATCAGCTGGCCCTTGCCCGGTACCAGCGTCGATTCGATCTGCAGCAGATCGCCACCGACTTCGGTCCAGGCCAGGCCCGTGACCAGGCCGATCTCGTTCTCTTCTTCGGCACGGCCGAAGTCGAAGCGACGCACGCCCAGGTACTTGTCCAGGTTCTTGCTCGACACGCTCACCAGCGCCTTGGACTTGCGCGCGCCCTTCTTCGCCTTCGCCACCGGCTGCGGCCCACCCAGCGCGATTTCCTTCACCACCTTGCGGCAGATCTTGGCGATCTCGCGTTCCAGGTTGCGCACGCCGGATTCGCGCGTGTAGTAGCGCACGATGTCCTGGATCGCATCGCTGCCGATCTCCAGTTCTTCCGGCTTCAGGCCGTTGGCCTTGATCTGCTTGGGCGACAGGTAACGGGTGGCGATGTTGAGCTTCTCATCCTCGGTGTAACCGGGGATGCGGATCACTTCCATGCGGTCCAGCAGCGGGCCGGGGATGTTGAGCGAGTTGGAGGTCGCCACGAACATCACTTCGGACAGGTCCAGGTCCACTTCCAGGTAGTGATCGTTGAACGCGTTGTTCTGCTCGGGATCGAGCACTTCCAGCAGCGCCGAGGACGGATCGCCACGGAAGTCCATCGACATCTTGTCGATCTCGTCCAGCACGAACAGCGGGTTCTTGCTGCCGACCTTGTTGAGGTTCTGCACGATGCGGCCCGGCATCGAACCGACATAGGTACGACGGTGGCCACGGATCTCGGCTTCATCGCGCACGCCGCCCAGCGACATGCGCACGAACTTGCGGTTGGTGGCCTTGGCGATGGACTGGCCCAGCGAGGTCTTGCCCACGCCCGGCGGCCCGACCAGGCACAGGATCGGACCCTTCATCTGCTTCACCCGCGACTGCACCGCCAGGTATTCAAGGATGCGTTCCTTGACCTTCTCCAGGCCGTAGTGATCGGCATCGAGGGTGTCCTGCGCGGCCTTCAGGTCCTTGCGCACCTTGCTGCGCTTCTTCCACGGCACGCCCAGCAGCCATTCCAGGTAGTTGCGCACAACCGCTGCTTCGGCAGACATCGGCGACATCTGCTTGAGCTTGTTGAGCTCGTTGCGCGCCTTGGCTTCCACCGGCTTGGGCATGCCCGCTTCGGCGATCTTGCGCGCCAGCTCTTCCAGTTCGCCCGGCGCATCGTCCAGGTCACCCAGTTCCTTCTGGATGGCCTTCATCTGTTCGTTGAGGTAGTACTCGCGCTGGCTCTTTTCCATCTGCGACTTCACGCGGCCGCGGATGCGCTTTTCCATCTGCTGCACGTCGATCTCGCCGTCGACCAGGCCGACCAGCATCTCCAGGCGTTCGCCCACCGCCAGCGTTTCCAGCAGGCGCTGCTTGTCCGACAACCGCACGCTGATATGGGCGGCGATGGTGTCGGCCAGGCGTGTCGGCTCATCGATGCCGGCCAGGGTCTGCAGCAGTTCCGGCGGCAGCTTGCGGTTGGTCTTGACGTACTGCTCGAACAGCGACATCAGCGAGCGGGCGATGGCCTCGATTTCGCGCGGCTCGCGTGCATCGGCGGCCTCGATTTCCACGGCCTGGCCGTGCAGCGATCCATCGCGTTCGCTGACGCTGGTCACCTGCACGCGCGACAGGCCTTCGACCAGCACCTTGATGGTGCCGTCGGGCAGCTTCAGCAGCTGCAGCACCTGCGCCAGCGTGCCGACCTGGTAGAGGTCGGCGGCCTGCGGGTCATCGGTCTCGGCCGACTTCTGCGCCAGCAGCAGGATGCGCTTGTCTGCTTCCATCGCCTGTTCCAGCGCGTGCATGGACTTGTCGCGGCCGACGAACAGCGGGATGACCATGTGCGGGAATACCACTACGTCGCGCAGCGGCAGGACCGGCAGGTCGAGGGTCTCACTTGGGGAACGGGCCATGGGGGCTCCAGGGAAGGGGAAAACCGTCTCCGGGAGGGCATCTTCCGGAGACAAAAAAAGCCGATGGCCCCGTTATGGGGCCATCGGCTTTCAGATGCAAGACGTTCCGAGAAAATTCTTTCTATTCAACAAGTTGAAAGAATCATTCGGCGCCGGCGGCCTTCTGTTCAGGGACCGGCGGGGTCTGGTAGATCAGGTAGGGCTCGGACTTGTGCTCGATCACCGATTCATCCACGACAACCTTGCTGACGTTTTCCTGCGACGGCAGGTCGTACATGGTGTCCAGCAGGACCGATTCGACGATGGTGCGCAGGCCACGGGCACCGGTCTTGCGCTTGAGCGCCTTCTTGGCGATGGCCGACAAGGCGTCCGGACGGAACTCCAGCTCGACGTTCTCCATCTCGAACAGCTTCTTGAACTGCTTGGTGATGGCGTTCTTCGGCTCGGTCAGGATGCGGATCAGGGCCGGCTCGTCCAGCTCTTCCAGGGTCGCGACCACCGGCAGGCGGCCCACGAACTCGGGAATCAGGCCGAACTTGATCAGGTCTTCGGGCTCGACTTCAGCCAGAACCTTGCCCACTTCCTGCTTGCGCTCGCTGCTCTTCACCTTGGCGCCGAAACCGATGCCACCGGCGTCGTTGGAGCGCTGCTGGATCACCTTGTCCAGGCCGGCAAACGCACCGCCGCAGATGAACAGGATGTTCTTGGTGTCCACCTGCAGGAATTCCTGCTGCGGATGCTTGCGCCCACCCTGCGGCGGAACGCTGGCCACGGTGCCTTCGATCAGCTTCAACAGGGCCTGCTGCACGCCTTCGCCGGACACATCGCGGGTGATCGACGGGTTCTCGCTCTTGCGCGAGATCTTGTCGATTTCATCGATGTAGACGATGCCCTGTTGTGCCTTCTCGACGTCGTAGTCGCACTTCTGCAGCAGCTTCTGGATGATGTTCTCCACGTCCTCGCCCACGTAACCGGCTTCGGTCAGCGTGGTGGCGTCGGCCATGGTGAACGGCACGTTGAGCAGGCGGGCCAGGGTCTCGGCCAGCAGGGTCTTGCCCGAACCGGTCGGACCGACCAGCAGGATGTTCGACTTCGCCAGCTCGACTTCGTCGTTCTTCTGGCGGCTCTCGATGCGCTTGTAATGGTTGTACACGGCCACGGCCAGGGTCCGCTTGGCGCGGTTCTGTCCGATCACGTACTGGTCGAGCACCTCGAGGATCTCGCGCGGCTTGGGCAGCGAACTGCGCGCCGACTGCGCCTTTTCCTCAAGCTCCTCTCGGATGATGTCGTTGCACAGCTCCACGCACTCATCGCAGATGAACACGCTCGGACCGGCAATCAGCTTGCGCACTTCATGCTGGCTCTTGCCGCAGAAAGAGCAGTAGAGGATCTTGCCGGTGTCCGTGGAACGACCTTGGCGGTCTTCGCTCATGCTTCGCTTACCCAGTTACCCCACCCGCTGAACGGGGGTTCGATTCGAGAATAACACAGGGCCGGAGGGACATCAGTCCACCCGACCCTGCAGGAACGGGGCCTGCCATGGCCCCGTGAGTGCCGGTCAGCCGGCCTGGATCGACTCTTCCGGACGACGCTCCAGGACCTGGTCGACCAGGCCGTAGGCGACCGCATCGACCGCGCTCTTGAAGTTGTCGCGCTCGGTATCGCGCGCGATGGTCTCCAGCGACTGGCCGGTATGCTTGGCCAGCACTTCGTTCAGGCGCGCACGCAGGGTCAGGATCTCGCGTGCGTGGATGTCGATGTCGGTGGCCTGGCCCTGGAAGCCACCCAGCGGCTGGTGGATCATCACCCGCGAGTTCGGCAGCGCATAGCGCTTGCCCGCCGCACCGGACGCCAGCAGCAGCGCGCCCATCGAGGCGGCCTGGCCAACGCAGATGGTGCTCACGTCCGGCTTGATGTACTGCATGGTGTCGTAGATCGCCATGCCGGCGGTGACCACGCCACCCGGCGAGTTGATGTAGATGCTGATGTCCTTTTCCGGGTTTTCCGCTTCCAGGAACAGCAGCTGCGCCACCACCACGTTGGCCATGTGATCGTCGATCGGGCCAACCAGGAAGATCAGGCGCTCCTTCAACAGGCGCGAATAGATGTCGTAGGCACGCTCGCCGCGGCTGGTCTGCTCGACCACCATGGGAACCATGTTCAGGGCTTTGGTTCGGTTGTCCATTTCGTGAGGTACCTATCTTGGGGGGAAACACCCCCGCGCCAGGGCTGGCGCGGGGTATCCGGCAATCCGCCAGGGATTACTGGCGGATCGCGTCCTGGAACGACAGCTTTTCTTCAGTGTGCTGGGCGCGCTCGGCGATCCAGTCGATCACCTGCTCTTCCATCACGCGGTTCTGCAGGCCAGACATCAGCTGGGGGTCGTTGCGGTACATCTCAATGACCTGTTCCGGCTCTTCGTAGGTCGAGGCGATCAGACGCATCGTTTCATTCAGACGCTTCGGCTCCAGGCGCAGGTCGTTGCTGCGGGCCACTTCGCCGACCACCAGGCCGACCAGCACGCGCTTGGCAGCAGCGTCCTTGAAGCCTTCGTGGGCGTCGGCCGGGATCTCGCCCGGGTTGCGGCCACTGCGGCGGATCTGCTCGACCTGCTGGGCCAGCATGGCACGGGCTTCGTTCTCGACCAGGCGCGGCGGCATTTCCACCGACGAATAGGCCGCGATCAGCTGCTCGCCGACTTCACGACGCAGGCGGTTCATCAGTGCGCCCTTCAGCTCACGCTCGAGGTTGGCGCGGATGTCGCTGCGGAACTGCTCGACGTCGCCACCCTTGACGCCGAAGCTCTTGATGAAGGCTTCATCGACGGCCGGCACGACCGGCTCGGACACGTCGCTGACCTTCACGGTGACCTGCACGGTCTTGCCCGCCAGCGCCGGCACGCGCCAGTCAGCCGGGAACTCGACGTCCAGGGTCTTCTCTTCGTCCTTGGCCATGCCGACCAGGCCCTGCTCGATGGTCTCGAACATCATGCCCTGGCCGAGCACGATGCTGCCCTTCTCGGTGCCTTCGGCCGGCAGGCGCTCGTCACCGGCCTGCGACCAGGTTTCCAGTGCGACCAGATCGCCGTCCTGCGCGGCACGGGTGACCGGCGACCAGCTGCGACGCTGCGTCTGCAGGTTTTCGATCATCTGGTCGATGTCGGCATCGGTGATTTCGGCGGTGTGGCGCACCACGGTCAGCTTGCTGACGTCGATGTCACCGAAGTCCGGCACCACTTCGACGGTGGCCACGAAGGAGAACTCACCCTCGTCACCCTTGTCGATGCGCGGGCTGCCGACGATGCGCAGGTCGTGCTCACGCACGGCGGCGTCGAAGGTTTCGCGCAGAAGGCCGTCCAGCGCCTCGCCACGGACCTGCGCGCCGAAGCGCTGCTCGATCACCTTGGCCGGCACTTTGCCCGGACGGAAACCCTTGATGCGGGTGGTGCGGGCGATTTCGCCCAGGCGGCCGTTGATGTGGCTCTGCAGACGGTCTTCCGGCAGCGAGAAGCTCAGGCGGCGTTCCAGGTTGCCGATGGTTTCAATCGAAGCTTGCATGTTGACTCCTGCCACCGGTGGCGCCCTGGCCCCCGGCTCGATGATGGATGAAACGGTTGTAAGGACACGACGTCGATGACGCGCCTGCTTGCCGCAGCCCTTTAGTTTCGCCCAATTCGGGCGGCGCCGCCAGCACGGCCGGGCGCAGGGGTTGACGCGGAATGCCCGACTGGGCGGGGGACGGGCCGGCCTGGTGCGAAAGGGGGGACTCGAACCCCCACGCCTTGCGGCACTGGAACCTAAATCCAGGGCGTCTACCAATTCCGCCACTTTCGCGTGGCCGGCTCAGGTGTTCATTGTTGCAGGCGGGGGCGGAAAGCGGAAGGCTTCCACAAAACTGAACAGGGAAATTGCCCTTTGGAGTCGGCCTGGGCGCATCCCGCCACAGACCGATCCGGGTCAGCGGGCGGCCGGCGCGGGCTCGGGTGTTTCGCCCGCAGGGACGCCGGCCGCATCGTCACTGGGTGTTTCCAGCGTGGCGCCATCGGCGGAGTGGGTCACTTCAACCGCGCCAGCAGGCAGCGCCTCCCCTGTCGCCCCGGTCGACTGCGTGGCGTCGCGACCCTCCACCGGCTGTGCAGCGACGTGGTCGACATCCGCAGATCGCTCGACCGTCCGCGCGTAGTCCGGTGCAGCGGCGGTGGCCGCCTCATCCGCCCTGCAGCCTGACAGCGCGATCATCACCAGGCCGGTCAGCATCACGCCCATGCTCTTGTTGAACGTCATCGAAGCACTCCTCATGCATGCGCCTTCGGCGCGGAACACCTATTGGGAGCGATGCCGGCAGCAACCGGTGAGAAGCAGCTCACAGCATTGAACATGCTGATGACGCATGTGACGCTGATTTCAGCCACGCTTCAGTAGATCCACGCCATGCGTGGATGAACCCATCAATGCCTGCGATATCCACCCATGACGGGGATCTGCCGACGCTGCCGCAGGCAAGAAAAAAGCCACTTGGCGGACCAAGTGGCTTTCGTCTGGTGGGCTGTCAAGGATTCGAACCTTGGGGACGCGGCTGCGCATTCGCGCTGCCGCCCCACGCGCTGCTGCGCACCGCGCGGGCCCCTCTCACCAACGCCCACATCCCCCCGGCTTCGCCGCGCCCCCTTGACTCAAGGGGGCTATCCTCCAGCCGGCTCCACGCCAGCGGAGACATAAAAAAAAAAGCCACTTGGCGTACCAAGTGGCTTTCGTCTGGTGGGCTGTCAAGGATTCGAACCTTGGACCTATTGATTAAGAGTCAACTGCTCTACCAACTGAGCTAACAGCCCGAAATCGGGGGGCGAATTATGACCCGATCCGCGAGGGCGTTGCAAGCACTTTCTTCAACGTCGTTGAAACAAGCACTGCAACCGGCGATCCATCGCGAAGGGTTACATCTTGAAGAAAAAAGCCACCGAGCGGACCCGATGGCTTCTGTCTTGGTGGGCTGTCAAGGATTCGAACCTTGGACCTATTGATTAAGAGTCAACTGCTCTACCAACTGAGCTAACAGCCCTTGAAACTCAGGCGCACATTATAGCCGGCGACCCGTTTATTGCAATACCGTTTCGGCGATGCCGATGCGGTTGAATCAGTGGGGTGGCTGAGGGGATTCGAACCCCCGACCACCGGAATCACAATCCGGTACTCTAACCAACTGAGCTACAGCCACCACTGAAACTTTCGCTTCACCGCCAATGCTGCCGACGCTGACGCTTGATACGTTGCCCGAGGACTGTCACCGAAGTTCAGGTCCGCCGAAGCGAGTCCGATATTCTGGTGGAGTCTGCATGCTTTTGCAAGCACTTCTTCACATCCGCCAGCTACGTTCCGGTGTCGCACCAATGGCGCGCCCGACAGGAATCGAACCTGTAACCGCCGGCTTAGAAGGCCGGTGCTCTATCCAGTTGAGCTACGGGCGCCCGAACCGGAACGGCGTCCAATCCGACGTGACGTGGGATTGGTCGGGGTAGAGGGATTCGAACCCCCGACATCCTGCTCCCAAAGCAGGCGCGCTACCAGACTGCGCTATACCCCGGTGTTGCAATCCCCTCGGGCATGGACCCGGGGAGCTGGCCATTGTGGCCAAGCGCCCTGCGAACTGTCAACGCGCAATCCCAGCCCTGCCCCGCCATGATCACGGCTTGCGCAGTCATCGGCTATGCTCGCAGCCAGCGGCCGGATGGCCCAATCGCCCCCTTTTCGCACGGAGACTTCGCATGCGCAGCGGCAACCCGGCTCTTTCCGAGTCGACCTTCCTCGATCTGGCCAGTGGCTCGGTGGTGACCAGCCCCGACCAGGCCATGACCCTCAATGGCACCGTCAACAAGACCGGCTTCCTGCTGCTGCTGACCGTGCTGACCGCGGCCTTCGCCTGGAACCAGACCGTGGACGACTACGGCCAGGTGATGGCCGGCGCCAAGCTGTACGCCATGGGCGGGGCGATCGGTGGCCTGGTGCTGGCCCTGATCACCGTGTTCAAGAAGGAATGGTCGCCGGTCACCGCACCACTCTATGCGCTGGTGGAAGGCCTGTTCCTGGGTGCCATCTCGGCCGTGTTCAACATGAAGTTCCCGGGCATCGTGTTCCAGGCCGTGCTGCTGACCTTCGGCACCCTGTTCGCACTGCTGTTCGCCTACCGCAGCGGCCTGATCAAGGCCACCGAGAACTTCAAGCTCGGCGTGGTCGCCGCCACCGGCGGCATCGCCCTGCTGTACCTGGCCTCGTTCGTGCTGGGCTTCTTCAACATCAACGTGCCGGTGATCCATGACGCCAGCTGGCTGGGCATCGCCTTCAGCCTGTTCGTGGTGGTCGTGGCCGCGCTGAACCTGGTGCTGGATTTCGACTTCATCGAAACCGGCGTGGCCCAGCGCGCGCCGAAGTACATGGAATGGTATGGCGCATTCGGCCTGATGGTGACCCTGGTCTGGCTGTATGTGGAGTTCCTGCGCCTGCTGTCGAAGATCCAGCAGCGCTGATCCAGTCCATGCCGTAAACGACAAGGCCGCGGTCCGTCGGGATCGCGGCCTTTTTTTGTAGCGTCGAGCACGCTCGACTCCCGCGGAAACACGCCCAATGGCAGACACCCTCCCTCCCCGCTTCCACAGCTATCGCCCGGCCGATGGCCATCGCCTGCCACACGATCCGTTCAACGCCATCATCGGCCCCCGCCCCATCGGTTGGATCTGCAGTCGTGATGCCGACAGCAATGTGAACCTGGCGCCCTACAGCTTCTTCAACGCGTTCAACTACACGCCGCCGATCATTGGTTTCAGCAGCCAGGGCCGCAAGGACTCGCTGCGCAACATCGAAGCCACCGGCGAGTTCGTCTGGAACCTCGCCACATTCGATCTGGCCCAGGCAATGAACGAAAGCTGCCGCGCAGTCGCGCCCGACGTGGACGAGTTCGTCCTGGCAGGGCTGACACCACTGGCCTCGGAGCAGGTGGCACCGCCGCGCGTTGCGCAGAGCCCGGTGAGCATGGAGTGCCGCTGCACGCAGATCGTGCGTCTGCGTGATGCGGTCGGCAATGACACCAATGGCTGGCTGGTACTGGGAGAAGTGGTCGCCGTGCATATCGATACGCGGTTGCTCGTCGACGGCGTCTACGACACCGCAGCGAGCGACACCATCCTGCGCGGTGGCGGACCGGCCGACTACTTCCGGATCACCGCCGATCAACGCTTCCGCATGCTGCGGCCCACCTGACCCCTCATCCCGCCGCCCCACGGGACAGCAGGATCGGCAGCGACGAGGCCAGCATGGCCATGCCGGAAGCGGTCAGCAGGCCGAGGACAATCTGCCGGAAACGCGCCTCACTGATACCGATATACAGCTTCGCCCCCAGCAGCGTGGGTACCAGCATCGCCGGCGCGACAATGGCGAAGTACGGCAGCATCTGCCGGGTGACCATGCCGGTACCGACATAGGTGGCCATGGTCACCGCCAGCATCGCCAGGTTGAAGTTCTGGATGACCGCGCGCTGCTCGTCCTTGCCGAAGCCGCGCAGCGTGCTCCACAGGGTCGGTATCGGCCCGGCGAAGCCACCGATGCCACTGAGCACACCACCGGCCATGCCGGCCAGCGCGTCGCCGAACCGGCCGCCAACGGTGACCGGTGGCAACGAACGCGCCATCAGCATCACCGGGCACCACAGCGCCAGGAAACCTCCCAGCAGCGCCTTGAACCAGGCCATGTCCAGCTGCGGCAGCACCAGCACGCCAAGCGGAATGCCCGCCAACCCACCGAGCACGAACGGCAGCAGCAGGCGCAGGTTGAAGCCACGGCGCACGGTGAATACCGCCAGCAACTGGCCGACCAGTGCGCCGAACACCGACAGCGTCGCCGCAAGCCGGGGATCCAGCCCCCACGCCCAGAACGACATCGCGACCATGCCGAACGCGAATCCCGACAGGCCCTGCACGAACCCCGCGACGATCGCGCCCAGCGCGACCAGCAGATACACCGGCTCCATCCCCACTCCTCACCACTGCCGTGCGACTTACCCTGCCGCACCCGACGCTGCAGCGTAATGCGTGGCGAGATGATCGACCAGCGCGCGCACCTTCGGCGCCAGCGCACGCGCATGGGGATACAGCGCGAAATAGCAGCGCGTGCCACCGTGCCAGCTGGGAAGCACGCGGATCAAGCGGCCGGCGCGAAGATCTTCCTGCACCGTAAGCGCGGTGAACAGACTGATGCCCATGCCGGCCAGCACGGCCGCATACAGTGCCGGCGTGGCGTCCACGCGCAGTCGTTGGCCTGCTTCCACGCTGGCGATGACACCGCGCGGTCCGTGCAGCTGCCACGGCGTCATCGCCGCAACAGGGTTGAACCCCAACAAGGTGTGGTTCTGCAGGTCGGCCACCTGTCGAGGCAGCCCCTGCCGGGCGAGGTACGCCGGTGCCGCAACCAGGATGCGCGGGCATCGCGCCAGTTCACGGGCGACCAGTTGACTGTCAGGCAAGGACGGCGCGATGCGCAGGGCGAGGTCGAAGCCCCCGCCGACCACATCGACCAGCTGATCGTCGGCCGACAGTTCGAGCGCAACCTGCGGATAGCGCGCCAGGAAGCCAGGCAGCCAATGCGGTAGCTCCTGGCTGGCGACCACCTGCGGCACGCTGACCCGCACGCGCCCGCTGGGCTGGGCCTGGCCGGCTCGCGCGCGGTCATCGGCGGCCTCCAGCCGGTCAAGCAGCGCCACCGCCTCGCGGTAGTAGTCGCGCCCGGCCTCGGTCAGCGACAGCCGCCGGCTGTTGCGATCCAGCAGCCGCACCTGCAGGTGCTCTTCAAGTTGACGCAGCTGCCGCGACATCGCCGAATGGGTAGTACCCAGCCGCTCGGCGGCGGCAGTGAAACTGCCGGCGTCGACGATCGCGCGCAGGGCTCGCAGGGCGGCGAAATGGTCCATCGGCAGCGCGCTCCAGTCGGCGGGGCCCGCAGGCTGCGGACCCCGCCAGCTTATCAAGTGCCGTTGCCTGCCTTGCGCACCGGCAGGGCCAGAATCGCGGAGGTGGTCATCACATCGCCAAAGGCATCCTCGATCTGCGCCAGCGACGCCTCATGCAATGCGCGATGGCCGATGGTCCCGCCATTGGCCAGATCCAGATCACGGCTGGCAGAGGCATCGGAAGCCACGATCACCCGGTAGCCGCGCGGCGCCGCAGCAGCATCGCGTGCAGCACCGGCAACGCAGGCATGGGTCTGCAGCCCGGTGACGATGAGGGTGTCGATACCGGCATCCTTCAGCACCTTTTCCAGTGCCGCTGCCGAGGCACCGGCGAACACGCTGACGTTGTCCTTCTGCACCACGGTCTCGCCCTTGCGCGGTTGCATGTCACGGTGGAATGCCGCGTTGACACTGCCTTCTGCAAACAGCGGCGCGCCTGCCGGCAGTACGTGCTGCACATGGATCACGCGGATGCCGTTGGCATCAGCGAAGTCGACCACGCGACGCGTCTGCCGCAGGGCCGCCACGCCATCGGGAATGACCATGCGACCACCGGCGAAACCGGACGCGGCGCTGGCGTCGAAGTACTCGTTCTGGAAGTCGATCACCAGCACGGCTGTCTTCGCTGCGTCGAGCGAGGTGGCAGCCGCAGCGCCGGCCATATGGCGAATGGTGGGGTGGACCGGCTCGGCGGCGACAACCGGGACGGTGGCAGCCATGCCGATCAGGCCGGCCAGGCCGAAAGCAGTGAGGTTCATGGTCAAACTCCTGTGCGGTGGAAAGTGGGCACAGGATGAGGAGCATTGAATGCACGAACCAGCCGCCGTTGAGCACACAATCTGTGCGGCTTTCGCACAGATCATTTTCCTTGGAGATGCCGCCATCCACGCATGGCGTGGATCTACTGGCCGGTGAAACGCAGCGGGGCGCCCGAAGGCGCCCCGCTGTGGACCCAATCGGGGTCGAGCCGCCGCTTACAGGCGGCTGGCGATCGCCTTGGCGAAGCCCATCGTGTTGCCGGTGCCGCCGAGGTCGCCGGTCAGCGAATCCTTGGCTTCCATTGTGGCGACGATGGCCTTGCGCAGGCGCTCGGCGTTTTCCGGCTGGCCGACGTGGTCGAGCATCTGTGCCGCCGCCAGCAGCAGGGCGCACGGATTGGCCTTGCCCTGGCCGGCGATGTCCGGCGCGGTGCCGTGCACGGCTTCGAAGATCGCCGCGTCCTTGCCGATGTTGGCGCCCGGGGCCAGGCCCAGGCCACCGACCAGACCGGCGCACAGGTCGGAAATGATGTCACCGAACAGGTTGGTGGTGACGATCACATCGAACTGTTCCGGACGCATCACCAGCTGCATGCAGCAGTTGTCGACGATCATTTCCTGGAACTCGATGTCCGGGTACTGCGCGGCGACTTCGCGCGCCACGGCCAGGAACAGGCCCGAGGTCGACTTGATGATGTTGGCCTTGTGCACGGCGGTGACCTTCTTGCGGCCGACACTGCGGGCCAGCTCGAAGGCGTAACGCACGATGCGCTCGGAGCCCTTGCGGGTGATGCGGGTGCCGGAGAAAGCGGTCTCGCCGTCGGCAGACACTTCCTGGCCTTCGGCCAGGTACGCACCTTCGGTGTTCTCACGAACGGTGATCAGGTCGACGTTGTCGAAACGCGACTTGGTGTTCGGGAAGGTGTGGGCCGGACGCACGTTGGCGTACAGGTCGAAGTGGCGGCGCAGGCTGACGTTGATCGAGGTGAAACCGCCACCGACCGGGGTGGTCAGCGGGCTCTTCAGCGCGACCTTGTTGCGCGCGATCGATTCCAGGGTCACCGCCGGCATCAGATCGCCGTGCTTCTCCAGGGCCACCAGGCCGGCGTCGGCGTCTTCGTACTCCAGGCCAGTGTTGAGCTGGTCGAGCACGAACAGGGTGGCGTCCATGATTTCCGGGCCAATGCCGTCGCCGCGGATGACCGTAATTTTCTGCGTCATTGATCGATGTTCCGAACAGGGGGAAAAACGCCGTCCGGACGTGCCCGGAAACGCCGGCGCAAAGGAAGTTTCACCCGCAATTATGCCTGAGCCGGGGCCGAGGTCCCAAATAGACCATGGTCCCAGTCCCCGGCTCAGGCAGAATTGCCCGCGCATTCCTCCTTATCCCCGCGCCTTCGGCGCGCCCCCTTTAACAACAAGGGGGCTCCTGGGCTGCGGGATCGCGGGGAGGCCCGGCGCATGCGTGGTAGTGCTGGCCGCTGGCCGGCAACCTCTGCCGATTTGGGTCCACCAGATGCCGGCCAGCGGCCGGCACTACCAGAGGGCCCGGTTCGCGGTAGCGGCCAGGCTCAGTGCTCGTGCGCTGCCGGGGCGGCGGCGCCACCTTCCAGCTGGTCGAGGAAGTCCACCGCGCGGCGCAGGTGCGGGATCACGATCGAGCCGCCGACCACCAGGCCTACCGAGAAGGTCTCGAAGAACTCCTCACGGGTGACGCCGGCGTCCTTGCACTGGGCCACGTGGTAGCTGATGCAGTCGTCGCAGCGCAGCACCATCGAGGCCACCAGGCCCAGCAGCTCCTTGGTCTTCACGTCCAGCGCGCCGGCCTGGTAGGTCTGCGTATCCAGCGCGAAGAAGCGGCGCACCACCTGGTTCGGCTCGCCCAGGATGCGTTCATTCATGCGCTTGCGGAAGTCGGTGAACTCGGCGATCCGGTCCTTGCTGCCGTCGTCGGCCGCGCTCATGCCTGGCCCTGCCCGGCCAGCAGCGGCTCGAGCTTGCCTTCACGATGCAGGGCCATCATGTCGTCGTAGCCGCCCACGTGGACGTCGCCCACGAAGATCTGCGGGACGCTGGTGCGTCGGGTCTTGGCCATCATCTTCTCGCGCTCGACCGGGTCCAGGTCGATGCGGACCTCGGTCCATTGCTGGCCCTTGCTCTTGAGGAAGTTCTTGGCGGCCACGCAGTACGGGCAGACGGCGGTGGAATAGATGGTGATGGCGGGGGTAGCGCCGGCGGACTGGGCTGTCACGGGAAACTCCACGATGGATCGACGGTCCATATATGGTACCGGTGCGCTGGAATTTCCACGCCACGCCCGCAACACTGTGGATTGATTAACGAATGGTTGCCCCCTGCCCTGCCACGCTGGGCCGACCCTGCCCGAGGACCGACCGCTTGCGACCCCTGCTGCTCACCGCTGCCCTGACCCTGGCCCTGGCCGCCCCGCTGGCGCAGGCCCAGGAGAAGCTGCCGGACATCGGCTCCTCGGCGGGCGAACTGCTGACCCCGGCCCGGCAGGCCGAGTACGGCGCGATGATGCTGCGCGAACTGCGCAACTATGGCTACCTGCTGGACGATCCCCTGGTCAACGACTGGCTGCAGACCATGGGCACCCGCCTCGGATCCAACAGTGACCAGCCACGCCAGCCCTACACGTTCTTCGTGATGAAGGACCGCCAGATCAATGCCTTCGCCACCCTCGGCGGCTATATCGGCGTCAATGCCGGCCTGGTGCTGACGGCCGAGCGCGAGGACGAGGTGGCGGCGGTGCTGTCGCACGAAATCGCTCACGTCACCCAGCAGCACGTGCTGCGCGGGGTCGAGCGCGCCCAGCGCGACCAGATCCCGATCCTGCTGGGGATGCTGGCGGCGGTGGTTGCCGCCCAGGCCAGCAACAGTTCGTCCTCGGGCAATGCGACCATGGCTGCGATCAGCTCGGGCATGGGCCTGATGCAGCAACGGCAGATCGACTACACCCGCTCCAACGAATCGGAGGCCGACCGGCTGGGCATCCGCACGCTGTCGCGCAGCGGCTACGACGTGGATGCGATGGCCGGCTTCTTCGAACGCATGTCCTCGGCGATGCGCGGCAACGATGGCGGCTACAGCGTTCCCGACTTCCTGCGCACCCACCCGGTCAACACCACCCGCATCAGCGAGGCCAAGGCCCGCGCCGAACAGATGAAGAAGGACACGGTGCTGCTGACCACGCGCACGCCCAGCGGCGAGCGCAAGGAGCGAGTGGATCCCGCCGACCCGACCCTGGGCGATCCGCTGCTGCGCGCCATCAACCCGCTGCTGCCCGGTAGCGTGCTGCGGGTTCCGATCGGCCAGCTCAGCCGCGGCGCCAGTGGCGATTTCAACTGGGCCCGTGAGCGCCTGCGCGTGCTCAGCGCCGACAGCCCGGCCGACCTGCAACGCGAGTACGCCGATCTTGCGCGCAGGCAGAAGGACGGCCTGGATGACGCCCAGCGCTATGGCCAGGCGCTGGCCACGATGCGCGGTGGCCGCAGCGGTGCCAGCCAGGCCCGGCAGACCCTCACCGACCTGCTGAAGATCCACCCGGACAGCCTGTGGGTCGCCCTGGCCCTGGCCGAAGCGGAGTCGCGCACCGGCCAATCCACCCAGGCCAATGCGCGCTTCGAGCAGCTGCTGCACGAACACCCCAACAGCCGGCCGGTGGCCCTGACCTACGCCGAGATCCTGAACGAGCAGGGAGGCCAGGCCGCGGGCCAGCGCGCGCAGGCGATGCTGCGCCCCCTGCTGTCGCAAAGCGGTAACGATCCGGTCTTCCAGCAGCGCTACGCCCGCGCCAGTGAACTTGCCGGCGACAGTGTCCGCGCCAGCGAGGCCTATGCCGAGGCGGCGTTCCTGGGCGGGCGCCCGGAACAGGCCCTGATGCAGCTGCAGGCACTCAAGCGCAACCCCGCGCTGGACTATGTCGGTCGGGCCCGGGTGGATGCGCGGATCGAGTCGATCACGCCCACCGTGCTCGAGCTGCGCCGGCAGGGCGTGCAGGACCCGGATCTGGACCGCCGCTGAGTGCGGCATGACCGGCAGATGGCAGCAAAGCCAGATGCCGGCCAGGCAGTCACAAACATGTCATCAAACCGTAGTCTACTGGCACCACTCCAGTAACTGAGCCCTACGGTGCCCTCGTGCAGAAACGCATCCTGATCGTCGATGACGAGCCCGCGATCCGCGAAATGGTCGCTTTCGCCCTTCGCAAGGGCGATTACGAACCTGTCCACGCCGGTGACGCCCGCGAGGCCCAGACCGCCATCGCCGACCGCGTCCCCGACCTGATCCTGCTGGACTGGATGCTGCCCGGCACCAGCGGCCTGGACCTGGCCCGGCGCTGGCGCAAGGAAACCCTCACCCGCGAAGTGCCGATCATCATGCTGACCGCGCGCGGCGAAGAGAACGACCGCGTCGGCGGCCTCGAAGCCGGTGTCGACGACTACGTGGTCAAGCCGTTCTCGGCGCGCGAACTGCTGGCGCGTATCCGCGCGGTCATGCGCCGCGCCCGCGACGATGACGAGGACGGCAGCGTGGCGGTGGGTGCGATCCGCATCGACGGTGCCGCCCATCGCGTGTTCGCCAACGACCAGCCGGTGCCGATCGGCCCGACCGAGTACCGCCTGCTGCACTTCTTCATGACCCACCCCGAGCGCGTGTATACCCGCGCGCAGTTGCTGGACCACGTGTGGGGCGGCAGCGTGTATGTGGAAGAACGCACCATCGACGTGCATATCCGCCGCCTGCGCAAGACGCTGGAACCGTTCAACGCCGAGAACATGGTGCAGACCGTGCGCGGCGCCGGTTACCGCTTCTCCACCGCAACCTGAGCCTCGTCGTGCCGGCGCCGTGCACCCCACGGTGCCGGCGTCGGCAACTCTGCTATAACTTCCGGTTCACCTGCGTGAACCGCCGCAACCCACGACGAGACCGCAATGCCCCGCCACATCCGCTCTGCCTGGTTGAAGACACTGGCCACCGTGGCCACCGTGTTGCTGTTGGCCGGTCTGGTCGGTTGGTTCACTGGCCACCTGTGGCTGTGCATCGCGCTGGCGGCACTGGCGACGCTGGTCTGGCACTACTGGCGGCTGCGCCGCGTGCTGCGCCGGCTGACCGCGCGCCAGCGCTGGGACACCGCCGCCGAAGGCACCGGCGTCTGGAACGAGCTGGACCGCCTGCTGTACCGCAACCAGGTCGAGATGCGCGTGCGCAAGCGGCGACTGCTGGACATGCTGCGCAGCTATCGCGCTGCAGCGGCCGCGCTGCCCGACGCCGTGGTGGTGCTGGACCGCAACAGCCAGCGCGTGCAGTGGTTCAACGAAGCGGCCACGGCCCTGCTCGGCCTGCATCATCCGGGCGACCTGGGTGAGGCCTTGGTCGAACGCCTGCAGCCGATGCCGCTGGCCCACTGGCTGGCCGGTGGCCGCAATGCCGAACCGATCCTGGACGTGCCCTCGCCGGTCGATCCTGCGATCCGCCTGAACCTGCGCCTGATTCCCTATTCGTCCGACTACTGGCTGTTGATCGCCCGTGACGTCAGCAAGCTGCTGCGCCTGGAACAGGTACGCCGCGACTTCGTGGCCAACGTTTCACATGAGCTGCGCACCCCGCTCACCGTGGTCCACGGCTACCTGGACATGATGGACCCGGAGGACTTCCCGGGAACCGGACCGATGCTGGAGGAAATGCGCAAGCAGAGCCAGCGCATGGCCCAGCTGGTGGAGGACCTGCTGACCCTGTCGCGGCTGGAATCGCAGGAACACAGCGAGGCCGAGACGGTGGCGATGCAGCCCATGCTGGCCACCCTGCGCCGCGAAGCCGAAGCGCACAGCCAGGGCCGGCACCAGATCAGCATCGACGACCTGGCCGGCGTGGACCTGCAGGGCTCGACCAAGGAACTGCACAGCGCGTTCTCCAACCTGGTCACCAACGCGGTCCGCTACACCCCGGCCGGTGGCCGCATCGCGGTGGAGTTCCGCCGCGAGGGCGACGGCGTGGTGCTGGCGGTACGCGATACCGGCTACGGCATTCCGGCCACCCACCTGCCCCGCCTGACCGAACGCTTCTACCGCGTCTCCAGCAGCCGCTCGCGCGAAAGCGGCGGCACCGGCCTGGGCCTGTCGATCGTCAAGCACATCCTCGGTCTGCACCACGCACGCCTGGAAATCGACAGCGAGGTCGGCAAGGGCTCGGTGTTCGCCTGCCATTTCGATGCCGACCACGTGCGACCGCGTGAGTCCGCCCCCCTGACCTCCTTCGAAGAATGACGCCATGAGCAGCCTCGGATCCCTCCCCCTCCCCGTGAGCACGGACAGCGATCCGTTGCGCGACCCGGCGCTGTACATCAACCGCGAACTGTCGCAGCTGGATTTCAACTTCCGCGTGCTGGCGCAGGCGATGGATCCGCAGGTGCCGCTGCTGGAGCGCCTGCGCTTCATGTGCATCTCCTGCACCAACCTGGATGAATTCTTCGAGATCCGCGCCGCTGCGGTCCGTCATGCACAGGAGTTCGGCCTGCCGCCGGCGCCGGACGGCATGAGCCCGCAGGCCATTCTCAATGCCATCCACGAGCGCGCCGCCGAGCTGGTGGACCAGCAGTACCGCTGCTGGAACCAGACGCTGCGCCCGGCGCTGATGGAGGCCGGCATCGGCGTGCTCGGCCGCAACTCCTGGACCCATCGCCAGAAGCGCTGGCTGCGTGCCTATTTCCGCAACGAGATCATGCCGGTGCTGTCGCCGCTGGGCCTGGATCCGGTGCATCCGTTCCCGAAGATCCTCAACAAGTCGCTGAACATCGTGGTGGTGCTGAAGGGCACCGATGCGTTCGGCCGCAGCGGCCACCTGGCCATCGTGCGCGCACCGCGTTCGCTGCCGCGGATCATCCAGCTGCCGGAAAAACTCGGCGGCCCGCAGAATTTCGTGTTCCTGTCCTCGGTGCTGTCCACCTTCGTGGACGAGTTGTTCCCGGGGCTGGAAGTGCTGGGCGCCTATCAGTTCCGTGTCACCCGCAACTCCGAGCTGGTGGTGGATGAAGAGGAAGTGGAAAACCTGGCGCTGGCCCTGCGCGATGAGCTGGTGGACCGCGGCTACCGGCCTGCAGTGCGGCTGGAGATCGCCCACGACATGCCGCGCGACATCGTACGCACCCTGCTGCAGAACTTCGGCCTGACCGAGAACGCGGTGTACCGCATCGACGGACCGGTCAACCTCAACCGCATCATCCAGCTGTACGACCTGATCGCCCAGCCGGACCTGAAGTATCCGCCGATGACCCCGCGCACCCTGCGCGACAGCGACGGCATCTTCGAGACCGTGGCCCGCCAGGACCTGCTGCTGCACCACCCCTTCGACGCGTTCGCGGCGGTGCTGGACCTGATCCGCCAGGCCGCGCTCGATCCGAACGTGCTGGCGATCAAGCAGACCCTGTATCGCACCGGCAAGGACTCATTGATCGTCGATGCACTGATCCAGGCGGCGCGCGCCGGCAAGGACGTGACCGTGGTGGTCGAGCTGCGCGCGCGCTTCGATGAAGAGGCCAACCTGGGCCTGGCCGATCGGCTGCAGGAAGCCGGCGTGCAGGTGGTGTACGGCGTGGTCGGCTACAAGACCCACGCCAAGATGCTGCTGATCGTGCGCCGCGAAGGCCGCAAGCTGCGCCGCTACGTGCACCTGGGCACCGGCAACTACCACAGCGGTACCGCGCGCGCGTACACCGACCTGAGCCTGATCACCGCCGATGCGGACATCGGCAACGACGTGCACCTGCTGTTCCAGCAGCTGTCCGGGCTGGCGTCGAAGATGAAGCTCAAGCGCCTGCTGCAGTCGCCCTTCACGTTGCACACCGGGATCCTGGCGAGGATCGAGCGCGAGACGCGCATCGCCGCCGCCGGGCGACCGGCGCGGATCATCGCCAAGATGAACGCCCTCAACGAAGCGCAGGTGATCCGTGCGCTGTACGCCGCCTCGCAGGCGGGTGTGCAGATCGACCTGATCATCCGTGGCGCCTGCACCCTGCGCCCGGGCGTACCGGGCGTGTCGGACAACATCCGCGTGCGCTCGATCGTCGGCCGTTTCCTGGAACACAGCCGGGTCTACTGGTTCGGCAACGACGGCGCACCGGAGCTGTACTGCGCCAGCGCCGACTGGCTGGAACGCAACCTGCTGCGCCGGGTGGAAACCTGCTTCCCGATCCTCGACCCGGCGCTGGCCAAGCGGGTGTACCGCGAAGTGCTGCAGAACTACCTGGACGACAACCTCAACGCCTGGGAGCTGGATGCCGAAGGCATCTACCACAAGCGCGCACCGGCCCACGACGAAGCCCCGCATTCGGCGCAGATGGCGTTGATGCAGGGCCTCTGACCCGGTAGGTGGCCAGGTAGGTGCCAACCTTGGTTGGCACGTTTGGATTCATCCACGCATGGCGTGGATCTACCGTGTCGACCAAGGTCGACACCCACCAACAGCCGCGTGAACCTGTCGAAGGTCGACATATGCAGGCCCTTTGATCCGGTAGATGCCGACCTTGGTTGGCACGTTTGGATTCATCCACGCATGGCGTGGATCCACCGTGTCGACCAAGGTCGACACCCACCAACAGCCGCGTGAACCTGTCAAAGGTCGACATATGCAGGCCCTTTGATCCGATAGATGCCAACCTCGGTTGGCACGTTTGGATTCATCCACGCATGGCGTGGATCCACCTTGTTGACCAAGGTCGACACCCACCATGCGCAGGCCATGCCATTCCGACAGATCGCGAAAAACTGTCAAAGGCGGGGTGGGTCCGGTTGCGGGGGTGTCCGCGGCATGGATGCCGCGGTCAAGCCCCCATGGACGGGTTTACGGCGTCCCCCGCAACCGGACCCACCCCGCCATCCCACAGGAAGCCAGCTGTTGCTGTTGCTGTTGCTGTTACGTTGAGGTTGCCGGCCAGCGGCCGGCACTACCGCTTCGGCGGGTGCAGGGCGCAGCCCTGCCGCACTCCCCCTCCAAAATGTGAAGGCCGCGCGGTGACGAGTTCACCGCCCCTTCGGCTAACATTCGCCCATGCCGCATACCACCACGACTCCGCCCGCATTGCAGGATGGCGACCTGCTGGCCGCCATCGACCTTGGCTCCAATAGTTTCCACATGGTCATCGCGCGTTACACGCTTGGCCAGCTGCGGGTGATCGACCGCCTGCGCGAAACCGTGCGCATGGCCGACGGCCTGGACGGCAAGGGCGGACTCTCCGCAGCAGCGCGACAGCGCGCGCTGGAGTGCCTGGCCCGCTTCGGCCAGCGCATCCGCAACGTCCCGCCGCATCGCGTGCGTGCACTGGCCACCAACACCGTGCGCCAGCTGCGCTCGCCGCAGGCGTTCCTGATGCCGGCCGAAACCGCGCTCGGGCACGCCATCGAAGTGGTCAGTGGCCGCGAGGAAGCGCGTCTGATCTACCTGGGCGTGGCCCATGCGCAACCGCCCAAGCCCGACCAGCATCGCCTGGTGATCGACATCGGCGGCGGCTCTACCGAGTTCATCATCGGCAAGGGCATGCAGACCCTGGAGCGCGAAAGCCTGCAGGCCGGTTGCATCGCCAGCACCCGTCGCTTTTTCCCGGGCGGCAAACTCAGCAAGAAGCGCTGGAAGGACGCACTGGCCGAGATTGGCCGGGAGTTCCAGCCTTTCGCCAGCAAATACCGCGCGCTCGGCTGGCAGGAGGCACTGGGGTCGTCTGGTACCCACAAGGCCATCAGCGAAATCTGCGCGACGATGAAGCTGAGCAAGGGTGCGATCACCGCCGAGGCGTTGCCGCAGCTCCGCGATGAGCTGTTGAAGGCCAAGAAGATCGACGACATCGTGCTGCCTGGCCTGTCCAGCGATCGCCGCCCGATCATCGCCGGCGGCATCCTGGTGCTGGAGGCCGCCTTCCAGGCGCTGGGCCTGCAGAAGCTGCTGGTCAGCAAGGCCGCGATGCGCGAGGGCATCCTCTATGACATCCTCGGCCGTGCCGGCGACAACGACCCGCGCGATGAATCGGTGGCCGCGCTCACCCATCGCTATGGCATCGACACGGTGCAGGCCGGCCGCGTGCAGGACACCGCACTGTCGTTGCTGGAGCAGGTGCAGGAGCGCTGGAAGCTGGATGCCGATGACGCACGCATGCTTGGCTGGGCCGCGCGCCTGCATGAGCTGGGGCTGATGATCGCCCACAGCGGTTACCACGTGCATGGCAGCTACGTGCTGGAAAACTCGGATATCGCCGGCTTCTCGCGGCAGGAACAGCAGATGCTGGCGACGCTGGTGCGCAATCACCGCCGCGGCATCAGCAAGACCGCCTTCGATGCCATTCCCGAACGCCTGCTGCTGACCGCACGGCGCCTGGCTGCCCTGCTGCGCCTGGCGGTCCTGCTCAACCGCGCGCATGAGGACGCACCGCTGCCGGTGCTGGAACTGACTGCCGACGACAGCCGCCTGTCGCTGATCGTGCCGCAGGACTTCATCGATGCGCGCCCGCTGCTGCGCGCCGATCTGATCGGCGAGACCGAGGGCATCGCTGGACTCGGCATCCAGTTCCGTCCGTTCGTGGTCTGAGCAGGGCGACGGGACGCCGTCCGATCGCCGGCCGGCGCCCGATTACATTTCGTTACAGTTCGCGCAATCGACCGCCAATTTCTGCTGCAACGCAGCAGCTGGCGGTGGTCGTGCCTGCCGCGTCTTCACGTAAACCCCTGCTTTTGTTCACATTTCGTGAAACCACGCGATGTGTAGCGACACAAACCGACACACGCTCTTTACAGGGCATTAACCAACGAGACTACTATCGGGTCATCGGCTCGGTCATGGACCGGCCGATTCCTTCGACGCCCGTTTTGGCGTCCTTTGCACGACCCGAGAGAGAGAGAGCTCGTCATGACTTCACGCACCACCGCACTGGGGCAGGCCATCCGCTACGCCCTGGCAACCACCGCGACGCTGGCTGCGCTGCCGGCGTTCGCCCAGAGCAGCAGCACCGCTTCGCCGACCAACCTGGACCGCATCGAGATCACCGGTTCGCGTATCCGCCAGGTGGACGTTGAAACGTCGCAGCCGGTACTGGCGCTGACCCGCGCCGACATCGAACGCCAGGGCTTCAGCTCGGTGTCGGATATCCTGCAGAACGTGACCGCGATGGGCAGCCCGACCATCAGCCGTGCCAACGTGCTGTCGGCCGGTGAGGATGCCGGTGGTACCTACGTGAACATGCGCAACCTGGGCACCCAGCGCACGCTGGTGCTGGTCAACGGCAAGCGCCTGGGCATCAGCACCTCCGGCTACCAGGACGTGTCGACCCTGCCTGTGTCTGCGGTCGAACGCATTGAAGTACTGAAGGACGGCGCCTCGGCCATCTACGGTTCCGACGCGATGGCCGGCGTGATCAACATCATCACCCGCACCAACGTCAACGGCGTCACCGCCAACGTCTACCACGGCCAGTACAGCGAGGGCGACGGCGCCCGTGATCGCGTCGACGTGGTTGCCGGCTGGTCCAACGACCGCTTCTCGGCCACCTTCGCTGCCGAACACTCGGAAGAAAAGGCCGTGTGGGCGCGCGACCGCGGCTTCAGCCGTTACGGCAACACTGACCGCCACCCGACCGATGGCTGGACCACCAACAGCCAGTGGGGCCAGTTCTACGGCGTGAAGGGCGGCCCGGGCTGCACCAAGGCAGCCGGTTGCGACTACGCGCTCAACCGCGGCACCGACCCGACCAACCCGGCGAACTACCACTTCACCGATCCGACCGCGTTCACCGGTGATGTCAGCAACACCAATGAACAGATGCACCTGAGCTACCCGATCAAGCGTGATTCGCTGTACTTCTCGGGCACGGCCAACATCACCGACAACGTCCGTTTCAAGGCCGAGCTGGGCTACAACAAGCGCTCCTCGACCCGCGTCACCGCCGGCTATCCGTTCGACACCGCCACCGCCAAGATCAAGGGCATGTCGGTGGACAGCTACTTCAACCCGTTCGGCAACCAGCACGGTTACGCCAAGCCCACCGAGGTGAGCTGGAACCGCCGCCTGTGGGAGGTGCCGCGCACCAGCACCAGCGAGCTGAAGACCTACCGCGCCGTGGCTGCGTTCGAGGGCTCGTTCGACATCGGTGAGCGCTACTTCGACTGGGAAGTGGGCTACCAGTACAACAAGAACGAACTGCGCCAGAGCACTTTCGGCAACCTGCACAAGGGCCGCGTCGAACAGGCTACCGGCAAGTCCTACCTGAACCCGGCAACGGGCAAGGTCGAGTGTGGTGCGCCGGGTGCGCCGATCGCCAACTGCATGCCGTGGAATCCGTTGATTCCCTATGGCGTGGAAAGCCCGTACGGCATGACCAACAACCAGGCCCTGCAGGACTGGCTGTTCCCGCCGGAGAACGCAACCGGCCGCACCACCTCCAAGAACGCCTTCGCCACCATCAGCGGCAGCCTGTTCACCCTGCCGGCCGGCGACCTGGGCTTCGCCTTCGGCGTCGAAAACCGCGAGGAAACCGGCAAGTTCGTACCGGACCCGCTGGCGCAGACCGGTGCCACCACCAACCTGGCCGCCGGCCCGACCGGTGGGTCGTACAAGGTGAAGGAAGCCTACCTGGAGTTGAACGTGCCGGTGCTGGCCGACCTGCCGGGTGCGCGTGAGCTGAGCTTGAACGCGGCGACCCGCTTCTCGGACTACAACACCTTCGGCAATACGCTCAACAGCAAGTTCGGCTTCAAGTGGAAGCCGATCGACCAGCTGCTGGTGCGTGGCACCTGGGCACAGGGCTTCCGCGCTCCGACCATTTCCGACCTGTACGGCGGTGGCTCGGAAACCTTCGCCAACTTCTCCGACCCGTGTGACAGCAAGTACGGCTCGGCCCGCAGCAGCGCCGAAGTGCGTGCCCGCTGTGCACGTGACATCGCCGATGTGGCCAACTTCCGCCAGCTGGACAACCGCAACCAGCCGACCGAAGGCTCCGTCGCCGCTACGCCGACGCCGTTCACCTCCGGCTCGAACCCGGACCTGAAGCCGGAAACCTCGACCAGCCGCACGTTGGGCGTGGTCTGGAGCCCGACCTTCATCAGCAACTTCAACGTTTCGCTGGACTGGTGGAAGATCCGCATCGACGACACCATCGTCGACGACAGCCCGAACCAGATCCTGATCGACTGCTATGAGCAGGGCCTGGCCGACCGTTGCGCGCGCTTCACCCGCAACGCGACCACCGGTATCGTCACCGGCCTGAAGTTCGGCAACCGCAATGCCGGCTTCATGGAAACGGAAGGCTACGACATGGACCTGACGTACCGCCTGGATACCGACTACGGCAAGCTGAGCACCTCGTGGTCGACCACCTACGTGGCCAAGGACGTCTTCCGCTCGTCCAACGACAGCACGATCGTGCCGACCGTCAACAACGGCATCGCCACCAACACCGGCATCGGCTTCCGCGTGCGTTCGAACCTGACCGTGGGCTGGGATCTGGAGAACTTCGGCGTCAGCTGGACCGCACGCTACTATTCCAGCGTCAAGGAACAGTGCGTCAACCCGGGCAAGTACGCCGACGAGTGCTCGGACCTGAACGTTGCAGCTCCCTGGTACAAGGGCACGCGCAACTACAACGAGCGTGGTTCGGTCACCTTCCACGACGTCCAGTTCCGCTACAACCTGCCGTGGGATGCCACCGTGTCGGTCGGCGCCAACAACGTGTTCGACAAGCAGGGCCCGGTCATGTACACCAAGCCGCGCTCGGTCTTCTCGTACTACGGCGGCTATGACATCGGTCGTTTCATCTACATGAAGTACACCCAGCGCTTCTGATCCTCGCGCTGTCGCAACACCACGACCACGGCCCTTCGGGGCCGTGGTTTTTTTGTGCCGCTGAACTGCGCAGGCACCGCCTTGCCCGGTCGTCATCGCGTTGTCGCAAAGCGGTCATGTCGGCTACATCCCCAGGCCCGAGCATGCGTAAAACCGGAGGCCCGCCATGCGCTATGCCATCGTCACCGAAACCTACCCGCCGGAGATCAACGGCGTCGCACTGACCGTGCAGGGCCTGGAGCAGGGATTGCGCGCCGCCGGCCACGAGGTCGACCTGATCCGTCCGCGACAGGTCAGCGAAGCACTGGATGCGGCGCCGGGCACCCTGCTGGTACCGGGCGCGGCCTTGCCGCGCTACCCCGGCCTGCGCTTCGGCCTGCCGGCACCGATCCGGCTGGGCCGGCACTGGCGACAGCAGCGCCCCGATGCGGTCTACGTGGCGACCGAAGGTCCGCTGGGCTGGTCGGCACTGCGCACCGCGCGCCGCCTCGGCATTCCGGTGGCTACCGGATTCCACACCCGCTTCGACGAATACCTGCCCGACTATGGCGTGGCGTGGCTGCAGTCGGCGGCAATGCGCTGGATGCGCCGTTTCCACAACCAGGCCGACGCGACCCTGGTGCCCACCCGCGAACTGCAGGAATTCCTGAGCGACCAGGGCTTCGAGCGCGTGCGCCTGCTCGCCCGTGCGGTCGACAGCCAGCAGTTCGACCCGTCACGCCGCGACCCGGCATTGCGCGAGGAATGGGGTATCGATGGCACGGGCCTGGCGGCGATCTACGTTGGCCGCATCGCCGCCGAAAAGAACCTCGGCTTGGCGGTGAAGGCCTTCCGCAAGCTGCAGCAGGTGCGCCCGAAAGCGCGTTTCATCTGGGTCGGCGATGGCCCGGCGCGCGAGAAACTGGCGCATGAGAATCCCGATTTCATCTTCTGCGGCATCCAGCGCGGCGATGCCCTGGCCCGACACTTCGCCAGTGGCGATCTGTTCCTGTTCCCCAGCCGCAGCGAGACCTTCGGCAACGTGACCCTGGAAAGCATGGCAAGCGGCCTGGCCACGGTCGCTTTCGACTACGGCGCGGCCCGCGAGTACCTGCGCAACGGCGAGAACGGTGCCGCAGTGGATGACGACGAGCAGTTCGTGCAGGCAGCGGTGCAACTGGCTGCCGATGATGTCCAGCGCCGCGGGTTGGGTGGCAACGCGGCACGGGCGATGAAGCGGCTGCACCCGCAGCAGGTGGTGGCGGAGTTCGAAAGCCTGCTGGCGGAACTGGCCAGCGCGCGGAGGAGCGGACATGCGCACCACGCCGCTTGAGCTGCTGGCCGGTCGCGAAGCCCGGTTGTGCCGCCGCGCCAACCACTACTGCCGACGTCGCCGCGTGCGGCGCGTCTTTTCGATCATCAGCCGGCTCGGCGATGGCGTGTTCTGGTATGTGCTGATGGGCGCGCTGGTGCTCATCGATGGCTTCGACGGCCTGCGCGCATCAGTGCACATGGCCGCCACCGGCCTGGCCGCGCTGCTGCTGTACAAGGGCCTGAAACGCTGGACCCGGCGGCCACGGCCGTACGCGGCCGACCTGCGTATCCGTGCCTGGGTGGCGCCGCTGGATGAGTTCAGTTTCCCGTCCGGCCATACCCTGCACGCGGTGTCGTTCACCATCGTCGCGCTGGCCTACTACCCTTGGCTGGCGCCGCTGCTGGTGCCGTTCACCTTCGGCGTGGGCCTGTCGCGCGTAGTGCTGGGCCTGCACTACCCAAGCGACGTTCTGGCTGCCACCGGCATTGCTGCACTGCTGGCCTCGGCCAGCCTGGCCTGGCTGCCGTTGCCGGTGTGATGCCCTAGAATGTCCGCATGACCACGCTGTTCATCTCCGATCTGCATCTGGACCCCAGCCGTCCGGCCATCACCGACCTGTTCCTGCGCTTCCTGCGCGAGGAAGCGCCTGGCGCCGATGCGCTGTACATCCTCGGCGATCTGTTCGAAGCCTGGATCGGCGATGACACCCCCTCGGCCGCAGCCGACGCGGTGGCCGATGCGCTGAAGGTACTGTCCGACAGCGGCGTGCCGGTCTTCTTCATCCGCGGCAACCGTGACTTCCTGCTGGGCGAAGACTATGCCCGCCGCGCCGGCCTGCGCATCCTGCCGGACCCGTGCATGATCGAGCTGTACGGCCGCCCGGTGCTGCTGCAGCACGGTGACCTGCTGTGCACCGATGACATCCCCTACCAGCAGTTCCGTGCCCAGACCCGCGACCCGGTCTTCCAGGCGCAGTTCCTGTCGCAGCCGCTGGAAGCGCGTATCGCCTTCGCGCAGAAGGCGCGTGATGCCAGCCAGGCGCGCCAGTCGGAAATGAAGCAGGGCGACCGTGCGCAGTTCGAGACAGTCACCGACGTGGCCCCGGCCGAAGTGGAAGCCACTTACGTGCGCCATGGCGTGGACACGATGATCCATGGCCACACCCATCGCCCGGCGATCCACACCCTGCAGGCCGGCGGACGCAGCTGCACCCGCATCGTGCTGGGCGATTGGTACGAACAGGGTTCGGTGCTGCGCGTGGATGCCAACGGCTGGACCCTGGATACGCTCAGCCGCGCATGATGGATCGCAGGATGCCAACCAAGGTTGGCATCTACCAGAGCAGGTGCACGCGCCCTGGTAGACGCCGACCCTGGTCGGCGCCTGGACTCAGCGGAAGGCCGCGATGGTGGCCTTGGTATTGACCAGCACGCGCTGGTTGTCGGCACTGCTGGCGATGCCCATCGGCACGCCGTTGTAGCTGATGTTCGGATTGGACCAGTAGTTCAGCCGCGGGCAGCCGGCCGAGCAGTCATAGGCCATGATCGTGCGCCAGCGCGATCCGCTGGCCGGCTCATAACGATAGCCATGGCCATAGGCATACGGCGACGTGCTCGGATCACTGGCGATGTCGTGCCGTGCGCTCTGCAGGTGGCCGATTTCATGGGCGAACGAGTAGTAGCCGGTGGCGCAATCCCAGTACACCGCAGCAAACGCGGTCGATGCGGTGGAACCGATGCCCGACGCCAGTCCGCAGTAACTGGTGTTGTTGATCAGCAGTACGCCGACGTCGGCGGCGGTGTTGTTGCGGCTGGTGTGGATGCTGTCCATGTAGCCGTCGCTGGTACCACGGAAGCGCGACAGGTCGGTGGTGAAATTGCCGGACTCGGTGTAGTTGGTGGTTTCATAACCGGCCAGCTGCAGGGTGAGGCCTACGTTGCTGTTGGTGTAACCCTGGTTGGATTCGGCAACCGCCAACTGCACCAGCGACTGCATGTTGCCACCATAGGCGGTCACTGCAGCGTTGGTTGCCACCACCAGCACGCGGATGGTCGCCGGGCTGCCTGAGGAGGCCTGCGCAGTGCCGAGGCGATCATTGGCAGGCATGGCGATCTTCGGCAACTGGTTGTAGTCGGCCGGATGATCGGCCGGCATCCGCGATTCATCCACCTCGACCAGCACGTGGCGATTGCCCAGCGGACGCAGACGATAGAGTTTGCCGTCCTTGCGGATCGAGCCGGTGAGGGTATTGCCCGAGCGCACCAGGATCAGCGAATTGCCCGGATCGTCCTGGCCATTGGACGTGGCCGCCTGCAGGCGATCGGACGGCGCGCGCAACTGGCCGTACCAGATGCTGCCACCATCGGGCAGCGCCTCGACCTTGCTGCGAACGGCCTGCACCTTCTGCCCGAGCAGCTCGAATTCCAGCTGCGGCTGCGCGGTGGCGGCAGCATCGACACGCACTTCCTGTACGGCGGCGGTGGACGGGGTGGCCAGCAATCGCCCCAGTGCCGGCTCGCTGGTGGCCGATGCACGGCTGAGCACGGTGACCGGCTCGAACAGCGGCGCCGCATGGGCGGCCGCCGCTACCGACAATCCCAACAACAGACCACCTGTCGCTTTACCTATCGATCTGGACATCATCTTGTCGCTCCTTGAAGTGAAGTGGACAGCGTTGATGCAGCACGACCCGGGGTGCCGGGTCCGGCCATCAGGCCTGCGCAGGGCGTGTGAATTCAATAGACGAGAGGAATGGAAATCGGGATCTGTGATCGACCGCATCTGCGTTCAGTCAGGTCAAAAGCGTCAGTACACTTCGCCAACACACGGCTTTCGCGCTACCGTGACGTGGCCACGACAGGGGATGCACATGGCGCCAGCGCAGCACAGCGGTGACACGACGGCTGATCCGGGCCTGCTGCGGATCGGCCTGTTCTTCGATGGCACCCGCAACAACGCACACAACCTGGCGCAGGGCCACCGGCAGGTGCCGCGACCGCGCCCCGCCCTGCTCCGTGCCGATGATGATTCGACCTACCAGAGCCGGTTGACCAGCAGCTACGACAACGGCGCCACCAACATCGCGCGCCTGCATCAGTTGTATCCGGACAGCCGGCGCACGCCCGGCAGTACACCTTCGCTGGCGATCTACGTGGAAGGCGTCGGCACCCGCGATGATGCCGAGGACGACCTGATCGGCCTGGCCTTCGGTATCGGCGCCAGTGGCGTGCAGGCGAAGGTGCAGCGTGCGTTGCAGGTGCTGCTGCCGGCGGCACTGTCGGCGCTTGCGACGCAGTGGCGCGCGCCCCTGCACAGCGTGCAGCTGGATCTGTTCGGCTACTCGCGCGGCGCGGCCTCCGCGCGTGATGTGGCCAACCATCTGCGCGGATGGGACGGCGCGCGCTGGCGGCAGCTGCTGCAGCAGGCGGGGTTTTCATGCAGCGCCGATTTCGCCCTGCCGCGGCCGATACTGCGCTTCATCGGCCTGTTCGACACGGTGGTCGCCGTCAACGGCGGCCGCGCCGACGAACACCCCCGCATCGCCCTGCCCGCAGGCATCGCCGAGGCCGTGCTGCAGCTCAGTGCGCGCGACGAGCATCGCCAGCACTATGCGCTGACCACGGTGGCACCGGCCCATCCCGAAATCGCACTGCCCGGCGTGCACGCCAACATCGGTGGTGGCTACGACCAGGTGGAAGAAGGGCCCAAGCTGCTCAGCCGGCCGCGGCGGCAGCAACTGCGCCGGCCTGGCGTGGAGGACTACCAGACACCGCCCCTGGCACTACTGCAGGCGACCACCGCGTACGCTGAAGCACAGGCCGACGCCGAACGCTGGCGGCAGCAGCTGGGGTTGAACCCGAAGGAAGTGTGGGTCGATGTCTGGCACCAGTGGCAGCAGCAGCGACGCGCGGGCAGCCGCAGCGTGCTGATGTCGCCGGTGCTGTACGTGACAGCTGCGGTGGTGCTGCACCGGCGCATCGATTGGCGCTACCAGCTGGTTGCGCTGCAGGTGATGCAGCAGCACGCCATCGCTGCCGGCGTGACCTGGACTACCGACGCGGCCAAGGTGGCGGGTTGGGAACTGCCCAGCGCGCTGCAGCCGATCGCGCGCCGCCTGATTGCCGGCCAGCCGTTGACCCCGACGCAGGAAGCGTTGCTGCGCCGCCGTTACCTGATGCAGTCCGCACACTGGAATTTCGATGCGCTGGGCGATACCGCCCTGACCTACACTGCCGACGCCGGTGTCAGCGAGCTGCCGTATCGCCCCGGGCCGGGGCTGTTCTACATCAACCGGCCGACGGTGGATGGCAGACGCGTGGTGTTGCCGAACGCATGAGAACCAAAAAGGGGACGGAGGAAATCAAGCCGTTTGTGGCACAAACGACTTGATTTCCTCCGTCCCCTTTTCCTTCAACCCGCCTGTTCGACCAGGTTGGCGAGCTCATCCGCATCGAACCCGGCCAGCAGGCGGGCCTCGATATTGAACGGCCCGTGCAGGTAGCCACCCGCATACTCGACCAGCAGTTCCTTGAAACGCGCTCGTGGCTCGACGCCGGCGCGCTCGCAGTACCAGCGGAACCAGCGCGATCCAGCGGCAACGTGTGCGACTTCCTCCCGCAGGATCACCTCCAGCACGTCGGCGGTTTCGCCATCGCCGACGTTGCGCAGCTTGTCGATCATGCCCGGCGTCACGTCCAGCCCGCGCGCTTCCAGCACGCGCGGCACCAGCGCCATGCGCGCCAGGCCGTCGTGCGCGGTCTTCTCGCACATTTCCCACAGGCCGTTGTGCGCCGGGAAATCGGCGTACTCATGGCCATGTGCCAGCAGGCGCTCGCGCAGCAGCATGAAGTGGCGCGATTCGTCGTCGGCGCAGCTCACCCAGTCGGCATGGAACGCCGCCGGCAGACCGCGGAAGCGGTACACCGCGTCCCAGGCCAGGTCGATCGCATTGAGCTCGATATGGGCGATGGCATGGATGAACGCCGCACGCCCTTCCACCCCGCCCAGGCCGCGCCGGGGCACTTCACGCGGATGCACCATCACCAGCTGCGGCGGCCGGCCCGGCATGCGGATCGGATCGGCCGGCGGTGCATCGGCCGGTACGTTCAAGCGGCCCGCGCGGAACGCGGCAGCGTAGGCCTGGGTCAGTGCGACCTTGCGCAGCGGATCGGCTTCGGCCAGGCACTGCTGCGCGGCGCGCAGCAGATTGCCGCCGACGTCAGGCACGTCGATCACCGCATGGACCTCAGGCGCGGCGCTTGTGCTTGGCGTCGTCCGAACGCAGCTGCTGGATGCGTTCGAAGTAGCCCGGCTCGATGCCCGTCGGGTAATGGCCGTTGAAGCACGAGGAATCGAAGTTGCGCAGCGCCGGATTGCCCTCGCTCACCGCCGCTTCCATGTCTTCGATGTCCTGGTAGATCAGCCAGTCACAGCCTAGGTGCGCTTCGATTTCCTCGATGCTGCGGTTGTGCGCGACCAGCTCTTCAGCGGCCGGCATGTCGATGCCGTAGATGTTGGGGTAACGCACCGGCGGCGCGGCGCTGGCCAGGTAGACCTTGCGTGCGCCGGCGTCACGCGCCATCTGCACGATCTGCTGGCTGGTGGTGCCGCGCACGATCGAGTCGTCCACCAGCAGCACCACGCGGTTGCGGAATTCCAGGTGGATCGGGTTGAGCTTGCGGCGCACCGACTTCACCCGTTCGCCCTGCCCCGGCATGATGAACGTGCGGCCGATGTAACGGTTCTTGATGAAGCCTTCGCGGTACTTCACCCCGAGCACGTTGGAGATCTCCAGCGCGGCATCGCGCGAGGTGTCCGGGATCGGGATGATGGTGTCGATGTCGTGGTCCGGGCGCAGGCGCAGGATCTTCTCGCCCAGCTTGATGCCCATGCGCATGCGCGCCTTGTGCACCGACACGTTGTCGATCATCGAATCGGGGCGTGCGAAATACACGTACTCGAAGATGCACGGGGTGTGTTCGGCCGGCTCGGCGCAGATTTCCGAGAACAACTCGCCGCGCGCGGTGATCACCAGTGCTTCGCCCGGCTGCACGTCGCGCACGCGCTGGAAGCCCAGCACGTCCAGCGCGGCCGACTCGGAGGCAACGATGTATTCGTCACCCTCGGCATGGCTGCGCTTGCCCAGCACCAGCGGGCGGATGCCATGCGGATCGCGGAAAGCGACCAGGCCCAGGCCCAGCACCACGCTCACCACCGCATAGCCGCCCTTGCAGCGGCGGTGCACGCCGGCAACCGCGCGGATGGCGGCTTCCGGGCTGAGCTGGCGCTGCTGTTCCAGTTCGTAGGCGAACACGTTCAACAGCACTTCGCTGTCCGAATCGGTATTGACGTTGCGGCGGTCCTGCTCGAACACCTGCTGGCGCAGGTCCTCGGTGTTGATCAGGTTGCCGTTGTGGGCCAGCGCGATGCCGTACGGCGAATTGACGTAGAACGGCTGTGCCTCGTCCATGCCTTCCGAACCGGCGGTCGGATAGCGCACATGGGCGATGCCGACGCTGCCTTCCAGGGTGGACATGGTGCGTGCATCGAACACATCGCGGACCAGGCCGGTGGCCTTCTGCACCCGCAGGCGGCTGCCGTTGACGGTGGCGATGCCCGCCGCGTCCTGGCCGCGATGCTGGAGGACGGTCAAGCCGTCATACAACTGCCCGGCGACGTTCTGGTTGCCGACGATTCCGACGATGCCACACATGATGCGAGGTCTCCGCTGGGCTGTGCCCAGTTACAAGGAAGGTGGCCGTACCTGGCCAGAGTTGTCGCCGCGTCTGCGGTCGACATTGGCCGGGTCGTCCGGCTCGATGCTGCCCGGTAGTGCTGGGGCGTCCGGGCGCACTTCGGCCGGATCGTATGCCTCACCCTGTTCCGCCTTCGCAGGCCGCAGCCATCCGCTGCCCGCCACTATCTGACCGAGTACGCCATTATCGCCTGTCGCCCCCGGCTTGCCCACTCCGGCGCCGGCGCTCTTGCCCAGCTCCATCAACGCAGATGGGGACAGCGCGTCCATCGGCAAGGCCTTGGGCAGCAGGTCGGTGCCCGGCACCTGCCACTGCGGCAGCTTGCTGTTCATCCAGGCCACGGCCGGGTTCAGCACCGGGCGCAGCGCTGAGCCGCGCCAGGAGGGTTCGGCGGTAAGCGGGGTGAAGCCGGCCAGCAACAGCAGCACGGCCGCGATCAGCCCGCCACGCACGGCACCGAGGACCCCGCCCAGCAGGCGGTCCAGGCTGCCCAGCATGTTGCGGTGGACGATGGCCTTGATGACCATGCCGATCACGGCGACCACGACCATCACGCCGATGCCGACACTGAGGTAGCCGCCGATGAAATGCTCGCCGCCGGGCGCAGCCGGTGCGGCCCACCAGCGTGCGGCGTCATTGCCGAAGGCGAAGGCCGCCCAGGCGGCCACCAGCCACGATACGGTGCCGATGACGATGCCCACGAAGCCGCGCAGCAACCCAAGCAGGGTGGAGGCGGCGATCACGATCAGCAGCACCACGTCGATCATGGCGCCCCGCTCCTTCGGCGGCGCTGGCAACGGGGCTGCGTACAGGTCATGGGTGCGGTCGCACCATGCCGGCCACGCCGACCTTGGCGGCGACCTGCGCCTTCAACTGTTCAGCATCGGCGCGGTTGGCGACCGGCCCGACACGGACACGGTGCAGGCTGCCCTTTTCGGTACGCACCTGCTCGACGAAGGCGCTGAAGCCTGCCGCGCGGACCTTGTCGCGCAGGGCGTTGGCATCGTTGGCCTGGCCGAATGCGCCGAGCTGTACGGCAAAACCCACTCCGCTGGCGGCCGGTGCGGCCGGCGTGGTCGGCGGCGTGGCCGGCTTGCTGGCGGTCGCTTCCGGCTTGGGCTCGGGCTTCGGTTCCGGCTTGGCCACCGGCTTGACCGGCTCCGGCTTGGCGGCCGGCGGCGCTGCTGCGGTCGGCGTACTCGGCGGCAGGCTTTCACTGCGCACCGGGTTGCCGGTCGCCGACGGCGTGGCCGCCGCGACGGGAGTACTGGCGCTCGGCGCGGGCGTCGGTGTGCTTGCCACCGGTGCGCTGGTCGAGGGCTTCGCATCGAGCGTGATGACTTCTGCCTTCACGTCGGCACGCACCTTCACCGCCTGCAGCCGGGCCGCTTCGGCCTGGGCACGGTCGGCATACGGCCCAACGCGAACGCGCCAGGCCGGGCGGCCGTTGATCGATGCGGTCTCGATGAAGCCCGGAAGCTGCGAACGCTTGAGGTAGGCGATCACCGCATCGGCGTCGGCCTGGCTGCCATAGGCGCCGAACGTCACCGCGTAGTTACCGGCGGCGACGGCTGGCGAAGTGTCCACGGTCGGCGGTGTTGCCGGGGCGGCAGCCTCCTCGACGGGACGGGCCTGGCCACTCTGCAACCCGGTGGCGCCACCGGCCGGTGCGACCAGCGGCAGTTCACGGGTTTCAAACTGGCCATCGGCCGGCGCATCGGGCGCGGCGATCGGCACAGAAGCGACACCGCTGTCCGGGGCCGGGCCCTTGACGAGCATCGGCAGGAAAATGACGGCCAAGGCCACCAGGACGATGGCACCAATCAGACGCTGTTTCAGGGGCGTATCCACGTAGGGCAGGCGGCAGGCTGGACGTTGCGGTCGATTATACGGGTGCGCGACCGCACGGCGTCGGTAATGGCTGAACGGCGGTCAGGCGTGGGCCTGCAGCCATTGCAGCGCAGCGGCGGCGGTATGGAAGGAACCGAATACCAGCACCCGGTCGCCGCGCTCGGCGCGGGCCAGCACCTGCGCCATCGCCTGTTCGACCGTGCCGGCCAGCGCCGCAGTGGCTGCCGCAGTATCTGCCAGCCGTGCCTGCAGTTCCGCCGCACTCTGCCCACGCGCGCCATCGAGCCCGGCCAGGGTCCAGTCGCTCACCACCTCCTGCAGGGCCTGCACCACGCCCACGGCGTCCTTGTCCTGCAGCGCGGCGTATACCGCCAGGGTGCGCCCGGGGGATGCCTCGGCCTTCAGCGCGCGCGCCAGCTGGCCGGCTGCCTGCGGGTTGTGGCCGACATCGACGCGAACCTGCACGCCATCGCGCTCGAACGCCTGCAGGCGCCCGGCGATGCGCGCCGCTGCCACGCCTGCGGCCCATGCCGCGCGCGGCACCGGCTTGTCCAACGCGCGCAGCGCCGCGATCGCCGCACCGGCGTTGGCCAGCTGGATCGGCCCGGCCAGCGTCGGCGTCGGCAGTTCCAGGCGGGTGCCGACATCGCGCCAGCGCCAACGCTGCGCGTCGATCGGTTCGTAGAAATAGTCGCTGCCGCCGCGGATCGCATTGGCACCCACCAGGTAGGCGCGCGCCAGCACGCTCGACGGCGGATCGGTCTCGCCCAGGATCACCGGCTTCCAGCCGCGGATGATGCCGGCCTTCTCGGCACCGATGGCCTCGCGGTCCTCGCCCAGCCATTCGGCGTGATCGATGTCCACGGTGGTGATCACCGCCACGTCGGCGTCGACGATGTTGACCGCATCCAGGCGGCCACCGAGGCCCACTTCCAGCACGGCCAGATCAAGATCGGCATCGGCGAACAACTGCAGCGCGGCCAGCGTTCCGTACTCGAAGTAGGTCAGCGTCACATCACCGCGCGCTGCCTCGACCGTGTTGAACGCGGCCACCAGTGCGGCGTCATCGACATCCTGGCCATCGATGCGCACGCGCTCGTTGTAGCGCAGCAGGTGCGGCGAGGTGTACGCGCCGACCTTCCAGCCCGCAGCACGCGCGATGGCCTCGATGAAGGCGACGGTGGAACCCTTGCCGTTGGTACCACCGACCACGATGGTGTGCCTGGCCGGCGTGCCCAGGCCCATCGCGGTGGCCACGGTGCGCACGCGCTCCAGTCCCATGTCGATGCTGGCTGGATGCTGGCGTTCAATGTAGTCCAGCCATTCGGCCAGAGTGGTCGGGGTGTTCTTCACGGCAAGGCTTCCAACAGGTGCAGGTGGTTCAGGGCAGAAGATTCAGAGTGCGCGGTGCTTGGCTTCACCGAAGAACGGCGTGTGGTGGGCGCAGTCGTTCAGGCGCACCACTTCCAGGCTGTCCAGGTCGGCGCCTTCAAGCAGGTTGAGCGTGGTCGGTGCCTGGCGGAAGGTCCACAGCCGCGACAACGGCAGGCCCAGCACCTTGCACAGGATCACCCGGTTGACTGCATCGTGGGCGACCACCAGCAGGGTGTCGTGTTCGCCAAGGCCTTCGGCGGCGCGGGCCAGGCCGCGCCAGCTGCGCTCCAGCACCAGGCGCAGCGATTCGCCACCGGGCATCAGCACGGTGTCCGGTTCATTGCGCCACGCCTGCAGGCGCGACGGGTCTTTTTCGTTGATTTCGCTGGCCAGCAGGCCTTCCCACTCACCGTGGGCGATTTCCTGCAGCTCCGGCTCGGTCAGCAGCATGTCGGCGCGTGCAGCACCCAGGGCCAGTTGCGCGGTGCGTTGGGCGCGTGACAGCGGCGAGGCCACCGCGCGGGTGATGTCCACCGAAGCCAGGCGGGCGCCAAGCGCCTGGGCCTGGGCCTCACCGATGGGCGAAAGCGGGATGTCGATCTGGCCCTGGTAGCGGCCTTCGGCGTTCCACGGCGTTTCGCCGTGACGGGCAAGCAGGATGCGCATGCGAACAAGGGGTCCTTGGGGGAGGAGTTCCGGCGCATTGTTCACATCCTGTGAAGTGCGCGGAACAGGGATGATACCTGTTCGGCGGACCCGGCCGGTCGGGGCATGAAAAAACCCCGCGACAGACGTCGCGGGGTTTCAGAAACTCCGGCTATCTGGTCGAGGTTGCCGGCCAGCGGCCGGCACTACCGCAACCGGTTCATTTCGCCAGGTTCAGTTCCTTCAGCAGCTGCGGCGCCGGCGCCACTTCCTGCATGATCCACTGCATGTAGCGGCTGTCGACGGCGATCATGCGGGTCATCACCGGGTCGAACACCCAGTTGGAACTGACCGATTCCCAGTTGCCGTCGAAGGCCAGGCCGACCAGCTTGCCGTTGGCATCGAGCACCGGCGAACCGGAGTTGCCGCCGGTGATGTCCAGGTTGGACAGGAAGTTCACCGGTACCGAACCGATCCGCTTGTCTTCCAGACCGCCGTAACGCTTGGCCTTGACCGCATCGAGCAGGGCCTTCGGCGAGTCGAACGGATCCTCACCGGTTTCCTTCGCCGCCACACCTTCCAGGGTGGTGAACGGGGTGTACTTCACGCCGTCCTTGCCATAGCCCATCACGTTGCCGAAGGTGATGCGCAGCGACAGGTTGGCATCGGGATAGACGAACTCGCCCTGGCTCTTCTTGTAGTCGGCCACGGCCTGCAGGTACAGCGGACGAGCGGTCAGCGATTCGCCCTCGCGGATCTTCTTCTGCTCTTCCTGCTTCAGCAGCGCCGGCATGACGGCCACCGCGTACTGGATGGCCGGATCATTGCTGGCTTCAAACGCAGCGCGATCGGCCTTGAACCACTTCAGGCGGTTGTCCAGGCTGCCCAGTCCGGTGCCGCCCAGCTTGGTCACCAGCGACTTCACCGCAGTGGCATCGCTGCCGGCCAACCACGTGTTCAGCACCTCGTTGTCGCGCTGGGCGGCTGGCAGGGCCACGTACTGGTCCAGCCAGTAGGTCTGCAGCTGCTGGTCCATCTTCGCCACGTAGCGGCGATCCATCTGCTTCAGGCTGCCCTCGATGGTGGTCAGGTCGCGGTCCTGGTAACCCGCTTCGCGCTCGGCGTCGGGCTTGCTGCGCTCGATCGACAGGCGGTACAGGGTGATGGCCGCGCCCACCGCGGAGGTGTTGTTGAACTGGCCGACGAACAGGTCGCGCTCGCGCGTCGACTTGCTGGTATGCAGGTGCTGCAGCAGCTGCGCGTGTGCAGCCAGTGCCGGCTTGCCGGCAGCGCCCTGCTTCTTCAGCCAGGCCAGCACCGCCGCTTCTTCGGCCTGCTTCTGGCCGGCGGCATCGATGCGCTTGAAGCCTTCCAGCTGGCCCAGGTAGTTCTTGGCCACGTTGTTCATGCTGGCCGCGGTGGCGGCGTACTTCACCTTGACGTCGGCGTCGGCCTTGCCGGCGTCGGCGATCATCTTCAGCACCGCGTTGTAGTGGCGCGCGATGGTCGGGTAGGTGAAGCTGGCGGTCTCGTTGAACTCGCCGGCCAGCGCGTAGCGGTTGGTGCGGCCCGGGTAGCCGGCCACCATCACGAAGTCGTCGGCGCCCAGCGGCGTATCGGCGAACTTCAGGAAGTGCTTGGGCTGGTAGGGCACGTTGTCGGCCGAGAACGCGGCCGGCTTGCCATCCTTGCCGACGTAGGCACGGTAGAACGAGAAATCACCGGTGTGGCGCGGCCACATCCAGTTGTCGACGTCACCGCCGAACTTGCCGACGCTGCCCGGAGGTGCATAGACCAGGCGCACGTCCTTGATTTCCAGGTTGCGGAACAGGCGGTAGGTGTTGCCGCCGGAGAACGAATACAGGCGGCAGCGGAAGCCGGCATCGGCTTCACACGCGGCGACCTGGGCCTTGTCGAAAGCGTCCAGCGCACGGCTGCGGGCCAGCGGGTCCTTGCCGGCGCCGGCGATGGCCGCCTTGGCCTGGGCGGTGACGTCGGTGATCTGGTCGAGCACGAACACGCGGGCGTTCGGGCCGGCACTCAGTTCATCGCTGAGCTTGGGCGCGTTGAAGCCGTCCTTGATCAGGTTCTTCTGTGCGGTCGAGTTCAGCTGGATCGCACCATAGGCACAGTGGTGGTTGGTGACCACCAGGCCCTGCGGGGAGACGAAGCTGGCGGTGCAGCCGCCCAGCGCGACCACCGCGCCCATCGGGTCGCCGGTCAGGTTGGCCAGCTGTTCCGGGGACAGCTTGAGGCCGGCCTTCTGCAGCGGGCCGGCGATTTCCGGCAGCTGCTGCGGCACCCACATGCCTTCAGCGGCATGGGCGACCTGGACCAGCCCAAGGCTGGCGACGACGGAGAATGCAAGCAGGTTCGAGCGCATGGAGCGGCCCCTGGTAGTGGAACCCTCGATTGTAGCCCGCCGCCCTGCCCCGGCCCGAACCCCGGAAGTCATGGCCCCCGGCCCGCCGGGCATGGCCCAGCGCTACCCGCACGATCTGCCGGTAGCGCCGGGCCATGCCCGGCGAACGCAGTGGCGCTGTTCGAAACGCCCGCGTGCGCACAGCTTTCGTTCCACCGCTGCGCCCGCAGCGCAGCATGGGAATTCTGCGTGGCGCCCTATAATCCGCGCTTTCCCCCTGATGAGTTCCACCCCGATGGCGCAGCAAACGATGAAGGCCCTGGTCAAGCGCGAAGCGGCCAAGGGCATCTGGATGGAAGAGGTTCCGGTGCCGACTCCGGGCCCCAACCAGGTCCTGATCAAGCTGGAAAAGACCGCGATCTGCGGCACCGACCTGCATATCTACCTGTGGGACGAATGGAGCCAGCGCACGATCAAGCCGGGCCTGACAATCGGCCATGAGTTCGTCGGCCGCATCGCAGAGATCGGCCCGGGCGTAACCGGCTACGAGATCGGCCAGCGCGTGTCGGCCGAAGGCCACATCGTCTGCGGCCACTGCCGCAACTGCCGCGGCGGTCGTCCGCACCTGTGCCCGAACACCGTCGGCATCGGCGTCAACGTCAACGGTGCGTTCGCCGAATACATGGTGATGCCGGCCAGCAACCTGTGGCCGATCCCCGACCAGATCCCCTCCGAGCTGGCCGCCTTCTTCGACCCGTACGGCAATGCCGCGCACTGCGCGCTGGAATTCAACGTCATCGGCGAAGACGTGCTGATCACCGGCGCCGGCCCGATCGGCATCATCGCGGCGGGCATCTGCAAGCACATCGGTGCACGCAACGTGGTGGTGACCGACGTCAACGACTTCCGCCTGAAGCTGGCCGCCGACATGGGCGCCACCCGCGTGGTCAACGTCGCCAACACGTCGCTGAAGGACGTGATGAAGGAACTGCACATGGAGGGCTTCGACGTGGGCCTGGAAATGAGCGGCAACCCGCGTGCGTTCAACGACATGCTCGACTGCATGTACCACGGCGGCAAGATCGCCATGCTCGGCATCATGCCCAAGGGCGCCGGCTGCGACTGGGACAAGATCATCTTCAAGGGCCTGACCGTGCAGGGCATCTACGGCCGCAAGATGTACGAGACCTGGTACAAGATGACCCAGCTGGTGCTGTCCGGCTTCCCGCTCGGCAAGGTGATGACCCACCAGCTGCCGATCGACGACTTCCAGAAGGGCTTCGACCTGATGGAAGAAGGCAAGGCCGGCAAGGTGGTCCTCAGCTGGAATTGACCCTTCGGGTCAATTCCCCCGCAGGTTTCCTTATCCCCGCGCCGTCGGCGCGCCCCCTTGAACAACAAGGGGGCTCTCCCCCAGATGGGATCAAGAACGCTGCGGAATCGAAAAAGGCGCCCATTGGGCGCCTTTTTCGTGAAGCGTGCCAGGCAAGCCAGGCACCTACCGTAACGCCTGCGGCGTTACTTGCCTACGGCCACGCTCAGCATCACCCGGCTGTGGGCCAGCTTGCCGGAGTTGTCGCGGCCGTTGCCATCGGTGCCGTAGTAACCCAGGCCGACATTGAACAGGCCGAACTGGCGGGCGACGCCGACGTTCCAGTCGGTGTAGTCCTTGGCGATACCGTCCTCGAAGGTGCTGCGGCCGACGTTGGCGTTGAGCGTGAAGTCCTTCGGCAGGCCCCAGCTGCCACCCAGGCCGAAGTACCAGCCGTCGGTGCTGCTGTTCCACACATCGTTGCTGTAGGCCACCGTCAGCTTGTAGGTGTCGTCCAGCGTGGTGGTGGTGATCAGCTCGTTGTAGTTCTGGTGGCTGGCCTTGAGGTAGGTGTAACGGTTCAACAGCACGTCGAAGTTGACGCGCTCGGTCACGTCCACGCCGTAGCCGATAAGGTAGTCGACCTCGGTATTCGGATCGCCCGGACCGAAGTCCACGCCCGAACCCCAGACACCGGCATACAGGCCAACCGGGCTGGTGTAGGTGAAGCCGGCCTGCAGGGTCGGATCCTCATCGGTCTGCGACACACCACGGAACAGGTAGTCCGAGACGGCGGTGACGTTCCAGCTGTACGGAGATTCGTTGTCCTGGGCGCTGGCGGCGAACGGCGCGAGGGTCAGGGCGGCGGCAATGGCGAGGCAGGCACGGGCGTGCTTCATGAGCGTCTCCGGTGGGGTCGGTGGCGTGGAAGGCGGGGATCTGCAGCGGGCGCAGCAACCGGAGCCAGACAGCCCCGGTTCACGAATTTTTAACCCGTTTGCTATTGCGATGCAACATGTGCCGGCCATGGCGGTGCCCCATCCGGCCCGGTCCGCAGCCGTCGATGCCCGGTAGAATCAGCGGTTTCCCCGTGCTGAGCCGTGCCCACGCCATGACCGACTCCTCCGCCCTGACCCGCCACTATGCTGAGGAACTGGACGCCATCCGCGCTCAGGGCCTGTTCAAGTCCGAGCGGATCATCACCAGCCCGCAGTCCGCCGAGATCACCCTGGAGGACGGCCGCAAGGTGCTGAACTTCTGTGCCAACAACTATCTCGGCCTGGCCGACCATCCTGACCTGATCCAGGCCGCGAAGGACGCGCTGGACAGCCACGGTTTCGGCATGGCATCGGTGCGCTTCATCTGCGGCACCCAGGACCTGCACAAGCAGCTGGAGAAGCAGATCGCCGACTTCTTCGGCAAGCAGGACACCATCCTGTACGCGGCCTGCTTCGACGCCAACGGCGGCCTGTTCGAACCGCTGCTGGGCGAGAACGACGCGATCATTTCCGATGCACTGAACCATGCCTCGATCATCGACGGCGTGCGCCTGTGCAAGGCCAAGCGCTTCCGCTACGCCAACTGCGACATGGCCGATCTGGAAGCGCAGCTGCAGGCCGCCGATGCGGCCGGCTGCAAGACCAAGCTGATCACCACCGACGGCGTGTTCTCGATGGACGGCTTCATCGCGCCGCTGGACGAAATCACCGCGCTGGCGAAGAAGTACAACGCGCTGGTCCACATCGACGAATGCCATGCCACCGGCTTCCTCGGCGCGACGGGCCGCGGCTCGGCCGAGGTCAAGGGCGTGCTGGAGAAGATCGACATCATCACCGGCACCCTGGGCAAGGCCATGGGCGGCGCACTGGGTGGCTTCACCTGCGCCAGCGCCGAAGTGATCGAGCTGCTGCGCCAGCGCTCGCGCCCGTACCTGTTCTCCAACTCGCTGCCGCCGCACGTGGTCGCCGCCGGCATCAAGGCGTTCGAGATGCTGGCCGCGGCCGATGACCTGCGCAGCACCCTGGCCGCCAACACCACCTACTTCCGCGAGAAGATGACCGCTGCCGGCTTTGACGTGAAGCCCGGCGTGCATCCGATCAGCCCGGTGATGCTGTACGACGCACCGCTGGCGCAGAAATTCGCCGAGCGGCTGCTGGAAGAAGGCATCTATGCGATCGGCTTCTTCTTCCCGGTGGTGCCCAAGGGCCAGGCCCGCATCCGCACCCAGATCAGCGCCGCGCACGGCCGCGAGCACCTGGACCGCGCGATCGATGCATTCACCCGCATCGGTGTCGAGCTGGGCGTGATCAAGGGCTGATCACCCACGGATAACGCCGGGCCATGCCCGGCGGTTTCCCGATAGCCGCGCCATGCGCTGGCCGGGCACGGCCCGGCGCTACCCATCAGGACGTGCCGACCAAGGTCGGCACCTGCCAGGCCTTACTTCTTCTTTTTCTTCTTGTCCTTGGGCTCGTCCTTGCTGGCGACCACCACCGGCTTGGCGGCAGCGTCCTGCCCGTTGCCCTTGGCAACGCGGATGCCATTGGCTTTCATCCAGGCATCGAACTGGTCGGCGGTCATCTTCTGGTCGCCGTTGCTCATCATGAAGCGATAGCTGCCGCGGCCATCCAGCTCCGGGGTCTTCACTTCAACCACCGGGGTTTCGGCGGGGCGATCGGCCTTGGCCGTCTTCTTGTGGCCGCCGCAGGCCGTCAACAGCACGATCGGCAACAACAGGCTGGCGCAGCGCAGGGTTTGCTTGAGGGTCGGGTGATACATGACAGGCTCCGTTCTGGACATTCGACAACCAGGCGCCCCCTACGCCTGGAACGGTGGCCGGCAAGCGCCGGCCGTGGGCATCACTCAGCCCGGTGCAGCGGCCCCCAGCCGCTGCTGGTCGCTGACCTCCAGCGCCCGCCACTGGCCCTTGCCGAGATCGCCGAGCGTGAGCTCTCCGATCGCAACGCGGACCAGGCGCAGCACCTGCAGGTCGAAGGCCGCCAGCAGGCGACGGATATGGCGGTTGCGGCCCTCGTCGAGGACCACCTCCAGCCAGGCGGTCTTGTCGCCGCTGCGCAGCACGCGCACGGCCAGGGCAAGCAGGAACTCGCCCTCGTCTTCGACACCGGCGCGCAGCGCGGCCAGGGTGTCCTCGTCGGGCAGGCGATCCACCTGCACGTGGTAGGTCTTGTGCGGGCCGGTCTGCGGATCAGTCAGGCGCGCAGCCCACTGCGGATCATTGCTGAACAGCAACAGGCCTTCACTGGCCTTGTCCAGGCGACCGACCGGCGCGATCCACGGCAGGCCGGCACCATCGAAGCAGCGGTACACGGTGTCGCGGCCACGCTCATCCTGCACGGTGGTGACCACCCCGCGCGGTTTGTTGAGCATCAGGTACAGACGTTGCGGTGCGCCCATCGGCTGGCCGTCGACCTCGATCGGTGGCGCCGGGCTGGCAATCGGGAATTCCGGATCACGGACGATGCGCCCGGCGACACGAACGCGGCCATCAGCGATCCAGCGCGCGGCCTCGCTGCGCGAGCACACACCCGCCTTGGACAGCACGCGCGCCAGGCCATGGCGCACGCCAGCGGAAACCGCAGGGGGATTCGCACGCCCACGCGCAGCGTGGGAGCGGGCAGCGGGGGCGGCAGGTGGGCGGCGCGTGCGCAAGCCTCTGCTCCCCGCCGCGCTTACTTCTTGTCGACCGGCTTGGTCTCAGCCGGCACTTCGGCTGCGGCCGGGGTGGCTGCCGGAACCGGACGCGCCTTGACCACGCGTACGCCGCGCGCCTTCATCCAGGCGTCGAACTCTTCGGCGGTCATGCGCTTGCCGTTCTGGCTCATGTCAAAGCGCCACGGCGTGTTGTCGAACTCGGTCTGCGGCTTGTACGCGGCCGGATCATTCGGCTTCACCGCCGGCGCGCTCGGAATCGCCTTGGCGATGTTCTGGCAGCCATCGATGCGCAAGCGCTGCAGCACCTGGTCCAGCGACTGCGACGGATCGTAGCTGCTGCCCAGCACGCCGCTGGACATGCCCAGCTGGCTGCTGCGGATGTACAGCTCGTCGGCCACCGGGGCGACGGCCGTGGCCGGCAACGGCAGCGGCGAAGCGCTGGTGTTGACCGAGCAATCGACCGCAGCGTGAGCAGCAGGAACCAGGGCCAGCGCCAGAACGGCAGCCGATGCAGAGCGCAGCATGAGGGCATCCACGAAAGGAAGTGACGCGGCGAGTTTAGCAATGCCGCGTCATCTTTCAAGCGCCACTTTCAATGAATACGGCAACTCATTGGTTTAATAAGCAAATTACCGACGAACGGTCACCATTCCAGCGCTGATTCATCATTGCGGACCGCACAAACAACAAGACCCGGCCGAAGCCGGGTCCTGCTGTGTCTTACTGGCAGAGCGTCAGAACTTAGTTCTGGACGTTCAGCTCGGTACGACGGTTCTTGGCGCGACCTTCCGGATTGTCCGAACCATCCGGGTTGGTGTTCGGCGCAATCGGACGGCTCTCGCCGTAGCCGATCGGACCGGCCAGACGGCCAGCGTCGACGCCGTTCTTGGTCAGGTAGTTGTACACCGCGGTAGCACGACGCTCCGACAGCTTCTGGTTGTAAGCGTCGGTACCCTTCGAGTCGGTGTGACCGGCAACTTCAACGCGCAGATCCGGGTAACGCTTCAGGATCTCGGTGGCTTCGCTCAGGATGGCCACAGCGTCCGGACGCAGGTTCGACTTGTCGAAGTCGAAGTTCACGCCCTTCAGGTCGATCGAGACCGGCACCGGGCAACCGTCCGGACCGATGGTCTGACCCGGCTGCGAGTTCGGGCACTTGTCGTCGCAGTTGTTGACGCCGTCACCGTCGTCATCCAGGTCGGCGCAGCTCGGGGCAACCGGAGCCGGAGCCGGAGCAGCAGCCACCGGGGCCGGGCCCAGCGGGATCACGACGCCGACCGAAGCCAGCACGTCGCCGAACCAGCTTTCGTCGCGCGCGGCGATGCTCTGGTCGTCGAAGTCAGCGCGGTAGGCCACTTCGGCGCGGACAGCAACGCGCTTGTCGAAGGTGGTCTGCAGGCCGACGCCGAGCTTGGCAGCCAGGTTGCCGTCCTTGCGCTCACGCGGACCGTTGGTGTCCAGAGCCGGGTACTCTTCTTCCGACTTCTGGTAGCCCAGGCCGCCCACGATGTAGGGGTTCCAGCCGCGGCCTTCCTTGATGAAGTGGCGACGCAGATCGAACGACACGCCGTACTGCGACCAGTTCTGATCCTGGTTGGCGTCGAAGTTCGGGTTCTGGTAGTTCAGCTCACCATCCAGCGACCAGTTCGGGCTGATGAACTTGCCCAGACCCAGGGTCACGAACGGAGCGTCGTTGGTCAGGCGGTCGTTGTCCTGGAAGTTGAAGCCGGCCGAACCGGTCAGGTACCAGCGGTCATCGAACTCCTGCGCCGACGCAGCCTGGGCGAAAGCCAGACCGCCCAGCAGCGCGGCAGTAAGGATCTTCTTGTTCATTGAGTACAGCTCCTATTTCGGGGGTATGAAACCGGTAGAGGCATGGGCCAGCACTACTGCGTCGATGTTCAGACAGCCGATTCAGCACGCCACCGCCGCGAACATTATGCTCAGGCGGGTGAAGGTCATGTTAACAGTCCCGTAACATGTGAAGCGCCGCGCACGACCGGCCACCGGTCCGACGTTGAAACCCTATACAGGATGATGAAAATCCGCAAGACCCACGCACCACAAGGGTTTGGAAGGGTTTAACGGCCAGATGCGTCAGATTTGGCGCGGGTTATCCCAAAGCGGTTCAGCGCGCGCCCATCGAGGTGAGGAACCTTATGATGCAGACAGGAACCGAGCTGGAGCTGCAATGAAAGCCGTCGCCCTGTGCCGTGACTCCGCCCCTGCCCTGCGCGACCTGGTGTTGCCACCGCCGCAGCCGCCGCGTGGCCGTGACCTGCTGATCCGTGTCGAAGCACTTTCCGTCAATCCCGTCGACGGGAAGCTGCGTGCAGCCGCGTCGGCCGCGTCGCTGGATACCCCGCGCATTCTCGGCTGGGACGCGGCAGGGGTGGTCGAAGCGATGGGCGAGGAGGCCAGCCTGTTCGCCTCCGGTGACGAGGTCTACTACGCAGGAGATGTCACCCGCCCTGGCTGCAATGCACAGTATCAGCTGGTGGATGAGCGGCTGGTGGCACGCAAACCGACCACCCTCGATTTCGCCGAAGCAGCCGCACTGCCGCTGACCACCCTTACTGCCTGGGAACTGCTGTTCCAGCGCATGCCCCTGCAGCTTGATGATCGCCGCCACGCCGGCCAGCGCCTGCTGGTGATCGGTGGTGCCGGCGGTGTCGGCTCGATGGCGATCCAGCTGGCCCACCACGCGGGGTTTGAGGTCATTGCCACCGCCTCGCGTGAAGCCTCGATCGACTGGTGCCGGCGGATGGGCGCCCAGCATGTCATCGACCATCGCCAGCCCCTGTTGCCGCAGCTGCAGGCGCTTGGCGTCGACGAAGTGCAGGTGGCACTCAACCTGGCCGACACCGATCACTACTGGGACGAACTGGGCCAGCTGCTGGCACCACAGGGACATGTAGGCCTGATCGTGGAACCCCGCGGCCCGCTGCGCATCGGCGATCCCTACAAGGCCAAGTGCATCGGCATCCATTGGGAATTCATGTTCGCCCGCGCGCGCTTTGCCACCGCCGACCGCATTGAGCAGCACCGCATCCTCAACCGCGCCGCCAGCATGATCGACGCGGGCCAGTTGCGCGGCACGCTGAGCGAAGTGCTGGGCCCGATCAATGCGGCCAACCTGGATGCCGCGCATCAGCGTCTGGCCGGCGGCCGCACCATCGGCAAGCTGGCGCTGGCCGGCTGGGACGACTGATTCACCCCCCACAGCCTGTCGCAGTGGATTGGCCGGCATCTGTATCTATTGAACGCTCCGTTTCGGGACTAGGGTGGAAACAGATCCCACTCCCCCGAGCCCGTCATGCCCTCCGCCCTGCCCCTGCGCCTGCTGCAACTGATCATCGGCCTGTTCCTCTACGGCTTCGGCGCCTCGCTGATGATCCGCGCCGCCATCGGTGTCGCGCCGTGGGACGTGCTGTCGCAGGGCATCGCCGCGCAAACGCCGTTGTCGTTCGGCCTGGCCACCAACGTGATCGGCGCGCTGGTGCTGCTGCTGTGGTGGCCGCTGCGGCAGAAGCCAGGTGTCGGTACCGTGCTCAACGTGATGCTGATCGGTCCTTCGGCGCAGTTCGGACTATGGCTGCTGCCCCCGGCGGTCGGCCTCGGCTGGCAAGTGGCGATGTTCTGCGCCGGCATGCTGCTGGTGGCGCTGGCCACCGGCCTGTACATCGGCGCCAAGCTCGGCCCTGGCCCGCGCGATGGCCTGATGACCGGACTGCACGCGCGCACCGGCTGGCCAATCTGGAAGGTGCGCAGCCTGATTGAAGGCAGCGTGCTGCTGCTGGGGTGGTGGCTGGGCGGCAATGTCGGCGTCGGCACGCTCGCCTTCGCGTTGCTGATCGGACCGTTGTGCGGGGTCACGCTTGGCTGGTTCGGGATCGGCCGCGCACCGGTAGTGCCGGCCGCTGGCCGGCAACCGCAATCGCCCTGAGCTGACCGGTAGGCCGGGCATGGCCCGGCGCTACCGAGCGAGGCAGCCCTTGCCCCGGGCGCCGTTTCGCGGCACCCTTCGCGCTTCCGTACGCAAGCGTATCGACATGTCGCCAGCCAACGAAAGCGCCTACCCCCACCTGTTCTCCCCGCTGGACCTGGGCTTCACCCAGCTGCGCAACCGGGTGCTGATGGGCTCGATGCACACCGGCCTGGAGGACCGCGCACGCGACTTCCCGCGCCTGGCCGCCTACTTCGCAGAGCGCGCCGAAGGTGGCGTCGGCCTGATCGTCACCGGTGGTTTCGCGCCGAACGTGGTCGGCTGGCTCAAGCCGTTCGGCGGCAAGCTGTCCTGGCCTTGGGAAGTGCGCCCGCATCGGCAGTTGACCGCCGCCGCGCACCAGCACGGCGCGAAGATCTGCCTGCAGCTGCTGCATGCCGGGCGCTACGCCTATCACCCGCTGTCGGTAGCGCCGTCGAAGCTGAAGGCGCCGATCAATCCGTTCACCCCGCGCGCCTTGTCGGCCAGCGGCGTCGAGCGACACATCGCCGACTATGCACGCAGCGCGAAGCTGGCCCGCGAAGCCGGCTACGACGGCGTGGAAGTGATGGGCTCGGAGGGTTACCTCATCAACGAGTTCATCGCCCCGCGCACCAACAAGCGCGATGACCGCTGGGGCGGTGATGCCGCACAGCGCATGCGCTTTGCGGTGGAGATCGTGCGCCGCATCCGCGAAGCCTGCGGCCCGGATTTCATCATCATCTACCGCCTGTCGCTGGTCGACCTGGTCGAAGACGGCAGCAACTGGGAAGAGATCGTGCAGCAGGCCCAGGCCATCGAGGCCGCCGGTGCGACGATCCTCAATTCCGGCATCGGCTGGCATGAAGCGCGCATTCCGACCATTGCCACCTCGGTACCGCGTGGCGCATTCGCCGCGGTCACCGCCAAGCTCAAGCCGCATGTGTCATTGCCGCTGGTGGCGACCAACCGCATCAACATGCCCGAGGTCGCCGAACGCATCCTCGCCGATGGCGGTGCCGACATGGTGTCCTTGGCACGCCCGCTGCTGGCCGACCCGCAGTGGCCGAACAAGGCCCGCGCCGGCCGTGCCGAGGCCATCAACACCTGCATCGCCTGCAACCAGGCCTGCCTGGACCACGTGTTCGAAAACAAGCTGGCCAGTTGCCTGGTCAACCCGCGTGCCGCCCACGAGACCGAGCTGGTCTACACCCCGACCACCGCACCGAAGCGGGTGGCCGTGGTCGGCGCCGGCCCGGCCGGCCTGGCCTGCGCTACGGTCGCTGCCGAACGCGGCCACCAGGTCACCCTGTTCGACGCCAGCAAGGAGATCGGTGGCCAGTTCAACGTGGCCAAGCGCATTCCCGGCAAGGAAGAGTTCCACGAGACACTGCGCTACTTCCGCCACAAGCTGGGCGAGACCGGCGTGCAGCTGCGCCTGGGCACCCGTGCCGACGCGGCCAGCCTGGCCGGCTTCGACGAGGTCGTACTGGCCACCGGCATCCTGCCGCGCAAGGTCGACTTCCCCGGTGCCGACCACGCCAAGGTGGTCAACTACCTGGACGTGCTGCTGGGCCGGGTCGAGGTGGGTGCCAGCGCCGCCATCATCGGCGCCGGTGGCATCGGCTTCGATGTCGGCGAGTTCCTTGCCCATGACGGCCCCTCGCCATCGCTGGACCCGCAACGCTGGATGGCCCAATGGGGCGTGGATGCCACCTTCGAGGCCCGCGGTGCACTGGCCCGCCCGGTTGTGGAGGCGTCGCCGCGCAGGCTGTGGCTGCTGCAGCGCAGTGCCGGCAAGCCCGGTGCACGCCTGGGCAAGACCACCGGCTGGATCCACCGCGCCACGCTGAAGGCCAAGGGCGTGCGCATGCTGGGTGGTGTCGAGTACCTGGGCGTGGACGATGCGGGCCTGCGCATCCGCGTGGACGGCAGCGAACAGCTGCTGCCGGTCGACCACGTGGTGATCTGTGCCGGCCAGGAACCGCAGCGCGCGCTGCAGGCCGAACTGCAGGCCACGGGCATCACCGCACACTTGATCGGTGGTGCAGATGTGGCCGCCGAACTCGATGCAAAACGTGCGATCGATCAGGGCAGCCGACTCGCCGCCGCGCTCTGATGAGCACCTGAATGGGGGCCGGAATGTGATTTCCGTCACCGGCCCCCAAAGCTGAATGTCAAGCCGGACGATTCAGGATGCGTTCGGCAATCCCCCCCTACCTTGCGCCGACTTTCTGCTCACCAGCCAGTTTCCGGTGAGCCGGTGCGGACCCCGCCGATCGATCCACGATCGTGTTCTTGGGGCCGCCCACGGGGCAGCCCCGATGGCCGCCTCCCCATGACGCCAAGTCGTACCCCGCCTCCAGCAGCCTGCGCTGCCGGAACCGCCAGGTGCGTCCCACACGGAGCAAGGAGTTATATGAAACTGGCCTGGATTCTCTGGCTGTCGCAGTTGCTGCCGCAGCCGGCCGCTGATTCATTGTGTTTGAGCACCACCGTTTACCTGGAAGCCCGCGACCAGACCCTGCGTGGCCAGCAGGCGGTGGCCGAAGTCGCCCTGCGTCGCCTCGACAGTGGCTTGTGGGGCGACTCGATGTGCCAGGTGGTGACCGCGCGCAAGCAGTTCGCCCCCACCATCGTCTCCCCCGGCACCCAGCTGGGCAACGATGCGGCGTGGAGTGAGGCGATGGACGTGGCCTTCGACGCCGAGCGCAACTGGGCGCTGCCAGCCGGCGAGCGCCGCGAGATCGTGCCTGGCGCCAGCCACTTCGCTGCGCTGGCCATCGCCAGCCCGAACTGGCGCAACGCCTACCAGGTGGCCACCATCGGCGATCACACCTTCTACAAAGTGCAGAACCTCAAGCCCCGGCAGTCGTAACGATCCGTTGCCGGTGGCAGCGTTGCCGCGTGCGGCTGGGCTCTGGGATAGTGGTGGTTTCCCGCCACACCCCGCCTGGAGTTCCCATGAAGCTGTACAGCAAGCCCGGTGCCTGTTCCACCGCCGACCACATCGCCCTGCAGTGGACCGGCCAGCCGTTCGAGGTCGAACTGCTGAACAAGGACACCCTGAAGGGTCCGGAATTCCTCAAGATCAATCCGGCCGGCGCGGTACCGGCGATCGTCGATGGCGACTTCGTGCTGGTGCAGAACGCGGCGGTCATGGGCTACATCGCCGACAGCTACCCGCAGGCCGGTCTCGGCGGCGATGGCAGCCCGCGCCAGCGCGCTGAAGCCACCCGCTGGCTGGCCTTCGTCAACTCCGACGTGCACCCGGCGTTCTCGCCGCTGTTCGCGCCGGGCAAGTTCATCGCCGATGAAGGCCAGTACGACGCGATCCGCGCCGCCGCGCACAAGCGCCTGCGCGCCCTGTTCGAGACCGCCGACAGGCAGCTGGCCGACAAGCCGTGGCTGGCCGGCTTCCGCAGCTTCGCCGATCCCTACTTCTACATCACCCTGCGCTGGGCGGCCGGCACCAAGGTCGACCTGTCGGGCCTGGACAACCTGGCCGCCTACAAGGCGCGCATGGACGCCGATCCGGGCGTGCAGGCGGTGCTGAAGGCCGAAGGCCTGGCCTGATGGATCCGGGGTCGGATCCGTCTGCGCAGCAGGCGGCTCCGACCCCATTGGTGCCATCGGCGCGGTCAGCCGATTTCGCGGATCACTTCGCCCTTCGCATCGCGCAGGAACGTCGGCACCACTTCAACCTGCAACGTATTCGACACCGGGTAGGTCCCGCGTTGCGGCCGCACGCCATGCCAGGCCTGCAACGCCGCCTCATCCAGTATCCAGCGCACGTTGTCGTCCTCGACCGCGACCGCGCCATCGGTGGCCGGCATGAACTCCCATTGCCGTTCGCGGCTGACCAGCGTCAGAGCCTTGCCGTGGCGCAGGCGCAGTGGCAGCAGCTCACCCACACTGCCGACCTGCCCGGCCCCCAGCACCAGCGTGGTGATACCCGCCGTCTGCCGCCAGTCCAGCGTCTCGATGAACAACATGCCGGTACTGGACCCCTCACGCTCGCTGCCGGCCTCCACCCGCGCGGCCAGCGCCGGATCGTCCAGCAGATTGCCGCGATGCAGATCGGTGATCCACAGCGGCATCGCGTCCTCAAGCACCTGCAGGACACCGCGCGTGGACCAGCGCTTGATCGCGTCCATTTCCTCGTCGGTCAGCCCCACCACCTGCAGGAACTGCAAATGTCCATTGGCGGTGTCGCGCGGTGGCAACTGCGGATCGGCAACGAATGCCAGATGGCAGAGACGGGTGTCGGTCTCCAGCGCGATCGGGCCATTGGCGTTGAGGTGGTGGCCATCCTCGAACACATTGCCGCTGCTGAACACATAGCGCGCCAGATTCTGCAGCAGGCTCATCGGCCACGCAGGCGGCGTGCTGCCTGCATCCTCCCCCTTGTCCGCAGCCAGACGGAACGTCAGCTCGAAACCATAGCCACTGGTGGCCGCATCACTGCTCTCTTTTGCATACAGTTCTGACAGGCCGTAGGTGACGTAGTGCCAATGCGGAACCGGTGATTCCGCCCAGTACACGCTGATGCCGTCGAGCGGATCCTGGCCACCCAGCGTGTACGGCAGCGCGGTACCGAAGTGACGCGGCTCCTGGCCGGCGTACAGCGGTGCCAGCGCGGCATTGATCGCATCCCAACCGGGGGTATCGGTGTCGTCCTGCATGCGGGGCTCCTGGGCGGAAAAAGAGCGGACCACTTTACCCCGCGCGTCAGCCGGGCACGACCTCGGCAGTGACCGGTGTCATCGAGATCTGGATCTCCTGCCACCAGCGCTGGGCCAGCGCCGGGCTGCGTGCCTTGCCGATCGCGGCGATCATTTCCGGGCACAGTTTTTCCAGGGCGACCGCGTCGGTACAGCGCTCGATCTTCAACTGCATGAAGTAGCCTTTCAGGCCCAGATGGCGGCGCACGGCATCGCTCATCGCGTCGTACAACTGCTGGTACAGCGCCGGATCCTGCTCGCGGCCGCTGCACAGCCCGCGCTGCGGCACAGGTTCGGCCCTGCCGCCGACCACCTCGATCAGGCCCAGTGCAGCCAGCTGCTGCAGCGCATCCGGCGGCGCGCGCAGTCCTTCAAACAAGCCGCGCAGTTCGCTTTCATCACGCTGGCCGTCAACCATCAACAGGATCGAACGCAGCGCCGCCGGCAGGCGCCGGGCACGATCTTCGATTTCCTGGCGGCCAGCGGCCGTCTTGGCATGCAGCAGTGCCATAGCTCCCCCTTCCCACGATGCGATACGCATGCACGCCCTTGCGGGCGCGCCCCCCTGTTCGCCATCCCCGGGTGGCACGCGCGTTCCCCGGCGCGTGCCGCGTGTTGCAGGTCGATGACAGGCGGAGCTTAGCGCATGTCCTGGCAGGCCTGGGTAGCGCCAGGCCATCCCTGGCGGCTTTTCCGCGCTTTGCGCTCGCCGGGCATGGCCCGGCGCTACCACCCCGATCAGCGTCCCAGCGCGCGGCGGATCTCTTCCAGCGCGCCCGGGTCGTCCAGCGTCGACAGGTCGCCGGGGTCGCGCTGCTCGGCCAATGCCTGCAGCGAGCGACGCAGCAGCTTGCCCGAACGGGTCTTGGGCAGCGCGTTGACCACATGGATGTGCGCCGGTCGCGCCACCGCCCCCAGCGAGGTGGTCACCGTGGCCATCATCTCGGCCACCACTGCGGCCGGGTCTTCGCCATCGAGCCCCTGCTTGAGGGTGACGAACACCAGCGGCACCTGCCCCTTCAATTCGTCCTTCACCCCGATCACCGCTGCCTCGGCCACGCGCGGGTGACTGGAGATGGCCTCTTCGATCTCACGCGTGCCCAGACGGTGCCCGGCCACGTTGATCACATCGTCGGTGCGGCCGAGGATGAAGGTATAGCCATCGTCATCGCGGATGGCCCAGTCCAGCGAGCTGTACAGCAGTTCCTTGAAGTGGCTGAAGTAGCTCTGCAGGAAGCGGCTGTCGTCATTCCAGACCGTGCTCATGCAGCCCGGCGGCAACGGCGGCGTCATCACCAGCACACCCTTCTGCCCGGCAGCCACCTCTTCACCGGTGTTCTCGTCGATCACCTTCATCCGGTAGCCGAGATTGGGGAACCCGGGCGAGCCGAACCGCACCGGCTTCATGTCCAGCCCAGGCAACAGGGTCAATGCCGGCCAACCGGTTTCGGTCTGCCAGTAGTTGTCGATGATCGGCTTGCCCAGCGCGTCGCTGATCCAGTGCGCGGTCGGCTCGTCCAGCGGCTCGCCGGCCAGGAACAGATACTTCAGCGCATCCAGGTCGTGGCGGTGGATGAAATCGGCATCGTGCTTCTTCAGCACGCGGATCGCCGTCGGCGAAGAGAACATCGTGCGCACGTTGTACTGCTCGCACAGCGCCCACCAGATGCCCGGATCGGGGTTGGTCGGCAGCCCTTCGTACAGCAGCGAGGTGCAGCCGCCGATCAACGGGCCATACACGTTGTAGGAGTGGCCCACGGCCCAGCCGACATCGGAGGTGGAGAACATCACCTGTCCCGGCTTGCAGTCGAACACGGTCTGCATCGACTGCGCCATCGCCACCGCATAGCCACCGACATCGCGCTGCACGCCCTTCGGCTTGCCGGTGGTGCCGGAGGTGTACAGCAGGTAGCTGGGCTCGCTCGATTCCAGCCATTGCACCGGCACATCGGTCTGCCCGATCTGCGCACGCAGGGTGGCGTACTCGACGTCGCGCCCTTCGATGCGTGGCTCGGCCGGGTCCAGCCCGCGCGAAACGATCAGCACGTGCGGCGGCGGACTGCTGGCTTCGGCGCAGGCGGCATCGACCATCGCCTTGTACGGAATGAGCTTGCCGCCACGCATGCCGGCATCGGCAGCGATCAGCAGCTTCGGCTTGGCATCGTCGATGCGCAGCGCGAGGTTGTGCGCAGCGAAGCCCCCGAACACCACCGAGTGCACCGCACCGATACGTGCACAGGCAAGCATGGCGAACACGGCCTCGGCCATGTTCGGCATGTAGATCACCACGCGGTCGCCGTGGCCGACGCCAAGGTGCTTCAGCACGGCGGCGAAGTCGTTCACTTCGCGATACAGCTGGCGATAGGTGATTTCGCGGGTGCTGTTGGTTTCGGTGGAGATGGCGACCAGTGCGAGCTGGTCCGGGCGGTCGGCCAGATGCCGGTCGACGGCGTTGTAGCAGAGGTTGGTTTCACCACCCACGAACCAGCGCCGGAACGGCGGGTTGCTGTAGTCGAGCACCTGTTGCGGCGGCGTGTGCCAATGGATGCGCTTGGCTTCCTCGCCCCAGAATGCCTCCGGCTCGTCGATCGAGCGGCGGTAGGTTTCCTCGTAGTTCATGACGCAGCCCTCCCAGACAAAGTCATGGCTTCGAGCATAGTCCGGCGCTGGCGCGTGGGCCGCCCTACCTTGGTAGGGGGTGTGTTGCCGGCAGGGCTGCGCCCTGCACCCGCCGAAGCAACGGCAACGGCAACGGCAACGGCAACCGCAACCGCAACCGCAACCGCAACAGCAAGAGCGTGCATTCCTTGGGATGGCGGGGTGGGTCCGGTTGCGGGGGTGTCCGCGGCATGGATGCCGCGGCCAAGCCCCCAGGGATGGGTTTACGGCGTCCCCCGCAACCGGACCCGCCCCGCCATCCCACGGAACCCCGCTGTTGCTGTTGCTGTTGCTGTTGCTGTTGCTGTTGCCGTTGCTGTTGCTGCTGAGGTTGCCGACCAGCGGCCGGCACTACCGCCGGTGCAGGGTGCAGGGCGCAGCCCTGCCGAACACCCTACCCTTCTAGAACGGAGTCGTAGACTCGAACGCGAGCGCCTCGCCCGTCACCGGGTGAGTGAACTGCAGCTTCCGCGCATGCAGGCACACGCGCTGCGCGGCCTCTGCGCCATACAGCACGTCGCCGACGATCGGATGACCCAGGCTGGCCATGTGCAGGCGCAGCTGATGGCTGCGGCCGGTGACCGGTTCCAGTTCAACGCGCGTGCGTTGCGCCTCGGTGTCACGCGACAGTACCCGCCATCGGGTCAGCGCCGGCTTGCCGCGTTCGTGGTCGACCATCTGCTTGGGCCGGTTCGGCCAGTCGACGATCAGCGGCAGGTCCACTTCACCGGCATCATCTTCCAGCAGCCCCTGCACGATGGCTTCATAACGCTTGCCCACCTGGCGCTTCTCGAACTGCATCGACAGCGCTACCTGCATGTCCTTGCCGCGCGCGTGCAGCAGCAGGCCAGAGGTGACCTGGTCCAGGCGATGCACGGTCAGCGCATCGGCATACACCGCCTGCAGCCGTGCGACCACGCAGTCCTGGTTCTCCGCCGAGCGGCCGGGCACGGACAGCAGGCCGGCCGGCTTCTCGGCCACCAAAAGCGCGTCGTCGATGTAATGCAGAAGGATCATGTCGTTGCCAGGTACTCCATACGAAAACGGGGAAGCCGAAGCCTCCCCGTTTCCTGCGTACCGGCCAACAGCCGGTACCTACCCTGATGGAAAGGTGCCGGCAGGGTGCCGGCACCGACCGCATCAACCCAGCAGGTGGGCGACGCCGGCGCGCTCTTCTTCCAGCTCGGCCAGGGTCTTGTCGATGTACTTCTGGCTGAAGTCGTCGACCGGCAGATCCTTGACCAGGGTGTACTCGCCGTTCTCGGTGGTGACCGCGAAGCCGAAGATCACGCCTTCCGGAATGCCGTAGGAACCGTCGGACGGCACGCCCATGGTGACCCACTTGCCGTTGCTGCCCAGCACCCAGTCACGCACGTGGTCGATCGCTGCGTTGGCCGCCGAAGCTGCCGAGGACGAGCCGCGGGCTTCGATGATCGCCGCGCCGCGCTTGCCGACGGTCGGGATGAAGGTGTTGGCATTCCACTCCTGGTCGTTGATCGCATCGGCGATCGACGCACCATCGGCGGTGGCGAAACGGTAGTCCGGGTACATGGTCGGGCTGTGGTTGCCCCACACCACCAGCTTTTCCATGCCGGCGACCGGCTTGCCGAGCTTGGTCGACAGCTGGCTCAGCGCACGGTTGTGGTCCAGGCGCAGCATGGCGGTGAAGTTGCGCGGGTTCAGGTCCGGCGCCGACTTCATGGCGATGTAGGCGTTGGTGTTGGCCGGGTTACCGACCACCAGCACCTTCACGTCACGCTTGGCGACCTTGTTCAGTGCGGCGCCCTGGGCGGTGAAGATCTTCGCGTTTTCCAGCAGCAGATCCTTGCGCTCCATGCCCGGGCCGCGCGGACGTGCGCCGACCAGCAGGGCGATGTCGGCGTCCTTGAAGGCGACTTCAGCGTCGTCGGTACCGACCATGCCGGCCAGCAGCGGGAACGCGCAGTCTTCCAGCTCCATCATCACGCCCTTCAGGGCGGCCTGGGCCTTGTCGACCGGCAGCTCCAGCAGCTGCAGGATGACCGGCTGGTCCTTGCCCAGCATTTCACCGGAGGCGATACGGAACAGCAGGGCGTAGCCGATCTGGCCGGCGGCGCCGGTCACGGCAACACGAACAGGTGCTTTCATGGGGATTTCCTCTGCTAAGAAGCTAAGTAGCGTTGTGGGAGATGGCCGCGCGGGCGGGGACAGGCCTGGCGGGGCGGCCGCAACATGGAAACGGCCCCCTCTGCAGGGGGCCGTCCGGGTATTGGATCAGGCGGCGAGGATCTTGTTCCACTCACCCACGCGCTCTGCCTGGGCGGCGAGCACGGCGTCGGTGTCGCCTTCCAGGGTGATCGAATGGATCACGTCGCCCTGCTTGACCGAATCAACGATCGCCTGGCCTTCCAGGACCTGGCCGAACACGGTGTGCTTGCCGTCCAGCCAATCGGTCTTGATGTGGGTGATGAAGAACTGGCTGCCATTGGTGTTCGGGCCGGCGTTGGCCATCGACAGCGAGCCGATCTGGTGCTTCACACCATTCTTCTCGTCTTCGAACTTGTAGCCCGGGCCGCCGGTGCCACGACCCTGCGGGCAGCCGCCCTGGATCATGAAATCGGGGATCACGCGGTGGAAGATCAGGCCGTCATAGAAGCCGCGCTTGACCAGGTTCACGAAGTTGGCGACCGTCAGCGGCGCCTTGTCGGCGAACAGCTCGACCTTGATCGGGCCCTGGGTGGTGTCGAAAGTGGCGATGAGGGACATGCAGATCCTTGGGATGCGGGGTGTGTAATCAGCCCCATAAGGATACACCTCCCCCGTGGCATGGGCGGCTTCGACCATGTGCGCAGGCAGGGTCTTCAGCCTGCGGACGGGCAGCGCCGGGGGGCAGGCTGAATGGGGGCCTCAGCAGTCCTGAAATCCAGGTTTTCGCCAATCGTCAAGTTCGACGTATAATGTTGGACTTCTTTTTCCAAATCCGGCGCCGACTGGCCCCCTTTCGTATGTCCATCGAAAACCTTCGCAACATCGCCATCGTCGCTCACGTCGACCATGGCAAGACCACCCTGGTCGACCAGCTGCTGAAGCAGTCCGGCACCCTGTCCGAGCGTACCGTCCTCGCCGAGCGCGTGATGGACAGCAACGACCAGGAAAAGGAACGCGGCATCACCATCCTGGCCAAGAACACCGCCATCACCTGGGAAGACAAGAAGACCGGTATCAAGAACCGGATCAACATCGTCGACACCCCCGGACACGCCGACTTCGGCGGCGAGGTCGAGCGCGTGCTGTCGATGGTCGACACCGTGCTGATCCTGGTCGACGCGATGGACGGCCCGATGCCGCAGACCCGCTTCGTCACCCAGAAGGCCTTCGCGATGGGCTTCAAGCCGATCGTCGTGGTCAACAAGGTCGACCGTCCGGGCTCGCGTCCGGAGTGGGTGATCGACCAGGTCTTCGACCTGTTCGACAAGCTCGGCGCCACCAATGAGCAGCTGGACTTCCCGATCGTCTACGCCTCGGCCCTGAACGGCTACGCCGGCCTGGAAGACACCGTGCGCGACGGCGACATGACCCCGCTGTACGAAGCGATCATGCAGCACGCGCCGAAGCCGGAAGTGGACCCGGAAGGTCCCTTCCAGATGCGCATCAGCCAGCTGGACTACAACAACTTCGTGGGCGTGATCGGCATCGGCCGCATCCAGCGCGGCACCCTGAAGAAGAACATGCAGGTCGCGGTGATCGACCGTGAAGGCAAGAAGCGCAACGGCAAGGTCGCCCAGGTGCTGGGCTTCCTGGGCCTGGAGCGCATCGAGCAGGACACCGCCGAAGCCGGTGACATCGTCGCCATCTCCGGTATTCCGGAGCTGACCATCTCCGACACCCTGTGCCACCCGGAAACCCCGGAAGCCCTGCCGGCACTGACCGTCGACGAGCCGACCATCTCGATGACCTTCCAGGTCAACAACTCGCCGTTCGCCGGCAACAAGGACCTGTCCGGTGGCAAGTTCCTGACCAGCCGCCAGATCAAGGACCGCCTGGACCGCGAGCAGGTCCACAACGTGGCCCTGAAGGTCGAACAGCTGGAAGACGCCGACAAGTTCCTGGTCTCCGGCCGTGGCGAACTGCACCTGTCGGTGCTGATCGAGAACATGCGTCGTGAAGGCTACGAGCTGGCCGTGTCGCGCCCGGAAGTGATCATCAAGCAGATCGACGGCCAGGCCATGGAGCCGATCGAGCAGCTCGTGGTGGATATCGAAGAAGTCCACCAGGGCGGCGTGATGGAAAAGCTGGGCACCCGCAAGGGCCAGCTGAAGAACATGGAATCGGACGGCAAGGGCCGCGTGCGCCTGGAATACCAGATCCCGGCCCGTGGCCTGATCGGCTTCCAGAACGAGTTCAAGACCCTCACCCAGGGCTCGGGCCTGCTGTTCCACGTGTTCGACCATTACGGTCCGAAGGAACAGGGCGCCATCGCCAAGCGCATCAACGGTGTGATGATCGCCAATGCGCCGGGCACCACCCCCGCGTACTCGCTGGGCCCGCTGCAGGAACGCGGCAAGCTGTTCGCTGCTGAAGGCGACAACGTGTATGAAGGTCAGCTGGTCGGCATCCACTCCAAGGACAACGACCTGACCGTCAACGCGATCAAGACCAAGCCGCTGACCAACATGCGTGCTTCGGGCAAGGACGATGCGATCCAGCTGACCCCGGCGATCAAGTACTCGCTGGAACAGGCCCTGGACTTCATCGAAGACGACGAGCTGGTCGAGATCACCCCGAAGGAGATCCGTCTGCGCAAGAAGTTCCTGACCGAAAGCGACCGCAAGAAGAACTCGCGCGGCGGCTGATCCAGCGAACCGTGAGCCAGAACGGCTACAACCCGGATCCACACCGGCATCCGGGCCTCCATGTCATCGCCTTGCTCGAAGCGAGCAAGGCGATGCTGGCGTTGTTGGCGGCCACCGGGCTGGAAATCCTCGGCCCGCAGCCGCTTCGCGACGGCGTCAATGCCCTGATCCGGCGTTTCAGCCTGGACCCGGATCACGGCACCCTGCCCTCGCTGTTGAATGCAATCAGTCCCGACGCGGTGCACCTGGCTGCGGCGGCGATGATCGGCTACGGCCTGCTGCACCTGGTCGAGGCCTGGGGCCTCTGGAAAGCCAAGGCATGGGCTTCCTGGCTGGGCTGCCTGACCGCCTCCATCTATCTGCCCTTCGATATCTACGCGATCGTCCGCCATCCCGGCTGGGCCTCGTGGACGGTGCTGGCGATCAACCTGATCGTCGTCTACGTGCTGGCGCGCGACCTGCGCAAGCGCCGTCGCTGAGCAGCCGCTACACTGGGGATCGGAGCCGTCGAAGCTGCCCCATGCGCCTGTCCTTGCCGCCCCTCCTGTCCTTCCTGATCACCGCGTTGCCTGCGGGGCTCGCTGCTGGCTGCAGCCCGGCCGCGTCCACCGCGCATGCCGGTGAACCCGGCAACAGCTCTATGCCTTTCCCCTACGCCGAGACCGAAGTTTCCGACCTGCAGGCGCGGATGGTCGCCGGTGAGCTCGACAGCGTCACCCTGACCGGCGCCTACCTCAAGCGCATCGCCGCCCTGGACCGCACCGGGCCACGCCTGCGCGCGGTGATCGAACTCAACCCCGATGCCCTCAAGGAAGCCGCACAGCGCGACCAGGAGCGCCGTGCCGGCCGCCTGCGCGGCCCCCTGCATGGCATCCCGATCCTGCTGAAGGACAACATCAACGCCGCACCGATGGCCACCAGTGCCGGCTCGCTGGCCCTGCAGGGCTTCCGCCCCGGCGATGCCTACCTGGTCCGGCGCCTGCGCGAAGCGGGCGCAGTGGTGCTGGGCAAGACCAACCTCAGCGAGTGGGCCAACTTCCGCGGCAACGACTCCATCTCCGGCTGGAGCGCGCGCGGCGGCCAGACCCGCAATCCCTACCGCCTCAGTCATTCCCCCTGCGGCTCCAGCAGCGGCAGCGCGGTGGCCGTGGCCGCCAACCTGGCCAGCGTGGCCATCGGCACTGAAACCGATGGCAGCATCGTCTGCCCCGCAGCGATCAACGGCGTGGTCGGCCTGAAACCGACCGTCGGCCTGGTCAGCCGCGAAGGCATCATCCCGATCTCCTTCAGCCAGGACACCGCAGGCCCGATGACCCGCAGCGTCGCCGACGCCGCCGCCGTGCTGACCGCCATCGCTGGCCGCGATGACGCCGATCCCGCCACTGCGACCATGCCCGGCCGCGCAGTCTACGACTACACCGCACGGCTGGATCCGCAGGGCCTGCGCGGCAAGCGCATCGGCCTGCTGCAGACACCATTGCTGAAATATCGCGGGATGCCACCGCTGGTTGAACAGGCTGTCGCTGAACTGCGCCGCGCCGGCGCCGTGGTGGTGCCGGTGGAACTACCCAACCAGGGCGCCTGGGCCGATGCCGAGCGCATCGTGCTGCTGTACGAATTCAAGGCGGGTCTGGAGCGCTACCTCAACACCTACCAGGCGCCACTGCGCAGCCTGGCCGGGCTGATCGCCTTCAACCAGGCACACAAAGGCCAGGAACTGGGGCTGTTCGGCCAGGAGCTGCTGCTGGAAGCCCAGGCGACTCCAGGCCTGGGCGATCCCGTCTACATCCGCGCGCGCAGCGATGCGCGGCGACTGGCGGGCCCGGAAGGCATCGACGCCGTGCTGGCATCGCAGAAGCTGGATGCGCTGGTCGCACCGACGACCGGTGTGGCCTGGCCCCTGCGCAGCACCGGCGATGACTTCCCCGGCGAGAGCTACAGCGTCGCCGCCGTCGCCGGCTACCCCAGCCTGAGCGTGCCGATGGGCCAGATCGATGGCCTGCCGGCGGGGCTGTTGTTCATGGGCACGGCCTGGAGCGAACCGAAGCTGATCGAGATGGCCTACGCGTATGAGCAGCGCACGCGCGCCCGGCGCCCACCGCACTTCGATACCGATACCTTGATCGAATCCGGCGACCCCTGACCCAATGGATGGTAGCGCCGGGCCGTGCCCGGCGAGCGCAGCGGCACTCTGCAATCCGCCGGGCATGGCCCGGCGCTACCATTCCGGGCGCGGCTCCGCCGGCGCGATGGCCGCCTCACCATCCTCCGCACCGGGTGAACGCACATCGGCGCTGCCTGCACGCCGCATCCGCGGCATATCCAGCTCATCGTCCCGCTGCAGGCGCGCGCGCACCTGCGGCAACGATTGCGGATGTTCGCGTGCGAGGAAATCCAGCATGCGTTCGCGCACCAGGCAGCGCAGGTCGAACGCATCACCGGAACTGCGCGCGCTGACCAGCAGCCGCACCTGTATCGCGCGCTCGCTGGTCTCGGTCACCTGCGTCACGCACACCCGTCCATCCCACAGCGGCTGGCCCTGGCAGATGCGTTCCAGCTCGGCACGTATCGCCGCGATCGGCGCACGGTAGTCCAGCCATAGAAAAGCCGTACCCAGCAGGTCGGCACTGCGTCGTGTCCAGTTCTGGAACGGGTGCTCGATGAACCAGGTCAGCGGCACCACCATCCGCCGCTCATCCCAGATGCGCACTACCACGTAGCTGCTGCCGATCTCTTCGATGCGCCCCCATTCGCCCTCGACGATCACCACGTCATCGAGTCGGATCGGCTGGGTCACCGCGATCTGCAGGCCGGCGATCAGATTGCCGAACACCGGTTTGGCGGCGATACCCGCCACCAGGCCGATCAGGCCCGCTGACGCCAACAGTGCGGTGCCGATCTTCTGCACCATCGGGAAGGTCAGCAGCACCAGCGAAGCACCGAGCACGATGATGCCGCCCATCAGCACGCGACTGAGCACTCGCGTCTGGGTCTGGATGCGGCGCGCTTCGAGGTTGTCCGAGACATCGATCGGATGGCTGCGCAGGATCGCCCGCTCACCCGCCGCAACGCCGCGCACCAGCAACCAGATGAAGCAGGCGGTCAGGGCGATGTGCAGCACGCGCAGCAGTTGATCGAGCGTGTGTTCCGGCAATGGCGTGGTCTGCAGCGCCGGCACCAGCAACAGCACGGGCAGTGCAAGGGCCAGCGGCGGTCCGATCACCCGGCCGATGCGCGCACGGCGCCGGTCACGCCCGCGCAGGCGGCGGTACAGGGCCAGTACGACCCAAGCCCCCAGGCCGCCAACCACCAGGGCGCTGCCGATCGGCCACAGGTACTGCTGCAGCTGTTGCCAGACCACCATGCATCCTCGCTGTAAACACCGAGCTACAGCGTGGCCCATGCACCATGAGCACAATGTCAGTCGTTCGTAAGCAGAATGTAGGCGGGGGTGTTCGGCAGGGCTGCGCCCTGCACCCGCGGTAGTGCCGGCCGCTGGCCGGCAACCTCAACCTCAACCTCAACCTCAACCTCAACAGCAACAGCAACAGCAACAGCAACAGCCTGCATTCCGTGGGATGGCGGGGAGGGGACAGATGGCGGGGGACGCTGCAAGTACGTCCATGTAAGCTCGGTCGCGCCATCCATGGCGCTCACGCCCCCGCCATCTGCCCCCTCCCCGCCTCCGACAATTTCCCGCGATCTGTCGGAATGTCATGGCCTGCTCTTGGTGGGTGTCGACCTTGGTCGACACGTAGATCCACGCGATGCGTGGATGCTCTTCGATCAATTGTCGAAATATTCGATTTCGATTGGATTTGATCCAAGCGAAGCACAGATGGACCAACAGCCACCGGAAATCTGTCAGAGGTGGGGCGGTGTCGGATTGCGGGGCATCCGCGCCATGGATGGCGCGGCTGAGCCTACAGGGACGTACTTGCGGCGTCCCCGCAATCCGACACCGCCCCGCCAACCACGGAATGCCGCTCTTGCTGTTGCTCTGGCAGTGGCCTCTGCAGGTGCAGGGCGCAGCCCTGCCGAAAAAATCCCTACCGCACTTGCTCCTGCTTGCGCACGATCGCCATCGCGATCTCCAGCGACTGCTCGTAGTTCAGACGCGGGTCGACGGTCGAACGATAGGCGCGCTCCAGGTCACGCTCGGTCAGTTCGCGCGCACCGCCGGTGCATTCGGTCACATCCTCACCGGTCAGCTCCAGATGCACGCCGCCCAAGCGGGTGCCTGCGGCCGCGTGCAGGTCGAAGGACATCTCGACCTCGCCGCGCACGTTGTCGAAGCGCCGCGTCTTGAAGCCGTTGGCGGTGCTTTCGGTATTGCCGTGCATCGCATCGCACACCCACAGCACGCGACGACCATCGCGCTTGACCGCATCCAGCAACGGCGGCAGCTTCTGCGCGATCTGCGCCGCTCCCATACGATGGATGAAGCTCAGGCGGCCCGGCTCGTCATCCGGGTTGAGCACATCGATCAGGCGCAACAACTGGTCCGGCGTCACCGACGGGCCCACCTTGATCGCGATCGGATTGCGCACGCCGCGCAGGTACTCCACGTGCGCGCCATCCAGCGCGGCGGTACGCATGCCGATCCACGGATAGTGCGTGCTCAGGTTCAACCAGCCCTGCTGGCGCGGCACCTGCCGGGTCAGCGCCTGCTCGTAGGGCAGCAGCAGCGCTTCATGCGAGGTGTAGAAATCGATGCGGTTGAGGTTGTGCACACGGGCCCCGGCCAGGGTCTCCATGAAGTGCACGGCATCACCGATCGAGGCCACCATCTTCTGGTACTCGGCGGCCAACGGCGAATGGCTCACCCATTCCAGGTTCCAGTATTCGGGATGGTGCAGATCGGCGAAGCCACCATCGATCAGCGCCCGCACGAAGTTCATCGTCATCGCCGAATGCGCGTGGGCCTGCAGCATCCGCTTCGGGTCGGGCAGACGCGCCGCCTCGGTGAAGGCCGGCGCATTGATCACATCGCCGCGGTAGCTGGGCAGGGTCACGCCGTCGCGGGTCTCGGTATCGGCCGAGCGCGGCTTGGCGTACTGGCCGGCAAAACGGCCGACGCGGATCACCGGCTGGCGCAGGCCGTGCACCAGCACCAGGCTCATCTGCAGCAGCACCTTCAACCGGTTGGAGATCGTGCCCGATTCGCAGTCGCTGAAATTCTCCGCGCAGTCGCCGCCCTGCAACAGGAAACGCTTGCCTTCCTGGGCGTCGGCCAGCTGCTGCTTCAGCGCCAGGATCTCCCACGAGGTCACCAGCGGCGGCAGCCGCTTCAGCTCGTGCAGCGCGGCATCCAGTGCCACCGGATCGGGATAGGTCGGCATCTGCAGCGCGGTCTTGCCCCGCCAGCTCTCCGGTGACCAAGCGGCGCCAGCAGCGATGGCGGCAGGATCGGGGGCGGGCGGAACGGCGGACAGGCTCATTACGGACATCCGGGGTGGGGGGCGGTCATGGTCGCAGAGCCAGCCGCTGGCGCAAAGGGCCGGGCCCGGTCATGACTGCCTGAACGGTGTGGAAAGGGGCCGTGTGATCGGCCAGAAACGGCATGGTCGCCATCGCCGGACAGGCGCATGATCGGCACGCAGTTGTTACGGAGTAACACTCCCTCATGGACCGGCCCCCTCCCCCTCCCCTGCCCATTTCCCATGAAGCCCTCCCTGCTCACCACCGCCATCACCTTCGCCCTGATCCTCACCAGCCAACCCGTGCTTGCCGCCGACACTGCTGCCAGCGCGGCTGTGGTCAAGGACCTCGACGTAGTCACCGTCAGTGCTCAGCTCGACCAGGCCCGCAACGCCCTGTCACCGGACATCGGCAGCAGCCAGTACCAGATCACCGCCGAGGACATCCAGAAGCAGCCGCTGGGCGCCTCCGCCCCGCTCAGCCAGGTGCTGCTGCAGGCCCCGGGCGTGGTCCAGGACTCCTACGGCGGCGTCCACGTGCGCGGCGACCACGCCAACCTGCAGTACCGCATCAACGGCGTACTGCTGCCCGAATCGATCTCCGGCTTCGGCCAGACCCTGGATGCCCGCACCATCAAGAGCATCCGCCTGATGGATGGTGCGCTGCCGGCGCAGTTCGGTGAACGCACCGCCGCGGTGGTCGATATCACCACCCGCAGTGGCGCCGAGCTGGGCAACGGCGGCAGCGCTGGCATCACCGCCGGTTCGTTCGGCAAGGTCAACCCGAACGCCTCCTGGTGGGGCAACCAGGGCCGCTGGAGCTGGTTCCTGACCGGCAACTACGACCAGAACGAGGTCGGGCTGGAGAACCCCACCAGCGCACGCAGGCCGCTGCATGACGACACCCACCAGGGGAAGGCCTTTGCCGACCTGACCTATCTGGTCAACGACAGCACCCGCCTGAGCGTGTTCGCCGGCTTTGCCAACAACCGCTTCCAGATCCCGGTCAACCCGGGACAGACCCCGCAGTTCGGCTACCTGGACACCACCACCTTCGATTCCAGCCAGCTGGACGAAACCCAGCGCGAGACCACCCGCTTCGGCATGCTGGTGCTGCAGGGCACGCTTGGCCAGACCGCGTACCAGCTCTCGGCCGGCCAGCGCTACAGCGATGTGGCCTTCAATCCGGACGTCGTGGGCGACCTGGTGTTCAGCGGCGTCGCCTCGCAGGTCCGGCGCAGCAACCGCGCCAACACCCTGCAGGCCGATTTCTCCACCCCCCTGGGCGATAACCACACCCTGCGTTATGGCCTGTATGGCAACTACGAACACGCCGCCGCCAACAACAGCAGCTGGGTCTTCCCGGTCAACGCCGATGGGCGGCAGACGAGCACCACGCCGCAGCTGATCCCGGACCGCAATGCCTTCCACGCCAGCACCGCAGCCTTGTACGTGCAGGACGAGTGGCGGATCGGCGATGACTGGACCGTCAACTACGGCCTGCGCGGCGACCGCTTCAAGGCCTTCGGTCACACCGAGGGCCAGCTCAGCCCACGTCTGGGCGTGGTCTGGAACGCCAGCGACAGCACCACCGTGCACGCCGGCTATTCGCGCTACTTCACCCCGCCCGCCAGCGAACTGGTTGCCGGCAGCGATCTTGCCCTGTTCGATGGCACCAGCAACCAGCAACCCGCCAATGGCAGCAACACGCCGTTGTCCGAGCGCAGTGACTACTACGATATCGGCGTGTCACAGCAGGTCGGCGACCACCTCACCCTCGGCCTGGATGCCTACGACCGACGCGTGCACCGCCTGCAGGACGAAGGCCAGTTCGGCGCCGCCTACATCTATTCCACCTTCAACTATCGCCGCGGCCACATCCATGGTCTGGAGTTCAGCGCCGACTACAGCAACGGACCGATCAGCGCGTACTTCAACGCGGCCTACAACAAGGCCATGGGCACCCAGGTCATCACCAGCCAGTACAACCTCGATCCGGATGCACTGGCCTACGTGCAACAGAACTGGATCCATCTGGACCACGACCAGAAGCTGACGTCTTCCGGCGGCGTCAGCTATGCGTTCGCTGGCCACAATCGGGTCGGTGCGAACTACGTGTACGGCAGCGGCCTGCGTTCGGACATCGAGGGCGTGCCCAATGGCGGCGAACTACCGTCGTACCTGCAGGTCAATCTCAGCGCCGCGCATGACTTCAACGCCGACACCGGTCATCCGCTGCATGTGCAACTGGCCGTACTCAACACACTGGACCGAAGCTACCAGCTGCGCGATGGCGGCGGCATTGGCGTGTTCGCACCGCAGTGGGGACCACGTCGCGGCGCCTATCTGAGCCTGCAGCAGGATTTTTGAGGTAGCGCCGACTGCCGGCCAGCGGCCGGCACTACCGGAAAACAGTAGAGCCACGCCATGCGTGGCTCCGGACTGGCTCAGTGCTTGACCTTGCGCAGCGATACCACCAGCGCCCACAGCGCCAGCAGCACGAACCACACGCCCGACCACATCGGCATGGTCAGACCAAGGAACGTCCAGTCGATGTTGCCGCAGTTGCCGGTGCCGGTCAGCACGGTGCGGAACACTTCCAGCGGCCCCATGGTCTCGCGCAGGAAGGCCAGCGGCGGGCCACAGGTCGCCCCCATTTCCGGCGGCAGCATCTGCACGTAGACATGGCGCGCGGCGATGCCTACGCCCACGGCGGCAGCGATGAACGCGAGGATGCCGTAGGTCGCCCGCCCCGGACGGTTGGACGGCCCATGCAGGGCGCCGATCAGGAACAGCAGGCCCAGGGCCGCGAACGCCAGGCGCTGGAAGATGCACAGCGGACACGGTTCCAGCCCCATCTTCAGCTGCAGGAAAATCGCGTAGCCCAGCAGGCCCGCGCAGATCAGGAAGCCCAACAGGAACTGGGCGCGGAAAGGCCAGCGCAGAGGATTCATCGGCAACGCTCGTGTAGTACGGACCGCAAGCGTAACCGAGAGTGCGCGCCGTTCGAACCGCCACAACGTCGCGCCCGTCGGAACACGCCGGCGCGCGCGCCGCAACATGCGGGATCATCCACGCCCGGCGTGGATCTCCATCCGTCGCCCAGAAACGGAAAAACCCGGCACGAGGCCGGGTTCTTCACCGAATGACGGGTGTCGCGCGTCGATTACTCTTCGACGGCTTCAGCCACGACCGGACGGTCAACCAGCTCAACGTAGGCCATCGGCGCGTTGTCGCCGGCGCGGAAGCCGCACTTCAGCAGGCGCAGGTAACCGCCCGGACGGTTCGCGTAGCGCGGGCCCAGGATGGTGAACAGGTTGCCGACGGCTTCGTTGTCGCGCAGGCGGGCAAAGGCCAGACGACGGTTGGCGACGGAGTCGACCTTGGCCAGGGTGATCAGCGGCTCGGCGACGCGGCGCAGTTCCTTGGCCTTCGGCAGGGTGGTCTTGATCAGCTCGTGCTTGAACAGCGAGGCGGCCATGTTCTTGAACATCGCTTCGCGGTGGGCGCTGGTACGGCTGAACTTACGGCCGGATTTCTGGTGACGCATGGTGATATTCCTTGGTTAATGATGTGGCTTTGCGGATCGTTGTCGCCTTCCTGGCGCTGCTGCTCGGACTGCGGTTGGTCCTGGCCATCCGTCCTGGACGACCTGCCCGCGAACCTTCGTTCGTCGTGGCGGTGTTGCCTTGGTGCAATGGCCCCGTCGTTGCCGACGGGGCCATGCGGTCTTGCAGAAAGGCGGTATCAGCCCAGCATGCCGTGGCTGGCGACGCCGGCCGGCGGCCAGTTCTCCAGCTTCATGCCGAGCGACAGGCCACGCTGGGCCAGCACTTCCTTGATCTCGGTGAGCGACTTCTTACCCAGGTTCGGGGTCTTCAGCAGCTCGACTTCGGTCTTCTGGATCAGATCGCCGATGTAGTAGATGCTCTCGGCCTTCAGGCAGTTGGCCGAACGCACGGTCAGCTCCAGATCGTCGATCGGGCGCAGCAGCACCGGATCCACGCCGTTGTTGGCCGGCTTCGCCGCACCGCGGTCGCGATGGGTGAAGTCACCGAACACCGACAGCTGATCGCTGAGGATGTCGGCAGCGGTACGCACTGCTTCTTCGGCGTCGATGGTGCCGTTGGTCTCGATATCGATGACCAGCTTGTCCAGGTCGGTGCGCTGTTCGACACGAGCCGCTTCCACGGCATAGGCGACACGGCGGACCGGCGAGAACGAGGCATCCAGGACCAGACGGCCGATGGCACGGGTTTCTTCGTCCGGACGACGACGCGCAGCTGCCGGCTGATAGCCGAAACCACGCTCGATCTTCAGACGCATGTTAACTGCCGTGTCCTTGGTCAGGTGGCAGATCACGTGGTCGCCGTTCAGGATCTCCACATTGTGGTCGACCTTGATGTCGGCAGCGGTGACAACGCCCGGACCCTGCTTGGACAGGGACAGAGTCGCGTTGTCGCCGGAGTGCATACGGATGGCCACGTCCTTCAGGTTCAGCAGGACTTCCAGCACGTCCTCCTGCAGACCTTCGACCGTGGTGTACTCATGCAACACGCCGTCGATTTCGACTTCCGTGATGGCGAAGCCCGGGATGGACGACAGCAGCACGCGACGCAGGGCATTACCCAGCGTATGCCCGTAACCCCGCTCCAAAGGTTCGATAACGACCTTTGCACGGGTGTCGGTAATGCGTTCGATCTGCGGACCGCGAGGACGCAGAACCTGGTTGGCGGTAACCGTCATGTTGCGGGTTCTCCTAGTGAACCCCCGGCCGTCGCCGGGGGCTCTCCAATGTGAATTACTTCGAATACAGCTCGACGATCAGCGCTTCGTTGATGTCCGCAGGCAGATCCGAACGATCCGGAACAGCCTTGAAGATGCCGGAGAACTTGCCGGAATCCACTTCAACCCACGACGGGCTCAGGTCATGCTGGGCGGCGACGGTCAGGGCTTCCTGGACGCGCAGCTGCTTGGCAGCCTTTTCAGACAGGGCGATGGCGTCGCCAGCCTTGACCTGGTACGAGGCCAGGTTGACCGACTTGCCATTCACGGTGACGCCGCGGTGCGACACCAGCTGACGGGCAGCCGGACGGGTCACGGCGAAGCCCATGCGGTAGACAACGTTGTCCAGGCGGGTTTCCAGCAGCTGCAGGAGGTTCTCGCCGGTGTTGCCCTTCTTGGTCGAGGCCTTCTTGTAGTAGTTGCGGAACTGACGCTCCAGCAGACCGTAGATACGCTTGACCTTCTGCTTTTCACGCAGCTGGGTAGCGTAGTCGGACAGCTTGCCCTTGCGGGCAGTGGCGCCATGCTGGCCGGGCTTCTGCTCCAACTTGCACTTGGAGTCCAGCGCACGCGCCGGGCTCTTCAGGGACAGGTCGGCGCCTTCGCGACGGGCGAGCTTACAGGTAGGACCGATATAACGAGCCATTTCTTATCGCTCCCTTTAGACGCGACGCTTCTTCGGCGGACGGCACCCGTTGTGCGGGATAGGCGTCACGTCGATGATGTTGGTGATCTTGTAGCCGACGTTGTTCAACGAACGCACGGCCGACTCACGGCCCGGACCCGGACCCTTGATGCGGACTTCCAGCGACTTCACGCCGTAGTCCAGCGCAGCACGACCGGCCTTTTCGGCAGCCACCTGGGCTGCGAACGGGGTCGACTTGCGCGAACCGCGGAAGCCAGCGCCACCGGAGGTCGCCCACGACAGAGCGTTGCCCTGACGGTCGGTGATGGTCACGATGGTGTTGTTGAACGAAGCGTGGACGTGGGCAACGCCGTCGGTGACGACGCGCTTGATCTTCTTCTTGGTCTTAGCAGCAGGCTTAGCCATTTATATGTCCCTTACTTCCTGATCGCCTTGCGCGGGCCCTTGCGGGTGCGGGCGTTGGTACGGGTGCGCTGGCCACGCAGCGGCAGACCGCGACGGTGACGCAGGCCGCGGTAGCAGCCCAGGTCCATCAGGCGCTTGATCGCGATACCGATTTCACGGCGCAGATCGCCTTCCACGATGTACTTGCCGACTTCGGCGCGCAGGCGCTCGATTTCCGGCTCCGACAGATCGCGGATCTTGGTGGTCGAAGTGACGCCTGCGACTTCGCAGACCTTCTTCGAACGGGTACGGCCGATGCCGTAAATGCTTTGCAACCCGACCCAGACATGCTTCTGGGCTGGCAGGTTGACGCCTGCAATACGCGCCATGACGCGGTTCTCCAGCTGAGTGATGGCCGACAGCGCGCTCAAGGCACGCCGATCCGGCAGGATGGATCAAAAAAGTGAACCAGTGATACTAACAAGGTTCCGGTTTACTTGGAAGCCCGTGAAACCAGAGGTTTCATGAACCCGGCCCGGGGAGTGTGCCCAGGCTCCGGCGCCGGATGGGGTTGGACCTGGAGTTGCCTCCCGGGCCGCCCGCGCTACTCCAGCGCGGGACCACCTCATCACACCCCCACCCGGAACCGCTGCGGGGGCCGCCCTTCGTTTGTGTGGCCAGAGTCCGCGAAGCGGAGGACCATCACGTCAGGAAGACGAAAGTATAACAGGCTAATCAGCCGCGAGCAAAACCGCCGCGGTTGCCGCCCTTCAGGTTGGCCTTCTTCAGCAGGCTCTCGTACTGGTGGGACATCAGGTGCGCCTGCACCTGGGCGATGAAGTCCATCACCACCACCACCACGATCAACAGCGAGGTACCGCCGAAATAGAACGAGGCGTTCAGCTGCGTGCGCATCAGTTCCGGCAGCAGGCAGACGATCACCAGGTAAGCCGAACCGGCAGCAGTCAGTCGGGTCAACACGCCGTCGATGTAGTCGGCGGTGGCCTTGCCCGGACGGATACCCGGAATCAGCGCGCCCGACTTCTTCAGGTTGTCGGCGGTTTCCTGCGAGTTGAACACCAGCGCGGTATAGAAGAACGCGAAACCGGTGATCAGCGCAGCGAACACGATCATGTGCAGCGGCTCGCCCGGACCCAGGGCATTGGCGACCTTCTGCAGGGTCTGGCCAAAGGTGCTCTGGTTGGCAGCCTGGCCGGACCACATGGCCAGGGTGGCCGGGAAGGCCAGCAGGCTCGAGGCGAAGATCGCCGGGATGACGCCGGCCATGTTCAGCTTCAGCGGCAGGAACGAGGTCTGGTTCATGTACGCGTTGCGACCGCCCTGGCGGCGCGCGTAGTTCACCGTGATCCGGCGCTGACCGCGTTCGACGAACACCACGAAGAAGGTGAAGGCGAGCACGACGATGGCGATCAGCAGCAGCTGGATGAACTGGATGTTGCCGTCGCGGTAGGCGTCGAAGGTGTGGATGACCGCACCCGGCAGGCCCGCCACGATACCGGCGAAGATGATCAGCGAGACGCCGTTGCCGATGCCGCGCTCGGTCACCTGCTCACCAACCCACATCAGGAACATGGTGCCGGCGGTCAGTGCGACCACGGCAGTGAGCACGAAGCCCATGCCCGGCATGTACACGACCGGTGCACCGGTCGGCGACACCTGGCCCTGCAGCGCCAGCGCGATCGAACCGCCCTGCACCACTGCGAGCAGCACAGCGCCGATGCGCGAATACTGGGTGATCTTGCGGCGGCCGGACTCACCTTCCTTCTGCATCGCCTTCAAGGCGGGGAAGATGTGCACAGCCAGCTGCATCACGATCGATGCCGAGATATACGGCATCACGTTCAGCGCGAAAATGCTGAAACGGTGCAGGGCGCCGCCCGAGAACATGTTGAACATGTCCACGATGCCGCCGCCCTGCTGTTGCATCATGGCAAGCATGGCATCGGGATTGACGCCCGGCACCGGCACGTAGCAGCCGATGCGATAGACGATCAAAGCCCCGACGACGAACAGCAAACGTTGGCGAAGTTCAGTGAACTTGCCCATTCCGCCCGCGAGGTTACCGATGCCAGCTTGCGCCATGATTCTCTTACTCCGTTACGCTGCCGCCGGCAGCTTCGATCGCAGCCTTGGCACCGGCCGTGGCAGCAACACCCTTCAGGGTGAACGCCTTGGTCACTTCGCCCTTGACGACGACCTTGGCCTTCTTGGCAGTGCTCGGGACCAGCTTGGCAGCACGCAGGACAGCGAAGTCGATCTCGCCGGCCGGCAGCTTGTCCAGCTGGTACAGCAGCACTTCAGCGGTGTCCTTGGCGATCGGCGAACGGAAGCCGATCTTCGGCAGACGACGCTGCATGGGGGTCTGGCCGCCTTCGAAGCCAGCCTTGATCTTGCCGCCACCCTTACGGGCAAACGAACCCTTGTGGCCGCGGCCGCAGGTCTTGCCCAGGCCGGAGCCGATACCGCGACCGACGCGGGTACGCTCTTTACGAGCGCCCGGTGCCGGGCTCAATTCATTCAGATGCATGGTCATTGGATTATTCCTCAACCTTGACGAGGTAGTGGACCTTGTTGATCAGACCGCGAACCTGCGGGCTGTCCTTCAGTTCACGCACATCGTTGAGCTTGCCCAGACCCAGCGCACGCACCGACAGGCGATGACGCGCCTGGGCACCACGCAGGCCGCGAACCAGACGGACCTTGACGGTCTTGTTGGTTTCATTAGCCATGGTTGAGATCCTCCACCTTCTTGCCGCGCTTGGCCGCGATGCGAGCCGGCGACTGCGCTGCAGTCAGGCCCTTCACGGTGGCACGCACCAGGTTGATCGGGTTGCGCGAACCGGTGGCCTTGGCCAGCACGTTCTTCACGCCAACTGCTTCCAGCACGGCGCGCATGGCACCACCGGCAATGACGCCGGTACCTTCGGAAGCCGGCTGCATGAACACGCGCGCTGCGCCGTGACCATCCTTGATGGTGTGCCACAGGGTGCCGTTGTTCAGATCGACGGTGACCTGGTTCTTGCGAGCCTGCTCCATCGACTTCTGGATGGCGACCGGCACTTCGCGTGCCTTGCCATAACCGAAACCGACCTTGCCTTCGCCGTCGCCGACAACAGTCAGGGCGGTGAAGGTGAACTGACGGCCACCCTTGACGGTCTTGCTGACGCGATTGACCGCGACCAGCTTTTCGATCATGCCGTCATCGACTTTCTCTTCGCGGTTACGGTCGCGATCGCGACCCCGCTGCTGACGTTCTTCTGCCATGTTTATTCCTTGGTTGTTGGGTTATGTACGGCTCGAGGCCGCTTATGGTTGTGGAGTGGTGCGTTGTTGCGGTGGGCCGCTGCAGAAGAGCGGCGCCGCCCAGCCTCACTCAGGCTGGCGAGCAGGCGGGCATGGGGACCGGAGTCCCCTGCCCTGATCCCTTAGAACTGCAGGCCGGCTTCGCGGGCAGCGTCAGCCAGGGCCTTGATGCGGCCGTGGTAACGGTAACCCGAACGATCGAAGGCAACCTTCTCGACGCCGGCGGCCTTGGCACGCTCAGCGACGATGCGGCCAACCTTGGCGGCGGCATCGGCGTTCTTGCCGTTCTTCAGGCCTTCCTTGATGTCGGCCTGGGTGGTGTTGGCGGCAGCCAGCACCTTCGAGCCGTCAGCGGTGAAGACCTGTGCATACAGGTGCTGGCCGGTGCGCAGCACCGACAGGCGGGCCACACCGAGCACACGGATGTGGGCACGGGTCGACTTGGCGCGACGCAGGCGGGCGATGTTCTTGTTCATGATCTTTTTCCCTGGAAAGCGGAAGGTCCTAATTAGGCCTTCTTGGCTTCCTTGCGAATGATGACTTCGTCGGAGTACTTCACGCCCTTGCCCTTGTACGGCTCCGGCTTGCGGAACGCACGGATCTTGGCGGCAGCTTCACCGACGGCCTGCTTGTCAGCGCCCTGCACCAGGATTTCAGTCTGGGTCGGGGTGGTGATGGTGATGCCTTCCGGCGCCACGAACACGATCGGGTGCGAGTAACCCAGCGACAGGCTGAGGTCCTTGCCCTGCATCGCGGCACGGTAACCCACGCCGACCAGCTCAAGCTTGCGCTCGAAGCCTTCGGAAACACCCTTGACCATGTTGGACAGGATGGCGCGGACGGTACCGGTCAGCGGGATCAGCTCCACGTTGTCGGTGCTCAGGGTGGCAACGCCGTTTTCGACATTGATGTTGATGCCAGCCGGCTTGGCCAGCGACAGGGTGCCCTTCGGGCCCTTGGCGATGACGTTGTCGTTCTGGACGTTCAGTTCAACCTTACCCAGGTCGATCGGCTTCTTGGCTACACGGGACATGGTCTACTCCTTTCGCCTTAGGCCACGAAGCACAGGACTTCGCCGCCGACGCCCAACTGGCGCGCCTGCGCATCAGTCATGATGCCCTTGGAAGTGGAAATGATGGAAATGCCCAGGCCGTTCATGACCTTCGGCAGTTCGCTCTTGCCGCGGTACTGGCGCAGGCCCGAACGCGAGAAGCGCTTCAGGGTCGCGATGACCGGCTTGCCTTCGAAATACTTCAGCACGATTTCCAGCTCGGACTTGTTGTTCTCGAGCGCGGTCACGCGCAGGTCGGCGATGTAACCCTCGTCCTTCAGGACCTGGGCGATCGCAACCTTGATCTTGGACGACGGGGCTTTCACCGTCTGCTTGCCAACCGCTGCCGCATTCTTGATGCGGACCAGCAGGTCGGCGATGGGATCAGTCATGCTCATATGAGTACCTTTGAGTGCACCGATATCCGCTTTCGCGAAAATCTGTTGTCTCCTGGAAACGGGCCAGGCCCCCTACCCCTACGCGTTGCGCAGAGCAAGACGCGGGAGTATACGCCAAAAGAGCCCGACTTGCGTCGGGCTCTTCGGTTTTTTTGCAGAGGGAAAGCTGAACGCCTCCCCTCCCCGGCTGCGAAGCCCCCCGGGGGGAGCCCTCGCTGGCAGGACCGGCTGGGGTTACCAGCTGGCCTTGCGCAGGCCCGGAACGTCGCCACGCATGGTGGCTTCACGCAGCTTGTTGCGACCCAGGCCGAACTTGCTGTACACGCCACGCGGGCGCCCAGACAGTTCGCAACGGTTGCGATGGCGGCTCGGCGACGAATCGCGCGGCAGCTTCGACAACTTGGTGGCGGCCTCGATCTTCTCTTCGTAGCTCGCATCCGGGGAGGACACGATCTTCTTCAGAGCAGCACGCTTGACAGCGAACTTTTCAGCCAGCTTCTTCCGCTTGATGTCGCGGTTGACCATGGAGGTCTTTGCCATTTCGGTTTCCTCGACGAATCAGTTACGGAACGGGAACTTGAACGCTGCCAGCAGCGCCTTCGCTTCCGCGTCGGTCTTCGCAGTGGTGGTGATGGCGATATCCATACCGCGGATCGCGTCGACAGCGTCGAAGTCGATTTCCGGGAAGATGATCTGTTCCTTCACACCCATGTTGAAGTTGCCGCGACCGTCGAAGGAACGACCGGAAACACCACGGAAGTCGCGCACGCGCGGCAGCGAGATGTTGATCAGGCGGTCCAGGAACTCGTACATCTTGTGGCGACGCAGCGTGGTCTTGCAGCCGATCGGCCAACCATCACGGATCTTGAACGATGCCACCGAGATACGCGACTTGGTGACGATCGGCTTCTGGCCCGAGATCTTGGTCATGTCGCCGACGGCGTTTTCCAGGATCTTCTTGTTGGTGGCCGCTTCGCCGACACCCATGTTCAGGGTGACTTTGACCAGCTTCGGCACCTGCATGGAATTGGTGTAACCGAACTGCTTCATCAGCGCCGGCACCACTTCTTCCTTGTAAAACTTTTCGAGACGGGAAGTCATCTTCTCATTCCTCAGGCGTCGAGCGCCTCACCGCTGGAGCGGAACACACGCAGTTTGCGTCCATCCTCCAGCACCTTGAAGCCAACGCGCTCGCCCTTGCCCGAAGCCGGGTTCAGCACATTCACGTTGGAGATATGGATCGACGCTTCACGCTCGACCACGCCGCCGGCAACACCTGCCTGCGGGTTCGGCTTGGTGTGGCGCTTGACGATGTTCACGTTGGCGACGACCAGACGGTCGCCATCGACGCGGACGACTTCGCCCTGCTTACCCTTGTCCTTGCCGGCGTTGACGACAACCTGGTCGCCCTTCTTGATACGGTTAGCCATGATTATCTCCTGTCGCTCACAGCACTTCGGGAGCGAGCGAGACGATCTTCATGAACTTCTCCGAACGAAGTTCACGAGTCACCGGCCCGAAGATACGGGTCCCGATCGGCTCCTGCTTGTTGTTAAGCAGAACGGCGGCGTTGCCGTCGAAGCGGATCAGCGAGCCGTCGGCGCGACGCACACCCTTGCGGGTACGCACCACGACGGCGTCATACACTTCACCCTTCTTGACCTTGCCGCGCGGAATCGCATCCTTCACGGTGACCTTGATGATGTCGCCGATGCCGGCGTAACGGCGCTTGGAACCACCCAGCACCTTGAAGCACATCACTCGCTTGGCACCAGAATTGTCGGCGACGTCAAGGTAGCTCTGCATCTGGATCATGATTCAGACTCCTTATTCAGCCGCACGCGTGATGACTTCCACCACGCGCCAGTTCTTGGTCTTGGACATCGGAGCAATCTCGGTCACGCGGACGACATCGCCTTCCTTGCAGGCGTTGTCGGCATCGTGGGCGTGCAGCTTCGTCGAGCGCTTGATGTACTTGCCGTACAGTGCGTGCTTGACCTGACGCTCGACCAGGACGGTAACCGTCTTGTCCATCTTGTTGCTGACGACACGGCCTTCGACCGTGCGCAGCGCTTTGTTTTCAGTATTGTCGCTCATAGCGGCCATCCTTACTTCGTGCTGCCGAGCAGGGTCTTGACGCGAGCAATTTCGCGACGCACCCGGCGGATGTCGTGTGTCTTCGGCAGCTGGCCGGTGACCTGCTGCATACGGACAGAGAACTGTTCCTTACGCAGGTCGATCAGGTGGGCCTTGAGGTCGTCAGCCGACTTTTCACGGAGAGTTTTGATATCCATCAGCGCACCGTCCGGGTCACGAAAGTGGTGGTGACCGAGAGCTTGGCAGCGGCCAGGCGGAACGCCTCGCGTGCCACTTCCTCGGTAACACCCTCGATTTCATAGATCATGCGGCCGGGCTGGATCTGGGCCACCCAGTATTCCACGTTGCCCTTACCCGAACCCATTCGAACTTCGATGGGCTTCTTGGTGATGGGCTTGTCGGGGAACACTCGGATCCACATCTTGCCGCCGCGCTTCACGTAGCGGCTGATCGAACGGCGAGCCGCTTCGATCTGACGCGCGGTCAGCTGACCGTGGGCGGTTGCCTTCAGGCCGTACTCGCCAAAGCTGACAGCGTTTGCGCTCCAGCTGAGGCCTTCGTTACGGCCCTTGTGCACCTTGCGGTACTTGGTTCGCTTGGGTTGCAACATTGTCGTTACCTCGCTTCACGAGCCGGGCGCTGACGGTCACCGCGGTCGCCGCGATCATGACGATCGTTGCGCGACGGGGTGTCGTCCTGCTTTTCCTGGCCAACCTGGGAGAAATCGAAGACCTCGCCCTTGTAGATCCAGACCTTGATGCCGATGATGCCGTAGGTCGTCTTGGCTTCAGCGAAGCCGTAGTCGATGTCGGCACGCAGCGTGTGCAGCGGCACGCGGCCTTCGCGGTACCACTCCGAACGGGCGATTTCTGCACCGTTGAGGCGGCCACCCACGTTGACCTTGATGCCCAGGGCACCCAGGCGCATCGCGTTGCCGACCGAGCGCTTCATTGCGCGGCGGAACATGATGCGACGCTCCAGCTGCTGCGCGATCGATTCGGCAACCAGCTGTGCGTCCAGCTCGGGCTTGCGCACTTCGGTGACGTTGATGTGCGCCGGGACGCCCATCATCTCGCTCACTTCCTTGCGCAGCTTCTCGATGTCCTCACCGCGCTTGCCGATCACCACGCCCGGACGGGCCGTGTGGATCGTCACGCGAGCGGTCTTTGCCGGACGCTCGATCAGGATCTTGCTGATGCCGGCCTGCGCCAGCTTCTTGCGCAGCATTTCGCGCACTTTCAGGTCGGCTGCCAGGTAACCAGCGAACTCGGCCTTGTTGGCGTACCACTTGGAGTTCCAGTCCTTGGAAATGCCGAGGCGGATACCAATCGGATGAACTTTATGACCCATGGTCTTTTCCTTATCCGCTTACTTGGCGGCGCCCACAACCACAGTGATGTGGCTGGTGCGCTTGAGGATGCGGGTACCGCGGCCTTTCGCCCGCGCCATGAAACGCTTCAGGGTCGGACCTTCATCTACCATGATGGTCTGAACCTTCAGCTCGTCGACGTCGGCGCCCTGGTTGTTCTCGGCATTTGCAATAGCCGACTCCACCACCTTCTTGATCAGGTGGGCAGCCTTCTTGTCCGAGAACTTCAGCAGGTTGACGGCACGCTCGGCCGGCAGACCGCGCACCTGGTCAGCGACCAGACGTGCCTTCTGCGGGGAGATGCGCGCGGTGCGCAGGATGGCTTTCGCTTCCATTGTCATCTCTCCTTACTTGCCCGACTTCTTGTCACCACCGTGACCCTTGAAGGTCCGGGTGATGGCAAATTCGCCGAGCTTGTGGCCGACCATGTTCTCGTTGACGAGAACCGGGATGTGGTTCTTGCCGTTATGCACGGCAATGGTGACGCCTACCATGTCAGGCAGGATCATCGAACGACGCGACCAGGTCTTGATCGGACGCTTGCTACCCGCAGCGGCAGCCACCTTAGCAACCAGGTGGTGATCGACAAACGGGCCCTTCTTGAGTGAACGTGCCATGGTCGATTAGCCCCTACGATCGCGGACGATGAACTGCTGAGTGCGCTTGTTATGGCGCGTCTTGTAACCCTTGGTCGGAACACCCCACGGGGTGACCGGATGCGGGTTACCCTGGCCGGCCTTCGCCTCACCACCACCGTGCGGGTGGTCAACCGGGTTCATGGCAGCACCACGAACGGTCGGGCGGACGCCGCGCCAGCGCTTGGCACCGGCCTTGCCCAGCTTTTCCAGGCTGTGCTCGTCGTTGCCGACTTCGCCGATGGTCGCGCAGCACTCAACCGGAACCTTGCGCATCTCACCCGAGCGCAGGCGCAGGGTGGCGTAGATGCCTTCACGAGCAACCAGCTGCACGGCAGCACCTGCAGCGCGAGCGATCTGAGCGCCCTTGCCCGGCTTCAGCTCGATGCAGTGGATGGTGGTACCGACCGGGATGTTGCGCAGCGGCAGGGTGTTGCCCGCCTTGATCGGAGCATCCGAACCAGCGATCACCTGATCACCAGCCTTCAGACCCTTCGGGGCGATGATGTAGCGACGCTCGCCGTCGACGTAGCACAGCAGGGCGATGTGCGCGGTGCGGTTCGGATCGTATTCGATGCGTTCCACGCGCGCCGGGATGCCCAGCTTGTTGCGCTTGAAGTCAATCAGGCGGTAGTGCTGCTTGTGGCCACCACCGACGTGACGCACGGTGATGCGGCCGTGGTGGTTACGACCACCGGAACGGCTCTGCGACTCGACCAGCGGAGCGTGCGGAGCGCCCTTGTGCAGGTCGGGAGTAACCACGCGCACGGCCGAACGGCGACCGGGAGAAGTGGGCTTGAATTTCATCAATGGCATGGGATGTACCTCAGGCCTTGGCCGTTACATCGATCGACTGGCCGTCGGCCAGGCGAACGTACGCCTTGCGCCAATCGCCGCGGCGGCCAGCACGGTTACGGAAGGACTTGTTCTTGCCCTTGACGTTGACCACGTTGACTGCTTCGACCTTGACGTCGAACAGCTGCTCAACCGCGGCCTTTACATCGGCCTTGGTGGCTTCGTTCGAAATTTCGAAGACGTACTGATTGGAGAGTTCCTGCAGGCGCGCGGTCTTTTCGGAGACACGCGGGGCGAGCAGCACGCTGAAGATTTTTTCGTTGCTGTTCATGCCAGCCACTCCTCGACCTTCTTGACCGCGTCAGCGGTGATGACGACCGTGTCGGCACCGACCAGCGACACCGGATCCAGGCCCTGGACGTCACGCACTTCCACGTAGGGAATGTTGCGAGCCGACAGGTACAGGTGCTCGGAGGCTTCTTCAGTGACGATCAGCGGGCGCTTGCCCACTTCCAGGCCGGCCAGCTTGGCGATCAGAGCCTTCGTGTTGGTCGCTTCGACATCGAAGGACTCCACGATGGTCAGACGGCCCTGACGGTTCAGCTCGGACAGGATCGCGCACATGGCGGCACGGTACTGCTTACGATTGACCTTCTGCTCGAAGCTGCGCGGCTTTGCCGCGAAGGTGACACCGCCGCCGACGAAGATCGGAGCCGTCAGTGCGCCATGACGCGCGCCGCCGCCCTTCTGCTTCTTCGACTTCTTGGTGGTACCTGCCACTTCGGAGCGAGTCTTCTGCGCCTTGGTGCCGGCGCGACCGGCGTTGCGGTAAGCAACGACGACCTGGTGAACCAGATCTTCGCTGAAATCGCGACCGAACACGGCGTCGGAGACCGAGACCTTGTTATTGCTACCCGTGATAACGAGTTCCATCGTCATCTCTCCTTATGCCTTGCTCGCCGGACGGACGATCACGTCGCCACCCGCCGCGCCCGGAACGGCGCCGCGAACCGCGATCAGACCGCGTTCGACGTCGACCTTGACAACTTCCAGGTTCTGGGTGCTCTGCTGCACGGCGCCCATGTGACCGGACATCTTCTTACCCGGGAACACGCGGCCGGGCGTCTGGCGCTGACCCAGCGAACCCGGCGCGCGATGCGACAGCGAGTTGCCGTGGGTAGCGTCACCCATACGGAAGTTGTAGCGCTTGATGGTGCCCTGGAAGCCCTTACCCTTGGTGACACCCTGGACGTCGACGATCTGGCCGACTTCAAAGATGTCCGCCTTGACTTCGCCACCGACGGCGAAATCGCCGAGCTGGGCGTCTTCAACGCGGAATTCCCACAGGCCACGACCCGCTTCCACCTTCGCCTTGGCGAAGTGGCCGGCTTCCGGCTTGTTGACCAGGGCAGCGCGACGCGCACCGACGGTCACCTGCACGGCGCTGTAGCCGTCAGTTTCGACGGTCTTGATCTGCGCGATGCGGTTGGGGGTTGCTTCGATCAGGGTCACCGGGATGGAACGGCCATCTTCGGTGAACACGCGGCTCATGCCAGCCTTGCGGCCCACGAAGCCCAACGAATACTTCTTCGTCATGGTCGTAGTCCTCAGGTCAGCTTGATCTGAACGTCGACGCCGGCAGCCAGTTCGAGCTTCATCAGCGCGTCCACGGTCTTGTCATTCGGGTCAACGATATCGAGCACGCGCTTGTGCGTGCGGGTCTCGTACTGGTCACGCGCGTCCTTGTCGACGTGCGGGGAGACGAGGATGGTGTAACGCTCGATCTTGGTCGGCAGCGGGATCGGGCCACGCACTTGCGCGCCGGTCCGCTTCGCCGTCTCAACGATCTCGCTGGCCGAACGGTCGATCAGACGATGATCGAACGCTTTCAGCCGGATCCGGATCTTTTGGTCCGCCATGGCGGTAGGTTCCTTCGATAAAAGAGCGACAGACAAAGCCTCTGGGTTGCTTTGCCCCATGAAATCCCTGAATACAGACGGCCCGCATTCCCGCAGGCCGACAAGGTCAATCCGTAGACCCCAAATGCAGAGGCAGACCCGTGAAACCGGCCTGCCCAGACGGAGAAGCATAATGGCACGCAAGGCAGCTGTCAACAGTCTCCTGTTGACGCCGCCTGAATGGCATCGACCCTTCCTGGTCCGGGGAACACAAGGCACATCCTGTGCCTACTTTCCCGTTTGATACGCCCCGATGCCCTACCCAGGCAACATCGGGGCGCAGAGTCTAGCAGATTACTCGAGGATGTTGGCAACCACGCCAGCACCGACGGTACGGCCACCTTCGCGGATGGCGAAGCGCAGGCCGGCGTCCATGGCGACCGGGTTGATCAGGGTGACAACCATCTTCACGTTGTCGCCCGGCATCACCATCTCGACGCCTTCCGGCAGCTCGACCGCACCGGTGATGTCGGTGGTACGGAAGTAGAACTGCGGACGGTAGCCCTTGAAGAACGGGGTGTGACGGCCGCCTTCGTCCTTCGACAGCACGTACACTTCGGCGTCGAACTTGGTGTGCGGCTTGATCGAACCCGGCTTGGCCAGAACCTGGCCACGCTCGACGTCGTCACGCTTGGTGCCGCGCAGCAGCAGACCGGCGTTGTCGCCTGCCTGACCCTGGTCCAGCAGCTTGCGGAACATTTCCACGCCGGTCACGGTGGTCTTCTGCACCGGACGGATGCCGACGATTTCGATTTCTTCGCCGACCTTGATCACGCCGCGCTCGATACGACCGGTCACCACGGTGCCACGGCCCGAGATCGAGAACACGTCTTCGACCGGCATCAGGAACGCCTTGTCGACGTCACGCTCCGGGGTCGGGATCCAGGTGTCCAGCGCCTCGACCAGCTTGATGACGGCCGGCACGCCGATGTCGCTCTGGTCGCCTTCCAGCGCCAGGCGGGCCGAACCCGAGATGATCGGGGTGTCGTCGCCCGGGAAGTCGTACTTGCTCAGCAGCTCGCGGACTTCCATTTCGACCAGTTCCAGCAGCTCGGCATCGTCAACCATGTCGGCCTTGTTCAGGAACACGACGATGTACGGCACGCCGACCTGACGCGACAGCAGGATGTGCTCGCGGGTCTGCGGCATCGGGCCGTCAGCGGCCGAGCACACCAGGATCGCGCCGTCCATCTGGGCAGCACCGGTGATCATGTTCTTGACGTAGTCAGCATGGCCCGGGCAATCGACGTGGGCGTAGTGACGAACGGTGGATTCGTACTCGACGTGCGCGGTCGAGATCGTGATGCCACGTGCCTTTTCTTCCGGCGCGGCGTCGATCGCGGAGTAATCCTTGAACTCGCCACCGAAGCGCTCGGCACCGATCTTGGTCAGTGCGGCGGTCAGCGTGGTCTTGCCATGATCGACGTGACCGATGGTGCCGACGTTGACGTGCGGCTTGGTGCGCTCGAACTTACCCTTTGCCATTTCGTTCTACCTTTTAGTTCGTAAGTGGTTTGGAGGACCTGAGCGTTACGCTCAGGACTTCTTCATGACTTCGTCGGCGATGTTGTTCGGCGCCGGCTCGTAGTGGTCAAATTCCATCGTGAAGGTGGCGCGGCCCTGGGTCTGCGAACGCAGCGAGGTCGCGTAGCCAAACATTTCGCCCAGCGGGATCATCGCGTTGATGATGCTGGCCGAACCGTCACCGGTGGTATCAGAACCCTGCAGAACGCCACGACGACGGCTCACGTCGCCCATCACGTCACCCTGGTAATCCTCCGGGGTCACGATCTCGACCTTCATGATCGGCTCCAGCAGGACCGGCTTGGCCTTGCGGAAGCCTTCCTTGAAGGCCATCGAGGAAGCGAGCTTGAACGCCATTTCCGAGGAGTCGACGTCGTGGTACGAGCCGAACACCAGCTTCACCTTGACGTCCACGACCGGGAAGCCAGCCAGCGGACCGTTGGTGATGGTTTCGCGCAGACCCTTTTCAATCGACGGAATGAATTCCTTCGGAATCACGCCACCGGTGATGTCGTTGATGAACAGGAAGTCGTCCTTGATACCCGCGGCGATCTTCGGATCTGCACGATCGGCATCGGTGATCGGCGACAGCTCGATCACGACGTGACCGTACTGACCCTTACCACCGGACTGCTTGGCGTGCTTGTAGTCCGACTTCACGTCCGACAGGGTGATCGTTTCGCGGTAAGCCACCTGCGGCTTGCCGACGTTGGCTTCAACGTTGAACTCGCGCTTCATGCGGTCAACGATGATGTCCAGGTGCAGCTCGCCCATGCCCGAGATGATGGTCTGGCCGGATTCTTCGTCGGTCTTGACGCGGAACGACGGATCTTCCTGGGCCAGACGACCCAGTGCCAGACCCATCTTTTCCTGGTCGGACTTGGTCTTCGGCTCGACGGCCATCGAGATGACCGGCTCCGGGAACACCATGCGCTCGAGGATGATCGGCTGATCCATGGAGCACAGGGTGTCACCGGTGGTGGTGTCCTTCAGGCCCACGGCGGCGGCGATGTCGCCTGCCAGCACTTCCTTGATTTCTTCACGGTTGTTGGAGTGCATCTGCAGGATGCGGCCGATGCGCTCCTTCTTGCCCTTCACCGAGTTCAGCAGCTGGTCGCCTGCATTCAACGTGCCCGAGTAGACACGGAAGAAGGTCAGCGCGCCGACGAACGGGTCGGTGATGATCTTGAAGGCCAGGGCCGAGAAGGGAGCCTTGTCGTCAGACTTGCGGCTCATTTCCTTGGTTTCATCGTCAACGTCGGTACCGGTCACGTCCGGCACGTCGATCGGCGACGGCAGCAGCTGGATCACGCCGTCCAGCATGGCCTGCACACCCTTGTTCTTGAACGCCGAGCCGCAGTACATCGGCACGATGTCGGTCGCCAGGGTGCGCACGCGCAGGGCTTCGATGATCTCGGCCTCGGTCAGCTCATCGCCGCCCAGGTACTTGTCCATCAGCTCTTCGCTGGCTTCGGCAGCCGCTTCGATCATGAAGGTACGGGCTTCGGTCGCTTCAGCCAGCAGGTCGGCCGGCACATCGCTGTACTCGAACTTCATGCCCTGCGAAGCCTCATCCCAATGGATGGCCTTCATCTTCAGCAGATCGACGACGCCCTTGAAGCCTTCCTCAGCGCCGATCGGCAGCTGCATCGGAACGGCCTTGGCACCCAGCTTCGCCTTCAGCTGGCCGACGACCTTGGTGAAGTTGGCGCCGGTGCGGTCCATCTTGTTGACGAACGCGATGCGCGGCACCTTGTAACGGTTGGCCTGGCGCCACACGGTTTCCGACTGCGGCTGCACGCCACCGACGGCACACAGCACGAAGACGGCACCGTCGAGCACGCGCAGCGAGCGCTCCACTTCGATGGTGAAGTCGACGTGCCCGGGGGTGTCGATGATGTTGAAGCGGTGCTCCGGCAGGGACTTGTCCATGCCCTTCCAGAACGCGGTGGTCGCAGCGGACTGGATCGTGATGCCACGCTCCTGCTCCTGCTCCATCCAGTCCATGGTGGCGGCGCCGTCATGCACTTCACCGATCTTGTGGCTCTTGCCGGTGTAGAACAGGATGCGCTCGGACGTGGTGGTCTTGCCGGCATCGATGTGGGCCATGATGCCGAAATTGCGGTAACGCTCGATGGGAGTGGAACGGGCCACGGGGAGCCTCTCAGATTTCTTGGATTTCGGATGGCCGAACGCCGCCTTTCGGCGGCCTTCGGATTGGCGCAGCCCTTCTGGGGCCGCGAGGCAGCACCGAGATGGTGCTGCCCTGCCTGTTTTACAAGGCCGTCAAACTCACCAGCGGTAGTGGGCGAATGCCTTGTTGGCTTCGGCCATGCGGTGGGTTTCTTCGCGCTTCTTGATAGCGCCGCCACGGTTTTCCGAGGCGTCGATCAGTTCAGCGGCCAGCTTCTTCGGCATGGTGTTCTCACCACGCTTGCGCGCGGAGTCGATCAGCCAACGCATGGCCAGAGCCATCTTGCGCGAGGCGCGCACTTCGACCGGCACCTGGTAGGTGGCACCACCGACGCGGCGGGACTTGACTTCGACCGACGGAGCCACGTTTTCCAGAGCCTTCTGAACCAGCTCGACGGAATTCGGGTTCTTCTCACCGATCACGTCCATGGCGCCATAGACGATCTTTTCAGCGACCGACTTCTTGCCGCTCAGCATCACCATGTTGATGAAACGGGCGATGGTTTCGCTTCCGTGCTTCGGATCCGGCAGGACTGCGCGCTGCGGCGTATTACCTTTACGAGACATGTGTGCTTTCCCTTAGCTCTTCGGACGCTTGGCGCCGTACTTGGAACGGCCCTGGCGACGCTTGGCAACGCCGGAGGCGTCGAGCGAACCACGAACGGTGTGGTAACGCACACCCGGCAGATCCTTGACGCGACCGCCACGGATCAGGACCACGGAGTGCTCCTGCAGGTTGTGGCCTTCACCGCCGATGTAGGAAATCACTTCTTCCTGGTTGGTCAGGCGAACCTTGGCAACCTTGCGAAGGGCCGAGTTCGGCTTCTTCGGAGTAGTGGTGTAAACGCGCGTGCAGACGCCACGGCGCTGGGGGCACTTTTCGAGAGCCGGCGAGGCGCTCTTATAAGTGGTTGCCTGCCGCGGCTTGCGGACAAGCTGATTGATCGTCGCCATCAGTATGTTCTTCTGAGAGAGGCCGAAAAAAATCGGCCATGAATGCGGATATGTGCGAGCAGGCGAAAGACCGGCCTGCTGAGACAGACGATTGTAGCAACCTGGCGAAAACGCGGTCAAATGCGCACGCGCCAAGCCAGCCCTGATCCAGGGCCGTTACAGGGGAGCCTTCTCCATGCCCCCCGTTCAGGTTGTCGCCCGACCCATCGCTGGGCCGGGGCGGCATCCTACCTCATCGACGGCGAACAGACCAGCGGCCTGGGCCCTCGAGTGCAGATCCCGCCGAGGCGGGTCCTGCGTGATACGTGTCCGGCACGGAGCCGGACCATGAAGCAGGGACCGGCCGATGGCCGCCCCCTGCCCGATCGAGGTCCGGCCTGAGCCGGACCGGCCGATCAATCCTCGGCCTGCTCGGCGTCGGTCGACTCCACCACCACTTCCGGTGCTGCCACGGCCACGGCGGGTGCAGCTGCCGGGGTGCCGGCCAGGGTCTGCATTTCCGAGTCCGTCAGCCCGCTCGCATTGCGGCGGCGGTTGGCGTGGTAGGTCAGACCGGTACCGGCCGGAATCAGACGGCCGACGATCACGTTTTCCTTCAGGCCGCGCAGGTTGTCCTTGGTGCCGCGGACGGCAGCCTCGGTCAGCACGCGGGTGGTTTCCTGGAAGGAAGCAGCCGAGATGAACGATTCGGTAGCCAGCGATGCCTTGGTGATGCCCAGCAGGACCGGATCGAAGCGAGCAATCAGCTCGTTGCGGGTGGTCAGGCGTGCATTTTCCTCGATGACGCGCTGGCGCTCGACCTGTTCGCCGTTCAGGAACTTGCTGCTGCCCTGATCGGTGATCTCGACCTTGCGCAGCATCTGGCGGGTGATCACCTCGATGTGCTTGTCGTTGATCTTCACGCCCTGCAGGCGGTACACGTCCTGGATTTCCTTGACCAGATAGGCGGCCAGCGGCTCGACGCCCAGCAGACGCAGGATGTCCTGCGGGCTCGGCTCGCCGTCGACGATGGTTTCGCCCTTGGTCACGTGCTCACCTTCGAACACGATGACCTGACGGTACTTCGGAATCAGCTCTTCGTGCTCCGAACCATCGGTGTCCTTGATGATCAGGCGCTGCTTGCCCTTGGTGTCCTTGCCGAAGCTGATGATGCCCGAACGCTCGGCCAGCACTGCCGGATCCTTCGGCTTGCGGGCTTCGAACAGATCGGCCACGCGCGGCAGACCACCGGTGATGTCGCGGGTCTTCGACGCTTCCTGCGGGATCTTGGCAACCACGTCACCCACGCCGACGGCAGCGCCGTCCTGCAGGTTGACGATCGAGCGCGGCGGCAGCAGGTACTGCGCCGGCAGGTCGGTGCCCGGAATCGACAGGTCGTTGCCCTTGCCATCGACGATGCGGACGATCGGGCGCAGATCCTTCGCCTGGGCGCCGCGGCGCTTCGGGTCGGTGATTTCGCGCGACGCCAGGCCGGTCAGCTCATCGGTCTTCTCGATGACGGTAATGCCGTCGACGAAGTCGATGAAGCGGATGAAACCGGCCACTTCCGAAACGATCGGATGGTTATGCGGATCCCAGTTGGCCACGGTCTGGCCAGCCTTGACCGCATCACCGTCCTTGGAGGTGATGGTCGCACCGTACGGCAGCTTGTAACGCTCACGCTCACGGCCGTGCGCATCGAGCACCGACATTTCACCCGAGCGCGACACCGCGACCAGCGAGCCGTTGGCATGGGCAACCGACTTGAGGTTGCTGAACTTGACCGAGCCGGTGGTCTTGACGGTGATGTTGTCGACCGCAGCAGCTCGCGATGCCGCACCACCGATGTGGAACGTACGCATGGTCAGCTGGGTACCCGGCTCACCGATGGACTGCGCGGCGATGACGCCGACCGCTTCACCGATGTTGACCAGGTGGCCACGGGCCAGATCGCGGCCGTAGCAGCGAGCGCAGACGCCGAAGGCCGATTCGCAGGAGATCGTCGAGCGGACCTTGATGGTCTGCACGCTGGCCTCTTCAAGCTTGGCGACCCATGCTTCGTCGAGCAGGGTGTTGCGGGTGACGATCGGATCTTCGTCGTTGCCCGGCAGGAACACGTCCTCGGCAACCACGCGACCCAGCACGCGATCCTTCAACGGCTCGACCACGTCGCCGCCTTCAACGATCGGGGTCATGATCAGGCCTTCGGTGGTACCGCAATCCACCTCGGTGATCACCACGTCCTGCGCCACGTCGACCAGACGACGGGTCAGGTAACCCGAGTTCGCGGTCTTCAGCGCGGTATCGGCCAGACCCTTACGGGCACCGTGGGTGGAGTTGAAGTACTCCTGCACGTTCAGGCCTTCGCGGAAGTTCGCCTTGATGGGCGTCTCGATGATCGAGCCATCGGGACGGGCCATCAGGCCACGCATGCCGGCCAGCTGACGGATCTGCGCCTGGCTGCCTCGTGCACCGGAGTCGGCCATGATGTACAGGGAGTTCATCGACTTCTGGTCGATGGTCTCGCCCTTGGCATTGATGACCTTCTCGGTACCGATGGTGTCCATCATCGCCTTGGCGATGCGCTCATTGGTGCGCGACCAGATGTCGACCACCTTGTTGTAGCGCTCGCCGGCGGTGACCAGGCCCGACTGGTACTGCTCCTGGATTTCCAGCACTTCGGCTTCGGCCTCGGTGAGGATGCCCTTCTTCTCGTCCGGGATCAGCATGTCGTCGATGCCGATCGAGACGCCGGCGCGGGTCGCGTAGGCGAAGCCGGTGTACATCAGCTTGTCGGCGAACACGACCGTGTCCTTCAGACCCAGCTGGCGGTAGCTGGAGTTGATCAGGCGGCTGATGTTCTTCTTGGTCAGCTCGGTGTTGGCCAGCGCGAACGGCAGGCCTTCCGGCAGGATTTCAGCCAGCAGGGCGCGACCGATGGTGGTATCCACGATCGAGGTCTTGCTCTGCTTGTTGCCTTCCTCGTCGGTCACCACCTCGGTGATGCGGACCTTGACGCGCGCGTGCAGTTCCACCACGCGGTTGTCGTAGGCGCGCTTGACTTCGGCGATGTTGGCGAAGGCCATGCCCTCGCCCTTCTTGTTTTCCAGCGAGCGGGTCATGTAGTACAGACCCAGCACGACGTCCTGCGACGGCACGATGATCGGCTCGCCGTTGGCCGGCGACAGGATGTTGTTGGTGGACATCATCAGCGCACGCGCTTCCAGCTGGGCTTCCAGCGAAAGCGGCACGTGGACGGCCATCTGGTCACCGTCGAAGTCGGCGTTGAACGCGGTGCAGACCAGCGGGTGCAGCTGGATGGCCTTGCCTTCGATCAGGACCGGCTCGAAGGCCTGGATGCCCAGACGGTGCAGGGTCGGCGCACGGTTCAGCATCACCGGATGCTCGCGGATGACCTCTTCCAGGATGTCCCAGACTTCGGCTTCTTCGCGCTCGACCAGCTTCTTGGCGGCCTTGATGGTGGTGGCCAGGCCACGACGCTGCAGCTTGGCGAACACGAACGGCTTGAACAGTTCGAGCGCCATCTTCTTCGGCAGGCCGCACTGGTGCAGGCGCAGGTACGGACCGACCACGATGACCGAACGGCCCGAGTAGTCGACGCGCTTGCCGAGCAGGTTCTGGCGGAAACGACCCTGCTTGCCCTTGATCATGTCGGCCAGCGACTTCAGCGGGCGCTTGTTGGTGCCGGTGATGGCACGGCCGCGACGGCCGTTGTCCAGCAGCGCATCGACCGATTCCTGCAGCATGCGCTTTTCATTGCGCACGATGATGTCCGGCGCGCTCAGTTCGAGCAGGCGGCGCAGGCGGTTGTTGCGGTTGATGACACGGCGGTACAGGTCGTTCAGATCGGAGGTCGCGAAGCGGCCACCATCCAGCGGAACCAGCGGACGCAGGTCCGGCGGCAGCACCGGCAGGACGGTCATGACCATCCACTCCGGACGGTTGCCCGATTCCAGGAAGGCTTCGATCAGCTTGATGCGCTTGGTCAGTCGCTTCAGCTTGGTTTCCGAACCGGTGCTGGCGATCTCTTCGCGCAGGCGGGTCATTTCCGACTGCAGGTCGATGGTGCGCAGCAGTTCGTACACGGCCTCGGCGCCCATGGCGGCGTCGAAGTCGTCGCCATGCTCCTGGCGGGCCTGCAGGTACTGTTCTTCGGTCAGCAGCTGGCGGCGCTCCAGGGCGGTCAGGCCCGGCTCGGTCACCACGTAGGCTTCGAAGTACAGCACGCGCTCGATATCGCGCAGGGTCATGTCCAGCATCAGGCCGATGCGCGACGGCAGCGACTTCAGGAACCAGATGTGCGCGACCGGCGAGGCCAGGTCGATGTGGCCCATGCGCTCGCGACGCACCTTGGCCAGGGTCACTTCGGTGCCGCACTTCTCGCAGACCACGCCGCGGTGCTTCATGCGCTTGTACTTGCCGCACAGGCACTCGTAGTCCTTGACCGGTCCGAAGATGGCGGCGCAGAACAGGCCGTCACGTTCCGGCTTGAAGGTACGGTAGTTGATGGTTTCCGGCTTCTTCACTTCGCCGAAGGACCACGACCGGATCAGGTCCGGCGAAGCCAGCGCGATCTTGATCGCGTCGAAGTCCAGCGTCTGGCGCTGCTGGTTGAAGAGGTTGAGCAGGTCTTTCATGGTGTTCTCCAGAAGGAGGAATGCTGTGTCGATGGGCTTTCAGTTCACTGCCAGCGGCGCGGCGGCGGTGGCCGCCGCGCCGGCATGGATCAGTTGTCTTCCAGTTCCATGTTGATGGCCAGCGAGCGGATTTCCTTCACCAGGACGTTGAAGGATTCCGGCATGCCCGCGACCATCTCGTGCTCACCGTCGACGATGTTCTTGTACATCTGGTTGCGGCCCTGCACGTCATCGGACTTCACCGTCAGCATTTCCTGCAGGGTGTAGGCCGCGCCGTAGGCTTCCAGCGCCCAGACTTCCATTTCACCGAAGCGCTGGCCGCCGAACTGCGCCTTGCCGCCCAGCGGCTGCTGGGTGACGAGCGAGTACGGGCCGGTCGAACGGGCGTGCATCTTGTCGTCGACCAGGTGGTTCAGCTTCAGGTAGTGCATGTAGCCAACGGTGGTGTGGCGATCGAAGGCTTCACCGGTGCGGCCGTCATACAGCTGGGTCTGGCCACTGCTCGGCAGGTCGGCCAGTTCCAGCATGCGCTTGATTTCCGCTTCGGTGGCACCGTCGAACACCGGCGTTGCCATCGGCACGCCGTCGAACAGGTTGCGGGCCAGACGCAGCAGTTCCTCGTCGCTGAACTGCGACAGGTCGACACGGTTGGCCACGTTGGTGTCATCGTGGTTGTAGATGTCGTCCAGGAACTTGCGCAGGTCGGCGACCGCGGCCTGGGCTTCCAGCATTGCCTGGATCTTGCGACCCAGACCCTTGGCTGCCCAGCCCAGGTGCACTTCCAGGATCTGCCCGATGTTCATACGCGACGGCACGCCCAGCGGGTTCAGCACGATGTCCACGGTTTCGCCCGAGGCCATGTACGGCATGTCCTCGACCGGCACCACGTTGGACACCACACCCTTGTTGCCGTGGCGGCCTGCCATCTTGTCGCCCGGCTGGATGCGGCGCTTCACTGCCAGGAACACCTTGACCATCTTCAGCACGCCCGGGGCGAGGTCGTCGCCAGCGGTGATCTTGCCGCGCTTGTCGGCGAAGCGACGCTCGAATTCCTTCTCGTGCGCCTGGATCTGCTTCTGTGCGCGCTCGATGGCTTCGGCGGCGTCCTCGTCCTTCATGCGCAGCACGAACCAGTCGGCCTTCTTCAGGCCATCCAGGTAGGCGTCGGAGATGACGTCGCCCTTCTTCAGGCCGGCGCCACCGTTGACCACCTTGCCGACGATCTGCGAACGCAGACGGGCATAGATGGCTGCTTCCAGGATGCGGAACTGGTCGTCGAAGTCCTTCTTGACGCGCTTGATTTCAGATTCTTCGATCTGACGGGCGCGCTTGTCCTTCTCGATGCCGTCGCGGGTGAAGACCTGCACGTCGATGACGGTGCCGTCCATGCCCGGGGGCACGCGCAGCGAGCTGTCCTTCACGTCCGAAGCCTTCTCGCCGAAGATCGCGCGCAGCAGCTTCTCTTCCGGGGTCAGCTGGCTTTCGCCCTTCGGGGTGACCTTGCCGACCATGATGTCGCCGGCGCGGACTTCGGCACCGATGTACACCACGCCGCTTTCGTCCAGGCGGTTCAGCGCCTGCTCGGAAACGTTCGGGATGTCGGCCGAGATTTCCTCCGGCCCCAGCTTGGTGTCACGCGCAACGCAGGTCAGCTCTTCGATGTGGATCGTGGTGTAGCGATCCTCTTCCACCACGCGCTCGGAGAGCAGGATGGAGTCTTCGAAGTTGTAGCCGTTCCACGGCATGAAGGCGATCAGCATGTTCTGGCCCAGGGCCAGTTCACCGATGTCGGTGGACGGACCATCGGCCAGCACGTCGCCACGCGCCACCACGTTGCCCACTTCCACCAGCGGACGCTGGTTGATGCAGGTGTTCTGGTTGGAGCGGGTGTACTTGATCAGGTTGTAGATGTCCACGCCGGCGTCGGACGCGTCGGTGATCTCGGCTTCGTTGACCTTGACCACGATGCGGGCGGCGTCGATCTGCACGATCTCACCACCACGACGGGCGTTCACGGTCACGCCCGAGTCACGCGCCACGGCGCGCTCGATGCCGGTACCGACCAGCGGCTTCTGCGCACGCAGGGTCGGCACGGCCTGACGCTGCATGTTGGCGCCCATCAGTGCGCGGTTGGCGTCATCGTGCTCCAGGAACGGAACCAGCGCGGCCGCGATCGACACGGTCTGCATCGGCGAGACGTCCATGAAGTGGACTTCCGCCGGCGGCTTCAGCAGCGATTCGCCCTGGTAACGGCAGGGGACGAACTGCTCGGTCAGCACGCTGTTGGCATCGGTCAGGGCGTTGGCCTGGGCGATGACGTACTCGTTTTCTTCGATGGCCGACAGGAACTCGACTTCGTCGAAGACCTTGCCGTCCACGACCTTGCGGTACGGGGTCTCGAGGAAACCGTACTGGTTGGTGCGGGCGTACACGGCCAGCGAGTTGATCAGGCCGATGTTCGGGCCTTCCGGCGTTTCGATGGTGCAGACGCGGCCGTAATGGGTCGGGTGCACGTCGCGCACTTCGAAGCCGGCGCGCTCACGGGTCAGGCCGCCCGGGCCCAGGGCCGAGACGCGACGCTTGTGCGTGACTTCCGACAGCGGGTTGTTCTGATCCATGAACTGCGACAGCTGCGAGGAGCCGAAGAATTCCTTGATCGCCGCAGCCACCGGCTTGGCGTTGATCAGCTCCTGCGGGGTCAGGCCTTCCGACTCGGCCATCGACAGGCGTTCCTTGACCGCGCGCTCGACGCGGACCAGGCCCACGCGGAACACGTTCTCGGCCATTTCACCGACCGAACGCACGCGACGGTTGCCCAGGTGATCGATGTCATCGACCACGCCGCGACCGTTGCGGATCTCGGTCAGGACCTTGATCACGTCCAGGATGTCCGAGCTGTCGCCGTGGGCGGCAACGAGGCGCTTGGACTCTTCGTCGTTGCGCTCGCCGTAGTACTTGCGGTCGTACAGCACGGCTTCGCCGGTGGTTTCCTTGCGGCCCACGCGACGGTTGAACTTCATGCGGCCGACTGCGGACAGGTCGTAGCGCTCGAAGGTGAAGAACAGGTTGTGGAACAGGTTCTGCGCGGCATCCTTGGTCGGCGGCTCGCCCGGACGCATCATGCGGTAGATCTCGACCAGGGCTTCCAGCTGGGTCTTGGTCGGATCGATGCGCAGGGTGTTGGACAGGTACGGGCCACGATCCAGGTCGTTCACCCACAGGGTGCCCACGGCATCGACGCCGGCCTTGCGGAAGGCCTGCAGCTGTTCGTCGGTGATTTCGTCGTTGGCCTGGGCCAGCAGTTCGCCGGTCGAGGCATCGACCACGTCGTGCGACAGGATGCGGCCGACGATGTAGTCGTCCGGCACGGCCAGGGCGGCGATGCCCGAGGCTTCCAGCTGCTTGATGTGGCGCGCGGTGATGCGCTTGCCGGCTTCCACGATGACCTTGTCGCCGTCGGCGAGGTCGAAGCCCAGGGTTTCGCCGCGCAGGCGCTCGGGCACCAGCTCCAGCTGGACGCCTTCATCCGGGTTGATGTGGAAGGTGTTGATCTCGAAGAACTCGGCCAGCATCTCTTCGTTGCTGTAGCCAAGCGCACGCAGCAGGATCGACACCGGCAGCTTGCGGCGACGGTCGATACGGGTGAACAGCGCGTCCTTCGGGTCGAACTCGAAGTCCAGCCAGGAGCCGCGGTAAGGAATGATGCGGGCGCTGTACAGCAGCTTGCCCGAGCTGTGGGTCTTGCCACGGTCGTGGTCGAAGAACACGCCCGGCGAGCGGTGCAGCTGCGAGACGATGACACGCTCGGTGCCGTTGACGATGAAGGTGCCGTTGTCGGTCATCAGCGGGATTTCGCCGAGGTAGACCTCCTGCTCCTTCACGTACTTGATGGCCTTGGTCGACGACTCGCGGTCGTAGATCACCAGGCGCACGGTCACGCGCAGCGGCGCACCGTAGCTCATGCCACGCTGACGGCACTCACGCTCGTCGAAGACCGGATCGCCCAGCTTGTAGCCGACGTATTCCAGGGCAGCATTGCCGCTGTAGCTGGCGATCGGGAAGACCGACTTCAGTGCAGCGTGCAGGCCGTGGTCCGTGCGCTTGGCCGGATCGACGTTCTCCTGCAGGAATTCACGGTAGGAATCCACCTGGATGGCGAGCAGGAACGGCACTTCGAGAATCGAACGCTGCTTGCCGAAATCCTTGCGGATACGCTTTTTTTCGGTGAACGAATAGGACGTCATGAGGTCTTCCACCTTGTTGTGCGAGTCGTGCGCCCACGACCCGAAGGGAACTTGAAATTGTCAGTTGGAAGTCGCTGGTATTGCCGGCACCAGCACGCCTTCTCCCGCTACTTCCAACTGCCAACTCGTCTGCATCCACTCCCCCGCCGCCGCGCGTTGCGCTGGCCGGCCAGGGTTTGACCGCAGCCCGTGTTGGGCTTTTCACCGTATTTCCGTAGAACCGCGCCACGATTGGCCGGGCCTACAACAACGACCAAAGGCCGGGGGCTTACGCCCCCAGCCTTGGCTGCATCGCCGGATTTCGATGGCGACGCAATGGAAGTGCTTACTTGACTTCGACAGTCGCGCCAGCAGCTTCCAGGTCCTTCTTCATCTTCTCGGCTTCGTCCTTCGAAGCGTTGTCCTTCAGGACGCCGCCGGCTTCGGCCAGGTCCTTCGCTTCCTTCAGGCCCAGGCCGGTGATGGCGCGGACGGCCTTGATGACTTCGACCTTCTTGTCGCCAGCGGTCTTCAGGGTGACGACGAATTCGGTCTGCTCTTCAACGACGGCAGCCGGGCCAGCCACAGCAGCGGCGACCGGAGCAGCGGCGGAGACGCCGAACTTCTCTTCGATGGCCTTGACCAGCTCCATCACTTCCATCAGGGACTTCTCGGCGATGGCGTCGACGATCTGTTCGTTGGTAAGGGACATGATAATTACCTTTGGATGTTTTTCTGGATTGAGGTTCCGTCAGGAACCACGATTAGTCGAAACTCAGGCGGTCTCGGCGGCCGGTTCAGCAGCGTCGGCGGCGACGTCGCCACCATTCTGCTTGTCGCCGATTGCCTTGATGGCGCGGGCGAACATCGTGACCGGCTCGGTCAGGACGCGTGCCAGCATTGCCAGGGCCTGGTCGCGGGTCGGCAGCGAGGCCAACACGTCGACATGGCTTGCCGGGAACACTTCACCACCGATTGCGACGACCTTGGCCTTAAGCTTGTCGTTGCCCTTGGCGGCATCCTTGATCAGGCGACCGGCAGCACCGGGCTCCTCGAGCGAGAACGCGTACAGCAGCGGACCAACCATCTGGTCCTGTGCGACTGCGAACTCGGTGCCTTCAACGGCACGCGACGCCAGGGTGTTCTTGACAACTTTCAAGAAAACGCCGGTTTCACGAGCCTGCTTACGCATCGCGGTCATCTGAGCGACCGTGGTGCCAGCGTATTCGGCTGCGATCAAGGAGTGGGCCTTGGCGGCGATGTCTGCCAGCTCCGCGACTACTTCTTGCTTCTGGGACAGATTGAGAGCCATTGCACTCCTCCGATTGAACTCCGCTTACGGCTCCTGCCGTGTGCGGTCCTGTGCGGCATCCGTCCTGGACGCCGGGAACATCGGAATGATGTTCCGGGGGGTGGGCCGTTCTAGACCTGGAGTGGGCCAACCTGGGTAACCCCAGACGTGCGTGAACCAGAAAAACTCCAGAAGGGCACCATCTACGCAGGGTGATTCCTGGGAATCGATTAAGCGTTCGTGACTGCTCCGGCGGCGACTCCCTGCCAAATCGAGCTTCCGTGCCCGTCGCCGGCATGCCACGACCGCACCTGCGGTCTTTGACGGCTACCACCGGCGATGTGTTGCCGGCGATGCCTTCAAATGTCACGGTCGCGGGACCCGAGGGACCCGCGACCGCTTGAAACGATTACTTCAGGCTCAGCGACGACTGGTCGACGGTGACGCCCGGGCCCATCGTCGAGCTGACCGAAACCTTCTGCAGGTAGGTGCCCTTCGAGGTGGCCGGCTTGGCCTTGATCAGGTCCAGCAGCAGCGCGGTCAGGTTCGACTTCAGCGCGTCTTCGGCGAAGTCGGCCTTGCCGATGGTGCAGTGGATGATGCCGGCCTTGTCGGTGCGGTAACGCACCTGACCCGACTTGGCATTCTTCACAGCCTCACCCGGGTTCGGGGAGACGGTGCCGACCTTCGGGTTCGGCATCAGGCCGCGCGGGCCCAGCACGGTACCCAGCTTACCGACAACGCGCATTGCGTCCGGGGTCGCGATCACGACGTCGTAGTTCAGATCGCCGGCCTGCATCTTCTCGGCCAGGTCGTCCATACCGACGGCTTCGGCGCCAGCAGCCAGGGCTTCATCAGCCTTGGCACCGGCCGGAGCGAAGACAGCGACGCGGACCGACTTGCCGGTACCAGCCGGCAGCACGGTGGAGCCACGGACCTGCTGGTCGGACTTCTTCGCGTCGACGCCCAGGCGCACAGCAACGTCGATCGACTCGACGAACTTGGCCTTGGTGGCGGTCTTCAGGATGTTGATTGCGTCCTCGAAGGCGTATGCCTTGCCCGGAACGATAGCGGCCTTGATGGCCTTCTCACGCTTGGTCTGTGCCATCTTCTTAACCCTCCACCACGAGGCCCATGGAACGGGCAGAGCCAGCGATGGTACGCACGGCGGCGTCCAGGTCGGCGGCAGTCAGATCCGGTTCCTTCGCCTTGGCGATCTCTTCCAGCTGCTTACGGGTGACCTTGCCGACCTTCTCGGTGTTCGGGCGCTTGGAGCCCGACGAGATGCCAGCGGCCTTCTTCAGCAGGGTGGTGGCCGGAGTGCTCTTGGTGATGAAGGTGAACGTACGGTCCGAATAGGCCGTGATGATCACCGGAACCGGCAGACCCGGCTCGAGCTTCTGCGTGGCGGCATTGAAGGCCTTGCAGAATTCCATGATGTTCAGGCCGCGCTGACCCAGCGCAGGACCGACCGGCGGCGAGGGGTTGGCCTGACCGGCCTTCACCTGCAGCTTGATATAACCGACAACTTTCTTTGCCATGTGAGTACTCTCCGGGTGCTAGCGCCTTGCGACAACAGGCTCCCCATCGGACCGGGAATCACGCGTCCCGGCATCGCGTTTTGAAATCATGCCGAAGGCCACCTTTCGGTGGCCTCATCCCGCCAGCTTCCCAACGGGAGCCGCGCAGCATATCAGGTTTTTTCTTCACATGCCTGAAGCGGCAGATGAATGCAGATCAGACGGCCTTTTCGACCTGACCGAACTCAAGTTCGACCGGGGTGGCGCGACCGAAGATCAACACCGAGACGCGCAGACGGCTCTTCTCGTAATTGACCTCTTCGACGACACCATTGAAGTCGTTGAACGGACCCTCGGTGACGCGGACCATCTGGCCCGGCTCGAACAGCACCTTCGGACGCGGCTTCTCGACGCCTTCCTGGACACGATTCAGGATCGCCTCGGCCTCGGAGTCGGCGATCGGCAGCGGACGATCAGCGGTTCCGCCGATGAAGCCCATGACGCGCGGGGTTTCCTTGACCAGATGCCAGCTTTCGTTGTCGATGCGCGGAATACCGGCTTCTTCGTGGGTCTCGATCTGGACCAGCACGTAACCCGGGAAGAACTTGCGCTCGGAACGGCGCTTCTGGCCGGCGCGCATTTCGATCACTTCCTCGGTCGGAACCAGGACGTCGCCGAAGCGCTCTTCCATGCCGTCACGGACGATGCGATCGCGCAGAGCCTGCGCCACCGACTTCTCGAAGCCCGAATAGGCGTGAACGACGTACCAACGCTTCATGCATTTCTCCTTAGCGGCTCAGGAACCACTGAGTCAGTTTCTGGATGAAGAAGTCGAACCCGCCCAGCAGCAAGCTGAGAATCAGGACGACGACAATCACCACCCAGGTCATGCGAATGGCTTCCTGGCGGGTCGGCCAGACCACTTTACGCAGTTCAAAGCGCGACTCGGAGAGGAATTCGCGGGTGTCGCGCCCCTTGCCGGTCAGCATGAACACGCCGATACCGCCAACCAGGCCGACCACGACCGCCAACGCACGCAGCTGACCCGCCCACGCGCCCAGCTGGGCAGCGCGACCGGAGTCGGCGGAGAACCAGAACCAGACGAACAGACCTGCCAGCACCAGCAACGATGCGAGGACGTACTTGACGATATCCCCGCCTTGCGCGGAGGTGTCCTTGGAATGTTCGATCTTGCTATTCATCAGGCTGTGTCTGCTTTAGCGGCAGGGCCGCTCGGTAAGGTGGGCAGATGGCACGCCAGGAGGGACTCGAACCCCCAACCTGCGGTTTTGGAGACCGCTGCTCTGCCAATTGAGCTACTGGCGTACGTTGAAAACTTGCCTTCCCTTAGACGGCGAAGGCGGACCGAGGTTCCCGGCCCGCCACTCGCCAGACCGGCAGCGCTATGCGACCGCCGGCATGCAGGCTTACTCGAGGATGTTGGCAACCACGCCAGCACCGACGGTACGGCCACCTTCGCGGATGGCGAAGCGCAGGCCGGCGTCCATGGCGACCGGGTTGATCAGGGTGACAACCATCTTCACGTTGTCGCCCGGCATCACCATCTCGACGCCTTCCGGCAGCTCGACCGCACCGGTGATGTCGGTGGTACGGAAGTAGAACTGCGGACGGTAGCCCTTGAAGAACGGGGTGTGACGGCCGCCTTCGTCCTTCGACAGCACGTACACTTCGGCGTCGAACTTGGTGTGCGGCTTGATCGAACCCGGCTTGGCCAGAACCTGGCCACGCTCGACGTCGTCACGCTTGGTGCCGCGCAGCAGCAGACCGGCGTTGTCGCCTGCCTGACCCTGGTCCAGCAGCTTGCGGAACATTTCCACGCCGGTCACGGTGGTCTTCTGCACCGGACGGATGCCGACGATTTCGATTTCTTCGCCGACCTTGATCACGCCGCGCTCGATACGACCGGTCACCACGGTGCCGCGGCCCGAGATCGAGAACACGTCTTCGACCGGCATCAGGAACGCCTTGTCGACGTCACGCTCCGGGGTCGGGATCCAGGTGTCCAGCGCCTCGACCAGCTTGATGACGGCCGGCACGCCGATGTCGCTCTGGTCGCCTTCCAGCGCCAGACGGGCCGAACCCGAGATGATCGGGGTGTCGTCGCCCGGGAAGTCATACTTGCTCAGCAGCTCGCGGACTTCCATTTCGACCAGTTCCAGCAGCTCGGCATCGTCAACCATGTCGGCCTTGTTCAGGAACACGACGATGTACGGCACGCCGACCTGACGCGACAGCAGGATGTGCTCGCGGGTCTGCGGCATCGGGCCGTCAGCGGCCGAGCACACCAGGATCGCGCCGTCCATCTGGGCAGCACCGGTGATCATGTTCTTGACGTAGTCAGCATGGCCCGGGCAATCGACGTGGGCGTAGTGACGAACGGTGGATTCGTACTCGACGTGCGCGGTCGAGATCGTGATGCCACGTGCCTTTTCTTCCGGCGCAGCGTCGATCGCGGAGTAATCCTTGAACTCGCCACCAAAGCGCTCGGCACCGATCTTGGTCAGTGCGGCGGTCAGCGTGGTCTTGCCGTGGTCGACGTGACCGATGGTGCCGACATTGACGTGCGGCTTGGTGCGCTCGAACTTACCCTTGGCCATGGCTGCTTATCTCGAATTCGTCTGGTGTGGTGCTGAAGATGGTGCTCACAAAAGGAATCGAACCTTCGACCTCTTCCTTACCAAGGAAGTGCTCTACCGACTGAGCTATGTGAGCGAGTTTTGCATTATGGCATGAACTCGATAATATTCAAAGTTCATTCAATGGAGCGGGAGACGGGAATCGAACCCGCACCATCAGCTTGGAAGGCTGAGGTTCTACCATTGAACTACTCCCGCACCGGGAATGTGCCACAACGTGAAGCTGGTGGAGGGAGGTGGATTCGAACCACCGAAGGCGTAAGCCAGCAGATTTACAGTCTGCCCCCGTTGGCCGCTTGGGTATCCCTCCTTACCACCCCATTCCGTGCCGCCGAAGCGTTGCGGTGTGTGGTGGTGAGCCCGCAATTCTGGAGATGAAGCAGGGGTCTGTCAACGCTTTTTTTCACTTTTTTTCACGCGCGTCGCAAACCCCTTGATACGCAAGGGTCTGCTCAAGGCAGCGCGATTGGCTCGTCGGCAAAGATGGCCACATGGGCAACGCCATCGGCCCCGATCCAGCCCCGATACATGCCCTGGGTGTTGAACGGCGCTGCCGCTTTTCCATCTGCAGAGAGCACGATCGCCCCGCCGTCGCCGCCCATCTGCGGAATCGCGTCGTTGATCACGCCCTTGCCCGCCTGTTCCGGCGACTGACCGAGGTAGCGCATGCGCGCGCAGATCTCATGGGCTGCCGCGGTACGGATGTAGTACTCGCCCCAACCGGTACCCGACACCGCACAGCGCGCATCGGCCCAGGTGCCGGCACCGATGATCGGCGAATCGCCGACACGTCCATAGCGCTTGTTGGTCATGCCGCCAGTGGAGGTGCCTGCAGCAAGATGCCCCTGTGCATCCAGGGCGACCGCACCGACCGTGCCGAAGTGCTTTGCGGTTTCCAGGTCGGCATGCGCCTGCCCGCTCGCTTCTTCCTTCAATGCACGCTGCAGCTGCTGCCAGCGCTTGTCGGTGCGGAAGTAGGAGGGGTCGACCAGGGTCACGCCCTGCTCGGTGGCGAAGGCTTCGGCGCCCTGCCCCACCATCATCACGTGCCTGGACTTCTGCATCACCGCCTGCGCGAGGAGGATCGGGTTGCGCACGCGCTGCACGCCGGCCACTGCTCCGGCCGCCTGGGTGGCACCGTCCATCACCGCCGCGTCCAGTTCATTGCGGCCTTCGTGGGTGAACACCGCGCCCTTGCCCGCGTTGAAGGTCGGATCATCCTCGAGCACGGTGATGGCCGCGGTCACCGCCGCCAGTGCCGGACGCCCGGCTGCAAGTTCGGCATGGCCCTTCAGCAATGCCGCCTTCAGCGCAGCGCGCGCGGCCTGTTCTTCTGCCGCGGAGAGATCCTTGCGCTCCACCCCGGCACCGCCGTGGATGACCAGCAGCGGTGATGCGGTGGGTGCGGCCTGGGCCAGCAGTGGCAGGGACAACAGCGCGGACATCGCCAGGCGCAGTTTCATGGAAGCAGATCTCCAGCAGGACAAGGATTGGATTGCACGGTAGCGTCGGGCCATGCCCGGTGGAAGGCACAGCGCGACGGCATCCGCCGGGCATGGCCCGGCGCTACCGGATCATTGGCGGACGACTTCAATCTCGCCATCGCTGATTTCAGCCAAAGCCTGGTAGGCCGCGTCGGCCTGCAGGTCGTCCAGGCGCATGCGACTGCCGCTGGCGACCACGGTGACCGGTACCGCATGGAAGCGCAGGGGCTCGCCTACCACCAGCCGGTCGGCGTCGCGTCCGGGGCTGACCACCCAGACCTTGCCTTCGCCGTCGGCACTGTAGACCTGGGCCTGGCCGTCAGGCTCCACGCACAGGGCCGTGTCTTCGTCGACGCCGATGCCGACCATGTCCGGGTCACCGCTGTCATGCGCGGCGCGGGCCACGAACACGATCAGGCGGCCGAGACGGTCGCGCTTGTCGAAGTGGGTGTCGGTGACCACCCGCTGCAGGTAGGGCAACTGCAGGAAGCCGCGGTCCAGGGTCACCGCCTCGCCCATCGGGTCGGCCATGGCGCTGGCCGAATCGATGCTGCCGCCGTCCAGCGCGCCATAGGCGTAGCCGCCGAGGATGGCCAGCCCGGCGCTGGTGCCGGCAATCGGCTTGCCGGCGCGCACGTGGGCATTCAGCGCGCGATTGAGCGCGGTGCCCTTCCAGAAGCGGATGTAGCGGGACTGATCGCCGCCGGCGATGAAGATCGCATCGGCTGCGGCCACGACCCGCAGCACGGCCGGGTCATCGGCGCCGCGGCGGTTGTCGAACACCAGGGTCTGCACGGCGGTGGTGCCGCCAATCTCCCGGTACAGACGGTCCTGCAGCTCATCGGTGCCGGAGGCGCGCAGGATCAACACACGGCCATTGCCGGCCTGGCGCAGCCACCACTGGAAGGCTTCAGGCACCCATTCGCCACCGCCCATCAGCATCATCGCGGGGGCTCGCGGGCCAGGCCGCGGTGCATCCAGATCGCCCACTTCGTAGTAGGCGAAGCCCGGGTCCATCAGTTCCTGTGCCGCCGCTGGTGATGACCAGAAGAGCGCGGACAGCAGCAAGGCGATGAGCGGGCCACGCAGCCCGTAGCGAAGGCGTCGCATTTTGATCTCCCTGAACAAAAACGACCTGCAACCGTTTTCACTCTTTGCCAGACATATTCCCAGTAGTCAAGGACATGAAAAAGGCGTTAAATGCGCGCGCCCATTCCTGAAATGTGAATGGGGGACAGGGCCCCTCCTCTGTGGGCCGGCATTACTTCCGAGAATTTCTCATGCGTAGACAGGCGATGGCGTGGTCGATCCAGCTGGCGTTGATGGGCGTTGCTGCTTCGGCGGCGGCACAGACTCCCGCTTCCTCTTCGGTACAACAGCTGGATGCGGTGCAGGTGACCGGCTCACGCATCCCGCGCGCCCAGGTGGAAGGACCGGCGCCGATCACTGTCATCAACGCAGAGCAGATCCGCTCCAGCGGCTTCACCACCGTGCCGGACGTGCTGCGCGCGATGACCCAGAACGGCGGTGAGACGCAGAGCCAGCAGTCCTCCGGAGGGGCCGATTTCTCGCCGGGTGCGCAGCAGGTCGACCTGCGCGGGTTGGGGCCGAACCACACCCTGGTGCTGGTCAACGGCCGTCGCATCGCCGACTTCCCGATGCCGTTCAAGGGCCGCAGCAACTTCACCGATGTGTCCAACATTCCGCTGGGCATGATCGACCGCATTGAAGTGCTGACCGGCAGCGCGTCGGCGATCTACGGCTCGGATGCAATCGCCGGCGTGGTCAATTTCATCCTGAAGAAGAAGGCCGATGGCACCACCATCGACATGCGCATGGGCACCACCACCGAAGGCGGTGGTGAGTCGTTCGACATGAGCTTGGCCAGCGGCTTCAGCAGCGGCAACTTCAACGCGGTGTACAGCGTCGAACTGCAGTCGCAGACGCCGCTGTGGGCCTACGACCGCGACATCCAGGACTCGACGCAGGACGGCCCGACCGAAGGCGCGCGCATCGCCCGTCGTTCCTACCTGCGCACCGATTACAACGATGACTACCTGGACCCGGGCGCGGCGACCTGCGAGGCGTTGGCCGGGCAGAATCAGGGCAGCACCTACCGCGCGTTCCGTCCGCGCTACGGCTACTACTGCGGCAGCGACAGCGCGATCGGCTACGGCACGATCCTCAGCAAGCGCCGCGGCGCCAACGGCTATGCCTCGCTCAGCTACGACTTCGACAACGGCCAGCAGTGGTTCGCCGACGTGCAGCTGGGCTACCACACGATGTCACTGATGCGCGATGTCACCAAGTGGGGCCGCATGGCCGCCGACGGCGATGAGTCGGGTTACTTCAACAATGAAGCCACCGGCGAGATCGAGTTCTGGCAGCGCCAGTTCTCGCCCGAGGAAATGGGCGGGCTGGACAATGCGATGGTGCGCAGCACGCAGAAGACCTTCAGCGTGACCACCGGCTTCAAGGGCAACCTGACCGGCAACTGGGACTACGAAGCAGCACTGAGCCATTCGCAGTACCAGTCGCGGATCAGCTGGGCGCAGATCATCGCATCCAAGGCCAACGACCTGTTCCTGGGCCCGCAGCTGGGCGAGGACGAGGACGGCTTCCCGATCTACAACGCCGATCCGTCGCGCCTGTACCGGCCGCTGACCCGTGCCGAGTACGATTCGATCGCCGCACGCACCACCTATACGCCGAAGTCGCGCACCGAGACGGCTGCGTTGACCCTGACCAATGGGTCGCTGTTCACCCTGCCCGGTGGCGATGCCGGCTTTGCCGCGACGGTGGAAGTGGGCCAGCAGGCCTACGCGCTCAACCCGGACCCGCTGGCGACCGGCTATTACTACTACAGCTGGAAGGATTCGGACGGCAAGGGCTCGCGCAACCGCTGGGCGACTGCCGCCGAGCTGCGCATGCCGCTGCATGAGACGGTCAACCTGAGCGTGGCCGGCCGTTACGACCAGTATCGCTATTCGGGCCACACCATCGGCAAGGCGACCTGGAGCGGCGGCCTGGAATGGCGCCCGATCGACACGCTGCTGGTGCGCGGCTCGTACGGCACCGCGTTCCGTGCGCCGGACCTGCACTATGTGTTCGCCGGCCCGGGCAACGACGAGACCAGCGCGGAAGATCTGTACAACTGCCGCGCCGACGCCGCCGATGATTGCGCCGATTACGAGCGCAACGTGATCCGCAGCCGCAGTGGCAACCGCGAGCTGGAACCGGAAACCAGCACCTCCTGGAGCGCGGGCTTCGTGTGGTCGCCGGCCACCGGCCTGGACCTGTCGGCCGACTGGTTCAACATCGACATGCGCGACCAGGTGCAGGACATGGACGTGCGTACGATCCTGGCCAGCGAAGCGAACTGCCGGCTGGGCAGCGCCGACATCGGCTCGCCGACCTGCGTGGATGCCCTGGCCCGCATCACCCGCACCGCAGACGGCCGCCTGTACGGTGTGCACGTCAATCCGATCAACGTGGCGCGCGAGTCCACCTCCGGCATCGACGTCGGCCTGCGCTACCGCCTGCAGACCGGCATCGGCGACTTCATCTTCAATGGCACCCACACCTGGGTGAAGAAGCATGATTTCCAGCGCTATGCCGGTGATGTGACCGAAGACCAGTTCGCGATCAACAGCGGCTTCGATATTCCCCGCACCAAGACCAGCGTCAGCGTGACCTGGGAAAAGGACGCCTGGTCGGCCACCGTGTACGGCTCGCGCCTGGGCAAGCTGCCGACCTCGGACAGCTACGACCAGGTGTTCGACGAGGAAAGCGGCGACAGCCCGTGGATCAAGGCGACCTACCGCTACAACGCTTCGCTGCAGTACCGCTTCGACGATCACTCGCGGTTGTCGCTGTCGGTGGTCAATGTGTTCAACAAGATGCCGCCGAAGGACAAGACCTATACGGCGTACCCGTACTACGACGTGTCCTGGTTCGACAGCGTCGGCCGTACCATCAACCTGCAGTACACCCACAAGTTCGGTGGCAGCGCGCTGTAAGGACGCCCTGCTGGTGGCTCGCCACAGACCCCCGCTTCGGCGGGGGTCTTTTTTTGACCGCCAGCCCCTGCCCCAGCCTGAACGGTTCCCCGCCGGCGGCCTCCTCCACGGCGGGCGCGCCGCTTTTTAGGACATGGCTGATTCCGGGCGGGTGACCGTCCTCCCTAGGATCGGTGCATGTTCCGATTCCCTCGCCCTTCCCTGCCCCTGGTCGCACCGCCGACCACCGCTTCGGTGCTGCTGCGCTGGCTGACGGTGTGCGTGTTCCTGTGCCTGGCTGCCGCCACCGGCTTCTACCTGCTGACCGCGTTGACCGAAGATATCTCCAGCCACCGCCGCGACATGAATGCCGCCGCGTACAGGGCGCAGATCTACTTCGACCAGCGTGAGGCCCTGCTGCGCTATCTGGGCGATTCGGTGGTGGTGGGTGATCCGTCGGCGCCGTCCAGCGAGGGCGTACGCCAGCTGCCGTTGGACGGGCCGGGTGGAAAGCCGGGCCAGCGCCTGCTGCTGTCGCCGCGCGCAGAACACACGCTGCAGACCCTGCAGACCCATCTGCTGCTGGTCGACGCGCAGGGAACGCATTGGCTGGCCGGCGGCCAGGCCGACGTGGACATCGCCGGCCTGCCCACGCTGCATGTACTGCAGCAGCGCAGCGGCACGCTTGCCGGTACCGACCCGGTGTACTGGCTGCGCGCGGGCGACGCCGGGGTCGCTCTGGCACAACCGGTACAGGCCGGACCGCAACCGGGCCAGTGGTTGATGCTGCTGCTGGACAGTGCGGCCGCCTCGGAAATGATCGATGGCCAGGGCATCGGCGGCTACGCCCTGCTGGACCGCGACGGGCAGCCCGCCCTGTCGAGCCTGGCTCCGCGCCTGGACAGCGCAGGCTGGAAAGCACTGCAGCAGCGCCAGGACGACAGTTTCGGCGTGCTCTGGAGCACAGGCCTGCCACGCGGCGTGGCCTTGGTGAAGGGCGTAGGCAATGACGGCTGGCGGCTGGTCTATCACCTGCCTCCACGCCTGCTGCTCGGCGACATGGCGACCTCGCTGCTGATCAGCAGTGCGTTGCTGCTGCTGGCGGGCATCGCGCTGCGCCTGCTGCGGCATCGCGTCGACCGCCAGTTGATCCAGCCGGCCCTGCTGCAGCACCGGCGCCTGCTGGAAAGCCTGGATTTCAGTTCCACGGTGATCGACCTGGCGCCGGTCGGCATCTGTGTCCTGCGCCGCAGCGACCGCCAGCTGCTGCTGTCCAACCAGCTGCTGCGCGACTGGCTGGGCGAGGAAGGCACGGACAGCGATTGGCAGGCACCGTGGCGCGGGCATGCCGGCGAACGCGGTCGCGGGCTGGAGTTCACCGCACGCGACGGTCGCCAGCTGCAGGTGCTGCATGCGGCCTGCCGTTACCAGGATGACGACGTGCTGCTGTGCGTGTTCCATGACATCTCACGCCATCGCCAGGCGCAGGCGGCGCTGTCCTCGGCGCGGCAGGCGGCCGACGCCGCCAACCAGGCCAAGAGCGCGTTCCTGGCGACCATGAGCCATGAGATCCGCACGCCGCTGTACGGAGTGCTTGGCACGCTGGAGCTGCTCGGTCGCACGCCCCTGGATGCGCGCCAGTCGCAGTACCTGCGCACCATCGAGAGTTCCTCGTCGGTGCTGTTGCAACTGATCAGCGACGTGCTGGATGTGTCCAAGATCGAGTCGGGCCAGCTGAGCCTGGAGCCGGCATCGTTCTCGCCGCGCGAGCTGACCGAGAGCGTGCTGCGCAGCTTCGCCGCTGCGGCGACGCGCAAAGGCCTGCAGGTACTGGTCTGCACCGATCCCCGGTTGCCGACACGGGTGCTCGGTGATGCCGACCGGATCCGCCAGGTGCTCGGCAACCTGCTCAGCAATGCCATCAAGTTCACCGAGCATGGCCGGGTGGTGCTGCGCGTACGACTGGTGCAGCGCGAAGGCGAGTCGAGCGTGCTGGCCTGGCAGGTCACCGATACCGGCGTGGGCATCGCCACCGAGGAACAGGCACGCCTGTTCGAGCCCTTCCGTCAGGTCCGTGGCGCTGCCAGTGCGCAGGGCACCGGGCTGGGCCTGTCGATCAGCGACCGCCTGGTGCGCTTGATGAGTGGCGAACTGCGCGTGGTCAGCGAGCCGGGACTGGGCAGCAGTTTCACCGTGCGCCTGCCCTTGCCGGTGCTGGCGGCGACCGAGGATGGCCCCGCGTTGCTGGCCGAACCGCCGGTGTACGTGCGCGGCCGCGATCGCGAGCTGGTCGATAGTGCCTGTGGCTGGCTGCGCCGCTGGGGTGCCAATGCGCAGCCGCTGCAGGGCGATCCTGCCCTGCTCGACCACGCCGGCGCGATCCTGATGGATGGCGAGGCGGAACAGCCGTTGGCCTGGCAGGGACCGCGGGTGTTGGCCTCGATCGATGGTGGCGACCAACCGGCACCTGCCGCCGATGGCGCGCTGCTGGTCACCCTGCATGGCATGTCCTCGATCGCCTTGGCGGTGGCACGCCAGCAGCGCCAATGCGCAACGCTGCCGACCGCAGCGCGCGATGTGCAGCCAGGCCCGCTGGGACTGCGGGTGCTGGCCGTGGAAGACAATCCCATCAACCGGGTGATCCTGGCCGAACAGCTGCAGGCCCTGGGCTGCGAGGTGGAGCTTGCGCAGGATGGTGTCGAGGCGTTGCAGCTGTGCCAGGCCCATGACTTCGACCTTGTGGTCACCGACATCAACATGCCGCGCATGGACGGCCACACCCTGGCGCGCCGGCTGCGGGCGGAGGGCGTTCTGCTGCCGGTGATCGGCGCCACCGCCAACGCTACCGCCGAGGAGCGCGAGCGCTGCCTGGCCAGTGGCATGCAGGGCTATCTGAGCAAACCCATCGACATCGCACGCCTGCGTCAGGCGCTTTCCGCCGTTCGCCAAGGAGATCCCGCATGACCCGCCGTGTCCTGATCCTGGAAGACCAGCCGTTCCAACGCGGCTATCTCGTCAATCTGTTCAGCGCGCGCGCCGGCGTGCAGGTCGACGCCTGCGAAGACGTCGATGCGGCTATCGCCCTGTGTGCCTGCCAGGCCTATGACCTGGTGGTGAGCGATCTGTTGATGCCCGGCCAGGATGGCATCCAGTTCATCCAGGCACTGGCCGCGCAGCCGCGTCCGCCGCGGCTTGCCGTGGTCAGCGCAGCCTCGCGGCGGATGATGAGTTCGGCACGGTTGATGGCTGAATCACTGGGCCTGGACGTGGTCGGCCTGTTGGCCAAGCCGGTCGCCGCCAGCGATGTCGATGCGCTGCTCGATGCACTGGCGCAGACCCGGCCAGCCGTACGCACCAGCCCGGCTGCGCTGACACCCGAGCCGGACGCGGTGCAGCTGCGGCAGGCGCTGGCCGACGGCAGCCTGACCGCCTGGTTCCAGCCGAAGAAGTCGTTGCAGTCCGGGCGCGTGGTTGCCGCCGAAGCACTGGTGCGCTGGCGCCATCCGCAGCTCGGAACACTGGCGCCTGGAAGCTTCCTGCCGGCACTGTGCCGTCATGGCCTGGAGGGCGAACTGCTGCGCGCGATGCTCACCGCCAGCATCCAGGCGCAGGCGCGCTGGCGCTCCCAGGGATTCCGCGTGCCGGTATCGATCAACCTGCCGCCGCATCTGCTGGAGCAGTCCGATCTTCCCGATGAGCTGCTGGCATTGACCCTGGCCGCCGGCGGCAACCCGGCTGACCTGTGCTTCGAACTGATGGAGAACAGCACCACCCGCCACGTGAGCGACTTCTATGCAGGCGCGTGCCGGTTGCGGATGAAGGGGTTCGGCCTGGCCCAGGACGACTTCGGCCAAGGCCTGAGCTCGGTGCACAACCTGGTCAACACCCCCTTCACCGAGGTCAAGATCGATCGGGCGCTGGTCAGCGGCTGCGCGCGCGATCCCGCCCTGCACCTGACCTTGACCACCGTGATCGCGCTGGCCAACCAGCTCGGTCTGACCATCGTTGCCGAAGGCGTGGAGAGCGATGCCGATCTGGCCGCGCTGCGCCAGCTCGGCTGCAACCAGGTACAGGGTTTCCTGATTTCGCAGGCGCTGCCATCGGACGACTTCACCCGACTGCTGGACGAAGATGCTCCGGATGAGGGCGCGCGCGGCAGCCGTGCAGCATCGCACTGACAGTCGAGGCTGAAAGGCTTCACAATCCCATCAAGAGTCATTGACGATCCTCTCTGCGCGGCGGTACCGGCCGTGCCCCGGGCCCTTCGGGCCGCCATCGACCGCCTACTGCTCCGAGACCTGCCCATGCCGGCCGAGGCCGCTCCCGTACGCCGACTCGCCCGCCGCTCCCTGCGCGTACATGCCCTGCTGATTGGCGTGGTGGTGCTGGCAACCCTGCAGGCCGGCCTGCTGCTGTCCACCGGCAGCCAGCTGTTCAACGAAGAACAGAGCAAGATCCGCTATCACTTCCGTCGCCTGGACGGCACGCTGCAGGAACAGGACCGCTTCCTGCGGCAATGGCGCCTGCATGACGTAGGCAGTCGCGGGCAGCCAGTGGACGAATCTGCCTCGCGTGCGCCGCCCAGCCCCTTGTTCGCCAGTTTCGCCCGGATCGGTGCCGACAGTGGCGCTTCGGCACAGGCAGCGGACGAACTGGGCGACCGCTTCCTGCGCTTCTACGGCGCTTTCTGGGCGGCCTCCCGGTTTCCGCCTCCGCAATGCCTGCTGGTCGATGGCCAGGGCCGCCGTGGCCTGCTTGCGCCGATCCAGACAACGCGTGGTGATCCGGGCCAGAGCAGCCCGCATCACCTGCATCCGGCACTGGCCGCCATCCACCAGGTCCTGCGCGAACGTCCAGCGCTGCGCCGCGGCAGCGTGGTCTGGACACCGGTGGCCTGGCGCGAAGGCCAGACCCGGCTGCTTGCCATCGCGCACGCGCCGCAGGATGCCCGCCTGTGGGGCGAGAACGAGGACGAGTCACTGGCCGCCGTGGCCTGCCTGCTGGATCCCGGCCGCGTCGATGACTACCGCCAGGTGATGGGTACGCCGGTGTTCGAACGGATGTCACTGTTCGATGGCAACGGCCGCCTGCTGCTCGGTGATGCCAGCGATGCCAGCCGCGCCGCTACGTCCTGGCGCGCGGGATTGGACGGCCTGCTGTTCCGCATGCGCAGCGAACACGGCTGGCTGGCGGTGTATCACGTGGGATGGCAACAGGTATTCCAGCACCCGCGCGGGCCCCTGCTGGGCAGCATGGTGGTGGCACTGCTGCTGGCCACCGGTGGCGTGCTGATCCTGCGTGCCTACCGGCGTTCGGTGATCGAACCACTGCGCCGCAACCATGCGCGGTTGCTGGAAAGCGAAGCCTTCAGCCGCACCATCCTCGACAACGCACCGATCGGATTGTGCCTGCTGCGTCGCACCGATGGCCGCGTGCTGCTGGACAACGCGCTGGCGCGTCAGTGGTTGGGGGAAGACCACGACGAGGGTGGCTGGCACGGGCCCTGGCGACGCAGTGTGCTCGCCGCCGGCGGCACTGCCACGGGCGACGGCCTGGCCTACACCACGCCGGACAACCGCCACCTGCTGATCACCGCCACGCCCGCGCGCTATCGCGGCGAACCGGCTGTGCTGTGCCTGTTCATCGATCTCAGCAGCCAGCACGAGGCCGAGCAGGTGCTGCAGCAGGCACGGCGCGCGGCCGACCAGGCCAACCGCGCCAAAAGCCAGTTCCTGGCCACCATGAGCCATGAAATACGCACCCCGCTGTACGGCGTGCTCGGCACGCTGGAACTGCTTGGCCTGACCCCGCTGGATGCGCGCCAGCAGGACTACCTGGACACGATCCAGCGCTCGTCATCGACATTGATGCAGCTGATCAGCGACATTCTGGATGTCAGCAAGGCCGAGGCCGACCAGCTGAGTCTGGAACCCGGCGCGTTCGATCCGGTGCGGTTGACCGAGGACGCACTGGACTCCTACGCCGCTGCCGCCGCACACAAGGGCCTGCAGTTCTACGCCTGCATCGACCCGGACGTACCGGCTGCGGTCAATGGTGATGCCGCGCGCATCCGCCAGATCCTCAACAACCTGATCAGCAATGCGCTGAAGTTCACCGACAGCGGTCGGGTCGTGGTGCGCCTGGGTGCACAGCACATCGATGATCGCTGCTGGCTGCGCTGGCAGGTGGCCGATACCGGCATCGGCATCGCCAGCGAGCACCAGGCACATCTGTTCGAACCCTTCTTCCAGGCCAACCCGGGCACCGATGCCATGCGTGGCACCGGACTGGGCCTGGCGATCTGTGCACACCTGACCGCGATGATGGACGGCCACCTGCGGGTGGTCAGCGAAAGCGGCCTGGGCAGCAGTTTCTCGGTCGAACTGCCGCTGCCTGAGGCAATACCCGATCCGCTGCAGGCGGCTTCACCGCAGTTGCCGGCAGGGCTGCCGGTGCAGGTTCGCGGCAGCGTTCGCGAGTTTGCACAATCGATATGCGATCGGCTGCAGCAGCGTGGCGCACAGGCCAGCGTGCACCGCGACGATGCACCGGCGCTTGTCGACCCTGGCACGGTGATGCTCGACCTTGTGCTGGACGAGGGTGCGCCTGCGTGGAGTGGACCGCAGGTGGTGGCCTGCCGCGAAGGCGGAATGCAGCCGCAACAGGTGCAGGGACATTGGCAGGTCGGCGTGCATCGCCTGGATGCGATCGTGATGGCGCTGGCGGCTGCAGCCGGGCGAGCACTGCCCGCCGAGGTCAACGGGCGTCTGCCCGCGACACGCAGGTTCGGTGGGCTGCAGGTACTGGTCGCCGAAGACAACCCGATCAACCAGGCGATCCTGCGTGACCAGCTGGAGCAGCTCGGCTGCCACGCTGTGGTCGCCAGCGACGGCAATGAGGCCCTGCGCTATTGGCCGCAGCGTCCTTTTGCCCTGGTGTTGACCGACCTCAACATGCCGGGACTGGACGGTTACGGTCTGGCCCGTGCATTGCGCGCGCGTGGGGTTGGCGTACCGATCCATGGCGCAACCGCCAACGCCGACCCGGCCGAACGGCAACGCTGCCACGAGGCAGGGATGCAGGGGGTGCTGGTCAAGCCGATCACCCTGGCAGCACTGCAGCGCCTGCTGACCCAGGTCACGGCCGGGCCGCACAGCGAACCCAGCGACGACGATGCCGATGCTCCGCTGCAGGTTCCGGAAAAGATGCAGGCGTTGTTCGTGCAGACCATGCAGGCCGACCTGGACAGCCTGCAGCGGGCGATCGGCGATGCCTCGCCCGAACGCGTGGCACAGGTGCTGCATCGCATCCGCGGCGCACTGGTGATCGTCGGCGCACCGGCACTGGTGACACACGGCCAGCAGATCGAACAACAGATCGGCGACGGCGACACGCTGCCTGCGCTGGCCGGGGCGCTCGACCATTTCCAACGGCGCCTGCAACGGCTGCTGGGACCATTGACGCACGTCGCCGCCCCCTCACCTTCCCGCAACCCGACACTGCCATGACCACCCGCATCCTCATCGCTGACGACCACCCGATCGTGCTTGCCGGCATCCGCGATGTCCTGGCTGGCGAACTGGACCTGGACGTGGTCGGCGAGGCCGCCGATCCGGCGACCCTGATCGAGCTGATGACGAGCACCCAGCCCCATGCGGTGATCACCGATTACAGCATGCCCGGTGGTGACAGCTTCGGCGATGGCATCAAGCTGATCTCGTTCCTGCGCCGCAGCTTCCCGGACACGCATGTACTGGTATTGACGATGGTCTCCAATCCTTCGCTGGTGGCAGCCATGTATGCCGCTGGCGCGGGCGGCGTGGTGCTCAAGAGCCACGGCCTGGGCAGCCTGGTGCAGGCGCTGCGCACGGTGCTGGCCGACCGCATCTATCGCCCGCCCGGACTGATGCCGGTTGCCGCGGCGGAACCGGCCGATGCCGCGGTGGTGCTGGCACGCCTTTCCCCACGGGAACTGGAAGTGATCCGCCTGTTCACCGGCGGCATGAGCGTGGGCGACATCGCCCGCCAACTGCAGCGCAGCGCGAAGACGGTCAGCACCCAGAAGATCAGCGCGATGCGCAAACTGGGCGTGGACAGCGACCAGGCGCTGATCGAGTACTGCCTGCAGGCCTCGTTGTTCGCCTGAGGCGTCCACAACGCTGAACCGTGCCCGGCCCATGCGCCGGGCACGAAGTGCTTTAGGAAACGCCTGATTCCATAGGACAGGGCTGATTTCTAGTCTGGATGCATCCCGCCACGGTGACGACGTCCCATCGTCATCGCGTTACCGGCGGGAGGGAAACCGGATGGCGCCTGCAGCGGCCATCGCACGCGGTTTCCACAGCGACGCGGCCCTGCCGCGCCAGATCGCGCAGCCGCGCTGCGCCCTGCCACAGGAATCCAACAGCATGAACGCCTCTCCCCCACGGCGCCGCCGTGCGCGCGCCTGCGCGCGCGTAGCGCGCCTTCCCCTGATTCCCAGCCTGCTGGCCAGCGCCTTGTGGGCCGCCCTGCCCGTGCATGCGGCCGAACTGCAGGGGCCGTTGAAGGTTACCGATGGTGGCAGCCTGCAGCTGGGCGCCGACGACACCCTGCAGCACAGTGCAGGCGGCTACGCGCTGGAGGCCAACGGTGTGGGCAGCACCATTACGGTCGATGGCAGCTGGATCTCGAGCACCGGCGGCGGCAGCGGCATCCTTGCCAGCGCCGGTGGCAGCGTCCTGCTCGAGGGCGGCATCCTGCAGGTCGGCAGCGGCAGCACCACCGTCGGCTATGCGCTGAACGCCAGCGGTGCGGGTAGCGTGATCCGCGCCAACAACCTGGTCATCAATGCCTTCCGCAATGGCTCCGGCTACGGCACGGTCAATGCCACCGGTGGCGGCAAGGTGTGGTTGAACGGTGGCCGTGTCAGCAGCGGCGGGCACGCGCTGTACTCCACTGGGCGTGGCAGCGAACTGCACGTGACCGGTACGGAGATCAACAACGGTGCCAACAGCGCAGTGTACGCCGAGGGTGGCGCGCTGCTGTCGCTGGAATCGCTGAAGATGACCTTCGACGAAGCCAGCAGCGGCTACAGCGGCCGTCTGTCCTCCGGCGGCAGCGGCAGCGTGCTGTCGCTGCGCGACGTGGACGTGGTCAACGGCTACTTCGACATCGACAACGGTGGCACGCTGCAGATCGTGGGCGGCAGTGCCAGCAGCAGCGGCAGCAGCATCCGCCTGCTCGGCAACAGTGGCAACCGCGTGTACTCCACCGCCGATATCACCGGCGGCCGTTTCGAGACCGTCGGCGGCTACGGCGTCAACGTTAACAGCTGGGCCAAGCTGACCACCAACGGTGCCCACTTCACCGTGCGCGACGGCTATTCCGGCATCTGGCTGTCCGGCGCGGACTCGCTGGCCGACCTCACCGATACCACGCTCAGCACCTATGGCGACAACGGCTACGGCCATGGCGTGGACGTCTGGGGTGGTACTGCCACGATCACCGGCGGCAGCATCGATACCCACGGCGATGGTGTCTACGGCCTGCGTGCCTCGGGCAGCAATCCGCCGACGCCCTACTCGCGCATCCGCGCCAAGAACCTGGACATCACCACCTACGGCACCGGCGGTGGCGGCGTCTTCCTTGGCGGCAGCACGGCCGATGCGCAGCTGGACGGAGGCTCGATCACCACACTGGGTGCATCCTCGTTCGGCATCGTGCAGATGAACACGGCCAAGCTCACCGCCGACAACCTGAGCATCCATGCGCAGGGCACGAATTCGGGTGTCTATCGCTCCTACATCACCGTGTTCGGGCCGTATTGGGACCGCTTGGTGTTCAACAACAGCACCCTGCAGACCCAGGACGGCCCCGCGTTGTGGCTGCAGGGCAGCAACCACGAGCTCACGCTCAACAACACCGATGTCGTCGCGCGCCAGCAAGGCAACCTCGACGGTGGCCGCCTGCTGCGGGTGAGCGATACGGTGTTCACCGATGGAAGTTCAGTCGCCACCGCAGACATTCTGTTCACTGCCGACAACAGCCGCCTGACCGGCGATGTGGTGGTCGACAGCGCCACCGCCAACGTGCAGATGACGCTGCGCAACGGCACCGTGTTCAACGGCGCGCTGCGCAGCGACTCCGGCTACCAGGTCGCGCAGCTGGCGATGGACGGCAGCAGCCAATGGAACGTGCGTTCCAGTTCCAGCGTCGGCTCGCTGAACCATGCCGGCACCATCGCCTTCGTCGCCCCCACCACCGACGACTTCAAGACCCTGACCGTCACCGGCGACTATGTCGGCAACGATGGCCACTGGCTGTTCAACCGCGCGCTGGGCGACGATGCCTCGCTGGGTGACCAGCTGGTGATCCAGGGCAACAGCAGTGGCACCGCCTCCGTCAGCGTGCGCAACGCAGGGGGCGCCGGTGCCCTGACCAGCGAAGGCATCCGCCTGATCAGCGTGGGCGGCCAGTCCGATGCGCAGTTCTCGCTGCAGGGACGCGCGGTGGCCGGCGCTTACGACTACTTCCTGTACAAGGGCGGCGTCTCCACGCCGGATGACGGCAACTGGTACCTGCGCTCGGAATACGTCCCGCCGGTCGACCCGCCGGAACCGCCCGATCCGCCGATTGATCCGCCGACTCCGCCGACTCCGCCGATCGATCCGCCTGCTCCGCCGATCGATCCGCCGGTAGTTCCGCCGGTCGATCCGCCACTGCCGCCGGCACCGCCGCGCGTGGAGCGACCGGAGCCGGCGGTATACATGGCCAACCAGAGCAGTGCGCTGGGCATGTTCCGGCACAGCCTGTACGACCGCAGCGGTGATCCTGCCGAGGCGACCGGTGGTGGCAGCGACGCCATTGCTTGGGCACAGGTGCGCAGCAGCGCGCCCGGCAGCCGCGGCCACCAGGTGGATGTGGACAGCGAGCTCAACAGCGTGCTGCTGGGCGTCGGTCGTCGCTTCGAAGCCAATGCCGGCGGCCAGCTGCAGGCAGGTGTGATGGCCGGCCATGGCCGGGCACGCAATGACAGTCGCTCGCAGGTGACCGGTTACACCGCGCACGGTGTGGTCAACGGCACCAGCCTGGGCCTGTATGCGACCTGGTTGCAGGACGCGCGGATGGAGCACGGTGCGTATGTGGACGGCTGGCTGCAGTACGGGCGTTTCCGCAACAGCGTGCAGGGCGAAGGGCTGCAGAAGGAGCACTATCGTTCGCACAGCTGGACCGGATCGGCCGAGGCAGGCTATGTGCTGCCCGTGCAGCGCACGGCCCAGCGCGGTGTCTACCTGGAGCCACAGCTGCAGGTGATCCACAGCCGCTACGACGCCGACCGCGTGGTCGAGGCCAACGGCACGGTGGTTGAAGGACGCGACAAGGACAGCACCACCACGCGTGTGGGGCTACGCCTGTACACGCGTTCGCTGACGCAGCGCCAGGGGCAGGTACAGCCGTTCGTCGCGGTGAGCTGGTGGTCCGGTGGCAACGACGCGACCATCGCCGTGGACGGAGAACGCCTGCGCCGGCAGTTGCCGCGTGACATCTACGAAGCCAAGGCCGGCGTGCAGGTGAATCTGTCGGGCGGCTGGCGCGGCTGGGGTGAGATCAGTCACCAGACCGGCGGCATGGGCTTCCGCGATACCAGCGGCCAGCTGGGCGTCTCTTACCGCTGGTAAGCGCTGCGACGGGTGATCCCAGCGAGGGGTCCGGCGATGCGTCGTCGGACCCCTTGTTGTTTTCCACACCACGCGTGGAAATCGATGGGGGTTGGATGTGGACAAGTGGCCATGAGCCACGCACGACAAGCGTTTTCAGCTCTGGTCATTTTTTATCCAATCAATCCACCGCGCCCGCAGGTGCATGTTTTCCACACAGCAGGTGGAAAGCGCTGCGGACTTGATGTGGACAACCCGGCTTGAACGTTATGCCGCAAGCGTTTCAGGGTGTGGCTGTTTTTTGTCCAGGCGCTTCGATGGTTTTCCACACATCGCGTGGAAAGCCGTGGGGGTTTGGTGTGGACAAGTAGCTGCGAGCCCTGCACGGCAAGCGTTTCAAGGCGTGGTGAATTTCTGTCCAAGGCCACCGGCAGCACTGCGCTGGCGCTTCCGCAGCAGAAGCGCGCAGCGGCACTGCTCGTGCACCCCTTCTGACAGGCGCCCGATACAACAAGACCCCGCATTGCGGGGTCCTGTGGACAATCACTGCGCTGCGTCGTCGATCAGACGTTGAAGCGGAAATGCAGGATGTCACCTTCCTGCACGCGGTATTCCTTGCCTTCCAGGCGCAGGCGACCGGCTTCCTTGGCGCCGGCTTCGCCCTTGTACTTGATGAAGTCGTCATACGCGATGGTTTCGGCGCGGATGAAGCCCTTCTCGAAGTCGGTATGGATGACCGCGGCAGCCTGCGGCGCGGTGGCGCCCTTGCGCACGGTCCACGCGCGGACTTCCTTTACACCGGCAGTGAAGTAGGTCTGCAGGCCGAGCAGGCTGTAGGCCGCGTTGATCACACGGTTCAGGCCAGGCTCGGTCAGGCCAAGGTCGGCCAGGAAGGTATCGCGGTCTTCGTCATCCAGCTGCGACAGCTCTTCTTCGATCGCCGCCGACACCGGCACCACCTGCGCGCCTTCTTCGGCGGCACGGGCGCGCACGGCGTCCAGGTGCGGGTTGTTCTCGAAACCGTCTTCCAGCACGTTGGCGATGTACATCACCGGCTTCAGGGTCAGCAGGAACAGATCGCGCACCAGCGCCTTCTCTTCCTCGTCCAGGCCCGCCGAACGGCCGGCCTTGCCATCGGCCAGCGCGGCCTGCAGCTTGGCCAGCACCGGCTTGCGTGCCGCTGCGTCCTTGTCACCGCCCTTGGCCGCACGCTCGGCGCGGTTCAGTGCCTTCTCGACGCTGTCCAGGTCGGCCAGGGCCAGTTCGGTATCGATGGTGTCGATGTCCGAGATCGGGTCGACCTTGTTGTTGACGTGGATGACGTCAGCGTTCTCGAAGCAGCGCACCACATGGGTGATCGCATCCACTTCGCGGATGTGGGCCAGGAACTTGTTGCCCAGGCCTTCGCCACTGGCCGCACCGGCCACCAGGCCGGCGATGTCGACGAACTCCACCGCGGTCGGGATGACCTTCTGCGGGTTGATGATCGCCGCCAGCTCGTTCAGGCGCGGATCCGGCACCGGCACGATGCCGACGTTGGGCTCGATGGTGCAGAACGGGAAGTTCGCCGCGGCGATGCCCGCCTTGGTCAGCGCGTTGAACAGGGTCGACTTGCCGACGTTGGGCAGGCCGACGATGCCGCATTTGATACCCATGGGTGACAGCTCTCTGGGGTGAAAGTGATTGGTGAAACAGCGCACGCGCCGCTTGGCCAATCCATCTCGGTGTCGTCGATCAACATCTGTGCCAACCAAGGTTGGCACCTACCAGGGCCGGTTGGCACCTACCGGGGCCGGTTGGTACCCGTTGCCGGCCAGCGGCCGGCACTACCGGTTATTTCGGGGTGTGCAGCCGCTTCATCGCTTCGCTGAAATCGCCCTGCACCGCCAACGGCAGCACGTCGATCGCATCGTCGATGGCGCGGGAGATCAGTACTTCATCGTCCTTGGAGGGGCGTCCCAGCACCCAGCCCACCACGCGGTCCTTGTGGCCGGGATGGCCGATGCCCACGCGCAGGCGATGGAACCTGCCATGGCCGAGCAACCGGATGGTGTCACGCAGGCCGTTCTGGCCACCGTGTCCACCGTCGAACTTCAAGCGCGCCACGCCGGGCGCCAGGTCCAGTTCGTCGTGGGCCAGCAGGGTGTCCTCCGGCTCGATCTTCCAGAACCGCTGTGCGGCGGTGACCGACTTGCCGCTGAGGTTCATGAAGGTGGCCGGCTTGAGCAGCCACACGGTCTGTCCGGCAATGTCGACCTTGGCGGTCTCGCCAAACAACTTGCTGTCCACGTTCCATCGTGCACCGGCTTTTTCAGCCAGGGCCTCAACGAAATGAAACCCGGCATTGTGCCGGGTCCGGGCGTGCTCCGATCCGGGGTTGCCCAGACCAACGATCAGTCGCAATCCTGCCATCGTTCCATCCAGATACGGCGCCTGCCCCGAAGGACAGGCGCCGCGGGGTATTACTCGGCCGCTGCTTCTTCAGCGTCGGCAGCATCCTGCTTGCCGTGCTTGGCAGTGACGATGGCGTCGTCGTGGTCCTTGCCCAGCGCCAGCGCCGGGATTTCCACGCCCTTCGGCAGCTTGATGTCCGACAGGTACACAACGTCGCCAGCCTTCAGCTCGCCCAGGTCGACTTCGATCGACTCCGGCAGGTCCTTCGGCAGGCAGCTGATGGCCACTTCCTTCAGTTCGTGGGCGACCACGACGTCGGCAGCCTTGCCAGCCGGCGAGGTGTCTTCGTTGATGAAGTGCAGCGGAACCGAAGCGGTCAGCTTCTCGTTCTCGTTCACGCGCAGGAAGTCCAGGTGCATGATCAGCTGCTTGTACGGATGGCGCTGCATGTCACGCAGCAGCACCTTCTGCACCTGGCCGTCCAGGTTCAGGTCCAGGATCGATGCATAGAACCACTCGTTCTGCTGGGCCAGCCAGATTTCGTTGTGGTCCAGGCTGATGGCGACCGGTTCGGCGTTGCCGCCGTACACGATCGCCGGGATCACACCAGCGGTACGCAGGCGGCGGCTCGCACCCTTACGCTGCAGTTCACGCTTGGTGACCTTGATTTCATGGGTCTTCGACATTTTCGACTACTCGGTTGTTGCCTTGCCTTGCGGCTTGGCGGTTGAAGGCACTTCCGCGACCAGAAGCGCCCGGTGTGTCCCTGCCGTTGCCGGCGGGGACGAAAAAAATCAATCCACGTACAGCGAGCTGACCGACTCGCCGAAGGCGATGCGGCGCATCGTTTCGGCCAGCATTTCCGCCACGCTCAGCTGGCGGATCTTGCTGCACACCCGCGCGGCGTCCTTCAGCGGGATGGTGTCGGTCACCACCAGCTCATCAAGCTGGGAATTGGTGATGTTGTCCACCGCCGGGCCCGACAGCACCGCGTGGGTGCAGTAGGCGGCGACCTTCAGCGCACCGCGCGCCTTCAGGGCAGCAGCAGCGGCGCACAGGGTGCCGGCGGTGTCGACGATGTCATCGACCATCACGCAGGTCTTGCCTTCGACGTCACCGATGATGTTCATCACGGTGGAGACGTTGGCGCGCGGACGGCGCTTGTCGATGATCGCCAGGTCGGCGTCATCCAGGCGCTTGGCCACTGCACGGGCGCGGACCACGCCGCCCACGTCCGGCGACACCACGATCAGGTTCTCGGTGCCGTAGGCGCGCCAGATGTCGGCCAGCAGCAGCGGAGAGGCATACACGTTGTCGACCGGAATATCGAAGAAGCCCTGGATCTGGTCGGCGTGCAGGTCGACGGTCAGCACGCGATCAGCGCCGGCGGTGCTGAACATCTTCGCCGCCAGCTTGGCGGTGATCGGCACGCGCGAGGAACGCATGCGGCGATCCTGGCGCGAGTAGCCGAAGTACGGCACCACGGCGGTCACGCTGGCCACCGATGCGCGCTTGAGCGCGTCGATCAGCACCAGCAGTTCCATCAGGTTTTCCGCGCTCGGCGCCGAGGTCGGCTGGATCACGAACACGTCCTGCTTGCGGACGTTCTCTTCGATTTCCACCTGCACTTCACCATCGGAGAAGTGCGAGACCAGCGCCTTGCCCGGGCGGACTCCCAGTTCCTTGCAGATGTTCTGCGCCAGACGTTTGTTGGCGTTGCCGGAAAAGACCAGCAGGTTCGGGGACTCTTGCATCATGATTGTCTCGGGCGGGGACGAGTGGCGGGGATCCGGTAGCGGCAAGGACCACGTCGGCCCCTGCTGCTGACAACACCGCGGCTGTTCCCACGTCCCGCGCAGGTGATGCGCTGGAAGGCGCGGACGCAGCCGCATTGGCAGGGGCGGGAGGATTCGAACCTCCGAATGCCAGGATCAAAACCTGGTGCCTTGGGCCTCTTGGCGACGCCCCTGCATTGATGAATCAGTGTTGCTCGAGTGCATCCAGCAGTGGCGAACGTGCAACGCCCGCAGCCACCCTTGCCCGCAACTCCTTCGACAACTTCGCTCGTCCCTGCTCGGCGGCAGCCTGCGAATCGAACTCGACGAAACAACCACTTCCCGAACCGGTCAGTCGTGCCGTGCCGATGTCGCTCAACGCAGCAAGCACCGCCTCGACGGCAGGCTCACGGCGGCGCAGCACCGGTTCGAACACGTTCCCGACCAGCAAGCCGGAAGCGAAGTCCTCTATTTTCGCCTGTGGACTGTCGCGCGTCAAATCCGGATCTGCGAACAGCAGCGGGGTCGGCACATGAACGCCCGGATCAACGACCACATACCAGGCCTGCGGCAGGGTGATCGGCTGCAGCCGCTCGCCTACCCCCTCGGCCCAGGCGTTGTGGCCACGCACGAATACCGGCACATCGGCGCCGAGGCGCAAGCCCAGCGCCGCCAGCGTATTTTCGTCCAGCCCCGCGCCCCAGAGCCGGTTCAGCGCCACCAGCACGGTGGCCGCATCGGACGAACCGCCGCCGAAACCGCCGCCCGCAGGAACGTGCTTTTCGACGACGATATCGACACCTTTCTCGACATTCGCCACCTCTTTAAGCAATCGCGCTGCGCGAACCGCCAGATCATCCGCCTCCGCGACACCGGCCAGGCCATCGCCCTGCCGCCGCACCTGGCCGTCTTCACGCAGGCGCAGGCCGATCCGGTCGCCCCAGTCGAGCAGGCGGAACACGGTCTGCAGCTCGTGGTAGCCATCGGCACGGCGGCCGGTGATATGCAGGAACAGGTTCAGCTTGGCCGGGGCCGGCCACCAGGACCAGCCCGCGTCATCCACCCGCGCGTTCATGGCGCGCCTTGCCCCCACTGGTCGACCAGCAGGCGCACCTTGGCGTCACCATTGACCGCCTCGACCCTGCGCGGCAGGGCCGGACGCCCGGCTTCGGCCGGATACCAGTCCAGATACTGGATCACCCACCCCATCTGCTGCATGCGCCGCGGACGGCCATCAGCATCACGCTCGATCTTTTCCGGCCCAGCGCTGTCGCCGGCGACCAGACCGCGTACCCAGTCCGGCAGCTGGTTGACCGGGATGTCCCAGCCGGTGGCTTCCAGCAACAGGGCCTGCGCGTCTTCACCGTCTCGCGGACCACCGGCCAGTCCTTCCAGACGGCCGGCTTCATGATGGCTATCACCGCTCAACTTCCAGCTCTGGCGGGTGACCGGCGCGCTCAGTTCGACGACATAGCGTTGGCCTTCCTGTTTCCAGTCGATGCGGCCGCTGCCACCCTCCTTGCCCTTGCTGACCGCCACCCGGCCCTGGAAATTCCACTCCGACGCCGATCGCAGCGCGTCCACGCGTGCGGCCTCGGCGGCGGTCGCTTCGGCGGAAACGGTGGTGACCACGGCCGGCGCCGGCGTTTTCTGCCGGCCAACGGTGGTACAGGCACTCAGGGCCAGGGTCACGGCCACCAGCAGCAACGGCCGGATCGTGGAAACGCTCATGGATTGAATTTCTCGCGGGCGCGCAGCAGCGCGCGGTTTTCAGGGTCGAGCCTGGCCGCTTCCTCGAAGAAGTGACGGGCTTCATCGTGCTTGCCCAGCACCCACAGCACCTCGCCTACGTGGGCGGCGATTTCCGGGTCCTTGGCCAGCGTCCAGGCGCGGCGCAGCTGTACCAGCGCGTCGGCGTTGCGCCCCAGCCGATACAGCACCCAGCCATAACTGTCGACGATGGCGGCGTTGTCCGGTTCGGCCACGCGCGCGCGGTCGATCAGTTCGAGCGCTTCCTGGTAACGGCCAGTACGGTCGGCAAGGGTATAGCCCAGTGCGTTCAATGCCGGCACGTTCTCCGGCTCGGTCACCAGGATCTTGCGCAGGTCGGCCTCGGCACGGGCGATGTCATCGCGGCGCTCCCAGGCCAGCGCACGGGCATACAACAGGCCGTTTTCGTCCGGATACGCGGCCAAGCCACGGGCCAGTGCGTCGATCTCGCCGGGAAGGTCGTCGGCGCGCTGGCGCAGCTCGGCTTCCAGCAGATACGCATCGCGCCGCACATCGTCATCCACGCTGGCATCGGACTGGATGGCATGCACTTCATCCAGCGCCAGCGACTGCCGGCCCGCCAGACCCTGCGCATTGGCCGCGCGCAGGCGCGCTTCATTCAGCTCATCGCCGCCAGGAACGCTGTGATACCAGTTGACCGCCTCCGGGTAGCGCTTGAGGTACTCGGCGATCTTGCCCAGCAACAGGCGCTGCGCCGGGTCCGGCTTGGCCGCCTGCCGAGACAGTTCGTTGTACAGATTGGACAGCGCGGCCTTGTCGCCCTGCTTGGCCAGCAGCGAAGCGCGCATGCCCCACGTCTGCACATCCTGGGGACCGACCGCCAGCACGCGCTCGGCCGCTGCCGGCTGGCCGAGGCTGTCATAGGCGATGGCCACCGCGTTGCGCAGCTCCGGGTCCTGACGGGTCTTCGGCTCCACCCCATGCAGCAGCGACAGCGCCTGGTCGGTCTGGCCGGCCTGCTGCAGCTGGCTGGCGCGCAGCAACGCCACGCGTGGCTCCTCGGGGAAGCGCTTGACCACCTCATCGATCATGCGCCGTGCCAGCTCGGGCTTCTCCATGCGCAGTGCAAGGCGTCCAAACTCCTGCCAGGCCTCGATCTTCTGGGGAATGGCGTTGGCATCGACCAGCTCGCCCAGCACCTGGGCCGGCACGGCCGGATCGCGGCCACCGCCGATCAAGGCGCCCAGGGCGAACTTCCAGCCCTCATCCCCCGGGTCCTGCAACAAGGCCTGAAGCTCGCTGCGCGCAGCCTTCACATCGCCCTGGCGCATCGCCAGCGCACCGGCGGCGCTGCGCATCGCCAATGAGCGCGGCGCACGCTGCTGCCACAGGGCCAGGCCCTTGGCCGCGGCGCCATCTTCGTTGGCCAGCATGGCGATACGGGTCGCCCGCTCGGCCAGGCCGGCGTCGCCGTCGGTCTGCTGGGCCGCCTGCAGGTACCAGCGCGCGGCCTCGGCCAGCTTGCCGGCCTGCAGGGCGAACTCGCCGGCCAGCACCGGCTCCAGCGCCAGTTCCTCAGTCACCGCAGGCCGTGCAGGCGCCTTGGCGGGCTCCGCCGCCAGGGCCTGCGCACAGGCCAGAGACAGCAGCAGAACACTGGGGATGCGAATCAATGCGGGCATCGTCGGCATCGGGGCCTTAAAATGTCGTCCAATGGCCAGCAGCTTATCGCAAGCAACTGAACAATGACCCTGTGGGTGCTCGGACTGAATCACCAGACCGCACCGGTGGAACTGCGCGAACGCGCAGCCTTCGCCGGTGACGCGTTGCCGCGCGCGCTCGGTTCGCTGCGCGATACCCCGCAGATCGCCGAGGCGGTGCTGCTGTCCACCTGCAACCGCACCGAGCTGTATGCCGTGGCCGAGTCCGCGCAGGCGCTGGACCAGTGGCTGCAGAGCCAGGCTGGCGACCTGCAGGGCTACCTGTACCAGCACGCCGATGCCGATGCCGTTCGCCACCTGTTCCGGGTGGCGACGGGGCTGGATTCAATGGTGCTGGGTGAGCCGCAGATCCTGGGCCAGGTGAAGGACGCCTGGTCGACCGCGCGCGACCACGGCCTGCTCGGCCAACGCCTTGACCGCCTGTTCCAGCAGACGTTCTCGGTGGCCAAGCGCGCGCGTACCGATACCCAGGTCGGTGCCAACCCGGTATCGGTGGCCTCGGCAGCGGTGCGCCTGGCGCAGAACGCATTTGCACGCCTTGACGATTCCACCGTGCTGCTGGTCGGCGCCGGCGAGACCATCGAGCTGGCCGCACGCCACCTCAGCGAAGGCAAGGTGCGGCGGCTGCTGATCGCCAACCGCACCCTCGCCCATGCGCAGGAACTGGCCAGCCGCCATGGCGGTGTGGCGCTGCCGCTGACCGAACTTGAGCGTCACCTGGCCGAGGCCGATGTGGTGTTCTCGGCCACCGCCGCCCGCGAACCGGTGATCCACCGTGCTGCAGTGGCCAACGCCCTGCGCGCACGCCGGCACAAGCCGATGCTGCTGTTCGACCTGGCCGTGCCGCGCGACATCGAAGCCGACGTTGCCAGTCTCAACGATGCGTTCCTGTATACCGTGGACGACCTCGAGCGCGCGGTGGAAGACAACCGCCGCAGCCGCCGCGAGGCGGCCGCCGAAGCGGAGACGATCATCGACCTGCAGGTCTCGCGCTTCGTCGAGACCCTGCAGGCCAGCGCCCACCAGGCACCGCTGCGGCAACTGCGCGCTTTCGGCGAGGCCACCCGTGCCGAACTGCTGGAGCGCGCGCGCCAGCAGCTGGCCAACGGCAAGCCGGCCGACGAAGTGCTGGAACTGCTTGCCCATGGATTGACCAACCGCCTGCTGCACCCGCCGACCGCCGCCCTGCGCGCGGCCGCGCTCAGCGGCGACGCCGACCTGACCCGCGCCGCCGAGCGCCTGTTCCCGGCTGCGCCGGGTTACCACCACCCACCTGTGAGAACCGATGACGCCGACCCTGCGCCGTAAGTTGGAAGCGCTGGCCGAGCGCCGCGAAGAACTGGAACGTCTGCTCGCCGAACCGGAGGTGGTCGCCAACAACGCGCGCTTCCGCGATCTTTCGCGTGAGTTTTCCCAGCTCGAACCGATCGCCACCGCGCTGGCCGATGAAGTGCGTGCCAAGGCCGACCTGGCTGCGGCCGAAAGCATGCGCACCGATCCGGACCTGCGCGAACTGGCCGACGAGGAGATCGCCGCCGCCCAGGCCCGCCTGCAGGAACTGGAGCAGGAACTGGCGCTGCTGCTGGTGCCGCGCGACCCGCGCGATGAAGGCAACCTGTTCCTGGAAGTGCGCGCCGGCACCGGCGGCGACGAGGCGGCGATCTTCGCTGGCGACCTGTTCCGCATGTATGCCCGCTACGCCGAGCGACAGGGCTGGAAGGTCGAGATCGAATCGGACAACCCCGGCGAACATGGCGGCTACAAGGAAGTGGTGGCGCGCGTGGTCGGCCGTGGCGCGTTCTCGCGCCTGAAATTCGAATCGGGCACGCACCGCGTGCAGCGCGTGCCGGCCACCGAATCGCAGGGCCGCATCCACACCTCGGCGGCCACCGTGGCGATCATCCCGGAAGCCGACGAAGTCGATGAGATCGTCATCAACCCGGCTGACCTGAGGATTGATACCTACCGCTCCTCCGGCGCCGGTGGCCAGCACGTCAACAAGACCGAATCGGCGATCCGCATCACCCACGTGCCCAGCGGCGTGGTGGTGGAGTGCCAGACCGAACGCAGCCAGCATGCCAACCGGGACAAGGCGATGAAACGCCTGAAGGCGCAGCTGCTCGATGCCGAGCGCCAGCGCCACGACGCGGCGCAGGCCGAATCACGGCGCCTGCAGGTTGGCAGCGGCGACCGCAGCCAGCGCATCCGTACCTACAACTTCCCGCAGGGCCGGATCACCGACCACCGCGTGGAAGGGCTGACCCTGTACGACCTGCCTAACGTACTGGCCGGCGATCTCGATCCGCTGCTGCAGCGATTGAGCCACGAGCACCAGGTCGACGCCCTGGCCCAGCTTTCGGCGGGCTGACCAGCATGTCGGCCTGGCAGCAGCGGCAGCAACTGCAGCAGGCGATCACGCGCCAGCCCGGCGACTTCGTCGCCTGGGTGATGCTGGCCGACCTGGAACTGGAAGCCGGCGACATCGCGGCCGGCGAGCAGGCCGCGCGGCGCGCACTGCAGCTGCGGCCCAATCATCCTGAAGCGCTTGCCCGGCTCGGCCGGGTGGCGTGGATGGCAGGAGCGCATGCCGATGCCGCTACGCTGCTGGGCCAGGCCTCGGCGCTGGCACCGGAGCACCCGGGCATCGCGTTGTGGCTGGGGCACGCGCTGGAAGATGCCAACGATGCCGAAGGTGCATCAGCGGCCTATCGCCGCGCACATGCACTGATGCCCGATGAGCCGTATATCGCCGCGCAGCGCCTCGCCTGGCAGCGTCGCCTGTGCGATTGGCAGGACGTGGATGCGCTGGCCGATCAGGTGCGCGGTGCACTGGTGTCCGGCCAGGGCGTAGTGGAACCCTTCGCGTTTCTCAGCGAAGACGCCAGCGCGGCCGAACAGCTGGCCTGCGCGCGTGCACGCGCCGCTGCGGTGGCGGCATCGGTGCGGCCGCTGCCGCCGGCGAAGCTGCGCGAACGAGGCCCACTTCGCGTGGGCTTGCTTTCCAACGGCTTCGGCGCCCATCCCACCGGATTGCTGACGGTGGCGCTGCTGGAGCAGATGAGCCGCGACCCGGCCCTGCAACTGCATCTGTTCGCGCTCAACGCGGACGATGGCAGCCGCATCCGCCAACGCCTGCAGGCCGCCACCCGGCTGCATGACGTGGTGGGATTGCGCCACGCCGATACGGCCGCGCGCATCCGTGCACAGGGCATCGACCTGCTGCTGGACCTGCGCGGCTGGGGCGGTGGCGGCACGCCGGAAGTGCTGGCGATGCGCCCTGCCCCGCTGCAGTTGAACTGGCTGGCCTACCCCGGCACCTCCGGTGCATCGTGGCTGGATGCAGTGATCGCTGACGACTTCGCGCTGCCGTCCTCGCTGGAACCGCACTACAGCGAACGCGTGCTGCGCCTGCCGCGCGCGTTCCAGCCCTCCGACAACACCCGCGTGCTGGAACCGGCGCCGGACCGTGCGGCGTGTGGGCTGCCCGCGCAGGGCACGGTGTTCTGCTGCTTCAACAACAGTTACAAACTCAACCCGCGCAGCATGGGCCGTGCGTTCGCGGTGCTGCAGGCAGTACCTGGCAGCGTGCTGTGGCTGCTGTCCGGCCCCGGCCAGGCCGATGCAAGGCTGCGTTCCGCCGCGAAGGCTGCAGGACTGGATCCGGCACGCCTGGTGTTCATGGCCAAGCTGCCGCATCCGCAGTATCTGGCCCGCTATCAGCTGGCCGACCTGTTCCTGGACACCAACCCGTACAACGCGCACACCACCGCATCGGATGCGCTGTGGGCCGGCTGCCCGGTGCTGACCTGCCCCGGCGCTACCTTCGCCGCGCGCGTGGCCGGCAGCCTCAACCATCATCTGGGGCTGGAGCACATGAACGTCGCCGACGATGCGGTCTTCGTCGCCACCGCCAGTGCACTCGGCAACGACCCGGCCGCCCTGGCTGCCCTGCGTGCCGAACTGGCGCAGGCACGCGAGCGCAGCGGCCTGTTCGACATGACGGCCTTCGCGCGCGATCTGTCCTCACTGCTTCAGCAGCTGGCCCGCGAACAGGGCTGGCAGGGCCTCGACACGCCCTGACATCGCCCTGCGCTACGCTCGAGCTTCCCTCCCGCGTGGCATGACGATGGCCAAGCTCAAGCGCAAGGAATACGACGAACTGCTGCAGCCGCTGCAGCTGGAACTGACGGCGATGGCACGCTGGGTGCAGCACAGCGGGCAACGCCTGCTGGTGCTGTTCGAAGGACGCGATACCGCCGGCAAGGGCGGTGCGATCCAGGCCATCAGCCAGCACCTCAACCCACGCCAATGCAGGGTGGTGGCGTTGCCCAAGCCCACCGACCGCGAAGCCACGCAATGGTATTTCCAGCGCTACGCCACGCATCTGCCGGCCGCCGGCGAGATCGTGCTGATGGACCGCAGCTGGTACAACCGCGCGGGCGTGGAACGGGTGATGGGCTATTGCAGCGAGACCGAGTACCAGCAGTTCCTGCATCAGGCACCGGTGTTCGAACAGCTGCTGGTGGATGACGGCATCCTGCTGTTCAAGTACTGGCTGTGCGTGGACCAGGAGCAGCAGGAGAAGCGTTTCGCCGAACGCCATCTTGATCCGTTGAAGGGGTGGAAGCTGTCGCCGGTGGATCTGAAGTCGCGCAGCAAGTACAGCGCGTACACCGAAGCGCGCGAGGCGATGCTGCGCGCGACCCATCGCGACGGTGCGCCGTGGACGCTGGTGGATTTCAACGACCAGCGGCTGGGTCGCCTGACTCTGGTCCGCAATCTGCTGGACCGGCTGCCGGACACACGGGTGGATGCGCCCTTGCCGGAGCTGCCGAAACTGAAGGGCAAGCTGCATCGCGAGCACTACGACGTGCTGAAGCCGATCGAGGATTTTCCGGTCGAAGAATAGGGTGGGTCGGCAGGGCTGCGCCCTGCACCTGCTGCTTTCAGGCAACAGCCAAAGCAACAGCAAAAGCGGCATTGCGTGGGATGGCGGGGCGGTGTCGGAGTGCGGGGACGCCGCAAGTACGTCCTTGTAGGCTTGGCAGCCGCATCCATGCGGCTGACACCCCGCACTCCGACACCGCCCCACCTCTGACAGATTTCTGCGATCTGATGGATCCACGCCATGCGTGGATGACTCTCTGTCAGATATCGAAATTAACCTGGGGTCAGATCCGTTTTCCTCCGGAAAACGGATCTGACCCCAAGAGTCATTCCGGCAGGTCGCCAGAAACTGTCGAAGGCGGGGTGGGTCCGGTTGCGGGGAGCCAGATCAGTGAGCCGCATGGATGCGGCGACCGAGCCTACAGGGACGTATTTACGGCGTCCCCCGCAACCGGACCCACCCCGCCTCCCCACAGGAAACCCGCTTTGGCTTTGGCTGTTGCTGTTGCTGTTGCTGTCGAGGTTGCCGGCCAGCGGCCGGCACTACCGCTTCGGTGGGTGCAGGGCGCGGCCCTGCCCCTCCCCTTATTTGGCAGCAGCAATCTGCTTTTCGATGTCCGCCGCGGTGACCGGGCCCAGGAAGCTGTGGGCCAGCTTGCCCTGCGGGTCGATCAGATGGGTCAGCGGCAGGCCACGCGGGGTGGCGAAGTCGACCGGCGGGTCGAACGGATCGACGACCACGATCGGGTAGGTCACCGGATGCTTGGTCAGGAACGCCTGCATCTCCGGCGTCTCGATGTCCTCGTAGGCCAGGCCAACCACTTCGATGTTGCTGCGCATGGCATGCAACGCCGACAGCTCGGGCATTTCCTTGCGGCAGGGCGCGCACCAGGTCGCCCAGAAATTCACCACCACCCACTTGCCACGATGCGCGGCCAGGTCGTAATCGCTGCCATCGACCGCCTTCATCTTCAGCGTCGGGAACTCGGCAGTAACGCGCTCGGCGGGCGTGTCCTCCACCGGCGCCGGCGCGGCCGGGGTCGGTGCCTGTGCCGGCGGCTGGCTGCTGGCCGGGGTCGGCTCCTGCGCGGGTTTGCAGGCGGCCAGGGCCAGCAGCGCAGCCAGCAGCAACGGGGTCTTGCAGGTCATGGGGTGTCTCCAGAATCAGGGTAGATGTCGCTGACGCGACGCTTGAGGCGTTCACGCAGCGGCAGGCGCAGTTCATCCAGTGCGGCCAAGGCGGCCCGGCCGAGGCTGTCATCGCGGTAAGGCAGGTGTTGTTCGGCCACCGGAATGCGCAGCTGCGTGCATTCGTACAGATCGCCCAGGCTGACCTGGTCCAGGTCGCGGGCCAGCAGCCACTCGCCGCGCTCATCGCGGCGCAGCAGGCCGATGCCCTCCAGGTGGCAGGCCAGGTCCTGTAGCAGCGAGTCGGTCAGCATCGGTTCCAGCCGCAGGATCTCGTCGTCGGCCAGGCCCCTGCCCTTGGCGCGTGCGTGCTGGAAGCGCCCGAGCAGGCGCAGCAGGCCATAGAACTCGTAGCCCTGCGGCAGGCGCAGTTCCACCGGCTGGTAGCGGAAAGCCGCCATCGACGACGCCAACGACGCGCCCAGCAGCACGGCCACCCAGCAGAGGTAGATCCACAGCAGCAGGATCGGCACGAAGGCCACCGTGCCATACAGCTTCTGGTAGGACTGGAAGCTGCCCAGGTAGGCGCCGATGCCCCACTTCACCAGCTCCAGGATCACTGCGGCGAGAATCGCGCCCGGAACCGCATGGCGCCACTTCACGGTGTGGTGTGGCACCACCCGGAACATCAGGGTGATGCAGACGAATTCGATCAGGATCGGCGCCAGCCGCAAGGCGAGATCGGCCAGCCAGCGCCCCTCCTGCGTGCCGAACAACGGCATCGCGAACACCCGCGCCGACACCGCCAGCGACGCAGCGGCGAGCATCGCGCCCAGGGTCAGCACCGTCCAGTAGACCAGGAAGCGGGTCAGCCGCGGCCGACTGCTGCCGACGCGCCAGATCTGGTTGAAGGTCTCTTCAACACTGTTGAGGGTGATCAGCAGCGAGATGACCAGGGCGATGAAACCGGCGGCAGTGAGCTGGCCGGCGCTGGCCGAGAACTGCCGCAGGTAGCCTTCGGCAGCGCGCGCGGCATTGGGCACGAAGTTGGAGAAGACGTAGTCGCTGAGCTGGTCGCTCCAGCGATCGAACACCGGGAAGGCCGAGAGCACGCCAAATACCACGATCGCCAACGGCACCAGCGCGAACACCGTGGTGTAGGCCAGCGCGGCGGCGGCCTGGAACAGGCGGTCGTCGAGGAAGCGGCGCCACAGGAAGCGGCCGAAGCTGGCGGCGCGTGCGCGATCCCGCGCGCGTTCCATCCACAAATTGAGCGTATCCAAAGGTTCCATCGGCGCAAGGGTACCCGATGCGGAATCGGTGCAGGATAGCCATACTGGCGTCCACACGATGAGGAGAGCTGGGCGCGATGGGCGAAATCCTGGTGCTGTACTACAGCCGCGGCGGTTCGGTGGCACGGCTGGCGCGCCAGATCGCGCGGGGCATCGGCGAGGTTCCGGGCATGGCAGCGCGGCTGCGCACGGTGCCGCCGGTGGCTGCCGTTACCCAGACCGCGCAGCCGCCGGTACCCGACGATGGCGCGCCCTATGTAAGCGTGCAGGACCTGGCGGAGTGCCAGGGACTGCTGCTGGGCAGCCCTACCCGTTTCGGCAACATGGCCGCGCCGGTCAAGCATTTCCTTGACGGCCTCGGCGCCGAATGGGTGAACGGCACGCTGGCCGGCAAGCCGGCCGGGGTGTTCACGTCCACCGCGTCGATGCATGGCGGCCAGGAGTCGACCCTGCTGTCGATGCAGGTACCGCTGCTGCACCACGGCTGCCTGATCGTCGGCATTCCGTTCACCGAGCCGGCGCTGAGCCACACCACCAGTGGCGGCACGCCGTATGGCGCCAGCCACGTGGCCGGCGCCGCCGACGACCCGCAACCCACCGACGACGAGGCGGTACTGGCGCGGGCGCTGGGCCGGCGCGTGGCCGACATCGCGCAGCGGCTGGCGCGATGAGCACCGCGCCGCGCACCGTGCTGCTGCTGGCCCTGATGGGGCTGGCGGCGCTGTTTGCCGGCTGGTTCATCAACGACAGGCACTGGCTGGCCACCCAACTGGTGTTCACAGCGCCGCCGCTGGCGCTGGCCATCGCCCTGCGGCTGGGCTGGCGCAAGGCCGGGTTCTGGGCGGCGGTGCTGGCCCTGGGCTGGTTCAGCCACGGCGTGATGAGCGCCTGGAGCCATCCCGAGACCCGCTGGCTGGCACTGATCGAAATCGTGCTTGCGCTGCTGGTGATCTTTTCGGCCAGCCTGCCCGGCCTGCGCGCCCGTTTCGGGCGGCGGCGCTGACGCTGCGCCCGGTGGGCCGTATCATCTGCGTTCCCGGCCCCGCGCCGCTGTACCTGCCTTGGTTTCGCGCATGCACATGATGGAAGAGCTCCTGGTCGTCACCACCGGTGGCACGATCGACAAGATCTATTTCGACGACAAGTCGGACTACCAGATCGGCGACCCGCAGATCGGCATGATCCTGCGCGAACTGGGGGTCACGTTCCGTTTCAACGTGATTCCGATCCTGCGCAAGGACTCGCTGCACATCAACGACGACGATCGTGAGCTGATCCGCGCGACGATCGCCGCGCAGCCCACCCGCCACGTGCTGGTGACCCACGGCACCGATTCGATGGTGCAGACCGGCAAGGTGCTGGCGACGATCCCGGACAAGACCATCGTGATGACCGGTGCGCTGAGCCCGGCGCGTTTCCGTGGTTCGGATGCGGAGTTCAACATCGGCTGTGCGATCGGTGCGGTGCAGTCGCTGCCGGCGGGGGTGTTCATCGCGATGAACGGCCGGATCTTCGACCCGCAGCATGTGCGCAAGAACGTGGCGGCGAACCGGTTCGAGTCGGTTTGAGGGATTAAGGCGCGCTGTCGCGCGGATGGGTTCAGCGTTTTGGTTGCTGCTGGGTTGAGGGCAGAGCAAGAGCAAATGCACTGCTGCACATTGCTTTCTCCGCTTCGCCGTCCCCCAAAAAAAACACCCCGGCCGAGGCCGGGGCGTGCCCATGGAGAGGGGCTTGGGCTCAGTACTGGGCGTTGACGGTCACGCCCGAGAAGGTGCTGTAGGCCTTCACCCGCACGTACCAGGTACCGGCGGCGGGGCTGTTGACGGTGCAGGTCTCGTTGTTGCCGCTCAGGTACGGGCGGCAGGTGTAGACGGTGTCGGTCGGGGCACTGCCCTGGCGCAGGTACAGGTCGGCATCACCGCTGCCGCCGCTGATCGCCACGCGCAGCTGCGTGCTGCCAGCCGGGACGTTGACGGTATAGCTGAGCGATGCACCGCTGGCTGCGCCGAGGCCGGTAACCGGCACGTTGTTCTGCAGCACGGTGCCACCCGGGTTGGGCGTGGTGCCGTTGATCGCGGCAGTCACCGCGGCATCGGCGTCGATGATGCCGGCGCCGCAACCACCCGAGCACGCACCCGGCAGCGGACGCGCGGTGCTCTTGATGATGCTTTCCACCTGCGCCGGGCTGAGCGGGCTCGGTGCCACCGACTGCATCAGTGCAACCACGCCCGCCACATGCGGTGCCGCCATCGAGGTGCCGTTGTAGGACGCATAGCTGGCGCTGCCCGGGGTGGTGGTGCCGCTGTTGAGGGTGGACAGGATGCTCTGGCCCGGTGCGGAGATGTCGATGCCGGTGCCGTAGTTGGAGAAGCTGGCACGCGCACCCGCCGAGGTGGTGGCCGCCACGGCGATCACGTTCGGGCAGTTCGCCGGTACCGCGCTGGAGACGTTGGTGTTGCTGTTGCCGGCAGCGACCACCACGGTGGTGCCGCGGCCGACCGCGCCGTTGATCGCGTTCTGGTAAGTGGTCGAGCAGCTGCCGCCGCCGCCCAGCGACATGTTGATGACTTCGGCCGGGTTGGCGTTGGCCGGCACACCGCTGACCGTGCCACCGGAGGCCCAGACGATCGCGTCGGCGATGTCGGAGGTGTAGCCGCCGCACTTGCCGAGCACGCGCACCGGCACGACCTTGGCGTTGAAGGCGGTACCGGCCACGCCGGTGCTGTTGTTGGTCACCGCAGCGACCGTGCCGGCCACGTGGGTGCCATGCCAGCTGGAGTTCGAGCCCGGATAACCGGCCTGGCACTCGTTGTCGCCGTACCAGTCACCCTCATCGTTGGGATTGCTGTCACGGCCACCGCCATCGCGCGCCATCGCCGCGTCGCTGATGAAGTCATAGCCGGGCAGGATGTTGGCGTTGAGGTCGGCATGGTTGGTGATGCCGGTATCGATCACGGCCACGACCACGCCGGTGCCGGTGGCCTTGTCCCATGCCGGACGCACGTTGATCGAGGCGTTGGACGTACCGAAGCCCCATTGCTCGCTGAAACGGGTGTCGTTGGGGGTCAGCGTCGCGCGCATGATCTGGTCGACTTCGACGTATTCGACGTTCGGGTCGGCGGCCAGCTTGCGCATCAGCAGCTCGGATTCGGCCTGGTCCAGCGCACGGTCGGTCCTGACCACGGTGGAGCCGACCGCAAGCCTGCGGACCTGCTGCAGGCCCAGCGCGCGGCCCTGGCTGCTGGCGATGCCGGCAGCGGCCGTCTTCAGCGAAGAGGCCAGCGCGGTGGTGTTGGCCACCGGCGCACTGCCGTCGCGGTACTTCACGATGAAGCGCTGGTGGGTCGGCGCGGACTGCAGGCCGCTGAGCTGGACATCACCGGCCAGCGCAGGCGTGGCCAGCAGCAGCGATGACAGGACGGACGCACCAAGGACCACCCACACACGACGCACACGCGGTTGCGTTACCTGGGACATCGGATTTCCCTTCTAATGGTAGGAATGCCGGAATCGGCAGAAGCACCGGCCTGAACCGTGGGCTGGCTTGCGATGGCGAGGTTCGGGTCCGGCGAGCCAGCGGATTCCCCTGACCATCCGCTGTGTTGATGACGCTAGTGGCTCAAACCGGACACCACAAGATTTTCAGCGTCTTTTCAGCAAGATGAAATGTTGGATCTGAGACTTTCCGGGTCGAGGGTTTGTGAAGGTGAAGGAACTTTCGCGTCAGCTGCACGTACCTGACTGCGGAATGTCCTGTCCCGCCATGTCTTTGCCGACATCGGCGAACAGCCGCCGGGCATGGCCCGGCGCTACCGTGGTACGCGTACATTCGCCGGGCATCGCCGCGCGCTGGCGGGAGCCGTTGATCCTGGTAGCGCCGGGCCATGCCCGGCGGACGTACGCCTGAAACGCAGAAAGCCCGTCGCGGGGACGGGCTTTCCGGGGATGCGGCCGGGCGTAACCCGGCGCCAGCGTTCAGCGCAGGCGATCAGCCCAGCTTGACCAGCCAGCCGTGGCGGTCCGGCAGGCGACCGTACTGGATGTCGGTCAGTTCCTTGCGCAGTGACATGGTCACTTCGCCGGCCGGCGCATTGATGTCGCCCACCGAGAAGCCTTCGCCCTTCAGCTGGCCGATCGGGGTGACCACCGCAGCGGTACCGCAGGCGAACACTTCGGCGATCTCGCCGGAGGTCACGCCCTGCTTCCACTCATCGATGGTGACCTTGCGCTCTTCGACCTTCATGCCGCGGTCGCGGGCCAGCTGCAGGATGCTCTCGCGGGTGATGCCCTCGAGGATGCTGCCGGACAGTTCCGGCGTGACCAGCGTGCCGTCCTTGTAGACCAGGAACACGTTCATGCCGCCCAGTTCTTCCAGGTACTTGCCTTCGACCGGGTCCAGGAACAGCACCTGCGAGCAGCCCTGTGCCTGCGCCTTCTGCTGCGGCAACAGCGACGCGGCGTAGTTGCCACCGCACTTGGCCGCACCGGTACCGCCCTTGGCCGCACGCGCGTACTCGGTGGACAGCCAGATCGACACCGGGGCGACGCCCTTGGCGAAGTACGGGCCAGCCGGGCTGGCGATGACGTAGTAACCGGCCTTGTGGGCGCCGCGCACGCCAAGGAACGCTTCATCGCCGATCATGAACGGACGGAAATACAGGCTCGACTCATCGGCCGACGGCACCCAGGCGCTGTCGACGGCGATCATCTGCTTCAGCGATTCCACGAAGATCTCCACCGGCAGCTCCGGCAGCGCCAGGCGCTGCGCCGAACGCTGCAGGCGACGGCCGTTGGCATCGGGGCGGAAGGTCCAGATCGAACCATCGGCATGGCGATAGGCCTTGATGCCTTCGAAGATCTCCTGGCCGTAGTGCAGCACGGCCGCGGCCGGGTCCAGCTGCAGCGGACCATAAGCGCGCACGTTGGCGTTGTGCCAGCCGGCATCCTTGTCCCAGCGCACTTCCACCATGTGGTCGGTGAAGTGCAGGCCGAAGCCCGGCTTCTCCAGGATCTGGGCGCGCTCTTCAGCGCTGCGCGGGTGGTCCGAACGGGTGACGGCGAAGCTGGGAATGGACTGGGACACCGGAGATTTCCTGTTCTGGTTGCGGGTAATGCCGGGCCCGCGTCACTGCGGGCCGTGGGTCAAAGCATGCCGGTTTCGAGGCGCGCGGCCTCGGACATCATGTGCTGGTTCCACGGCGGATCGAAGACCAGCTCGACGTCGGCCTCGGCCACCGTCGGGATCATTTCAAGCTTGCTGCGCACGTCGTCGACCAGGATGTCGCCCATGCCGCACGCAGGCGCGGTCAGGGTCATCTTCACGTCGATCTCGCGCTGCCCTTCGTCGAGGTGCTTGATCTCCACCTCGTAGACCAGACCCAGTTCGACGATGTTGACCGGAATTTCCGGGTCGAAACAGGTGCGCAGCTGCTGCCAGACCAGTTGTTCGACCTGCTCGTCGCTGGCATCGTCGGGCAGTTCCAGCGGTGCCGGCGCTTCCTTGCCGATGGCATCGCCATCCTTGCCGGCGATGCGGAACAGATTGCCCTCGACGAACACCGAATAGCTGCCGCCCAGCGCCTGGGTGATGTACCCATAGCTGCCGGCGGGCAGGGTCACGGTGTCGCCCTGCGGGACCATCACGGCCTCGCAATCGCGTTCGAAGTGGACAGGTTCGCTGCTACGGGAATACATGGGGACCGATATGGGGCTGCGGCATAAGCCACGCAAGCGGTCATTCTAGCGTAGGCGCCCCGCCCTCGCCGGTGCACTGCGGCAAACCACAGTATCCTGTGGGCGACCTTCAGGAGCTTCGATGTCCTCCAATGCCGCACGCGCCAGGACCGTTACCTGGCTCTGGCCCTTCATGTTGTTGCTGGCGCTGGCCACCGCCCCCCTCGCCTGGATGCTGATCGCCCTGTTCACCGGCCGTCCGGTCGGCTGGATGGCGGTACTGACCGCCCTGGAACTGGTGTTCATGCTGCGTCTGGGCACGCTCGGTCCCGGCAAGCTGCGCATCGCCCTGGTCGTGCTGGGCACGCTGCTGGTGGCCGCGATCTCGAACTGGGCGATCGCCAGTGCCTGGATGGGCGGTTCGATGGGCCTGAACCCCTGGGACGCCTCGCTGCGGATGGGCCCGCACCTGGCCTGGACGCTGATCACCCTGGCCAATGGCGTGGTCGAGTGGCTGTGGCTGGCGGTGGGCGTCGCCGTAGGCGCCTGGCTGGCGCGTTGATCGCGCCGGTGATGCCCTGGTAGATCCACGCCATGCGTGGATGGGGTGGTTGGATCCGGGGTCAGAGCCCTTTCCTGCGGAAAGGGATCCGACCCCAACCCTCAATGCCCGCCGTCGAGCGCCTTCAGCTCGCTGACCAGCGACGCCGCTGCCTCGGCACCATCGCCGTACAGCATGCGGGTGTTGTCGGCATAGAACAGCGCATTCTCGATACCGGCAAAGCCGGTGCCCTTGCCCCGCTTGATCACCACCACGTTGCGGGCATTGACCACGTCCAGTACCGGCATGCCGTAGATCGGACTGGCCGGATCGGTGCGCGCCACCGGGTTGACCACGTCGTTGGCGCCGATCACCAGCACCACGTCGGTAGTGGCGAACTCGGGATTGATGTCGTCCATGTCCGCGATCAGGTCGTACGGCACCCCCGCTTCGGCCAGCAGCACGTTCATGTGCCCGGGCATGCGCCCGGCCACCGGGTGGATGGCGAACTTGACCTTCACCCCGCGCGTGATCAGCCGCTGCGCCAGCTCCCAGATCTTGTGCTGGGCCTGGGCCACGGCCATGCCATAGCCGGGCACGATCACCACGCGTTCGGCAAAGCCCATCATCGCCGCCACGTCGGCCGCCTCGATGGGCTTCTGCGAACCGGAAATCGCCTGCGCCTCACCACCGGCGCCACCACCGAAGTTGGAGAACAGCACGTTGCGGATCGGCCGGTTCATGGCCTTGGCCATCAACCGGGTCAGCAGGATGCCGGCCGCACCGACCATCATGCCGGCGATGATCAGCGCCTCGTTGCCCAGCACGTAGCCTTCGAACGACACCGCCAGGCCGGTGAACGCGTTGTACAGCGAGATCACCACCGGCATGTCGGCGCCACCAATCGGCAACGTCATCAACACGCCCAGCGCCAGGGCCAGCACGAAGAAGGCGACGATCGCCCACGTGCTGAGCGTACTGGCGGCGATGACGCCCAGCACCACCACGGCCAGCGCCACCAGCAGGTTCATCACCTGCTGGCCCGGCCAGGTCACGCGCTTGTCGAGGCGACCATCGAGTTTGGCCCAGGCGATCACCGAGCCGGACAGCGACACCGCACCGATCGCCGCGCCCACCACCGCCAGCACCAGCACCGTGCCGGACGGCTGCCGCGCGGCCAGATCGGCCAGCGCCTGCGCACTCCAGTGGGTGGTATCGCGGTTGGCCAGGAAGGCATAGCGCAGCAGTTCCACCGCACCGATGGCAGCCGCCGAGCCGCCGCCCATGCCGTTGTACAGCGCGACCATCTGCGGCATGTCGGTGACGGCGACCTTGCCCGCCGACCACCAGGCCAGGCCGGCCCCCAGCAGCAGTGCCACCAGGATCAACGGCACGTTGTGCAGTTCGGGCAGGAAGAAGGTCGCCACCGTGGCCAGCAACATGCCCAGCCCCGCCCAGCGGATACCGCTGCTTGCGGTCATCGGCGAGGCCATGCGCTGCAGGCCGAGCAGGAACAGGGTGGCGGCGACCAGGTAGCTGGCCTTGACCAGCCAATCGAGCAGTTCGACGGTGCTGATGTTCAAGCCTGCGGCTCCTTCGGTTCATCGTTGCCGGCCTTGCGCACGCTCGGCTTGAACATTTCCAGCATGCGCGCGGTGACCACATAGCCACCGGCGGCGTTGCCGGCGCCGAGCACCACGGCAAGGAACCCCAGCACCTTCTCCAACGGCGTCTGTGCGTGCCCCAGCACCACCATCGCGCCGATCAGCACGATGCCATGGATGAAGTTGGAGCCCGACATCAACGGTGTATGCAGGATCACCGGGACCCGGGAAATGATCACGTGGCCGGCAATGGCGGCCAGCATGAAGATGTACAGCGCCACGAACCCGTCACTCACCGGCAACGCTCCTGCTCTGTCTTCGTCGCCCCATCATAACCATGGGCTGAACCCTGCGCGCGTCCCGGTCAACCACGGCCGCGCTCACGCGTTGTCGATGGTGACCCCTGCCGAGGAACCGTACCCTGTGCTGGTGAGCAGCCCTGTCCCCTCAACCACCGATGCCGACGCCGTTCCGGCCTCGCTGGAAGCATTCCTGGCCAGCGTCGGGCCGCGCGCCTTCCGCTTCGCCGAGGCCGGCCTGCGCCAGCGTGATGACGCGCTGGATGCGGTGCAGGACGCGCTGCTGCGCATGCTGGACTATGCCGACAAGCCGGCCGCCGAGTGGGCGCCGTTGTTCTGGAGCATCCTGCGCCGGCGGGTGATCGACCTGCAGCGCCGCCGCCGCTTCCGCCTGCCGTTCTGGCGCGACAACCAGGATGCCGATGGCGGCGAGATCGACTGGGCCGACCCCGCACCGGACCCTTCGCAGGCGCACGAGCAGCGCCAGCAGTACCAGCAGCTGGTGCAGGCACTGCGCGACCTGCCCGCCCGCCAGCGCGAGGCATTCACCCTGCGCGTGCTGCAGGACCTGGACGGGGCCACCACCGCCCGCGCCATGGGCTGCAGCGAAGGCGCGGTAAAGACCCATCTGGCGCGCGCCCGACAGGCGCTGCAGAATCAACTGGAGATGCACCCGTGAACCGCCCCCTGCCTTCCGATGACGCCCTGCGCAGTCTGCACGCGCAGTCGCTGCAGGCGCTGTCGCCGGCCACCCTGGCACGCCTGCGCAGTGCCCGTCACAACGCCGGTGCGGCGCACGCCGGTCGCTGGCGCTGGTGGCTGGCCAGCGCCTGTTCGCTGGTGATCGCGCTGGGCATCGGCGTCCAGTTCGTCGGCCCGGGCGATCACCAGGGCCCGATCAGCACGCCGATCGTCGCTGCGGAAGAAGACAATGGCGTGCTGTACGACGAGAATCCCGATCTGTACCTGTGGCTGGGCGACAACGACCTGGCGATGGAGTGAACCATGCTGCGATACCCCTCCCTGCTCCTGCTGATCGCCCTGACCCTGCTGCCCGCTGCATCGGCACTGGCGCAGGCCACCGCGCCGGTGCCTGCCGCGCGGCCGGCACCTGCTGCCGCGCCGCTGCCGAACTGGGAACAGCTGAGCCCGGCCCAGCGCGAAGCGTTGTTGGCCCCGCTGCGTGACCGCTGGAACGGCGCCGATTCCGCGCAGCGCCAGCGCATGCTGTCGCACGGCCAGCGCTGGCAGTCGATGAGCCCGGAAGAACGCGACAAGGCCCGCCGCGGCCTGCGCCGCTTCGAGCACATGAGCCCGGAACAGCGCGAGCAGGCCCGGGCGTTGTTCGGCCAGATGCGTGACCTCAGCCCGGCCCAGCGCGATGCCATGCGCGAGCGCTGGTCGCAGATGACCGCAGACGAACGCAGGGAATGGGTGCGGGACAACCCGCCGCCGGCGAAGCCGCGGTAACCCCTATCGAAGGGGTAGCGCCGGGCCACGCCCGGCGGATTCACCGGATGCCGCTGCGCCCGCCGGGCATGGCCCGGCGCTACCGACTCAGGCCTGCCAGCGCGTTTTCGCCAGCAGCTCATCTTCCCAGTCGAAGCCCAGCTGGCCATCGCGCACGAACAGGGCGACGAAGTTCATCAGGTTGCGCGCATACATCTCGCTGGCCTGGGTGGCACCCCGGCTGGCCAGGCCCAGCGGGCCATCGATGGTCACGCCCTGGTGCTCGATGCATTGGCCGGGCTCGGTCAACGCGCAGTTGCCACCGCTCTCGGCGGCCAGATCGACGATCACGCTGCCGGCGGCCATGCCTTCTACCATCGCGGCGGTGACGATCGTCGGCGCCTGACGTCCCGGCACCGCGGCAGTGCAGATCACCACGTCCACGCTGCGCAGGTGGTCGCCAAGACGGCGCTGCTGTTCACCACGCTCTTCCTCGGTCAGCGCCCGCGCATACCCGCCCTCGCCGACCGCGCTCACCCCCAGGTCGAGGAAGCGCGCACCGAGCGACTGGATCTGTTCGCGGGTTTCCGGGCGCACGTCGAAGCCCTCCACCTGCGCACCCAGGCGGCGTGAGGTGGCAATGGCCTGCAGGCCGGCGACACCGGCGCCGATCACCAGCACCTTGGCTGGACGCACGGTACCGGCCGCCGTGGTCAGCATCGGGAAGAAGCGCGGCGCGCGTTCGGCAGCAATCAATGCCGCCTTGTAGCCGGCCATGCCGGCCTGCGAACTGAGTACGTCCATCGCCTGTGCGCGCGTGGTGCGCGGCAACTGCTGCAGCGGGAACAGGTGCAGGCGGTCATCCGAGGCCAATGCGGCCAACGCAGGGTCGGCCGCCGGGGTCAGCAGGCCGACCACACTGGCGCCCGGCTTGAGCTGGGCCAGTACCTCGGCCGGTGGCGCCTGCACGCACAGCAGGATGTCGATCTCGGCCCAACGGGCGGCGTCGAAGGCGCGGGCACCTGCGTCGTCGTAGGCGGCATCGGTAAAGCCGGCGGCCTGGCCCGCACCGGGCTGGTACCACACGGTGATGCCCAGCGCACCGAGCTTGCGCGCCGTTTCCGGCGTGAGCGCAACGCGTCGTTCGCCCGGCGCGGTCTCCTTGATCCCCAGCAACGCCACGGCCATGCAGATTCCCGCTGATCGGTGAGTGGGTCCGATCCTAGCAGGCGTACGTGGCTCAGTGCAGCGTCGCACCACCCGGGTCGAGGCGGTCGAGCACGCCCTGCATGGCGCTGTCGAAGGCGCCATCGTCGATGTGGGGACGCAGGCGACCCAGCCGCACCATCACCGCCAGTTCTTCGGGTGAGGCCACGCAGAAGCGCACGCCACGCCGGTTGACGAACAGCAGGCGCGAGGAAATCGGGCTGATCCAGGACAGTTTGCCCGCCTGCACCTTGCCATCCTTGTCGACGAAGTCCAGCCAGTTGCCGATCTCCATCCGGCGGAAGCGGTCGGCATCGGCATTGTCGAAATCGTCGGTATTGAAGGTACCGCCCAGTTCCACTGCCGGTGTTTCCGGGGCCGGCGGCGCGGGCAGCACCACCTGCGGCAGCTCCGGCAACGCGCGCTGCAGCTCCGGTCGCGATTCGGCGATGCCCTGCAATGTGTCGTGCAGCGCATCGATGGCTGCGGTGGCTGCGTCGCCATGCACGCCGACGCTGGCAAACACCTTGGCCAGCATCGGCTGCCAGGCCTGCAGCCACGGCTTGCCGACGATCTGCCGGCGGGCCTCGGCCACTTCCTCAAGCAGGCCATCAGCCAGGGTCAGCGCCTCGGCCACCGAGGCACCCTCCTCGCCCTCGCGCAGCAGCGCCAGGGTCAGGTGGTGCTGCCAGGGCTGGCGCAGGAACTCGGCGATGGCCGGCGGCAGGGTAGCATCGCCGATGCGGCGATCCAGTTCGGCGCCGGCACGGGTGCGGGCCATTTCCAGTTTTTCCTGGCCGCGCTGGGTCTCGGCGGCCCGCCGCTCGGCGATTTCCACGCGACGGCGGTGCTGTACCAGGAAATCGCGGAATTCTTCTTCCAGGGTCAGGAAGATCGCCAGGTTCTCGTTGAACTCGGCGACCAGCCGCTCGATGATCTCCTCCACCTTGGCCATCAGCATGCGTTCGGCCTGGCTTTCGCCGGTGTTGCCCTCGCAGGCTTCGGCCAGCGAGTTGAGCAGCTTGCGCGCCGGATGGGTCTTCTGCACGAACATGCGACGGTCCAGCATCGCCACCTTCACGAACGGAACCACCAGGCGGCCGATCAGCTCACGCGAGCGGCCTTCCAGTTCGCGCTCATCGAGCATCACGTCGAACAGCATGCCGACCAGGTCGATCGCATCCTCGTCCTGCGCGTCCAGCCGGGTCTGGCCCGGGTCGACGCCCAGCCGGGTAGCGCTGGACAGCACTTCGCTCTTCAGCCGCTGCGCCAACGATTCGCCGTCCTCGCCGATCGCCGCACGCAGGGTCGCACTGGGCGTCGCCTGCAGCAGCGACAGCACCGACATCATTTCGCGCTGGCTCAACGGGCGATGCTGGCCGACCGCGACCTGCGCCGCAGAGGTTGCGTCGTCGCGCACGTGGCGGGTCTGCTGCAGCAGTTCGTGCAGGGCTTCCAGCAGCATGCCCTGCTGGCCGGAATAGGCTTCACCGGACGGGTTCTCCTCGCCACCAGCATGTTGCTGCATGTGGCCACGACGCTCCGACCAGCGCGCGGCAAATCGCTGCGCCCAGGCCGGTGCGGCCTGTTCGTCGTCATTGAATTCGTTGTCAACGCCCGGCGCCGTGCGCTGCTCGACCAGATCATCCAGGCCATGCGGAACGTGCTGCGCCGGGGCCGGCGCCAGTGGTCGGCGCGGCGCACCCATCTGCGACATCACCCCGGCCGCGGCCAGGTGCTCGTCCAGCTTCTCGTAGATACGGCCCACCGGCGCGCGCAGGTCGCGCTCGCACAGCTTGATCAGCACCAGGTGTACTTCCGGGGCCAGCTCGCAGCCGGCGAAGGCTTCGTGGATGGCCACGCCCAGATGCTCGGGGCTGATCGGGTTGCGGTCGGCGTCGAGTTCGATACCGCCGCCCAGCCAGCCCAGGCGGCGGTCGAGCCGCGCCAGCACCGGCTTGAAGTCGCGCAGCAGCACGGTGGCGAAGTTGCGCACCGCCAACCGCGATTCCAGTACATGTTCCGGCACCAGGCTCAGGCCATCCTGGGCCTGCCCGGCCAGGGTCAGCTCGGCAGAGAGCGGCTCGCCTGCAGCCAGACCGTCCCAGGCATGGCCAAGATGGCCGGCAAAGCCACCGGCAATCTCCTCACGGCGGCGGCGCAGCTCGCGCATCGCGTCCAGGAACAGCAACTGCGACGAGCCGGCATTGCCGGCACGGTCGAACAGGGCATCGTCGAAGCGGGCCAGTGCCGCGCCAAAGGCCTGGCACAACGCCGGCAGGACGATGTCCCGGGCAAGCTGGAGCTGGGCCGGGTCACGGCCCGGCGATCCCATCGGAGTGGGCGCGCTCATCATTCGGGAAGGCTCCCCACCTTCTCTGGTGCGACAGACATCATGGACATCGCGACGGCCGGTACACCCCATGCACCGGTCCCTCGATGGTAGGCCGCCCAGCCCATCGCGGACAGTGAAACAGTCCTCACTTCAAACCTCATGAACGGCGGCCCGGCAATATTACGTATCGTAAGCCGTGCGGGGCCTGCGAGGCGAGGGGAAGCGGGGCTCCGTGATCCGCCAGTGGCATGATGTTCATCACAGTTTGCTATTCAGGGGTCTGACGCGACACAAACGGCGTCATCTACCTCCCCGACTATAATCAGCGACCCGTGATGACCGGTTCAGACTCCATGCCCGACCCTGCTGCCCTGCTCGCCCTGGATGCCCGCCGCTCGGTGCCCTCGCGGCAACTGGGCGAGCCCGGACCGGACCCGGCCACCCTGCAGCGGATGCTGACCTCGGCGGTCCGCGTGCCCGACCACGGCAAGCGCGTACCGTTCCGCTTCCTGAAGATCGCCGGCGATGCGCGTCACACTCTGGGCGACTTCCTGGCCGCGCGCAGCCGTGAGCGCGACCCGCATGCCGGCGACGCCGTGTTCGAGAAGGACCGCCAGCGCTTCAGCCATGCACCGCTGGTGATCGTGGTGGTGGCCAGCCCCCGCCCGGACCCGAAGGTACCGGCACAGGAACAGCTGATGACCGCCGGCTGTGTGTGCTTTGCTCTGTTGCAGGCGGCACAGGCGCTGGGCTTCGGCGCGCAGTGGCTGACCGCATGGATGGCCTTCGATCCTGCCGTGCACGCCCACCTGGGGCTGGCCGAGGGCGAAGGCATTGCCGGCTTCATCCACATCGGCACGCCCAAGGCCGAAGTCCCCGAGCGCGAGCGCCCCGATGCCGCGGCCCTGCTGCAGGACTGGACCGGCCAGTGAACGCCGTGATTCCCGTGGCGATACCGCCGCCGCTGTACCTGGTCGACGCCAGCATCTACGTGTTCCGCGCTTGGCATTCGCTGCCGGACGAATTCCAGGACAGTCAGGGCTGGCCGACCAACGCCGTGCACGGCTTCGCCCGTTTCCTGCTGGACCTGCTGGAGCGCGAACGCCCCCGGCACATCGCCATCGCCTTCGACGAAGCACTGGACAGCGGCTTCCGCCACCGCCTGTACCCGGCCTACAAGGCCAATCGGGACCCGGCGCCGGAAGCGCTCAAGCGCCAGTTCGTGCACTGCAAGGCGTTGTGCGCAGCGCTCGGCCTGGCGGTGCTTGCCCACCATGATTACGAAGCCGACGACCTGATCGGCAGCGCCCTGCATGGCCACCGCAGCAGCCATCGCGGCGTGATCATTTCCGCCGACAAGGACCTGTCTCAGCTGCTGCTCGACCATGACGAGCAATGGGATTACGCACGCAACCAGCGCTGGGACGTGGCCGGGGTCAAGGCCCGGCACGGCGTACACGCGCACCAGATCGCCGATTACCTGGCGCTGTGTGGCGATGCGGTCGACAACATTCCGGGCATCAGCGGTGTCGGTGCCAAGTCGGCGGCCGTGCTGCTGGCCCATTTCGGCAGCATGGACGTGCTGTTCGAACGCCTGGACGAAGTGCCGTTCCTGCGCCTGCGCGGCGCGGCCCAGATGGCCGTGCGCCTGCGCGAGCAGCGCGAGCACGCCCAGCTCTGGCGCCAGCTGACCACCATCGCACTGGACGCACCGTTGGAAGGTTGCCAGCCCGGCATGCCGCGCCAGGCGGCCGATCCAGAGCTGCTCGGCGGCCTGTGCCAGACCCTGCGCTTCGGCCCCATGACCCGCCGCCGGCTGTTCAGTGCCGCCGGCATTTCCGACCCCGTCCCTACTTCCAGCGAGCCCGCATGAGCCAGCGCAACACCGAAGCACCGCGTGTCGTCTACGAAGGCAAGTACCAGCGCATGGTCGTGCGTGGCAGCTGGGAATACAGCGAACGCACCCACGCCGGCGGCCTGGCCGCGATCATCATTGCCGTCACCCCCGAGGACAAGGTGCTGTTCGTCGAACAGTTCCGCGTGCCGCTGCAGGCGTCGACCATCGAGATGCCGGCCGGGCTGGTCGGCGACATCGATGCGGGCGAGTCCATCGAAGTTTCCGCTGTACGCGAGCTGGAAGAGGAAACCGGCTGGACCGCCGAGCACGCCGAAGTGCTGATGATCGGCCCCACCTCCTCCGGTGCCAGCAGCGAGAAGATCGCCTTCGTGCGTGCCACCGGCCTGCGTCGCATCGGCGAAGGCGGCGGCGACGAGAGCGAGGACATCACCGTGCATGAAGTGCCGCGCACGCAGGCGGCCGCCTGGCTGGTGCAGAAAATGGCCGAAGGCTATGAAGCCGATGCCAAGCTGTGGGCCGGCCTGTGGATGATCGAGCACCACCTGGACGGCCGGCCCCGTGGCTGACGCCGACCTGCGCGCGCTGCCGGCACTGCTGGGCGCCGACGATCCGGCGATCTTCAGCGTGCACCGTGCGCAGGGCGCCTCACCGTTCCTGCTGCTGGCCGACCATGCCGGCCAACAGGTGCCGCGTGCACTGGCCGACCTTGGATTGCCGCAGGCCGAACTGGACCGGCATATCGGCTGGGACATCGGCATCGGCGGCACCACCCGTGCATTGGCCGAGCGGCTGGATGCGTGGGCGATCGAGCAGACCTATTCGCGGCTGCTGATCGACTGCAACCGGCCGTTGGTTTCGCCCACGCTGATTCCCGAGGTCAGCGACCACACCCTGGTGCCGGGCAATGCCGGGCTGTCGCCCGCACAGCGGCAGCAGCGCATCGATGCGATCCACGCGCCCTACCATGCACGCATCGATGCCGAACTGGAGGCGCGCCGCGTTGCGGGACGGCCGACGCTGCTGGTGATGATGCACAGCTTCACCCCGGTGATGAACGGCATGCAGCGCCCCTGGCACGCCGGCGTGCTGTACCACCAGGACACACGCTTTGCCCACGCGTTGCTGCAGGCACTGCGCGATGAAGGCGACCTGGTGGTGGGCGACAACGAACCGTATTCGGTCAACAGCAGCAGCGACTACGCGGTGCCGGTGCATGGCGAAGGTCGCGGCCTGGTGCATGTGGAACTGGAAATCCGCCAGGACCTGATCGCCGATGCCGCCGGGCAGCAGGCATGGGCGGAGCGGCTGGCGCGTATTTTCAGCGCCTTGCAGCCGCAGTTGTTGGCGTTGGGATGACCGCATCCACGCATGGCGTGGATCTACTGCAGCGGTGGCGGACATCCGCATTCGGCGAAAAGAAAGAACGAGGCCGGTTCCCAGTAGATCCACGCCATGCGTGGATGATTTTCGTCAACGCAGCACGGGAACATCCATCCACGGGAACGGTTTGAATCCGCGCACCTGCACGCGGACGCCGATCGCTTCAAAATCGTCCTTGATCGCCTGCGCACGACGCCGATCCAGTGCTTCACCCAGCAACACCGGCAGCGCGCGACAGCGTGCCAGCGCTTCGCCCACCGGAATGTCGAGCAGCTGCGCGACGCGCTGTGCCGCAGCCTTGACCTGTTCGCCCGCACACGCCAGCGTCAACTCGAACGCGGCGAAGATGCCCGGCCCGACACCGGCTGCGCGCGCAGCGTCCTGCTCGGCGGCACCCGCCTCGCCCAGCGCTTCATCGACACCGTCCACCTGCAGGAAGGCGTCGTACTCGGCGTAGTACGCCAGCGCTTCGGCGTAATCCTGCAGGGATGAGAGCGGACGCTGGCGCTTCTGCACATCCAGTACGTCAGCGAACGTGGCCGGTTCCAGGCAGGCCGACAGGCCCAGCGCCTGCACGGCCTCGGGCACTTCACCGTCATCATCGAACGCGGCGTCTTCATCTGCCGGCAACCAGAAACGCGCCGCCAGCAGATCGCCCTCGCTGGCATGCACCCAGCCGAACGACGCCCATACGTCGTGGTCGTCATTGCAGGCGGCAAACGCGTCCAGCGTCTGGCGAAGATCCAGCAGTGCAATCATGCGTCGTTTGGCAGGGCGTCGGGAGAGCTGCAGTCTACCCGTGCCGGACGCAGGCCCAGCGCGATGAGCACGCCGAGCGCGGCGAACAGCGCTGCGCCGTACTGTGCATTGATCATGCCCTGCAGCGCATCAGGACCGGTTGCCGCCTGCGTGCCGCGTGCGGCGTTGGCCACCATTACCAGTACTGCCAGTCCCAACGCGCCACCGATCTGCTGTGCGGTAGCCGCCATGCCGGACGCCACACCCTGCTGCGGCCCCGGAACGCCCTGCCCGGCCACGATCCACATCGCCGTCCAGCTCATGCCCTGGCCCACGCTGAGCACCACGATGCCCGGCAGCAGCGGCCAGTAGCTGGCGCCGTGCGGCATCGCCAGCGCCACCGCGGTGATGCCGATGGCACCGGCAGCAAAGCCCCAGGCCAGCACCTGCCGTGGCGAACGGCGCTGCAGCATGCGCTCGGCAATGCGGATGCCGAAGGTGCACACCAGCGTCGGCAGCAGGAAGGCCATGCCGGCCTGCAGCGGACTCCAGCCATAGCCATCCTGGAAGTACAGCGCCAGGAAGTAGTACTGCACGCCATAGCTGCTCATGAACGCGAAGGTCAGGCCGAGTGCTGCACGCAGGCCGGGCAGGCGCAGCAGCGCGAACTGCATCAGCGGGTCGCGGCTGCGCTTTTCGATCTGTACGAACACCGTCAGCAGCACGGCTGACAGCAACAGGCAGATGAGCGTGGCCGGCGCGGTCCAGCCCCATTCCGGCCCCTGCACCAGGGTGGTGACCAGCAGGCTGCCGCCGGCGGTGACGGTGAGGCAACCAGCCAGATCGAAGGAACGGCCGCGCACGCGCGGGCCATCGGCCGGCAGCCACGCGCCCGCGGCGACCGCACAGGCCGTGGCCAACGGCACGATCACCGCCAGCACCGCCGGCCAGCCGAACGCCTGGGTCAGCACGCCGCCCAGCAGCGTCCCCAGCGCGAGGCCCGCCGCACTGGCCATGCTCCAGATTGCCAGCGCGCGGTTGCGCACCGGGCCTTCTGCATACAGCGTATTGATCAGGGCCAGGGTGGCCGGAAACAGCAGCGCCGCACCGATGCCCTGCGCCGCACGTGCCACGATCAGCAGCGTGGCATTGGGCGCCAGCGCACCCAGCAGCGAGGCCAGCGCGAACAGCAGCATGCCCAGCCGGTAGAAGCGGCGGCGGCCCAGCAGATCGGCCGCACGCCCGCCCAGCAGCAGGCTGCCGCCAAAGGCCACCGTATAGGCGCTGACCACCCACTGCAGCTGCTGCGCATTGATCTGCAGCGCGCGGCCCATGTCGTGCAGGGCGACGAAGATGATGGTGGCGTCCAGAGCGATGATCAGCTGCGCGGTGGCCAGCAGGGTCAGCGCCCAGCGCGGGTATTTCAGGGGAGGCATGCGGCGCCCGGTTCGGAGGGGGGACGGCAGTCTCATTGATGCAGCTGAATCAATAAACCCCCTCAGCGCGATTTCTGTCATGATTTTCCGCATGAATGGATCCTCGATGGACCTCAACGCGGTGCGCATGCTGGTGCAGGTGGCTGAGGCGCGCAGCTTCACCGTCGCCGCCGGCCAGCTCGGCTTGAGCCAGTCCGGGCTGTCACGCGCGATCGGCCGGCTGGAAGCCTCGCTGGGGGTAAAGCTGCTGCAGCGGAATACGCGCAATGTCGCGCTGACCCCGGATGGCCAGCAGTTCGTCGAGCAGGTGGGACCGTTGCTGTGCGGGATGGAAGACGCAGAGCGGCTGCTGGCCGACCGCCCCTGCACGCCCTCGGGCACGTTGAAGATCAGCGCTCCGTCGATGTTCGGGCGCAAGGTGTTGGTGCCGTTGCTGGGACCGTTGCTGCAGCAGCATCCGCAGCTTCAGGTCGAGGCGGTGCTCAGCGACCGTCTGGTGGATCTGGTGGAGGAAGGCTTCGACGCCGCCCTGCGCACCGGCACCATCGCCGACCAGCGCATGGTGGCGCGTCCGTTGAAGCCACTGCGCTGGGTGACCGTGGCCAGCCCGGCCTACCTGGCCGCGCAGGGTGAGCCGGCCGATGTGGCGGCATTGCAGAACCATGCCTGCCTGGCGGTGCGCAACCTGCGCAGCGGCCGGCTGGTGGACTGGCAGTTCCTGCAGGACGGGCAGCTGCGCGAGGTCACGCCGCCGACGCGGATGGTGTTCGACTGCGGCGACCCGTTGGTGGAGGCAGCGATTACGGGCATCGGCATCGTGCAGGTGATGGATTTCGCGGTGGCCGACGCGTTGGCCGATGGCCGCCTGCAGCGCGTGCTGCAGCCGTTTGAAGGCCGCAGCCGCGCGCTGTCGTTGATCTACCCGCCCTCGCGCCAGCACTCACCGAAACTGCAGGTGCTGGCCGAAGCGTTGTTGGCCGGGGATTGGTAGATCCACGCCATGCGTGGATGAGGTCTTTGGTGCAGAGCTAGCGCGCAACGTGGCGAAATCCGATTCAGCCCAATTGGAGGAAGAACGCCCCGGCGCGCCCTCCGAGAGCAAAATCGGGCTGATCGGGAATGAAAAGATACGCCATGCCATCCGACAGGATGCCCTTATGCGAAGGCAGAATGTCGTCGATGTCCGCTCCGTAGAGCATCAAGCGACGGCGACCGCCATTCCACGTCAAAGTTGATTGCAGCCATGCATCGACTCCATCCAGCTTGGAATCCAGGTTCTCATCATCGTCAGGTTCCAAACACTCCACACGCTCGATACGGCCGCGCTCAAGCGAGTCGCTCATGCATCGGCTTCTGGATGCGGCGCCACGGCGGTATGCGAGTACGACAGCCTCGCTGGCTCCCTCCACAGCGCGTAGCTGCCGAAGGTGCGTGTGACGCTGGACATCGACCGGAATGAAGATGGAGAACCAGAAGTCTTCGGCGACCTCGCGCGGATAGAACCAATGCGCAGGAACTGCCATCAAGTGAAAGAACGCACGGCCTCCAGCACAGGCTGGCCAAGGAATGTGCTCTGGAAGAAAAGCGCCGCCGCCAACGTACGCATCTGTGGGAGATGGCTTTTCCGCGGTCAACAGCAGACGGGTGTACATAGTGGTGTGGCCGAGAGTCGCACGGACACCAAAGGTGCCAGCCCGCCTCATCCCGATTCAAGGCCAATAGCGTCAGCTTTGAACAATGGAGAAAACGGATGAACCAATCATCGTGGCAGCGGAACGGAGTGCCGCCGGGCATGGCCCGGCGCTACCGGTAAGGCGTTGCCGGCCAGCGGCCGGCACCACCACCACCCGATCAGGCGAAACTATCGGTGGCACGCACCAGCGCGTCGACGTTCTCTGCTTCGAACGCCGAATGCCCCGAGGCCGGGGTGATCTCCAGCTTCGCCTTCGGCCACACCTTGGTCAGGTCCCAGGCATTGGCCAGCGGGCAGACCACGTCGTAGCGGCCGTGCACGATCACGCCGGGGATATCGGCGATGCGGTGCGCGTCGCGCAGCAGCTGGTCTTCCACCTCGAAGAAACCGCCGTTGACGAAGTAGTGGTTCTCGATGCGGGCGAACGCCAGCGCGAAGTGCGGGTCTTCATGGCTGTTGATGAAGTCGTCGTCCACGTGCAGGAAGCTGGTCGCGCCTTCCCACACCGCCCAGGCCTTGGCCGCGTCCAGGCGCGTTGCTTCGTCTTCGCTGGTCAGGCGGCGATGGAAGGCCGAAATCAGGTCGTGGCGTTCCACCGCCGGAATCGGCTTGAGGTAGTGCTCCCACGCATCCGGGAACAGGCGGTTGGCGCCTTCCTGGTAGAACCATTCCAGCTCCCAGCGGCGCAGCATGAAGATGCCGCGCAGCACCAGTTCGGTCACGCGCTGCGGATGGGTCTGCGCATAGGCCAACGCCAGGGTCGAGCCCCAGCTGCCACCGAACACCTGCCAGCGATCGACCTTGAGGTGCTCGCGCAGCTTCTCGATGTCGGCCACCAGGTCCCAGGTGGTGTTGTCCACCAGATCGGCGTGCGGGGTGGAACGACCGGCACCGCGCTGGTCGAACAGGATGATGCGGTACTTGGCCGGGTCGTGGAACTGGCGCATCTTGTCGCTGCAGCCGCCGCCGGGCCCACCATGCAGCATCACCACCGGCTTGCCGTCCGGGTTGCCGCACTGTTCGAAGTACAGCGTGTGGCGGTCGTCGACCTTCAGGGTGCCGACGTCGTAAGGGGTGATGGCGGGGTACAGCGTACGCATGCTCGCAGCTCCGTGGTGGTGCCCTGCCCTTGGCAGGAGAACCCCCATTCTAGGCCGGTCGCCGGCCCAGGGTGACCCGGTCGCGCTGCTCCAGGTCCTGCACGGTCTGCACGTCGATGTAGCCGGCCTGCTCGAACAGCGCGCCGATGGCATCGCCCTGGTCCCAGCCGTGCTCGATCAGCAGCCAGCCGCCGGGCTGCAGTTGGTCGCCGCCGCCGACGATGATGCGACGGATGTCGTCCAGCCCATCAACGCCCGAGGCCAGCGCCGTGGCCGGCTCGAAGCGCAGGTCGCCCTGCTGCAGGTGCGGGTCGTCGCTGGCGATATAGGGAGGATTGCTGGCGATCAGGTCGAAGCGTTCACCGTGCAGCGGCGCGTACCAGTCGTGACCACCTTCAGCAAAACGCACGTTGCCCAGCTCATGGCGCGCGGCGTTGCGGGCCGCCACCGCCAGCGCAGCGGAACTGGCGTCGGTGGCCAGCACCTGCGCCTGCGGTCGTTCGCTGGCCAGGGCCAAGGCAATCGCGCCGCTGCCGGTGCCAAGATCGGCCAACCGCAGTGCACGGTCCGGCGGCAGGCGATCCAGCGCCAGTTCCACCAGCAGTTCGGTTTCCGGGCGCGGAATCAGGGTGGCGGGGTCGACCTCCAGATCGAGGGTCCAGAAACCACGGCGGCCGGTCAGGTAGGCCACCGGTTCGCCAGCCAGGCGCCGGCCCAGCAAGGCCTCGAACGCGGCCTGCTCGGCGGCGGGCAGTGGATCGGTGGCGTGCGCGAACAACCAGCTGCGCGGTCGCTGCAGCACATGCAGCAGCAGCAGCTCCGCTTCATGACGGGCCTCTACGCCCCCCAGGCGGCCGCTGGCGTCGGCCACGACCTGGCGCAGGGACGGTTCGGAATCGGCGGGCATGGCAGGCACTGGCGCGGGCGGTGGGCCCGCAATTGTAGAGTCTGGATACCGTTCAGGTTCGCTGGAGCGCGATTCGCTGCGGTGGGATATGAGAGACCTATCGACCGGTTTCCGCAGCCGCTGATGATTTCCCTTGTCATACAGCGGGTTGCAGGATGCAGGTGCCTTGATTCATTGCCGGCTCAGCGCACATCAATAGACTGTATCTATCAAATAGATGTAATCAATGCATTGTCCTTATCGAAATGGAACCAGTAACCTAGGTCCTGTCGATTCACCCACTCCCCTTCACCCAGAGGAAAAACGATGTCCCTGATCAACACCCAGATCCAGCCGTTCGAAGCCAACGCTTACCTGAATGGCGAGTTCATCAAGGTCTCCGACAGCACCCTGAAGGGCCAGTGGTCGGTCCTGATCTTCATGCCGGCAGCCTTCACCTTCAACTGCCCGACCGAGATCGAAGACGCCGCTGACCATTACGCCGAGTTCAAGAAGGCCGGCGCCGAGGTCTACATCGTCACCACCGACACCCACTTCTCGCACAAGGTCTGGCACGAAACCTCGCCGGCCGTGGGCAAGGCCCAGTTCCCGCTGGTTGGCGACCCGACCCACCAGCTGACCCGCGCCTTCGGCGTGCACATCGAAGAAGAAGGCCTGGCCCTGCGCGGCACCTTCATCATCAACCCGGAAGGCGTGATCAAGACCCTGGAGATCCACTCGAACGAGATCGCCCGTGACGTCTCCGAGACCCTGCGCAAGCTGAAGGCTGCCCAGTTCACCGCCGCCAACCCGAACCAGGTCTGCCCGGCCAAGTGGAAGGAAGGCGAGAAGACCCTGACCCCGTCGCTGGACCTGGTCGGCAAGATCTAAAGCAGCACCGGCCTGCCGCAGCCCCACGCTGCGGCGCGCCCATCCCCGTGCCGGCCACATCGCCGGCGTGGGGGTGAACCCAAGACGGCCGCGCCCGCATCGCCCCTTCCACAGGTCCGCGCTGCCCTCTTGGGTTCACCCCTACCCCCTCGCTGGTCCGCTACCTTCTACAGCGGTGCCACGCCCCCGTTTTGCCTGAAGCCAGGAGAAGACCATGTTGGACGCCAACCTGCAGTCGCAGCTGAAGACCTATCTGGAGCGCGTGACCCGCCCGATCCAGATCACCGCGCATGCCGACGACGGTGCCAAGTCGCAGGAGATGCTGGAACTGCTGCAGACCCTGGAAAGCCTGTCGGACAAGATCTCGCTGCAGGTGCTGCGCGACGGCCAGGGCCGCGTGCCGTCCTTCGACCTGGGCACGCCGGGCCAGGACATCCACCTGACCTTCGCCGGCCTGCCGATGGGCCACGAGTTCACTTCGCTGGTGCTGGCCCTGCTGCAGGTCGGCGGGCATCCGTCCAAGGCCACTGCCGAGCTGATCGAGCAGGTGCAGAACCTGGAAGGCGACTACCGCTTTGAAACCTATTTCTCGCTGTCCTGCCAGAACTGCCCGGACGTGGTGCAGGCACTGAACCTGGCCGCGGTGCTCAACCCGCGCATCCAGCACGTGGCCATCGACGGCGCGCTGTTCCAGGAGGAAGTCGAGCAGCGCGAGATCATGTCGGTGCCGACCGTCTACCTCAACGGCGCGGTGTTCGACCAGGGCCGCATGACCCTGGAGCAGATCGTGGCCAAGCTGGACACCAACGCCAGCAAGCGCGATGCCGAGAAGATCGCCGCCAAGGACGCCTTCGACGTGCTGGTGGTCGGTGGTGGCCCGGCCGGCGCCGCTGCGGCGATCTATGCCGCGCGCAAGGGCATCCGTACCGGCATCGCCGCCGAGCGTTTCGGTGGCCAGGTGCTGGACACCATGGCGATCGAGAACTTCATTTCGGTGAAGGAGACCGAAGGCCCGAAGCTGGCCACGGCGCTGGAACAGCACGTGCGCGAGTACGAAGTCGACATCATGGACCTGCAGCGCGCCAGTGCGCTGGTGCCCGCCGGCGAAGACGGCCTGGTGCAGGTGCAGCTGGAAAACGGCGCGGTGTTGAAGTCGCGCTCGGTGATCCTGTCCACCGGCGCGCGCTGGCGGCAGATGAACGTGCCCGGCGAAGACCAGTACCGCAACAAGGGCGTGGCGTACTGCCCGCACTGCGATGGCCCGCTGTTCAAGGGCAAGCGCGTGGCGGTGATCGGTGGCGGCAATTCCGGCGTTGAAGCGGCCATCGATCTGGCCGGCATCGTGTCGCATGTGACCCTGCTGGAGTTCGATTCCAGCCTGCGTGCCGACGAAGTGCTGCAGAAGAAGCTGCGCAGCCTGGCCAATGTCACCGTGCTGACCAGCGCGCAGACCACCGAAGTGCTGGGCGACGGCAGCCGCGTCACCGGCCTGGTCTACAAGGACCGTGTCGGCGGCGACTCCCATCGCGTCGAACTGGAAGGCATCTTCGTGCAGATCGGCCTGCTGCCGAACACCGAATGGCTGAAGGACACCGTGGCCCTTTCGCCGCGTGGCGAGATCGTCATCGATGACCGCGGGCAGACCAATCTGCCGGGTGTGTTCGCCGCGGGCGATTGCACGACGGTACCCTACAAGCAGATCATCATCGCGATGGGCGCCGGTTCGACCGCCGCACTGAGCGCTTTCGATCACCTGATCCGCTCCTCGGTTCCCAAGAGCAGCGGTGCGGTGGCCGAAGCGGCCTGATCCAACGTTCCCAGGCCATCGGGAGCACCATCAACCGGCTGGGCACGCCCTGCCGGTGCAGTACCCCGAGAGGTCTGAGGATGAACCTGCGTGACCTGAAATACCTGGTGGCCCTGGCCGATCACAAGCACTTCGGCCGGGCCGCCGCCTCCTGCTTCGTCAGCCAGCCCACGCTGTCGACCCAGATCCGCAAGCTGGAAGAGGAACTGGGCCTGCCGCTGGTGGAACGCGCACCGCGCAAGGTCATGTTGACCCCCGCCGGCCACGAAGCGGCCGCGCGGGCACGGGTGATCGTGGCCGAAGTGGAGCAGCTGAAGGAAGCGGCGCGACGCAGCCGCGATCCCGAAGCGGGCACGGTGCGCCTGGGGATCTTCCCCACCCTGGGCCCATACCTGTTGCCGCACGTGATTCCGCGCATCCGCACGCGCTTCCCCGAGCTGGAACTGCTGCTGGTGGAGGAAAAGAGCGACGTGCTGCTGGAGCGCCTGCGCGAAGGCAGGCTCGACGCCGCGCTGTTGGCACTGCCGGTGATCGACGACCAGCTGCACGCCGAATTCCTGTTCGAGGAACCGTTCCTGCTGGCCGTATCCGGCCGCCACCCGCTGGCCACGCGCGAGCATCTGGACGTACAGGAACTGGCCACGCAGAAGCTGCTGCTGCTGGAAGACGGCCACTGCCTGCGTGACCAGGCGCTGGAAGTCTGCCGCCTGTTCGGCGCCAATGAAAAGTCGGAATTCCGCGCCACCAGCCTGGAAACGCTGCGACAGATGGTCGCCGCCGACGTTGGCATCACCCTGCTGCCCAGCCTGTCGGTACAGCCGCCGGTGCCACGCTCGAACAACATCCGCCTGCTCGACTTCGTCGGCGAGGGCCGTCCCAGCCGTCGCATTGCCATGATCTGGCGGCGCAGCTCGGCAATGAACGAGTTCCTGATGGAGCTGGCCGAGCAGTTCAAGCGCCTGCCCGATGCGCTGTTCACGCTGGAGGCGCTGGCCCAGCCAAGCGGCGATGCTGCCACCCCGCCCACGCCGGTGCTGAACGGCTGAGACACCGCCGCCGGGCATCGAAACCGGCGGGAGTCGATTCCGGCCGCATTTGTCCCCACAATACAGTCAGGCGGCGCCAGCAGGTGCCGCCTTTTGCATGGCTTTCAACCAAGGAGCGTCACCATGAACACCGCCAGCGGCCTTCCGCCGTCGATCACTGTTTCCACCCTCGACATGGACCGCCTGGACGCCATGCTCGAATCCCCGGCACACAGCCAGACGCCGGCCGCGCGCACGCTTGCCGACGAGCTCAACCGCGCAACCGTGTTGCCGCCAGACCAGATTCCCGAAGGCATCGTCATGATGCATTCGCGCGTGGAGTGCGAAGATGAAGTGTCGGGCGAGAAGCATGTCCTGACCCTGGTCTTCCCCCGCGAAGCCAATGTCGATGAAGGCAAGGTGTCCGTGCTGGCGCCCGTCGGCAGCGCCCTGCTTGGCCTGGCCGTTGGCCAGAGCATCGACTGGACCGCCCCGGGCGGCCGCAAGCTGCGGCTGCGCGTGAGCGCGGTCCACAACGACCGTCCCTGACCTGCGCTGCGAACCGCGCGCGATCAGTTTCCCTGCAATCCCCGCACCAGGAGCCGTAATGAGTACCCCGTCCAAACTGTCCCAGCTGCGCGAACTGTCCGTGGTCGTTGCCGATACCGGTGACTACGAGGCGATCAAGCGCCTGCAGCCGGTGGACTGCACCACCAATCCGACCCTGGTGAAGAAGGCGCTGGACCTGCCGGTCTATGCGGAACTGATCGAACGCGAACTGGCTTGGGGCCGCCAGCAAGGCGGCGACCGCGAGGCCGTGGTGCACGCCGTGGCCGACCGCCTGACCATCGGCGTCGGTGCGCTGCTGAGCACGCTGGTGCCGGGCCGCGTCTCCACCGAAGTGGATGCCGACCAGGCCCACGACACCGCCGCGACCGTGGCCAAGGCCCGTCAATTCATCCAGATGTATGCCGATGCCGGCGTGCCGCGCGAGAAGATCCTGATCAAGATCGCTGCGACCTGGGAAGGCGTGGAAGCCGCGCGCGTGCTGCAGGCCGAAGGCATCGACTGCAACCTGACCCTGATCTTCAACCCCACCCAGGCGCTGGCCTGCAGCGAAGCCGGTGCGTTCCTGATCTCGCCGTTCGTCGGCCGCATCCTGGACTGGTACGTGGCCAACGGCCAGACCCCGGCGAACATCGACGAGGACCCGGGCGTGGTGTTCGTGCGTGGGGTGTATGCCGAATTCAAGCGCCGCGGTTCGCCGACCGTGGTGATGGGCGCCTCGTTCCGTTCGACCGCGCAGATCGAAGCGCTGGCCGGCTGCGACCGCCTGACCATTTCGCCGGACCTGCTTGAGAAGCTCGACGCCGACCACGGCGCGCTGCCGCGCAAGCTGGTGGCCGGTGCCGCTGAAACGGTGCAGGTGACGCCGATCGACGCGGCGAAGTTCGCAGCCGACCTGGCCGCCGATCCGATGGCGACCGAGAAGCTGGCGACCGGTATCGATGCGTTTGCCAAGGATCTGCAGGCGCTGCGCGAGCGCATTCGCTCGGAACTGTGATTCCAGCCAACGGCTGAGCCCCTCGTGGCGGGGGCTTGGTCGCGAACTGCATGAAGCAACAGCCGCGCTGGGTCGGGCGGGTTGGGTTCGCGGGGGACGCCGTGAATCCGTCCCTGGAGCAACTGTGTTGCAGGAGGAGCTTGGGCCCCTCCTGCAGACGGGCACGGTAGTGCCGGCCGCTGGCCGGCAGCCTCAGGAGCAACGCCCTCTGGTGCGCTCAGGCGGGGATCGATCCGCCTTGAGCGTCACGCATACGGGCGTTGAGAATCACCAGCATCTTCCGC
>NZ_JAHXYV010000019.1:0-454 GCF_019969775.1 Stenotrophomonas sp. OVS01A | reverse complement strand
GGTCTGCAGCAGGTCGACCGTGCCCAGTACGGCGATGGCGCCGAACACGGCCACGCCCCACCACCAATCGACGTGGTGGGTGAACACCAGCACGATGGAAATCAGGGTCAGGGTCAGACTGGCGAGGTAAGCGGCATAGCGCATGGCGATCGGAATGGGTTCACGAGCTGAGGCCGAGCATACCCTTGCGGGGGTGGATTGGCTGTACGGGGGTGGGTGGCTGGCCTGCAACGGCAAGCGATGTCGCCCTTTCCTACCGTCATTTCCGCGCAGGCAGGCTCCGCCCTGCTTCGGCGCAGGCGAATATCCATTGCCTTTCGTGCGAGAACGGTTGAAGTCGCTGGATATTCGGCTGCGACGAAGCAAAGCGGTTCGTAACAGCAAGCACCGACGCCCTCTCCTACCGTCATTCCCGCGCAGGCGGGCTCCGCCCTACTTCGGCGCAGCCGAACAT
>NZ_JAHXYV010000018.1:0-458 GCF_019969775.1 Stenotrophomonas sp. OVS01A | reverse complement strand
GTTAAAGCGCAGGCGGAGAGTGTGATATCATTCTCCGCCTGTTTTTCCAGACGGCACCTCCCGATGAAATTTCCCGGCAAACGCAAATCCAAACACTACTTTCCCGTCAGCGCACGCGACCCCCTGTTACAGCCCGCCCAGCACGACGTTGATGCAGGCAGCTGGGCGGTGGGTATCGACCAGACGCTGGTGGATATCGAAGCCAAAGTCGATGACGCTTTTCTCGCACGTTATGGCCTGAGTGCCGGGCACTCGCTGGTTATCGATAATGCCGTCGCGGAAGCGTTGTACAACGAACTGATGCAGGAAGCGCTGATCACCCATCAGTTTGCTGGTGGCACCATCGGTAACACGCTGCATAATTTCTCGGTGCTGGCCGATGACCGCTCCGTGCTGCTGGGCGTCATGTGCAATAACATCCAGATTGGCGGCTACGCCTATCGCTATCTCTGTAACAC
>NZ_JAHXYV010000017.1:0-468 GCF_019969775.1 Stenotrophomonas sp. OVS01A | reverse complement strand
CCTCCGACCTCACCATCGAAGGCAAGATCCACGGCTCCGGCCACATCCGCATCGCCGGCCGCTTCAAGGGCGACGTGCAGGTCGACGGCGATCTCACCGTCGAACTCGGCGCCAAGCTCAACGGCGGCGTGCGCGCGCGCAAGGTCGTGATCGCGGGCGAACTGGAAGGCAACATCGACGCGGCGCAGCGGGTCGAGCTGCTCGAAAGCGGCGTGATGATCGGCGACGTCAAGGCCGGCGTGGTCACCGTCGCAGCAGGCGCGCGGGTGCGCGGTCAGGTCGAGTTCGGCTGGGAAGACAGCGGCAAGGCGGTCGCGCGCAACGACGGCGGCAAGTCCGACAAATCGTCCGACAAGGGCGACAAGAACGCCAAGACGGAGACCAGCGCCGACTCATGAGCGCCGTTCGCCAGGGCATGCCCGGGGCGACGCGCATTTGTCCGCATTGCAAGGCGACGATCCTGGAAAC
>NZ_JAHXYV010000016.1:0-493 GCF_019969775.1 Stenotrophomonas sp. OVS01A | reverse complement strand
GGCATACAGTTTTTCAACAAAGAAATCGCAGAAAAACTAAACGGAAATACGAAAGAACTATTGAAATGGATTGTGCAAATTCAACTCTCCCCTACGCCCTTAGCATGTGCAGCATATTGTGAAAAGGTTTTACTGAATGAAGTAACGCTAGGCTTACAACAATATGTCATTCTCGGAGCAGGATTAGATACTTTTAGTTTTAGACACCCAGAACTTGAACATATTTTGGAAATCTTTGAAATCGACCATCCAGCAACACAGCAATTTAAAAAGACAAGATTAAATGAAGCTCATTTTAAACTTCCTAGTAATGTACATTTTGTTGCGATGGACTTCACAAAAAAATTTTTACATCAAAATCTAATAAATAGCGGCTTTGACAACAATAAAACTTTCTTTAGTCTACTAGGTGTTTCTTATTATTTAACGAAAGAGGAAACTTCAAGTTTGATCGAGCATTTGTTTGCCAATTTACCATCTGGAAGCTCTATAG
>NZ_JAHXYV010000015.1:0-504 GCF_019969775.1 Stenotrophomonas sp. OVS01A | reverse complement strand
TCTTTATTGGCGGTAATCAAGGGTAAATCTTTGAACTCTATTCTTCATCCTGAACTTCCTGTCAGTGAAACCGGAAACAATACGATTTTGAAAAATTTCAAAGTTAAAAAAGCAATTTTTGAACGATTTTATCCTAAAACACTTGAGATTTTAAAGACATTTATTCCACTTAACGAACCCCTCTATGATTCTCAGACCATAGAAGAATTTGGAAATAATTTAGCGGATATCATCGGCAATTTAACAGAAGCTGAAGCAATATATGTTTCAGACCTCCATCAATGGGAAACAGTACAAATCGATATCCGGAAAAGACAGAAAGGCGCTTTGTGTTTTCAAACGCGGCTGACGATTTTAAAAAATGAATGGTCTGCATTTTCGGAAAATGATCCGACTGAACTTCTGAAAAAGCGCTTCGTCCGCAATCCGTTTATTGATATCTATGAAACCCGATGGAACTGGAAAGAAGACCACAACAAAGGCCTCGAGGCCGGAAAATACAAC
>NZ_JAHXYV010000014.1:0-505 GCF_019969775.1 Stenotrophomonas sp. OVS01A | reverse complement strand
GGCTAATACAGAGACGATGTTATAAGATTAATCTTAAGAAAAGGTTAAGCTAAAGAAAACTATGACAGGAATTTTGATCACAGCTTGTCACTCACTAAGCCGGCATTTACCCTTTGATTTAATGTAATATTTGCTCTGTCGAAGTGTGGTGGTTGGGCTGTTTTACCTGTTAAAATATAAGAATTAATTCTGAGTTACTCTGTTTTCTTCTTAATTTTCAGACGATGCAAAGAGTGATAGCCCGGCGGCTTAATCAGGCGAAAATTGAAGGAAAGTAGCATCAGGGCGTGCGAGCCATGCCGGGGCAGTATTGCCCTGATAATCAGCATCAGGACAGGGTGGATGGCATGGCAACCCCGACGCTGTTATCCGGATATCACCAGTTTTGTCTGGTGGGAGAAACGATCAGGTCGTTGACGGTAACGTTCTGCGGCTGATTAAGTGCATACACCACCGCATTAGCCACATCCTGTGGGCTGATGGCTAATTTATTGAGTTCCTGAGC
>NZ_JAHXYV010000013.1:0-1161 GCF_019969775.1 Stenotrophomonas sp. OVS01A | reverse complement strand
CGTAGGTGTCGAGAGCCGGCGTGGGCCGCCGTGTAAGCCTGGATCTCGACGATCGCCATGGAGCTTGGCGCCCACGCCGGAATCTCCCTTGATCCGCCCGAACAGTTGCTGGAGCTGACACTCGCAGTGATAAGACTGGGCAAGCGGGGGAGCTCTCGACCCTTCCAGACTATACGGAGTCCGGTGATGAACGGGATCGGGATTGATGTCAGCAAGCGCCAGCTGGACGTTGGCACGACAGACGGAAAGACCCTGCAGGTCAGCAATAGCCGCTCCGGCTTTGCTGAATTGGACCTCTGGCTGCAAGGGCATCCGGCCGTCCAGATCGTGCTGGAGGCCACTGGTGGCTACGAACAGCCTGTGCTGGACTTCCTGCACAACGCTGGTCATCCGGTGGTCCGCGCCAATGCCCTGCGGGCGCGGAAACTGGCCCAGGGGCTTGGCCACATGGCCAAGACCGACCGCTTGGACGCCTATGCCTTGGCCAAGATGGCCGCGCTGGTGAAGCTGCGTTCCTATCAGCCACTGGAGCCTTGGCAGCGGGAAATGCGTGACTTCGTGCGGGCACGCCGACAGGCGATGCACGCGCTGACCGTCGCGCGGCAGCAGCAGGAAATGGTGGGTAATCGTGAATTACGCCGACTGCTTCAGGCCAACATCACTTGCTTGCAGAGAACGGTGGAACGTTTGGGAAAGCGGATTTCCGAACAGGTTTCCAAGCAGCCTCAACTGGCTGTCCTGAAGTCGATGAAAGGTGTTGGCCCGGGCCTGCAGGCCGTGTTGGCCAGCTATCTTCCCGAGCTGGGCAAGATCAGTGGCAAGGCCGTCGCCAGCCTGGTCGGTGTGGCACCGATGTCCCATGACAGCGGGACCATGCGTGGCAAACGAAGCATCCATGGCGGCAGGGCTGAGATCCGTCAGGTGCTCTACATGGCCAGCATGTCGGCCATGCGGCATGAACCTCGCCTGCGGGACTTTTACCAGTCGCTGCGAGCGCGGGGCAAGGAAGGCAAAGTGGCCATCGTGGCGGTGATGCGGAAGATGCTGGTGATTCTCAACGCCCGTATGCGTGACGCTCAAGGCGGATCGATCCCCGCCTGAGCGCACCAGAGGGCGTTGCTCCTGAGGCTGCCGGCCAGCGGCCGGCACTACCGTGCCCGT
>NZ_JAHXYV010000012.1:0-1436 GCF_019969775.1 Stenotrophomonas sp. OVS01A | reverse complement strand
GGTGAAGTGACCCCCTAAAGTTGGACAGTTGGGGGATCAGGCGGCCAGCGCGACCTGTTCCCGGTACTTTACCGGGCTCAGGCCCTTTAGTTTCAGTCGGATACGGTCTTCGTTGTAGTACCGGATGTACTCCGCCAGTCCGGCTTCCAGACTTTCGATGCTGTCAAAGCTGTTCAGGTAGAAGAATTCCGACTTCAGTGTCCCGAAGAAGCTCTCCATGGCCGCGTTGTCCAGGCAGTTGCCACGCCGGGACATGCTCTGTTTCAGCGAGTGCTTCGCGAGCTTGTGGCGGTAGTTTTCGTGCTGGTAATGCCAGCCCTGGTCAGAGTGGATCATCGGTCGATCTTCGGGCGAAAGCTTCTTGATCGCTTGGTCCAGCATCTCCCCCACCAGGTCGAACACCGGTCGGCGCTTCATCTGGTACGCCACGATTTCCCCGTTGTAGAGATCCATGATCGGCGAAAGATAGAGCTTCATGCCCTGCACCTTGAACTCGGTTACGTCGGTCACCCACTTCTGGTTGGGCGTCTGGGCCTCAAACTGGCGGCCCAGATCGTTGGAGACCACGACATTGGCCGCTCCCTTGAAGGCGCGGTAGCGCTTGATGCGTACCCGCGATTGCAGCCCCAGCTCGGCCATCAGCCGCTGCACCCGCTTGTGGTTGATGGCCTCGCCCTGATTGGCCAGTTCCAGCGTTATGCGACGGTAGCCGTAGCGCCCTTGGTTCTCATCGTAAATCGCGCGGATACGCCCACGCAGTTCCTCCTCGCCCTCATCTGGATGGGCCAAGGCGTTCACCTGGTAATAGAACGTGCTGCGTGACAGTTCGGCCGCCTCGAGCAAAAGCGGCAACGCATGGGCCTGCCTCAATCCTTGGACGGCTTGCGCTTTGCGCGCTGCGCCGCCTGCTCTTCCTGGATCAAGGCATCGAGCTTTTTTAGGTAGGCGGTCTCCGCACGCAGATAGGCCACTTCCTTGAGGAGCTCATCGCGGCTCATGTCCTCGGCGGGCTTGGACGAGCGGGTCTTTTTCATCGGTCTTGGTGGCGGTGGTGGAGGTGGTGCCAGCGCTTGAGCGCCAGCGCGAGCATACAACCGTTGCCATCGCCCCACCGCGCCGGCATCTCCAATCTGGAAGTGCGTGGTGGCCTCCCGTGCCGACATGCCCAGCTGGCCCATCTTTTCCAGGACATCCAGCTTGAACTGGAGATCATAGGATCGGGGTTTGCGCTGAAACCCTTGCCGGCCATGCAGCCGGTAGGTCGCTGCCCACCGCCTGACCGTGGAGAACTCCAGACCATGGCGGCGGGCAACCGCCTTGACCGATGTGGAGGTCTTGCAGGCCTCTTTGGCGACCTGCAATTTGAAACAAACCTCATATCTATTCATGTAACCCTCGGGGTTGGATCAGGTGTCCAACTCCAGGGGGTCACTTCA
>NZ_JAHXYV010000011.1:0-2500 GCF_019969775.1 Stenotrophomonas sp. OVS01A | reverse complement strand
TCATGGCCAGGGTGAAGGTGCCGTAACAGGTACTGGAGGCCCGAACCCACGTCTGTTGCAAAAGACGGGGATGAGCTGTGATTAGGAGTGAAAAGCTAATCGAACCCGGAGATAGCTGGTTCTCCTCGAAAGCTATTTAGGTAGCGCCTCATATGTATCCTCTCGGGGGTAGAGCACTGTTATGGCTAGGGGGTCATCGCGACTTACCAAACCATTGCAAACTCCGAATACCGAGACGGACTGTATGGGAGACACACGGCGGGTGCTAACGTCCGTCGTGAAAAGGGAAACAACCCAGACCCACAGCTAAGGTCCCAAATTTTGTGCTAAGTGGAAAACCATGTGGAAAGGCACAGACAGCCAGGAGGTTGGCTTAGAAGCAGCCACCCTTTAAAGAAAGCGTAATAGCTCACTGGTCGAGTCGGTCTGCGGGGAAGATTTAACGGGGCTAAGCACAGAACCGAAGCTTGGGGTGTGCATATTTATATGTACGCGGTAGAGGAGCGTTCCGTAAGCCGTTGAAGGTGGATTGAGAAGTCTGCTGGAGGTATCGGAAGTGCGAATGCTGACATGAGTAACGATAATGCGGGTGAAAAACCCGCACGCCGAAAGCCCAAGGTTTCCTTGCGCAACGTTAATCGGCGCAGGGTGAGTCGGCCCCTAAGGCGAGGACGAAAGTCGTAGTCGATGGGAAGCAGGTTAATATTCCTGCACCTCGCGTAAGTGCGATGGAGGGACGGAGAAGGTTAGGCATACCGGGCGTTGGTTGTCCCGGGGAAAGGCGGTAGGTTTGGATCTTTGGCAAATCCGGGATCCTTTAAGACCGAGCACCGAGACGAGCCTTTATGGCGAAGTTGCTGATACCACGCTTCCAGGAAAAGCTCCTAAGCTTCAGCTTACGCAGACCGTACCGTAAACCGACACAGGTGGGTAGGATGAGAATTCTCAGGCGCTTGAGAGAACTCGGGTGAAGGAACTAGGCAACATGGCACCGTAACTTCGGGAGAAGGTGCACCCTTTTTGGTGGCTCATGCGAGCTATAGCTGAAGAGGGTCGCAGTAACCAGGCCGCTGCGACTGTTTATCAAAAACACAGCACTCTGCAAACACGAAAGTGGACGTATAGGGTGTGACGCCTGCCCGGTGCTGGAAGGTTAATTGATGGGGTCAGCCGCAAGGCGAAGCTCTTGATCGAAGCCCCAGTAAACGGCGGCCGTAACTATAACGGTCCTAAGGTAGCGAAATTCCTTGTCGGGTAAGTTCCGACCTGCACGAATGGCGTAACGACAGCGGCGCTGTCTCCACCCGAGACTCAGTGAAATTGAAATCGCTGTGAAGATGCAGCGTTCCCGTGGCAAGACGGAAAGACCCCGTGAACCTTTACTATAGCTTTACACTGAACGTTGAGTTCGTCTGTGTAGGATAGGTGGGAGGCTATGAAACCATGGCGCTAGCTGTGGTGGAGCCATCCTTGAAATACCACCCTGTCGTGCTTGACGTTCTAACCTGGGTCCATTATCTGGATCGGGGACCGTGTATGGTGGGTAGTTTGACTGGGGCGGTCTCCTCCTAAAGAGTAACGGAGGAGCTCGAAGGTACGCTCAGCGCGGTCGGACATCGCGCACTGTGTGCAAAGGCATAAGCGTGCTTGACTGCAAGATCGACGGATCAAGCAGGTAGGAAACTAGGACTTAGTGATCCGGTGGTTCTGTATGGAAGGGCCATCGCTCAACGGATAAAAGGTACTCCGGGGATAACAGGCTGATACCGCCCAAGAGTTCATATCGACGGCGGTGTTTGGCACCTCGATGTCGGCTCATCACATCCTGGGGCTGTAGTCGGTCCCAAGGGTATGGCTGTTCGCCATTTAAAGTGGTACGCGAGCTGGGTTCAGAACGTCGTGAGACAGTTCGGTCCCTATCTGCCATGGGCGTTGGAGATTTGAGAGGGGCTGCTCCTAGTACGAGAGGACCGGAGTGGACGAACCTCTGGTGTTCCGGTTGTCACGCCAGTGGCATTGCCGGGTAGCTATGTTCGGAAGCGATAACCGCTGAAAGCATCTAAGCGGGAAGCGCGCCTCAAGATGAGATCTCCCGGGGCACAAGCCCCCTGAAGGAACCATGTAGACTACGTGGTTGATAGGTCAGGTGTGTAAGTACAGCAATGTATTGAGCTAACTGATACTAATGATCCGAGAGGCTTGACCATATAACCTCAAGTTGCCTTGGCCGACATGACATGTCGATAGATCCAAGTGCACGCTACGTCACAAGACCAAACGAGAGGCAGGCGCTCAGGCGCGTCTCTTTGCATCGCAGGCATCATCATGCCCGCACCCTGCAAGGACACGACGCCCAGGCGACACTCCAACCGCCTCCCTGGTGAAATTAGCGCTATGGAACCACCCGATCCCATCCCGAACTCGGAAGTGAAACGTAGCTGCGCCGATGGTAGTGTGGCCTAAGCCATGCGAGAGTAGGTCATCGCCAGGGTTTATACCC
>NZ_JAHXYV010000010.1:0-86617 GCF_019969775.1 Stenotrophomonas sp. OVS01A | reverse complement strand
CAACCGCCTTGACCGATGTGGAGGTCTTGCAGGCCTCTTTGGCGACCTGCAATTTGAAACAAACCTCATATCTATTCATGTAACCCTCGGGGTTGGATCAGGTGTCCAACTCCAGGGGGTCACTTCAAGGATGGGTTTACGGCGTCCCCCGCGCAGCCCACCCCGCCCGGCCAAGCACAGCTGTTGCTTCCAGCCACGAGGGGCTCCGCCGTTGGCCGTATCCCGCCGATAGGCGCGATAATGAAAGGATGGAAACCGTCCGCATCGCCACCCGCAAGAGCCCGCTCGCCCTCTGGCAGAGCGAACACGTCGCCGACCGCCTGCGCCAGGCACATCCCGATCTGCACGTGGAACTGGTGCCGATGAGCACCCGCGGCGATGAAGTGCTTGACCGCTCGCTGGCGGCCATCGGTGGCAAGGGCCTGTTCCTCAAGGAACTGGAGCTGGCCATGCTGCGTGGCGAGGCCGACTGCGCGGTGCACTCGTTGAAGGATGTGCCGATGGAACTGGATGCGCCGTTCGCGCTGCCGGCAATGCTGACCCGCCACGATCCGGCCGATGGATTCGTCTCCAACCTGTATGCCTCGCTGGATGCACTGCCGATCGGTGCGCGCGTCGGTACCTCGTCACTGCGCCGCCAGGCCCAGCTGCGTGCGCTGCGCCCGGACCTGGAACTGCTGGACCTGCGCGGCAACGTCAACACCCGTCTGGCCAAGCTCGACAACGGCGGCTACGACGCCATCGTGCTGGCCGTGGCCGGGCTGGAACGGCTGGGCCTGGGCAACCGCATCGTCGCCCGCCTGCAGCCGCCGCAGTGGTTGCCGGCACCAGCACAGGGCGCGGTGGCGGTGGAGTGCGATGGCGGCAATGCCGCGCTGATGGCGCTGTTTGCAGGCCTGGATGACGCCGCAACGCGCGCCTGTGTGGAAGCGGAGCGGGCCATGAACCGCGCGCTGCACGGCAGCTGTCATGTGCCGGTGGCGGCGATCGCGCAGTGGCAGGGCCAGGACCTGCACCTGCAGGGGCTGGTCGGCAGCGCCAGCGACGGCCGCGCGGTGCGTGCCGACGCCGTGGGCCCGGCCAGCGACCCGGAAGTGCTGGGCCAGCGCGTGGCGAAGATGCTGCTGGATGCGGGTGCTGGCGAGCTGTTGAACGTCTGAGCCACCGCAGGTAGTGCCGGCCGCTGGCCGGCAACCTCATGATCCCGATTGAATGCAGTTGCCGGCCGGCGGCCGGTACTACCAAAAGCAGAACGGGCGCCAGGCGCCCGTTTCGCTTATTTGAACTTGTAGACCACGTTCATCGTGGTCAGCGTATCGGTCTTGCGCTTGTCCTCGGCGACGTCGCTGTTGTAACGCGCCTGCCAGCCGGCCTTCAGCGCCAGGTGCTCGTTCATGCTCACCGAGACACCGAAATCGTTCTGGCCGAAGGTGTTGTACGAACCCGATTCGACCAGCAGCGTGTTGATCAGGTCGGTGTTGTCGGTCAGCGAGTACTTCAGGTCGAACAGGCCGCGACCGATCAGGCCGGTGCGGGTGCGGTCGTCCTCGGTGCTGTGGGTGCGGCGCACACCGGGGCCGATCTGCGCATCGAACGAGAAACGCTCGGTGTTCCACAGCCGGGTGCCGTAACCCAGACCGAACGAGCTCTGCCGGTCGTAGGTGGCAAAGTCATCACGCTCGGTACGTACCGTGGCCGTCAGCTGGCGATGTTCGCCCAGCTGCAGCGCGCTGCCTGCACTGCCGGTGTAGCGGTTGGCGGTGGTGTTGTTGCGGCGCGTGGTGGTGCCGTCGTCGCTGGTTTCGGTCACCTTGGAGCTGGAGCGCAGGCCGAACAGGTCCATGCTGTGCACCCAGTCGCCATCGGTGTAGCGCAGCCGCAGGCGGCCGTTGAAGCTCTCGGTGCTGCTGTTGCCACGTGCCGACGCGAAGCCGAGTTCGCCACCACTGCCGCTCCACGGCGAGGACATCGCCGCCAGTTCGGAGGCATCCTGCGCATACGCCAGCGGGGCGCAGAGCAGCAAGGGGACCAGCAGGGACACGCGCAGGGACATCGAGGCTTCTCCGAAGCGGTTGGCAGCCGGTGATGATACTGGAAGCGTGATGACCGTCCGAATCGTCCGTCCCGCCTGCTTCAGCAGGCGTTGTCGGCCAGGCCCATTCAGGGCAGGTCGACCTGCAGGGCAGGATCGTTGAAGCGCGAGTACCGCAGCCGCAGCTGGAAGGGCTTGCCGTTGTTGTGGCCGCTGCGCACGATCTGCCGCGGCAGGCCCTGCGCATCCACCCAGTACTCCAGGCGCTCACCGGCCGTGGCGCCACGCAGGCGGTAGTGGCGGGTGCTGACGCCGTCCAGCGTCTGCTCGCCCAGGTCTTCGGCCTGCAGGGCCTGTGCAGGGATATCGGCGGGCAGCGGGCTGCGCCATTGCTCCAGCAGCCCCGGCGGGGTCGGCACCTGGCGGATCGCATCGTCGGCCTGCAGGAACATGGTGTCGCCGATGATCACCTGTGGTCCGGCAGGGGTCTGCACCCGGAACCGGTCCGGGGCGACGAAGTCCATCGCGGTACGCACCGGCTGCTGCGCGCCCAGCACCTCCAGCTCGGCATGGAAGCTGCGCAGGGCGGCAAAGCGCTGGCTGGCAGACAGCACCGCCTGCGCCGGATCGGCAGCGGGGACGGGCGTCGCAGCGTCGGTGGGCGCCGGTGCGCGGTCGCAGGCGGCCAGCAGCAGGCAGGCCAGCAGGGGCAGGACAGACAACCGGCGCATCGGGCGCTCCACGGGGCAGGGGGCGCCCACGATAGCCCAATCGTCCGCCACAACGCCCGAGACTCGGACATAATCGGGGGCATGGACCGATACGAACGCATCACCGCCCTGCATCGTCTGCTCAAGTCCGCACGCTATCCGGTGACGGTGGCGACCCTGCAGGACAAGCTCGGTTGCTCCCGGGCCACCGTCTACCGCGACCTGGCGTTCCTGCGCGATGCGCTGATGGCGCCGATCGAGGGCGATGGCGAGGCCGGCTTCCGCTACCTGGCCGACGAGAGCGACCGCTTCGAGCTGCCCGGCCTGTGGCTGAGCTCGGAGGAGCTGCACGCCCTGCTGGCCTCGCAGCACCTGCTGGCCCGTACCGGCGGCGGCGTGCTGTCTTCGGTGCTGGCGCCGCTGCAGCAGCGCATCGAGAGCCTGCTGGCCGCCCAGGCCGGTGTTTCCAGCTGGCCGGTGGATCGGGTGCGGGTGATTCCGCACCGTGGCCGCAAGTTCGATGAAGCCAGCTTCCGTTCGGTGGCCTCGGCGGTGCTGGAGCGCAAGCAGCTGGGCTTTGAGTACCGCGCCCGCTCGACCGACGAAGCGACCAAGCGCACCGTATCGCCGCAACGGCTGACCCATTACCGCGACAACTGGTACCTGGACGGCTGGGACCATGATCGCGAGGCCCTGCGCAGCTTCGCGGTGGACCGCATCTACAAGGCACGGGTGATCGACAGCACCGCCCGCGATGTCGCCGACAGTGAGCTGGACGAGCAGCTCGGCGCCAGCTACGGCATCTTCTCCGGTGCGCCCAAGGGCTGGGCAACCATCCTGTTCAGTGCCAAGGCCGCGCGCTGGGTGGCCGACGAGCACTGGCACTCCAAGCAGCAGGGACGCTTCCTCGCTGATGGCCGCTACGAACTGAAAGTGCCCTACAGCGTGTCGCGCGAACTGTTGATGGACGTGTTGCATTACGGGTCCGATGCCGAGATCGTCGAGCCGATGATGCTGCGCGAGCAGGCCAAGGCACTGCTGGAACTGGCCCTGACCAACTACGAAAAATCCTGACACCTCCCCCGAGATCGATTGCGCCCATGAAGAAGACCCTGTTGCTGCCCCTGTTCGCCGCTGCGCTGGCCCTGACCGCCTGCGGCAAGTCCGGTGAGCCTTCGCAGAAGCTGGTGGTGGCCGCCACCGCCGTGCCGCACGCCGAGATCCTGGAAGTGGTCAAGCCGATCCTCAAGCAGGAAGGCGTGGAGCTGGACGTGCGCGTGTTCAACGACTACGTGCAGCCCAACGACCAGCTGGTGCAGAAGCAGGTGGATGCCAACTACTTCCAGACCGAACCGTACCTGGACGCCTACAACCGTGATCGCAAGACCGACCTGACCAAGGTGGTGGGCGTGCACATCGAGCCGTTCGGTGCCTACTCGCGCAAGATCAAGTCGCTGGCCGAACTGCGTGAAGGGGCCGATGTGGTGATCCCCAACGACCCCAGCAACAACAGCCGCGCGCTGATCCTGCTGCACAAGGCCGGCGTGATCGAGCTGAAGGATCCGACCAACGCACTGGCCACCCAGCGCGACATCGTCTCCAACCCGAAGAACCTGAAGTTCCGCGAGCTGGATTCGGCCATGCTGCCGCGCGTGCTCGACCAGGTCGATCTGGCCCTGATCAACACCAACTATGCGCTGGATGCCGGCCTCAACCCGACCAAGGACGCGCTGGCGATCGAGAGCAAGGACTCGCCGTACGTGAACTTCCTGGTCGCCCGCCCGGACAACAAGGACGACGCCCGCGTGCAGAAGCTGGCCAAGGCGCTGACCGGCCCGCAGGTGAAGGCCTTCATCGAGACCAAGTACAAGGGCGCGGTGCTGCCGGCGTTCTGATGTTGGGGTAGCGCCGGGCCATGCCCGGCGGAATGGGTGTCGCCGGGCATGGCCCGGCGCTACCGCCCTCAATCGACATGGAAGGCGAGGGTGGCGGCCACGGCCTGCTGCCACCCGGCGTAGAGTTTCTCGCGCCGGGCCACCGCCATCTGCGGTTCGAAGCGGCGATCCAGCCCCCACTGTGCCGCGATCTGTTCGCGGCTCTCCCAGAAGCCGACCGCCAGCCCGGCCAGGTAGGCCGCACCCAGCGCGGTGGTCTCGGTCACCCGCGGTCGCAGCAGGGGGACGCCGAGGATGTCGGCCTGGAAGCTGGCAAGGAAGTCGTTGCCGATCGCGCCGCCATCGGCGCGCAGTTCGCTGAGCGAGATGCCCGCATCGGACTGCATCGCATCCAGAACGTCGCGGGTCTGGTAGGCCATCGCCTCCAGCGCTGCGCGCACGAAGTGGGCCTTGCCGGTGCCACGGGTCAGGCCGAACATCGCACCGCGCACGTCGCTGCGCCAGTACGGTGCACCCAGGCCGACGAAGGCCGGCACCAGGTACACCCCCGCGCTGTCCGGCACCTGTGCGGCCAAGGCCTGGCTGTCAGCAGCGCGATCGATCATGCGCAGCCCATCGCGCAACCACTGCACCACCGAGCCGGCGATGAAGATCGACCCCTCCAGCGCGTACTCCACCTTTCCCCCCAGGCCCCAGGCAATGGTGGTCAGCAGGCCATTGCGCGAGCGCACGGCCTGCGTGCCGGTGTGCATCAGCATGAAGCAGCCGGTGCCATAGGTGTTCTTGACCATGCCTGGCTGGAAGCAGGCCTGGCCGAACAGCGCGGCCTGCTGGTCACCGGCGATGCCGGCAATCGGGATCGGATGGTCGAAGAAGAACTGCGGGCGCGTGTGCGCGTACACCGAACTGGAATCGCGCACCTGCGGCAGCATCGCACGCGGAATGTCCAGCAGGGCCAGCAGGTCCTCGTCCCATTCCAAGGTGTGGATGTTGAACAGCAGCGTACGTGCGGCGTTGCTGTAGTCGGTCACGTGCGCCTGGCCGCCGCTGAGATTCCACACCAGCCAGCTGTCGATGGTGCCGAACAGCAGCTCGCCACGTTCGGCCCGCTGCTGCGCGCCTTCCACGTGGTCGAGGATCCAGCGGATCTTGGTGGCCGAGAAATAGGCGTCGATCAGCAGGCCGGTGCGCTCGCGGATCAGCGCTTCGTGGCCGCCGGACTTCAGCCGCTCGCAGATCGCCTGGCTCTGCCGCGACTGCCAGACGATGGCGTTGTGGATCGGTTGTCCGCTGGCGCGGTCCCAGACCACGGTGGTTTCGCGCTGGTTGGTAATGCCCAGTGCGGCGATGTGGCGGGGATCGATCTGTTCGCGGCTGAGCAGTTCGGTGATCGTGGCATAGACGCTTGTCAGGATCTCGCGCGGGTCATGCTCGACCCAGCCCGGCTGTGGAAACACCTGGGTGAACTCGCGCTGTGTGCTGCCGACTATGTCGCCGGCGCGATCGAACAGGATCGCGCGCGAACTGGTGGTTCCCTGGTCGATGGCCAGCACGTAGCGGGGCGTCATGCAGCGTCTCCGGTGGCGATGTTGGGATCGTAATGCATCGGTGGCGCCGGGCCGCGCGCGGCATTACCGGCGACGTGAATCCATCCAGGCCTGCAGCCGTGCCGCCTGTGCCGCGTCCATCTGCAGCCCCAGCTTGCTCCGCCGCCACAGTACATCCTCGGCGCTGCGGGCCCACTCGTGGTCGCACAGGAACGCCACCTCGCGTGCGTGCAGGTCCGCGCCAAAGTCTTCGCCCAGATCGAACAGGCTGCGTGCGCCGTGCAGCAGATCGATGCTGCGACTGCCATAGGCGCTGGCCCAGCGCCGCAGCGTGGCCTCCGGCAGCCAGGGGGCCTGGTGCCGAAGCTTTTCCCGTGCCTGCCCGGCATCGCCCCAGTCGCTGCCGGGCAGTGGCTCGCCTGTCGCCGTCCAGGCGGGGCGGGCGTGCGGCAGATAGGGGCGCAGCAGGTCCAGTGCCTCCTCGGCCAGTACCCGGTACGTGGTCAGCTTGCCGCCCAGCACGTGCAGCGCAGGCGCACCTTCGGCGTCCAGTTGCAGGCGATAGTCACGGCTCAGTTTCGCCGCGCGCGGGTCCGGGTCGGCCAGCAACGGGCGCACGCCGGCAAACTGCCAGACCACCTCGGCAGGTGCGACCGGATCGCGCAGGTAGCCGTTGGCAGCGCTGCACAGGTAGTCCACTTCCGCGGGTAGCACACTGCAGCGTGCGGGGTCGCCGCGATAGTCGGTGTCGGTGGTGCCGATGAGCAGGTGGTCGTGGAAGGGCAGCAGGAACACCACACGGCCGTCGGGCTGCTGCAGCAGGCAGGCGCGGTCGTTCGGCCAGGCGCGGCGCAGAACGATGTGGCTGCCCTGGACCAGGCGCAGCGCAGGTCCGCCGCTGCGGGCGTGCATGCGCTCCAGCAGACCGCCGGCCCAGGGGCCTGCGGCGTTGACCACCGCCTGTGCCTGCACGGTCTGCTGATGGCCTGCGGCGTTTTCCAGTACGGCGTGCCAGCGTCCGTGCCCGCGTTGCAGGTCCACGCAGCGCGTGCCGGTCAGGATGCATGCACCCCGCTGCGCAGCATCGAGCGCGTTGAGGATGACCAGCCGCGCATCATCCACCTGCGCATCGGCGTAGCTGAAGGCGTTCTGCAGCTGTGGCGACAGCAGCGCGCCGAGTGGATCGGCGCGCAGGTCCACGGCGCGCGACGCGGGGAAGGCGGGACTGCGCCGGCCCAGATGGTCGTACAGCCAGAGCCCGAGCCGCAGCATCCAGCGCGGGCGCAGGTGCGGCTGCCACGGAAGCACGAAGCACAGCGGCCGCACCAGGAACGGCGCCTGCCGACGCACCACTTCGCGCTCGCCCAGCGCCTTGCGCACCAGGCCGAACTCGCCCTGTTCCAGGTAGCGCAGGCCGCCATGGATCAGCTTGCTGCTGGCGCTGGAGGTGTGTGCTGCCAGGTCGTGCTGTTCGCACAGCAGCACCTTCAGGCCGCGGCCGCTGGCATCACGGGCGATACCGGCGCCGTTGATGCCACCGCCGATCACCAGCAGGTCGACCTCGTGCATCGCGCCTCCGCATCCCGTCTGTGTAGATCCGACTGTCAGTCGACTCTACAGAACCCGGGTGACGGAAACGACGACGGGCCCCGAAGGGCCCGTCGCGGTACAACAAAGACGCAGAAGCGCTTAGAAGCGGGCGCCGATGCCGAAGCCGACGGTCCACGGATCCATCTTCGCTTCGCCGATCTTCTCGCCGCCGACCTTCACGTCCGGACGCGAACGCATGTAGCGGGCGTCGGCACGGGCGAACCAGGTCGAGTTGATGTTCATGTCCACACCGACGGTGCCGATCACGCCCTTCGCGTCCTTCAGGCGGATGTCGGAGTCGCTGCCGTCGGCCAGGGTTTCATTGCTGAAGGCCGACTGGAAGTAGCCCACGCCCACGAACGGACGGAACACGTTGTCAGCCTGGCCGAAGTGGTACTGGCCGCTCAGCGCGACCGGCTGCTGCTCGACGCTGCCGAGGCGGGCATTGCCCGGGCCCTTCACCTTGTGGTCGAACTTGTCTGCAGCGCCCCACAGTTCAACGGCCCAGTTGTCGTTGATGTAGTAGCTGAAGCTGACGGTCGGTGCCGGGCCGCCATCGACCTTCTTGATGCCGTCGATCGGGTCATTCTTCGGCTGCAGCAGCGAGACGCCGCCAACCACGGCAAAATGCTTGCCCGAGGCGGTATCGGTGGTGCTGCTGTCCTGCGCGAAGGCAGCCGGTGCAAACGCGGCGGAGGTCAGCAGGGCGAGGCTCAGGATACGGATGGAGCGCATGGGGGAATCTCCTAATGTTTCTTGTTTTGGGCCCCCGGTTGCGGGGCGAGCACACCGTAGTCGCCCCAACATGAATCGAATCCGACGCGCGTTAAAAATTAGTTCGCACTGTTCAGCGAACAGCGCGAAATCCCTGTTTCCATGCGGTTTCTGCCCTCCTGGAATATTCATGCAGTTGGAGAAGATGTGAGCGCTGCAACGTTGTGCATCGGCCTGCCTGCGCAGGTGAACGCGGATTGCCGGGTGTTGCTGCTGGGTTCAATGCCCGGTATCGCTTCGTTGCAGGCACAGCATTACTACGCGCACCCGCGCAATCGTTTCTGGCCCTTGCTCGGCGATCTGTGCGGCTTCGACCCGGCAATGCCGTACGCGCAGCGACTGCAGGCGCTGGCAGCCAATGGCGTCGGCCTGTGGGATGTGATCGGCCGCTGCGAACGACGCGGAAGCCTGGATGCGGACATCGTGCGTGGCACGGAAGTGGCCAATGCACTTCCCGCACTGATCGCCGCACTGCCTGACCTGCAGCTGATCGGCTGCAACGGTGGCGCGGCGATGCAGGCCTTCCAGCGCTGGGTGCAGCCGCAGCTGGCCACGTCGGCCAAGGTGCTGGCGCTGCCGTCCACCAGTCCGGCCAACGCAGCGTGGTCCTTGCCGCGCCTGCGCCAGGCCTGGCAGCCGGTGGCCGTCGCACTGGCGACATCAAGCGGACATCGGCAGGACAATACGCTACCGACTGGAAGCGCCGGCGGGCCATGAGCAACAGCGTGTCCCGGCTGCGTGCGTACTGAAAACACCTGTAACGGTTGGCGCTGGCTCCCGCTGGCCGCACAATAGACGTTTCCCTACACCAGATTGCCGGAGTTCTCCCCATGGCCGAAATCAAGGAAGCACGTGTCCCCGATATCGGTGACTACAGCGATATCCCGGTAATCGAGGTGCTTGTTGCCGTCGGCGATACGGTGAAGAAGGACCAGGGCCTGGTCACGCTGGAAAGCGATAAAGCGACCATGGAGGTGCCGTCCTCGGTGGCCGGCGTGGTCAAGGAAATCAAGGTCAAGCTGGGCGACAGCCTGTCCGAAGGCAAGGTCGTGGCACTGATCGAAGTGGCCGACGGCGAGGCTGCCCAGCCGGCCGCCGCTGCTGCACCCGCCGCTGCACCCGCACCGGCCAAGGCCGCTGCTCCGGCCGCTGCCACCCAGGCCGCTCCCGCTGCGGCCGCTGCTGCCGCCCCCGCTGCCAGCGGCGGCGCGGTGGAAGCCCTGGTGCCGGATATCGGCGATTACAGCGGCATTCCGGTCATCGAAGTGCTGGTCGCCGTGGGCGATACGGTGAAGAAGGACCAGGGCCTGGTCACGCTGGAAAGCGACAAGGCCACCATGGAAGTGCCGTCGTCGGTCGCCGGCGTGGTCAAGGAGATCAAGGTCAAGGTCGGCGACAACCTGTCGCAGGGCAACGTGGTCGCCATCATCGAAGCCGAAGGCGCTGCCGCCCCGGCCCCGGGCAAGGCTGCCGCCGCTGCTGCCCCGGCCGCCGCCGAGACCGCCACCAAGGTCGAGCCGGTCGCCGTGCCGGCCCAGCCGGACAAGCTGGCCGCCCGCGAGATCGCCAGCGCCCCCTCGGCCGGCGCGCCGACCAGCCCGCCGGTGCAGTTCAATGCCGATGGCGTGCTGCCGGCCAAGGTGCCCTACGCATCGCCGGTGGTGCGCGTGTTCGCCCGTGAGCTCGGTGTCGACCTGCTGCAGGTCAGTGGCAGCGAGAAGGGCGGCCGCATCACGAAGGCCGACGTGCAGAAGTTCGTCAAGGCCGCGCTCAGCGGCGGCGCTCCGGCAGCTGCCGGTGGCACCGTGGCTGCCGGCGGTGGCCTCAACCTGCTGCCGTGGCCGAAGGTTGATTTCAGCAAGTTCGGCGACGTTGAAGTGCAGCCGCTGTCGCGCATCAAGAAGATCTCCGGTGCGAACCTGGCCCGCAACTGGGCGATGATCCCGCACGTCACCCAGTTCGAGCAGGCCGACATCACCGACCTGGAAGGCCTGCGCGTGGCGCTGAACAAGGAGAACGAGAAGGCCGGCATCAAGCTGACCATGCTCGCCTTCCTGATCAAGGCCAGCGCTGCGGCGCTGAAGAAGTTCCCGGAGTTCAACGCCTCGCTCGATGCCAGCGGCGAGAACCTGACCCTGAAGAAGTACTTCAACATCGGTTTCGCTGCCGATACCCCGAACGGCCTGGTCGTTCCGGTCATCCGCGATGTCGACAAGAAGGGCGTGGTGCAGATCGCGCAGGAAACCGGCGAGCTGGCCAAGAAGGCGCGTGACGGCAAGCTGGGCCCGGCCGACATGAGCGGCGGTTGCTTCTCGATCAGCTCGCTGGGCGGCATCGGCGGCACCGCGTTCACCCCGATCGTCAATGCGCCGGAAGTGGCCATCCTCGGCGTCTCCAAGTCGTCCATCCAGCCGGTCTGGAATGGCAAGGAGTTCGCACCGAAGCTGATGCTGCCGCTGTCGCTGAGCTACGACCACCGCGTCATCGATGGCGCCCTGGCCGCACGCTTCACCACGTACCTCTCGCAGGTGCTGGCCGACATGCGCCGCGTGCTGCTGTAAGGCACCGCTTCGCCCCCACCGTGCGGCCGCTGCCCCTGGCGCGGCCGCCTGTCGAAACGCAGTGACAGCCCGCCGGCCACGCCGGTCGGGCACGAGGAAAACCCACCATGGCCACGATTGAAATCAAGGTTCCCGACATCGGCGATTACAGCGATGTGCCGGTGATCGAAGTGCTGGTCGCCGTTGGCGATACGGTGAAGAAAGACCAGGGTCTGGTGACCCTGGAGTCGGACAAGGCGACCCTGGAAGTGCCGTCCTCGGCAGCCGGCGTGGTCAAGGAAATCAAGGTCAAGCTGGGCGACACGCTGTCCGAAGGCGCGGTCGTAGTGCTGCTGGAGACCGAAGGCGCCGCTGAAGCGCCGGCCAAGGCCGCTGCGCCGGCCCCAGCGGCCGCCGCCCCGGCCAGCAAGCCGCCGGTGACGCCGTCGCACCGCGCCCCCGCCGAGCCTGCAGCACCGAAGCCGGCGCTGGCCAGTGGCAAGGCCGCCGACATCGAATGCGAAATGGTCGTGCTGGGCTCGGGCCCGGGCGGCTACACCGCCGCCTTCCGCGCCGCCGACGTCGGCCTGGATACGGTGCTGGTCGAGCGCTACGCCAGCCTCGGCGGCGTCTGCCTCAACGTGGGCTGCATCCCGTCCAAGGCACTGCTGCATGCCGCTGCGGTGATCGACGAAGTCGCCCATGCCGGTGATTTCGGCGTCGAGTTCGGCAAGCCGACCATCACCCTGGACAAGCTGCGCCAGTACAAGGAAAAGGTCGTCAACCAGCTGACCAAGGGCCTGGCCGGCATGGCCAAGCAGCGCAAGGTCCGCAATGTGCAGGGCGTTGGTACGTTCGTGTCGGCCAACGAGCTGCTGATCACCGCCGCTGACGGCAGCACCCAGCTGCTGCGCTTCCAGAAGTGCATCATCGCCGCCGGTTCGCAGGCGGTGAAGCTGCCGAACTTCCCGTGGGACGACAAGCGCGTGATGGACTCCACCGACGCACTGGAACTGGCCGAAGTGCCGGGTTCGCTGCTGGTCGTCGGTGGTGGCATCATCGGCCTGGAAATGGCCACCGTGTATGGCGCGCTGGGCAGCAAGGTCACCGTGGTCGAGTTCATGGACCAGCTGATGCCGGGCGCCGACAAGGACCTGGTCAAGCCGCTGGCCGACCGCCTGAAGAAGCAGGGCATTGACGTGCACCTGAAGACCAAGGCCTCCGGCGTGACCGCCGATGCCAAGGGCATCACCGTGACCTTCGAAGCCGCCGAGGAAGGCCAGGCGCCGGCATTGGCGCAGGGCACCTTCGACCGCGTGCTGGTGGCCGTGGGTCGTTCGCCGAACGGCAGGAAGATCGATGCTGAAAAGGCCGGCGTGCAGGTGACCGATCGTGGCTTCATTCCGGTCGACCGGCAGATGCGCACCAACGTGCCGCACATCTTTGCCATCGGCGACATCGTCGGCAACCCGATGCTGGCCCACAAGGCCACGCACGAGGGCAAGCTGGCGGCCGAAGTGGCTGCCGGGCACAAGAAGGAGTGGGTCGCGCGGGTGATTCCGTCGGTGGCCTACACCAACCCGGAAATCGCCTGGGTTGGCGTCACCGAGACCGAAGCCAAGGCCAAGGGCCTGAAGGTTGGCGTGGCCAAGTTCCCGTGGGCCGCCAGCGGCCGCGCGATCGGCATCGGTCGCACCGAGGGCTTCACCAAGCTGATCTTCGACGAGGACAGCCACCGCATCATCGGCGGTGCGATCGTCGGCGTGCACGCCGGTGACCTGCTGGCCGAGATCGGCCTGGCGATCGAGATGGGTGCCGAGGCCGAGGATATCGGCCACACCATCCATGCGCATCCGACGCTGAGCGAGTCGGTGGCGATGGCCTCGGAAATCTACGACGGCACGATCACCGATCTGTACATGCCGAAGAAGAAATAAGGCGCCCGCGCCTTCCCGAACAAAAAGCCCCGGCATTGCCGGGGTTTTTTTGTTTCTCCGTTCCGGATTTTTGCGAGCTGTAGGGCCGCTGCGCGGGCGGCAGGCATTTCGACAAATGTCCCCCGTCGCCCGCCTTCGGCGGTCGCCTCCTCCTTTACTTTGTCGAAACGCCTGCCGCCCGCGCAGCGGCTCGGCTTGCGGAAGGCGGAAGCCACAACCACTCCCACCGCAGCGGCTGCCTGGATGCCTGACACGCGGAGGGAGAGGGGGCCGGGTGCGAAGTAAAGGAGGAGGTGACGGCCGCAGGCCGGCGCCGGGGGACATTCGCACCCGGCCCCCTCTCCCTCCAGCGCTCGACCAACCCGCTTCTGCTCTTCTGCCAGGAAGCCACAAAAAAACGCGGCCCCCGATGTTCCGGAGGCCGCGCCAGGAGAGAGAATGCTGTGGAAGGGGAGCAGGGTTTAGAAGGTGACGCTGATACCCGCCACCGGGCCCTTGAATTCCTGCTTCAGGCCGATGGTGCCGTCGCTGCCCTTCTTGTCCGCATCCAGCTTGAACCAGTCGTAGCCGGCGAATACGCCGAAGTTCTGGGTGAAGCGGTAATCGACGATCGCGTTGGCGCGGCTGAGGTCACCCTTGTAGTCGTCGAAGCTGCCCCAGCGCGTGTTGAGGTACTGGCCCTGCAGGGTGATCATCCACTTTTCGGACGGGGTGAAGCTCAGGCGTGCACCGACCACCGGCGCCACACCGTCGGTCTTCTCGTCCAGGAACTGGCCTTCATACACCGTGCCCAGGTCGGCGTAGCCCTTGGTGCTGACCTTGGCGTATTCGGCACCCAGCTGCAGGCCGAGATCGAACTTCTCGGTGTCCACCACCGAGTAGTCATACACCAGGCTGGCCACCTGGTACTTCAGCTCGGCCTTGACGAAGCTGTCGGCCGGCACGTTGACGTTGCCGAAGGAAATGTCCTGGCCAAGCGTCTCGCGGCGGTCCTTGTCGTACTTGAAGTAGTTGAACAGCAGGCGCTGGCGGTTGCTGATGCGGAACATGCCGTCGATGCGCGGCTCCCATTCCTTGCCACCCAGCTTGAAGTCCTCGGAGAAGCCGATGTCCTGGCCGGCGACATTGGTGTTGCCGCGCAGGGTGTTGTCCGAGTCGATGTTCATCGCACCCAGGCGCAGGGCGAAGCGGTCATCGCCTTCGGCGGCATGGGCGGAGGAGGCGAACGACGCGCCGGCGGCGAGAAGCGAGAGGGCGAGCAGGGTGGGGACGGAGCGCATCGAAAGAGTCCTTGCAGTGGTTCATCGGAATGAAGGCCACTTTGCCGGACGTCGCTGTCCACCATTCGTGAAGGTATGGTCCACGCGATGTGGACGGTTCAGCGCTGTCAGCGCCCTGCGAAAAGATGGCCCCGGAGCGGCGCTTCGGGGCCATCATGGGGACCTGCAGGCGAAGCGTCGACGAGGTAGCTGCAGGCAGGTCGGAAGATGGGACCACTGCCGTCGGCGGAAAGTTCCGCCGCCTGCGACCAAAGTTCAATGCGCTGCACCGCAACATCGCGCAGATGGCATTGTCCCCGTGGTGGGCTGCAAAACCGCAGCCCTTACCGCAACTTGCGCTGTTCCGATATGAACAGGCAGCGGTTGTCTCGCAAATTGTCCCATTGCTATAATTTGGCGGCTCGATGAGGCCCCCCTGCTGTAGTCGCCTCAGCCATCCACTTGTAACCACGCGGGACGTCCTGTGCTGAACTCCGTAGAAACGGGTCGGCGACTGATGCTGCGCGCCGCGGTCTACCCGCTGGCCGCGGTGGCTGTCCTGGCTCTGGCCTTCCTGCTGGTGGGGCCGAAGTATGCCCTTGGTGCCCTGGCATCCGGTGTAGCGGTTTCGGCCGGTGGTTGGGTGGCGGCACGGATGGCGCTGGGTGGTGGTGCGCTGGGGGCCGGTTCGGCCATGGCACGCCTGATCGTTGCGATCGTGGCCAAGTGGGCGCTCGTTTTTGGTGTCCTGATGGTGGGGTTCCTGGTCTTCAAGCTGCCTGCACTGGCGCTGTTGGCCGGTATCGCCGTCGGGCTGATGTTCCAGGTCCTGGCCATGGCCAGGCGCTAATCGAATTCATTTAACTTAAGGTTCCGGACACATGGCAGGCGAGGCGCTTACACCCACCTCCTACATCCAGCATCACCTGCACAATCTGACTGCAGGTCATGGCACCCCGTGGGCGATCCACGTGGACACGCTGGTAACCTCGCTGCTGATGGGCCTGGTGATGGTTGTCGCCTTCTGGATGGCGACCCGCAAGGCCACCTCCGGCGTGCCGGGCAAGTGGCAGGCATTCGTCGAGATCTGCCTGGAGTTCGTTGACCGCCAGGCCAAGGACACCTATCACGGCACCAGCAAGCTGGTGACCCCGATCGCGATCACGATCTTCTTCTGGATCCTCCTGATGAACCTCATCAAGATGATCCCGGCCGACTTCATCGCCAAGCCGCTCGAGCTGATGGGCGTGCCGTACTGGAAGCCGGTCCCCACCGCCGACGTCAATGCCACCCTGGGCATGTCGATCAGCGTGTTCTTCCTGATGCTGTTCTTCGCGTTGCGCGCCAAGGGTATTGGTGGTTTCACCAAGGAATTCCTGACCGCACCGTTCGGCAAGTGGATGATGCCGTTCAACCTGATCCTGAACATCGTCGAGTGGCTGAGCAAGCCGATTTCGCTGGCGATGCGACTGTTCGGCAACATGTTCGGCGGTGAAATCGTGTTCCTGCTGATCTGGGTGCTGGGCGGTGCAGGTATCGCCGGCATGTTTGCAGGCGCGTTCGCCGGCTTCGGCTGGATGCTGTTCCACCTGCTGGTGATCCCGCTGCAGGCCTTCATCTTCATGATGCTGTCCATCGTGTACCTGAGCCTGTCGGAAGACGCTCACTGAGTTTCGCTTCACCCTTCATCCGTTTGTTTCTAAACCCTTAGCAATCAAGTTCCTGGAGAAAACCATGTACTTCGCCGTCCTGACCAATCTCGCCCAAGTTCAGAGCTCCACCGTCCTCGCCGTCGGCATCATGATCGGCCTGGCCGCGCTGGGCGCCGGTCTGGGTCTGGCCATCATGGCCGGTAAGTTCCTGGAGTCGGCCGCGCGCCAGCCGGAACTGATCCCGGTCCTGCAGGTCCGCATGTTCATCACCGCCGGCCTGATCGACGCCGCCTTCATCATCTCGGTCGCCGTGGGCCTGCTGTTCGCCTTCGCCAACCCGCTGGTCGGCGAGTTCGTCTCGCGCCTGCCGGCAATCGCTGGCTGATCCAGCGAAAGTGAAACGACCGGGCGCCGCAGGCGCCTGGTCGCGGATGAAGGTTCGGAGGCGCCGCCCGTGTGGCGGCGCATCCATCCCGTCACAACCGACTGAGCGAACCCCATGGATATCGGTTTTACCCTCATCGCCCAGGCCCTGGCCTTTGCCGCCCTGATCTGGCTCATCGCGACCAAGATCTGGCCGCCGCTGATGAACGCGATCGAAGAGCGCCAGCAGAAGATCGCTGAAGGCCTCGCTGCTGCCGACCGCAGCCAGAAAGATCTGGCCCAGGCGCAGGACAAGGTCAATGAAGCGCTGAAGGAAGCCCGCACCAAGGCCAACGAGATCATCGACCAGGCCCACGCGCGTGCCAACCAGATCGTCGACGCGGCCCGCAACGAAGCTGTTGCCGAAGCCACCCGTCAGAAGGACCTGGCCCAGGCCGAAATCGACGCCGCCGCCAACCGTGCCCGTGAAGATCTGCGCAAGCAGGTGTCCGCGCTGGCCGTGACCGGTGCCGAAAAGCTGCTCAAGCGCGAAATCGACGCCAACGCCCACAAGGCGCTGCTCGACGAGCTGGCCTCGGAGATTTAAGGATGAGCCAGGCCCTCACGCTTGCCCGCCCGTACGCCCGCGCCGCCTTCGCGACCGCGCGTGACGAAGGCGCGTTCGCGCCGTGGTCGGACGCTTTGGCGTTCTCCGCCCACGTCGCCGCCGACCCGCGCGTGGCGGCCCTGCTCGCCAACCCGGAGCTGGGTCGCGATGACGCCATCGCCCTGCTGGCGCCGGAGTCCCGCGGCGAGACCTACTCGCGCTTCCTGGCTGTGCTTGCCGAGTCGCATCGTCTGCCGCTGCTGCCGGAGATCGCCGGCATGTTCGACGCCCTGCGCGCCGAGGCCGAGCACGTGGTCAAGGCCACGGTGACCTCCGCGGCCGAGCTGTCGGTTGCCGAGCTGGACGCGATCAAGGCCGCGCTGCGCAAGCGCTTCAACCGCGAGGTCGAAGTGGCCACCGCGGTCGACGCCTCGCTGATCGGCGGCGCTGTGATCGACGCCGGCGACGTGGTCATCGATGGTTCGCTGAAGGGCAAGCTGGCCCGTCTGCAGACCGCGCTCGCTAACTGAATTCATTTAACGTCCGGCCCCGCTGCCGGCACTAGGACTTGACGATGGCAACCACGCTCAACCCCTCCGAAATCAGCGAACTGATCAAGAACCGCATCGAGAAGGTCAAGCTGGCCGCGGAATCGCGCAACGAAGGCACCGTGACCAGCGTGTCCGACGGCATCGTGCGCATCTTCGGTCTGGCCGACGTGATGCAGGGCGAAATGATCGAACTGCCGAACAACACCTTTGCCCTGGCCCTGAACCTGGAGCGCGACTCGGTCGGCGCCGTGGTCCTGGGTGGCTACGAGAACGTGCGCGAAGGTGACGTCGCCAAGACCACCGGCCGCATCCTGGAAGTGCCGGTCGGTCCGGAACTGCTGGGCCGCGTCGTCAACGCGCTCGGCGAGCCGATCGACGGCAAGGGCCCGCTGGCCACCCAGCTGACCGCTCCGGTGGAGCGCGTTGCTCCGGGCGTGATCTGGCGCAAGTCGGTCGACCAGCCGGTGCAGACCGGTTACAAGTCGGTCGACTCGATGATCCCGATCGGCCGTGGCCAGCGCGAGCTGGTCATCGGTGACCGCCAGACCGGCAAGACCGCACTGGCCATCGATGCGGTGATCAACCAGAAGGGCACCGGCATCAAGTGCGTGTACGTCGCGATCGGCCAGAAGGCCTCGACCGTTGCCAACATCGTGCGCAAGCTGGAAGAGAACGGCGCCCTGGCGCACACCATCGTGGTGGCTGCCACCGCGTCCGAATCGGCCGCGATGCAGTACATCAGCGCCTACTCGGGCTGCACCATGGGCGAGTACTTCATGGACCGCGGCGAAGACGCGCTGATCGTGTACGACGATCTGTCCAAGCAGGCCGTGGCCTACCGCCAGATCTCGCTGCTGCTGAAGCGCCCGCCGGGCCGTGAAGCCTACCCGGGTGACGTGTTCTACCTGCACTCCCGTCTGCTCGAGCGCGCTGCCCGCGTGTCCGAAGAGTACGTCGAGAAGTTCACCAACGGTGCGGTGACCGGCAAGACCGGTTCGCTGACCGCGCTGCCGATCATCGAGACCCAGGCCGGCGACGTTTCCGCGTTCGTTCCGACCAACGTGATCTCGATCACCGACGGCCAGATCTTCCTGGAAACCGATCTGTTCAACGCCGGCATCCGCCCGGCCGTGAACGCCGGTATCTCGGTGTCGCGCGTCGGTGGCTCGGCGCAGACCAAGATCATCAAGAAGCTGTCCGGCGGCATCCGTATCTCGCTGGCCCAGTACCGCGAGCTGGCTGCGTTCGCGCAGTTCGCCTCGGACCTGGACGAAGCCACCCGCAAGCAGCTTGAGCGCGGCCAGCGCGTCACCGAGCTGATGAAGCAGAAGCAGTACGCGCCGATGTCGATCGCCAACCAGGCGCTGTCGATCTACGCCGTCAACGAGGGTTACCTCGACGACGTGCCGGTCAGCAAGCTGCTGGCGTTCGAAGAAGGCCTGCACGCGCATTTCGCCAACACCCAGGGCGAACTGATCGGCAAGGTCAACGCCACCGGCGGTTGGGACAACGACATCGAAGGTGCCTTCAAGAAGGGCATCGTAGAGTTCAAGACCACCGGCAGCTGGTAATCGAGGTCCTGTAGAGCGGAGCGATGCTCCGCTGGACCAGACGATCAAACGGTTGAACAACGCGGGGCCCCGGCCCCGCGCCACGGGAATAAAAGATGGCAAGCGGACGCGAAATCAAAACCAAGATCAAGAGCGTGCAGAACACCCGCAAGGTGACGCGCGCCCTGGAAATGGTCTCGGCCTCCAAGATCCGCAAGGCGCAGGATCGGATGAAGACCTCGCGTCCGTACGCGCAGGCGATGAAGCAGGTGATCGGCCACCTGGCGCAGGCCAGCACCGACTACCAGCATCCGTTCCTGGTCGAGCGTGAGCAGGTCAAGCGGGTCGGTTTCATCGTGATCTCCTCCGATCGCGGTCTGGCCGGCGGCCTCAACAACAACCTGTTCCGCAGGATGCTTGGCGAAGCCAAGGCCTGGCAGGACAAGGGCGCCGAAGTGGACCTGGTGACCATCGGCCAGAAGGCATCGACCTTCTTCCGCCGGGTCAAGGTGAACATGGTCGGCACGGTGACCCACATCGGCGACACGCCGAAGCTGGAATCGCTGATCGGTGTGATCAAGGTCATGCTCGACGCCTTCACCGAAGGCAAGGTCGACCGTGTGTACCTGGTCTACAACCGCTTCGTCAACACGATGACGCAGAAGGCCAGCTTCGATCAGCTGCTGCCGCTGCCGGCAGCTGAGAAGCAGGTTGCGCACCACGACTGGGACTACCTGTACGAACCCGATGCCGCGACCGTGCTCGAGCACGTGATGACGCGTTACATCGAGTCGCTGGTGTACCAGGCGCTGCTGGAAAACGTCGCTTCCGAGCATGCCGCGCGCATGGTGGCGATGAAGTCGGCCAGTGACAACGCCAACAAGCTGATCGGAACCCTGCAGCTGGTCTACAACAAGGCCCGCCAGGCAGCGATCACCCAGGAAATCTCCGAAATCGTCGGCGGCGCGGCAGCAGTCTGACCGCGTTCGTTAAAAGCACACATTTAGAGGATGCAGCAATGAGTCAGGGCAAGATCGTTCAGATCATCGGCGCCGTCGTCGACGTCGAATTCCCCCGCGAGTCGGTGCCGAAGGTGTACCACGCGCTGAAGGTGGACAACACCGAAATCACCCTGGAAGTGCAGCAGCAGCTCGGTGACGGCGTGGTCCGCTGCATCGCGCTGGGCTCCACCGATGGCCTGAAGCGCAACCTGGTGGCCACCAACACCGGCCGCGGCATCTCCGTGCCGGTCGGCGCTGGCACCCTGGGCCGCATCATGGACGTGCTCGGCCGCCCGATCGACGAAGCCGGTCCGGTCGCCTCCAGCGACACCTGGGAAATCCACCGCGCTGCTCCGTCGTATGAAGACCAGTCCCCGGCCACCGAGCTGCTGGAAACCGGCATCAAGGTCATCGACCTGATGTGCCCGTTCGCCAAGGGCGGCAAGGTCGGCCTGTTCGGCGGCGCCGGCGTCGGCAAGACCGTCAACATGATGGAACTGATCAACAACATCGCCAAGGCGCACAGCGGTCTGTCCGTGTTCGCCGGCGTGGGTGAGCGTACCCGTGAGGGCAACGACTTCTACCACGAGATGAAGGACTCCAACGTCCTGGACAAGGTCGCGATGGTGTACGGCCAGATGAACGAGCCGCCGGGCAACCGTCTGCGCGTCGCCCTGACCGGCCTGACCATGGCCGAGTACTTCCGCGACGAGAAGGACGAGAACGGCAAGGGCAAGGACGTGCTGCTGTTCGTCGACAACATCTACCGCTACACCCTGGCCGGTACCGAAGTGTCGGCACTGCTGGGTCGTATGCCGTCGGCAGTGGGTTACCAGCCGACCCTGGCCGAGGAAATGGGAGTCCTGCAGGAGCGCATCACCTCGACCAAGAATGGTTCGATCACCTCGATCCAGGCCGTCTACGTGCCGGCCGATGACTTGACCGATCCGTCGCCGGCGACCACCTTCGCCCACCTTGACTCGACCGTGACCCTGTCGCGTTCGATCGCTTCGCTGGGTATCTACCCGGCAGTCGATCCGCTGGACTCCACCAGCCGCCAGATGGACCCGCTGGTCATCGGCCACGAGCACTACGACACCGCCCAGCGCGTCCAGCAGACCCTGCAGAAGTACAAGGAACTGAAGGACATCATCGCCATCCTGGGCATGGACGAACTGTCCGAAGAAGACAAGCAGGCCGTGTCGCGCGCCCGCAAGATCGAGCGCTTCTTCAGCCAGCCGTTCCACGTGGCCGAAGTGTTCACCGGCTCGCCGGGCAAGTACGTGTCGCTGAAGGACACCATCCGTGGCTTCAAGGCCATCGTCGATGGCGAGTACGACCACCTGCCGGAGCAGGCGTTCTACATGGTCGGCAGCATCGAAGAAGCGGTCGAGAAGGCCAAGAAGATGGCCGAGAAGGCCTGATGCGGCGGGGACGGGCACACGCCCGTCCCGACCGTGACACGGGGTGGGCCTGCGCCCACCGCTGCGGAATCCCTGCGGTGGGTTCGACCCGCCCCCTAGCGAAGAGAGTTACATGAGCACCATCCGTTGCGACATCGTCAGCGCCGAGCAGGAAATCTTCCGTGGCGAAGCGACCCTGGTCGTGGCCACCGGTGAGCTGGGCGAACTGGGCATCGCGCCCAAGCACGCACCGCTGATCACCCGCCTGAAGCCGGGCAAGGTGGTAGTGACCACGCCGAGCGGCGAGCAGCTGGATTTCGCCATTTCCGGCGGCATCCTGGAAGTGCAGCCGCAGGTGGTGACCGTGCTGGCCGACACCGCGATCCGCGCACAGGACATCGACGAAGCCTCGGTCCGCAAGGCCAAGGAAGAAGCCGAACGCATCCTGGCCAACCGCGGCGAAGCGATGGAAGTGGCCGAAGCCCAGCAGAAGCTGGCAGAGGCCGTTGTCCAGCTGCAGGCGCTTGAGCGCCTGCGCAAGACCCTCAAGCACTGAGGTCCAGCGCCATCAAGCAGGAACGCCGGCCCAGTGCCGGCGTTTTTGTATGTGTCGACAACGCAGCGGAAACGCCGTTACCGGTACACGACATGGCGCAGCAGCAGGAAAGACACCACCGCCAGGCCCGCTTCCACCAGCGGCTTTGCCAGCCAGGCGTACCGCAGGCCCAGCGCATGGTCGGCGGCGGCCACCAGCAGCGTGCTGGCCGCGGTCAGCAGCAGCCACAGCGGCAGGAATCGTGCGAAGCGGCGCCAGCCCAGGCGCTGCCCGTTGGCGTCGGCGAAGGTGATGCGTCCATTGAGCCAGAAACCCAGCAGCATGCCGGCCACGCGTCCGCAGACGTTGCCGGGGGCAGCCGGCATGCCGGCCGCCGTCGCCAGCACGAACACCGCCCAGTCCAGCAGTAACTGCAGCAGGCCGACGATGAGATAGGAACGGCCTTGGCGAAGCAGGCTCATGGTGCCGGGGTCATGATGGGGGCTCCATGTTAACGGCCTCCGTTCTAGAATCACCGCCATCGAATCGTGGACCGCCCGCATGACCCAACCCCTGCACGTGATCATCCTCGCCGCTGGCGCCGGCAAGCGCATGAAGTCGGTGCTGCCCAAGGTACTGCAGCCGATTGCCGGGCAACCGATGCTGGCGCATGTGATCGCCACGGCGCGGGAACTGCAGCCGGCCGCCATCCACGTGGTGTACGGCCACGGCGGGGACCAGGTGCGGAGCTACTTCGCTGACCAGCCGGACCTGTTGTGGGCGGAACAAGCGCAGCAGCTGGGTACCGGTCACGCCGTTGCCCAGGCCATGCCGGAGGTGCCCGACGCCGCCCAGGTGCTGGTGCTGTACGGCGATGTGCCGTTGATCCGTGCGCAGACCCTGCGCGACCTGCTGGCCCAGCCGGGACGGCTGGCCGTGCTGGTGGCCGATGTCGAGGATCCCACCGGCTATGGTCGCGTGCTGCGCGATGCCGAAGGCAAGGTCGGGGCGATCGTCGAGCAGAAGGACGCCGATGACGAACAGCGCCGGGTGCGCATCATCAATACCGGCATCATCACTGCCGAGTCGACGGCGCTGCGCCGCTGGCTGTCGCAGCTGTCCAACAGCAACGCGCAGGGCGAGTACTACCTGACCGATGTGTTCGCCTTTGCCGCCCGCGAGTTCACTCCGGCGGAGATGGCTCTGGTGGCCGATGCGCAGGACGCCGAAGGCGCGAACGATCCGTGGCAGCTCTCGCAGCTGGAACGGGCCTGGCAACGGCGCGCGGCGCGCGCGCTGTGCATCCAGGGCGCGCGCGTGCGCGATCCGGCGCGGGTGGATATCCGGGGTGAGGTGGTCGTCGGCAGCGATGTGATGATCGATGTCGATGTGATCCTTGAAGGCAAGGTGGTGCTCGGCGATGGCGTGACCATCGGCCCGTTCACCCGGCTGAAGGACGTCACTCTCGGCGCGGGCACCGAAGTGCGTGCGCACTGCGATGTGGAAGGCGTGATCAGCGAGGGGGCGGCCCAGATCGGCCCGTTCGCGCGCCTGCGCCCGGGCACCGTGCTGGCTGATGGCGTGCACGTGGGCAACTTCGTGGAAACCAAGAAGGTCACCCTGGGAGTGGGCAGCAAGGCCAACCACCTCACCTATCTGGGCGACGCGGTGATCGGCAGCAAGGTCAACATCGGCGCGGGCACCATCACCTGCAACTACGACGGCGTGAACAAGTCGACCACCACCATCGGCGACAACGCTTTCATCGGCTCCAACAGTTCGCTGGTGGCGCCGGTGCTGATCGGTGAAGGCGCGACGATTGCTGCCGGTTCGGTCATCACCCGCACTGCGCCGGACGGCAAGCTGACCGTAGCCCGTGCGCGCCAGGAAACCATCGATGGCTGGCAGCGCCCCATCAAGAAAAGCTGAGCCGAGGCCACCGCGCGTCGATGAACTGAGTGCGCTGCCCCGCATCGAACAGCGTGCGGGTGAACTGCTGCGCGGGCACGAGGCGTACCCGGTGTTCGCCGGTCATGGACTGGACCTTCCCACGTTGCAGGCCGGACTGCGGCGTGGCCTGTTGTGGATCATCGAAGGCGCCGCTGGCGGCATCGCCGGCTATCTGCTGGGCGGTACGCTCGACGGCGATTTCCATGTGCTGCAGATGGATGTGGATCCCAATCATGCTCGCCGTGGCTACGGACGGGCGTTGCTGCAGCACGCACTCGCCGAGGCCAAGGTGCTTGGCTATCCGGCGGCGGTGCTGACCACGTTGTCCGATGTGCCGTGGAATGCGGCTTTCTATGCCAGCGAAGGATTCACCCTGCTGCCGGATTCAGAGTGGGGCGCGGGCCTGCGAGGGGTGATGGCCGAGGAAGCCGCGTTGGGATTCCCGATGCACCTGCGGGTGGCGATGCGACGGGTGCTTTAGTTTTGCTTCTCCTGTTGATTGCTGAAGGTTGATCACGGTTCATGGGTGTCACTTTTCTTTGTACGCAAAGAAAAGTAACCAAAAGAAACGCGCCGCCAGTCCGCGAGCCGTCGTGCTGCGCACGCCGGTACCCTGCGCTCCTCGGTCCGTCGAGGGACGGCGCGGGAACTCGCTGCGCTCAGACACCCGCGCCTCTTCGCCCTCGCCGGCCCTGCGGTGCTCGGCTCGCTTCAAGGCGGACCCAAGTCAAAGGCCACAGCTGCACCCAGTAGATCCACGCCATGCGTGGATGCTTTTGCTCTGCTTCTCGAGTCCGTCTTGAAGCGAGCCGAGCACCGATGCGCAGCACGACGGCTCGCGGCCGGCGGAACGCTTCTTTTGGTTACTTTTCTTTGCGTACAAAGAAAAGTGACACCCATGAACCGTGATCAACCTTCAGCCATCAACAGAAGAAGGAAGAACAAACCTACCCCACCGGCAACAGGATCGACACACACAGCCCGCCCTCGGTGCGGTTCTGCAGTGACACGCGACCACCGTGCGCCTCGACGATCTCGCGGGTGAGGGCCAGCCCCAGCCCGGTGCCGTTGCGCTTGGTCGAATAGAACGGCATCAGCGCATTCTGCAGCACCTGCTCGTTCATGCCCTTGCCGCGGTCCAGCACATCCAGCCGCAGCCACTGCGGCAGCCGGGTCAGCTGCACCTGCACGTCGTCGTTGGGCGGATCGGCTTCGGCGCAGGCCTCGTGTGCATTCTTCAGCAGGTTGAGCAGGGCCTGGCCGAACTGGGCGATGTCGATCCGGCTGCTCAGTTCCTCGTCGGGTGCACGCTCCATCGTGAACGGAATCTGCTGGCACAGGCTGGACAGGAACGGCGCCCAGTGCACGGTCTGCAGCTGCGGCTGCGGCAGCTTGGCGAAACGCGCGTAGCCGCGGATGAAGCCTTCCAGGTGGCGGGCGCGGTCTTCGATGGTGGTGAAGATCTCCGGCAGCCGGTCGAAGCGCTCGCGCTTGACCAGTTCGCCGCCGGAGTGCGCCAGCGATGCGATCGGCGCCAGCGAGTTGTTGAGTTCGTGGCTGATCACCCGGATCACCTTCTTCCAGGTCTGTACTTCCTGCCGGCGCAGTTCGGCAGTGAGCTGGCGTACCAACAGCAGGTCATGCGGGCGGCCGTTGAGCTGGAACGCGCGCCGCGACAGGTGATAGACCTGTTCGTCGTCCTCGTCGCCTTCCACGCCGTCTTCGCTTTCCGACTTCACCGCAAACAGGCTGTCGCCGCCGCGGCCGATGGCATCGCGCAGTTCCACCGGCAGCTGCTCGAGCACGTCTTCCATGCGCTGGCCTTCCAGCTTCCAGCCGCTGTGCAGCAGCTTGCGCGCGGCCAGGTTGGAGAACACCACGCGGGAAATGCCATCGCCACCGGCGGCGATCAGCAGCATCGCCACCGGGGTGTTCTGCACCATGGTATCCAGCAGCAGTTCGCGCTGCACCAGGCCCTGGCGTTGTGCGCGCAGCACTTCGCCCAGCTCGCGGTGTGCCTGCACCAGGTCACCCAGTTCGTCATTGCCGGGCCAGTAGATGCCGAAGTTGTACTCACCGTCGCGGTAGCTGCTGGTGGTCCCGGACAGCGCCCGCATCAACGAGCGCACCGGTGCGGTGGCGCGGCGCAGCGTCCACCACATCAATGACAGCAGGATGATCGTGGAGACCGTGGTCACCACCCAGCCATGGTCCATCCAGTAGGCCAGCAGCCACGGCAGCGCGGCAGCCAGCGCCAGCACCGGCAGCAGGCGCAGGAACAGGCGGAAGGTGAAGGAGCGTCGCTTCATTCGCGTGGGATGCCGTGACGGTCCATGCGCCGGTACAGCGCCTGCCGGCTCAGTCCAAGCTCGTTGGCCGCCTGTGCGATGACGCCGTGATTGCGCGCCAGCACTTCTTCGATGCGTGCGCGATCGGGATCATTGCCGGCGCTTGGCGTCGGGCGCGGTGCAGCAGATGCACGCGGCAGGTTGAGATCGGCCACTTCGATGCGGTTGCCGGTGGCCAGCAGCTCGGCACGCTGGATCACGTTGCGCAGCTCGCGCACGTTGCCCGGCCACAGGTGGCGCTGCAGTGCGGTGGCCGCCGTGCTGGACAGCGGCTTGCCGATGCTGAGGAAATGCTCGGCCAGCGGCACGATGTCGCCGGGGCGGTCGGCCAGCGGCGGCAGCGTCAGTTCCACCGTGTTGAGCCGGTAGTAAAGGTCTTCGCGGAACGTACCTTCGCGGATCATCGCCGGCAGGTCGGCATTGGTCGCGCTGACCACGCGCACCTTGACCTGGCGTTCGCGGTTGGAGCCCAGGCGTTCGAAACGTCCTGTCTCCAGCACGCGCAGCAGCTTCATCTGCCCACCCAGCGACAGGTTGCCGATCTCATCCAGGAACAGCGTGCCGCCGTCGGCTGCCTCGAACTTGCCTTCGCGCGCCTTGTTGGCGCCGGTATAGGCGCCGGCCTCGGCGCCGAACAGTTCGGCCTCGATCAATTCGGAGGGCAGGGCGCCGCAGTTCACCGCCACGAACGGGCCCTTGGCCACCAGCGAGTTGGCCTGGATGATCTGCGCGATCTTCTCCTTGCCCGCGCCATTGGGGCCGGTGATCAGCACCGGCAGCTCAGAGCGCGCGACCTGGCACGCCAGGGCGATCACCCGCTCGCTGGCGGGGTCGGCGAACACCGCACCACACAATGCGTACTTGTCTTCCAGCGCATGCCGCTGGCGCTGTTCGCGCTGGCGTCGCTGGTCCAGCTCGCGCCGCGCTTCGGACAATTCCAGCAGGTTGTTGACCGTGGTCAGCAGCTTGCGGTCATCCCAGGGCTTGGCCAGGTAGTCGGCGGCACCGGCCTTGACCAGGTCCACCGCGCTGCTCAGGTGGGTCCAGGCGGTCAGCAGGATCACCGGCAGATCGGGGTGGCGTTCGCGGATCTGTGCGAACAGCGCCTCGCCTTCCTCACCGGAGGTGGTGTCCTCGCTGAAATTCATGTCCTGGATCACCAGGTCCACCGGCTGCGATTCCAGCAGCGCCAGCCCTTCGGCCGGGCTCTGCGCCAGCAGGGTGTCGATGTCATGCAGGGAGAACAGCACATCCAGCGCGGTACCCACGCTGGCGTTGTCGTCGATGATCAGGATCGCAGGCATGGGTCGCAAAGAGGGTAGCGCCGGGCCATGCCCGGCGGGGCGGGTGCAGTTGCAGCGGCTGGAACCGCCGGGCATGGCCCGGCGCTACCGGGCCGCTCTGCAATATAGCGAAACCAGCGGTAGCGCAGGGGCGTCCGGACTCAGCGCCGTGGCGGGGGCGGCGGTGGCGGTGGTGCTGGCGGGTTCAGCGCCGCCCGCCACGCCGACACCGCCACCGGTACCGTGAGCATCCGGCCATCGCGGCGCAGCAGCAGGTGGACGGTGGGCGTCGATGCCGCCCGTATTGCGTCGGCGAGCTGTTCGATCTGCCGCACCGGCGAGTCGTCCACGCGCAGGATGCGGTCGCCATGGCGCACGCCGAAGCGCGGCTCCGGGCTGGCCGCATCCACCCTCACCACGCCTTCGGTCGAGCGCAGCGCCAGCCGCGCATCGTCCTGTCGCCACTCCAGCGTCTGCGCGCTGCTGCTGCCGGCGAGTACCGGCAGCGGCAGGGCCAGCAACAGCACCAGCAGGCTGGCGCGCATCTCACGCCCCCCGCGTGGCGACGGCCGGGGGCACCGCAGCGGCGCGGCGGGCCGGGCCGAACACGGCGATCTGCCCCAGCAGCCACAGCAGCGCTGCGCCCAGCGGCAGGTACAGCAGCGGCATGCGCGGCAGCTCGTACATGTTCATCAGGGCCAGGTTGATGGCGTACGCCGCCAGCATGCCCAGCACGATGCCCAGCGTGGCCAGCAGGAAGTTCTCGGTCTGGAAGTAGCGCAGGATCTGCCCGCGGGTGGCGCCCAATGCGCGGCGGATGCCGATCTGCTTGCTGCGCTGCTGTACCCAGAAGCTGGCCAGGCCGACGATGCCCAGGGCGGTGACAACCAGCAGCGCCACGCAGACCGTCACCAGCAGGCCGACCATCGAGCGGTCGTTCTTGAAGTAGTCGGCACGCTGTTCCTGGTAGGTCAGTTTCTCGCGCACCAAGCGGTTGGGGTCGTTGTGCTCCAGCGCGGCCAGCGCACCCTTCAGCACTTCATCGCGGCGTTCCGGTGAGGTGCGCAGCATGTACGGGCCGCGGGTGAAGTCGGTACGTACCGGCAGGATCATCGACAGGGTGCTGTTGTCGTTGTAGTCGGTGGGGGTGGCCAGATGGGCGACCACACCAACCACATGCAGGGCCTGGTTGCCCATGTAGAAGGTCTTGCCCAGCGCACTCTGGTCCGGGTACATCTTGGCGGCGACCTGCTGGTTGATGATCACCGGTGCGGCGCGGTCGGGCTTCGGATTCTTCTGTGCTTCTTCCAGGTCGATGTACTCGCTGGGCTGGAAGTCGCGGCCGGCGACCAGCTGCAGGCCGAGCGTGGACAACGCGTTCTCGCCAACCATGTACTGCGACACGAAGGCTGTCGGCCGTTCCTGGTCACGCTCGCGCGAGATGCTGGTGTTGCTCGAATTGCGGCGGAACGGCAGCTGGTTGACCTTGGCCACGCTGGTCACGCCGGGGATCGCGCGCAGCGATGCCAGGTCTTCGTTGGTGCGGGCCATGGCGTTGGTCTGCTTGCCGATGCCGCTGACCCGGACCATGACCAGTTCGTTCTCGGCCAGGCCGCTGGGCTGGCTGATCTTTTCCACGCGCTGGGTGACCAGGAACAGGGCATTGCAGACGATGGCGCAGGTCAGGGCGATTTCCAGCACGATCAATGCGGCTGCGGTCTTGTGCCGGCGCAGGGTGCTGAGGATGGGGCGGATGTCCATGGGAAGTCCTCGTTCTGGTGCTTACTGCGACTTGAGCTGGATGGCCGGGGTGACCTGCATCGCGCGCCAGGCGGGCAGGAAGCCGGCAGCAATGCTGGCCAGCAGGGTCAGGCCGAGGGCGAGCAGCAGCATGCTGCCGTCGAGGTGGGCCAGCTTGGCGTAGTCCACCGGCTGCTGGCGCACTGCATACAGGCCCAGCAGTGCCAGGCCGATGCCGAGCACGCCACCGACCACGCCCACCGCGCCCGCCTCGACCAGGCACTGCAGGAAGATCTGCCCGCGGCTGGCGCCCAGTGCGCGACGCACGCCGATCTCACCGCTGCGGCGCAGGAACTTGGCCAGCAGCAGGCCGACCGTGTTGACCAGGCAGACACCGAGGAAACCCAGGGCCAGCCACATCTGCAGGCGCACGTCGCTTGGTACCGCGTTGTTGAAGGTCAGCCACTCCATCACGGTGCGCAGGCGCACGTTGGCCGGGCGCTCGAAACGGCCAGCAGCCCGCTGCTGGTCCGAGTAGTTCACCAGGTAGCGGCGGTAGTCCTCTGCCTTGGACGGGTCAAGCTCCACCCAGTACTGGATCCAGGTGCACGGCGCGTTGATCGAATTGCTGTCGTCATCGGGTGCGCCGTCGCGGAAGCAGTTCATGTTGCCGTTGCTGCCGAGCTTGAGGTCCATCGCGGTGGACAACGGCATCATCAGGTCCTCTTCGCGGCCGTAGTTGCCGACGGTCAGGTCGAAGAAGTGCGGTTCCGGATTCCAGGTGTCCATCACCCCGATCACCCGCAGCGAATGACCATCGGCACGGATCTCACGGCCGACACTGTCCGCTCCCTGGAACAGCTTGTCGTTGATCACCTTGGACAGCACCACCACGCGGGAGCGACCGTCATCGTCGCTGGCCGTCCAGGCACGGCCATACAGCATCGGCACGTTGAACATCGGGAAGAAGTCAGCCGAGGTCCAGCGGGTATCGATGTTGAACGGCTTCAACGTGCTGCCCTCCGGCTCGATGGTCGCGTCACCGGCACTCATCATCGCCTGGCGCTCGCCACGCTTCTCGCGCAGCAGCGTCTCGGCATCGAAGCGGGTCATCTGGGTCTCCGGCTCTTCGCCGGTCAGGTAACCCGAGCGCGGGCGCGGATCGACCTGCACGTAGAACAGGCGGTCGCTCTTGTCAGGGATCGGGTCGCCGGACAGCACGTGGAACACGGTCAGGGTGGTCATCGAAGCACCGATGCCCAGCGCGATGGCGACCACCATCAGCGCGGTCAGTACCTTGTTGCGGCGGAAGCTGCGCACGGCCAGTCGGGCGTAGTAGGCGAACATGGTCGTGCCCTCACTCGTTGACGGCGACGATGCGACGCGGGGTGGCCAGCACCGGCTCGCGCACCAGGTCGGTGACCTGGCCGTCGACGATGTGCACGTTGCGCTGCGCGCGTGCGGCCAGTTCCGGGTCGTGGGTGACCATCACGATGGTGGTGCCGGCGGCGTTGATCTCCTCCAGCAGTTCCATCACTCCGCGCGCCATCTGCGTGTCCAGGTTGCCGGTCGGTTCGTCGGCCAGCAGCAGGCGCGGGCTGCCGGCCAGGGCACGGGCAATCGCCGCGCGCTGCTGCTGGCCGCCGGAGAGTTCGTTCGGGTAGTGCTTCATGCGCGAACCCAGGCCAACCTGGCTCAGCGCCTTCTCGATGCGCTCGCGGCGCTCGCCGGCGCTCATCTTGCGGTAGCGCAGCGGCACGTCCACGTTGTCGAACAGGTTGAGGTCCGGAATCAGGTTGAAGCCCTGGAAGATGAAGCCGATCTTCTGGTTGCGCAGGCGGCTGCGGGCATCATCGCCGAGCTTGCTGACGTCCTGGCCATCAAGCATGTAGGTGCCGCTGGTGAAGGTTTCCAGCAGGCCGGCGATGTTGAGGAAGGTGGTCTTGCCGGAGCCGGATGGACCGGTGACGGCGACGAACTCGCCTTCCTTGACCTGCAGTTCCAGTGAACGCAGTGCGTGGGTTTCCACCTGTTCGGTACGGAAGACCTTGGCGACCGAACGCATTTCGAGCATGTACATGGGGTGTCCTCTCTCCAGGATGAATAAGTTGTCAGTTGACGGAGACGCGTTCGGCGTCCTTGAACAGGTCGCTGCCCGAGACCACGATGCGGTCCCCCGGCTGCACACCCGACTTGATTTCCACTTCGCCCAGGCTGCTGACGCCCAGTTCGATCGGACGACGCACCGCGGTGCGGCCATCCATTACGTAAGCCACGCCGTTGCCCTGTTCCACGAACGGGCCGCGCTCGACCTTCATGACGTTCCTGCGGGTATCCAGCAGCACCCGCACCGACATCCGCTGGCTCTGGCGCAGGCCTTCCGGCTGGGCTGCGGCAAAGCGGACGCGTGCGTTGACTTCGCCATTGACCACTTCCGGCGACACCGCACTGATCTCGCCCGGGAACGGCTGGCCATTGCCGCCGGTCAGCTGCGCCGGCATGCCGATCGCCAGATCGCGCGCGAAGCTCTCCGGCACCTTGATCTCGACTTCGAACTTGGACAGGTCGACCACGCCCAGCACCGGCGCGTTGGCGGCAAGGTTGGTGGCCTGGGTGGCCTGCACCTGGCCGACCTGGCCATCGAACGGTGCACGCAGGGTCAGTGCGTCGACCTGGCGCCGCACTTCGGCCACTACGGCCTTCTGGCGGTCGGCCAGCAAACGCTTGTTGCGTGCGTCCAGGTCCGCGCCCTGGCTCTGCAGGCGTGCATCGGTGGTGGCATTGACCAGACTGATGTCGGCCTTCTTCAGGGTGTCCTGGGCCTTGGCCAGATCGATCTGCGGCACCGCGCCGCCATCGAAGCCGCGCTGGTAGCGCTGCAGGTCGCGGTCGGCGGCCTGTCGCTCGATGCTGGCCTGGTCGGTTTCCTTGCGCGATTTGGCCCGGGCCAGGGTGGCATCCAGGTTGGCGCGGCTGGCCTCGGCCTCCAGGCCGGCCAGGGTGGCCTCCTCCTGGGCGAGCTTGCTGCGCAGCTCGGGGCTGTCGATGATCGCCAGCTCCTGGCCCTTCTTGACCACGTCACCGGCGACCACCTTCAGGTCCACCGTGCCGGCGGAGATGGCGTACAGCACCGGGCTGTTGGCGGCGATCACGCGGCCGTCGGCGGCGATGTCGCGCACCAGGTCGCCGCGCTGCACTTCGGCGATGCGCACCCGGCTGCTGTCGAACGAGCTGCTGGCATTGGACCAGGCATGCACGGCCCAGCCGATGCCGGCCAGCAGCGCGATACCCGCCAGGGCCGGCCAGCGGTAACGGTGCCATGCGGCCTTGGGGGCACTGGCTGAAGCGGAGGAAACGATCTGGTCCTGGGCGGAGGTGTCGCGGATCATCGGGTTCGTGCCTGTCGGTGGTGCCAGAGTGGTGCTATGGACAAAGCACACAGCGTGCCAACTTTATTTCCTTTTCCATCAATGAGTTGAACATGTGTCGCTACTGTCCGGGTGTCCGCGGACACCTTTCCGGACACTTTCATTAAGCGGACAGGAGGGGGCTGGCGGACGCGCAGGCTAGAATGCGGCGACCGTCTTCAAGGAAATGCGTGACATGTGTGGAATCGTGGGTGCGATCGCCGGGCGCGACGTGGTGCCGCTGCTGATCGAAGGACTGAAGCGACTGGAATACCGCGGCTACGATTCCTCCGGCATCGCCGTGATCGATCAGGCCGAACGGCCCGAGGTGCGCCGCGTACGCCGCACCGGTCGTGTCTCGGAGATGGCCACTGCTGCCGAGGCTGAAGGCTTCAACGCCAGCCTGGGTATCGGCCACACCCGCTGGGCCACCCATGGTGGTGTCACCGAGGCGAACGCGCATCCGCACATCAGCCATGGCGTGGCGCTGGTGCACAACGGCATCATCGAGAACCATGAGGAGCAGCGCGAGAAGCTGCGCGCGCTGGGCTATACCTTCGAGTCGCAGACCGACACCGAAGTGATCGCCCACCTGATCCACCGCCATCTGAAGAAGGGCGATGACCTGCTGGTCGCGCTGCAGCACACGGTGAAGGAACTGACCGGTGCCTATGCGCTGGCCGTGGTCAGCCGTGCCGAGCCGGAACGCTTCGTCTGTGCCCGCATGGGCTGCCCGCTGCTGGTCGGGCTGGGCGAGGGCGAGAACTTCGTGGCGTCCGATGTGTCGGCCGTGCTGTCGGCCACGCGCAAGGTGATCTTCCTGGAAGAGGGCGACACCGCCGAGATCCGCCGGGATGGCGTGAGCATCTTCGATGGCAACGATCAGCCGATCGAGCGCGATGTGCATCTCTCCGATGTCTCGCTGGCCTCCCTGGAGCTGGGCCCGTACCGCCACTTCATGCAGAAGGAGATCCACGAGCAGCCGCGTGCGCTGGGCGACACCATCGAAGCGGCGATCGACGCTGGTGGCTTCCCGGCCGAACTGTTCGGCAAGAATGCCGAAGCGGTGCTGTCGGGAATCGAGGGCGTGCAGATCCTGGCCTGTGGTACCAGTTACTACTCGGGCCTGACCGCGCGCTACTGGATCGAGGCCATCGCCGGCCTGCCGTGCAGCGTGGAGATCGCCAGCGAATACCGCTATCGCGCCGCGTATGCCAATCCCAAGCACCTGATCGTGACCATCTCCCAGTCCGGCGAAACGCTGGACACGATGGAAGCGCTGAAGTACGCCAAATCGCTGGGACACACGCACACGCTGTCGATCTGCAACGTGCCGGAAAGCGCGATTCCGCGCGCCAGCGAACTGGTCTGCTACACCCGTGCCGGCGCCGAGATCGGCGTGGCCTCGACCAAGGCGTTCACCACCCAGCTGGCCGCGCTGTTCCAGCTGACCGTGGTGCTGGGCAAGCTGCATGGCCGCGTTGATGCCGCACAGGAAGCGGACTACCTGGAGCAGCTGCGTTTCCTGCCGGGCAGCGTGCAGCATGCGTTGAACATGGAACCGCAGATCGCCGCATGGGCCGAGCGCTTCGCACGCAAGAGCAGTGCGCTGTTCCTCGGCCGTGGCCTGCACTATCCGATCGCCCTGGAAGGCGCGCTCAAGTTGAAGGAAATCTCGTACATCCATGCCGAGGCCTACCCGGCCGGCGAGCTCAAGCACGGGCCGCTGGCGCTGGTGGACGAGGACATGCCGGTGGTGGTGATCGCACCCAACGACAGCCTGCTGGAGAAGGTCAAATCCAACATGCAGGAAGTGCGCGCGCGTGGCGGCGAGCTGTTCGTGTTCGCCGACCAGGACAGCAACTTCAACGCGTCCGAAGGCGTGCACGTGATCCGCACCCCGCGCCATGCCGGCGTGCTCAGCCCGGTGGTGCACACCATCCCGGTGCAGCTGCTGGCGTACCACACCGCGCTGGCGCGCGGCACCGACGTGGACAAGCCGCGCAACCTGGCCAAGAGCGTTACGGTGGAGTAACACTCGGATCCATTGGATGCTGCATGCGAAAGGGGCCCACGTGGCCCCTTTCGTTTACGACGCTGGCGCTGCCAAGTGGGACAGCTGCCGGGTTTTCTGTCCGCAGTCGGCAGCAGGCAATCAATCTTTAATGCGCGACATCGCCTGTATTCAGCGGCGGTTTCAGCCGCGGTGCCATTCTCTGGATCGTCAGTTGGTTCCTACGACGAACTGTCCCATCGATGCCGCTAGTGACCGATGGTCGCAGTCGTAGAATCGAGTTGACCGAGATCCGGGTTGAGCCGTTGAACCCCCTCGTTCGTGTTGCAGCACGACGTCTGCCGATCCATTCCAAGCGGCAGGTGGGTGCGCCAGACGTGCACTGAAAGGTCTGTTCCCGGGGAGGGGGCGAATCGGCAGAGCACACTTTTTTGACTTGAGTGACCTGCACCAGGAAACAAGAATGAACGTCCGCGAGCTCCTGCAATCCAAGAAAGAAGCTGTCATCACCATCGACACGGAAGACACGATCGGTGCCGCTGCGCACAAGATGAGCGCGAATAAAATCGCCGCACTGGTAGTGATGAAGGATGATGCGCCGGTCGGCATCATTTCCGAAAAGGACATCGTCCGCAGCCTGGCCGATGATGGCCCGCAGGCCGGTCGCCGGGTGATTTCCAGCCTGCCGTCCACCGGCCTGGAAGGCATTGCGCCGGACGCCACGTTGAAGCAGGCCATGTCCCTGATGACCTACTCGCGTCGTCGCCACCTGATGGTCACAGACGGCAGCAAGCTGGTCGGCATCCTCAGCCTGGGTGACATCGTGAAGAACCTGCTGGGCGAGCTGGAGCTGGAAAAGGCCGTGTTGCAGGACATCTACATGGCGGCCCACTGAGGCCTGCGCTGTGTGATGAAACGAAGCCGGGCATTGCCCGGCTTCTTCGTTGGTAGCGCCGGGCCATGCCCGGCTTCATTCGTTGGTAGCGCCGGGCCATGCCCGGCGAGCGCGTAGCGCAGGAATCAGAAGCTGACCTTCACCGAATCGGCGCTGTAGTTCGCCGGGCCGTGGTAGACGACCTCGATGTTGTTGCCATCCGGATCGAGCACGAAGGCGCCGTAGTAGCCGGGATGGTACGGGCGCTCGCCGGGCGCGCCGTTGTCCTTGCCGCCAGCCGCCAGCGCAGCGCTGTGGAAAGCATCGACGGTGGCGGTATCGCGGGCCTGGAAGGCCAGGTGATGGCGACCGGTCAACTGGCCGGCAGCGGCCTCGCTGCTGGCGCTGGAAATGAACAGTTCGTCGGCCCAGAAGTAGTCATCGCCTTCGCCGGCCACCGGGATGCCGATCGTGTCGAACACCGCCTGGTAGAAGCGGCGGCTGGCGGCCAGATCGCGTACGACCAGCTGGATGTGGTCGATCAATCGCCCACGGTGCAGTTCCATCGTTTCCATGCCAACCTCACAAAAAAGGGGACGGAGGGGATCAAGTCGCTCGCGGCCCCATCGTGCCATGAATGTCGGAGCAATGCCGCCGGGCATGGCCCGGCGCTACCGGAACGGGCCCTTTCTGCCGGTCAGGCGTTGGCGATGATCTCGACCCAGTAGCCGTCCGGGTCCTTGATGAAGGCCAGGTTCTTCATGCGGCCGTCGGTCAGGCGCTTCTGGAAGGTGACGCCCAGGTCTTCGAAACGCTGGCAGGCCGCTTCGATGTCCGGCACGGACACGCAGATGTGGCCGAAGCCGCGCGGGTCGCTGTTGCCGTCGTGGTAGACGGCGCCTTCCTGGTTCTCGGTGCCATGGTTGTGGGTCAGTTCCAGCACGCCCGGCAGGCCGGCCATCCACAGGCGGCGGGTGTTGTCATCTTCCGGCACCACGGTGCCGGCCGGTACGTAGGCCAGGAAGTACAGGCTGAACTGGGCTTCGGCGAAGTCGCGCTTGTCGATCAGCTGGTAGCCCAGCACGCGGGTGTAGAAGTCCAGCGAGGCGGTGGCGTCCTTGACCCGCAGCATGGTGTGGTTGAAGACGAAGCCGGTGGTCTCGGCCGGGGCCTGGGCGGCGACGCCGGGGACATCGCGCAGGGCGGGAATGGTCATGGGGGAGGTCCTTCAGACAGGGCCGTTGCCGGCCGGATGGGTGTCATTCTACGGGCCGGCAGCTGACGGCACCGCGACGTACAATGGCCGGATCGCACCGTTCCGTCCTGATGACCATTGCCCGCCATGTCGCAGCGTGAATGGGTGGCCGCCGCCATCCGCAAGATCGAAGCCGATTTCAACCGTTCCGCCGATACCCACCTGATCCCGCTGGCGCTGCCCGGGTTCGAGGGCATCGAGGTGTACCTGAAGGATGAATCGAGCCATCCCACCGGCAGCCTCAAGCACCGGCTGGCGCGTTCGCTGTTCCTGTATGCGCTGGCCAACGGCTGGCTGCGTGAAGGACGGCCGGTGATCGAGGCCTCCAGCGGCTCCACCGCCGTTTCCGAGGCCTACTTCGCGCGCCTGCTCGGCCTGCCGTTCATCGCAGTGATGCCGGCCACGACGTCGCCGGAGAAGATTGCCGCGATCGAGTTCCACGGTGGCCGCTGCCATCTGGTCGAGCGCGCCTGCGACCTCAACTGCGATTCGGAAAAGCTGGCCCGCGAAACCGGCGGCCACTTCATGGACCAGTTCACCTATGCCGAGCGCGCCACCGACTGGCGTGCCAACAACAACATCGCCGAATCGATCTTCAAGCAGATGGCCGAGGAGCCCAGCCCGATTCCGGACTGGATCGTGTGCAGCCCCGGCACCGGCGGTACCGCAGCAACGCTCGGGCGCTACGTCAGCTATCGCCGGCATGACACCCGCATCCTGTGTGCGGACCCGGAAGTCTCGGTGTTCTACGATGGATACCAGGCTGCCCTGGCCGGCGGCAACGAGTGGCGCGGCATGACCTGCAACGGCGGCTCGCGGGTGGAAGGCATCGGCCGGCCGCGGGTGGAGTCCAGCTTCATCCCGACCAGTGTCGATGCCATGGTGAAGGTGCCCGACGCCTTGAGCCTGGCTGCGATGCGTCATGTCAGCCGCCAGCTGGGGCGCCGCGTCGGTGGCTCCACCGGCACCAACTTCATCGGCGTGCTGCAGGCCGCGCAGTGGATGCGCGAGGCCGGCCGCCAGGGCAGCATCGTCAGCATCCTGTGCGACAGCGGCGATCGCTACGCGCACAGCTATTACGACCCGGCCTGGTATGTGCGGCAGGGAATCGATGTGGACGCTGCCGACGCGCAGGTAGCGACGGCGGTGGCCGGGCAGGGCCTGCCTGGATTGCCGTGGTGCAGTCTGGAAGCGCTGTAAGCCCGTCAGGCATCCGCCGGGCATGGCCCGGCGCTACCAGGACAGGTCGGCAGCGCCGGGCCATGCCCGGCGAGCGCAGCGGCGCATTGGATCGCGCTCAATACCCCGCGGCCATGAAGGCCTCCAGTACCGCATCGCGCAGCGCGTCGGGCAGGGCCTCGATCTCCACGGCGCGGTCGTCCAGGTGCAGACGTGGGTCCAGGCTGCTGGCCCGGCCCTGGGCCAGGGCCTGCAGCCACAGCAGCACGCAGATGACGAATTCGCGCTCGTGGCCCAGCCGCACCTGGCTGGCACCGCGCTCGATCACTTCGAAGGGATACCATTCCTGCTCGTCGCTGAACCTTCCGCCCTGGCGCTGCAGTGCCTGCAACTGCTGCAGGTGGCGCGGCGCATCATCGCCCGCATCGCACAGCGCGGCGATCCAGGCCAGTTCAGTCGGGCTGGCCGACAGCGCCAGCGATGACGAACGTACTGCGGATGGAGCTGGAGCCAGACCTTCCATGTGGGGCCTCCTCGACACGTTCCGCTGCGGTCTCCCCCGCGCTGCAAGCTTCAGCCGGCGGCCGTAAGGCCGACGTGAACAATGGCCCGCCGCCCCTTGTCTGCCGGCCCGGCCAGCGCCATATCGATCTGGCTGCCCGCGCTGCCGGGCCCGTACTCTGGAGACCTGCCGTGACCGTTGCCAACCCCCTGCTCGATTTTTCCGGCCTGCCGCGCTTCGAGGCGATCCGCCCCGAGCATGTGGCGCCGGCGCTGGACGTGCTGCTGGCGCAGGCCGAAGCGGCGGTCAGCGCTGCCGAGCAGGTGCAGCCGGTAACCTGGCAGACCTTCGTCACCCCGCTGGACGACGCCACCGAACGCCTGTGGCGCGCCTGGGGCCTGGTGGGCCACCTGCAGGGCGTGGTCAACACGCCGGAACTGCGTGAGGCCTACAACAGCAACCTGCCGCGGGTGACCCGCTTTGCCAGTGCGCTGGGCCAGAACCTGGCGCTGTACCGCCAGTACCAGGCGCTGGCGGCCAGCACCGAAGCGGCCGGTTTTGATGAGGCGCGCCGCAAGGTGCTGGACAACACCCTGCGTGATTTCCGCCTCGGCGGTGCTGAACTGGATGCGGACGCGCAGCAGCGTTTTTCCGCCATCAAGGAGGAACTGTCGGCGCTGTCGGCGAAGTTCTCGCAGAACGTGCTCGACGCCACCGATGCGTGGTCGCTGATCGTCGAAGACCCGGCGCGCCTGGCCGGCGTGCCGGACGACGTGAAGGCTGCTGCACGCGCCGCTGCGGAAAAAGACGGCAAGACAGGCTGGAAGCTGACCCTGCAGATGCCGTGCTACCTGCCGGTGCAGACCTGGGGCGAGGACCGCGACCTGCGCGAGATCCTGTACCGCGCCAGCGCGCAACGCGCCTCCGAGTTCGGCGACGATGCGCTGGACAACGGCGGCAACATCGATCGCATCCTTGCACTGCGTGCCGAGCTGGCCGCGCTGCTGGGCTTTGATTCCTACGCCGACTATTCGGTGGCCACCAAAATGGCCAGCGACCCCGCCGAAGTGCTGGGCTTCCTGCGTGACCTGGCCGCGCGCGCCAAGCCGTTCGCCGCCAAGGACCGCGCCGAGCTGGAGCAGTTCGCCCGCGAGCATCTCGGTATCGACAGCCTGCAGGCCTGGGATCTGGCGTTCGCCGCCGACCGCCTGAAGCAGGCGCGTTACAGCTACTCCGAGCAGGAAGTGAAGCAGTATTTCACCGAACCGAAGGTACTCGGCGGCCTGTTCTCGGTGATCGAGCAGCTGTACGGCCTGCGCGTGCAGGAAGACAGCGCGCCGGTCTGGCATGAGGACGTGCGCTTCTTCCGCCTGGTGGATGCGCAGGGCGCCCTGGTGGGCCAGTTCTACCTGGACCTGTACGCCCGCGAGGGCAAGCGTGGCGGCGCGTGGATGGATGACTGCCGCAACCGCCGCGAGCGCGCCGATGGCAGCGTACAGACGCCGCTGGTGTACCTGGTGTGCAACTTCGGCCGTGGTGCCGATGGCAAGCCGGCAACCTTCAGCCACAATGAAGTGACCACGCTGTTCCATGAAATGGGCCATGGCCTGCATCAGCTGCTGACCCGCATCGGCGAACTGGGCGTGGCCGGCATCAACGGCGTGGAGTGGGACGCGGTGGAGCTGCCCAGCCAGTTCATGGAGAACTTCTGCTGGGAATGGGACCACCTGCAGGGCATGACCGCGCATGTGGAAACCGGCGAGCCGCTGCCGCGCGCGCTGTACGAGCGCATGCTGGCTGCACGCAACTTCCACAGCGGCATGGCCACCGTGCGCCAGTTGGAATTCGGTCTGTTCGACATGCTGCTGCACAGCCAGTTCGAGGCGGCGCAGGACAGCGTGCTGGCACTGCTTGAGCGGGTGCGTGCGGAAGTGGCGGTGAACCATCCGCCGAGCTGGAATCGCTTCCCGCACCAGTTCAGCCATATCTTCGCCGGTGGCTATGCCGCCGGTTACTACAGCTACAAGTGGGCCGAAGTACTGAGCGCCGATGCCTACGCCGCGTTCGAGGAAGCGCCGCAGGCGCTGGCCGCAACCGGCGCGCGTTTCCGCGACGAGGTGCTGTCGCGCGGCGGCAGCCGCCCGGCCGCCGAGAACTTCAAGGCCTTCCGCGGCCGTGCGCCGCAGATCGACGCACTGCTGCGCCATTCGGGCATGGCGTAAGCAGGTTGCCGCCATCCACGCATGGCGTGGATCTACCGGAATGCTCCGGCATGGCGTAAACGCAAAAAAGGGCAGCGCTCCGGTAGCGCCGGGCCATGCCCGGCGAGCACGTAGCGCGGCGTAGGAAAGCCGCCGGGCATGGCCCGGCGCTACCGCGGCGTCCCGCTTTCAATCGGCGTAGATCATCTTCCGGGTCATGCCGCCGTCGACGATGAAGTCCTGGCCGGTGCTGAAGCCGGACAACGAGGACAGCAGGTACACCGCCAGTGCGCCGATGTCCTCGGGTTCGCCGACGCGGCCAACCGGATGCTGGGCGTGGGCGGTGGCCGAGTACTGCGGCACGTGCCGGCGTGACGGCGCCTGCCAGGCATCGGTGCTGATCCAGCCGGGGCTGATGCTGTTCACCCGCACCGCCGGTCCCGCACTGATGGCCAGTGCATGGGTGAAGGCCACCAGCCCGCCCTTGGCCGCAGCGTAGGCTTCGCTGTGCGCCTCGGACTGCCAGGCGCGCGTCGATGCGATGTTGATGATCGCGCCTGCGTCGGCCGACAACGCCGGCAATGCGTGCTTGCTGCACAGGAACGCGCCATGCAGCGATGACAGCCGGCGCTGCCATTCTTCCCAGTCCATGTCCTGCAGCAGGGTGCCGTGCGGCCCGGCGATGCCGGCATTGTTGACCAGGCCGTCGATGCGCCCGAAGCGTTGCAGGGCAACTGCGATGAAGTCGCGCACGCTGCTTTCGTCGGTGATGTCCAGCCGCTGGAACGCGGCATCATCGCCGCGCTGCCATTCGGCCAGGCAGGCCTGGCCCGCCTCTACGTCCAGATCGCCGATCAGCACACGGCCGCCGGCCCCGAGCACCGCCTGGGCGATGCCGCGGCCGATGCCGTTGGCACCGCCGGTGACCAGCACCACCCTGCCGTGCAGCGGCGCAGCCGGCCAGGTGGCAATCGGCGGCACCGTGCTCATGACAGGTCGTCGCCGCGCAGGCGACGGTGCCAGCCCTCGACACCGATCCGGTCCAGGGTCTGGATGTTGCGCTCGACGATCACGTCCGGGTCCGGGTAGACATCCACCGCGCGTGCCACGCTGTCTTCGCGCAGCAGGTGCAGGGTGGGGTAGGGCGCGCGGTTGGTGTAGTTGCTGGCGTCATCGGCGGCGACGCCATCGAACTGGTAGTCCGGATGGAAGCTGGCCACCTGCAGGATGCCCTGCAGGTCCAGCGCCTCGATCGCCGCATCGGCGTTGTCGAGGAAGTCGTTGTAGTCGAGGAAGTCGGTGAGTACCTGCGGATGCACGATCAGGGTGGTATCGATCTGCTCGGCCGGCGTGTCGCGCAGCAGCACCAGTTCCTCGGCCAGTTCTTCCACCAGGGCTTCGGGTGTGGTCGCGTCGCTCAGCACGATGCGGACCTGGTCCTTCACGTACACCGCCTTGGCGAACGGGCACAGGTTCAGGCCGATGACGATGCGCTCCAGCCACAGGCGGGTGGCGGCGATCGGGTCATCGGTGGGCAGGGGGGTGTCGGTCATGGCGGGCGCATCGGCTGGCGGGGGTGGCCATTGTAGGCGGGCCGCTGCAGGGGCGCCGTTCACTGTGCAGGAACTGGACAACGGCGATGCTGGAAATTCCCGTCGATTCAATCCCTTGCCGACATCACGCCAATGGCCGATTGCCGACGCTGCGGGCCAGGCGTGCAATGGCGGCACGACACAGGAGGACTTTTCATGACTGCATCTTCCCCATGGCTGCCGGACGCACTCTGGTCAGGCGCCTTCTTCGACGGTCAATGGAGCGCCGCTGCACAGCGCCAGCCGGTGATCGAGCCCGCCACCGGGCACTCGCTTGGCGAAATCGGCCTGGCCGATGCGGCGCAGGTCGCACGTTCGGCGGCCGCTGCGGCGCAGGCGCAACAGGCATGGGCGGCAGCGCCGTACGAACAGCGCGCCGAGGTGCTGCGCAAGGCTGCACGCCTGGCCGAAGAAAACATCGATACGCTGGTCGACTGGCTGGTCCGTGAAAGTGGCTCCACCCGCCTGAAGGCCGGTTTCGAAGCCAAGGTGACCATCAAGGCGCTGCATGAGGCCGCCGCGCTGCCTTCGCGCAGCGTGGGTGAGATCCTGCCGTCCGAACCTGGGCGGCTGAACCTGGCGCGGCGCCGTCCGCTGGGTGTGGTGGGGGTGATCTCTCCGTTCAATTTCCCGCTGTACCTGGCGATGCGCGCGGTGGCGCCGGCGATCGCGCTCGGCAATGCCGTGGTGCTCAAGCCGGACCCGCGCACGGCGGTGTGTGGTGGTGCGGTGATCGCACGCCTGTTCGAGCAGGCTGGTCTTCCGCAGGGTGTGCTGCAGATGTTGCCCGGCGACGGCGCCGCCGGTGCCGCGCTGACCAGCGACCCGCATGTGGCGATGATCCAGTTCACCGGCTCGACGGCGGCCGGACGCAAGGTTGGCGAAGCCGCCGGCAAGCACCTGAAAAAGGTGTCGCTGGAGCTGGGCGGCAAGAACGCGCTGATCATCCTTGACGATGCGGATCTCGACCTGGCCGTGGCCAACACCGCCTGGGGCGTGTACCTGCACCAGGGCCAGATCTGCATGGCCACCGGCCGTGTGCTGGTACAGCGCAGCATCCACCAGGCCTTCCTGCAGAAGCTGGTGGCCAAGGCGAAGTCGCTGAAGGTGGGTGACCCGGCACGCGAGGATGTTGCGCTGGGCCCACTGATCAATGCCGCGCAACGCGACCATGCAGCGCGTGTGGTCGACGACGCGGTGAAGGCGGGTGCCACGCTTGAAACCGGCGGCACCCACCAGGACCTGTTCTTCGCACCCACCGTGCTCGGCAACGTCAGTGTCGACAATCCGGCGTTCAACGAAGAGATCTTCGCGCCAGTAGCGGTGGTGGTGCCGTTCGATGACGACGACGAAGCCGTGCGCCTGGCCAATGACAGCGAGTACGGCCTGTCGATGGCGATCGTCTCCCGCAATGTCGGCCGCGCGCTGAAGCTGGGCGAGCGCCTGCGCACCGGTCTGCTGCACATCAACGACCAGACCGTGAACGACGAGGTCATCAATCCCTTCGGCGGGGTAGGGGCGTCCGGCAACGGCACCAGCATCGGCGGCCCGTCCAACGTGGAGGAATTCACCCAGTGGCAATGGATGACGGTCAAGGGCGAAGCCCCGGCCTATCCCATCTGATCGAGGAGAACGCAACGATGAGCAGCAACAGTGGATCGCGTGACATCACAGCAGCGGTGGTGCGCGGCAAGGAACAGCCCTTTGTCATCGAGCAGGCGCGCCTGCGCGGCCCGCAGGACGACGAAGTGCTGGTGAAGATCGTAGCGACCGGCCTGTGCCATACCGACCTGATCGTGCGTGACCAGTACTATCCGGTGCCGCTGCCGGCGGTGCTGGGCCATGAGGGTGCGGGCATCGTCGAGGCGGTCGGCCCCAACGTGCGCGAGCTGAAGGCCGGCGACCATGTCGTGCTGACCTACGGCCAATGCGGCCACTGCAATCCCTGTCGTGGTGGCCACGGTGCGTACTGCCGCGATTTCTTCGCGCTGAATTTCGGTGGTGATGATGGCCACGGCCATACCGCCATCACCGATGCACAGGGCCAACCGCTGCACGATCACTTCTTTGCACAGTCGTCGTTCGCCACGTTTGCGCTGGCGCGCGAGATCAATGCGATCAAGGTGCCTGACGATGCGCCGCTGGAGCTGCTCGGTCCGCTGGGCTGCGGCATCCAGACCGGTGCCGGTGCGGTGCTCAACTCGCTGCAGGTGCGATCGGGCAGCAGCTTCGCCAGCTATGGCGCCGGTGCGGTCGGCCTGAGTGCGGTGATGGCGGCCAAGGTCGCCGGGGCCACCACCATCATCGCCATCGACGTGGTGCCCTCGCGGTTGCAGCTGGCCATGGAGCTGGGCGCCACCCATGTGGTCAACAGCCGCGAGACCGATGTGATCGAGGCGGTGCGCGCGATCACCGGTGGTGGCGCCGATTTCGCGCTGGAATCGACAGGGCGCCCGGAAGTGCTGTCGGCCGGCATCGAAGCGCTCGGCGGGCTTGGCATGATGGGCGTGGTCGGTGCGCCGAAGCTGGGCACCACTGCCAGTTTCGATGTGAACAACCTGCTGTTGGGTGGCCGCAGCATCCGTGGGATTGTCGAGGGCGACAGCGTGCCGCAGGTGTTCATTCCGCAGCTGGTGACGCTGTACCAGCAGGGGCGCTTCCCGTTCGACAGGCTGGTGAAGTTCTATCCGCTGGAGCAGATCAACCAGGCGGCCGAGGACAGCACGCGGGGGATTACGCTGAAGCCGATTCTGCGGATCGCGGCGTGAGGTGAGGGTGGGGTGGGTTTGCAGGGCTGCGCCCTGCACCTGCCGAATCAACGGCAACGGCAACGGCAACGGCAACGGCAAAAGCGGGCATTCCGTGGGATGGCGGGGTGGGTCCGGTTGCGGGGGACGCTGCAAGTACGTCCATGTAAGCTCGGTCGCCGCATCCATGCGGCTCACGCCCCCGCAACCGGACCCACCCCGCCTTCGACAGGTTCCCGCTGCTGTTGGTGGGTGTCGACCACGCTGCTGTTGGTGGGTGTCGACCTTGGTCGACACGTAGATCCACGCCATGCGTGGATGAATGCCGGACGAGAATGGAAACGCATTTCCCGGCTTGGCGCTGTGCTGGGGTGATCGTGGGTTCCCGCGATCTGTCGGAACGGCATGGGCTGCTCTTGGTGGGTGTCGACCATGCGGCTGTTGGTGGGTGTCGACCTTGGTCGACACGTGGATCCACGCCATGCGTGGATGAATGCCGGGCGAAAATGGAAACGCATTTCCCGGCTTGGCGCTGTGCTGGGGTGATCGTGGGTTCCCGCGATCTGTCGGAACGGCATGGGCTGCTCTTGGTGGGTGGCGACCATGCGGCTGTTGGTGGGTGTCGACCTTGGTCGACACGTAGATCCACACCATGCGTGGATGAATGCCCGACGAAATGGAAACGCTCCGTTGTTGGCATGTAACGCGGGCATGGCGTGTGTGGGTGTACGCTGCATGCATGATGGCCACGACAGTCGGGCAACAGCAGCTGGTGGCGGCTCGGGCCGCCTTCGCCGAGGGCGACGTGCAGTCGCTGGCGATGCTGCCCCTGCCGTTGCAGCAGTCCTGGCAGCGCTCGCATGCGGCGGGTGTGCGCCCCGGGCAGGAGCCGTATTACCCGCCGTTGCAGGGCAACGGACACCGCTTGGAGTCCCGCGATGACCGCCGCCTGGCGCGTTGCGTGCAGCCGGAACTGGAGCAGTTGTGGGCCGCGTTCGGTGCGCGTGGGTGGACGATGTTCTGCGCCAACCGTGAGGGCATGGTGATCGTGCATCGCGCCCATGGCCTGGAAGATGCAGCGCTGCTGCGGCCGATCCAGGTGGGCCGGCGGCTGGGCGAGGCCGAGATCGGCACCACCGCGCCTGCGGTCAGCCTGGCCGACGACCTTCCCGCATTGGTACGCGGCAATGAACACTATCTGCAGCGGTTCGCCCCCGTGTTCTGCCTGAGTGAGCCGCTGCATGACCTGCAGGGGCAGGTCTGCGGTGCGATCGACATCACTGGGCTGGGGGAACGCGATCCGGCGTTGCTGCAGGGCTATTTCCGGCAGGCAGCGCTGGCCATCGAGAACCGCTTGATGCACACGCTCAGCGATGTGCATCTGCTGGCGGTGCAGCATGATCCGCGCTGGCTGGCATCACCGCTGCAGGGCCTGTTGGCGGTGCAGGAAGACGGCCAGTTGCTTTGCGCCAACCGCGTCGCTCGGCGCCTGCTCGGCCTGCCGCGGCGTGGGCCGCTGCCGCTGCTTTCGCTGGACACGCTGTTTGCCGGCGCCAGCGCAGCACAGCGACGTCGACTGCTGCAGCCCGGCCCTGCGCATCGGGTGCGACTGGGCGAGGGCAGTGCGGTCCATCTGCAGCACCTGCAGGCACCGCGCGCCGCACGGACACGTTCACCGGCTACGGCCGCAGCGCCCGTGCAGGCGGCACCATTGCGTGACCAGCAGCGCGATGCGGCACGGCGAGCCGCCCATACCGCCGAAGGCAACCTCAGCCTCGCCGCACGCCAGCTCGGCATCTCGCGGACAACGCTGTACAAACTGCTGCGCGAGTGAGGCCGGCCATGTAGGCCGGCCCTACATCGCGGTGTCGATCAATCGCGGAAGTTGTTGAACTGCAGCGGCAGTTCGAACTTGCCGGCCTTCAGCACGGCGATGGCGTCCTGCAGGTCGTCGCGCTTCTTGCCCATCACCCGCAGCTTGTCGCCGTTGATCTGGGTTTCCACCTTCAGCTTGGCTTCCTTCAGCGCCGCAGCGATCTTCTTGGCGATCTTCTGCTCGATGCCCTGCTTGACGGTGATCTTCTGCCGGGCCTGCGCAAGGTTGGTTTCCACGTCGCCATATTCCAGGCTGAGCACGTCGATGCTGCGGGCGGCCAGGCGAGCGCGCAGGATGTCGTTCATCTGCTTGAGCTGGAACTCGCTCGGTGCGGACTGGGTGATCACTTCGCCGTCGCGCTCGAACTTGGCGTCCACGCCCTTGAAGTCGAAACGGGTGGCAAGCTCACGGTTGGCCTGGTCGAGCGCATTGGTCAGTTCGTGGGTGTCGACTTCGGACACAACGTCGAAGGAAGGCATGGGCGTTACTCCGCAGAAATCAGTGGCGGCCATTCTATCGCGCCGGTCGCGGCGGCAACGCCCGTGGTCGGCGATAATGGGCCATGAACGTGCAACGCTCCCCTTCGCGCGCCGTGGCCTGGATGGTCGCTGCTGTCGCCTGTTTCTCGCTGATGGACGCCGGCATGAAGCAGCTCTCGGCCGGCTATCCCTCGCTGCAGGTCACCTTCCTGCGTGGCGCGGCGTCGCTGCCCTTCGTGCTGGTCTGGGTGCTGGCCAGTGCCGGGCCACGCTCGCTGATCCCGCGCCGCTGGGGGCTGCACCTGCTGCGCGGCGGGCTGGGCATGGCGATGATCGGCTGCTTCGTGTTCGCCCTGCGCGACCTGCCGCTGTCCACCGCCTACACCATTTATTTCGTCGCGCCGCTGCTGATTGCCGCACTGTCGGTGCCGCTGCTGGGCGAGCGGGTCGGGCCGCGGCGCTGGGTCGCCATCGGCATCGGCCTGGTCGGCGTGCTGGTGGTGCTGCGGCCGGGCGTGGGCGGTTTCATCTCGGTGCCGGGCCTGATGGTGCTGGCCGCCGCCACCGCCTATGCCATCGCCGCGATCACCGTCAGCCTGCTGACCCGCACCGATACCTCGCAGTCGATGGTGGTCTGGTTCCTGGTCATCATGGCCATCGGCGCCGGGCTGCTGGCTATCCCCGGCTGGGTGCCGCTGCAGATGGCGCATGCGCCGTTGATCGCCGGCATGGGCCTGGCCGGGGCGCTGGGCCAGATCGCGCTGACCAAGGCCTTCCAGCTGGGTGAGGCCTCGATGATCGCACCGCTCGAATACAGCGGCCTGGTCTGGGTGATCGGCTGGGACCTGGCCTTCTGGGGGCAGCTGCCGGATGGCTACACCTGGGCGGGCGCGGCAATCATCGTCGCCTCGGGCCTGTACCTGCTGCACCGCGAACGGGTGAACCGGCAGGAGCCGCCGAAACCGTTGGACCATCCCTGAACCGATCTGGCTGGGGAAGGGGTGTACCGATGCGGGCGGCTTAGAACCAAAAGGAATAACATTCTGGCCCATGGCGCGGGCGCGCGAGCGCCAGCGCTGGTAGGCTGCACGCCCCTTCCATCGCCCTCCCGGTGAGCTGATCCCGTGATCGAGTTCCAGCGCCTGCACAAATCCTATGCCGTTGCCGGCCGCGCGGTCAGCGCGCTGCAGCCGCTGGACCTGACCATCGAGGCCGGCGAGGTGTTCGGCATCATCGGCCATTCCGGTGCGGGCAAATCGACGCTGATCCGCATGATCAACCGCCTGGAGGAGCCCAGTGGTGGCCGCCTGCTGATCGCCGGCGAAGATGTCACCGCGCTGGATCCGGAAGGCCTGCGCGCGCTGCGCCGCCGGATCGGCATGATCTTCCAGCACTTCAACCTGCTGTCCTCGCGCACGGTGGCCGGCAATGTCGCCTTCCCGCTGGAGCTGGCCGGTACGCCGAAGGCCGAGATCGATGCGCGCGTCGCCGAGCTGCTGCAGACCGTGGGCCTGCAGGCGCATGCGGACAAGTACCCGGCGCAGTTGTCGGGCGGCCAGAAGCAGCGTGTGGGCATCGCCCGCGCACTGGCCACCCGCCCGCAGATCCTGCTGTGCGATGAGGCCACCAGCGCGCTCGATCCGCAGACCACCGCGTCGGTGCTGGCGCTGCTGTCGAAGATCAACCGCGAACTGGGCCTGACCATCGTGCTGATCACCCACGAGATGGACGTGATCCGTCGCGTCTGCGACCGCGTGGCCGTGCTTGATGCCGGCCAGCTGGTCGAGACCGGCCCGGTAACGAAGGTGTTCCTGCACCCGCAGCACCCGACCACCCGCCGTTTCGTCAGCGAATCGGAGCAGGTGGACGAGGGCACCCTGCACCGCGACTTCGACGCGGTCGGTGGCCGTGTCGTGCGCCTGACCTTCCTCGGCGCCGACACCTACGAACCCCTGCTCGGCAGCGTCGCGCGGCAGACCGGGGTCGACTACAACATCCTGTCCGGGCGTATCGACCGGATCAAGGACACCCCGTATGGCCAGCTGATCGTCGCCTTGGTGGGCGGTGACCAGTCCGCCGCGCAGGCCGCATTCGTGGCTGCCGGCGTGCATGTTGAGGAACTGCGTCGATGATCATCGCCACCGCCGGCGGCTTCTTCCGTCACCTGGATGCAGGCAAGTGGGCCGACATCGGCCAGGCCACCATCGACACCCTGCTGATGCTTGCCGGTTCGCTGCCGCTGACCCTGGCCATCGGCCTGCCGCTGGGCGTGCTGCTGTACCTGTTCGGTGCGCCACAGCTGAAGCGCCGGCCGGTTGCCTACGGCGTGCTGGCGCTGGTGGTGAACCTGCTGCGCTCGGTGCCCTTCATCATCCTGATGATCGTCCTGATCCCGGTGACCCTGTTCATGATGGGCACCTCGCTGGGCGTGCGTGGCGCGATCGTGCCGCTGGTCATCGGCGCTGCGCCGTTCTATGCGCGGCTGGTGGAAACCGCGCTGCGTGAAGTGGACCGCGGGGTGATCGAGGCGACCCAGGCAATGGGTGCCACCACTTGGCAGCTGGTCACCCGCGTGCTGCTGCCCGAAGCACGGCCGGGCCTGATTGCCGGTGCCACGGTGACCACCGTGGCCCTGATCGGCTTCACCGCGATGGGCGGTGCGATCGGTTCCGGTGGCCTGGGCGACCTGGCCTTCCGCGATGGCTACCAGCGCTCGCACACCGACGTGGCGCTGGTCACCGTGGTCCTGCTGCTGGTGCTGGTGCAGCTGCTGCAGATGCTCGGCGACCGCCTGGTCGCGCATTACAGCCGCAGATAACAGAATGCCGGGCGGCGCCCGGCATCGTTCAGGGTGGTGCCGGCCGCTGGCCGGCAACTTCATGTCTGGTAGTGCCGGCCGCTGGCCGGCAACTTCATGTCTGGTAGTGCCGGCCGCTGGCCGGCAACCTCATGAACGCGGGAAGCACCGTGCAGTTGCCGGCCAGCGGCCGGCACTACCACCGTGTGCAGTCAACGCACGTTCGGTACTTCGTAGCCCAGCTTGCCGACCTGCTCGGCGTGCTGCGGCACGCGCTTGAGCTTGTCGGTGTTGACCCCGTACTCGTCGCGCAGGCGTTCGGCCAGGTCCTTGTACAGGGCCTTGTCCATGTCAGGCGTGCGGGCGAAGATCCAGGCCATCTCGCGGCCCGGGTAGCCGATCAGCGCCCAGGAATAGTCCGGCGCGACTTCCAGTACCCGCGAATGGGTCGGCACGACCCGGTAGAACCAGGTGCGCCAGCCGTGGTTGCCACTGTCGGGATCGACGCTGGCGCGCGCACGGATTTCCTGCAGCGGTTCACCGAAACCATCGCGGTAGCGATAGGTGATGGCGACCTTGTGGTCCTCGCGCAGCTCGTACTGGTTGACGCTGGCGACGTGGCCGCGCTCGATGAAGTTCGGCACGCGGCCGATCACGTACCAGGTCCCCATGAAGCGCTGCAGGTCGATCACCCCATCTGCAGAGGCTTCCGCGGCGCTGTTGCGGGACGACGGTGGGGAATTGGCAGCCACTGCCGGACCGCCCAGGGACAGGGCCAGCAACACAGCGCAGAGCGGGCGGATCGAGGTCATGCGGGAGCGGGCTCCAGTGGGCTTGCCCGCGCATGGTCACTGTGTGCACGCCATCCGTCAATGGTGTCGCAGCCGGTGAGAAGCCCCGCAGCCAAGCTGACCGCCATCGAACACCGGAGAATCCGCATGCGCACACGTCCCCGCCACCGCCCGCCAACTGAACGCGTCAGCGAACGCGCCGATCCGCGCCTGTTGCGGGTGGTGCCGCAGCTCGCCCTCGCTGGCCTGGCCGTGGTGCTGGTGTGGCCGGCCGCGCGCGGCAGCAGTGCCTGGCTGGGCTGGTTGCCGCTGTGGCTGGTCGGCATGCCGTTGGCGGCCTGGTGGGCACTGCTGCGCTGCCCGTTGCCAACGCTGACCGCGCTCCGCTCGGTGCGACGCGACCATGGGCAGGCCCGGCGGCGCTCCCCCACACGTACGCGCAAGGCGCACACCGCCACGGCCTGACCTTCGACACGGGGGCGGCCCCGGTGATCCATGCTAGCGTTCCACGGCTAATGACTGCCTGGAGCTGCAATGTCACGATTCGCTTCCGCCTGCCTGCTGGCCGGCATGATGACCGCTGCCTCGGTGGGTACCGCCGTGGCCGCTGAAGACACCGACCGTTACGCCTGGCTGGAGGACGTCACCGGCGACAAGCCGTTGTCCTGGGTCAAGGAACAGAACGCCAAGTCCGAGGCGCGCCTGGCGCAGACCCCGGCCTTCAAGCAGATGGAGAGCAGCATCCGCGAGGTGCTCGACTCGGACGCCAAGATTCCCGGCGTGCAGAAGATCGGCGATTACTACTACAACTTCTGGAAGGACAAGCAGCACGAGCGCGGCCTGTGGCGTCGCACCACCCTGGCCGAGTACCGCAAGGCCTCGCCGACCTGGGAAACCGTGCTCGACCTGGATGCGCTGAACAAGGCCGAGAACGAAAACTGGGTCTGGCACGGCGCTGACTGCCTGCGTCCGGATTACAGCCGCTGCCTGATCGCGCTGTCGCGCGGCGGTGCCGACGCCGATGTCACCCGCGAGTTCGACCTGGCCAGCAAGAGCTGGATCAAGGACGGCTTCTTCCGTCCCGAATCGAAGGGCGGCCTGAGCTGGATCGACCGCGACACCGTGTTCGTCTACACCGATTTCGGCAGCGGCTCGATGACCACCTCCGGTTACCCGCGCGTGGCCAAGCTGTGGAAGCGTGGCACGCCGATGTCCGCCGCCAGCCTGGTCTACGAAGGCAAGCCGGAAGACATGTACATCGCGGCGATGCACGATGACACCCCGGGCTTCGAGCGCAACCTGGTCAGCCGTACGCTGGCCTTCTACAACAACGAGATCTACCTGCGCGGCGACGATGGCAAGCTGACCAGGATCGATGCGCCGAACTCGGCCGAGAAGGGCCTGCACAAGCAGTGGCTGACCCTGGAACTGCGCGATCCGTGGACCGTGGGTGGCAAGACCTACGCCTCCGGCGCACTGCTGGTGACCAAGCTGGATGATTTCCTGGCCGGCAAGCGTGACTTCGAGGTGCTGTTCACCCCGACCGCGACCACCTCGCTGGCCAGTGCCTCGTGGACCAAGAACCACCTGGTGCTGAACGTGCTTGACGACGTCAAGAACCGCCTGTCGGTGCTGACCCCAACCGCCAAGGGCTGGCAGAAGAGCGATTTCGTCGGCGCGCCGGCCTTCGGCACCCTGGGCGTCAGTGCGGTCGACAGCAATGACAGCGATGCGGTGTGGCTGACCGCCACCGACTACCTGACCCCGACCACCCTGGCGATCGCCGACATCGGCAAGGCACCGGAAGTGCTCAAGACCATGCCGGCGTTCTTCGATGCCGACGGCAAGGTGATCGAGCAGCATTTCGCCACCAGCAAGGACGGTACCCGCGTGCCGTACTTCGTGGTGCACGACAAGGCGATGAAGCTCGACGGTTCCAACCCGACCCTGCTGTACGGCTACGGTGGTTTCGAGATTTCGCTGACCCCGTCGTACTCGGGCGGCATGGGCCGCGCCTGGCTGGAAAAGGGCGGCGTGTACGTGGTCGCCAACATCCGTGGTGGTGGCGAGTACGGCCCGCGCTGGCACCAGGCGGCGCTGAAGCAGAACCGTCACAAGGCCTATGAAGACATGGCCGCGGTTGCCCAGGACCTGGTCACCCGCAAGATCACTTCTGCCAAGCACCTGGGCGTGCAGGGCGGCAGCAACGGTGGCCTGCTCACCGGCAACATGCTGACCCAGTACCCCGAGCTGTTTGGTGCGGTGGTGGTGCAGGTTCCGCTGCTGGACATGAAGCGTTACAGCCACCTGCTGGCCGGCGCCTCGTGGATGGCCGAGTACGGCAACCCGGACACCAGCGACTGGGAGTTCATCAAGACCTTCTCGCCGTACCACCTGTTCGACGCGAAGAAGAGCTACCCGCCGGTGCTGTTCACCACCTCCACCCGCGATGACCGCGTGCATCCGGGCCACGCCCGCAAGATGGCCGCGAAGATGATCGATGCCGGCAAGGACGTGACCTACTACGAGAACATCGAAGGCGGTCATGGCGGTGCAGCCAACAACGCGCAGGCCGCGCACATGTCCGCACTGGCCTACAGCTTCCTGTGGGAGCGGTTGGGCGGTAAATGATGAAATGAAAAACGCCGCCCTCGGGCGGCGTTTTTCGTTGGGTATTCGTTGAACGGTAGCGCCGGGCCATGCCCGGCGGCTCCTTTGCCGCGTCGCGCGGCAAAATTCCGCCGGGCTCGGCCCGGCACTACCGGAATCGTTTCAACCCGCGCGCGATACGCTCCACCGCTTCCTGCAGCCGCGGCACTTCCTGGGTATAGGCCAGGCGTACGTGCTGGTTCGATCGATGGAAGCCGAAATCCAGGCCCGGGGTGAACGCCACATGCTCGGTTTCCAGGAAGTGTGCGCAGAACGCCTGCGCGTCATCGGTGAACGCGCTGACGTCGGCGTACAGGTAGAACGCCCCCTGCGGCTCCACTTCGATGCGGAAGCCCAGTTCGCGCAGGGCCGGCAGCAGGAAGTCGCGGCGCTGCTGGAAGGCCTGGCGGCGCTGCTCGAAGATCGCCATCGCCTCGTCGCTGAAACAGGCAAGGGCCGCGTGCTGGGCGATGCTCGAAGCGCTGATGTACAGGTTCTGCGCCAGCTTCTCCAGGTCGGGTACCGCCGCCGGTGGCGCCACCAGCCAGCCCAGTCGCCAGCCGGTCATGCCGAAGTACTTGGAGAAACTGTTCAGCACGAAGGCACTGTCATCCACCTGCAGCACGCTCGCTGCATCCAGGCCGTAGGTCAGGCCGTGATAGATCTCGTCGACCACCAGGTGGCCGCCGCGCGCGTGCAGCGAAGCCGAGAGGGCCGCAAGTTCATCGGCTGACAGCACGGTGCCGGTGGGATTGGCCGGCGACGCCACCAACGCGCCGACGCTGTCGGCGTTCCAGTGCTGCTGCACCAGCGAAGGGGTCAACTGGTAGGCCGTTTCGGGGCCGACCGGAACGAGCTGCGCGCCGCCTTCCACCAGCCGCAGGAAGTGGCGGTTGCACGGATAACCGGGATCGGCCAGCAGCCAGTGGCGGCCGGGGTCGACCAGCAGGCTGCTGGCCAGCAGCAGCGCGCCGGAGCCGCCCGGCGTGACCAGGATGCGTTCGGGGTCGATATCCAGGCCGTAATGACTGCGATAGAAACCGCTGATCGCCTGGCGCAGGGCGGGCAGGCCGCGTGCGGCGGTGTAGCGGGTGTGGCCGGCGGCCAACGCCGCCTGGCCGGCATGCACGACCGGCTCGGCGGTGGTGAAGTCCGGTTCGCCGATCTCCAAATGGATCACATCGTGACCGGCCTGTTCCAGCGCCTGTGCGCGGGCCAGCAGGGACATCACATGGAAGGGAGCGATTTCGTGGCTGCGCCGGCTGTAGCCCGGCGTGTGGGGCAGGGTACTCATGCCCCACATGGTACGCCGGGTGTCCCGGTAGTGCCGGCCGCTGGCCGGCAACCTCGGGATGAACAGTCTGCTGCCGTTGCCGGCCAGCGGCCGTCACTACCTCCGCGCGTCCATGACGATCCGCAGGGTTGCCCGCAGCCCCCCCTGCCACCCAGACTCAGGCGCAAGGACGCCATTGCATTGCCGATCAAGGAGCCTTATTTCATGAAATCCACTCTCTGCCTGTTGCTTGCGAGCCTGATGACCAGCACCGCTACCGCCGCCACCCCGCCCGTTCCGCCGGATGTTGAGAAGCGTCCGCACGTGGTCAAGGCGCCGTTCGGCGCGACCCGCAACGATGACTATTACTGGCTGCGCGACGACAAGCGCGAGGACAAGGCCATGCTGGCCTACCTGCAGGCCGAGAACGCCTACGCCGACCAGCTGCTGGCACCGCTGAAGCCGCTGGAGGATGCGCTGTACGGCGAGATCGTCGGCCGCATCAAGCAGGACGATGCCAGCGTGCCGGCGCGCGAGCGCGGCTACTGGTACTACAGCCGCTACGAGACCGGCCAGGACTATCCCATCCATGCGCGCCGCAAGGCCAGCATGGACGCGCCGGAAGAGGTCCTGCTCAACGTCAACACGATGGCCGCCGGCAAGGGCTATTTCAGCGTCGGCTCGATGGAGGTCAGCCAGGACAACCAGCTGCTGGCCTGGGCCGACGATGACGTGGGCCGCCGCCAGTACGTCATCCGCTTCAAGGACCTGCGCACCGGCGCGGTGCTGCCGGACACGATCACCGGCACCTCCGGCGACCTGGTCTGGGCCGACGACAACCGCACCGTGCTGTATGTCGAGAACGATCCGGAAACCCTGCTGACCGTGCGGGTGAAGAAGCACGTGCTGGGCACCCCGGCCAGCGCCGACACCGTCGTCTACGAAGAGAAGGACGACAGCTTCTACATGGGCATCGGCCGCACCCGCGACGATCGCTTCATCACCATCGGCGTGCACAGCACCGTGTCCTCCGAAGAGCGCTACGCGCCGGCCAGCGACCCGACCACGTTCACCGTGCTCGCCCCGCGCCAGCGCGACGTGGAGTACGACGCCGACCACTATGATGGCCGCTGGGTGATCCGCACCAACGATGGCGCGAAGAACTTCAAGCTGGTGACCGCACCGACCGATGCCACCTCGCGTGCGCAGTGGAAGGACTGGATCGCCCATGACGATGCGGTGTTCATCGAAGGCTTCGAACTGTTTGATACCTACACCGCCATCGCCGAACGTTCCGAAGGCCTGGAGCGCATCCGCCTGCTGTTCAAGGACGGTCGCAACGACTACGTGAAGGCCGACGAACCGGCCTATTCGATGGGCCTGGGCGACAACACCGAGGCTGACACCACGTGGCTGCGCTACGTGTACACCTCGATGACCACGCCGACCACGGTGTACGAACTGAACACCGCCACCGGCGAGCGTCGCCAGCTCAAGCAGCAGCCGGTGATCGGCTATGACGCCTCGAAGTACGAGACCGACCGGGTGTGGATCACCGCGCGCGACGGGGTGAAGGTGCCGGTGTCGCTGGTCTATCGCAAGGGCTACAGGAAGGATGGCACCGGCGCGCTGTTCCAGTACGCCTACGGCAGCTACGGCATGTCGATGGACCCCTACTTCAACCAGACGGCGGTGAGCCTGCTCGACCGTGGTGTGGTGTACGCCATCGCCCACATCCGCGGTGGCCAGGAAATGGGTCGCGACTGGTACGAGAACGGCAAGCTGCTGCACAAGCAGAACACCTTCAACGACTTCATCGACGTCACCCGTGGCCTGGTGGCACAGGGCTGGGCGGCGAAGGACCGTGTCGCCGCGTCCGGTGGCAGCGCCGGTGGCCTGCTGATGGGCGCCATCGCCAACCAGGCGCCGCAGGACTACCGCGTGCTGGTGGCGCAGGTGCCGTTCGTGGACGTGGTCACCACCATGCTCGACCCGACCATCCCGCTGACCACCAACGAGTACGACGAGTGGGGCAACCCCGAGCAGAAGCCGTACTACGAGTACATGCTGTCCTACTCGCCCTACGACAACGTGAAAAAGCAGGCCTATCCGTCGCTGTTCGTGGGTACCGGCCTGTGGGATTCGCAGGTGCAGTACTGGGAACCGGCCAAGTGGGTGGCCAAGCTGCGTGATGACAACACCAGCACCTTCCCGATCCTGTTCCGCACCAACATGGAAGCCGGCCACGGCGGCAAGTCCGGGCGCTTCCAGCGTTACCGCGAACTGTCCGAGTCGTATGCATTCGTGCTGCAGCAGCTGGGCATCGAAACGCCCGCGGCCGGTGCTGCGACGGAATGACGCATCGTGGCGGCGGTGATATCGCCGCCGCCACCTGCGCTCGGTATCCTTGCGCGATGCGCCCGCCCGGACCGCCCGCCACCAAGGACCTGCCAACGCCCGCCCGGCCGGTGCGGTTCCGTTGGGCGTGGTGGCTGCTGGCCTATGCCAGCCTGGGCACCGGCATCGTCGGCATCTTCGTGCCGGGGCTGCCTACCACCGTATTCATCCTGATCTCGGCCTGGGCCGCCTCGCGCGGCTCCGAGCGCCTGCACGGCTGGCTGCTGCAGCACCCGCGCTTCGGCCCGGCCATCGCCAACTGGCAGGCACATGGTGCGGTGAGCCGCTACGGCAAATGGATGGCCACGATCACCATGGCGGTGTGCGCCGGCATCATGCTGTGGTGCGTGCCGGTGGCCTGGGTGAAGTGGTTCTCGATCGGCAGCATGACCGTGGTGGCGATCTGGCTGTGGACCCGGCCGCTGCCGCCGGCCGATTGATCTCTCCCGCCGGGCATGGCCCGGCGTTGCCACGGTGCCGGGTTGCGGCAGCGCCGGGCCATGCCCGGCGGATGCGTGGCGCGGCACCCTGCACCAACCGCTCAGCCGCCAGTGGCTATACTCGGGGCATGAACATCCCCCATCGCAATGTCATCCTGATTCCGCTGGCAGCGGCCTCGCTGCTGTTCCTCGCCGCATGCGGCAACAAGGGCCCGCTGGTGCTGCCGCAGAAGCCGGTGCCGGTGGAAGAAACCGTCGAACCGGCCGCTGATGCCGACGCCACGCCTGCTGCCACCCAGGCCCCGCGCGACGGCAGTCCGTCCGTCACTCCTGATCCGGCCAAGAAGGTGGACGACGGGAATGAGTAAGGCCGGTACCAACGGCCTGCGCTTCAGCAAGATGCACGGCGCGGGCAACGATTTCGTAGTGATCGACCTGCGCGACGGCACCCCGCCGCCCACTCCGGAACTGGCCGCGCGCCTGGCCGACCGCCATACCGGCGTCGGCTGCGACCAGATCCTGACCATCGAGCCGCCGCGCGCCGAAGGCTCCGTCGCCTCTTACCGCATCTGGAACGCCGATGGTTCCAATTCCGAGCAGTGCGGCAACGGCGCGCGCTGCATCGCTGCCTGGCTGGTGCGCGAGGGCAGTGCGCAGGGCGACCGCTTCGTCATCGACAGCCCGCTGGCCAGCCATGCCGTGGATGTCCTCGGCGATGGCCAGTACGCGGTGGCGATGGGCGTGCCGCTGTTCGATCCGGCGCAGGTGCCGCTGATCGGCTTCGCCCACCCGCGCGAGGAGTACCTGCTGCCACTGCAGGGTGAGACCGTGCGCTTCGCGGCGGTGTCGATGGGCAATCCGCACGCGGTGATCGAAGTGGGCCTGGTCGACGCCGCACCGGTCGAGCGCGTGGGCGGACTGCTGCAGCAGCATGCCTCGTTCCCGAAGTCGGTGAACGTGGGCTTCGCCCAGGTAATGGGCCCGGAACATGTGCGCCTGCGCGTGTTCGAGCGCGGCGTGGGTGAAACCCTGGCCTGCGGCAGTGGCGCCTGCGCGGCGGCAGTGACCCTGATGCATCGCGGCCGCCTGCAGCGCGATGCGCGCATCAGCCTGCCTGGTGGCGACCTGCGCATCCAGTGGCCGGGCGATGGCCAGCCGGTGGTGATGGCGGGCCCGACCGCATTCGTCTTCGAAGGGGAGTGGATCGCATGACTGAGACCGTCGACAAGCTCGGTGCCCATGAAGTCGCCGCCTGGTTGCGGCGCCATCCGGGTTTCCTCAAGCAGTTCCCGGACCTGGCGCTGACCCTGGTGGTGCCACGCGATGACGGCCCGACCGCATCGCTGGCCAGCTACCAGCTGGAAGTGCTGCGCGAGAAGAACCGCGAGCTGGCGCGACGGTTGGCCGACCTGGGCGCGACCGCGCAGGTCAACGAGCGGTTGGCGGTGCGCACGCATCAGCTCACCCTGGCCCTGATGAAGCAGGACAACGCCGCCGATACGCTGCGCGCGATGGCGGCGTCACTGCAGGAAGATTTCGCCGGCGATCTGGTACGGCTGGTCGTGCATGCGCCGGTGGCCGGGCTGGAGCAGGCCGAGTGGCTGCAGGTGCTGGCTGCCGATGACGCGCAGCTGGGCCCGTTCCGCGACTGCCTGAAGGATGGTGAGCCGATCTGCGGCCGCCTGCACAGCGACAAGAACGCGGTGCTGTACGGCGCGCGCAGCGAGGAGGTGCAGACCACCGCGCTGCTGCCGCTGCCGGGTGTTGGCCTGATCGCAGTGGGCAGCCATGATCCGAACCGCTTCTATCCCGGCATGGGCACGCTGTTCCTGCGGATGATGGGCGAGGCCCTGGTGACCGGGCTCAAGCGCTTCGCGGATTGAGCGGGAAACGACGACGATGAGCGCGGTGCAGGCGTTCCTGCAGCACCTGCAGGTGGAGCGGCGGATGTCGGCGCATACGCTCGACGCCTACCGCCGCGACCTGGATGCGTTGTCGGTGTGGGCCGAACCCCGCGGGGTGGCCGTGGAGGCGCTGGATACCGACGCGGTGCGCCAGTTCGTTGCCGATGAACACCGCCGTGGCCTGTCGGCCAAGAGCCTGCAACGCCGGCTGTCGGCATGCCGCAGCTTCTATGCCTGGCTGCTCAAACATGGCCGCATCGAGGCCAGCCCTGCAGCGACACTGAAGGCGCCGCGTGCGCCGCGACGGCTGCCGCAGGTGCTCGATGCGGACGAAGCCGTGCAGCTGGTTGAACTGGAACCGGAAGGCGAGCTGGGTCGTCGTGACCGCGCGCTGCTGGAACTGTTCTATTCCTCCGGCCTGCGCTTGAGCGAAGTCTGTGCGCTGACCTGGCGCGATCTGGATTTCGCCAGTGGCCTGGTCAACGTGATGGGCAAGGGCAACCGGCAACGTCGCGTCCCCTTCGGAAAGCCGGCACGCGAAGCGCTGCTGACCTGGCGCAGCGAAAGCGGTGGTAGTGGCGCCACACCGGTTTTCCCCGGCCGCAACGGGCCGATCAGCCAGCGCGCGGTGCAGATCCGCATCCGCCAGCTGGCGCAGCGCCAGGGCCTGTTCAAGCACGTGCACCCGCACATGCTGCGGCACAGTTTCGCCAGCCACATCCTGGAATCCTCCGGTGACCTGCGCGGTGTGCAGGAACTGCTCGGCCATGCCGACATCGCCACCACGCAGATCTACACCCACCTGGATTTCCAGCATCTGGCCAAGGTCTACGATGCGGCGCATCCGCGCGCGAAACGTCGCAAAGATCCGCCCGACACGGTGGGGTAGCGCTGGGCCATGCCCGGCGGCTGTGCGATCCATGTGGCGTGTATGCGACGCCGCCCGCGCTGCGCGCTCGCCGGGCATGGCCCGGCGCTACCGGAACGGCCGCCGCTTGATCTGGATCAGGGCAGGGCAGTGGTCGCCGGTGCATCGTGGCCGCAGGCCACGACGAGATGCCGACCATGGCAAAGCCCATTCCGCTGCGTCCCAAGCACCCCGAGCGCATCTGCTGGGGCTGCGACCGTTACTGCGCTGCCGACGCACTGGCCTGTGGCAACGGCTCGGGCCGCACCCAGCACCCGATCGAAACCCAGGGTGAAGACTGGTACGTGGCGTGGGGCATTGAACCCAATCCGGACCGGCCATCGCATGCCAAGCGCTGAACGGCAGCTATCGGTGCGGGCTTGATCGCTTCGGCGGCTGTCCCCATGTCCCGTGAACAGCTATCGGAGGCCGCATGGACCCCAGTCAGAATCCCACCGTTTTCCACGCCACCACCATCGTCTGCGTTCGTCGCGGCGAGCACGTGGCCATTGCCGGCGACGGCCAGGTCACCCTCGGCCACACGGTGATGAAGGGCAACGCACGCAAGGTCCGCCGCCTTGGCCGCGATGGCCAGGTACTGGCCGGCTTTGCCGGTGCCGCCGCCGATGCCTTCACCCTGTTCGAGCTGTTCGAAGCCAAGCTGGAAAAGCATGGCCAGCTGCAGCGTGCCGCGGTGGAACTGGCCAAGGATTGGCGCACCGAGCGCCGCCTCGGCAAGCTCGAAGCCCTGCTGGCGGTGGCCGACAAGGAAACCTCGCTGATCATCAGCGGCACCGGCGACGTGATCGAGCCGGAGGACGGCATCATCGCCATCGGTTCTGGTGGTTCGTATGCGCTGTCCGCTGCACGCGCGCTGATGGCGCACACCGAACTGGATGCACGCACCATCGCCAGCGAAGCGATCAACATCGCCGGTGACATCTGCATCTACACCAACCGCAACGTGGTGGTCGAGGAGTTGTGACGGGGAACCGTCACACGCATTCCTGATCCGCCGGGCATGGCCCGGCGCTACCGACAACGCATTCGTGAGCACACCCATGCCGCACAAGATCGAAGTTTCCTCCGCCACCATGACCCCGCGCGAGATCGTGCAGGAGCTGGACCGGCACATCGTCGGCCAGCACGACGCCAAGCGCGCGGTCGCCATCGCCCTGCGCAACCGCTGGCGCCGCATGCAGCTGCAGCCCGAGCTGCGCAACGAGGTCATGCCCAAGAACATCCTGATGATCGGCCCGACCGGCGTCGGCAAGACCGAGATCGCGCGCCGCCTGGCCACGCTGGCCAACGCGCCGTTCGTCAAGGTCGAAGCGACCCGCTTCACCGAAGTCGGCTATGTCGGCAAGGATGTCGAGCAGATCATCCGTGACCTGGCCGATACCGCCGTCAAGCTGTACCGCGAGCAGGCCAAAGTGCGCGTGCGCACGCAGGCCGAAGAGCGCGCCGAAGACCGCATCCTCGATGCGCTGCTGCCGCGCCGCAGCGGTGGCATCGGCTTCGACCCGGAGGCTGCGCGCAACGAGCCGTCGGCGCAGGACAACGAGACCCGCATCAAGTTCCGCAAGATGCTGCGCAACGGCGAGCTGGACGATCGCGAGATCGAGCTCGACCTGACCGCCAACGTCAGCATGGACATCATGACCCCGCCGGGCATGGAGGAAATGGGCCAGCAGCTGAAGTCGATGTTCGCCAACCTCGGTGGTGGCGCCAAGGCCCACAAGCGCACGCTGACCATCAAGGCCGCGCGCCCGCTGCTGCAGGAGGAAGAGGCCGGCAAGCTGGTCAACGAGGACGACATCCGCACTGCCGCGATCGAGGCCTGCGAGCAGCACGGCATCGTGTTCATCGACGAGATCGACAAGGTCGCCAAGCGGGGTGACAACGTGGGCGGTGGCGATGTCTCGCGCGAAGGCGTGCAGCGCGACCTGCTGCCGCTGGTGGAAGGTTCCAACGTGTCCACCAAGTACGGCACGATCAAGACCGACCACATCCTGTTCATCGCATCGGGTGCGTTCCACCTGGCCAAGCCCAGCGACCTGATCCCGGAACTGCAGGGTCGCTTCCCGATCCGCGTGGAGCTGGGTGCACTGAGCAAGGCTGATTTCGTGCGCATCCTGACCGAGCCGAAGGCTGCGCTGACCAAGCAGTACGAAGCGCTGCTGGCCACCGAAGGCGTCAAGGTCAGCTTCACCACCGATGCCATCGACCGCCTGGCCGAGATCGCCTTCCAGGTGAACGAACGCCAGGAGAACATCGGTGCGCGCCGCCTGCATACCGTGCTGGAGCGCCTGCTGGATTCGCTCAGCTACGAAGCACCGGACCGCGATGGTGAAACCCTGGCCATCGACAGTGCCTATGTCGATGCGCACCTGGGTGAACTGGTGCAGGACCCGGACCTGAGCCGTTACATCCTGTAACCGGGAATGCAAAAAGGCCGCCGAAAGGCGGCCTTTTTCGTTATGCAGGGTCGGATCCCTCGCCATGGCGAGGGCTCCGACCCGTTACGTACTCGCCGGGCATGGCCCGGCGCTACCTTTGTGGCCGAATCTGCGGTAGCGCCGGGCCATGCCCGGCGGCGCCGTCACGCCTCCGGCAGCGGCTCGGGCACCGAACCCGGTACGAACACGCCTTCCTTCACGTAGGCGGCCAGGGTCATGTCCAGCGCCAGCATGCCGTCGCGCTTGAGGTCCATCAGGTCCGGTTCGACCATCGCCCCGTGCAGCACGCCGAGCACGGTGGCGTGCAGCATGCGCGCGGCGATCTTCGGGTCGGCGCCGTCGCGCAGCTGGCCCAGGTCCTGGGCACGGCGCAGGGCGCGTTCCATCCGGTCCAGGGCATCGCGGAAACCGCTCTGCTGCAGTTCGGTCAGCACCCTGGTGTCGGCCGAGGCATCGCTGCGCAGCATGATCTCCATGGTCTTGCGCAGGCGCTCGTCCTCGGACAGCTCGATGAACGAGTGGATCATCACCGCGCGCAGGTCATGCACCGGCGTGTCGCGCTGGTCGGTGGAGGTGCGCTCCAGCTCCTGCATGAAGGGCAGGTGCACCCGTTCGACGATCGCGGTCAGCACCTCGCCCTTGTTCTTGAAATGCCAGTACACGGCGCCGCGGGTGTAGCCGGCGCGGGCACCGATCATCTCCAGCGTGGTCCGGGCCACGCCGTGTTCGTGGAAACAGGCTTCGGCGGCATCCAGGATGCCTTCGCGGGTTGCCTGGGTGTCCTCTTTGGTTTTGCGGGCCATGAGCGGGTACGAGTGCGGGTGAAACGTGGCTGAATTGTACCGCTTTACAAACAAACACGCATGTATGTATATTTCCTTCCCATCATTCCCGTCGTGTGCGTGGCAGGCCTGTCCTGGCTCCCACTTCACGCGGGTGGGCGCTGTTCGCGCGGACTTACTCCTGCAAGGGGAGGATTCGTCGTATCAGCACCTGCCGAGATCCCTCCCTTCAAGAGCCATTCCCATCATGTTGCTGAGCCGAATCCGACCCTTCGCGTTGTCGCTGGCGATCGCTGCCACCGTCGCTGCCTGCGGCGGCCAACCCCAGGCGCCCGAACAGGGGCCGGGCCAGGTCAGCGTGGTCACGCTGAAGTCCGAGACCGTCGGGCTGACCCGTGAGCTGCCGGGCCGCACCAACGCCTTCCTGGTGGCCGAAGTGCGCCCGCAGGTCAACGGCATCGTCGCCAAGCGCCTGTTCACCGAGGGTGGGATGGTCAAGGTCGGCGAGCCGCTGTACCAGATCGAGGACGCCAGCTACCGCGCCCAGGCCAACAGTGCGCGTGCACAGCTGGCCCGCGCCGAAGCCACCGCCAATGCGGCGCGGCTGAGCGCCAAGCGCATCACCGAACTGGCCAAGGTCGACGCGGTCAGCCAGCAGGATCTGGAAAACGCCGTGGCCGCGCAGAAGCAGGCAGAGGCCGATGTCGGCGCCGCCAAGGCCTCACTGGATGCCGCCAACGTGACCCTCGGCTATGCGCGCATCACCGCGCCGATCAGCGGCCGCATCGGCAAGTCCAGCGTCACCCAGGGCGCGCTGGTCAGCGCCGGCCAGGCCACGGCGCTGGCAACCGTGCAGCAGCTGGACCCGATCTACGTCGACCTGACCCAGTCCTCGGCCGAGCTGCTGCAGCTGCGCCGCGAACTGGCCGCCGGCCGCCTGCAGGACAACCAGCAGACGCCGGTCAGCATCCTGATGGAAGACGGCAGCACCTTCGAACACAAGGGCACGCTGGAGTTCTCCGAAGTCAGCGTCGATCCGGCCACCGGCAGCTTCGCGCTGCGGGTCAGGGTCGACAACCCCGATGGCCTGCTGATGCCGGGCATGTACGTGCGCGCGGTGATCGGCGGCGGTGTGCGCAGCGATGCGGTGCTGGTGCCGATGCAGGGCATCGCCCGCGATCCGAAGGGCGATACCAGTGCGATGGTGGTCGGCAAGGACAATAAGGTCGAAGTGCGCCCGGTCAAGGTCAGCCGCACCGTCGGCGACAAGTGGCTGGTCGAGGACGGCCTGAAGGCCGGCGACAAGGTCATCGTCGAAGGCCTGCAGAAGATCGGCCCGGGCATGCCCGTGAATGCCACCGAACAGGGCGCCGCCCCGGCCAAGCCGGCCGCCGCCCAACCTGCAGCTGCGGCCGCAGGCGCGAAGTAAGCGGAGAACTCCATGGCACGTTTCTTCATCGATCGACCCATCTTCGCGTGGGTCATCGCGATCATCATCATGCTCGCCGGCGGCCTGGCCCTGTTCAAGCTGCCGATCTCGATGTACCCCAACGTCGCACCGCCGGCGGTGGAAATCAGCGCCAGCTACCCGGGTGCTTCGGCCAAGGTGGTCGAAGACTCGGTGACGCAGATCATCGAGCAGAACATGAAGGGCCTTGATGGCCTGATCTATTTCTCCTCCAACAGTTCGTCCAACGGCCAGGCCACCATCACCCTGACCTTCGAGAGCGGGACCAACCCCGACATCGCCCAGGTGCAGGTGCAGAACAAGCTGCAGCTGGCGATGCCGCTGCTGCCGCAGGAAGTGCAGCGGCAGGGCATCAACGTGGCCAAGTCCAGCTCGGGCTTCCTGAACGTCATCGCGTTCGTGTCCGAAGACGGCAGCATGGATGCCAACGACATCGCCGACTACGTCGGTTCCAACGTCGTGGATCGTCTCAGCCGCGTTCCGGGCGTGGGCAACATCCAGGTGTTCGGTGGCAAGTACGCCATGCGCATCTGGCTGGACCCGAACAAGCTGCACACCTACGGCATGTCGGTGCCGGAAGTGGTCGCTGCGGTGAAGGCACAGAACGCGCAGGTGGCCATCGGCCAGCTGGGTGGTGCGCCGTCGGTGAAGGGCCAGCAGCTCAACGCCACCATCAACGCGCAGTCGCGCCTGCAGACCCCGGAACAGTTCCGCAACATCATCGTGCGCGGTGCGCAGGACGGTGCCGAACTGCGCCTGGGCGATGTTGCCCGCGTCGAGCTGGGCGCCGAGTCGTACGACTTCGTCACCCGTTACAACGGGCAGCCGGCCAGCGGCCTGGCGGTCACCCTGGCCACCGGCGCCAACGCGCTGGATACCGCTGCCGGTGTCGATGAAACGCTGAAGGAACTGGAAGGCTTCTTCCCGGCCGGCCTGAAGGCCGAGATCCCGTACGACACCACCCCGTTCGTGCGCGTGTCGATCAAGGGCGTGGTGCAGACCCTGCTCGAAGCGATCGTGCTGGTGTTCGTGGTGATGTACCTGTTCCTGCAGAACTTCCGCGCCACCCTGATCCCGACCATAGCGGTGCCGGTGGTGCTGCTGGGTACCTTCGGCGTGCTGTCGGTGCTGGGCTTCTCGGTGAACATGCTGACCATGTTCGCGATGGTGCTGGCCATCGGGCTGCTGGTGGATGATGCCATCGTGGTGGTGGAGAACGTCGAGCGCATCATGTCCGAAGAGGGCCTGTCGCCGCTGGAAGCCACCCGCAAGTCGATGAGCCAGATCACCGGCGCGCTGGTGGGTATCGGCCTGGTGCTGTCGGCGGTGTTCGTGCCGATGGCCTTCATGAGCGGCTCCACCGGCGTGATCTACCGGCAGTTCTCGGCGACGATCGTCTCGGCGATGGCGTTGTCGGTGCTGGTCGCGATCGTGCTGACGCCAGCGCTGTGCGCCACCATGCTCAAGCCGCTGAAGAAGGGTGAGCACCATGTCGCCCACCGCGGTTTCGCCGGTCGCTTCTTCAACGGTTTCAACCGTGGCTTCGACCGCACCAGCGAGAGCTACCAGCGTGGCGTTCGCGGCATCCTGCACCGTCCGTGGCGGTTCATGGGCATCGTGGCCGCGCTGTTCCTGCTGATGGGCGTGCTGTTCGTGCGCCTGCCCAGCTCGTTCCTGCCCAACGAAGACCAGGGCGTGCTGATGGCGCTGGTGCAGGCGCCGGTGGGCGCAACCCAGGAGCGCACGCTGGAATCGATCGCCGCGCTCGAAAAGCACTTCATGGAAAACGAGAAGGGTGCGGTCGAATCGGTGTTCTCGGTGCAGGGCTTCAGCTTCGCCGGCATGGGCCAGAACGCGGGCATGGCCTTCGTCAAGCTGAAGGACTGGAAGGATCGTGACGCCGACAACGGCGTGATGCCGATCACCGGACGTGCGATGGCCGCGCTGGGGCAGATCAAGGATGCCTTCATCTTTGCCTTCCCGCCGCCGGCCATTCCGGAACTGGGTACGGCCTCCGGCTACACGTTCTTCCTGAAGGACAACAGCGGCCAGGGCCACGAGGCATTGTTGGCGGCCCGCAACCAGCTGCTGGGCCTGGCGGCCGGCAGCAAGAAGCTGGCCAACGTGCGACCGAACGGCCAGGAAGACACCCCGCAGTTCCGCATCGATATCGATGTGGCCAAGGCCAGCTCGCTGGGCCTGTCGATCGACCAGGTCAACACCACCCTGGCCACCGCGTGGGGCAGCTCGTACATCGATGACTTCATCGATCGCGGCCGCGTCAAGCGCGTGTTCGTGCAGGCTGACCAGCCGTTCCGCATGGTGCCGGAGGACTTCGATCTCTGGTCGGTGAAGAACGACAAGGGCGAGATGGTTCCGTTCAGCGCCTTCGCCAGCAAGCATTGGGACTACGGCTCGCCGCGCCTGGAACGCTACAACGGCGTGTCGGCTACCGAAATCCAGGGCGAACCGGCCCCGGGCGTGGCGTCCGGTGATGCCATGGCCGAGATCGAACAGCTGGCCAAGCAGTTGCCGGCGGGCTTCGGCGTCGAGTGGACGGCGATGTCCTACCAGGAACGCCAGGCGGGCTCGCAGACGCCGCTGCTGTACACCCTGTCGCTGATGATCGTGTTCCTGTGCCTTGCCGCGTTGTATGAAAGCTGGAGCGTGCCGACCTCGGTGCTGCTGGTGGCGCCGCTGGGCATCCTCGGTGCGGTGCTGGCCAATACCTTCCGTGGCATGGAGCGCGACATCTATTTCCAGGTGGCGATGCTGACCACGGTGGGCCTGACCAGCAAGAACGCGATCCTGATCGTCGAGTTCGCCAAGGAGCATCTGGAGAAGGGCGCGGGGCTGATCGAAGCGACGATGCACGCGGTCCGCGACCGTCTGCGCCCGATCATCATGACCTCGCTGGCCTTCGGCATGGGCGTGCTGCCGCTGGCAATCTCCAGCGGTGCCGGCTCCGGCGCCAAGCAGGCGATCGGCACCGGCGTGCTCGGCGGCATGGTGGTCGGCACCGTGCTCGGCGTGTTCTTCGTGCCGCTGTTCTTCGTCGTGGTGCAGCGCGTGTTCAAGAAGCGCAACGCCACCAGCTGATTTGAAACGGTAGTGCCGGCCGCTGGCCGGCAGCTGCTGATCGCTTGATGTGAATCCAATGAGGTTGCCGGCCAGCGGCCGGCACTACCTCCTGCCATCCGGCAGTACCGATGGAAGTCATTCCAATGAAAAGTGCATCTCTGTTCCTCTCCATCGCTGCGGCACTGGCGCTTGCCGGCTGCGGCACCCTGGCGCCGAAGAACACCGCAGTGGCCCCGGCCATTCCGTCGCAGTGGCCGGCCGAAGCCGCGCAGGGCGAAGTGGCCGATGCGGCCGCGGTCGGCTGGCGTGACTTCTTCACCGACGAGCGCCTGCAGCAGGTGATCGGCCAGGCGCTGGACAACAACCGCGACCTGCGCGTGGCCGTGCTCAACGTCGAAAAGGCGCGTGGCCAGTACCGCGTGCAGCGCGCAGACCGGGTGCCGGGCGTGGCCGTGACCGGGCAGATGGACCGCCGCGGTGGCGACGTGCCGGTCACCGAGCAGTTCAGCGCGGGCGTCGGCGTGGCCGAGTTCGAACTGGACCTGTTCGGCCACGTGCGCAACCTGAGCGAAGCCGCGCTGCAGCAGTACTTCGCTGTAGCCGCCAACCGCCGCAACGCGCAGCTGAGCCTGGTGGCCGAGACCGCCACCGCGTGGTTGACCTACGGTGCCGACGCGCAACAGTTGAAAATCGCCGAAGCCACGGTGAAGACCTATGAGGATTCGCTGCGCCTGGCCGAAGCGCGCCATGAGCGCGGTGGCAGTTCAGGGTTGGAACTGACCCAGACCCGCACCCTGGTGGAAACCGCGCGTACCGATGCCGCACGCCTGCGTGGACAGCTGGCCCAGGACCGCAACGCGCTGGCGCTGCTGGCCGGTGGTCAGCTGGATCCGGCGCTGCTGCCGGACAGCATCTCACCGCAGGTGCTTGCGTTGGCACCACCGCCGGCTGGCCTGCCCAGCGACGTGCTGCTGCAGCGCCCGGACATCATGGCGGCGGAACATCAGCTGCTGGCGGCCAATGCCAACATCGGTGCCGCACGCGCAGCCTTCTTCCCCAGCATCTCGCTGACCGGCAGCATCGGCAGTGGCTCGGGTGAATTGTCCGGCCTGTTCGACAGCGGTACGCGGGTGTGGAGCTTCCTGCCGAAGATCACCTTGCCGATCTTCCAGGGCGGCAAGCTGCGCGCGAATCTGGCCGTGGCCAACGCCGACCGCGATATCGCGCTGGCGCAGTACGAAAAGTCGATCCAGAGTGGTTTCCGCGAAACCGCCGATGCGCTGGCATTGAATGTCAGCCTGGATGAACAGGCGGCCTCGCAGCAGCGCCTGGTGGAAGCGGCCGAGCAGGCCAACCGCCTGTCGCAGGCGCGCTATGACGCGGGCCTGGACAGCTTCGTCACCCTGCTGGATGCACGTCGTACCGCCTACAACGCGCAGCAGAGCCAGCTGCAGACACAGCTGGCGCAGCAGGCCAACCGCATCACGCTGTACAAGGTGCTGGGCGGCGGCTGGCACGAGCGCGGGTAAGCGCGCAGACCGGTAGTGCCGGCCGCTGGCCGGCAGCGCGCGGGATCAACAGGGATCGTGCAGTTGCCGGCCAGCGGCCGGCGCTACCGGTCAATGAGCAGGGCTACACCGCTTCGTCGTCGCGCCGCTCGGTGCGGCAGGCGCGTACCCGCGTCAATGCGTCGCCGGCTTCGCGCGCCATCCTTTCGTACTCGGCGCGGATCTCTTCCAGGCGCTCTTCGTCCAGTTCTTCCAGGTCCAGCAGCTCGTTGTTGGCCTCGGCGGTGGCGCGGATCAGCTCGTCCAGCTTGATCTGCATCGCCGCGGTGTCCGAGTTCTGCGTGTGCTGGATCAGGAACACCATCAGGAAGGTGATGATGGTGGTGCCGGTGTTGATCACCAGCTGCCAGGTGTCGTTGAACTTGAATATGGGGCCACTGATGCCCCACAGCACGACGATCGATACTGCGGCCAGGAAGGTCCACGGCGAGCCGGTGGCGGCCGCGGCCTTCTTGGCGATCGTATTGAACAGGTTCCTTGCGCTCATCGTCATCGTTCCACGGGAATGGCGACGATCATCGGCACATGGCCGTGCAGGTGCCGTGCAGCAGGCGTGGACTCAGGCGCGCAGGCGCGGTGCTTCCTGGCTGCGCACCGGGCTGGCCAGGTAGACGTGCTGCCAGCAGCGTTCGACGAATTCGCGGGCCTGCGCTTCACTCAGGCGCGGCATGATCTGCAGGGCGTACTGGGTCTGGAACAGCTCATCGCGCTGGGCGTTGCTGGCGCGTGGCTGGGTGATCAGCGAATCACAGGCGAACTTGATCCACGGGACATAGGTGCCGAACGAGGTGTGCGCGAGTGCGCCATCGGCGTGCTGGCGGCGCCAGTAATCCAGCTCCGCATCGACATTGATGACAGGGGGAATGGCGGGAACTTCAGCGTGCATGACGATCCAATCGGTTGGAGGTGAAGGGAGTGGGGGCCCATTACAGTGTGGCCCGGGCGGCGGTGCATGCCGCGTCAGCGTGATGTGCAGCCAGCGTGGCGATGGCGCAGCAGCTGTGCGTGTTCAACCGCACCCAGGCGTTCGGCCATGGCGGCCATCGCATTGCACAGGCGCACCAGGTCGCGGGATGGTCGTGCAGCAGATCCTGCTGCATGTCCTGGTAGGCGCTCCAGAACGGGGCACTGCGCTGGTGCAGTGCGTATTGCTGCTGCAGTCGGCTCCAGATCGCGGCGAGGGCCGGGTCACTGCGAGGACGTACGGCATGCGCTTGCATGTTCGCCTCCAATCCGGGGCGGGGGCCCGGTTGCATTCCACCCTAGACGTCGCTGCGCAGCAGGATGTTAGTGGCGCGTGTTGACCGCACGCAGCTGACTGCGCAGCAGTTCACGTTGAAGCGTGCAGACGCTGCCGGCACAAGGCTGTGCCGGCACTGAAGCGTTCATCAAGGCGGGCTCATCAGCCGTGGCGGATGCTCATTCGCCGATGTCTTCGTTCCAGATTTCCGGATGTTGCGCAATGAAACCGCCAAGCAGGTCCACGCATTCCTGGCTGTCCAGGTCGATCACGTTGACGCCGTTTTCCCGCAGCCAGTCGATGCCGCCCTGGAAAGTGCGCGATTCGCCGACCACCACCGTGCCGATGTTGAACTGCCGCACCAGGCCCGAGCAGTACCAGCACGGGGCCAGGGTCGTGACCATGATGGTGTCCTGATAGCGGCGCTGGCGGCCGGCCTTGCGGAAGGCATCGGTCTCGCCATGCACGGACGGGTCACCTTCCTGCACGCGGCGGTTGTGGCCGCAGCCGAGCAGGCGGCCGTCGTTGTGGTACAGCGCCGCGCCGATCGGCACACCGCCCTCGGCCAGCCCCTGGCGGGCTTCGGCAATGGCGGTCTGCAGCAGGGCCTGGTAGTCGGGCGTGGTGATCATGCGGGGCTCCGGTAGGTCGTGGGGCGCCATGATACGGCCAGCGTTCCCCGCGGGGGCCCGGCGGTGCGATAATCGGGGGCATGAGCGAATCCCCCTACAAATCCGGTACCACCCATTTCGGGTTCCGCGACGTTGACGCCAAGGACAAGCAGAAGCTGGTCGGCCAGGTGTTCACGTCGGTCGCGCGCAACTACGACCTGATGAACGACCTGATGAGCATGGGCGTGCACCGGGCATGGAAGCGCTACTACGTCGCCACCGCGCAGGTGAAGCCGGGTGACCGCGTGCTCGACCTGGCCGGTGGCACCGGCGATATCGCCGCGCTGCTGAAGGAGCGCGTCGGTGCCGAGGGCTCGGTGGTGCTGGGCGACATCAACGCCGGCATGCTGTCGGTCGGCCGTGACCGCCTGACCAACCGCGGCCTGGTGCTGGGCCTGGACTACGTGCAGTGCAACGCCGAGGCCCTGCCGTTCCCGGACAACAGCTTCGACCTGGTGACCATCGCCTTTGGTCTGCGCAACGTGACCGACAAGGACGCTGGCCTGCGCGAGATGTTCCGCGTGCTGAAGGTGGGCGGCCAGGCCCGCGTGCTGGAGTTCTCCGAAGTCACCGCCGACTGGTTCAAGCCGATCTACGACTTCCACTCGTTCAAGATCCTGCCGAAGCTGGGCAAGCTGTTCGCCAACGATTCGGACAGCTACCAGTACCTGGCCGAGAGCATCCGCAAGCATCCGCCGCAGGAAGAACTGAAGGCGATGATGGGGCAGGCCGGCTTCGAGCGCTGCCACTACAAGAACCTGACCGGCGGCATCGTCTCGATCCACTCCGGCTACAAGCTGTAAGCCTTGACGGTCGCCGGGCATGGCCCGCCCGGCGCTACCACGCAACGTCCCGGCACGGTCCTGGTAGGTGCCAACCTTGGTTGGCACACGCCCGTCCGCGAGCGATGATGGATCCGTGCCAACCAAGGTTGGCACCTACCGGGCCATCGCGGGGCCGGCCATTACCCCGCACCGCGCAACGCTTCCCGGCCGGGGGAGAGGTACCATTGGGGTTTGTTCCCCGTAACGGTCCCGATTCATGCGCAATCCGCTGATGCTCCTTCCGCTGGCCGTGGCCCTGGCCGCCGGCTGCTCCCAGGAGGCGGCCGCACCCGCCGCCGCCCCGACTGCCCAGAAGACTCCCGCCGCTCCCGTGAACGCCGAAAACCGCAGCCACGATGAAAGCTCGTACGCCGAGCCGGACAAGGTCGTCGTCAAGGACATCGCGCTGGACCTGAAGCTGGATTTCGACCAGAAGCAGATCGGCGGCACCGCCACCTACACCCTGGAATGGAAGCAGAAGGACGCCAAGCAGCTGGTGCTGGACACCCGCGAGCTGAGCATCGCCAAGGTCGAAGCGATCGCCGCTGACGGTGCGCGCAGCCCGCTGCAGTTCGTGCTGGCCCCGGCCGACAAGGTGTTCGGCAGCAAGCTGACCATCGAAACCCCGGAACAGCCGGCCAAGGTCGAAGTGACCTACCACACCGCACCGACCGCTTCGGGCCTGCAGTGGCTGGCGCCGTCGATGACCGAGGGCAAGAAGCTGCCCTTCATGTTCAGCCAGTCGCAGGCGATCCACGCCCGTTCCTGGGTACCGCTGCAGGACACCCCCAGCGTGCGCTTCACCTACAGCGCGCACGTGGTCTCGCGCCCGGACGTGATGGTGCTGATGAGCGCCGACAACGATCCCAAGGCCGCGCGTGACGGTGACTACACCTTCAAGATGCCGCAGCCGATTCCGTCCTACCTGCTGGCCATCGCCGCCGGCGACCTGGTGTTCGAGCCGATCTCCGGCCGCTCCGGCGTCTGGGCCGAGCCGACCATGGTCAACAAGGCCGCCAAGGAATTCGAAGACACCGAGAAGATGATCGGTGCCGCCGAGAAGCTGTTCGGCGAATACCGCTGGGGCCGCTACGACATGCTGGTGCTGCCGCCGTCGTTCCCGTTCGGCGGCATGGAAAACCCGCGCCTGACCTTCGCCACGCCGACCGTGATCGTCGGCGACAAGTCGCTGGTCTCGCTGGTCGCCCATGAACTGGCACACAGCTGGTCGGGCAACCTGGTGACCAACGCCAGCTGGAAGGACATCTGGCTCAACGAAGGCTTCACCACCTACGTCCAGGGCCGCATCACCGAAGCCCTGTATGGCAAGGAGATGGCCGAAATGGAAAAGCAGATCGACCAGACCGATCTGCTGGCCGAAGTGAAGGACATGAGCCCGGCCGACCAGGCGTTGGCGCTGCCGCCGCTGAATGAACGTGACCCGGACGAAGCCCTGAGCCAGGTGGCCTACGTCAAGGGTTCGTGGTTCCTGGAATTCCTGGAACAGCGTTTCGGCCGCGAAACTTTCGATCCGTTCCTGCGCGGCTGGTTCGATGACCACGCCTTCCAGAGCGCCAACACCGACCAGTTCGTCGAGTACCTGAAGAAGAACCTGCTGCCGAAGAATCCGTCGGCGGTGACCGAGGCCGAACTGAAGGCGTGGCTGGACGAGCCGGGCATTCCGGCGTTCGCAGCCAAGGCGCAGTCGCGCAATTTCAGCAGCGTCGATACCGCGCGCATCGCCTTCGCCAGCGCCGGCACCGTGCCGAGCAGCCAGGTGATTGCCGAGTGGAGCACCCAGGAGTGGGTCCGTTTCATCGACGGCCTGGGTGCCACCCAGCCGCTGGACAAGCTGGCCACGCTGGACAAGGCGTTCCACTTCACCGGCACTCCGAATGGCGAGATCGCCATGCGCTGGTACCCGCTGACCATCCGCAGCGGCTACGAGCAGGCCAATGAAGCGGCTGCCGCGTTCATCGAGCGTGTCGGCCGTCGCAAGCTGATCCTGCCGATCTACGCTGAACTGGTGAAGACCCCGAAGGGGCTGGAGCTGGCCAAGCAGGCGTTCGAGAAGGCCAAGCCGGGCTACCACCCGATCACCACCGCCTCGGTGCAGGACATGCTGGGCAAGGCTGAAGCCAAGTAAACGGTAGTGCCGGCCGCCGGCCGGCAACCTGATGCTGCTTCACCAGCAACGGCGGGGAAACCCGCCGTTGCTGTATCCGCTTTTCGCTGCCGATAGAATCGGGATGCACCCGTAAAGGACTCCGCCATGAAACGACTGATCCTGCTCACCGCCTGCACCCTGGCACTGGCCGCCTGCAGCAACCCCGAGGAAGAGCGCAAGGCGCAGGAAGCCGCCGCGGCCGCCGTGCAGGCGCAGAAGGAAGCCAAGGCCGAAGACGTGGCCAAGCAGTACGACATGGCCGTGGCCGCGCAGGACTGGGAGCGTGCGCGCCTGCATGGCGCCTCGCTGCTGGACCAGTACAAGGACACCGCCGCCGCCGAGCGCATCGCCGCCGGCTTCGACGAGGTCAAGGCCAAGGGCGATGCCGCGCGCGACCTGCGCCGCATGCAGGCGCTGTGGCAGTACAACCAGATTCCGGTTGGCAGCAAGGGCAACCAGGTGTCGGCGCAGATCTTCAGCAAGGAGCGGGTGGATGTGGATGGCAGCGGCGCCAAGCCGGTGCAGCTGGTGTTCCGCGACCACCCCGAATGGAAGCGTCATGCCTACCTGGTGCTGCAGGCCGGCGATTTCCGTTGCCCGCAGTGCACGGTGAAGGTCACGGTGGACGGCGGCAAGCCGGTCTCCATGGCGGCCTGGCGGCCGAAGACCGACGAGGCGATCGCCATGTTCATCACCGACCAGAAGGCGTTGTGGAAGCTGGCAGCCAAGGGCAAGTCGATCAGCATCGAGTTCCCGGTCAAGGCCGGTGGCACGCGCACGGCCGTGTTCGAGACCGGTGGCGTGGATGCCAGCCGCATGCCGGCGTGGTGGCGTTGACCGTGCAGGCACCGGCGGCTGCGTCGTCGCTGTCGGCGATCCGCCACTGGGTGTTCGACATGGATGGCACGCTGACCGTGGCGGTGCATGATTTCGCGCGGATCAAGCGCGAACTGGCGATTCCGCAGGAGGATGACATCCTCACCCATCTGGCCGGGTTGCCGGCCGCAGAGGCCAGCGCCAAGCACGCTTGGCTGCTGGCGCACGAGCGTGCGCTGGCCGCTGCTTCCCAGCCGGCAACGGGAGCGGTGGCGCTGGTACGCGCGCTGCAGGGCGCCGGCTGCCGGCTGGGCATTCTGACCCGCAACGTGCGCAGCCTGGCGCAGGTCACCCTGCAGGCGATCGGGCTGGGCGACGTCTTTGCCGAAGACGACATCATCGGCCGCGACGAGGCCGAGCCGAAACCCTCACCGGCCGGCCTGCAGTACTTCCAGCAGCGCTGGCAGGTTGAGCCCGCGCAGGTGGTGATGGTGGGCGATTACCGCTTCGATCTCGAATGCGGCCGCGCGGCGGGCAGCCGTACGCTTCTGGTCAATGCCCCGGACAACCCGTGGCCGGGCATGGCCTGTTGGCACCTGGCCGATTGCGGGGCGGTGCTGGAGCGCTGGGGAGGCTAGCGCGGCGCTCTGTGCGCGCGCTGGCAGGTAGCCAGGGGCCGCACCTGCAGTCAACTGCCGACTGTCATCACAGTGTATTGTGCGCGGTCGGCGGGACGTTCTTCGAATGACCCGCCGGGGCTGAAGCGGAAGCGGTTGCGGAACCGCCGCCGCTCACTGCCGCAGCCCGATTGAAGCTGAGGTGGATGCTGAAGGTGCCGGCGGGAAGTTCCGCTGCGCTGGCGGTTGTGTCGGGTAACACGTTGTCCGGTGTGGCCCGCTGCCAAGGATGGGGCATGGGTGTCCTTTGCTCCATTTCTGGATTCCTTTCATGCTCCGAGCTGCGTGGGTGTCGCTGTACCGGCGTCTGTGTCCGATTGCCGCCTTCTTCCTGTTTGGCCTGGTCGCCCTGTCGTTGTCCCGGCTGGGGCTGTCGCTGTGGCATGCCGCGCGGGTGAGTGCTGCCGACGGCTGGTCCACGGTGTTGCTGCAGGGGCTGCGGGTGGATGTGTCGACCCTGTGCCTGCTGTACGGCATCCCTGCGGTGCTGGCGCTGCTGTTGCCGCTGGAGGGACGCGTGGGCCGCGCGTGGCGCCATCTGTTGCGGTGGTGGCTGATCCTGGCGAGCGTGCTGCTGGTGTTCATGGAACTGGCCACGCCGAGCTTCATGGCCGAGTACGGCCTGCGCCCCAATCGGCTGTTCCTGGAGTATCTGATCTATCCCGAAGAAGTCGGGATGACGCTGCTGCGCGGCCATCTGCTGGCCGTGGTGATCGAAGTTGCCGCTGTGATCGTGCTGTTCTGGGCATTGCTTCGCGGGTCGCGGCGCTGGGTCGGCAACAGCCCGGCGCTCGCAGTCGAAGCCGGATGGCTATGGCGGCTGCCATTGGCGTTGCTGGTGCTGCTGCTGGCGGCGCTGGGCGTGCGTTCCAGCCTGGGTCATCGGCCCTTGAATCCGGCGCTGGTGGCATTCTCCACCGACCCCACCATCAACGCCTTGCCGCTGAATTCGCTGTACACCGTCGGCTATGCCGCGCGGCAACTGGCGACCCGCAGCGAAACCTCTCGCGTCTACGGTGACCTGCCGCTTGCCGAGGTGGTCAGCGAACTGCGCGCCAGCAGCGGCCTGCCGGCATCGGCGTACGTCTCCGACGCGTTGCCGAGCCTGGCGCTGCGTCCGCCGCAGTACCAGGGCAAGCCGCGCAATCTGGTGATCGTGCTGGAAGAAAGCCTGGGCGCGCAGTTCATCGGCAGTCTCGGCGGACGACCGTTGTCGCCCAACTACGACCGCCTGAGCAGGCAGGGCTGGGCGTTCGAGCGGCTGTATGCCACCGGCACGCGTTCGGTGCGCGGCATCGAGGCGGTCCTGACCGGGTTCCCGCCGACCCCGGCCGAATCGGTGGTGAAGCTGCCCGCCAGCCGCCAGCGCTTTTTCACCCTGGCCGATGTGCTGGGGCGGCATGGCTACGACACCGGCTTCTACTACGGCGGTGAAAGCCACTTCGACAACATGCGCGAGTTCTTTCTCGCCAATGGCTTCACCCGCATTGTGGACCGCAAGGATTACCGCAAGCCGGCCTTCGTCGGCTCCTGGGGCGCGTCGGACGAGGATCTGTTCGCTCGCGCCGACCAGCAGTTCCGGCAGCTGAAAGCGCAGGGCACGCCGTTCTTCGGCCTGGTGTTCACCTCCAGCAACCACGATCCCTTCGAGTTCCCCGACGGCCGAATCGACCTGTACGAGCAACCGAAGCAGACCCGCGACAACGCCGCCAAGTACGCCGACTACGCGCTGGGCGGGTTCTTCCGCAAGGCGATGGCCTCACCGTACTGGCAGGACACCGTGTTCCTGGTGGTGGCCGACCATGATTCGCGGGTGTTCGGCAAGAACATGGTGCCGATCGGCAACTTCCATATTCCCGGGTTGATCCTTGGCGGCGGCATCGGGGCGCGCCGCGATGCCCGCATCGTCAGCCAGATCGATCTGCCGCCGACGCTGTTGTCATTGCTGGGCATTGCCGATGCCACCCCCACCGTTGGCCAGGACCTGACCGACCTGCAGCGGCTGCAGCCCGGACGCGCGCTGATGCAGTACGACCGCAATCTGGCGTGGATGGAGGGCAACGACGTGGCCATCCTGCAGCCGGACAAGCCAGCGCAGGGCTTCCGCTACGACCCGGCCAGCGACCAGCTGCAGCCGCAGCCGCTGCGGCCGGAACTGGCACGGCGCGCACATGCCTACGCGATGTGGGGCACGCTGGCCTACGAGAAAGAGCTGTACCGCTTGCCGGAGAAGGCCAGGCCCTGAGCTGGAGGTAGCGCCGGGCCATGCCCGGCGAGCGCGCAGCGCGGGCTGCATCTGGAATCGAAGGTGTCTGATCGGAAAGCCGCCGGGCGTGGCCCGGCGCTACCAGAGCGGTGCCGGCCGGTTGCCGGAGAAGGCCAGGCCCTGAGCTGGAGGTAGCGCCGGGCCATGCCCGGCGAGCGCGCAGCGCGGGCTGCATCTGGAATCGAAGGTGTCTGATCGGAAAGCCGCCGGGCGTGGCCCGGCGCTACCAGAGCGGTGCCGGCCGGTTGCCGGAGAAGGCCAGGCCCTGAGCTGGAGGTAGCGCCGGGCCATGCCCGGCGAGCGCGCAGCGCGGGCTGCATCTGGAATCGAAGGTGTCTGATCGGAAAGCCGCCGGGCGTGGCCCGGCGCTACCAGAGCGGTGCTGGCCGGTTGCCGAAGGCCAGGCCCTGAGCTGGAGGTAGCGCCGGGCCATGCCCGGCGAGCGCGCAGCGCGGGCTGCATCTGGAATCGAAGGTATCTGATCGGAAAGCCGCCGGGCGTGGCCCGGCGCTACCAGAGCGGTGCCGGCCGCTGGCCGGCAGTGTCGACCAAGCATTCCCCCCTGGCGCGTCGGGTGGAATGCGCGGGCAGTTCGTTTACGCGTTCAACGCGTAACCGAACTGCTGCTTGAACTGCTCGTTGAACTCATCGAAGGTGAAACGCTGGTTCTGGGTGCCCGGGTGCTCGACCTTCAGCGCGCCCATCAGGTTGCCCATGCGGCCGATGGTCAGCCAGTCGAAGCCCTTCTGGATGCCGTAGATCAGGCCGGCGCGGAACGCGTCGCCACAGCCGGTCGGATCGACCACGCGGCGCTCGTGCGCCGGCGGGATGTCGTAGCTCTTTTCCGGGGTGTGGATCACTGCGCCCTTCGGGCCGCGGGTGGTGATGTAGGCCTTGACCCGGCTGACGATCTCCTTTTCGTTCCAGCCGGTGCGTTCCTGCAGCAGGTTCGACTCATAGTCGTTGACCACCACGTAATCGGCCTGCTCGATGAACTCGCGCAGTTCCGGGCCGTTGAACAGCGGCATGGCCTGGCCCGGGTCGAAGATGAACGGCACGCCGTCTTCGTGGAATTCCAGCGCGTTCTGGATCATGCCTTCGCGGCCGTCCGGGCCGACCAGGCCCAGGCTGACGCCCGGCACGTCGCGCACGTGGTTTTCGTAGGAACGCATCATCGCGCCCGGGTGGAAGGCGGTGATCTGGTTGTTGTCGTGGTCGGTGGTGATGAACGCCTGCGGGGTGAACAGCTCATCGATCACGCGCACGCGGGTGAGGTCGATGCCCAGGGCATCGAAGTGCTCGCGGTACGGGCCGAAGTCCGAACCCACCGTGCCCATCGGGATCGGATCGCCACCGAGCAGGTGCAGGTTGTAGGCGATGTTGCCGGCGCAGCCGCCGAACTCGCGGCGCATGCGCGGCACCAGGAAGGACACGTTCAGGATGTGCACCTTGTCCGGCAGGATGTGATTCTTGAACTGGTCCGGGAACACCATGATGGTGTCGAAGGCAAGAGAACCACAGATCAGAGCGGACATCGATGTAAGCCTATGCGGTGAATTTTGGGGTGGGCCTGCCCACTTCGGCAGGCAAGCAAACGGCGCCCTTGGGCGCCCGACGGCGCAAAGGTTACCCGCTGGTGCCGCTCAGGGCCAGAACCGGGTGATGCCCAATCAGGCCGAAAGCCTGTGAAGGCGCGGGTTCAGCTAGTTTTCTCCTTGCTCGGCGGCAGGCAGGTTGCTAGGCTTGTCGACCTCGATTTCTGCCCATTTTTTCGCCATCCCGCGTTGGGCGCGACACCCCTCAGGATCAACTCCCAGATGTTCAAGAAACTGCGCGGCATGTTCTCCAATGACCTGTCCATCGACCTGGGCACGGCCAACACCCTCATCTATGTGCGTGGGCAGGGAATCGTGCTGAACGAGCCGTCCGTGGTCGCTGTGCGCCAGGATCGCGCCATTGGTGGTACCCGGTCGGTGGCAGCCGTTGGCGCCGAGGCCAAGCAGATGCTTGGCCGTACCCCGGGCCACATCACCACCATCCGCCCGATGAAGGACGGTGTCATCGCCGACTTCACCTACACCGAAGCGATGCTCAAGCACTTCATCAAGAAGGTGCACAAGTCGCGCTTCCTGCGCCCGAGCCCGCGCGTGCTGGTCTGCGTGCCGGCCGGCTCGACCCAGGTCGAGCGCCGCGCCATCAAGGAATCGGCCGAGGAGGCCGGTGCCCGTGACGTGTTCCTGATCGAAGAGCCGATGGCGGCTGCGATCGGTGCCGGCATGCCGGTCACCGAGGCCCGTGGCTCGATGGTCATCGATATCGGCGGCGGCACCACTGAAGTGGCGGTGATCTCGCTCAACGGCATCGTCTATTCCGCCTCGGTGCGTATCGGCGGCGACCGCTTCGACGAATCGATCACCAACTACGTGCGCCGCAACCACGGCATGCTGATCGGTGAAGCCACCGCCGAGCGCATCAAGGTCGAACTGGGCTGTGCCTACCCGCAGGCGGAAGCGATCGAGATGGAAATCTCCGGCCGCAACCTCGCCGAGGGCGTGCCGAAGATGATCAAGATCAGCTCCAACGAAGTGCTTGAAGCGCTGCACGAGCCGCTGTCTGGCATTGTCAGCGCGGTCAAGCTGGCACTGGAACAGACCCCGCCGGAACTGTGCGCCGACGTCGCCGAGCGCGGCATCGTGCTGACCGGTGGTGGCGCCCTGCTGCGCGACATGGACCGCCTGATTTCCGAGGAAACCGGTCTGCACGTGCAGGTGGCTGATGACCCGCTGACCTGCGTGGCCCGCGGTGGCGGTCGTGCGCTGGAACTGGTCGACATGCACGGCAACGAGTTCTTTGCGCCGGAATAAGCCGTCCCGGCTGCCTGCGCCCGCAGCGCCCCTCCGGGGTGCGGCCCGCCACATCGGCGGGTCGGCACCGGCGGGGCGCCCGCGTGTTTCCCTTCCGCCTTCTGCCAGTTGAATCGCTGCCGTGCCGCCCTACGCCGGACCTCCCGTCGCTTCCCGATCCGGTGATGCCGCCAGCCCGCTGCGGCTGCTGGCCTATCTCGCACTGGCAATCACCTTGATCGTCCTCGACGACCAGGCTGGCTGGCTGGCGCGTCTGCGCGAGCAGGCCAACAGCCTGGTGCAGCCGGTGTGGGCCCTGGCCGGCCTGCCCGGCAAGCTCGGCGGCCAGGTGCGCGACACCGCCGCCAGCCACGGCCAGCTGGTGACCGAGAACCGCGAGCTGCGCAACCAGCTGCTGCTGGCCAACGCCCGCCTGACCCGCCTGCAGACCGCCGCACTGGACAACGCCCAGTTGCGCGAACTGCTGAACGTGGCCGAGCGCAGTGGCCTGGACGTGCAGCTGGCGCCGATCCTGGACATCGACCTGGACCCGGTCAAACAGCGCCTGGTGCTGGACGCCGGCAGCCGCGAAGGCGTGCACGTTGGCCAGGCGGTGATCGATTCCGGCGGCCTGATGGGCCAGGTGATCAGCGTGACCGCGGGCAGCTCTACCGTGCTGTTGCTGACCGACCCCGACCACGCGGTGCCGGTGACCGTGGCCCGCAATGGCGTGCGCCTGATCGTCTACGGCCGCGGCGACAAGCTGGAACTGCGCGACATCCCGCTCAGCGCCGGCGTGGAAGTGGGCGATGAGATCGTCACCTCCGGTCTCGGTGGCCGCTTCCCGGCCGGATTCCCGGTCGGCACCATCACCGCGCTGCGCCCGGACGATACCCATGCCTTCCTGGTGGGCGAACTGAAACCGGCCGCGCAGCTTGATCGCGGTCGCGACGTGCTGCTGCTGCGCCCCGGCGCTGCGATCCGCATTCCGCCGAACCTGCGCCTGCAGATGGAACAGGCCGCTCCCGGTGGCCCGGCCGATGCCACAGCGCTGCCGACCGGCCCCGCGCCTGCAGCAACGCAGGCTACCCCGGTAGTGCCGGCCGCTGGCCGGCAGCCGTCCTCGTCTGCGACGAACCCGGCTGCCCGCGCATCCTCCCTTACCCCCGCGCCTTCGGCGCGCCCCCCTCAACAAGAGGGGGGCTCTCCCCCAGCCAGCTCCCCGGTAGTGCCGGCCGCTGGCCGGCAACCGCAGCAAACTCAACCGCAGCCCACCCAACCGCAGCCGGAGGCGCAGCGATGAGCCGCCTTCGCGACAACCGCTGGGTGCTGCCGGCCAGCCTGGTGGTGGCCCTGCTGCTGGGCCTGCTGCCGTTGCCCGCGCTGCTGCAGCCGCTGCGTCCGTATTGGCTCGCACTGGTGCTGGCCTACTGGGTCATCGAAGCGCCCGAGCGCGTCGGCCTCGGCATCGCCTTCGCCAGCGGCGTCGTCGCCGACCTGCTGTATGGCGGGGTGCTGGGCGAGCAGGCGCTGCGCTTGGTGATGCTGGCCTTCATCCTGCAGCGCTTCCGCGCGCGCATCCGCTTCTTCCCGATGTCGCAGCAGATGCTGGCCATCGGCGGCCTGCTGTTCAACGATCGCATCGTCAGCGCGCTGGTCCATATCCTGGTGGGCGAGCCGACCCTGCCGTGGTCGTACTGGTGGGCACCGTTGCTGGGCATGGGCCTGTGGCCGCTGGTGTTCGTACTGCTGGACGCGGTGCGCTTCGGCAAGCGCGGGCGCTGAGCCATGCTGCCGCGCCGCCAGGTCAAGAATCCGCACGCCGAAGCCGAACAGTTCCGGCGCCGTGCGGCGTTGGGCTTCTTCGGCGTGCTGGTCTGCCTGCTGGGCCTGGGCGGCTGGTACTTCAAGCTGCAGGTGCTGGACCACGACATCTACGCCACCCGATCCGAAGCCAACCGCATCAAGCCGCGGCCGGTGGTGCCCGGGCGCGGCATGATCTATGACCGCAATGGTCGGTTGCTGGCCGAGAACGTGCCGGCGTTCCGGCTGGATGTGACCCCGGACAAGGTCAAGGACATGGACGCCACCCTGGAAGGGCTGGCGAAGATCATCCAGATCAGTCCGGAAGAGCTGGAAGCGTTCAACAAGTCGCGCAAGGCGCGCCGCAAGTTCCTGCCGGTCACGCTGAAGCTGCGCATGAGCGATGAGGAAATGGCGCGCTTCGCGGTGGACCGCTGGCGCTTTCCCGGCGTCGAGCTGGAACCGTACCTGACCCGTCGCTATCCCTATGGCGACCTGTTCGCGCACATCATCGGCTACGTTGGCCGGGTCGACGACAAGGATCTGGAGATCCTCGGCGAGGGCAATGCTGCATTGACCCACATCGGCAAGTCCGGCCTGGAGCGCTATTACGAGCAGGAACTGCGCGGCAAGGTCGGCTACGAGCAGGTCGAGACCAACGTGCAGGGCCGCGCGATCCGCACCATCGGTCGTGTCGCTGCGCAATCCGGCGCCGACCTGCGGCTGTCGATCGACGCCGACCTGCAGCGGGCGATGGTGGCTGCCTTCGGTGATCAGGAAGGCTCGGCCGTGGCGATGGACCCGCGTACCGGTGAAGTGCTGGCGATGGTCAGCCTGCCGTCCTACGACCCGAACCTGTTCGTCAACGGCATCTCGCATGCCGATTTCAAGGCGCTGAACGACAACCCGTCGCGCCCGCAGTTCAATCGCCTGGTACTCGGCGGCGTTGCCCCCGGTTCGACCCTGAAGCCGCTGATCGGCCTGGCCGGCCTCGATTCGGGCGTTCGCCGTCCGGAGGACAAGGTGCTGTCGACCGGCATGTTCTACCTGCCGGGCACCTCGCGTGGCTGGGGTGATTCGCATCGTGGCGGTCACGGCTGGACCGATCTGCGCAAGTCCATCGCGCAGTCGGTCAATACCTACTACTACCGCTTGGCATTGGACCTGGGCATCGAGCGGTTCGACCATTACATGGAGTACTACGGCTTCGGCCAGCCGACCGGCATCGATCTGACCGGCGAGATCTCCGGCATCCTGCCGTCGCCGGCCTACAAGCGGAAAAGCCGCAAGGAAGCCTGGTATCCCGGCGACACGGTGAACATCAGCATCGGCCAGGGCGACTGGAAGGTCACCCCGCTGCAGCTGGCCCGTGGTGTCAGCGGCCTGGCCAATGGCCAGCTGCGCACGCCGCATCTGGTGATGCAGCAGCGTGCTGGTTTCGACAGCGACTGGGTGGCGGCGGAGCCCGGCCCGAGCAAGCCGGTCAGCCCCAACCCGAACAATCTTCAGGCCGTGCGCGAAGGCATGATGGCCACCATGCTTCCCGGTGGCAGCGCCGCACGCATGGCGGCCGGCGCGCCGTACACGATGGCGGGCAAGACAGGCACGGCACAGGTCGTCAGCCGCAAGGGCACGGCCGCGGTCAATCCCAGAAGCCTGCCGATGCACCTGCGCCACCGTGCGCTGTTCGTCGGCTTCGCGCCGGCCGAGCAGCCGGTGATCGCGCTGGCCATCGCCGTGGAAGGCGGCGGTTACGGCGGCGCGGCGGCCGCACCGATCGCGCGCAAGATCTTCGATGCCTGGCTGCTGGGCAAGATGCCTGAAGGCATGCAGCCGCTGGACAGCGAACGCGGCACCACCGCCATCGGCATCACCGCCTTCGACAATGAGGACGTGAACGCGCGTCCGGCCGGCGACGCCGCCGCCGCCGAGCTGGGCGAGCACCCGGTGCTGATCGGCATGCCCGCACCGCCACCGGCGCCGGCACCGGTTCCGGGTTCGCCATCTGCTGCGGCGTTGCCCGTCGGTCCTCGCCCGACCGTCGCGGCGGAGGCCAGCCGATGAGCGCCTTCCTGCGCTGGGCCGGGGAAATGCTGCAGCGGTTCTTCAGCAGCCTCGACTGGCTGCTGTGCCTGGCCCTGGGCGCGCTGATGGTGATCGGCCTGGCGACGTTGAAGAGTGCTGGCGGCGATGGCCTGGTGATGGCGCAGGGCGTGCGTTTTGCCGTGGGTCTGGCGGCGATGTGGGGCATTTCGCGGGCGCCGATCCTGCGCATCCGCTCGGCCACGCCACTGATCTACGCCATCTCGATGATCCCGTTGCTGGCGGTGTTCGCGCTGGGAACGGGAAAATACGGCCGGCAGTGGCTGGACCTCAAGTTCTTCTACCTGCAGCCGGCCGAACTGCTCAAGGTCAGCCTGCCGATGATGGTGGCCTGGTACCTGCACAAGATGCCGCTGCCGCCGCGCTTCAACACGGTGCTGGTGGCGATGGTGATCATCGGTGTGCCGACTGGGCTGGTGATGCTGCAGCCGGACTTCGGCACCGGCGTGCTGATCGCCGCCAGTGGTGTGTTCGTGCTGCTGCTGGCGGGCCTGCCGTGGTGGTGGGTGGGGCTGGGCGTGGGCGGCGTGGCAGCGGTGGCGCCGGTCGCCTGGTTCTGGTTGCTGCGGCCGTACCAGAAGGACCGCATCATGATGTTCCTCGACCCGGAAATGGATGCGCTGGGCGCGGGCTGGAACATCATCCAGTCGAAGATCGCCATTGGTTCCGGCGGTTTCGACGGCAAGGGCTGGGGCGAAGGCTCGCAGTCGCACCTGAATTTCATTCCCGAGCAGACCACCGACTTCGCGTTTTCGGTGCTGAGCGAGGAGTTCGGCTGGATCGGCGTGGCGCTGGTGCTGACGTTGTATCTGGTGGTGATCGGGCGCTGCCTGTGGATCGCCAGCCAGTCGCGCGATTCGTACTCACGCCTGCTGGCCGGTGCCACGGGTCTGGCGTTCTTCGTCTATGTACTGGTGAACGGCGGAATGATTTCCGGCCTGCTGCCGGTGGTGGGGGTGCCGATGCCGTTGATCAGTTACGGCGGTACGTCGGCGGTGTCGCTGCTGGCGGGGTTCGGGTTGGTGATGGCGGTGCGTCGTCACAATCCGGTGCATGGCGGTTACGGGTAGTTTCCAGCCATCGGCGCAGCCCCTCGTGGGTGGTTGCTGAAAGCAACAGCCGTGGTTGGCCGGGCGGGGTGGATTCGCGGGGGACGCCGTGAACCCATCCCTGAAGTGACCCCCTGGAGTTGGACACCTGATCCAACCCCGAGGGTTACATGAATAGATATGAGGTTTGTTTCAAATTGCAGGTCGCCAAAGAGGCCTGCAAGACCTCCACATCGGTCAAGGCGGTTG